>DBGCTZ010000044.1:0-28883 GCA_048388685.1 Akkermansia sp. | reverse complement strand
GTTCAGAGTTCAGAGTTCAGAGTTCAGAGTTCAGAGTTCAGAGTTCAGAGTTCAGAGTTCAGAGTTCAGAGTTCAGAGTTCAGAGTTCAGAGTTTTTTGGATTAAGAATTATTCTTAATTTGGTGGGAAACTGTTTTTGTGGTGGAGGTGAGGAGGCGTTTGAGTTCCTCTCCGTCCCGGTAGATGCTGGCGTGCATTTCTTCCGTCAGGAAAGAAGTGTCCCTGAGCAGATCCAGCCAGTAGAGGGTTTCGGAACATTCCTTCAAGGCAATATAGATTTTGGAAAGGAAGTCCTTCCTGCTGATGGCGCATTCCGCCTCCGCCAAATTGGCGCCGATGCCGGTACCGCTTCTCAAGATCTGTTTTGAAAGTACAAACTCCTTCTTCTCATTGCACAAAAATTGGTACAAATGGACGATGCGCACGGCAAATCTCCGGCTTTTCACTTTGGCTACCCCGTCCATGATGACTCAACTCTTCACTCTGAACTCTCAACTCTTCACAAAATGCCCAGTTCCTTAAGCTGCTGGATGGGGCGTTCCGGCCAGAACTTGTTGGCGATGGGGCTGGCGGGGCTGGGGTGGAGCAGGGTGCCGATGGTGAAACTTTTTCCGGGGAGCTGTGCGGCGGCGTCCCGCAGCTTCTGCGTGGCGTACGCCCCCACGCCCACCAGGGTATGCGGGTTCAGGATGGTGATGAGGGAAACCAGGTGTTCCATGCACACTTCATCCACGGCGGCGCGCTGTTCCGCAGGCAGTTTGTCCGGCGTGATGTTGGCCCCGGTGGCGCCCATCCAGATCAGGGGGCAGTAGTTGGCGACGTAGTTATGCCGGAAAAAGTTTTCCGCGGTGCCGAAGGTTTCCGCAAAGAGGCCCCATAGGCGCCGCCCGCTGACTTCCGACCGGGGGCAGTCGAAGCCTTCCACGGGGCGCTTGGGGTGGGTATGCTCCGGTTTGCCCACCTCCCCGCGGATGTGCAGCCAGTTCACGACCGCGTCCACTTCTCCGAAGGGGACGCCCGTCTGGGTCATGCCGAAGGGACCGGGATTCATGCCCAGGAAGAAGTGGCTCTTTTCCCCGTTCCCGTAGGTGCGCACGTATTGTTCATGCGGCGCCCATGCATAGGTGAGCGGGTTGTAGGTAAAGTGGACCGGGTCTCCGAACCGGAGCCGTGCGGTGCCGTCCCGGAGGGCGGCCGTGGCGTTCAGAATGGCTGCTGCGGTGTCCTTCATGCCTTCCTATCATGGGGCGTTGCCGTTTATTGCGCCAGCAAAAACTCCGCGCTTGCATTATTTGTCCGCCTCGGTACCATTCCCCCCCGGACAAGTTAATCTTATTACTTATGAGTGGAATAGCCATTATGACATCAGGCGGTGACGCCGCCGGAATGAATCCGGCGATCAGGGCAGCTGTGGATCATGCCCGCCAGCTTGGAATGAACCCGTACGTTGTCTACGACGGCCTGGAAGGCCTGATTGATGGAAAGATCAAGGAAGCCACCCGGGAACTGACCAGCGACATGATTTACAGGGGCGGCACTCTCCTCCGCTCCTCCCGCTCCAAACGCTTTTTCGACTACGAATTCCGCAAGCAGGCCTACGAACACCTGAAGGCCCGCAACATTGACAAGCTCATCATCATGGGCGGCGACGGCTCCTTCCGCGCCCTGAATGACTTTTTCAACGATTTTGAAGTTCCCTTTGCCGGCATTCCTGCCACCATTGACAACGACATCGCCGGCACGGACTACTGCCTGGGCGTGGACACGGCGCAGAACGTGATTCTGGACTGCATTGACTCCGTCCGCGACACGGCCCGCTCCCATCACCGCGCGTTCGTGGTGGAAACCATGGGCCGGGACTGCGGCTACCTGGCGATGACCACCGCTCTTTGCAGCGCGGCGGACATCTGCATTGTCCCTGAAATTCCTTACGATCTGGAATCCATTTACAAGCGTCTGCAACCCGTCATCAATGAGGAAGGAAGCTGCATCATCGCCGTGGTGGCGGAAGGCACTCGCGTGGCCCAGTACCTGACCCGCTGGCTGACGGAACGCGCCGGCATGGACACGCGCCTGACCGTGCTTGGCCATGTGCAGCGCGGCGGCTCTCCCACCGCCCGTGACCGCCTGATGGGTACCCGCTTTGCCACGCGCGCCGTGGAAGCCCTGAACAACGGAGACATCAACCAGATCATGGTGTATCAGGACGGCCAGTACGGCTACGCCTCCCTGGACGCCGTGGCCGGGCAGCAGTACTCCGTGAATCCGGACATCATCAACCTTTGCCGGGAACTGAGCTGCTAGCCGGTTCCGCGGTGATGGACACCGCTTTTTTCCGCCCATGCCTCCCGTTCCCGGCGGCATGGGCGGATTTGTTTTGTAAAACCATGCCGCTACTGTATGATGGCGCCGCATCTCCCCTGAAAACAGAGTTATGAAAATTATCGTTACGGGCGGCGCCGGCTTTATCGGCTCCAATCTGGTCAGGCTGCTGCTGGAGCGCGGCCATGAAGTCCTGAATATTGACGCCCTGACCTATGCAGGCAACATCCATTCCCTGGATGACGCTGCGGCTTCTCCGGCGTACCGCTTCCTCCGTGCGGACGTGCGGGATGCCGACCTGATGCGGTGCACCCTGCGGGAGTACGCGCCGGACTGGGTGATGCACCTGGCGGCGGAGTCCCATGTGGACCGCTCCATTGATGATCCGGGGGACTTCATGACGACCAACGTGATGGGTACCTTTTCCCTGCTCCAGGCCGTCCTGGAATATTACCGCTCCCTGGAGGGGGAAAAGAAAGAGGCCTTCCGCTTCCACCACATTTCCACGGACGAGGTGTACGGTTCCCTGGGGAAGGACGGCCTGTTTACGGAAACCACGCCGTACCGCCCCCATTCCCCGTATTCCGCCAGCAAGGCGTCCAGCGACCACCTGGTGCGCGCGTGGCATGATACATACGGGCTTCCCACTCTGATCACCAACTGTTCCAATAATTACGGCCCCTTCCAGTTCCCGGAAAAGCTGATTCCCGTGGTCATCCTGAAAGCGCTGGCCGGGGAATTCATCCCCGTGTACGGCACGGGGGAGAATGTGAGGGATTGGCTGTATGTGGGGGACCACTGCGAAGCTCTTCTGACCGTCGTTTCCGCCGGAAAACCCGGAGAAACGTACAACATCGGCGGCAATAACGAGAAGACGAATCTGGAACTGGTGGAGTTGCTGTGCTCCCATCTGGATGAATTGCGGCCCCGTGCGGACGGGCGGAGCTACCGGGAGCAGATCACCTTTGTGCAGGACAGGCCGGGCCATGACCTGCGTTACGCGATTGACGCGTCCAAAATCCAGAGGGAACTGGGCTGGGCCCCGCGCCAGGACCACTCCTCCGGGTTCAGAAAAACCATCCAGTGGTATCTGAACCATGAAGACTGGTGGCGCGGCATCCTGTCCGGGGAATACCGTCTGGAACGCCTGGGAACCAACAGCTAGGAAATAAATATGAAAGGTATTGTTCTGGCCGGGGGAAGCGGCACGCGCCTGCATCCCGTCACGCTTTCCGTCAGCAAGCAACTGCTGCCCATCTACGACAAGCCGATGGTGTATTATCCCATTTCCGTGCTGATGCTGGCGGGCATCCGGGAAATTCTCATCATCTCCACCCCCCGTGACCTGCCCCTGTACCGGGACCTGCTGGGGAACGGGAGCAGATTCGGCGTTTCCTTTGAATACCGGGAACAGCCCGAACCGGAAGGGCTGGCGCAGGCCTTCATCATCGGGGAGGAATTCATTGGGCGGGATGCGGTGGCCCTGGTGCTGGGGGACAATATTTTTTACGGGCGCGGCCTGACGGAAAAACTGAGGCGCGCTGCGGAGCTAACGCGCGGGGCGACCATTTTCGGCTACCAGGTGCACGACCCGCAGCGCTTCGGCGTGGTGGAATTCAATGAGGAGGGGAAGGCCATCTCCATTGAGGAAAAGCCGCTCAAACCCAAATCCGACATGGCCGTGACGGGCCTGTATTTTTACGACAACCAGGTGGTGGAAATCGCCAAAAGGATACCCAAATCTGCCCGGGGCGAGCTGGAAATCACGTCCGTAAACCAGGAATACCTGAAAATGGGCCTCCTGAATGTGGAAAAGCTGGCGCGCGGCTATACGTGGCTGGACACCGGCACGCATGACACCCTGCTGGAGGCCTCCATGTTTGTCCGCACCCTGGAACACCACCAGGGCTTCAAGGTGGCCTGCCTGGAGGAAATAGCCTTCAATAACGGCTGGATTTCCCGGGAAACGCTTCAGGACCAGGTCGGAGCCATGAAAAATAACGGCTATGGCTGTTATCTGGATGAACTGGTGAAGTAGCGTTCCTGGGACGGATAACGGGCGCCGTAGAATCCTTCCTCAGGATTTAACGGGGGATGGCATCGCGGCAACCTGCTCCGGAAACGGGACTGGGAGCGTTCCTAGGGGCGCCCTTCCGGCATGGATGGATTGATCAACTCCGGCATGGACGCTATGGACATGACATTTTTAAAAAGGCGCTGCGCCAGAATAACGGAAAGGGCCGCCAGGGTGATTTCCAGACCGCAGGACAGAATGATAGCCTGCCAGACGAGGGGCGCGTCCAGGAAGGGCGCCAGGGGGGACAGGAACTGGCGTAAAAGGACAGAGAGGAAGAACAGGGCGCTTTGCAGTCCGCAGCCCGCTGCCGCAATGCCCCAGGCCAGAAATATCTTCCTGTCCCCGGCTCCATATCCTGCCGTATAGGGAAAAGAGAAGAAGGAGGTGATGGACACCAGAAGAAGAAAGGAATCCCAGCTCCTGTTCATTTCTGCATATTGGGAAGGAACGGGCATGCCCGCAAACGGAATGAGGATAACGTACAGGGCAGGCAGGAAGGTCAATGCGCTCAGGGTTCTTGTGATCCTGCTCCCCTGGGAGGCCAGCAGAACCCTGGCGCTCCAAGAGGCAAGGAGGGCCAGGGAAAGAATGGAGATCAATTCCGACCATGTTCCCAAAAGCAGGAAGGGAGCCGCTGCCCGGGGATAGCTGAGGAAAAGGGGCATGAAAAGATGGATGAGAACAGTCGTCAGGATGCCTGCGCCGAAAAGGACGGCACAGGCCCTTGTCAATGCCTTGGCTGCGGGGTAAATCATCCAGTCCATGAAGAGGCGGTCAATGATGAAGGTTGAAAAAAGAAAAAGGACCGCTCTCTGTGCGGGAGCGGTCCTGTGAATTTAACGTGAAGTCATGGGTGCCGATTACGGCGTACGGAAGTTACTTGTACTGGGCCCAGTCAACATTCTTCATGTCCCCGCTCCTGGCCAGTTCGGCATGCATGCCCAGGGCAGCCCGGATGGACTGCGGAGTCTGGGCCTTGCCGTCCGCCAGTTTCAGGTAATCCCAAAGGATGTTTTTGTAATCCGGATGGACGCAGTTTTCAATAATGGTCTGTGCCCGTTCCTTCGGGCTCTTGCCGCGGAGGTCGGCGACACCCTGTTCCGTAATGATGATGTTGACGTCATGTTCCGTATGGTCATGGTGGGAAACCATGGGGACGATGGCGCTGATCTTGCCGTCCTTGGCGACGGACGGGCAGGTGAAGATGGAAATATAAGCGTTGCGCGTGAAGTCGCCGGAGCCGCCGATGCCGTTCATCATCCTCGTGCCGCCGATGTGCGTGGAATTGACGTTCCCGTAGAGGTCGGCTTCAATGGCGGTGTTGATGGAGATGACGCCGAGGCGGCGGATCACTTCCGGGCTGTTGGATATTTCGGAGGGACGCAGCACCAGCTTGTCGCGGAAGAAGTCCATATCCCTGTAAATGCCTTCCAGGCAGTCGTTCGTCACGGTCAGGGAACAGGCGCTGCCGAATTTCACGCGGCCTTCCCGGATCAGTCCGATGACGGAGTTCTGGATGACTTCCGTGTACATTTCGAAAGCGGGAATGGTCTTGTCGCGGCCTAGGGCTCCCAGCACGGCGTTTGCGATGTTGCCCACGCCGGACTGCAGCGGCAGGAAGGTGGAGGGGATGATGCCCCGCTTCATGTCGGCAGCCAGGAAATCGGCCACATTCTGCCCGATTTTATCGGTCAGGGGGTCTGCTGCAGCAAAGGAACGGGCTTCGTCCGGCCAGTTGGTTTCCACAATGCCTACGATCTTCTTCGGGTCAACCTGGATGTATGGTTTTCCGATGCGGTCGCTTGGTTTGTAAATGGGGATTTCACGGCGGTTGGGAGGGTCCAGGGGTTCGTAGGCGTCATGCAGCCCCATGGCGTTTTTGCTGTGAGCTGCGTTTAATTCCACGATGATCTTGTCGGCCAGGCGGCAGATGGTGGGAGCGATGCCGCCGGCGGCCGTCAGATAAATTTTACCGTCGGAGGTGACTTCGCAGGCTTCAATGATGGCTACGTCTACTTTGCCCATGAACCCGTAACGAACTTCCTGGGCCATCTGGGAGAGATGAATATCATTGTAGGCGATTTCACCACTGTTCACCGCCTTGCGGAAATCGGCATTGGTGGTGTAGGGGGCGCGGTAGCGGATGGCCTTGGCGCGGGAAAGGACCCCGTCGCAGGAGTCCCCGGTGGAAGCGCCGGTGAAGACGCTCACCTGGAAGGGGTTCCCCTTGGCATGTTCCGCTTCTGCAATTTTTGCCAATTCAGCCGTAACAGCCTTGGCCGTCCCTGCAGGAGTGAACCCGCTCAGGCCGATATTGTGGCCATGTTTAATCAGGCTTGCTGCTTCTTCTGGTGTCAGTTCTTTGTAACTCATGTCAGTGATTTTTGTTGGATGAAAAAGAAAGAAGCTCCGTGTTAACAGGAGCGGGCAGGCTCATTCTTCAATAAGCCTGTTGACCAGGTGCGCCGGAACAGTCCGGACGGCGCCGGCCGGAAGGGATAACACAGGATTGCCCTGATCGTCAATCCCTGTAAAAATTCCCCGGATGGTTTCGTCATCCGTAAGAATGGAAACCGGCCTCTGCCCGGCCCATGCACGTGCCAGTTCCTGTTGAAGAGCAGGGATGCCGCCATGGGAAAAGGTAGAGAGAACCTGGTCCAGGTGGGCCCCCAGGGAAGCCATGACTTCATGGATGGAGGGGCAGTCCGCCACCAGGTCCGCCAGGCGTGCGGCGGGGTCTTTCACGACGCCGGCAAGTCCAGCCACGTCATTGAAGATGTTGATGCCCATGCCGATGACGGCCATGTGCCCGGAGGGGCGTTCCACAAGAATGCCCGCCAGTTTGGATTTGCCGATGAGCACGTCGTTGGGCCAGCGCAGGCGCGCGTTGACCATGCCCATGCTGTGGAGCATGTTGAGCAGGGCCACGCCTGCAACCAGGGGAAGATGGCCCCAGTGAACGCCGTCCGCAGTGTTTGCGGGAATGTCCAGGGGAACGGTGAAGGAGGACCAAAGGCCGCCTTCCTCTCCCACCCATTTGCGGTTGAACCTGCCGCGGCCGCCTGTCTGCACGCGGCAGACGGCAATGTGCCGGGGGGGCAGGTACCGGGCCAAGTCGTTGGTGGAAGAAGCCTCGGCCCATTCATGATAGGTCCAGTCGCCGCATGGTCCTTCCTCCTCCGGAGGAGTGGAAAATGGGGCGGTGGAATTCATGAGACGGGCCGAGGCCTGGAATAATTTCAATTCAGGTTATCTCGCCAGGGTGGCGATGTAGTAGCCTGCGATGACTGCGGTGCCGATCACGCCCGCAACGTTCGGTCCCATGGCGTGCATGAGAAGGTAGTTGGAGGGATCGTACTTCTGGCCCACATTGTGGGAGACGCGGGCCGCCATCGGGACGGCGGAAACGCCTGCGGAACCGATCAGGGGGTTGACCGGATTCTTGCGCCAGATAAGGTTCATCAGCTTGGCGGCAATCACGCCGCCCGCGGTGGCTACGCCGAAGGCCACGATGCCCAGCAGAATGATCAGCATCGTTTCCTTCTGCAGGAAGCGGTCACCCTGCATCGTCAGGCCCACGGAGGTGCCCAGGAAGATGGTGACGATGTTGATGATTTCATTCTGGGAGGCTTGCACCAGGCGTTCCGTCACCTTGCACTCGCGCAGGAAGTTGCCCAGCATCAGCATGCCGATCAGCGGAGAAGCGTCCGGAATCAGCAGGATGGTGACAATGGTGACCAGCACGGCGAAGAACAGTTTCTCACTCTTGCTGACCGTTCGCAGGGACTTCATGCGGATGACGCGCTCCTTCTTTGTGGTCAGGAGCGCCATGATGGGCGGCTGTATCAGCGGAACCAGGGCCATGTATGTGTACGCGGCCACGGCTACGGCGCCCAGCAGGTGCGGAGCCAGCTTCATCGTCAGGAAGATGGAGGTGGGACCGTCCGCGCCGCCGATGATGCCGATGGAAGCGGATTCATTCGGGGTGAAGCCCATGAACAGGGCCATGAAGAACGTGGCTGCCACGCCCACCTGGGCCGCTGCGCCCAGAAGAAGGGTGCGCGGTGCGGCGAGCAGCGGGCCGAAGTCCGTCAGGGCTCCCACGCCCAGGAAGATGATGGGCGGGAAGATTTCAGCCTTAATGCCCAGCCCGATCCAGTCATACAGGCCCCCGTGGATGGAGGTGACCAGCAGTTCCTGGGTATGCTGGCCCACGGCCACGTACTTGCCTGCGGCGGATACCACCAGGGGCTCCAGCTTCTGCGTTTCCAGATTCACGGGAACCTGGTTGCCTTCCGTGTCAAAGTAGTTGACTCCCTTCTGGCGCAGAACGGTGGTTGTTCCTCCGTTGGTGAGCAGGTAGACCGGATCGTTGTCGTCGGCTTCCGTCACGTTGTGGAAGTCCTTCAGGTTGGGGTCCACCGTCAGGCTGTCGTCCCCCAGAAGGGCGGCGTCAGCCTTGGCTTTTTCCTGGGATTCCCGCACGGGCTTGATCTGGGAAACGGTCAGCGGGCTGCCGGGATAAACCTGCATGGGCTGCTGCATGTTTGCCAGATACTGGGCGCGCGCTTCAGGCGTGGTCAGGTTGGCCGGCACCTTGACGGGCGCCTGCTGGAGCGGGGCCACATGAACGCGCAGGTAGCCCACGTTGTTCAGGGACGTGGCCGTTACTTCCCCCGCTTTATTGGAGGAGATGACCTGCTGGTTCAACTGGGTGATGAGCATTCCGTTGTCCGGAATGTTGGCGATGAGGGCGCCAAAGGCAATCGGAACCATCAGCAGAGGTTCGTATTGCTTGGCCACACCCAGGTACAGGAGAAGGACGGCAATGCCCCACATCCCTACCATTTGCCATGATAGGGAGAAGATGCCCATCCCCTGTAAAAAGGTGATTAATGAATCAAAAAGACTCATATGGAATAATTCTTGTAGCGGTTTTTAGTCTGAGTCGGAGTCCGGACCCGTGTTAGGGTATCCGGGCGGCTGCCGCCGGGATTAACCAATCTTGGCCAGCGCCTGTCCTTCCTGAACCGTGTCGCCCGCGCTTACGCAGAAAGCGGTGAGTGTACCGGCGGAGGGAGCATAGATGATGGTGTTCATCTTCATGGCTTCCAGCGTCAGGATCTGGTCACCGGCCTTCACGGCGGTGCCGGGGGCAACATCCAGGGAAACGACCTTGCCGGCAAGCGGGCTCGGCACGTCGCCAGCGCCGGCGGCGGCAGGAGCGGGAGCCGGAGCCGCCACGGGGGCGGAGGCTACGGGAGCCGGTGCAGCGGCGGGAGCCGGAGCGGGGGCCGCCGTGGTGGAGGAGACCTGGTCCAGGAGTTCTACGGATACGTCAAATACCTTGCCGTCAACGGTGATGCGAAGTTTCTTCATAATAATGTATGGTATGGAATGTTTAAGTTAAATGGTTCCGCCGGTGGGCGGGGTAGGGGTGAATAATGCAGTGGCTCAGCGGGTGGGCCGGATGCGGTGGGAGGCGAAGATTTCCGCCCTGCCTGCGGCCGCATAGCCGGAGCCGGGGGATTGCCTGATTTCCACGATGCGGTGGCTCATGCCGTCCAGGCCCGCGTCCACGGCAGCGGAGATGACGGCCACCATTTCCGGCGTGAGCTCCGTCATGGCGGAGTCCACGGCAGCGGAGAGGATGGCGAGCATTTCCGGAGTCATGCCCGGCTTCCCTGCGGCTGCGGGAGCGGCGGCAGGTGCAGGGACGGAAACAGGCGGTGCGGCCTTGGCTTTGGCCTTGTTCTGAATGGAGGCGGCGATGGAGCCGCTGATGGTCAGAATGACGGCCAAGCCACCCAGGCACATCATGACCACCAGGATGCCGACAATCTGGTAGTCCAGATTGTCCATGATGTTGGCCATGCCCTGTGCAAAGGCGAGTGCTGTAAGTAACATATGAATCCGTTAAGATGGATGTTAGAGCGGAATGTTGCCGTGCTTCTTGGCCGGGCGCACTTCCTTCTTGTTCATCAGGGTGCGCAGGGCAAAGGCGATCTTGGCTCGGGTTTCTTCCGGATTGATGACTTCCGTGATCTGGCCCATGCCGGCCGCCACGTACGGGTTGTAGAAGGCTTCCCGGTATTCTTCCAGAAGCTCTCCCTGGCGCTTGGCCTTTTCCGCGGGATCTTCCACCGCTTTCAGTTCGCGGCCGTAAAGCACCGGAACGGCGCCTTCCGCGCCCATCACGGCAATTTCAGCGCCGGGCCATGCAAAGACGGCGTCAGCGCCCAGGTCCTTGCAGCACATGGCGATGTAGGCGCCGCCGTAGGCCTTGCGCATGATCAGCGTGACCTTGGGCACCGTGGCCTGGGAGTAGGCGAAGATGAGCTTGGCCCCGTGGCGGATGATGCCGCCGCGTTCCTGATTCTTGCCGGGCAGGAAGCCGGGCACGTCCACCAGGTTCACCAACGGAATGTTGAAGGCGTTGCAGAAGCGGATGAAACGGGCGGCTTTGTCGGAAGAGTCGATGTCCAGGCAGCCGGCCTTCACGTTGGGCTGGTTGGCGATGATGCCGACCACCACGCCGCAGATGCGGCCAAAGCCGACGACGACGTTCTTGGCGAAGTCCTTGTGCACTTCCAGGAAGTCGCCGTCATCCACCAGGCGGCTGATGATGGGCTGCACGTCCAGGGGGGTGCGGTTGTCTGCGGGGATCAGGTCGCTCATGCCTTCGTCCGCGCTCAGGTCAAGCGGGGTATCCAGCTTGTGGGGCGGTTCTTCCGCGTTGTTCGCGGGGAGGAAGGAAAGGAGCTTCTTCAGGATGTCCATGGCGTGCGCGTCGCTGTCCGCCACAAAGTGGACGTTGCCGGACACGGAGGCGTGGATGGCCGCGGAGCCAATGTCGTCCATCGTGCACTTCTCATACGTGACCTGTTCAATCACCTTGGGACCGGTGATGTACATGCCGGCGTTGCCGGAATTGCGCATGATGATGAAGTCCGTCAAGGCCGGGGAGTAGGCCGCGCCGCCGGCGCACGGGCCCAGGATCATGGAGATCTGCGGAACCACGCCGGAAGCCAGCACGTTGTTGTAGAATACCTGGGCATAGCCGGACAGGGCCGCCACGCCTTCCTGCAGGCGCGCGCCGCCGGAATCGTTCACCGTCACCATCGGGATGCCGGCCTTCAGGGCGTACTTCTGGGCGTCCGCGATCTTCATGGCGTGCATGTAGCCGAGGGAACCGCCCTGGGCCAGGAAGTCGGAAGCCGCGCAGGCGACCGGACGGCCGTTCACCAGGCCGAAGCCGGCTACAACGCCGTCGCCGGGGATTTCCTTCTTGCCCATGCCGAAGTTGTGGCAGTTGTGGCGCACGTGCATGCCGATTTCCGAGAAGGTGCCATCTTCAAAGAGGTACCCCATGCGGTCGCGGGCGGTCATTTCGCCCTTTTCATGTCTCTTGTCGATCTTTTCCTGACCGCCGCTGAGGATGACCTTCTTGCGGCGGCTGTTCAGATCGTCAATCAATTTGGGATCAATAGCCATTTGGTATAGTGGTATGGTGGATTCGGAGAATGGTTACTTGCCGCATCCGCAGGAGCCGGGGTGCTGGCAGAATTCGGTCAGAACGCCGAAGGTACACTTGGGGTGCAGGAAAGTGACCTGCGTGTTGTGCGCGCCGGGAACGGGCGGGTCGTTCAGCACGATGAGGCCTGCGTCCTTGGCCTGGGAAATGTTGTCGGTAATGTCGTTGGTCTTGAAAGCGATGTGGTGGATGCCCTCCCCTTTTTTCTCAATGGCCTTGGCAATGGCGCTTTCCGGAGAGGTAGGTTCAAGCAGTTCGATGTGGACTCCGGCAACGTCAAACATGGCGACGCGCACCTTTTGCGTGGGAACTTCCTCAATGTGGGGCTCTCCGAGTCCGAGCGCATCACGGTAATAGGGAACGGTGGCGTCAAGGCTCTTGACGGCGATGCCGATATGGTCAATTTGTTGAATCATATGCGTATGATGGTTGTAGGGAATGCAGGTGGGAGCCTGCAATACATCAGGAGTCATTAAAGCGGATTTTTTTTAGAAGTGAAGCGAAAAGCGGAAAAATGGCGAAATCGCGGCACCTCCGTTTCACCGGCTTGATTGCCCCGCAGGATCAGGTATGGTAGGGGATATGCTGAAGAGGGGATTAGCCGTCTTGTTCCTCCTGGCGGCGTGGTTTTCCGCCGTCCGGGCCTATGAGCTTCTGCCTGCTCATGTGGCGGTGGTGTACAATGGAAAATCAGAGCTGAGCCGGCGCATGGCCATGGAGTATGCGCGGGTGCGTGGCGTACCGGAAAGGAACCTCATTTCCCTGGATTGCCCCCCCGCCAACGAGATTTCCCGGAAGGAGTATGAGGACCTCATCCGCACCCCCCTGCTGCGGGTTGCCCGGGAACAGCGCTGGTGGGTGCCTTCCGGCATTGCCTCCGCTCCCATGATGGACCGGAAGATTTTTGCGCTGGTGCTGATGGCGGACCTGCCGATGAAGATACGGCATGAAAGCCCCGTCCCCGCGTCTGGGAAGGAGATCAGCCAGATGCAGACGGACCGCGCCGCCGTGGATTCGGAACTGGCCCTGCTGGCCGTGGAGAATTATGAGAAAAAGTCCTGGCGGCCCAATCCCTATTACAACAGCCGGGAGGATTTTGTGGGCGCCGGCCTTCCCACATTTCTGGTGTGCCGTCTGGACGGCCTGACGCCGGAGACCTGCATGCGGCTGGTGAAGAAACCCGCCGCGGTGGAGAAAAACGGCCTGTGGGGCTGGGCCGTGGTGGACCGGGGCGGCCCCTACGCCCAGGGGGACGCATGGCTGGACGCCGTGTTCCGGCGCGTGCGGGAGGCGGGCATTCCCGCTTACCTGGACGACTGGCCCCAGACTCTTCCGGAGAAGTTTCCGCTGAGTCGGGATACGGCTCTTTACTGTGGGTGGTACACGGGCGCCGCGAACGGCCCGTTCGCGGACCCCGCCTTTCGCTTCCGACCCGGCGCGGTAGCCATGCATCTGCATTCCTTCAGTGCTTCGGATTTCAAGGTTCCCGGCGCGGGCTGGAGCTCCGCCCTGCTGGAAAAGGGGGCGGACGTGACGGTGGGGAACGTGTATGAACCGTTCCTGGGCGCGTGCCACCGCTTTGACATTTTTGTGGACCGGCTGCTGGACGGCTATTCCGTGGCGGAAGCCTCCTGGATGAGCATGCCCGTGTTGTCCTGGCAGGGAGTGGTGTTTGGAGACCCGTTGTACCGTCCGTATGCCCGCATGAAGGATATGGACGTGAAGCCCTCGGAGGAGGACCGTTATTTCCAGGGCTGGTGGGCATCCCTGGTCCAGTTTGGGGACCGCTGGGGGGAGCGCTCCGCACGCCTGCTGGAATCCGCCCGCAAGGCCCCCTCCTCCTGCCTTTATGAAGCGCTGGCCCTGGAATACCTGTACCGGAAGGACCCGGCCCGGGCCGGGAAGCTGATTTTCACCGCGCTGGACGGTGCGCCGGACGCCCGCACCCGCGCCCGCCTTCTGCTGGAATCCCTGCTGGCTGAACGGGCCCAGGGCGGGGACAAGGCGTGCCTGATGCGCATGGACAGCGTTCATGCTCTCATGTCTTCTTCAGCCTTTCTGCCGGCGCTGGAGGAATGGCGCAGCAGGATAGCCCCGCCTCCGGCCCCGGTTAAAAAATAAAATTAAGGCCGTACGGCAAATTTGGATTGCCTTTTAGGGGATTATGGCCCATATTCTGCGTCCCGTAAGTTTTCCTTTTACTGATATTCACCAGCAATAGATAACACAAGATGAACATTATCAACAAAATCGAGCAGGAGCAACTCAAGGCGGATGTGACCGCATTTAACGTAGGTGATACCATCAAGGTTCACACTCGTGTTATTGAAGGCGGCAAGGAACGTATTCAGATTTTCCAGGGCATCGTGATCGCCAAGCGCGGTTCCGGCATCAATGAAGCTTTTACGGTGCGCAAGATTTCCTACGGTGAAGGCGTGGAACGCGTATTCCCCCTGCACACCCCCCGCATCGCCAAGATTGAAATCGTGAACCGCGGCAAAGTTCGCCGCGCCAAGCTTCACTATCTCCGTGGCCGCATCGGCAAGGACGCCATGACGGTGAAAGCCGCCAAGCGCTAACCGGAAGAATTGCTATTTTTGCTGGCCCGGCCCGCCGTGAGGCGTGGCCGGGTTTTTTTATGCCCGGAAGGCGGGCATTCCCGCACGGGACGGCAGGGGCGCGGAAAACTTCTTTTCCCCCCTCAGGAAGCCTCACCGGAATTCCGGACAGTGGAGCGCAGGAGAAGGCCGGGGAGAAAAGATACGCCTGGGCCCGTTTACCCTTCCAGCGGAAATCCTGCCGGAAAGATGCGGGAACCGGAGGACTAGCGGGCAGTCAGGCGTCTTTGCAGGGAATAGAAGTGGAGCATCATCAGCACGGAAACCAGCAGGCACAGGAGGAAGGCCATGCCATTGTACATGATGACGGGGCGTACCATGCCGTTCAGCAGGGCTTCCAGTTCCCGGTCCAGCGCAAACACGTTCCCCGGGTCTTCTTCCGCCCAGGCGCGGAAAGTCTGGAAAAAGCTGACCAGGGGACGGCACAGCGTGTACAGGAAGATGAGCAGGGAACCCGGGACGCTGACGGCCCAGGCCGTCCATACCCAGCCCTTGCCGCGTGAAGTACCGGGGGAGGAAAGGGCCTGGTTGATGTCCAGCATGGATTGAAGGGGCATCCATATGTTGCCCACGGGAAGGAAGAAGGAAAGGACGCAGAGAAGGGGCGTGCAGCGCAGGGCTCCCTTCTTCACCGTTTCCGCATTCTGCGCCAGGCGGTAAACCAGCATCAGCCAGCAGATGACCAGTCCGGCGGTGCCCAGGTAGAAAAGGCTTTCATCCATGGTGGAGGATACAGTGGACCCGGCATTCACATGGGTGAGGGCAACGGAGGCGCTGCCGCCTTCCTGAAGCTCCTTCACGGATTGCGCCGCCGTCTCCGCGATGGCCTGTTGAATCAGGGGAAGATCGTGAAAAACCAGGTACAGGGTGCCCCCTGCCAGCGCCAGCGCAAACAGGCACAGGAGGAGAAGGAGAACGCCGATTTTCCGGAGGGACGGAAGCGGGGCCGGGAGTTGTTCCGCAGGCATCATTCCTCCTCAGGTGTGGGAGCCGGCGTTTCCTCTGCCTCTGCGGGTCCGTAGGCTTCCACTTCCGCCAGAGCCAGCGGGCGGGCCGGATTGGTGGATTCCACGCGCAGGGCGCGCGCCTTGACCGGAGCGTCCAGCTTCCAGGTAGTGACGTTGGTGGATTTTTCAGAGGGAGTAGTGGTGAAGGTCTTTTCCGCCAGCACGTTCTTGTCATTGTCGTACAGCAGCACCTTGAACTCCTCCATCGTGCCCAGCAGGGTCAGGTTGGCGGGGGTGTAAATGACCACCTTTTCCACGGTACGGTTGGTTTCCGGGCCGAAGTCGATGCCGAACCAGGCGTTCTTTCCTTCCACCACGCCGGTGGCGCTGATGGAAACGTCGGCAAGTTCCGAACTGGTATTGCCGTCAACGGCCTTTTCCGGACCATAGGCCCCCAGCATGTTGCGGCTGGAGCTCTGGCGCACCTTCACGCCGGGCTGGAGGCTCCAGTTGACCTTGCCGGGTTCTGCGGGAACCCTGGGAGCTGCCGGCGCGGGAAGCGGGGCTGATGCAGGTACGGGAACGGCGGGGGCCGGAGTGGAGTTATCCGCGATGGCCGGAGCAACGGGCGCGGGAACTGCCGGGGCGTGGCGGCGCGCTTCCCGGTTCGCCTTCCGCGCGGCGTCCGCCTTCGCGTTATTCTCCTTCTGCACCTGCTCATTGTAATCATTGCGCATCCTGGCCACATCCTTCTTGTACAGGATGCAGGTGTACGTGAACACAATACCCACAATCAGGGCCGGGATGAGGTAATAATAAATATTGGACTGCCCTTTCTGCGCGTTCAGGGAGGGGACCGCCTGGGAGGTGCCCGCGACCGGGAGGACGGCGGCGTTTCTGCCCATGGGATTGGCGATCGCCTTGTCCAGGTCCGTGATGAAATCCCCCAGGTCCCGGTAGCGCTCCCGGGTGTCCGGATTGATGGCGCGGGAAACCACGGCATCCACGGCGTCGCTGCACTTGATCAGAGTGGAAGGCATGGCGAAACCCGCTTCCATCGGCGTCTTGCGGGTCAGCAGAATGTAGAGCGTCAGCCCCAGGGCGTAAATGTCCATGCCCGGCGTGAAGGAGGCTTCCGCCCCGGTGACCCATTCCGGAGAAGCGTAATCCCCCATGTCCACGGGAGGCTGGGCCGGATAAATATTGATGGGCAGCAGCAGAGCGTCTCCGCCGTCCGCGCGCAGGGAAATCAGCTTGGGCGTGATGCCTCCGTGAAAAATGCCCTTGCGGTGCAGCGTCAGCAGTCCTTCCGCCATGTTCCGGACCAGGTTGAGCGCGGCCTGGGGGGATAGTTGGGGGAGCTGTTCCAGGTCCGCCAGGCGCGGGTAGGGGGAATGCTCGGAAATGATGAAGGTGAACGGTCCGGCCTGCCCGACTTCATAAACGCGCAGAAGGCCCTGGTGCGCCTGTTCCACGATGGTGAGGGAGCGCACGATGAATTCCGGGTCCCAGCCAAAGATGCCGGCCTCCTCCGTGGGCACCACCCGCAGCATGACGGGAGCAAAGTTGGATTTCAGGGTGGCTGTGAAAATCTGCTGGGGGCCTTTGGCCCCGGTGAGCTGGATATTTTCCAACTGGGGGAAGAGGGCGGAAATCTGGTCCATGGTAAGGGATTCGTCGGCGGGCATGGAGAAGGGGGGAATAGTATTGGCAAATAGTTTAACTTAAGTTCCCCGCCGGAAGCAACTCTATAAGGGGGCATATTGCCGCAGGGAGGAATATTTTTTCCTTCCTCCCGGGGCCCTGCGCCTGTCCCCGGCAGGAACGCAAGGAATCATTTTCCGGCAGTGAAAGCGGCGGCGGAAGAGAGATGGAAAAGACACCCCGGAAGAAAGAAAAACGGCTGTTTCATGTTCCGGGGCGCGTCTTTCCTTTACGGCCTTTTCAGGATGACGGGCGGTGCGGGATTGGTCTGCCACACCGGGGTGGCGGCCCTGGCGTCCGTTTCCTCCACCGTCTGGCTCCCCTTCACCCTGGCCAAATGCTCACGGAGGATGCGCCGCAGTTCCACGGCGGCAGCCGGGTCGTCCTGCACGCTGTGGCCGGACGGGACGATCTTTTCACTCGCGCTCCAGTCCAGGTGGGAGGAACGGTACTTCACTACCCCGTCGGAGGAGTGGGGCGTGTCGTTCCTTCCCCGGTCCCCGATGATGGAATGAACGGGCACGTCGGGGGAGCCGCGCAGTTCGGACATGTACTTGACCAGGGAGGAATTCGGGGAAAGCTGGCGGATGCTGGTGAGCTCGTCCTTCAATTGGAGCGGATTCAGCAGGAACATGCCGCGGCTGAGGGTGGCAATGCGGGTGACCTCCTCCAGCATGTCCGCGGGGAGGTCGATCAGGCGCTGGCCCAGCCGTCCTATCCAGTTGTCCGCAAAGGTGGAGCCGCGGTGGGGCGTGGCCATGTACACGATGCGCGTGACGCCCCTGGCCGGGGAGAAAATGAAATTATTCTGGAGCTGTTCCAGCGTATGCTCGTCACAGTGCAGGGGTTCCAGGCCCGTTTTCCAGTTGTCCAGCGTCATGCCTGCAAAGGTTTCCGGCGGGAGTTCAAACAGTCCCTTCATCAGCGTCCACGGCTTGCTGGAATTGTTGAACCGTGTAATGAGGCCGCCCATGGAGTGCCCCACCATGACGATGTTGTTCATTTCCCTGGAGGTTCCGCGCGGATTGTACGCCTTCATGAGTTCATCCAGCGCCTCCCGCTGCCTGCTGGCCGGGATGGTCCAGGCAAGTCCGGACGGGTAGCCGAAGAACCAGAACTGGTAGTTTTCCCGGATGACGGGGTCCACCAGAAGGCGGTTGGTCAGGTTGGCGAAGGTGGCGGGGCCGGACATCAGGCCGTGCGTGAACAGCACGGGGATTTTCTTGGGATCGTAGGGTTCGGAAAAATAAAGTCCCATCGTACTGATGGCCTTTTTAGGGCGGAACGCTCCCAGCAGTTCCGTGCCGTCTGCGTCGGAAAGCTTCCAGAACAGGGCGATGGGCACGGAAAAGTTGGCCGCCAGGGGATGTCGCACCTTGTTCCTGCCAATCAAAATATGCTCATTCATCAGGCGGGGGATGGTACGCAGCACCGGCTTGCCGTCCACCATGCGGTCAAAGTCCAGGATGGCCGTCAGCGTATGCACGTTGCCGTTGTCCTTCAGCACCTTGGCATGGGGCTGGGAAATGCCCTGGGGGGCCAGCCCCGCCAGGGGAATGCCCATGCCCTCCACGGTCACGCTTTCACGCAGGCGGAAGGTGGGGTCCACCTCGTCGGACATGTAGATGGCTTCATAAAACCAGGGGTTGCTGTCCTTGGCATAAGAAGCTTTTTCAATGATGAAGGGCAGGCTCCGGCGCGTCCGTTCACTCATTCCCCCCTCGCGTTTGGCCTCTTTCAGGTGGGCGGCCAGCTCCCGGATGCACGCATTGTATTTCTTCCTGGCTTCCGGCCATTCCCGGCTCCGGCGCGGGTCCGCCAGGATGAGCCATGCGGCATGCGCTTCCCGGATAGCTGCGGCGTCATCCTGGTAATGGGTATATGCCGGTCCCTGCTGGTGGTGCAGGGAGCAGCCGGAAAGGCCCAGGACAAAGCCTAAAAGAAGGACGGAAGCCGTTTTCATGGTGGAAAGGGAGAGAGGCCGGTATGGTCACGGAGGTCAGGAGAGCATCTCCAGGGACCTGTTCATGGACTTGAGGAAGGCCTGCACTTCCTCTTCCGTGTTGTACAGGGCGAAGGAGGCGCGGGTGGTTCCGGTGGTTCCCAGGGCGCACATGAGCGGCTGGCAGCAGTGGTGCCCGGTGCGCACGGCAATGCCCATCTGGTCCAGCAGGGTTCCCAGGTCATAGTGGTGGATGCCGTCCGCCAGGACGGAGACCACGGAACTGTGCGGCACGTCCGGAGCCAGCACGGTCAGGCGCGGCATGGCCTTGAGGCCTTCCACGGCCATGTCCGTCAGCTTCTGTTCATGGGCGGCGATGTTGTCCAGTCCCAGCCCGGTGACGTAGCGGATGGCGGCGGCCAGCCCCACGGCCCCGCCGACGTTGGGCGTTCCCGCCTCGTACTTGAAGGGGATGTCGTTGTAAACGGTTTTGTCAAAGGTGACCTCCTTGATCATCTCCCCGCCGCCCATCCACGGCGGCAGTTTTTCCAGCAGCTCCCTTTTTCCCCACAGGACGCCGGTGCCGGTGGGCGCGTACATCTTGTGCCCGGAAAACGCGTACAGGTCGCAGCCCAGTTCCTGAACGTCCACCTTCATGTGGGGGACGGCCTGCGCGCCGTCAATCAGCACGATGGTATCCGGCCTGTTCCGTTTGGCAAGCGCCGTCATCTCCTGCACGGGATTGACGGTGCCCAGCGTGTTGGAGACGTGCCCCACAGCCACGATGCGGGTGCGGGGGGAGAGCAGTTTTTTGTACTCCTCCATGTCCAGCGTCTGGCCCGGGGTCAGGGGAATGACCTTCAGGACGGCTCCCGTGCGCTCGCAGAGCATCTGCCAGGGGACAATGTTGGAATGGTGCTCTGAGGCGGAAAGGATGACTTCATCCCCCGGCTGGATCATGCCGGATTTGGCGATGGTGTCCGCCGCCAGGTTGATGCCCATCGTGCACCCGGAGGTGAACAGGACTTCCGCCGTCTCCGGCGCGTTGATGAACCGGGCCACCGTTTCCCGTGCCTCTTCATGTGCTTCCGTCGCCAGCTGGCTCAGGTAGTGGGAGCCGCGGTGCACATTGGCGTTCTGCGTTTCGTAATAATTCCGGGTGGCGTCCAGCACGGCCAGGGGCTTCTGCGTGGTGGCCGCGTTGTCCAGATAAATGAGTGGTTTGCCGTGCACGCTGGTCTCCAGGATGGGAAACTGCGGGCGGATGATAGCGGTGTCAAGCATGGCTATGGTACGAGTGAGGGTTCTTTGCGCAATTCGTCCCACCCTCCTTCCAGAATGAAGATGGGCGCGCGGATGCCGTATTCCGGCTTTTTCAGTTCATTGGCTACGGCTGCGCTGGAGGTGCAGTCCCGGCTGCAAAAAATGACGATGCAGTATCCCTTGTCCTCCGCCGTCATCAGGGCTTCCATGGCGTTCGCCAGAAGCTCCTGGTAATTGGCGTCCGCCGGGCGGATGGGGTAAACCGGAGCCTGCGTGACGGTGTGGCGTTCAAAGTCGTCCTGCTTCCTGGCGTCTATCCAGATGACTTTTCCCGGCCATTCCTTCATCACCTGGGACAGGCACACGTGCCCTTCCTCCAGCATGGCCGGATTGCAGGGCGGCGTGCGGAACGGCTGGATGACGCGCAGGTCCAGCGCGGCAATCCCCACCGCCAGCAGGAATACGGCCAGCAGGAGCTTCAGGGCGGTGGAAAGGGCGTCTCTCATGGCGGGAAAGGGGGTCAATCTTCCTTGATGGTCAGGAATCCCATCTGGCGCTTGTAGCGCGGCACGGCGGAATCCGTGCGCACCCAGATGGTATTGAAGGCCGGCTTGTCCGTAGATTTAGGAGTGACGATGATCTTGTATTCCCGCCCCTTTTTGACCGTGACGGGCTCATAGTTGAAGGCGTCCCCGGTCAGGTCCACCGTGGTCAGGTTGACGGGCAGTTCCCTGGAAATGGTGATCTTGATGGTCTTGGGGGCCGGAGCCTCCCCTTTGGCCCACTCCAGCTTGCGG
The DNA here is from genome assembly GCA_048388685.1 of Akkermansia sp. Classification (GTDB taxonomy): domain Bacteria; phylum Verrucomicrobiota; class Verrucomicrobiia; order Verrucomicrobiales; family Akkermansiaceae; genus Akkermansia. Next base: position 7,679 of record DBGCTZ010000044.1, on the reverse strand, counting down.
GGCTCCATCCGGATGATGTCCGGGATTTGCGCCCGTATCACCAGCTTGTAGGCGGAGCCGTTGGCGTGCACCGTCATGTCCTTGTCCACCGTGCCGGAAAAATTGCCGGTCTTCATCACGGCGCTGATGGCGCCTGATTCCCCCGGGGCGTACGTCAGCTTGTTGTCCTTCGCTCCGGCGGTCGTGCAGTCGCAGGAAACGTGGATCTTGCTGATGGTGACGGGAACGCCGGAGGTGTTGGTGAACGGGAAGGAGGCCGTGATGCTGTCCTGGTCCGGGGCCACTTTCACCGGAACCACCATTTCCTTGAAGGACAGTTCGTCCTTGCCGGAGGCGATGCCTCCGCCCAGCAGCAGCCCTGACAGAAGGATGGTCCGGATGGTCATGGTCGTTTCAGGATGGTTTTTCCTCTTTCTTCCTGGCAGAAAAGATGCTGGCGATGAAGAAAATAATCGCCGCCACGAAGATGCAGGAATCCGCCACATTGAAGGCGGGCCAGCGGTAATTGAAGACGGGGATGGTCACGTCAATGAAGTCCACCACATACCCGTTCATGAGTTTGGTGAAGAAACCGTGCGTCTGTTCGTAGGGAATCAGGAAGCCCTGGATCAGGCGGTCCGTCAGGTTGCCCGCCACTCCGGCCAGCAGCAGCACGTAAGCCAGCTTGAGCCACACCGTGTGGAAGAAGTTCTTCCGGTAAAGCACGATGAGGGCCACGATAGCAAGCACGGGAATGGCCAGGAACAGGTAGCTGGACCATGCCGTTCCGTTCCCCATGCCGAAGGCCACGCCCGTGTTGTGCACGCGGGTGATGTTCACCGCTCCGTCCAGGAAGGAAATGGGTTCCAGGTCGCTCAGCTTGTTCAAAGCTTCCACCGTGTGCGGATGGAGGTCCTGGAGTTTTGCAAGCTCAGCATCCGACAGAGGCCCGAAGGTGAAAAAATCTATGGCCCCGTTAGAATTGATGTGCTGAAATCCATTAAAATCAGGAACGTACGCGTATTTCTGGACGTTTTCGTTCAAATAATTCAGCGGGAAGCGGTGGACAATCCACAGCTTGCTGGCCTGGTCCAGCGCATACAGGCCCAGGCCCAGCAGGCTCCACCAGAGCCAGCCGGGAAATGTTTTCTTATGGGAAACGGGTTCCTTTTCCGTCTGGGTGTCCATAAAAGTCAGGGTGGAGGTTGCCGATTCAGGAAAGGACTTCCGCGCAGCGTTCGCATACGTCGGCCCCGTCTTCCACGGGCTCATACCGGCGGCAGCGCGGGCACATGGCGTGTTCCGTTTTGGCGGCCGTGGCGGCCAGTTCCGGTCCGGTCTTCACGTCCAGGTCCGCAATGATGAAGAACTCCGTGGCGAAGGCCCGGTCTTCCAGCAGCGCCACCACGTCCTCGCTCTCGTTCGTCGGGATGGTGAGGGAGATGGAAGCCTCGTTGTTCTTGGAGAAGGCCTTGGCCTTCACCTGTTCTTCAATGGCCACCTGGATGACGGACCTGATTTCCTGAAGACGGGAGATTGCGGAGGAAGCCTCCTGCGTGTCGTATTCCGGCATCGGAGCGGGGAAATCCTGCTCGTGCACGCTGCCTTCGTACCCGGCGTATTCCCAGGCTTCATCCGCCGTGAAGGCCAGGATGGGGGCCAGCAGGCGGCACAGCGCCCGGAAGACGATGGTCATGGCCGTCTGCGTGGCGCGGCGGCGCACGGAGGTCACGGCATCGCAATACAGGCGGTCCTTGGTGGTGTCCACGTACAGGGCGGACAGGTCGCTGGAGCAGAACTGGTTGATGACGCTGAACGCCTTGCGGAAGTCATAGGCTTCATACGCCTTCAGGGTTTCCCTGATGACGGCGTTCAGGCGTTCCAGAATCCAGCGGTCCAGGATGGGCATGTGTTCCGGGGCCACGGCCTGCGTGGCGAAGTCAAACCCGCTGATGTTGCCCAGCAGGATGCGCAGGGTGTTGCGCAGGCGGCGGTAGGGTTCCGTGACCTGCTTGAAAAGGTCTTCCCCGAACGGAACTTCATTCTGCCAGTCCACGGAAGCGGCCCACAGGCGCACGATATCCGCGCCGTACTTGTCATAGTAATAGGCGGCGTCAATGGGCTTGCCGCTCTTGGCGTCCGACTTGGAGGTCTTTTTACCGGTGTCCTTGTCCACCACGAAGCCGTGGGTCATCACCGACTTGTACGGAGCCTTCCCGCGCCAGGCGACGGAAAGCATCAGGGAACTCTGGAACCAGCCGCGGTGCTGATCCGTGGCTTCCAGGTACAGGTCTGCCGGGGCGTCCAGTCCGGGGCGGGAATCCATGACGGCCATGTGGGAGCAGCCGGAGTCAATCCAGACATCCAGCGTATCCTTGCCCTTCTTCCAGGTCCGGGGCAGGCCGAGGCGTTCGCACAGGTCTTCGTCGGAAAGTTCAAACCAGATGTTGGAGCCGTGGGCTTCCACCATGTCCGCGATCTTGCGGACCACGGCGGCGTCCAGGACGGCTTTCCCGTTTTCGTCAAAGAACACGGGCAGGGGCACGCCCCAGGTGCGCTGGCGGGAAATGCACCAGTCGGGCCGGGCCTCCACGGTGCCGTAAATGCGGTTGCGGCCCCAGGCGGGCAGCCACTGAACCTTGTCGATCTCCTCCAGGGCCTGCGGGCGCAGCTTGTCCATGGAAATGAAGAACTGTTCCACGGCGCGGAAAATGATGGGCGTCTTGGAACGCCAGCAGTGCGGGTACTGGTGGCGGTATTCTTCCACGCCGAACAGGTTGTTATCCTGCTCCAGCATGGCGATGATGTCCTTGTTGGCGTCAAACACATGCTTGCCGACGAGGGCCGGAACGCCCACTTCGTCCGTGTATCTGCCGTCGTCATCCACGGGGGAGAGGACGGGCAGGCCGTACTGGCGGCCTACATTGTAGTCGTCAGAGCCGTGGCCGGGCGCGATGTGGACGGCTCCCGTACCGGTGTCCGTGGTCACGAAGTCCGCCAGGATGATTTTTGACGTGCGGGAAAGGAAGGGGTGCTGCGCCTCGCAGTTTTCCAGTTCCGTGCCCTTGAACTCGCGGATGGTTTCCGCCAGGGCCCAGCCCGTCTTCTGGGCGAACGCGTCCAGCAGTTCCTTCAGGATGATGAGGATTTCCGTCTGGCCGTCCTTCATGAACTTGCCGGCCACATATGTAAAGCGCGGATGGAGGGCGATGCCCACGTTGGCGGGCAGCGTCCACGGGGTGGTGGTCCAGATCACCATGGAGGCATTCAGGTTTAGCGGATTGTCCAGCAACGGGAAGCGAACGAACACGGAAGGGCTGATCTTCTCCTTGTAGTCGATCTCCGCTTCCGCCAGCGCCGTATAGGCCCCGTAGGACCACTGCACGGGCTTGCGGCTCTGGTAAACCGCGCCGTCTTCCACCAGCTTGGCGAACACGCGCAGGATGTTGGCTTCATACGCCGGCTTCATCGTCAGGTAGGGATGCTCCCAGTCACCGAAAACGCCCAGGCGGCGGAAGGAAGTCCGTTGAATGTCAATAAAGCCCTTGGCAAATTCCGCGCAGCGGCGGCGGATTTCAGCCGCATCCAGGTCGCGGGCCTTCTGCACCACCTTGAATTCGATGGGCAGGCCGTGGCAGTCCCAGCCGGGAACGTAGGGCGCGGCATAGCCGGCCATGGTCTTGGACTTCAGGACCAGGTCTTTCAGAATCTTGTTCAGGGCCGTGCCCATGTGCACGTCGCCATTGGCGAAGGGGGGCCCGTCATGGAGCAGGAACCGGGGTGCGCCCTGGTCAATCCTGCGGGACAAAATTCGTTCGTACAGTCCGGTGTCTTCCCACTTTTTCAGGCGTACGGGTTCGTTTTTTGTCAAATCCCCTCTCATGGGGAAGCCGGTCTCCGGCAACAGGATGGTGTCTTTGTAATTCTTTTCAGGCGCACTCATGCCCGGAAAAGGTAGCACCGGGTCCGGTTCCGGTCAACCCTGCGATACGGCACCATCAGGGCCTAGCGCATTCATTCCCGCTGTGTTCCGGGGGGCGGCTCCCGCACCGGAGGGCTCTCCTCCGCACGCAGCCTCCGGGGAGGAAAGAATTCCCCGTTTCAAGAGCCATTTTTCCGCGGCCTTTGGCCACTCATCCGTGGGCTGGCCGCGCTTCTCCATGCCGTAGCCGTGGCCACCCGTAGGATAAAAGTGCAGGTTGGCGGGAACGCCCTTTTCCCGGCAGGCCTGCTCCATCAGCCTGCTGTTGGCGCTCGTTACGCCGTCATCCAGGGCGTGAACGAGGAACACGGGCGGTGTCTCCGGCGTCACCTGCCGTTCCGCGGAACACAATTCCGTCAGGACAGGGGCAGGATCAGACCCCAGAATTTTACTGCGGGTGCCACCGTAAGTGGTTCCCGGGACCATGGTAATGACGGGATAGATGAGCATGGAAAAATCAGGCCGCGCGGAAACGCTTCTCAGCGGATTTTCCGCTTCTTCCGGAAACGGGCGGTTCCAGAGTGTGGAGACCATGGCCGCCAGATGGCCGCCTGCGGAAAAGCCTATGACTCCGATGCGGTGCGGGTCAATCCCCAGCGAGGAGGCATGCCGGCGCGTCACGCGCAGGGCCTGCCTGGCATCCAGCAGCGGGCCGGGAAACTTTCCTACCGCGTGGTTTCCCTCGGAAACGCGGTATTTCACCACAACGCCCACCATGTCGTGCTCCGCCGCCCAGTGGGCGATTTGGGCGCCCTCCTTTTCAAGGGCCTGGAGCGCGTACGCTCCTCCCGGAAAGATGCAGAGGGCCGCGCGCCTGTCCTGCGGCTTCCACCCGGCGGGAAAATGGAATTGGACGGCGGCTTCCCCCACGTCCGTGATGTGGCCGGGCGAAACCTGTTTTTCCTGAATATCCGCCGCTTTCAGCCCCAGGGATATCCATCCGGAGCTGAACATTCCGTGTCCGGCAGGGGCCTTGATGGCCTTCAGCGCGGATAGCTCTAAGGGAGCGGCCCCCGCGGGAACGGGGGCAAGCATCAGGAAAAGGGCCGGAAAGAGGAGGGAGAGTCTCATGGTTACGGTTTGCTGGCCAGGGAAATGATGAGTTTGGAAAGGCCCTGCACGACTTCCGCAAACTGGAGATAATCCAGCTTTTCAGCCGTATCGCTGGTTTCGTGGTAGTCGTCGCACCGCAGGAAGGCGGTATCCGTGGCGGCAAAGGAGGGAATCTCCTCCTTCATGTACGCCCAGTCGTCCGACCAGGAAACTCCTTTGGTGTAATAGGGAAAGACGGCGGAGCGCACCGGAAAGCGGTTCAGCCGGGCAAACTCTTCCGCACAGGAGCGGGCCATCTTGCGGCCCGTGTTGGTGGACATGAACGCCACATAGTCGCACCGGTCCGGGAGTCCGGCCAGCCCGGCGACCATGGCGGACTTTCGCTTCCTGTTCACCCTCGGGGAGTAGCACCCCAGCGTTTCCAGCGCGATCATGCCGATAATATGTTCCCGTCCGGGGGAGGCGGCTACGGATTTGGCATGCACCACGCTTCCCATGGCGGAAGTCTGGTAAAAGGGCGGTTCCTCATTGGCATACGCCACCAAGCAGACGTCGTGAAGGGTGGGGACGGCTGCCAGGGCGCGCGCCGTTTCCAGCAGGGCGGCTACGCCGGAAGCGTTGTCATTGGCCCCGGGCGTTCCGGTGCGGGCCGGTCTGGCGGGGCCGTGGTCGTGCCAGTTATCCATGCCTACCTTGGTATCGTAATGCGCACCTATGATGAGCGTTTTGGGATGCGGGGAAGTTCCCTTTTTGATAGCGATGAGGTTGTACACCGTCCGGTCCTTCACGGCGCCGAATTCCGCGGAAACCGGAATGTCCACGGGCTGCCGCGTGACGGCGTAGCCCATGCCCTCCAGGTTTTTTTCAATGTAGCGGGCGGAACGCTCCATGGTGCCGGGCTTGTAGGCATTCCGCTCTCCGATGGTGTCCGCCAGATGGGTCACGTGCGCTTTCAGGAATGTTTCCGTCTGGTCCGTCTCCGGAATCTCCCCGCTTCCGCAGGGAGAGAAAAGCTTGGAGCAGCAGGGAATCGTCAGGAAAAGTACAATGACGGCTAGGAGCGGAAGAATAGGTAAAACAGCCGGCATCACACAGTGCTTTGCGTGATCGTTGTTAATAAGCATATTCCGAAGGTCGGCGAGCGGATACGTCATTTCCTGAAGCCGTTAAACAATTTATTAAAATTACATACTTGCCGCCGCTTCTTCAGATATATATTCAGATCCATGATAATATATATCACTATTCTTTATGCTAAAATATAAAATACCATACCAATTATTTATTTGATAGCAAATAAATAACAAATCTCTCCCGTTTTCATAAAACTTAAACCATTTTTGCATGTCGTTAAAACCAAATGATATTGTAGCTCCACCATTTTTGATTTTCCCTTTCCACATGGAACAAGGGATTACTTCATTTTTGATTTTTATGTATAGTTCTTCATTTTTTGTGAAGAATAAATTTAAACCAAATTCTTTTTTGTTTCGAATACATGTAATACACCACTGTGATGTATATGGAATATGTTCATCAGCATTTAAAATTATTTTGGATTTTTTGCATAAAATGGGAGGAAAGATAAATTCTGTATAAATACCAGGAAATGATTTATTAAAAGTAACAAAATCAATCCATTGAGAATCAACAACAGGAATAAATTTAGAGGCTTGAACAGACGTTAATTTTTCAAAATTGCGCTGGCGTGGTATGGAAGACAAATGATCAACACTCACATACTGTTTAGAATTTTGATTATCCTCATTCATGGGGGGGAGCAATATACCTTCATTAGTTTCTGTTTCTAATTGAGTATTGCTCATCAATTTTAAAACAGGAGATAAGGGGACATTGTTTGCGTTGGCAAGATTTAAAATACAGAAATTAAATAAAATAAATATTAATATGAATGAAGCTAGATGCATTGTCTTTTTGATTTTATAATCACAATTAGGACACTTTCCATTCATATCTTCTTGCCATCGGTCAAAGTAAAAATCACGTAGTCCCATGCCTACCCCCATTAAATCTTCTTTCCCATTTACTGGTCGTTCTTTCATATCCTTGCCTTCATAAGCACACGGAGCTTGGACTGTTTGATTACCAATTACCACTCTAACTCTATAAGAAGTCTTTTCTTGACCAGGGTGACAAAGTCCCAAAGTATGCCCAAATTCATGTGATGGGACAAAACTTGAAGGCAATCCATACGCATTTGATGTTTGATCCGGATATAAATGCATCTGACCATTATCACAAGGAAGTATTTCATTTCCATATCCCTTCAAAGGATGAGCATGGCTTCTTCCCCTGCTTTGATATATATAAAGAGATAAATTATAATCGGATACTGATCCATTGCCAAAGTCGACAAGGGGCTTAACTCCTGTACAGCAGGGGCATTTCTTGGGATCAACTTTTTTTGGAAAAATCATATAAGGATCAGCTGTATAAATTTGGTTCCAAACTTCTTTTATATGTTCTACCATCTGAGTACGTATTGTGATAGCCTGATTTATTGCTAGTCTTTCTCCCGGAGCAATTCAGGGCATCGTACTGGTAGGCATGACCGACAACTGTTTCCCCATTCTCCTTCTTCTCATAGCCGATGGAGGCAATGAGGTTGAGCTTGGGATGGTAGGTGTTTTGGCGGACCATGCCG
>DBGCTZ010000043.1:0-50477 GCA_048388685.1 Akkermansia sp. | reverse complement strand
GTGGAGAGTGGAGAGTGGAGAGTGGAGAGTGGAGAGTGGAGAGTGGAGAGTGGAGAGTGGAGAGTGGAGAGTGGAGAGTGGAGTTTTTGCGGATTGTGGAGGCGCTTTTTCTGGAAAGGGTGAAGTAGGTTATTCCTGTTGCCAATTCTTTTCCCTGTAACCAAAAAACAGGGCAGCCTCCGCAGAGACTGCCCTGAAAAACATCCGGACGCCCCTTGTTACAGCTTGTGGCCGAAGGTGTCTCCGGGTTTCAGGGACTTGATCAGCTCCAGCAGCAGCTTGATCGTGTCCTCCACGTCGCTGAGGGCAGCGGTTTCCACGGGGGAGTGCATGTAGCGCAGGGGCAGGGAAACCAGGGCGGAGGCCACGCCGTTGCGGGAGGTGTAAATGCTGTCCGTGTCCGTTCCGGTCCGGCGCCCGGCGGCCTCATGCTGGAGCGGTATCTTGTTCTTGTCCGCCACGATTTCCAGGCGCGCCACCAGGTTGGGATGGTTGGCCGTGCCGTGGATGACCGCGGGACCGCCTGCCAGCTTGATGTCTCCGAATTTTCCCTTGTCCAGTCCGGGAGAGTCCGTAGCGTGCGTCACGTCAATGCAGATGGCGGCATCCGGGCGCAGGCGGTGGGTGATCATTCCCGCGCCGATGCAGCCCACTTCCTCCTGAACGGCGTTGACGAGCGCCACATTCCAGGCGAGGGGCTTTTTCAGCTTGCACAGGCGCTTGGCTATTTCCGACAGGACGAAGCCGCTCAGGCGGTTGTCCAGCGCGCGGCAGACCAGCTTGCTTTCATTCATCAGCATCGGACCGTCGCAGTAGACGCCTACATGGCCCACGCGCAGCCCCAGGTCTGACACTTCCTTGTCGGAGGTGGCGCCTACGTCGATGTAGATTTCCCAGATTTTAGGTTCTTTTTCCCCGGCTTCCCTCAAATGGATGGCCGTGTTTCCCGTAACTCCCATGACTTCACCCTGGGAACCCAGGAAGCGCACGCGGCGTCCGCGGGCGATAGCCGTGTCCGTGCCGCCTACCCGTTCCACATAAAGGAAGCCTTCCGGCGTGATGTGGCGGATCATGAAGCCGATCTCGTCAGCGTGAGCTTCAATCATCAACGTGGGGGCGTCCTCCTTTTCCGCGTGGAAGACGGCCCACGTATTGCCGTAAGTATCGCACTGCACGTCCTCCGTATACTTGCGGAGCTCATCCGCCCAAATGCGCTGGGCGTCTATTTCAAAGCCGGAGGGACTGGGCGTCTCCAGAAGTTCCGTTAAAAATTCAAGACTGTCGTCGCTGATCTTCATGCCCCATGTATAGCACTGTTCCGGGAGGCGCTCAACAGGAAAGGGCGGCTGCAGCATGGGGCGGAGAGAGGGACGCCATATCAAAAGGCCCCGTCTGCATGGGATGCGGGCGGGGCCTGGAAAGAAAGCAGGGAGGCGTCAGGCCTGCCTGTCCGCGGAAAGCCCCGCCAGCACGTCCTGCTTGTCCATGACGTATCCGGTGTTCGGATCATGGTACTGCGTGGAGTATACGGAAGTTCTTGCGCTGCCGTAGGGGTCCGTTTCCCTGGCGATGGGAAGCCGGTCCGCCAGGGAGGGGAAACAGCTTTCCACCAGTTCAAAGGTGGTGACGGGTTCCGGGACCAGGTTCACGGAAAAGATGCCGCATTCCCACGCCTTCTCCACGTCCTTCACCAAGCGGTGCATGGGGTAGAGCTGGTGGCGCTCCAGCAGGAATACATCCAGTTCCTCCGTTCCTTCCGAGGCCTTCGTCAGCAGGTCCGCCACGCTCATCTCCGCGTCCGTTCCGGTGATTTCCGGCAGGTACACGTTCAGCACGCGCCCGAAGCGGAGGTTGATGAAGTCCCTCAGTTCCATCAGGGCCGCCAGCCAGGGGTCCTCTGATTCATGAAGCAGGGGGGAGAGTTCATTGCCCGTTTCCGGCTGGGTGTCAATGCAGGTGGCGTACGTAACGCGTTCCGCCTTCACTTCATGCAGAATGTTGATCAGGTTGTTCACCCGGGCCGTGAAGCGGTCCAGGTCCCGGCGGCCTGCATGGCGCCCTTCCCAGAGGGAGGGGCAGATGATGACGGCCTGCCCGAAGTCCTTGCCGCGCAGTATGGGCAGGCTGCTTTCATCAATCAGGTAGTCGAAGTACCTTTTTGAGGACCAGAAGGTGCCGAGGGCGCAGGTGGAACCGATGAGTGCCGTATCTGTCATGTTGTGCGGAGGGTGGAGGGTTGCGGGCGGGTAGGCGATTATTTCAGGGAGTCAAAGGCGGATTTGAAAATGAAGTAACCCCAGCCCCAGTCTTCATGGCCCGCCCAGTCTTTGTCGTAATGGTGGCGTGGCAGCAGGAAGCGTTCCGGATGGGGCATCAGGCCCATGGCGCGGCCGGTGGAGTCCTGAAGACCGGCGATGCTGCATTCGCAGCCGTCCCGGTTGTCCACGTATTGCAGCGCCACATTGCCGGCGGCCAGGTATTTCTCCGCGTCGCCGGGTCTGGTGACCAGGCGGCCTTCCGCATGGGCGGAGGGCAGTTCAAATTCGTCCGGGAGCCCTTGCAGGAAGGGGGAATCCTTGGCTACCTTCACCAGCTTGGCCCACACGCATTCAAAGCGTTCCTTCTTGTTGTCAATCAGGCTGGAGGAGGGCAGAATGCCCATTTTGGTAAGGATCTGGAACCCGTTGCAAATGCCCAGGATCAGGCCGTCACTGGCGTGGTGCCTGTGCAGGGCGTCTCCCAGGAAACGCTCCGTTTCCAGCTGGGCCAGGCGGCCGCTGGTCACGTAGTCCCCGTAGCTGAAGCCGCCGCTGAGAACGACGAGCTGGGATTTGGCGACGTGTTCCTGCGTGGCCGTGGCGATGGGCTGGACCTGTGTGGAGAAGCCGGCCGCGCGCAGGGCGCGTTCCGTTTCCGCGTCACAGTTGGTGCCGGGGTATTTCAGTAAAAGTGCGTGAGGCATGTCGTTAGATGGTAAATTGTTGATAGGGTTGAGTCCTGGCTCCGGAGATCAATAGTAGGGGGTGAGGCCGTCCTTCCAGAGCTTCTTGAGCTTGGCTACGTCGCAGTCCAGCACCTTTTCCCCGCCGCAGCAGGTGGCCGTCAGGCGTTTCTCTTCCGTCGCGTTGCCGATGCAGGCGCAGGGGAAGCCGTTCATGGCCGCCTCAAAGTCAGCGGCGAATTCCGGGTCCACTTCCACCAGAATGCGTCCGGTGCTTTCACTGAACAGGGGGACCGCCGGGGACTTCCATCCGTTGACGGTGGGCACCTTGGCCAGGTCCAGTTGAACGCCGCCCTTGCCGGAGAAGGCCATTTCCGCCGCCGTAACGGCCAGACCGCCTTCGGAAACATCGTGCGCGGAGAGCACCAGGCCGGAGGTCAGGGCATCGTAATAAGCCTTGTACAGGGCCATGTTCTGCGCGCAGTCCGTCTGGGGAACCCTGGCGTCTTCCACACCGTGGGTGCGGGCAAAGACGGAACCGCCCATTTCATCTTCCGTATGGCCGATGAGGTATAGCAGACTGTCCGTGCGGCGCAGGGAGGAACCCGTAGCGTGTTCCGGGCTTTCCACCACGCCGAAGCCGGAGCAGAGGAAGGTCACGGGCACGTTGATGGGGCCGTCTTCCGTTTCAAAGTAGTTGTAGAAGGAGTCCTTGCCGGAGATGAAGGGGGCGTTGTAGGCGTCCGCCGCGTGGGCGATGGCTTTTACGCATTCCACCAGGCGGCCGAGTTCCTTCGGGTCTTCCGGGTTGCCCATGCAGAAGTTGTCCAGCAGGCCGATCTTGTCCGGATTGGAGCCCACCAGGATGAGCTGGCGCACGCATTCGTCCACCGTGCCGGTGCCCATGGCGTACGGGTCCGTCTTGCCCCATTCCGGAAGAATGGCGCAGGCCATGGCCATGCACTTGTCGGAACCGTCAATGTCCACTACGGAGCCATCCTGCGGGGCATCGGACTGGGCGCCCGCCAGGGGCTTCAGGATGGTGTTGCCCTGCACTTCGTGGTCGTACTCGCGGATGATGGGCTCGCGGGAGACGATGGCGAAGTCCCCCATGATGGTTTCCATGGACTTGTTCAGGTCCTTGTCCGGGAGCGGCTGGCCGGTAAGGCCCTTGCCGGGGGTGAAGACGGATTCCAGCTTCTTGATGGGGGCGTCATGCAGCTTGGAGTTGTCCAGGGAGCAGACCAGTTCCCCGTTGTGCCATACCTTGAGGATGCCGGTATCGTCAGAGTGGCCCAGGACGGTCAGTTCCGTCTGGAAGGTGTCCGCCAGTTTCTGGAGTTCCGGCAGGTCCTTTTCCTCCACGGCGATCACCATGCGTTCCTGGGATTCCGACAGGAAGATTTCCCAGGAGATGAGGCCCGGTTCCTTCAGGGGGGCGTTGTCCAGGAAGATTTCCCCGCCCGTGACGGAGAGCATTTCCCCGGCTGCGGAGGAGAAGCCGCCCGCGCCGCAGTCCGTGATGAAGACGATCAGGCCGCGTTCACGGGCTTCCATGATGAAGTCCAGCGTCTTCTTCTCTTCAATCGGGTTGCCGATCTGCACGGCGGTGAAATCTTCTTCATGGGAGGCTTCGTCCAGGGCGGCGGAGGAGAAGGTGGCTCCCTTCAGGCCGTCGCGGCCCGTCCGTCCGCCGATGACGATCACCTTGAGGCCCGGGCGCATTTCCTTCAGGATGTCCTCACGGGGAATGACGCCAGCGGTGCCGCAGAAAACGAGCGGGTTGTAAATGTAAGTGGGGTCAAACTGGATGGCGCCGTTCACGGTGGGGATGCCCATGCGGTTGCCGTAGTCGCGCACGCCGCGCACCACGCCGCGCATGATGCCCAGCGGATGAATGACGTCCGGGGCGGTGATGGCGGCGGGGTCCGTATCCGGAGCGCCGAAGCAGAAGACGTCCAGGGAGGCGATGGGCTTGGCGCCCTTGCCCGCGCCCAGGATGTCGCGGATGACGCCGCCCAGGCCGGTATTGGCCCCGGCGTACGGTTCAATAGCGGAAGGGTGGTTGTGCGTTTCCGCCTTCAGGCAGACGGCCAGCTTGTCGTCCAGGGCGATGAAGCCGGCGTTGTCGTCAAACGCGCTGAGGACGAAGCCCGGCTTGCGTTCCATGATCTTTTCGGACGGCTTCTTGATGAACGTCTTGAACAGGCTGTTCACGGTTTCCGCCGTTCCGCCGTTCACGCTGTGGCTGATGTCTGCGGAGAAAATGCGGTGCTTGCAGTGCTCTGACCAGGTCTGGGCAATCACTTCCAGTTCCACGTCAGTGGGGTCGCGGTCGATTTCACGGAAAATCTGCTGGACCACTTCCATGTCCTCGCGGGACAGGGAAAGCTTTTGCTTCTTGCTGAGTTCAAGCAGTTCGTCGCTGCTCAGGTCCCTCACGGGAACGGTGCGGTAGGTTTTGGCGGACATGTTCTGAGAAAGGAGGAGGGTTAGGCGATGGTCCAGTTATGGATGGCGGGGTTGCAGATGTCCTTGGCGAAAAGCGCCGCCAGGGATTCCTTGTCCCCCTGGCCGAAGACGTACACGCGCTGGGTAATTTTCAGGCCGTCCAGGGTAAAGCCCATGTTCTTGCGGCCCCGGTAATTTTGCAGGATGGCTTCCTTTTCCAGGTCCAGGGCTCCGGCCTTCATGCCGTAATCAATGGTGAACAGGGCGTCTTTCAGGATGGGGGCGTCCTGTTCGCTGCATTCCTGGGCGATGGGGTCCACCAGCACACTCAGGAGGTACTCGCGTGCTTTCTGTTCATCTCCGCTGATTTCCACGGTGTACACGCGGCTGCGGCGGAAAGTGAGCCCGGCGTTCAGGGGAGTGTAGAGCAGGGCGTCGGCATTGGCCGCGGCCTGGAATCGGCTGATAACTTCAAAGTGGAGGGTCATATCGCTCAAGAATGGTGGTAAAATGAAAAATGGGGGCCGGTCGGACAACCGGCTCCCATGAAGGGGAAAGGGCTCAGGCCTTGTTCTGGAGCCGGGAGAGAACTTCCTCGTAGGCTTCCATCACGTTGCCCAGGTCCTGGCGGAAGCGGTCCTTGTCCATCTTCTCGCCGGTCTTGATGTCCCACAGGCGGCAGGTATCCGGGGAAATCTCGTCCGCCAGCACGATTTGCGCGGGGTCTTCCGCCAGACGGCCGAATTCGATCTTGAAGTCCACCAGCGTCAGGCCGACCTGCTTGAAGAAATCAATCAGCACGTCGTTCACGATGCGGGCCTGGTCCTTCAGGAAGGCACATTCCTCTTCCGTGGCGGCGTTCAGTTCACGGGCGTAATCGTCATTGATGAAGGGATCGCCCAGGTCATCGTCCTTGTAGGAGAACTCCACGATCGGCTTCTTGAAGGGAGTGCCTTCCTTGACGCCCATGCGGCGGCTGAAAGAGCCGGCGGCGATGTTGCGCACGATCACTTCCAGGGGAAGGATGGAAACCTTTTTCACGTCAATGTTGATGTCATCCACGTCGGCGACCAGGTGGGTCTTCACGCCCTTGCTTTCCAGCATGCGGTAGATGACCAGGGTGATGGCCTTGTTCATCCTGCCCTTGTTTTCAAACTGGGCCTTCTTGGCGCCGTTTCCGGCGGTGGCGTCGTCCTTGTATTCCATGCGGAGGACGTTGGGATTGTCGGTCGTATAAAGCCGTTTGGCCTTGCCTTCATAAATAGGTTCCATGATACGTGTTGCGCAGGGGTTGAATGCGTGCGGGGATGTTACGCCACGCTCCCCGCAGGGTCAAGCCGCAACTGGACGAAGAAAGGTTCCCTCCGCGCGTTGAAACGAGAGCGTTCCGGGAAACGGAATGGGGGTGGAAAGAGGGGAATGGCGGAGTCTCCGGCTTGTATAGTCCAACCGCCGCGTGGGAAAGGGGCTTCAGGAGAGCCGCAAGCGGGGCCGGGCTTCCTCTGTTCGGGTTTCCCTGCCTTCGCATGAAAAATAATCCGAAGCTCAACAGAGGGGAATTTCCTGAAATGCCGACATCGGCTGGTTCCCTGTATTCTCCGGAACAAAAAGATGATAATCAACTTGCCACCTGTTGTGCTGAATGTTAGGAAGATGCTTAATGTTCAAACTGGCTGTATGTTTTTGGACGGCTTTCGTTCTCACACTGCCGTCCCGGGCGCAGGACTCCTGCTATTCCGATGTGGAAAGTTGGAGTACTCTGCATTGCCCGGTCCAGTATTTTGCGGCGGATTCCCGGAATGATGGTTATTGGGCGACCCTGTTCCCGGAAAATCCCCCTTTCACCTATGCGTGTCTCTACTTACCCTCGTTTGACCGCGAATTCGGTTTTTATCTGGACGGGAACGAACTGTGCTGGGCCAGAGCCATCGGACCGTGCAGCATGCAGATGCTGTCCCAGTTTCCGGTAGTTGATCTCCAGAGCAAGGGGATGGAACAGACTGCCGTTCTGTTGACCTGCCTGCAATTTCCCGTTCTAGGGAATCTTTTGGAAGGATGGGATTGCATGGTGGATAGCGTAACGGAAGGTGATCCTTTTGCCAGACGTAAAGAAAGTATTGTTTTGAATTTTCCTCAATTCCGGGAGTATTGCGAGTCCTTCGCTGTCTGGATGGAGTTTGTGATCAATCCTCTTGTTTACAGCCATTTATTTGTTAAGAGAGGCCGGATGGCATTGAATCCTGCCATGGCGGACGAACTCCGTAAAACGTGGGATGAAGCAGTCACATGCAGAACGTTTTCCATGGACCTGTACCGCCAGTATGTAAGCAGGTGTGACGGGAATTACTGTTATTTCCGCGGGGAATCGGGTGCCGTGGCGGAAGACCTGTGCAGCGGGATGGGCAGAATGAGGCCGGCCATGAGGTTTCTGGCTTGCGGATTGATAGACATGGCGATGATGGATGATCTGACTCCGGCGGGGGAGCAGTGGGTGATGAAGCAATGCGCCGTCGTCCGGAAGTATGCCGCAGAAGCGGGCGATGAACCGCCGCCCATGGTATCCGCGGAATGGGTGGAGGAATTCGGCAAACGGGTCTGGGAACGAATGGAACAGGAACAGACTGCTGCCCGGGAACGGCAAAAAAACGTTCCCGGGGATGGCGCCGCCGTGGAACAGGAGCAGATGGCGGAGGAAGATTCCCCCTCCCCGTATTCCGGGGAAGAATATGTGCGCGGCTTCCGGGCACGTTTTCTGAAATCGTTGGACAGGAATCCCTTTTGGAAGGATTTGTTTCCCGCGGGAGCGAAGGGGAAACCCGGCGTGTGCTGTTTTCTTCCCCAGCGCGGTCTCTGCGGCTTTTATCTGGATGGCCCCCTCATGGGGCGCGCAGAGTCCGGGTCGGATCATCCCCTGGATGTCTATGATAGATGGTTTTTTCATCGGGAGCCGGAGAGGGAATTATTCCCGTATGAAGGCATTCCGGATGCGGAGGGGGATGGTGAGGCCAGGGTAAAGCGGGAATGGCTGACCGTAGGAAAGGAGATAGGAACCCTGATGGAGGGGCTGCTCACCGGCATTGCCAGAGGGGAGCTGGCCACCGGCAAAGGAAGGGCTGCCCGCGACGTGGACCGGATTGCTTTTTGCATCGTGCGCGGGGCTGACGGAACAGAGAGGATCATGACTGCCGCTGATGCGGATTTGGGTACGGTGGTTGAACTGATGGATTTACTATACACCATGGATTTGTTGTTCACCTGTGATGAGGATTACCTGAAGGGAGTCTTTGAAAAGCGGGCCGTGTTGCAGGGAAGGCAGGCGGAGAAGGGGGCGCGGGAATATCCCCGTAAAAGCGGCGTGTGGAGTAGCAGGGGCGGCCGAACGTTGTGGTTCTAGCTCAGAGGAAGAGGCATGATTTTTCCCGGCGTTTTTTCCAGGAACGTCCGGGATGCGGGCTCGCTGCGGAAGAACCGGAGGCAAATTTCTTTTATGAACTTGTCCCTGGTCGTCCATTGGTTTAAAGAATATTGATGCTCAAACTACTGCCTTATTTATTGCTGATTTTTCTGATTACTCCTTTTCTCTCGGTGGCGGACGGGGAAGAAGAGGAAGGAAGATACCTCATCTATCCCGGCCAATATTTCGCATGCACCTGGGAGGAGGCGTATTGCGGTGGGCTGGCCCGTGTTTACTGGGAAATGCTTTTTCCGGAAAATCCCCCTTTCAGGTATGCCTGCATTTACCTGGGCTCCTTTGACCAGGAGTTCGGCTTTTATCTGGACGGGAACGAACTGCACTGGGCGCAGTCCACAGGCTTCCAGAGCATGCAGATGCTGAGCCAGAAACCCGTGGTGGATCTGCAAACCAGGGATGTGTTCCGCGAGGTGCTGCTGCTTGTACACCTGTGGGCGCCTGTCGGAGGGACTCTGCTGGATGGATGGGATCGGTTTGTGGAAGCAAACCCCGGTTCCTTACTGGGGAAGGAAGAAGAAAGGCGGTATGTATTTTATTCCGGGGAAGGGATTGGAAGGACGGCTGCATTCGTGGAATCCATAGTCAATCCGTTCGTGTATTCCAGATGGCATGTCAGGAGGGGACGGAAGACATTGAGTCCGGCGCTGGCGGATTCTCTGCGCCGGACCTGGGATGAAGCCGTGACAAAACGGACTTTTTCCATGCGGTTCTACCAGGACTTGATGGAGGTGTGCGACGGCAATTATTGTTATTTCCGCGGGGCTTCAGGACCGGTAGCGGAAGATTTATGCCATTACAGCGGAAAGATGAGGGCTGCCATGATGGACGTAGCCCATGGATTGATCGACATCATGATGATGGATGACTTGAACCCGGAAACGGAGCAGTGGCTGATGGATCAGTGCGCCAGGGTGCGGAGGAATGCTCTTGAACTGGGTGATGCTCCTCCCCCCATGGCATCGGACGAATGGGCGCAGCGGTTTGCGGACCGATTTTTCGACCATCTTAGTGAGGAGTGGGCAGCGAAGGAGGAAGAGGGGATGAAAGAGAAAGACCCGGCGGTTCCGGAGGAAGAGAAGAAGAGTACGGAAGCACTGGCGCAGCAGGAAGAGGAGAGAGACGAAGAGAAGGAGACCCGGAAAAAGGCCAGGTTTGCCAGAGGATATGCGGAACGTTTTTTCCATCCCCTGGAGAAAAACCCGCTCTGGAAGGACCTGTTTCCCAAAGGTTCGGAGGGGAAGGCCGGAGCCCTTTGGTTTGGGGAGTACGGGTTGACGGGCTTTTATCTGGACGGGACCATGATGGTCCGGGCTTCTTCCCTGCACAGGACCCCCGAGGTGGTGTATTGCAATTGGTTTTTTGACGGAACTCCGGAAAGGCGTCTTGTCCCTTACGAAGGTGCACCTGAAGACGCGCCTTTTTGGGACGCTGGCCATGATTATTCACCCAGAGTGAAACGGGAGAGGATGGATATGGGGACGGGCTTGTCCAGATTGATCATCCAGGTCCTGAATCATGTCGCTTCCGGGGAGAATGCCGCCGGGAAGGCGGATTTGGACCCGGATGCCCTGGCTATGATCATCATCCGCGGGACGGATGGAAAAAACAGGATATTAACTCCGCAGGAAAAAGGGTTTGAAACCGTGGGGAAGATGCTGGATTACGCATACGCCGCCTATCAGGAGGGGAAGGTCAAGGATAGCATGGGGAACATCATGGAGTGCGACGATAGTTTACAGGGTAACGACCCGCCGCCCGGAGGCTACCCACGCACGGAGGGTTATGGAATCCATGGGAGCCGCTATGGCTGGTGAATGGAAGAGGGTCCAGATAGCCCTTGATACACTGGTCGTGTGCTCTTTCGGGAATTTAGTCTTGCTACCGGTAGGGGCGCGCGTATCATGTGCATTAGTATGCACGCCGACTTGGAGAAATTATTGTCTCTGGGGAAAATCACCCCCTCTCTCGCTGAAAAACTTGATCGCATCGCACCTGGCCGTTACTGCTTCCATACTTCCTGGGGCGCCGGCAAAGTCATTTCCTGGAACCTGGCCGCCAAAAAGCTGGTCATTGATTTTGAGGAAAATCCGGAACATGAAATTGCCTTGGAATTTGCTCCAAAAATTTTGGAATTCATTGATGACGAGCATTTCCTGGTCAAACGTTATGAAGATCCCGAAGCCCTGATCAACCTGTCTGCGGATGACCCGGTGGAACTGGTGCGCATTGCGCTGAAGGGCTACGGCAATTCCCTTTCCCCTGAAAAACTGGAAGCCGCTCTGAAAGGCACCGTTATTGCGGAAGACAAATGGAAGAACTGGTGGGACAAGGTGCGCGCCATGCTCCGTTCCAACGTGCAGTTCATGATGCCTACCCGCAAGGGGGAACGCATCACCCTCCGTACGAATATGCTTTCCCGCGCGCAGGCGGCTCTGGAAGATTATAACAAGGCCGCCGATCTGAAGGCCCGCGTGCGTGTTCTGGACGGCATCAAGATGGACTCCGTCATGGCGGAGCCGGACGTGGTGAACGTCCTGGTTCAGGCTGTGGATGCGGATGTGCGCAACGGCGGCAGCTTGGCGCTGCAGCAGGTGCTGGAACTGGCCGTGCTGCGGGATGACCTGATCGCCGCCGTGAAGAACACGGAAGCCGCCGGGGACGTTTATTCCCTCCGTTCCATTGTGGAAGCCAACATCGGGGATGTGGAACGCTTTGCGGAAGTGCTCAATTCCATGCCCGCCGTGCGCCAGAAGCGCGTGTATGTGACGCTGCCTGCCATCTTTGGCGAGGAGTGGACGCAGAAGGCCCTGGAGCTGTTTGATGCAAGCGGCGCCCGCGCCGTGGGTGAAATCGCCAAATTCCTGATTGAAGAAGGGCAGGACAAGGCCCTGGTCAAGCACCTGAAACATGAACTGCTGCGCCAGACCCTTCCGGCGGAATCCCTCATCTGGATCTGCCGCCAGCGGCATGACGCCTCCAAGCCCCTCTTCGGGCTTCCGGTGGGCATCGCCATGCTCTCCCTGATTGAACAGGACCACATGGATGGCGGCCCCAACCGCATGCTGCGCCTGAAAAACCTGTTCATGGAGGACAAGAACATCATCCAGGAAATGATCAAGGGGCAGGACGTGGCGGAAGTGCGCCAGTTTGCCAAGATGCTGTACAATACGTCCGCCTTCTCCGAACAGGACCGCGGCGCGCTGATGGCCCGCGTGATCGGCGTTTTCCCGAACCTGCATTCCATCGTGCTGGACGCCATGGTGGATACCTCCGACAAGCCGGAACCGATCTTCGTTTCCTGGGACAGTCTGGAAGCCCGCAAGAAGGAACTGGAAGAGCTGGTGAACGTGAAGATCCCGGAAAACCTGCATAACAAGAAGATTTCCCGCGCGGAAGGGGACCTCCGTGAAAACGGAGGCTACCAGGACGCCAAGGAAGTGGAAAAAGTGCTTAACCGCCGCCGTTCCGAACTGGAGCATGCACTGGCGCTGGCCCGCGGCACGGACTTTGCCGTGACGGATACCTCCAGGGCCGCCATGGGGATGAAGGTGACCCTCCAGCCCCTGGCCGGAGGCGATGCCGTGGTGTATACCATTCTGGGCGCATGGGACACGAATCCGGAAAAGCACATTGTCTCCTATCTTTCCCAGGTCGGCAAGGAACTGACGGGCAAGAGCGTGGGAGACCAGGTCAAGATTGTTCCGATGGACGGCGACAAGAAGAAGGTGTTCACCATCACAAAGATTGAACCCGCCCTTTAAAGAAACGTCCTCTTCCTTTTAAATCAACGGATTTCAAAAGCTCCCCTTTTCTCAAGGGGAGCTTTTTTGTTGTTCATGGAAAGCCTCCCATTATTTTGCGGATTTAGAATTCGTTATGAATGTTAGAAGAAAATCCTAAGAAATGTCTCGTGTATCTCGCTGAAAATTAACCATTTTAATTTTCTGCTCCTTGAAAGATGAGTCTGTGCCGGAAACTTGCCTACTCCCTTCAAACAATGGATCATTTGATTAATACATTCATACTAATGAAATAATAATCCGGGCCCTGGCCTTTTTTGTTGACCCCGGATTCTAAATCCGTTATTTGTCGATGAAAGGAAGCAGTGTTTTATCATTTCCAACCACATATCCCACCGACACCATGAAGAAAACGTTATTCATTCTGGTAACTATGATTGCGACGGCTGCGGCTGAAGCTTCCACGGTTCTGATCTCCTTCGGGATCAATTCAGGCAATGGCACTGCCGTCGTGGATGGCACGTATCTGGGAGAATCCGGACAAAAAGTGAACAAAATCTCTACAGGCAGCTCCTTTTCCTATACTTCCGGAACGCTGGTGACCAGTGGAGGCACCGCCACCGGCATCACCCTGACGACCGGGGGTGTCTGCTGCGGAAGCGGCGGCGTTCTGACAGACGCCTCCGCCAAAGATTCCGCCCTGGGCCAGAACAACAAGTTTTACAATATTTTCGGACAGGATATGACCACCGGCAACCCGATGGGAGGGGTAGTCAATACAACCGGGTCTGCGGATGCCAACTTCACGATGTCCCTGAATAACCTGTCCGCCGGCACGTACACGCTCACCATGCTGGTGGGACGAGGAAACAACTACGGCACAGGCAACACTTCCTCCTTCAGCCTTGATGGCTCCGGCATTTCCAACATCTCCGCCAGCCTGGACGACTACTCCACCGGTTCCGGCGCCACGCTGAATGACGGCACCGTCACGGGCAACACGCATACTGGAGATTGGATGGTGGTGACCTATACATTTGACGTAGCTGCCGACGGCACCCAGCTCAATATCCAGTCCCAGGGAGGAAGCGGCAGCATTAATGCCCTGGCGCTGACTTCCGTTCCGGAACCGGCCACGGTCAGTCTCGGCCTGCTGGGTTTGGGCACTCTGCTGATGCGCCGCAGGCGTGCGTAATACTTGCTCTTCATGCAAGCGCAGGCCGGAACCTTGGCGGAAGAAGGGAAAACCTGGAATTTCCTCAAGCCCGGCGCGAATGCCACAACAACCGCCTCCGCCCTGAAAACCACGGCGGAGGCGTCCACGGAAGCCTCCTGCGCCAGCAATGGAATTTTGCGGCGGGCAACAACCGCGATTATGTGCTCATGGATTCCTGGGCCGGCATCCGGGGAACGAAAAACGGCGTAATTTCCCAGCTTCCGGACTCCATGGCGGAATACTGCCATGTGGAAATTTACGGGGATTGCAATGATGCGGACTGGGGCATGCTGTATACGGCGAATGGCGTCGCCGGCACCATCCGGGACCGAGGCACGTTTTCCGGCATGGTGTCTTTTACGGCCACTCCTCCCGGGATCATGGAGGATTCGGCTTCCGGCTCCGTTTTAAGCTGGAAACCTGGAAATGCGGGGCGGTCACACTGAGCACCCGGGACGGGCAGGGCATTCCCGTTACCACGGAGAATGGCACAGGCTCCGTCACGGAGATTTTTAGGGTTGAAAGTGACCAGGGAATAGGCCGTCTTCACCGGTCATTCTCCAGGAGGAAAGGTTTCAGCGGCACAGGTGAATGCGCCGTGGCATCCGCGAGTTTTCCGGAATGATGTTTTACGGTCCATTCAAAAGGGGCTGTTCCACCTGCGGCGGAACAGCCCCTGAAAAAGGAATGGCGGGCAATGCCTCGGATTATTGGGCCAGCACCTTCTGAACGGCGGCGACGACGTTATCCACGTTCATGCCGAGTTCCTCCAGCACCTGGGCGCCGGGAGCGGAGAAGCCGAAGCGGTTGATGCCCACGGCTTCACCCTGGGAACCCAGGTATTTCCACCAGAGGTCCGTCACGCCGGCTTCCACGGATACCCTTTTCACGCAGGAAGCGGGGATCACGCTTTCCCGGTATTCGGCAGGCTGCGCGTCAAAGCGGAAGAAGCTGGGCATGGAAACCACCCGGATTCCTTCCCCCACCTGTTCCGCAGCCTTCAGGGCCAGTTCCAGTTCGGAACCGCTCGCCAGAATGACGGCTTTCAGTTCCCCCTGTTCCCGCCGGGCAATGTAGCCGCCTTTCAGCACGCCCTCGCGGCGCGTTTCCACGGGGATGTCATTCAGGGTGGCTACCTTCTGACGGGTCAGGATAAGGGCCGTAGGGCCTTCGGCGCGCTGCATGGCGGCCATCCAGGCTCCGGCGGTTTCTTCCGGGTCCGCCGGGCGGATGACGTCCAGGTTCGGAATCACGCGGAGGCCGGAAACGGTTTCCACCGGCTGGTGGGTGGGGCCGTCTTCACCCACAGCCACGGAATCGTGCGTCAGGATGTAGGTGACGGGGAGGCCACTGAGCGCGGCCACGCGGATGGCTCCGCGCATATAGTCCACAAATACGCAGAAGGTGGCGGCGCTCACGCGGAACATCCCGTCATAGGCAATTCCGTTGCAGATGGCGGCCATGGCGTGTTCACGGATGCCGAACCAGAAGTTGCGGCCTTCCGGATTTTCTGCGGAGAAGTCTCCCGCGCCGGAGAGGTAATTCTTGTTGGAACTGTACAGGTCCGCGCTGGTGGTCAGGAACCAGGGGTCCGCCTTCGCAATGGCGTTGATGGCCACGGAACCAGCGGAGCGGGTGGCGTCACTGTAATCAGCGGGGAAGGGGGGGATATCCTTGTCCGTGACGGCGGCGTCCACGCCCTGGGAGCAGGCGTTCATGCCGGAATCCAGCTCTGCGGCCAGTTCCGGATAGGAGGCGCGCCATTCCCGGTAGGTGGCTTCCCAGGCCGTATAGGCGGCTTCCCTCCTGGCGCGGAGATCGTTGAAGAAGCTGCGGACGTCTTCGGAAACATAATAGCGTTCTCCTGCGGGAATGCTCCAGTTGGCGTGGGCTTCCTCCTGGAGCTTGGCGCCGCCTTCACCGTGGCCCTTGGTGGTTCCTTCAATGCCGGGGATTCCCTTGCCGATGACGGTCTTGGCGATGATAAGCTGGGGCTTGCCGTTTTTGGCGGCCTTGGCGGCTTCCACCGCTTCCGCGATGGCCTTGAGGTCGTGCCCGTCAATCTGGCGCACGTCCCAGCCCAGGGCTTCATACATGGCGCGCGGGTCAGCAATCTGGGTGCGGTCCGCGGGAGCGTCCAGCGTGATGTCGTTGGAATCGTAAATGAGAATGAGATTGTCCAGTTTCAGGACGGCGGCCAGGGCGATGGATTCGCGCGCCACGCCTTCCTGAAGGCAGCCGTCCCCCGTCAGGCAGAAAACGTGCTGGGTGAAGATGTCCATGCCGGGTTTGTTGAAGCGTGCGGCGGCGCGCCTGGCGGAAAGGGCGAAGCCTACGGCATTGGCAATTCCCTGGCCCAGGGGGCCGGTGGTGCATTCCACGCCTTCCGTATCCCTGAATTCCGGGTGGCCCGGCGTGATGGAACCCTTGTGGCGGAAGTTCCTGAGGTCTTCGATGCCGATGTTGAATCCGGACAGATGCAGCCAGCCGTAAAGGAACATGGAGCCGTGGCCGGCGGAAAGGATGAAGCGGTCACGGTTGAGCCAGCGTGGCTGCGCGGGGCAGATGTTGAGCAAATCGCCGAACAGGACGGCCCCGATTTCTGCACACCCCAGCGGCAGGCCCAGGTGGCCGGATGCGCAGTCGTGGACGGCATCCATGGCGAGGCCCCGCGCCTGGTTGGCGGCTTTTTGGAGAAGGTCAAGATTCATGCCCGGGCAATATGAGCAGATCAGCCACATATTGAAAGCCTAAAATGCGTCTCCGGCAGCAGTGGGAAGCGGGGAAAAGCATTGAGGATGGAGGCGCCGGGCATCCCGGCGCCCATGTCGGCCCAGCCTTGCGGCGCGCGGTCCGGCATGCGCGGAGGATTTGGGCCATGAAGTTGCGGGGAAGCCCTTACTCCATCTCTCTTTCACGGCTCCATTTCACCCTGTTTTTGATCACTTTGGCCGGGTTTCCCGCCAGAACGGTGAATTCCTCCCGGAAGGATTTGGTAACGACCGCCTGCATGCCGACAACCGTATTTGCCGGGATGATGGCATTTTTGGTGAACGTAGCTCCCTGACCAATCCAGCAGTGGTCGCCAATGAAAACGCCCCGCGGCTGGTCGTTGAGCAATGCTCCCGTGTCGGCATCCATCAGACGGTGGGAATCATTTGCCCAGATGGTGATTTTGGAAGACAGCATGCAATCGTTGCCAATATGGCATTTGCCGCCTACAAGTACGACCGTCAGTCCTTCAATGCTCGTTGAATGGCCGATGGAGAGGGCGCTTCCGGATGCCGCCACCAGAATGCTGACATTGTTCCAGTGGCTGTGCCCGGACGCCGAGGAGCCGAATTCGATTTCCGCGCCGCGGACATTTTTCCAGATATTGATGGAAATATTGTTTAAAGAGAGCGGAGTATGGAAGATGAGCGTGTTGTTTTCCCCCTCAATGTTCAGGTGGACGGAGGCGGGTATCTGGAACAGTTCCACCAGCTGTTTTTCTCCGGAGGGATGGATGAGAAAAATGCGGTTTCCCGCCGGATTTACATAGCCTTCCCCTCCTGCTTTCAGACCCAGGCGGACGCGGCGTTTCTTTCTTGTTTGCGAAGAAAGGGAAAGATTGCAGTAGATGGTTGCAAGGAAACGGTTCATGGTAGGAAATCCGGCTCTCCACCGGGAAAGGCACTGTCCCGGATTCTCCATTCAGGGTCAAGCGGAAAATGGCGGAACGGCATGGCTCCATGGCCCTGATGGTGCACCGTTTTTCAGGTGCGCCGGCATTCTCCGGCCCGTTTCCTTTTCCTGCGGAAGAAGGCCTCAAGCAAGCTGCTTTCCTTTCCGGGATTTGGAAGAAACCTTGTTGACACCGTTGAAAAATTAGTTTTTAATAATTACAAATACAAAATCTCATGAGCGATCAAAAGAATTTAACAACGTCGGTGGGGGCTCCCGTTTCCGATAATGAAAACGTACTCACGGCCGGCCCCCGCGGCCCCATGCTGCTGCAGGACGTATGGTTCCTGGAAAAGCTGGCCCATTTTGACCGTGAAGTGATCCCGGAAAGGCGCATGCATGCCAAGGGCTCCGGAGCCTTCGGCACCTTTACGGTGACTCATGACATTACCCGGTACACGAAGGCGGCTCTGTTCTCCGAGGTAGGCAAAAAAACGGACCTGCTGGTGCGTTTTTCCACGGTGGCCGGGGAGAGGGGCGCGGCGGATGCAGAGCGCGACATCCGCGGCTTTGCCATCAAGTTTTATACGGAGGAAGGCAACTGGGACTTGGTGGGCAACAATACGCCCGTCTTCTTCCTGCGTGACCCGCTCAAGTTTCCGGACCTCAACCACGCCATCAAGCGTGACCCGCGCACCAACATGAGGAGCGCGCGCAATAACTGGGACTTCTGGACCTCCCTTCCGGAAGCTTTCCACCAGGTTACGGTGGTCATGAGCGACCGCGGCATTCCCGCCTCGTACCGTAACATGCACGGCTTCGGCAGTCATGCGTTCAGCATGCTGAATGCGGATAACGAACGGGTGTGGGTGAAATTCCATTTCAAAACCCAGCAGGGAATCAAGAACCTGACGGATGCGGAGGCGGAAGCAATCATCGCGAAGGACCGGGAAAACCATCAGCGGGATTTGTATGAAAGCATTGAACGGAAGGATTTCCCGCGCTGGACGATGTATATCCAGGTCATGACCCAGGAGCAGGCCAGGGCATGCCCCTTCAATCCGTTTGACCTGACCAAAGTGTGGCCCCACGGAGATTATCCCCTCATGGAGGTGGGCGTGCTGGAACTCAACCGGAATCCGGACAACTACTTCGCCCAGATTGAACAGGCGGCGTTCAATCCGGCCAGCGTGGTGCCGGGCATCAGCTTTTCCCCGGACAAGATGCTTCAGGGACGCCTGTTCTCCTATGGGGACGCCCAGCGGTACCGTCTGGGGGTGAACCATACCCAGATACCCGTGAACGCTCCCCGGTGCCCGTTCCACAGTTACCACCGGGACGGCATGATGCGTGTGGACGACAATGCGGGAAGCACGCTGGGTTATGAACCGAACAGCTACGGGGAATGGAAGGAACAGCCGGAATTCCGGGAACCGCCGCTTGAACTGGACGGCGCGGCCTGGCACTGGGATTTCCATGAGGACGACCATGACTATTACTCCCAGCCCCGCGCCCTGTTCCGCCTGATGACGCCGGAACAGAGGGAAGCTCTGTACGGCAATACGGCCCGCGCCATGGGGGACGCTCCGGATTTCATCAAGCAGCGCCACATTGACCACTGCATGGAATGCGACCTGGAATACGGGGAAGGCGTCGCCAGGGCCCTCGGCATGTTTAAAGGGTAACTATACCCGCTGAACCTTTCCCGGGCGGAAGCTCCCTGTCATGGAAGCTTCCGCCCGGTTTTTTTCTGGTGTTGGGGCGCCCTGTCCGGCGCTTGCCGGGAGGAGGTTCACAGGATGTTCCGGGCGGTGGACAGGCTCCTGCTGATAAGGGGTTGAAAGCGCGGGCTTCTTCTGTCTCCCCCCTCTCTTACACGCAATGGAAGAAAAGCGCATGTACTGGTGGAAGAGGCAGGAATAGCCCTGATCATGATTAAACTATGATCCTGCGTGCGGCTCCTGTCAATGAACGTGTTCCTTCAAAAGTCCTTGTTATTCAAAAGTTATTTTGGATATGCACAGAGGGCGCCCCGAAGGAAGCGGCAGAATTTCTAAAAGGTTTTGCGGATACTGAATCCTTGCTACTATAAAAAATAGCAATTTTTACGTGTCATTCTCAATGTATCTCATGCAATCGCTAAAACGCCGGAAAGACGCATCCGCTCATGAAGGCCCTCCTGTGGCCGCAGAAAAAGGCGGCCTTGTTTTCTAAAAACAGCCGAAGGATAAAGGCAAGGAAACAGGCTGCTGCACGACGGTTTTTTTCTTTTCCCGTCGTGCGGCAGGTTTGTTATTTCTGTGCAACCTTTTGTGCAAGTTCCAATAGATTAGAAACAATATAATCCGCTTGAACGCCTAACTGTTCAAATGGCTTATTCAAACGGTTAATCCAGCCTACGGTGAAGCCAAAGGACTTTGCTCCTGCAATATCCCACGCATTTGAAGAAACAAAAAGGATTTCACTTTTACCTATTTCAAAAGAATCTACGGCCAATTGATAAACTTCCGGTTTTGGCTTAAAAAGTTGTACCGTATCGGCACTAAGGAATTCGTCAAGATATTGATTAAGTCCCGTACCTGCAATTAGCTTGTCAAACATATCAGCATTTCCATTTGTCAAGATAGCCAATTTTCGTGGGCGGAACTTCTGTAAAGCTTCAATTACTTCTGGATAAACGTTAAGATTGAAATAAGAACTCATTATCTCATTGATTTTATTTTCGTCATACGGAAGCCCTGAACATTCCAGAGAATAGCGTAAGGCGTCCTCAGTGATCTTCCAAAAGTTTTGATAATGCCCCATTAAGGTCTGCAACCACGAATACTCCAATTGCTTTTCTCTCCAGATCTTACTAATTTCATCACCTTTTCCCGGATATTCATGTTCACATTTTTGAGCCACGGAAAAAACATCATACAGAGTACCATATGCGTCAAAAACCACACCTTTAAACATTTTCTAATCTCCTTTCAATTTTCTTTATTTTAGAATAACGCGCCTCTTGATATTTGTAAAATTGATTACAAATCATAGGGAAGGAAGCATACCGGTTCCGTTACTCCAGGCGCCGTGATGTTTCCGGGAACTCTGGCCCACCCGTTAGCATCCGCTAAAGCAATAACCTGTCCGGTGGCTTCATTCAAGACTTTTGCCCCGCGCGGTACGGACGCCTGTTCGCCTCGTCCGGCAGTTTCATGACGTAAGCGGAAGACGTATCAGATCATTTCTTCCCCCACTTGGTGACGGCTTCCTTCATCGCTTCCAGAGCCTGATCCATGTCCGGGTATTCTTCACAGGGTACGTTCTCCTTTTCCGGTTCTTCCTGAACCTTTAAATTTTTCCAGTAGAACCGGAATGTTTCCTTCCATTGCTGGCGGTGGTGCTTTTCGCGGGCGATTGAAGCCCAAACTTGTCTGCTGCAAGGATACTTGTGTGCTGTGCAGAGGGGAATTCGGTCCGGAAGAACGTGCTTTCTCCTTTCCGCGGGAACTGCGCGTGATATATATAAAGGCAGACGTATGAAAATCGTAGTGAAGGTAGGGACGGGCGTTCTGACCCGTGAAAACGGTACCCTGGACGGCTCTTCCATTGTGCATCTGGTGAGCGCCTTGGCGGACCTGATGCAGAAGGGGCACCAGGTGGTTCTGGTGAGTTCCGGGGCCGTCGGTTCCGGGGTGTCCGTGCTGGGGCTGCCGTCCTATCCGCAGGAGCTGTCCCTGAAGCAGGCCTGTGCGGCGGTGGGGCAGACGCGGCTGATGCAGACGTATGAGAATCTTTTCAGCCATTTTAACATGGACGTGGCCCAGCTTCTGCTGACGGCGGATGATTTGAAACGCCGCCGCGCCAATGTGCAGGCCACGCTGATGCGCCTGTTTGAGCACGGGAGGATTATCCCGATCGTGAATGAAAATGATACCGTTTCCGTGGAAGAGTTAAAGTTTGGGGATAACGATATTCTTTCCGTCCACATGGCGCGCATGGTGGGGGCGAACGCCCTGTTCATCCTGACGAGCGTGGACGGCCTGTATCCCCCCGGCGGGAGCCGTGAAGCCATCATTCCCCGGGTGGAGGATGTGGACGCCGCCCTGGCGTTTGCGGAGGACGACCATGGCCGCTTTTCCATGGGCGGCATGAGCGCCAAGCTTCAGGCCGTGCGGGAGGCCGTGAATGCGGGCATAGGCACTTACATCATGCACGGGCGTCATCCGGAACGCATCGGCCTGCTGCTGGAGGGCGGTTCAGAAGGAGTCGGAACGTTTTTCGTACCGAAAGGAGCAGGGAAATGACCGCGGAGAATCCTCTTGAACCCGTAGGCCGCGCCGCCCTGGCGGCCTCCCGGGAGATGCTTGCCCTGGGGCCGGAGGAAAAGGCGGATGCCCTGCGCCGCATGGCCGCGGCAGTGCGCGCCGCCGCGCCGCGCATTTTGCAGGAGAATGCCCTGGATGTGGAGGAGGCCCGGACCGCCGGGCGCAATGCCGCGTTTCTGGACCGTCTGCTGCTGACCCCTGACCGTGTGGAGCGCATGGCGCATGGCATGGAGCAGGTGGCGGAACTGCCTGATCCCGTGGGCGAGTGCATCCGGGAGTGGACGCGCCCGAACGGGATGCATATCAGCCAGGTGCGCGTGCCCCTGGGGGTGATCGGCTTTATTTATGAGAGCCGCGGCACCGTGACTTGTGACGCCGCCGCCCTGTGCCTGAAGTCCGGCAACGCGGTTATTTTGCGCGGCGGGAGCGAGTCCCTGCGCACCAACCGCGTTTTGGCGGAGGCGTTGCGCGGCGCGTTGAAGGAATCCGCCGTTCCGGTGGATGCGCTTCAGCTTCTGGATTCCGGCAGCCGTGACGAGGTCCGGCAGCTTTGCGAGCTGGATTCCTGCCTGAACGTGATTATTCCACGGGGAGGGAAGGGGCTTATCCGTACCGTCATGGAGTACGCCAGGGTGCCCGTGCTGAAGCATCTGGACGGGATCTGCCATGTGTACGTGGATGCCGCGGCGGATTTGGAGATGGCCGTCAACGTGCTGGATGACGCCAAAACGCAGAGGCCCGGCGTCTGCAATGCGGCGGAGACTCTGCTGGTGGATGCCGCCGTGGCGGAGCGTTTTCTTCCCGTGGCGGCGGAACGCATGCGCCTGCGCGGCGTGGAGTGCCGCGTGTGCGGGCGGAGCAGGCCGTTTTTCGGCCCGGAAGCCGTGGCGGCGTCAGAGGAAGACTGGTCCACGGAGTATGAAGACCTGATCCTGTCCGTGAAGGTGGTGGACGGCGTGCGCGGCGCGGTGGAGCATATCAACCGCTACGGTTCCCATCACAGTGATTCCATCATGACGGAGGATGCGGAAGCCCGTGATTATTTCATGCGCCGGGTGGACAGCGCCTGCGTTTACCATAATTGCTCCACGCGGTTCAGTGACGGGGAGGAGTTCGGCTTTGGCGCGGAGATAGGCATAGGCACGGACAAGTTCCACGCACGCGGGCCGATGGCCCTGCGGGAGCTCACCTCCTACAAGTACGTCATTCTGGGCAGCGGCCAGATGAAGGACCCTTCCCGCATGCCGCAGAATCTCCGTTCCTGAACGGGCGCCGCCGCAGGTTTTAACGGAAGATCTGAATGAAAAGGCGGCGGCGAGGATATGCAGGGGATGGCCGTTGGAATGTCAGCCTGTAATCAATGCCGCCCTAGTCGCAAAGGCACTGGTTCATGTCCAGCGCAGGGTTGTCCGGAATGGAGTCACTGACGATGACGGCGGGAACGCCGGCTACCGTGGTGTGGGGAGGCACGTTTTCCAGAACGACGGAGCAGGCGGCTATTTTGGCGCAGGTGCCGATGGTGACTCGCCCCAGGATTTTGGCCCCGGCCCCGATCAGGACGCCTGATTCCACAATGGGGTGGCGGTCCCCTTCCTCCTTGCCCGTGCCGCCGAGCGTGACTTCATGCAAGATGGAGACGTTATCCCGGATGATGGCGGTTTCCCCCACCACAAAGCTGGTGGCGTGGTCCAGCAGGATGCCGCAGCCGATGACGGCCGCCGGGTGGATGTCCACCGCAAAGACTTCACTGGCCAGGCTCTGGAACTGAAGGGCCATGATCGTGCGTCCGTGCTTCCACAGCCAGTGGGAGATGCGGTACGTGGTGATGGCGTGGAACCCCTTGTAAAAGAGCAGGGGTTCCAGCGGCGTGCGGCACGCGGGGTCCCGGTCCACGATGGCAATCAGGTCATGGGCGATTTGGCTGAGGATGTTCTGGTCTTCCGACAGAGCCTCCCGGATGAGAGGTTCAATCAGTTCCCGCGGCATGTCCCGGCGGGAGAGCTTGCGCGCCAGCCGCGCCGCGATGGAAGTGGCCAGGGAATTGCGGGACAGGCAGACGTCATCCAGAATGCCGCGCATGGCGGGCTCTTCTTCCGCCGCTTCACGGGCGCATTCCACCACCCAGTCCCATACCCCGTTGATCACGCATTCGCAGTTGGTGCAGTGCCGGAGTTTTGAGCGTTTCAGGCTGGTCATGGCTGGTGGAAGGGTTGAAAAAGGAAGGAGCGGCCTTCCGGGCTGGAAGTCCGCTCCCCCATGAGTACCAGAGTGCGCCGCGTTTGAGAACCGGAAAGTACGTCCTATGGACGCCGCGCATGATTTGCCCGCTAGCCGAAGATCACGTGAAAAATGTTCATGAACCAGGCATCCACGGACCATGGCCCGGGCCCCGTCAGCAGCAGGGCGAGGGCGCAGCCTGCATAAAGAAGGTGGAATTCCACGCCTTCCCCGGCCTTTTTCCCGGACCAGTTGGCAAAGTAGCCATTCTTGACGTGCTTGGTCATGGCGACGGCCATCATGATGATGACTCCCAGCGCCGCGAGGCGGGTGAAGAAGCCCAGCGCCATGCAGATGGGCGCGACGAATTCCGTGACCATGGCCACTTTTGCGAAGAAGGGCGGAATGCCCATTTTTTCCGTAAAGGCCTGGTAGGTTCCATCCCAGCCCGCCCCGCCGAACCAGCCGAGCACCTTCTGGGCGCCATGGGGCCACAGGATCAGCGCCAGGGTGAGCCGGAGGACCAGCAACCCCCAGGCCGCCGTGATCATGGTAATGGAATCAATGGTGTCCATGAATTTGAAATGGTTGAAGAAAAGACCCTTTTCTGGACAGCGGCGTTCATTCCGGGGAACGGGAAAGGCCGGAAAAGGAGGTCATTGCCTCCCTTTCCGGCCTTTGAAGCGGAACGGTTCCGGCTGGTTACCGGGGAATGGAGTGGTAAAGCTGTTCCAGAGCCAGCACGCAGTAGGCGGTGACCAGCACGGGGTCCGCCTCCCACCAGCGGTTGTTGGTGTTCACCCAGGAGCCGTCGCTCTTCTGGATGGAGATGAGCTTGTTGGCCAGTTCATCCCGCCAGTCCACCTTGCGGCCGTCTTCCAGCGTCAGGGAATCGATTCCCATGACGCTGAGCGCCTTG
Source organism: Akkermansia sp. (assembly GCA_048388685.1). Taxonomy (GTDB): domain Bacteria; phylum Verrucomicrobiota; class Verrucomicrobiia; order Verrucomicrobiales; family Akkermansiaceae; genus Akkermansia. The sequence goes on along the minus strand of DBGCTZ010000043.1, from coordinate 25,548 downwards.
GACATGGCCTGGTAGTAATAGTAAAGCCCCTGAACGCCCATGCCGGGGTTTTCGTCCAGGTTGTAGCTGTTTTCCAGCCATTTGAGGGCCAGTTTGACGCGGGGGTCATTCTTGTCCACATTGGCGTAAATGAGGGACTGCATGCCCGCATACGTCATGCTGCCGTAGGCCTTGGGCGGTTCCGCCTTGTCAAAGGCGGCGCTTTTTTTGTCCTTGGAGCTGGCTACGCCCGGACGGTACACGAAGCCGCCGAGCTGGGACTTGTCATCAGACACCCACGGCTCCTTGTTGACAGCGGGGTTCTGCTGGCAGCGGTTGATGAATTCCGTGGCGGCGTTCCAGTCCAGGTCCGGCTGTTCCCCGTACTTGCCGTCCTTGGCGAGCTTCTGGGAATAGTAAATGGCTTCCAGCGCCAGGGAGGTGTTGGAAAGGTCCGCGATGGGAGGGGCCTGCTTGTCCCCGTAGCCGATGCCTCCGTTGTAGGGGTTGTCCGGGGCAAAGTGGTTCTGCTGCTTGATGAGGTAGGCGCGGGCCTTGAGGATGGCCGGAGCGTATTCCTCCTTGTTGGCGGCCAGCAGGGCCATCATGCACACGGCGGTGTTGTAGGAGGACATGCCGCGGTTGAAGATGGAGCCGTCCTCCTTCTGGGATTTCAGGATGAAGTCATATCCCTTCCGGATATATTCCGGAACGGGCTGGCCCTGGTTGGCGGGATCGCGCATGTAGGCGGTGACCGCCAGGGCCGTCAGGGCCGGATAGGAGGGCTGCGCCCAGTAGCCTTCCGGGTTTTGCTTGCTTTTCAGGTATTCGTTTCCCTTTTCAATGGCGCGCAGGATTTCCTGGCTGATGGAGGCGTATTTGGAGGCGGCCGCTTCTCCGGGGACGGCCGTCAGCGTGGTCTGGCCGAAGGCGGCTGTGCCCAGCGCGGCGGCCAGCGTTAAGGTAAGTACGGATTTAAACATGATCTATTATTGTTTGGGTTGGACCGGTTTCTGGGAAATGGTGACGGTGACGTTCGTGCCGAGGGGCAGGTTCTTCTTCGGGTTGACGATCCAGCCCGTGTCGTTGACGCCGTCATGGAAGTCGCCGATGTAGTTGATGGGGGAAGTGCGGCTGGCGAAGATGGAGATCACTTCACCGCTCAGACTGGCCTGGTACGCGCCCTCGTAAAAGAAGGAGTTGGTGTAAAGCCAGTCCCTGGGGTCCAGCCCCTTGCGGGTCTGGGAGTTCACCACCATGTCGGAAAAATCGCTCTTCTGCTCCTTGCCGTTTTCCGTATAGGTCATCAGGATCTGCACGTAGCAGTCCGCATAATCCGCGGGCTTGGGTTCCGTGAAGGGAAGCCATTCAAAGTTTTCATCCCGCACCGGGAAGAATTTTTCAAAGCGGTGGAATTTGAGCAGCGTCATTCCCAGGCTGATGTGCAGGGGGTCCGCCTCCGTCACCAGCAGGGATTCATGCAGTTTTCCGTTGGGCATGCAGCAGACGTATTCCAGAATGCCTTCCTTCATGTTGACCTGCGCCTGGAAGCTGACGGTGCGTTCCTTGTGGTTGACGATCACGTTGCCGATCTTGATGCGGTGCTCATCCAGGGGCTCGAATTTGGGAACCGTCTTGCCGTCCGGCAGGGGGACTTCCCGCGGGGCTTCCTCCTCCGGTGCGGGGCCCACAGGGGCGGAGACGTCCTGCGCATGGGAGAGGCCCCAGGAGCAGGCAAGCAGGGCGATCGTCAATTTAAGGAACATGATGATGGGAATTAGATTGTAGAAAGGAAAGCTTCGGTTCAATGAAAAAGGCATCCGTGATTGATTTGTTACTTTTGAATCACGGATGCCTGAAAGGAGTGGATGGGAGGGGCCTTAAACCAGCTTCAGCCTGGCGAGGTCCTGAAGGTCAACGATGCCCACGGGAGTCATCTCCGCGTTGAGCACCACCAGGTCGTCAATGTGGCGGTTGCTGACGGCCTTCACGGCCTCGGCGGCCAGATCGTCTTCCATCACATAGATGGGATTGCGGGTCATCAGGCCGCTGACGGGCTGCTCTCCGATGAGGGGATTGTCTCCGTACGCCCGGACAAAGTCTCCGTGGGTGAAGATGCCGGCCAGCTTGTTGTCCGCCGTCAGCAGGATGCAGGCGCCGGTGTGGGCGGTGGTCATTGCCTTCAGGCAGTCGTTCACGGAGGCGGTTTCCGGCAGGGTGGCCATCTCCTCTCCCCGGCGCATGATGTCGCTTACCTTGGTGAGCAGGGCGCGGCCCAGGGAGCCGCCGGGGTGCCTCTTGGCGAAGTCCCGCGCGGTGAAATGGCGCGCTTCCACCAGGGCCATGGCGAGGGCGTCGCCCATGACGAGCATGGCCGTGGTGCTGGAGGTGGGCGCCAGGTTCAGCGGGCAGGCTTCACGGGAAACGCCCGTGTCCAGCACGATGTCCGAGTACTTCGCCAGGGAGGAGGTGGTGTTGCCCGTCATGGAAATGATGGGCAGTTCAAAGCGTTTGATGAAGGGGAGCAGGGCCAGCAGTTCCGAGGTTTCCCCGGAAAAGGACATCGCGATGCAGACGTCCCCGTCCTGGACGATGCCCAGGTCCCCGTGCAGAGCGTTCAGGGAATCCAGCAGAACGGTGGGTGTTCCCGTGGAGTTCAGGGTGGCTACGATTTTGGCTCCAATATTGCCGGATTTGCCTACGCCTACAATGACGATCTTGTTGCCGCGGTCCAGCGCCTGGGACATGAGGTCCACAGCCTGGTTGAAATTGCCGTCCAGCCGGGACAGGACACCGCGCAGCTCTTCAATCTCCATTTCAAAAACGGATTTGGCGCGTGTTAGATGATTCATATCTGGCGGGAATGATGCCAGATGCCCCCATAGCCGTCAATTTTTCATTGCGGCTCCTTCACGCCCGTTTTCCCGGCATCTGCACGCGGGATTGGGTGCCAGGGGGATGGTGGTGAAACGCATGCGCAGCGTGTCCGCGGAGAGCATGGCCCCCACCAGCGGAGAGGGGATGCCGGCAAGGTATTTCACCGCTTCCAGGGCCTGAATGCAGCCGATCATGCCCGCGTGCGCGCCCAGGATGCCGGCGGCGGAGGCGGTGTCTTCCTCTTGCATGGGCGTGTCTGCCGGAAAAAGGCAGCGGTAGCAGGCCGTGCCCTCATAGGGGGCGAATACGGCGACCTGGCCCAGGAACCCTTTCACGGCCCCGTATACCAGGGGAAGGCGCAGGGCGCAGGCGGCGTCCGCCATGGCGAAGCGCGCCGCGTAATTGTCTGAAGCGTCCAGGACAAGGTGGCACCCTTCCAGCAGGCTTCCGGCGTTCTCCGGCGTAAGCCGGGTGCAGACCTCCAGAACGTTCACCGCCGGGTTCAATGCGCGCAGGCTCCGTGCGGCGCTGGCGGTTTTGGCCGTTCCCTCTGCGTCCGTGGCGTGCAGGATTTGCCGCTGGAGGTTGGAAAGGCTGACCCTGTCCGGGTCAATCAGGGTGATGCTGCCCACGCCCGCGGCGGCAAGATAAAGGGCCGCGGGGGAGCCAAGCCCCCCGAGGCCCGTCAGGACGACGTGTGCCCGTTTGAGTTTTTCCTGGCCTTCCTCACCCAGTTCCGGAAGGGAAAGATGCCTTGCGTAGCGTTCGGTTTCTTCCTGGGTGAGGGGCATTGCGCTGTCGGGATTAACGGCGGGTGGAGCTGCCGCTGAAGGCGTACAGGAGCAGTGTCCATCCGGAGAAGATCAGTTCCACCGCGATCAGGGTGCCGATGAACCAGGCCGTGGATTCAGGCCAGCCGAAGATGACCATGAGGCCCAGGATCAGCGTGATGATCACGTTGAACAGGCGCCAGCCGCTCGCGGCCAGGGAGCGGGTCTGGAACCAGATGGCTCCCTGGAAGACGGCTGCGATGACCAGCCCCCACCCGATGATGAGCGTGGTGATGGCCAGGGAGACATTCGGGTCCCTGAACAGGAACCAGCCAGCGATGCCGTACAGGATGGCCGTCACCAGGTTCCACCAGCGGGAGGAGGGAATGGTGAAGGTATGGATGAGCCGGACGACGGCCAGGACCATCAGCATGATGCCGATTACCCAGATGAAGCTGGCCCCGACAATCCAGGGAGAGGCCAGGGCGATAAAGCCAAGAAATAGCTCGATGACGCCAAGGATACCCATCCACCATGAGTTGCCGGATACCGAGGAGCTGCTGACTTGAGGTTGAGTTGTCATATGGCGGTATGACCGGACCCGCAGCGGAAACGTTGAAGAATGACGATTTTATTTGCCCGAGGCCGCCGCCTGGGGAGTGTTTTTGGGGTCCATGGCCTTCAGCAGCTCCGGAGTGACGTTGATCAGCACGGGGCCGCTTCTGGGGTGCGCCTGCGGAGGCACAAAGTAGGAGAAGGCTCTGGCGGGAAGCTGTCCCGGGATTTCCGGCATGATGTACACTTCCACAAGGACGGCGCCTTTTTTGCCGTTCGGGCTGTCGGAGAAGTTCAGCATGAGGGAGTTGGTCCCGTCACGCAGGCCGCCGGAAATGACTTCCGCCAGGCGCGTGTTGTCGAATTCGTGCGGGGAAATGTTGTTCACGTTCGCCTTCACGGTGCGCCCCGGGCAGTCCACCAGAATTTTTGCGATGTATTTGGGCGGAGGGCAGATGGGTGGCACAGCCGGAATTTTTCCAAGAGGCTGGAAGCCGTCCTGCTCCATCAAGACGGTGGCGTCTCCGCGCTTGAGGCGTTCCTTGACGGCGGGCAGGCGGGTGAGATTGAAAAAGCGCGCCTGGTCATATTTCCATTTGCCGTTTTCCCTGGTGAACAGCAGGACCAGGGCGTTTGAGTCCGTAGGTTCCTGGCCCAGGCCCAGGTCCACCTTGCCGTAGTAGGTGGCCGCAGCCGTGGGGCCGTCCACCACGGAGCCCACGTACATCAGCGGGGAGAGTGCTGGCGGCGCCATGGGCTGCCGGAACAGGGAGGCAGGGAAGGGGCGCTTCTCGGAGACGGCCAGATTGCGCACTTTCACCTGGCGGTAGGCGGAGGTGGTGGCTCTCCACCCGTCGTAGTTGCCGCGCAGCAGGTGCAGGCGCCAGGTATTGTAGGCCACGTCCAGATCGTCCCGCAGTTTGGCGTCTCCGGGCTGGGGAGCGGCGGATGCGGAAGTGAGGAGGGCTGCGGCGCAGCAGACCATGGTGAGAAGGGAACGGAAGGTCATTACACGATTATTTAGACATCAAACTTGCGCGGAGTGCAACACAATTGCATCATGAAGCCGTTCTTATGGAATTGTTCACGGAAGCCGATCATCTGGCGGAAGCCCGGTACAGGAAACTGTTGCGGGACCAGCCCGGCTTTGTGTGGAGGCGGTTTTCAGACGGTGAGGAGCTGATGGCGTACGTCTTTTTCCCTCCCGGACATGATGCGGGCGCCTCCGCTCCCTCCGTGCTGTTTTTCCATGGCGGCATGTGGGTGGGCAAGAGCCTGGGGGATTTTGTTCCGTGGGCGCTCCACCTTGCCCAGCAGGGTATTGTGGGCATTATCCCCATGTTCCGCACCCGGGGCGCTTATGAGGTGGAACCCATGGATATTCTGGAAGAGGGCAGGGAAGCCTGGGCCTGGGTTTACGGCAATGCGGCTGTGCTGGGGCTGGACCCGGCGCGCATTACCGTGGCGGGGAGCGATGCGGGCGGTCTGATGGCCCTTCATGTGACCCTGCCGGACCATCCCGCGCGCTGGTCCCTATTCCGTAAAAAGGTTCCCCTGCCTCCCGGCCCCGCCGCTGTGGCCCTGTTCCGCGGCGTGTGTGACCTGGCGGCGCAGTCCGCCTTTAAACTGGGCGGCATGATGCCGCCGGACCAGCGGGATGCCGTCAATCCCCTGCGGCGCGTGCAAAAGGGTCTGCCGCCCCTGTTTGCCAGCCATGGCGGGAGGGACAGGCTGCTGCCCTGGCGCAACAGCGAGCGTCTGGCGGAACTGTGGCGGAAAAAGAAGAACCGCGCCAGATTTGAGCTTCTGGATGTGGCGGACCACACGTTTTACCATTTCAATGTGAATGCCGCCTTTTTTGAGCAATTGCTCAACAGCTGGAGCTCCTTCATGGTGGAGCAGGGCATCTGGGAATATAATGAGGGGATGGACGCCGGATTGCTGGGCTGACCGGACGCGGAGTATCCGGAGAATGCCATTCATGAAACGTGAAACGACCTGGGAGGAGTGCTTTCCTGTCATCGGCCTCCCAGCATGTTTTCCCGGATTTCCTGCATGTCCCGGCGGAACGCGGGCTGCGTCTGCGGGGTGGGCGGCTGGATGTCCCATTCCTGCATTTTCCTGCGGACCTTGAGGAGGGCTTCCTGCTCGCTGGCGCCGTATTTTTTGCAGACGGTGGAGAGGGTGAGTTCCGGCCCGGTAAAGTGCCCTTTCAGGAAGAAGGGAAGGTCATGCTGCCAGGCGCGCCGGAAGTCCTCCGGGCAATCCTTCGTGCTGATGGGGGAAAAGAGTTCCTTTACCCGGTTTTCCCGGATGCCTCCGCTGTTCATGCAGATGGCGGTTTCCATGTAGGCGAGCGTGAATTCCAGCATGACCCGTTCAATGGACTGCCGGGCCCGGGCCAGCTGGGCCGGGGTAAGGCCCATGACCTGGGCGCGCAGGACGGCCAGGGCGTTCAGGATAGCCTGGGGGTCTCCGCAGGTGCGCGGGTCCATGCGGGGGATTGTTTCATCCTCGTCATAAAGGGGGATGGACGGGTGCACCTGCGGATTGATCTTGAACAGTTTGCCCTGGAGGCGTTCCCGGAGGTCCTTCAGGCTCACACCGTACTTGCGCAGGACAGGAGCGGCGTAATTGCGCCCCGGCTTCGCTGTCTGCCGCAGCCATGCTTCCTGAAAATCCGCGGGGCATTGCCGGAGCCCCCCTGCCAGCATGGCGTTGCGGAAGTCCTCCGCCCTGGGCGTCTTGTTGGCATAGGCGTGGGTCCATTCCATTTCCAGCATCCAGATGGCGGTCAGCCCCAGGAATTGTTCAATGGCCTGCTTGGGTTCCACGGCCTCCGCTTCAGGAGGGGGCGGGGCCGCGGCGCAGGCCGGTGAGTCCCAGCAGAACGGGAACAGAAGGGCGGAAATCAGGATGGAACGTAGCAGGCGCATGGGAAGAAGGGATGGAGGAGAGTATAAATCATTCAGCCGTCACGGTGATATCCAGCGGGCGGTCGGAGACGGGGAACTGCAATTCATAAAAGCCGTTCCCCAGGTTCCTGACGGGGGTGTTTTCCGCCTTGACGGCGCCTTTTCCGTGCCAGACAACCACGGGACCGGATTCCTTCACGCGGAAGCGGAGGCTGTCCGCTCCATACTCCGGAGCGGCGGTAAGGGCACAGGGGGAGAGGAATTTGTCACCCCTGCCGATGACGGCCCAGCCCCGCACGATGGGGGCCATGATGAACAGGCGGTCCTTGAAGCCCGTGAGCTCCACATCCAGCTCCGGCTGTTCCCGGGTCAGGGCGCGGCCTCCTTCTGCGGAATAGGCGGCAATCCCTTCCGGGGGAAGGCCGGTATAGGCCTCCGCCGCTTTGCCGTTCAGCAGAGCGGCGGCGTTTTTATAATCCTCCAGGGAAATTTTCCCCCGCACCGGTTCCGCCGGCGAGGGGTGCTTGAGGTTGTACAGCACCACGGCGGCACTCTGACCGGGCAGCGGGGCGATCACCCGGTACAGGCGGTTCTCGTTCATGGCGTCCAGAAAAACGGAATCCGGCAGGGGTACGGCGGGGGCCAGAGGGCGCAGCAGCAGGCCGTCCGACCAGACCAGGGGCATGATATTTTCCGGATTCAGCTTGTCCGCCGGGTCTGAAAGGTAAACCGGGCCGCCGGACACGGCTTTGGAAACGGCCATGAGCCGCGCGCTGGTGGGATCAGTGGAATGGAACATGTCATGGTCCGGCCACGCGGTCTGCCCCAGCCAGAGCGTATTGGCGTAGGACTGGAGGATGTGGGACTTGCCCATGGCTTCATCCCCCAGCTTGTAGTCAATGCTGCACCGGGTGGCGGCGCTGTAGCGCGTGTTTTGGATGTTGACGGTGCCCTGCGCCATGCAGTTGACCAGGCTCAGGCCCGTCTGGCGGCAGGCTTGCTCCAGGGCTTCCGAGCACTTGGTATTGTGGTGCACCGGATTGTCCAGGCCGTCCGCATGTTTCAGGTATTCCGCCTGGACGTCAATCTTCACGAAGTCGAACCCGGCGCCCTTCACGGATTGGAGGAACGGGCCGTAAAATGCCCCGGCTCCTCCGGGGCCGTCACCGGGAAGAATTTTCCCCTTGGAGGTGGTGACCAGCCCGCGGGCCGTCTGGGCGTCCAGGCGGTGCTTGGGATGAATGCCGTTCCACAGGCCGTAGTAACAGTGCCACAATCCCATCCATTTCAGTTTGGGGCTCTTGTGCTTCATCAGAGGCGCCCAGCCTTGGGGGAACCTGTCCTGATTGGTCTGAAAGCTGATTAATTTAAGGCCTTCCTGGGTCTGGAAGCCGTCGTCCACCAGCATCCACCGGACGGGAACGGGCGAGGCCTCCAACTGGCGGGCTGTCTGTTCAAGCAGTCTGGAAGAGATATTCTTTTTATACTGTTCCCAACTGCACCAGCCCAGGTACTTGAACGGTTCCGGATAGGCCTTTTTTTCCCGGGGAAAGGTTCTTCCCTTGATGAAGGGAAGGGAAAGAGCCTTGTTCCATGCGGCGGAACAGGCGCGGTAAACGTCCTTGTCCACGGCGGTGACGGCCAGAACGGGCTGCGGTTTGACCGTGGAAGTTCCCAGCGTTCCGTATTCCAGCAGGAATTTGCCGTCTCCATCCAGCTTCAGCCACGCGAGGGAATCCGGGGTAGCGACGGGGAGCACCGCCATGAAACACCCGTCTTTCAGATGGAACAGCGCGAACATGGCATGGTCCCCCGGCTTGGCGGTGCTGGGGTTTTGTTTGCTGTCCAGCAGGTTCCCTGGGGCTGTTTTGCCAAACCAGGGGAGCACCCGGTTGCCGTCTCCGGGCCAGCGGCCCCGGTCCGCCGCAAACCAGCAGAAGGACTGGTAGGGGGGGACGGGCAGGGGACGTGCGGTTTTCCCGGGCAGCGGGGGAATGGAAGATATCTGGGTTTGGGCGGCGGCGGTCCAGATGGACACGGCCGCCAGGATAAGGGCAGGAAAGGTGAATGCTCTCATGGGATGATCATTAGGTTAAGGAAGGTGGCGGAGGAATTGGCAGGGAAGCCGTTGAAGGGGATGGCCGGTGCGGTTTTCCGGAAGAAGACGCTACGTTATGATGGCAGGGGATTTCCCGGAGACGAGCAAAAAATGGCTTTCCCGTTCCGGCACCCTTCTTTTTCATAGGAGAAACGGATTGTGAATCCGGGGTCAATTACCGGAGTCAATTTAAAAAGAAATGAACCCTTGGTTTTCCAATGACTTCACTCCGGCGCAAATTGATTCATATACCCCTCCTTATTTAAGCAAACGTTCCGGCTTAATAAAAATAATAAGTTCCTGTTAAACATATTGCACCTCCCATGAAATTTTACGGATTCACAATCCGATATAGAAGGATTCACGGGTAAGGTTCATGCCTTGTTTTAAATGCAAAACGCTCCGGAAAGCGGGTTTAGGCCATGAAGGCAACAGTTCTTCTACCGTTTGCATACCCTGTTAATTCCTGATATTATGAAGAAAACTCTGTTTGGCGCTTGCTGCGTCCTGGCTGCCATGTCCGGTTTAAGTACGGCGGCAACCTATCAATGGACGGGCAATGGTGACGGCTCCTCCTGGACGGATGCGAGCAACTGGTCGGAAGCCGGCGTCCCTCCTACCACGCTTGGCGCGGGAAACAGCATCATCATCAACACGGACGCATCCATTTCCACCGCCAATGCCGGAAACCTGAATTACAAGGGCATTGACCAGCTTGTCCTGAAGGGAACGGGCACCCTCAGCAACAACACGGGAGGGGCCTTGATCCTGGGAAATGTGGAGATGGACAAATCCTTCATCCTCACTTCCGGCAATACGCAGCTCTGGGGCAATCTGACGATTGATTCCATGATCAACTCGGGAGCGTTGGGCGGGGGTTGTCCGAGGGGTATGTATGGGATTTCGGCCTGAACGGGCGCCTTGCGACGACGAGCCTCTGGATCAATGCAACCGGGGGAACCATTCAGGCCGCCATTGATCCCTACACCACAACCGGCACCTTCGGGACGGCGGTACGCGAACTTTTGGGGCAGAACAGCTCTACATCATTCGGAGGCAACGGCTTTGACACGGTTGATTATGTGATCAGGGATGCCAACGGGAACATCCTGACCCGTGCGGACGGCCCTCTGGAGGCCACTGCGGAGAATGTGGGCAAGTACTGGGTCACCACCAATGGAGGAGCCTGGGCCAACGTGAAGATTCATTACATCACTGGAGCGGCTCCCGTTCCGGAGCCCGCCGCGGCAGGTCTTTCCGCCGCCGGGTTGCTTCTGGCCCTGGTGCGTCGCCGCCGGACGCTCTGAGTGGAATATGGTTTTTAGCCTGATTTTCAAAAGGCCTCTCCTGTCCCGGGAGAGGTCTTTTTGTTTGATCGTGACTCCGTTTTCTGGGGAACGGGAGAGCGGAAGTGCCAGGTTTTTACTGGGCCCGTCAAACTTCCTTGGGGAGACGGTTACAGTTTAATGAACAGGCTGCGCCTGTAGAAGGCGAATAAAACCAGCCATTGCAGCAACAGGAGGGAGAAGGCGAGAAGCACGGGCGCCATGGAAGGGAAAAAATCCGCCGCGCCGCTGAATATGCGTTCATTGAGTTCATGCACGTTCACCAGCGCGTGAATCAGGTACGCGGCCAGCGCGTTCAGGCCGATGATCCGGAGGGGGAAGGCCCAGGAGCCACCCTTCCACACATCCACGGCCAGGTGGAACAGGGACAGCGTGACCAGGGAAACCCCGGCGGCGGCCAGAACAAAGGAGCCCGTCCACATGCTCTTGATGATGGGGTAAACGCCGTCCAGCATCAGGGCGGCACAGAAGAGGAGGATGCCGGCGGCCAGCGTCAGAAAGCAGAAGCGCACGGGCCGTTCCCGGTCCTTCCGGAGCTGGTTGCCCGCCAGCCAGCCGCCCAGGCACAGCGCGGCGGCGGAGACGATGCAGAGCGGCCCTTCCGGATCAAAGGTCCCTCCGTGCAGGTGGCCGGGGAGCCAGTGCGTGTCCACCCATGAATTGACGGAGCCGCCGGGCGTAAAATTTCCGCCCATAAACTGGAGAACCGCCACCAGGGCCAGCAGGGCGGCTCCCGCGGCGGCTGCAAGGCCCTGCCGCCGGAGCAGCAGGATGCAGGTGCCCGCGATGGCGCAGGAAAAACCGATCAGCCCCAGTACGGACGCATACCGCATGTCCTCCGTCCATGTGAGCGTTCCGTTGACGAGCATCCCGAGAAAGGCCAGAATGAGGGCGCGCTTCCAGATTTTGAGCAGTCCAGGAGCGGCGGGGGCGCTCCCATCCGTATGCCTTGCTAGGGAGAAGGACATGGAAATGCCGGAGATGAAGACGAAGACGGGGAACACCAGGTCATACACCCGCAGTCCTTGCCATGCGGCGTGGGTCATCTGGCGTCCGGCTTCCTGAAGGAAGGCGCTTTCCGGGTTTCTGGACGCCAGCAGCAGGACCAGGGCGTCCAGACCCAGGATGATGAGCATGTCCAGCCCGCGCAGGGCGTCCAGGGAATGCAAACGGGAGGCTCGTACGGGGGATGAAGAGGGGGGAGGCATGACGGCGCGGAGGGAGAACGGCAAGAGGTACGGACGGAAAAGGACAGGTTTATCAGGATTCCTGAAAACATGCCGGAACGGAGGGGAATCGTGCTTGATTTCCACGGAGGAAGAAGGTAAAGCAGGCCGCATGCCGCGCTCCCCTCTCGCTTTCCTTCTTTTCCTGGGTGTCTCCCTGCTGCTGGCTTCCTGTTCCTCCACGCCGAAGACCCCGCATGGCAAGCCGCTGATGAAAGACGGCAGGTACGCGTCTTCCTATGATGCTTTTGTGGCGGACCCCCAGTACCGTTTTACGCGTGACATCTGGTATCACGACGGGCGCATCCGGCAGGCGCAGACGAACAACAGCAAGATCGTGGTTCATCTAAAGGACCAGCGCGGCGTGCTGTGGGTGAACAATGAGGCAGCCATGGATTTTCCCGTATGCACCGGCAAATCCACCCATGAGACGCCCCGCGGCAAATTCTCCATCATCCAGAAGGATGCGGACTACCGTTCCCGGTCCTATGGCAGCGTGTTTGATGCAAGGGGCCTGTGCGTGAATTCGGACGCCACCTCTTCTTCCCGAGTGCCGTCCGGCGGCAAATTCATTGGGGCCAAGATGCCGCTGTGGATGCGTATCCACGGAGGAATAGGACTTCATGTGGGCACGGTGTACCGGGACGCCAACTCCCACGGGTGCATCCGGGTGCCGGTGGAGGCATGCCGCATTTTGTTTGACAAATGCGGTATGGGAACCACCGTAATTATTCAGGAATAAGCGCGAGCGTGAATAATCGTTGATTCCTTATGGTGCATCTGTCACACTCCTGCAAGCTGATGAAAATGAAGGTTCTGATACGTTCCCTGGTACTGCTGTCCGGGTTTGCCGCCCTGACGGTGCCTGCGGCCTTGGGCCAGGCCTCGTCCCGTCATTCGTCTTCCCGCGGGGGCACTCCCGTGCGCCAGGCTGCGGCGGAGCAGCGCGGAGAGGATGACGCCGTGGAAACAGTTGACCTGGGGGATAAAAAGAGGGAACCCGGCACGGCGTCCGGCGAACGTGAAGGCGTGGCCGACGCCCCGGAAATGCCCAGGGAGACGGACAAGGAGCAGAACGGCCTGGATTCCCTGTCCCTGATACCTTCCCTCAATGGTGGACGTCTGGACGCGGCGCGGGAGGCGCATACCAGCACCCGGCCTTCCGCCAGAACCATGGCCCTGCTGATTCCGGCCCCGCGCGGGCCCATTCTGGACCGCCATGGAGAACCCCTTGCCGTAACCACCGTGGCCTACCAGCTTGCCCTGCGGTTTGAAATCTTTGAAAATCCCGACCGTTCCCGTGTGGTGGAATTCGGGCGCAACTGCCTGGAGGAGGCCAAGAAAATTGCCGGGAAGGCGTGGTCCTTTTCCGATGACCAGCTCTGGAAGCACTATGAGCACCGCCGTTGGCTGCCTCTCCCCCTCACCAACGTCATCCGCGCGGAAGAAGCGGAAAAACTGAAGGACAAGGTGAAAGGGGTGCGCGGCCTCCAGCTGCTGCCCATTTACATCCGTTCCTATCCGGAAAAGGCGATCGCCGGCCACATCATCGGTTACGTGGGCTCCAAGGGAAAACTGCCCACCGGCCCCATCAACCACATGGACCCCCTGTGGGAACAGGTGGAAGGCCGTGCGGGACTGGAAAAGGAATTCAACAAGGACCTGACCGGAACGCCCGGCGTATGGCGCCTGATGTTTGACGAGGACGGCAACAAGATTCTGGACGAACTGCAAATACGGCCCAAGCCCGGCGGCGCGATCGTCACGACCCTGAACCTGAAATGGCAGCAGGACGCGGAGCGCATCCTTTCCCGCGGCAAAAGGCGCGGCGCCATGGTGGTGCTGGACTGCGTGACTGGTGAAGTGCTGGTGATGGCCTCCACGCCGTCCTATGACCCGAACATGTTCATTCCGAACATTTCCCAGAAGGATTACGACACCCTGCGCAATGATCCTGCCGGGCCTCTCGGCGCCCGCGCCTTCCAGGGGCGCTACCCCCCCGCCTCCACCTTCAAGGTGATGACTGTGGCCAGCGCGCTGAAGAATAACAAGATCACGGAAAACACGCAGATTTACTGCCCGGCGGCCATCACGATCGGCAACCACGTTTTCAACAACTGGAGCAAGACGCCCCTGGGGGATATCAACTGCGTCCGCGCCCTGGCGATGTCCAACAACCCGTTCATGTACCAGATGGGCCTCAAGCTGGGAGCGGAAGCCCTGATGGATACGGCCCGCGCCTTCGGCCTGGGGGAACGGACCGGCCTTCCCATTCCGGATGATCCCGGCCTGGTGCCCACCAGCGAATACATGATCCGCAATTACAAGCGCGACTTCATGTCCGGGGACGCCGCCAACCTGTCCATCGGCCAGGGAACCCTGCTGGTCACGCCCCTCCAAGTGGCGCACATGATGTCCGGCGTGGCGAACGGCTACCTGCCGCGGCTCCAGCTCATCAAGCAGATTCAGGACGGCAACGCCAACGTCATTTATGCCCCCAAGCCCCAGGAGGTCCAGCGCCCCCTTCCTGCCTATGAACGCGCCCTGGCCAGCGTGCGCAAGGGAATGAGGGAAGTGATTGAAAATGGCACGGGCGGTCGCGCCCGTTTATCCTATTCCAGCATCGCGGGCAAATCCGGAACGGCCCAGTGGGGGCCGGAACGGGAAGACAAGCGGCTGGCTTGGTTTGCCGGCTTCATGCCCTGCGACAATCCCCGCTTCGCCTACGTGGTGCTGTATGAAGGCCGCGCCCACGAACGGCTGGGCGGGGGGGCCGCGGCGGCTCCCATCGTGAAGGAATTCTTTGAGACGGAGAAGAAGGACATCAAGGCCATCATTGACCCGCCCAAGGATGACATTCCCGTGGCTGAACCGGTGGAGGAAACCCCTGAAACGGCAGCCGCCGCCCTCCGGGAACGGGGGGAATCCCCCGCCGTGGTGCCGGACAACCTGCCTCCCGGCCTGTATGACCCGGAAGGAATGGAGCCCATCAAGGCCCATGAAATTCCTGCGGACCTGGATGATTCTTCCGATGCGGAAATCAAGGCCACTCCGGTGGGCGGTTCTCCCGCCGCGGCGCCGTCCGCTCCTCCTCTTTCGGAAGAACCTTCCGCCGCGCCCCTGACGCCCCGACGCGGAGATTCAGACTACATTCCTGGCCTTCCCCGCCAGATTCCGCGTCATCTCAACCACGCCTCTCCAGGGAGAGCCCCGGCGCCGCAGGCCCCCATGCCGGAGGATGATATTCCCATGGCGGAGCCGCTTTAAGGCGGCGACTTTGCCAGGGGAGCTTGCGCGGGGATGCCGCGCGGGAAGGGCGTGTTTCCGGACGTGTTTTTCCGGTATGCCGCGGCGGTCCATGTCATTGCTGTTCTTCATTATGCTTGCGTGGTTGGAGAGAACTGCCTATATATGCGGATGATGCACGTCGATGGGACTGCCCCGCAAGGACACGGCGCTTTTGTCGGACGGCATCATGACCCCCACGCTTCAAGATAATGAAAACGCATTATTTCTACTCCATACCCTGTTTTGCGCTTACCTGCGCTCTTGCCGCCTGCTCTGACGACAATAAATCCTCTTCCGCCAAGGGCGGACAGGACGCCGCCGGCTTAACCCCGGCTGCCGCCCTTGACCCCTCCGCCCCCGTTGCCTCCGATCTGGTGGCGAAGCGTGCCGAACGGCTCGGACTTGCCTCCCTGTTCCCCAAGGACATGGGCATGGTGGCCGGTGTGTACGATATTCCCGGTATCATCAAGAGCGTTCAGAATCTGAACATGGTCAAGACCTGGGGGTCCTGCTCCGCGGGGCAGAATGCTGATGAATCCGTCGCCATTCCGGGGGAAGACGCTCCCAGGACCGTCCAGGCCAAGTGCTCCATCAACAGCCCCGTTGTTGACGCGATGATCGGCCTCGGTCCGGAATGGGCTCCGTGGATGGATAAAGCGCAGGGGGCTTGTACTGCCATGGGACTGAGCCAGATCCAGGGAATGCTGGGAACGTATAAAATTTACCAGGCTCTATCCAATGACGTTAAGGTTGCCGATGAGGGAGAAAGGGCAGATCAGGCCAGCAAGTATATGGAGATGCTTGCACAGTGGGCTGACTCCATGGACTTGAGTCCTTCCCAGGCTGCGACGGCCCCTGTGATGGTAGCTGCCAAATTGACGCCGGAAGCCGCCGCCCAGGCCAAAGCTTCCTTGAAGGATGCCAATCTCCCGGAGGACATGGAATTGCACGGCCTTGTTTCCCTGTATGACAAGACCTACAACGGCCTGGCCTGCAAAGTGGCGGAAGTGGACTGCAAGAAAGTGCGCATGAAGCTGGAAGAAAAACTGGAGGAAGCGAAATCCGCATGGAAGGTTTCCCAGGAAAGCATGGACCGTCTGAAGGCAGCGCTCAAGCGTCTGGATGAATCCAAACTCTATGTGGTGGTTGGCTTTGTAGATGACACTCTGGTGGGTTTTGTGACCACCAATCCTGAAAAACAGGTTCACTTGGCCGCTTCCGCGCAGGAATCCGTTCTGGCGCGTCCGGATTTCTCCATGGCTGACGCCCAGCTCCAGTATCCGGCCTATGGCCTGATATTTGCGGACAAGGCTTCTGCGAAAGGCCTTCTTAACCTGGACCTCGCCTACTACAAGGGCATGTTTGCCGGGTTGAAGGAAGGGTTGCAATACCTCGGTACCGACTGGAAGGTTGCGGATATGGCTCCTTCCCTGGCTGCGCTTGATTCCATCAAGGGCAGCATGCTTGGCATGTATGAAAAACTGGCCCGGAACGCTACGCCCGTTTCCTACTATGCGTGGCAGGATCAGGGGGTGCATGTGGAAGCCTGCACGTATCCGCTTGATTTCTACCTGCTGGACGCTCCCTCCTCCATGAACTCCGTTCGTCCGGGGACGGATACCGTGCTGTATTCCTCTTTCCGCGTCAATCCGCAGATCGTTGACATGGGCTGCACCCTGTATGAAGGCGTTGCCCAGATCGTCTGGGATTACGGTAATGCATACATCTCCAACCCAAAGCACGACGTGAACGACCAGGTCCGAATGGTTGCTCCCATGCTCCAGATGGCGCGGCCCACTCTTGAAGAGCTCTGGAAGGCTTATAAAACCGCTCTTTCCGGCATCACGGACGCCGGAGTTTACATTGTGGACATGAAGGGCGCCCCCAGCCCCATGCTCAAGAATGTTCCGGCCCCGCGCTTCTCCCTGGCGTATGAAGTGAAGAACCGCGCCGTCCTGGGTGAAGCCTGGCAGAAGGTAACCGATGCCGCCAAGACGATCGTTACCCTGGCCAGCCAGGGCAAGATGACGGAATTGCCCGCTCCCAAATCTTCCGTGGAGGGGGATGTTACCATCTATGATTATGAATGCCCGATGGGCGCTGACCTGAATCCGGTAGTGGCCGTGACCGATACCCGCTGGGCCATCAGCATGCCGAAGGCGTTCGGCATGGAAGTCATCAAGGAATCCATGAAGGCTCCGGGGCAGGTGGCGCCGCTGGAATTCCAGCTTAACCTGGTTCCGGTCCGTGACGCCCTGAAGACTGCTGCGGAAGGAAACAAGGACATCCGGAAGGCTGTGAAGACGCTGGATGTGATCACTTCCGACGTCACGGGCGTGCATGCCACGGGCCGCAAGGGCGCGGACGGCAGGGACGTGTACCACATCCACGTGATTTCCACCAAGTAATAGAGGAATCAAGTTGAAAGGAAAGGCTTCCGGGAAGAAATTCCCGGAAGCCTTTTTACTGGCGCCCAAGATGTTCGCATTCGCTTGGTTCCGACACTTATGTCTGGAAATTCACTGGTGCCCGGAAAAACGAGGGGTATAGCGTGTGAGTACTTTAAGATTGTGTACAGATGTATATAATTTGCGTGCGTGCCAAGTTTTGGACTTGCCAAGGCAACTGGGAGAGTACACAATTAAAACCGTCAAATAAAGGGGATGACTCCCCCCTTTTCCCGTATTTACAGGAGTTGGCGCGAGTAATGGTGAAAGACAGACGATGAGCAGATTTTTCCAGTTCCTGTGGTTGGCGGTGTTGGCGGTTCCCGGCATGATGGGCGGCAGCGCCTTTGCGGCGGAGGAAGGCGCGGAACACGGACTGGAACAGGCCGCCCCCCATTTGTTTTCCATTCCGCTCCCTGGAGGCATTGAATTGCCGGTGTCCAACTCCATGCTGATGCTCTTCCTGGCGGTTCTGTTGATCGGCGTGGTCATATGGTCCGCCACCCGTGCCATGCGCATTCTTCCCTCCAAGTTCCAGAATGCCGTGGAATACTTCTTTGAAACTCTCTACAACTTTGTGGAATCCCTGCTGGGGCCGCGGCTGACGCGCAAGTACTTTTGGTATTTCGGCACCATTTTTACCATCATCCTGGTCAGCAATTACATGGGGCTGCTCCCCGGCGTGGGCACCATCACCTATAACGGCGTGCCTCTGTTCCGCGGCGCGAACGCGGACATGAACGTGACGATGTTCCTGGGCATCTTTTATGCGCTGATGTGGCTGTACTGGAGCATCCGCGAGCAGGGCATCAAAAACTTTTTTATCCATTTGTTCGGTCCCAAGGGAAGGCTTCCCGGCTTCATGGGATTCATCCTGGTGCTCATCTTTATCTTCGTGGGGCTGGTGGACGTCCTGAGCATCACGATCCGTCCGATTGCCCTGGCCGCCCGTCTCTACGGCAACATTTACGCCGGGGAAACGATCATCGACACCATGGCCCACATGTTCGGGCCCGTGCTCAGCGCCCTGTGCGTGCTGCCGTTCCTGGCCATTGAACTTCTGGTGGGCTTCATCCAGGCCCTGGTATTCCTGCTCCTGACAGCCATTTTCCTGAAACTCCAGGTGGGGGACGACAACTCCCACGGCCATGCGGACAAGGATGAAGAAAAGGAACTTCCCGAGCCGGATACCGCACCGCCCGGAAAGGCCTCATGAGCCGCACCGACAGCTTTCCGTTCCGGACCATGGGCAACCTGTGGGGGAACGTTCACCAAAAACATAAACCATACCAATAACATGATTGATCCTACTGCAATGACCTCCCTGGCCGAACTGTCCGGCAACGTGGGCTTCGGCCTCGTCACCATCGGCGCCGGCATCGGCATCGGCCTCATCGGCGCGAAAGCCGCGGAAGCCACCGGGCGCAACCCCGGCGCCTCCTCCCCCATCATGGTGATTGCCATTACGCTGGCCGCCCTGATTGAAGGCGTGGCCCTGATCTCCATCTTTGTGAAATAACCCGGAAGCTCCGTTTCCGGAGGGAGCTTCCTCCCTCCGGGGCGGCGCTGCCGTTCCTGCCGGTCCGGAAAACTTCCGGCATGTTTCAACCTCGTTCCTTTTATGCTGAATCTCATAGCCGACCAGTCCTGGAATCCCTTTGCGCCCTTCGGGGTCACAAGCTGGGAACCCTTTCTTGCCAACCTGATCGCCTTCATCCTGATGGTGGTGATCCTGCGTTATCTGGCGTTCAAGCCCATCCAGAACGTTCTGGAAAAAAGGCGCCAGCGCATTGAAGAGGGAGAGGAAATGCGTGAGGAAAGCGAGCGCCAGCTTGCCTCCGTAAAGGAGCAGACGCATGAAATGCTGGTGGAGGCTGGGGAAAAGGGTCAGGAAAAAATAGATGCCGCCAAGGAAGCCGCCTCCCGCCTGATGGAGGAACAGGAAGCCGAAGCGGCCCGGAAAGCGGAGGAAATTGTCAAAAAAGCACGGGAGCTTGCCGAACTGGAACAGCAGAAGGAACGCGACGCGCTGAAAGAGCAGTTTGGCCAGCTGGTGGCCCTGGCTACCGCCCAGGTCACCGGAAAGATGCTGACGGAAGAAGACCAGCGGAGAATCAACCGGGAAGCAATCGACAGCCTGGATTCCTGAAACAACTTATGAAAATCGGAAAGGACACGCAAAATGCCGCCCGCAGGCTGTTCCGGCTCTGCCTGGACGGGAATACCGTGGCGGAGGACCGCGTGCGCCTGATCGCCCGGAAAATCGCGGAGCGCAAGCCGCGCAATTACGAAGCCCTCCTGACGGCCTTCTCCCGCATGGTGGAATACGCCGTGAAAAGCCGTACGGCTACCATTCAAAGCGCTGTGCCGCTTACGGAAGAGGAACGTTCCAGGATTCAGACAAAACTGACGGCCAAATACGGCGACGGACTCTATTACAACTGGGAAGTGGCGCCCGACCTGCTGGGGGGCGTCCGTATCCAGGTGGGGGACGACGTGAAGGACGGCTCCGTGCGTTCCAAAATCGATCGCCTGGCCGACCTGGCCCGCACCCTTTCCAATTAACCAACGAACTTTTTTCCCATGAGCAACATACTTCAAGAACTCGAAGCAGAAATTAAAAAAGCCACGGCTTCCGTCAGTCAGGAAAACGTGGGCGTCATCCGTTCCGTGGGGGACGGCGTCGCCAAGATCGAAGGGCTGAGCAACGTGATGCTCAATGAAATGATTGAGTTCCCCGGCGGCGTGATGGGCCTGGCGATGAACCTGGAAGAGCATGAGGTGGGCGCTGTGATTCTGGGGGATGATTCCAACTTGAAGGAAGGGGACCTGGTCAAGTGCACGGGGCGCCTCCTTTCCGTGCCTGTGGGCCGTTCCCTGCTGGGTCGCGTGGTCAATACGCTGGGAGAACCGATCGACGGCAAGGGGCCCATCAAGGCGGAAGCCTACTACCCCGTGGAAAAAATCGCCTCCGGCATTATTTCCCGCCAGCCCGTCACTGTTCCTGTGCAGACGGGCATCCTTCCCATTGACGCCATGATTCCCATTGGCCGCGGCCAGCGCGAACTCATCATCGGAGACCGCGCCACCGGGAAAACCGCTATTGCCATGGATACCATGATCGCCCAGGCGGAGCAGAACCGCATGGCGGAGGAAGGCAGGCTGCCGGATCACCAGCCCCTGTATAACATTTATGTGGCCATCGGCCAGAAGCGCGCCAACATCAGCCGCCTGGTGGCCAAGCTGGAGGAAACCGGGGCCATGAAATACTCCATCGTGGTGGCGGCTTCCGCCTCCGACCCCGCCGCCATGCTTTACCTGGCCCCGTACGCCGGCTGTGCCATGGGGGAATACTTCATGGACAAGGGGGAAGACGCGCTGATCGTTTACGACGACCTCTCCAAGCACGCCGTGGCCTACCGCCAGATTTCCCTGATTCTGCGCCGTCCGTCCGGACGGGAAGCGTATCCGGGTGACGTCTTCTACCTGCATAGCCGCCTGCTGGAACGCGCCGCGCGCATCAACAAGGAACACGGCGGCGGCTCCCTGACGGCTCTTCCCATCATTGAAACGCAGGCTGGGGACGTCTCCGCCTACATCCCCACCAACGTCATTTCCATCACGGACGGCCAGATCTTCCTGGAAACGGACCTGTTCTACCAGGGAGTGCGGCCCGCCATCAACGTGGGCATCTCCGTCTCCCGCGTGGGCTCCTCCGCCCAGACGAAAATCATCAAGAAGCTGGCCGGTTCCATCAAGCTGGACCTGGCCCAGTTCACGGAATTGCAGGCCTTCGCCCAGTTCGGGTCAGACCTGGACCCCAGCACCAAGGCCAAGCTGGCCCGTGGGGAGCGTATTGTGGAACTCTTCAAGCAGAACCAGTATGAACCCAAGCTGCTGGGGCTGGAAGCCGCGGACCTGTACGCCATGCAGAAAGGGTACTTTGACGACGTTCCGGTGGACAGGATCAAGGAATGCCAGAATGCCTGGGAAGCCTACATGCAGGACCAGCATCCGGACCTGCTGGAAAGCATCCTGAAGGAAAAGGACCTGACGCCGGAAATAGACGCTGGGCTCAAGGCCGCCATTGAATCCTTCAAGCTGAGCTGGAACTAACCATTACGGGAGCACTGAAACATGGGCAACCTGAGAGACATCAGACGCCGGATCAAGTCCGTCAAAAACACGTCCCAGATCACCAGGGCGATGCAGATGGTGGCCTCCGCCAAGATGCGTCGCGCCCAGGACCAGGCCGTGAAGGGGCGCCCCTACATCCGCGCCCTGGCGGAAGTGCTCTACCACCTTCAGGATGAAATTGACACCAGCAACAGCCCGCTGATGCAGGTTCACGGCGGCGCGGACCTGGTGCTGCTGGTAAATACGGACCGCGGCCTGTGCGGCGGCCTGAACGCCAACCTGATCAAGATGACCAGGGAACACGCGCCGGAAAACGCCCACTACATCACCATCGGCCGCAAGCTGAACGCCGCCCTGGCCAAATGGAATGAACGGCTGGAGGCCACGTGGAGCCTGACGGACCCGCTCTCCCTGCTGGAACTGAAGCCGGTGTTCGACTTCATCGTGCAGAAATTCAAGACGGAGGAATACGGGCGCGTCTTCATTGCCTTCTCCGGCTTTGTGAACACGATGGTCCAGAAGCCCATCTTCCGCCAGCTTCTCCCCATTGAAGCGGAGCCCCTGATGAAAATGGCGAAGGCCGGCGGCGCGGCCCTGGACGGGGAAAACGCCCACAAGCAATTCCTGCTGGAACCCAGCCCGTCCGCCCTGCTGGATACCATCCTGCCCCTTTACGTCTTCCACGGCTTGGTCCAGATCGTGCTGGAAGCCCGCGCGTCCGAGCACTCCGCCCGGATGGTAGCCATGAAGGGCGCCACGGAAAACGCCAAAAACATCATCGACGGCCTCACCCTGGACTACAACAAGGCGCGCCAGACGCAGATCACCAATGAATTGCTGGAAATCACCACGGCCATGCGCGCCATGGAATAATTCCGGATTCCGCGTTGCCATCCCACTTTCAAACAGAACCCTTATCCCTCCTATTTCAACACCAAGTTTTTCTCATGATGAATAACACAGGCACTATCGTTCAGATCATCGGCGCCGTGGTCGATGCAGATTTTTCCCGGGCTGAAACGCTTCCGGCCCTGCTCAATGCGCTGGAAGTGGACTATGAAGTTGACGGAAAGCGCAAGACCCTGGTGCTGGAAGTCCAGCAGCACATCGGCGACGGCTGGGTGCGCGCCGTGGCCATGAGTTCCACGGACGGCCTGCGCCGCGGCATGCCCGTGCGGGACACGGGGCATCCCATTGAAGTGCCGGTGGGTCCGTGCGTCCTGGGCCGCATCTTCAATGTGCTGGGTGATGCTGTGGATGAACGCGGCGCTCTTGACTGCGCCGGAAAAAAGAGCATCCACCGCAGCGCTCCGCCGCTGGATGAACAATCCACCAGTACGGAAGTGCTGGAAACGGGCATCAAGGTCATCGACCTCATCTGTCCCTTCCTGAAAGGCGGCAAGATCGGCGCCTTCGGCGGTGCGGGGGTGGGCAAGACCGTGCTCATCATGGAACTCATCAACAACATTGCCAAGGCGCGCAGCGGTCTCTCCGTCTTTGCCGGGGTGGGGGAACGCACCCGTGAGGGAAACGACCTGTACAATGAAATGATTGAATCCGGCGTCATCAACCTGGAAAAGCCGGAAGAATCCAAGGTGGCCCTGGTGTACGGCCAGATGAACGAGCCTCCCGGTGCCCGTCTGCGCGTGGCCCTGTCCGCCCTGACCATGGCGGAATACTTCCGCGACGAGGAGCACAAGGACGTCCTCCTCTTCATTGACAACATTTTCCGTTTCTCCCAGGCGGGCTCGGAAGTATCCGCACTGCTGGGCCGCACTCCTTCTGCCGTGGGCTACCAGCCGAACCTGGCGGAGGAAATGGCAGACCTCCAGGAGCGCATCACCTCCACCAAGCACGGTTCCATTACCTCCATGCAGGCCGTCTACGTTCCTGCGGACGATCTGACGGACCCGGCCCCAGCCACCACCTTTGCCCACCTGGACTCCACGGTGGTGCTGGAACGCTCCCTGGCCGCCCAGGGCCTGTTCCCGGCGGTGGAACCGCTCTCTTCCACCTCCAAGGCTCTGGCCCCGGACATCGTGGGGAACGAGCACTACGAGGTGGCCCGCGGGGTGCAGATGGTGCTGCAGCGCTACAAGGACCTTCAGGACATGATCGCCATTCTGGGCATGGACGAGCTCTCGGAAGAAGATAAGCTCATCGTCAGCCGCGCCCGCAAAATCCAGCGCTTCCTGACTCAGCCCTTCCACGTGGCGGAAGTCTTCTCCAGCATTCCCGGCGCTTACGTGCCTGTGGCGGAAACCGTCCGCGGCTTCAAGGAAATCCTGGAAGGCAAGCTGGACATGGTACCGGAAGACGCCTTCTTCATGCGCGGCGGCATAGACGATGTCCTCAAGGACGCGAAGGATGCCAAATAACCCCTTTTCCCGCAGTCCCACACCATGAGCATGGAGTTCAAAGTCATTACCCCGGATGAAGTGGCGGTCGCCGCCACGGTGGAATACGTGTATCTGCCCGGCAGTCTGGGAGAGATGGGCGTGCTGGAACACCACACGGCCCTGATCACCTCCCTGGAACCGGGGGAACTCCGCTACAAGCCCCTGGAAGGACCGGAGGAAAGCATGGTGGTGGGAACCGGCTTTGTCCAGGTCAATGACGACCACGTGCTGATGGTCACGGACCTGGCCCTCAACTCCTCCCAGATTGATGAAGGCAGCGTGGAACGCGCCATTCAGGAAGCGCAGGAAGTGTTGAAGGCCCGCTCGGAAATGTCCCGCGAGGAACAGGCCCGTTTTGAGGCCAATCTGACCAAGCAGATCATGATGCTAAACTTCAAGCGCAAACACAAATCCCCGGGAAGATGATGGCGGAAGACTGGAACGACACGTTTTACGACCTGTTCCGCGAGGCGGTGGGGCGCTACCATGAAGGCCACCGGAATGTGGACGGATTCTTTACGGACCAGGAAATCATCTTCCTGTCCTCCATCGGCTGCCGCACGCGGGAACTGTTTGACTTTGTGGAACTCTATGCCCGCACGGGAGAACCTTCCCCCACCACGGTTTTGCTGATGGCCGCGGCGCGGCGGGACTTCTTCCTGACCATCCAGCACGGACAATTTTACCAGGGCAAGCCCGTCATCGGGTATGACTTGCCGGGCTTCGGGGACGAACTCAGCGGCCTTCCCTACCTTCCGCGCCTCATTGCCAAGGCGCGGGCCAAGCTGGTCGGCTCCATGGGGGATGACATCATCTACTGCTGTGAGAACGACCGCCGCTTCCTCCGGGAACACGGCAACATCCACCCCGCCGATTTCCTGCGGGTGGTCTGGGCCGCGGGAGACAGCGACCCGAAGGTGTACGACTATGTGCGCCAGTGCACGCTGAGTTCTGCGGCCAACCCGGCCGATGAGGAATGATCATTTTGCATTGCGCGACTCAATTTGAAGGAGTCGTGAGGCTTGATGAAATAAAGCTCTGTAGAATTGTCGTTCGGCTAAACGGTATTCTCAGGGAGAGCTTATGGGATAAAGGGAAAGCTCGTTGAACAACGGTATTTAGTACCCGGGATATGATGATCGGAATTCTTGTAATTGATTGGGAAATTTAAAGGTGGTTGGTGGAAAAAATCTGACCTGTTGTTCTGAGAAATTAAGAGAATGAATAGGAGGGAAGATGCACTTTTATGAAATACTCATGGTAATATTATTATGTGTTTAAATTTCCATAACGTTTTCGGCGTGTTTACTAAGGCGGTTTTTGTTCCCAGGGTAGCGGCAACCATTGAACAAACCTGGTTTCACTATCATGATCAACACTTTCCATATCGATGCCATGGACACCGTCTATCCCTTCATTCCCATGTACCCCAACGGGCAGCCTCAGGGCGACTTCTTGGTCAACGGCGTCACCGCTCCCGTCCTTATCTCCAAACGTACTACTTCTACCAA
>DBGCTZ010000042.1:0-1746 GCA_048388685.1 Akkermansia sp. | reverse complement strand
TACGGTTACGGGATAGAACGGCTCGCCGTTGGGCTTGTTGGTCATATACATCTTCATTGCTCAATATTTTGAAAGTCCATAACCGTTTCTTCGGCGGCCAGCTCTTCGGCACGCCGGGCTTTGAGCTCCGCAAGGGTCTTTTCGTTCGCGTTGTACTCCGCGTTGGCCGCTTCGTACTCCTCATAATCCAGAGGATAGGTAGCCCGAAAGTCAAGGCCGGACTTACTGCATTTGGCCGCCCTGTCGTCGGACTTGGCCATGACTGCCCGTAATTCGAGCTGCCGCGATTCGAGGATGTCGATCTGTCGTTGTGTTTCCATGGTTCAGATAATTATAAGGCGCAGACCGGGCGGGCTGCGAATTTATAAATCTTGCCGGTGTAGCCCACGGTGCCAGCGCCTCCACTGTAAATAAATATGCCTCCATGCGCCTGCTCGCACGAAGTATGGACATGATAATTATAACCATAGCACATGGTAGCTTTCAAGCGTAAGAGGGTACGGTTTACGGGGTCTTTCTCCACGTCAGCGACGAAACGCACCCTGTCGTGCATCAGCAGGTAGACCTCTTCCGACGACGGCAGCCACCATGCACCCGCCTCCAGTCCCGTCGTCATCCCTTCCACGGTGATGCCGAAGTCGAGAGCGGCCGCAGCGGCTGGGTAGCGGTACTGTGTCTTACCATAAATGTCCTCGAAGGTAAGCCGTCCGATCAGGTTCGTGTTGATCTTGCCATCCTGCAACATCGTCCCGAACGCCGTAGGATATTGTACCATGTGCTCGGCGAACAGGTAGTCCTTGTAGGTGGGATACACGGCAACCAGATCGGGGTTGTCGACTTCGGTGAAAACGCTTTCCTGAATGATTATGTCGCTTCCCGGCTTCTGCCCCGTGGCTTTCTGGCCTCTCTCCGAATAATATTCCGCGAACTGGTCGAGGACACCACCCGCCGCAGTCCCTTTCGCACCATTCTTGCGGCGGATGTAATACTCCGCTTCACCCGTGTCCAGGATTAGGATACTTTGGTAATCCACATCCACGGCGCGGCGCGTCAACGTGCAGCCTGTTGCCGAAATCTTTTTGTGCCCCTCTATCGTAGACCATGCATCACATGTCATGACAACCGCGGAAAGCTCTTCGGAGGCCGAGGCCACCCAGGAGTATATAGCTTTGAGTTCCGGTTTAGAATTTATAAGTGCGGCAATGTCTGCCAATGTCGAACCCGCAGGGTACGTAAACGAGAATTCGCGGATATAGATGTTCAGCGTGAATTCACCGCCCGCGGCGAGGTTGAAGCCCGACAATGCCACCTCATAGCTATATGCCCATCTAACTTCGGATGCCGCGTTGCGGAGCGACACGATCAGCACCCGCTCGCCCTGCCGGGCATAGACCACGGCCACCGGGACAAGCTGCGGCGGCAGCTGCTCTGCAACAAGCGTCGCACCCTTGACGAAGCGGATAGTTCCCGTGGTCTTGTCGAAGACCGCAAGGTCACCAACCCCGGCGGCCGGCTTGTCCACTACGACGTTCACGCCGTCGTAGATGAGCGCCCCGTCGTCCTCGATGTAGGATACCGCCGACTGTGTGTCCTTGCGATTCTTGTCGGCCGTGTAACCCGCCTTGTTGGCGTATTTGTTGACTTGTGACATGTTGTATGTAGTTTAAGCGTTCTTCCAGTCCGACACCGCGCCGTTACCCACGGAGTGGTAGACCGCGTTGTTCTTCGTATCGACATAGAACTGCC
>DBGCTZ010000041.1:0-131544 GCA_048388685.1 Akkermansia sp. | reverse complement strand
AAAACTTTCATGAAAGTTCTGAAAATGCGGTGATTGAAAACGAAAGACACCCCTGATGGGTTTCTTTCGTAACTATCTTCCTTTCCGAAGACGGAGGCAATCCTACTTTCTTGACAGGCTCACGAACCCTCCGGCCCGAAGCCGGAGGGTTCGTTTCAGACAATATTCAGCTGCCGCAGGGCGTCCAGGAACGCCTGTGCGTCCTGCAGCGCCGTGGGCTCGTCCACATCGTACTCCGCCCGCAGCGCCGCCGCCAGATCCGCCGCATCCGCCGCCTGGGGCAGCCTGTCCCACAGCAGCTCACCGGTCTCGTTCAGAGTCACCAGGCCCTTGAGCTCCAGGGATGCATCGCCGATAGGCACCAGGATCACGTCCCCGGCGATATTGCGCTTTACCAGCTGCTTACGAATTTCCATTTTCAGCCTCCTCGATGGTCCGTCGGACCGTCTCATGGGTCATTTCACAGACATATTCCGGCTTCGTGTCGAAATGTCCGGTCTCCGTCACGCACATGGCGGCGCAGGCATGGCAAATCTCCTTCAGCCGGCAGCCCGCGCAGGCCCCCGGCAGACGGATCCGCTCCGTGGCCGCCCTGGTCCGCTCCCATGCCTGGGCAAAGCCCAGCTCCGGCACGGAAAACAGCGGCTGCGTCATCATGCCGCAGGGAGTCATGCCGCCCTGCCAGTTGATCCAGAAGGCGCTGCGCCCGGCCCGGCAGGCCACACCCTCGCCGGGTGTACCGTCGCAGACATCATCCTCCGACGGCAGGGCGAGGCCCTGCTTCATGGCCTGGGCCCGCTGCCGGAACTGCTCCGGGGTCAGCCGCAGCCGATCCCATTGGACGCTGTATTCCGCCGCCTGGCAGGCGGTGAACCGGTCGTTGCTGCCTACCAGCGCCTCGTCCCGCCGGATAGGCGGGAACATGTAGGTAGCCAGCTGCATGGGGGTGCCCAGCTCCTGGGCGATGCGATAAATTTCCGCCATATCCGCCACGTTGTACGGCGTCATGGACACGTTCAGCTTTACCTCCACGCCCAGCTCCCGCAGGGCCCGGATATTCTCCGTGACCCGGGCAAACATGGGACGGCCGCACAGCCGCTCATAGGCGGCATCGCTGGCCCCGTAGAGGGTGATGTTGAAGCGGAACGGCGGCTCGTGCCGGAAAAAGTCCAGCCAGTCCCGGTCGATAAGGGACCCGTTGCTATTCACCGACACCAACAGCCCCATTTTCTTCAGCTCCGTCAGCAAATAGCGGAAATCCTTGCGGATCAGCGGCTCGCCGCCGGTCAGCAGCAGGAACAGCATGCCCCGGCTGCGGGCCTCCTGGGCGATGGCCAGCCATTCGTCGGCAGTAAGCTCCCGGCCCCGGCGCTGCTGCTCCTCCGCCGTCAGGTGGACGTAGCACATTTTACAGTTGAAGTTGCACCGGGCCGTCAGCTCAAAATTCCCGGCCAGGGGCGTTCCGGACCGGCAGGCCCTGGCGTGCAGGTACGATGACAGCCGGGGCTCCGTGCTGCTGAATTCCATTTCAGGTCCTCCTTAATGCTTCTTCCAGCGCCCGGACGGCGCTCTCATCCGCCCGGCAGTCCAGCTGCCGGACGGGTACGTTGGTAACCAGCCGGGCCGCCAGCTCCGTCATCCGCGCGGCGGAGGCGGGGTCCCACTGGTGATAGGCGCACTGACTCAGCACCCGGGCAAAGGCCTCCTGGGGCCGGATATCCGTCACCCGGCTCTCCGGGGCCTGATGCAGCAGCACCACCGCCCGCAGCGGCGCAGTGACGTTCCGGCAGATGCCGGAGGTACCGGCATACATGACGCCGCTGACGGTCCCGGTGTCGGGCCGGACCAGGGCCCGGTCGCCATTGACGGTCTGCGCGGCCCCATAGCGCTGCCACAGGGCGGCCTGGGTGCTTTTTCCGATGCCGCTGGGGCCGGAGAACAGGATGCCCTCCCCCTGGCGGGTGACGATATAGGCGCTGTGCAGCACCAGCATCCCGGCATCCGCCAGGATGTCGAACAGCCCCGCCGACTCCAGCACCACCCGGGCCGACGCACCGGTCCGGTAGCTCTCGGCGAACACCAGGTCCGTATGGCCGGGGCGGGTCTCGGCGTAGGTGAACTGCGGCGTTCTGCCGGGAGCGCTGTAGCGCTGCAGGGTGCAGCGGGTGCTGCCGGTGTACCAGCGGTATAACGGTCCCTGGCGCAGGGCGTTCTGAGGCGGGTCGGGTACCCGGTCGCTGAAGGTCAGTCGGACGGTATGGTCCGCCGGTTCTCCCGCCCCTACCCGGAAGGGCTCGCACATAGGCGAGTCCGCGATGGGCGAATCCGCCTCCAGGACGAAGGTCATGCCGCCGAAGCGGTACAGCTTACGGGGCATAGGTCACGAAAAGCAGGCGGCTGGAGTCCTGGCTGTAGTGCCCGGCGTAGCAGGTCCGGGTCTCGCCGGGGCCCAGGTCCGTCAGCCCGGCGCGATAGGTAATGCCCCCCAGCAGCAGGTCGCCGCTGGCGTTTTTGTAGTAGACATAGACCTGGGACATGGCGGCGTCGGAGCGGTTGGTAACGGTGATGCCGTTCTGGGACGCGGCCACCTCCAGCACGTCGTCGTGCATGGAGGGCGTCTCGCTGAAGGGGGCATAGGTGGTCACGGCGGCGGTAAGCTCCGCCGGTTTCTCCGGCAGGGTCTGGCGGCTGAGCTCCAGGGCCTGGACCGTCTCCCCAGGCAGCAGGGTGGTGATGTCAAATTCGTAGCACTCCCCGCCCCGGGTGAGGGTGATGTGGGCGTACTGCACGCCGGTGGAGCCGGTGTTCTTCACGCGGATGCAAAACACGTCGGACACTGTCTCGTCGCTGCCGTCCTCCACAAACAGGCCGGCGTAGCGCCCGGTGCTGACGATCTCCAGGTCATTGCCGATGGCCACGCCGTCCAGCTTGGAGGGCTCCGGGGCCAGGCCGTACTGGTCGGGCTGGGCGGGCTGTTTTTTGCCGCACCCGGCGCACAGCAGCACCAGGGCCAGCAGCAGGGCGGCGCACTTGATGGTTCGTTTCATACATTGCTCCTTTGCAAAGAGCCCCGCCCCATGGGGGCAGGGCTCTTTCAGGGTGTTCAGTTGGGTCAGGAATTGAAGAGACGGGTCGAATCAAACGGTATGTCATAGCAAACGCTATGATCGCCGTCGCTGCCTTTGTATTTGCAGCCCTCAACTTCGTTCAAAAATACCATTCCGACACCGGGGACATCCACGCCGCATGTGTGATTGGTCGGCGTATGCGTCTTATTTCCACATGCATTGGCAGTGTTTGCGCTCAACTCGAAGCTCTCGAAGCTGACGATGGGGGATACATAGGATTTCATGGTTTCGATTGCTCCTTTCTCAGAACCACCAGTTCCACCAGGTGGTGGGCTTCACCGTCAGGGTGGCGGTGACCGCTTCGCTGGCAGTCCCTTCCGCATTCACTGCGCAGACTGCGTAGTCCGTGGTCTGGGCGGGAGCGGTGGTGGTGTAGGTGAATACGTGATAGGTAACCTTGGGAGACCACCAGCCCCAGCCGGTGCGCTGGGTGCGGGTAGTATAGCCGGTGATAGACTGACCGTCCACCGTGATGCTTTCCACGTCCGCAGATGTCTTTACTGTCAGGGTAGCCCGCTTACCGGCGCGGACCGCCCGGCCCCAATCGGCCTGGAAGGTCTCCGGGCTGAAGGTGGCCACCGGCGCGGTGAACAGAGCCCGCACCAGGCTGACGGCATTCTCCTGCTCCTGGGTATTCAGGGTGCCGAGGCTCACAGAACTCTTTGCAGAATAGGTGATCTTCAGATTGGTCAGGGACAGGATGCCATCGCCGGTGTTGGTGATGGTGAACTGCCCGCCGACAGTGGCAATCTGATAGTACATCTCCGTGGCAGTGGAAAGGCCACCCGAAACAATTTCCTTTTCATTCACATTCAGGTTAGCCGTACCCTTGGGGGCCTTGGCGCCGATCTGGATGCTGGCGATTTTGTCATTGGCCGGAATCTTGAAGGTAATGGCCTGGCCCTTCATCAGGTAGACCTCGTTGTTGGGGCCATAGTTGGCGTAGGTCGTCTTAATATCAGCTGTGGAACCGCCGTCAATAAATACTGTCTTGTCGGTTCCGTCAGGCTTGGCTGTTCCATCCACCAGAGTGTCACGAAGCTTGATGTACTGGGGATAGCCCTCGTTGTCCTTGGTGTAGTCCGCATACTCACCCATGGGATCATAGATGCGAACGGCGTCCAGCCAGAAGCTGTACTCTTTCGCTTCGGCTGTGTCAAAGAACTTGTTATAGGCTACCTTGATGACCACATTATACTCGCCGTAGTCAAGTCCGTCGACCTTCATCACGGGAATCTGATACAACGTATCGGACGCATTCTTATCCACAACCCACTCGCCGCTCTGATAGGTATAGCCATAGTAGTTGTTGACCACATAGTTGTACTGTTTGCCCGTTGCGGTATTCGTGACATCAACGAAAATCGTACCCGACTTGTTATTGGTCAGGGAGATGATGTCGAAGCCGGTGCCCTTGAAGGTGAACTGGGCGGTGGGCCAAGCGGAGGTGGTGCCATCCGTGCTCCATTTTGCGAGCATGTCTGCGGTCACGGTGACCTTGTGGGCGGTGCCCATGGAGAGCATAGAGGAGCTGTTGTAGGCATCGTCTTTGCCGTAGATGCCGCTGCTGCCCAGCTGCTCCAGGGCCTGGGTGGCAGATTTCTGCTCATCAGTCGCAGTACCCACGATGCTCCACTTTGCGTCCTTAGCCGCGCCCGTGCCGTCCGTAAAGGCGGCCAGGCTGTCCTCGTAGTACACATTGCTGGCGGGGATGATGTAGACATTCTGCACTAACTTCTTGCCTTGCGCGTCCGTCACATAGATAGGAACAGCTACTTTGGCATCCAGCGTCTTGGTCAGCGTATAGGTCACAATCCGATTGACCATATCGATCTCGCCATTGCCGTAGTTGCCCTGACGTTTCGTCACATTCGGGTCCTTTTCATCGAAAGACACTGTGAGCTCAGAAACGTTTTTAATTCCAAAATCACTAAACGGGATTTGAACCGGCAGGCCAAAGTCTACGACAAAGGTCTTACCCGCAGCCTGATTCAGGTTGTAGTACAGGCGCAAGGTTTTGCCATCCTTGGAAATGTCCGCCCGCGCATACTGATACAGGCCACTTGCATAAATGCCGTTGATTCCAGGAATTGTGGTAATGTCCTTCTTGAACTTCTGTTTCGTGCCAGCGGCATTGACAACATACGCATCATCTGACAGGTAATTCCCATCGCTCTCTTTGCTGCCATCCCACGGACCGTTGCGGCCGATTACTGCATTACCCAGCATCAGCTTGTCGGTGAACGTAGGCTCTGGGTCACCTTGATTGTACGTCATCACAATCTGATAGCTATGGAACACGTTGTTGTTGGCGTTGAGGTCAATATACT
Source organism: Akkermansia sp. (assembly GCA_048388685.1). Classification (GTDB taxonomy): domain Bacteria; phylum Verrucomicrobiota; class Verrucomicrobiia; order Verrucomicrobiales; family Akkermansiaceae; genus Akkermansia. The sequence goes on along the minus strand of DBGCTZ010000041.1, from coordinate 126,086 downwards.
GCACGTTCAGGTTGGTTTCCTTCTCGATAGGCTCCAGATAAATCAACACCAGCTTGGCGGTATTCTTGGCAGACCAGGTGATGTTGCTTCTCTTGCCGTTGACCATGGGCGTGGTGCCGGAGGACTTGTTCCAGACCTCGGTCTCGTCATACCATTCCTTGCCGGCAGCGTTGGGCGTCTTGTTCCACTTGATAGTATCGCTGCTATACCACACGTTATCGGAGGTGTTGCTTTTGCGCGTACCGTCCGTCACCGTGATCTTGGAGATACTATAGTTGCTGTTGTTCACAGGAGCCACAATACCGATGTCACGATCAGTCCAATAATTGAAAATGGTAGTAGACTTGCTGTACATCTCACCCTCTGTAGGGGAAACTGTACCGTCGGGATAGACCACAGCGATCGTCAAAGCAACCTGGCCTTTACCGCTGGATGTGTCGGGTGTCGTGCTGCCTGTGCTATAGCCCCAGTCCTTGACATAGGTGTCGATCTCCTTGGTAACCTCCGTCTTTTGCAGGTAATATGCCACCAGCTGGTCGCCAGCTTCAAAATAGTGCCACACACCGTCTGCGGTCTTGTACTGCCAAGCGCCGCTGTGATAGCGGATGTGGGTCAGGGTGGTACCGTCTGCTGTCTCGTCATCACCGGCTTCATCGGTCTGCTGATTACTTGCATCCAGCCGCATAGCCTGCCAGTAATAGACCGTTACAGTGCCGTCAAAGAAGGAGTGGGCCGGATTGGGGGCAAGGTCGGCAAGGGCAACGCCCTCATCGGTGATCACCCCATTTGTGGAGGTGGTAATCTTCTGGTATTGATTGGCGGGTGTCTGGCTTCCATCGTAGACCTTGTTGTTGGTAATCCAGTATTCCAGGTTGATGGAGGTACCTGTCAGGGCATTATCGGGGGCTTTTTCCGTGACATGGATATTATACTTCACGTCGCCGATGACGACGAAGGTGTCGCCGACAGATTTACCAGTGAAGGTGATGGTGCTGGAGGCGGGAACGGTCTCCGTGCCAGTTTGCTCATAAATACCCGTAACCGATGCATACCCATACCAACTATAACCGACTTGTGTGACATTGTTGTTACTGTCGGTAGTAGAATAGCCGTAGTAGTAGCGGTAGTTGCTGTAATATGCATATACCGGATGGTAGTTACCGTCAACCTCGTAGAAATAGTCCGTCTTTGTCCATTTGGTGTTGCTGCCAGCAAGCTTACTGTAGCTCACGGTTGCCTCGGTATAATGCGGCTTTGTGGTTTCATCCTGACCGGTGACGGTAACGGTGGCGATGGACTCATTCTCGGTATGGTAGATGCCGGAAAGGTTCACACGCTTCACGGTGACTGTCACAGTGCCGCCGACTGCTACGTTGATGTCCTTCGTTTCAGTAGGCGCGTCGGCAGAAAGCTGATAGATGCCCATAACGGAGAAATGGGGGGCAGTAAAGGTAAAGCTGCCGTTTTCCACCACACCGGTGAGGCCATCGGTAACTGTGCCGTCCGTATTCACCACAAAGCCGCGAACACGGGAGGTGTCCCAGCCACTGGGAGTCTTGAAGCTCACGGAAGCAGCTTCTGCATAATTGCCGCTTTCCGTGGTGGGGGTGACATCATAAGCCAGGACCTTGCCCTCGGCCGCCGTGTCAATGCTGGGAGCCGCAGCTCCCTTTACGGTCAGCCCCGTCAGATCGGGCGCCGTTACGGACACACCGGTAGTCACATCTGTCTTGGTGACGTTCTTGACACCCTCCACCGGCTTAACCTTCGGCAGCGCTTTGCCAAAGGCTGCAATGGTGTCCGCCGTGTTGTTGACAACGAAGGTGTCCGTCTCGGCGCCGGGATAGTCGCACCAGATGCAGAACATAGAGCCGGTAGGATCATTGATGGTGCCGCCCTGGAAGGTCTTATAGTTAAAACCTTTGGCTTTCTCGGGGCTGCACTGCCAGTCACTCTTACCCAGGACCCAGTAATAGTCGCCGTGGGTGTTGATCAGCTTGAAACCCTTGGCGGCGAGATTAGCCGCAGGCATGGGGGTATAGCTGCTCCAGCCATTGGACCAGTAGCAGATGAGGATGTCGGTGTCGAACGTACCGCTGGAGGTGTTGCTATTGAAGTAGATGCCGTCGTTGAAGGCCATGGGGGTCATACCGGCATCCTTGATCAGCGCGGCTACGTCATTGACATAGGTCACATAGTAGCTGTACTTGCCGGTGGACTGGAGGTTGCCGAAGCCCATGGAGCCGGAGGTGAATATGTCATTGGCATATTCATCCGCGCCCATGTTGAAGAGCTTGCAGCCCTTGCCCGCAAAGTAGCTGATGTACTTTTGCAGCAGGGCCTGGGTAAAGGCCACGGCGGTGGCGTTGGTCACGTCGATGGTACGGGCGGAGCCGCTATAGGAGCAGTCCGTCCCCGTCAGAGACGTGGCAGCGGACAGGATGGCGTCCATGTGGCCCGGGGTGTTGACACAGGGAATCACGCCCATGCCCTTGGAGGCAGCGTAGGCGATGATTTCGTCCATCTCGGGCTGGGTCAGCTCATCCACGTCGAAGTTGTGATACGCCTCATTGCCGGCGTGGATGGCGGCAGACACCTGCTGGCTGCTGTACGTCGTCCCGTTTACCGTCAGGGACATGTCGTCCAGCAGGAAGCGCAGGCCATCGTTGCCCACGGCCAACTGGATATAGTTAAACCCAGCCGCCGACGCATTGTCGATGATCTGCTTGATGCTGTTGACGCTGAAATACTTGCGGCCGCAGTCCAAGAACATGATGTTGTACTTGTAGCCGGTGTCTTCCGCGTCATTCGCCTGGGCGCTGGCCGAGGTGGCGAATGCGGAGATGGGCAGCAGCCCGATCATCAGAATCACCGCCAGAATCAGCGACAGCAATCTCTTCCGCGGAGATCGTGTTTGCGTTTGGTTCATTTTGTTCATTCCTTTCCTTTGTATGTGATTTTCCATTGCCCTGTACGAGGGGCTGCGGAGACCTCCCCCGCACGTTTTCAGGCGCTCTGATTCAGAATCTATTTTATGCCCTTCTTCGCGCTTTTGCAACAGTAAATTTGCCGATTCCGCAAGAAAATATAACCCTCCCTGCGTCATTTTCACGGCGGTGGAGCGAGAGGCGGCTTTTTTTGCATAGAGACGCGCCGTCGGGCGCATAATAAGGCCGAACGCGGAAATCTTCCAACTATTTCTTGCAGGAGGAAACCATATGGTCAAGGATTTTATCGACACCAACGACTTTTCGGCGAAGGAGCTGCTGGACATGATCCAGCTGAGCCTGTCCATCAAGGACGCCATCCGGGGCGGCTATTACCCGCCGCTGATGAAAAACAGGAACCTGGGCATGATCTTTCAGCAGTCCTCCACCCGGACCCGGGTGTCCTTTGAGACGGCCATGAGCCAGCTGGGGGGCCACGCCCAGTATCTGGGCCCCGGCATGATCCAGCTGGGCGGACACGAGACCATCGGCGACACCGGACGGGTGCTGAGCTATCTGGTGGACGTGGTCATGGCCCGGGTCATTGAGCACCGCACCATCGTGGACCTGGCGGAGGCGTGCTCCATCCCGGTGCTCAACGGCATGTCCGACTATAACCACCCCACCCAGGAGATCGGCGACCTGTGCACCATGGCGGAGAACCTGCCCCGGGGCAAGAAGCTGTCGGACTGCAAGGTGGTGTTCGTGGGCGACGGCACCCAGGTGTGCGCGTCCCTGGGCTTCATCACCACCCATCTGGGCATGAAATTCGTCCACTACGGCCCCAAGGGCCATCAGCTGACCGACGGCCATCAGGCCATCATGGAGCGCAATTGCCGGGAAAGCGGCGGCAGCTTCCTGGTCACCGACGACCGCAGCGCCGTCCGGGACGCGGACTTCATCTATACCGACGTGTGGTACGGCCTGTATGAAAACGAGATGCCCAAGGAGCAGCGGGTGGAGGTGTTCCACGACTATCAGGTGAACCGGGAGCTGATGAGCCTGGGGGCCATCGGGTGCAAGTTCCTGCACTGCCTGCCCGCCACCCGGGGTGAGGACGTCACCGACGAGGTGGCCGACTCCGCCGCCTCCCTGTGCTGGGAGCAGGCCGGCAACCGCCTGACGGCCATGCGGGGCCTGCTGGTATACTTCACCCAGTGCCGCCAGAGGCACACGGAGCTGGAGATGGCTGCCGCCCGGGAGCAGCTGGAGCGCTTTATGGCGGACCGGGGCCTGAGCTGACATGGAAAAACGCAAATTTCGGCTGGCGGATGTGGTGCTGTCCGTCATCTGCGTGGTGTTTGTGGCGGAGGCCGCCGCGCCGGTGGCGTCCATCGGCAACAGCCAGTATTTCTGGTGGCTGTTCATGATCGCGGCGTTTCTGCTGCCCTATGGGCTCATCTCCTCGGAGCTGGGCACCGCCTTTCCCGGGGACGGCGGCCTGTACGACTGGATCCACACGGCGTGGCCCGACTCCCGCTGGGGCGCCCGGGCCTCGTGGTACTACTGGATCAACTTCCCTCTGTGGATGGCATCCCTGGCGGTCATGTGTCCGGAGCTACTGGGGTATGTGTTCGGCTGGCAGCCGGGGCCGGTGTGGTCCCTGCTGATCCAGCTGGCGTTTATCTGGATCGTCACCGTGGTGGCCTTTTATCCGGTGTGCGACAGCATCATCATCCTGAACCTCAGCGCCGCCATCAAGATTCTGCTGGCGGTGACGGTGGGGGTGCTGGGCATCGTGTATGTGGCGAAAAATGGCTTTGTCAACGACATGACGGCCCGGACCTTCCTGCCGTCCTTCGACCTGGACAGTCTGTCGTATATCTCCGTCATCATCTTCAACTTTCTGGGCTTTGAGGTGGTATGCACCTATGCCGGCAGCATGGCAGACCCCCGGCGGCAGATCCCCCAGGCCATCGTTGCCGGCGGCATCGTCATTGCGGCCATTTACCTGTTTTCGGCCTTCGGCATCGGGGCCGCCGTGCCTACCCGGGACATCAGTGTGGACTCCGGCCTCATCGATGCCGTATCCCTGATGACCGGCACCACCGGCGGCGTGCTGGTGGGTATTGTGGCCCTGCTGTTTCTGGTAACGCTGTTCGGCAACATGATCTCCTGGTCCATGGGCGTCAATTCCACCGCCGCCTATGCCGCGGAGCGGGGAGATATGCCCGCCGTGTTCGCCCGGCGGCGGAAGGACAACCAGATGCCCGTGGGCTCGGCGCTGGTCAGCGGGATCGTAGCCTCGGCGGTGTGTCTGCTGGGAGCTGCCATCCAGGCGGTGAGCCCGGATTCCTCCCTGTTCTGGAGCTTCTTCGCCCTGAACCTGGTGATGCTGCTGCTGAGCTATCTGCCGGTGTTTCCGGCGTTTCTGGCCCTGCGGCAAAGGTTCCCGGATGCGGAGCGGCCCTTCCGGGTACCGGGAGGCGACGGCTTTCTCAAATGCCTGGCCTACGTCCCCATGGCGCTCATCGCCCTGTCCATCGTATTCACCGCCGTCCCCCTGTCCACGGACCGGGAGACGCTGGCCACCATTCTGCCCATTACCGTGGGCTCCATCATCAGTGTGCTGCTGGGCGAGCTGCTCATCGCCGTCCGGCGGCGGCATCACCCCATATCAGGAGGATAACAGCTATGGCAAAACGAATCACAGGAACCACGCCCCGGCAGGACGGGTATCGCATGCCCGGGGAATTTGAGGAGCAGAGCGGCGTATGGATGCTGTGGCCCCAGCGGCCCGATAACTGGCGCGGCGGAGCCAAGCCCGCCCAGCAGGCATTCATTGACGTAGCCCGGGCCATCGCCCGGTTTGAGCCGGTGACGGTATGCGTGAATCCCGACCAGTTTCAGAATGCCCGGGCCCGCCTGCCGGAGGACGTGCGGGTGGTGGAGATGACCAGCAACGACGCCTGGGTCCGGGACTGCGGCCCTACCTTTGTGAAAAACGACCAGGGCGGTCTGCGGGCAGTGGACTGGACATTCAACGCCTGGGGCGGCCTGTACGACGGGCTGTACTTTCCCTGGGATCAGGACGACCTGGTGGCCCGGAAGATCTGCGAGCTGGAGGGGGTGGACAGCTACCGCACCGACGATTTTGTGCTGGAGGGCGGGTCCATCCATGTGGACGGTCAGGGCACTGTGCTGACCACGGAGATGTGCCTGCTGTCCCCGGGACGGAACCCGGAGCTGAGCCGCCGGGATATTGAAGAAAAGCTCTGCGGCTATCTGGGGTGCGAGAAGGTCATCTGGCTGCGGGACGGTATCGACCCCGATGAGACCAACGGCCATATTGATGACGTGGCCTGCTTCGTGGCCCCGGGAGAGGTGGCGTGCATCTGGACCGAGGACCCGGAGAACCCCTTCTATCAGGCGGCCCAGGACGCCTTCCGCGCCCTGAGCCAGGCCACCGATGCCAAGGGCCGCCGCCTGACGGTGCACAAGCTGTGCCTGACGAAAAAGCCCTGCTATCTGGAGGGGGCGGAGACCATCGACGCCGTGGAGGGCACCGCCCCCCGGGAAAACGGCGAGGTCAGCATCGCCTCGTATATGAACTTTCTCATCGTCAACGGGGCCGTTATCGCCCCCCAGTACGGTGACGAAAACGACCGGCTGGCCATCCAGCAGCTGCAGCAGATGTTCCCGGACCGCCAGATCGTGGGGGTCCAGACCCGGGAGATCGCCTTCGGCGGCGGCAACATCCACTGCATCACCCAGCAGCAGCCCAAGGCGTAACGCCGCCCAGGCGGCATAAACTTGCTCCCCCATGCGGACGGCAGCGTCCTGCATGGGGGAGTACATTTCTTTTTGCAGCGGGGTTCTATGCGTGGTATTCCGGGCCTCTGCCCTGGTAGATATCCTGCATTTCCCGGTCGATCTCGCTGATGGCGTCGGAGCACAGGCGCAGGCGCGCCGCGTCGTCAGGGGAAAAGTCCCGCTGCGACTTATAGCGCAGCTCATGCTCCAGGCTGGCCCACATGTCCATGGCAATGGTACGCAGCTGGATCTCCACCGGCAGGTGCAGCATTCCCTCAGAGATCACGATGGGCACATCGCAGATCAGGTGCAGGCTTCGGTAGCCGGACTCCTTGGGCTGCTGGATGTAGTCCACCTCCCGGATGATCTTGAAATTCTCATTGCGGGCCAGCAGACTGCGGAGATAGTAGATATCGTCCAGATAGTTGCAGATAACCCGGACGCCGGCTACGTCCTGGATGTGGGCATAGATATTGTCGATGGTGACCTCAAACCCCCGGCGCTTCAGCTTTTCCACGATGCTGTCCACGGTTTTGATGCGGTACTCGATATGGTGGATGGGAGAGTGGTCGTACAGGCTGGCAAATTCCTCGTCCAGGATCTCCAGCTGGGTGACGGCGACCTTCAGAGCGCTGCGATACAGGTGATTCACCCGTACCATGCCCTGGGCCAGCTCCTGCTGCTCCGGCGTGCCCCCCTGGGGAATGTGGATATCCTTCAGCCGGATGGTGCCGCTCTTCTCGATCATCATGAAAAAGATGCGCCTCCTTGTTCTCGTTTGATCCTTTGTTATGATTATAACATAGACCTATGACAGGAGTGTGAATAAAAAGCAAAATCTGCCGTAGAAAAATCCCGTCATTTTTCGTCATTTCGCCAAAGTCTGCCGTTTGCGCCGGGAGCCCTTTTGTGGTATCATAGGAAAAGCGAAAAAAAGGGGGGACGGCGCATGCATATTCGTGAGCATCTGCGCACGGTGGGCCGCCACCGGCGGCTGGTGCGGCATTACTGCCTGCGGCTGGGGCTGGTGTGGCAGGGACTGACCCACGATCTGAGCAAATACAGCCCCACGGAGTTCTGGCGCAGCGCCAAATATTACCAGGGATACCGCAGTCCCAACGACCAGGAGCGCCTGGAAAACGGCGTGAGCCTGTCGTGGCTGCATCATAAGGGCCGCAACCGCCATCACTTTGAGTACTGGATCGACTACTGCCTGCGGCCGGACGGCAGCGTATATATGGGCGGGTGTAAAATGCCCAAGCGCTATGTGGCGGAGATGTTCTGCGACCGCATCGCTGCCTGCCGGGTGTACCAAGGGGAAAAATATACCGATGCATCGCCCTATGACTATTACCAGGGCTCCAAGGGGCACATTCTCATCAACCAGGAGACCAGCGACCTGCTGGACCGGTGGCTGCTGCTGCTGAAGAAGCAGGGCGAGGATGCGGCCTTCCCGCAGATCCGCCGGGAGCTGAAGGACCCGGCGTATTGAGCTGCGGAGCAAGTCAAGCCATGATCCCCGCGTCCTGCACCGGCAACGTTGCTCTGGCCGCAAGTACAGAGACACCGAAAGCCCATATGCTCCCGCCGGCAGAGGGCTGCACCGGCACATAAAAAACTGCCGTAGAGGGCAATTACCTCTGCGGCAGTTTTTTCAGGTCGAACACATTCTTAAACTAAAAAATCAAACCTCTGTGTTTTGTTGGACAAGAAGCGTATGAATAGTATTTTGCTACGGAGTATGAGTAGAATCTCACCTCCTATGTCACCGTGTCCTGCGAGGGACTGACGGACGGCAAGGCCTATCTGAGCGTGGAAGTGCCCGATAGCCACTATGTCCAGCATGCTATGCTTCGCACCATTTTTACGTTCTCCTAATAGGCACAATATGATTTAGTACTTGTTCTTAAATAAGAGGTTGTACCAGAAAATAACAAAGGCAATGAGTAAGAATTGTATCATAGATCGTTATGCTCCTCAGTTAGAATTAACTCGCCACGACCATTCTTAGCAATCCCCGCCCACTCTAAAATTGCAGCCATTACAAACACGGGATCAAAAACCGATTCTCCGATTGTTCGACCGCGGTGAAGCGCTATTGTACCGACAACGGTATTTTCCTCACAGCCGGGTTCACCGAGCTTATAATTTCTTCCATTGCCTTTCTTTGCTCTGCCCCCTTGCTTTATAAGGAGTTCTACAATATCGTCAAACACCTTATAGTCGTAGGCTGGCTTAACAGGCAACTTATCACTTGTAAAAGTCGTTCCGTCTGGCTCTGCGTAAATCTCGCAAGGAAGGCCTCTGGCCGTGTATACGGTAACGTGACCACCGTGCGCTTTCAGCTTTGCTTTGATGATTTCGGACGCGAGTGTGCTTGTATCATCCACATCCATGCGGCTTACATCAATTTCCTTTGGCATTACCTTCTCCGTTCCACCGCCGAGATTTAAGGCGGCAAGCAATTCATCCAGTTTCTTTTTTGCAGTTGGATAAGATATTTGCATATCAGACTGTACCTCCTTCAGGTTTCCTCTGTCTTTCAAAAAAGTAATCAAGAACTCAAATTGCTCCTTGTCGAGCCGATCAAAAGGGCCAAGGTCGAACGTGTTTCTTAGCTCCATGCCACAATCAGGGCATTGTAGCGTGGTAACTCGCAGTGTCCCATGACAGGCGGGACATTTTGAAATAAGCCGGTTCATGTAAATCACCTCTTTGCTTATATGATACAATTAGAGAGCAGATTTGTCAATATAGTTTTTAATTATTTTTAGTACTATAAGTGCTATATTGTTTTTCAACTAAAAAAATCGGCACCTGCTTTTTGAGGCAGGTGCCGATTTCTGTTACCGGATCATGCGCTTGGATTTTTGGCGTAAGTGGCGTAAGTTTGGCGTAAATCCGCTTTTGCGCATCCAAAAAATCAAGCAATTTCAACGGTTTGCGGCGTCTCTTAATACATGCCGCCCATGCCGCCCATATCGGGAGCGGGGGCTGCGGGAGCCGCGGGCTGGGGCTTGTCGGCCACCAGGGACTCGGTGGTCAGCACCATGCCGGACACGCTGGCGGCGTTCTCCAGAGCGGAGCGGGTCACCTTGGCGGGATCCACGATACCGCTGGCGATCATGTCGCAGTACTCCTCCTTGTAGGCGTCGAAGCCGAAGCCGTTCTTGCCGGAGGTGCGGACCTTCTCCAGGATCACGGAGCCGTCCAGGCCGGCGTTGGCGGCAATCTGGCGGATGGGCTCCTCCAGAGCCTTGGCCACGATCTGCACGCCGGTCTTCTCGTCGCCCTCGGCGTCGGCCAGCAGGGCGGTGACAGCGGGGATCACGTTGACAAAGATGGTGCCGCCGCCGGCCACAATGCCTTCCTCCACGGCAGCCTTGGTGGCGTTCAGGGCGTCCTCGATACGGAGCTTCTTCTCCTTCATCTCGGTCTCGGTAGCAGCACCCACCTTGATGACGGCCACGCCGCCGGCCATCTTGGCCAGACGCTCCTGCAGCTTCTCGCGGTCATACTCGCTGGTGGTGTTGTTGATCTGGGCACGGATCTGGGCCACGCGGTCGGCAATGGCCTGCTTGTCGCCCATGCCGTCCACGATGATGGTGTTCTCCTTGGTGACCTTCACCTGGCGGGCACGGCCCAGCATATCCACGGTGGCATCCTTCAGGGTCAGGCCCAGCTCCTCGCTGATGACCTGGCCGCCGGTGAGGATGGCAATATCCTGGAGCATCTCCTTGCGGCGGTCGCCAAAGCCGGGAGCCTTGACGCACACCACATTCAGGGTGCCCCGCAGACGGTTGACGATCAGGGTGCTCAGAGCCTCGCCCTCCACGTCCTCGGCGATGATGAACAGCTTCTTGCCGGCCTGGACCAGCTGCTCCAGCAGAGGCAGAATGTCGGAGATCACGGAAATCTTCTTGTCGGTGATGAGGATATACGCGTCGTCGATGAGGGCCTCCATCTTGTCGGTGTCGGTGACCATGTAGGGGGTGATATAGCCCCGGTCGAACATCATGCCCTCCACCACCTCGGAGTAGGTCTCGGCGGTCTTGGACTCCTCGATGGTGATGACGCCGTCGGCGGAGACCTTCTCCATGGCCTCGGCGATGAGCTTGCCGATGAAGGCGTCGCCGGAGGAGACGGTGCCCACGCGGGCGATGTCGTCGGTGCCGTTGACCTTCTGGCTCTGCTCATGAATGGCGGCCACAGCAGCGTCCACGGCCTTGGCCATACCCTTCTTCATAACGATGGGATTGGCGCCGGCGGCCAGGTTCTTCAGACCCTCGCGGATCATGGCCTGGGCCAGCAGGGTGGCGGTGGTGGTGCCGTCGCCGGCCACGTCGTTGGTCTTGGAGGAGACTTCCCGGACAAGCTGGGCGCCCATGTTTTCAAACGGGTCTTCCAGTTCGATTTCCTTGGCGACGGTCACGCCGTCCTTGGTGATGAGGGGGGAACCGAATTTCTTGTCGATCACCACGTTGCGGCCGGCAGGGCCCAGCGTGCTCTTGACAGCCTTGGCAATCTGTTCCACGCCGCGGAGGAGGGCCTGGCGGGCGGTTTCGTCAAATTGGATTTGTTTAGCCATAATATCAGGTTATTTAAAAAATGATGTTGAGTGAGTGTTGTGTGAATTAGCCAATGATGGCCAGAATGTCGTTTTCAGACAGGATGAGGTAGTCTTCTCCGTCCAGCTTGATTTCCGTACCGCCGTACTTGGAAATGAGAACGCGGTCGCCCGGTTTCACGGTAAATTCAATCAAGGCGCCCTTGTCGTCCCGGCCGCCGGTGCCTACGGAGATTACTTCGGCTTCCTGGGGTTTTTCCTTGGCGGTGTCCGGCAGGAACAGGCCTCCGGCCGTCTTGGTTTCAGCTTCAATGCGCTTGACCAGCACACGTTGTCCTAGGGGTTTGATGTTTGCCATAGTATGTTGTGTTTGTGTTGTTATAGATGAATATATGGATGTAATGTTCCGGAGGGAGGGGGATTGCGTCCCCTCCCCCCGGGAAGGGTTTATTTCTCGTCGTCGACGATTTCGGCGTCCACCACGCGGCCCTTGGCCTTGCGGGGTCCATCGGAAGATTCTTCCTCGGGAGCGGCCCCCGGCATGGGACCGGCTGCGCCGGCGGACTGCTGCTGGGCGGTTTCCGCTGCCTTGTACAGGGCTTCCAGGCGGGATTCAAGGTCTTCCTTGCCGGCTTTGATGGCCGTGTATTCCTTCTTGGAAATGGCTTCCTTCAGGTGCATCACCTTGTCTTCAATCTCGCGCTTGAGGTCCGCGGGAATCTTGTCTCCCATGTCCTTGAGCTGGCGCTCCACGGAGAAGCAGAGGCTGTCCGCCTGGTTGAGGGTGTCAATTTCCTCGGCACGCTTCTTGTCTTCTTCCGCATGGGCTTCCGCATCACGCTTGGCACGTTCAATTTCATCCTTGGAAAGGCCGCTGGAGCCCTGGATGGAAATCTTCTGTTCCTTGCCGGTGCCCTTGTCCTTGGCGGAGACGTGCAGGATGCCGTTGGCATCAATGTCGAAGGTGACTTCAATCTGCGGTTCCCCGCGGCGGGCCGGAGCAATGCCGTCCAGCTTGAAGTTGCCCAGAAGCTTGTTGTCGTCAAACATCTTGCGTTCACCCTGGCAGATGCGGATGTCCACGGCGGGCTGGTTGTCCGCGGCGGTGGAGAACACCTGGCTCTTGCGCACAGGAATGGTCGTGTTGCGTTCGATCATCGGCGTGGCGATGCCGCCCATCGTTTCAATGGACAGGGTCAGAGGAGTCACGTCCAGCAGAAGCACGTCGTTCACGTCCCCCTGGAGCACACCGCCCTGGATGGCGGCGCCCACGGCTACCACTTCATCCGGGTTCACGCCCTTGTGGGGTTCCTTACCGGCCAGCGTATGGGCTTCTTCCTGCACGGCGGGCATGCGGGTCATGCCGCCCACCAGCACCAGCTCGTCAATGTCCCCGGTCTTCAGGCCGGAAGCGGCAATGCAGTCCAGCACGGGCTTGCGGGTGCGGTCCAGCAGGGCGCCCGTGAGCTGTTCCAGCTTGGAACGGCTCAGTGTCAGCTGAATGTGCTTGGGACCGGAGGAATCCGCCGTGATGAACGGCAGGCTGATGTCATAGCTCTGGGTGGAGGAAAGGGCAATCTTGGCCTTTTCAGCTTCTTCCTTGATGCGCTGGATGGCGTCGGGCTGGTTGGAAAGGTCCATGCCGGAGTCCTTCTTGAACTCTTCCATGATCCAGGTGATGATCGCGTTGTCCCAGTCGTCGCCGCCCAGGTGGGTGTCGCCGTCGGAAGCCTTCACTTCAAACACGCCATCGCCGATTTCCAGCACGGAAATATCAAAGGTGCCGCCGCCCAGGTCATACACGGCGATGTTTTCATTGGACTTCTTGTCCAGGCCGTAAGCCAGAGCGGCCGCCGTCGGTTCATTAATGATGCGGCGCACCTTCAGCCCGGCGATTTCACCGGCGGCCTTGGTCGCGTTGCGCTGGGCGTCATTGAAATAGGCGGGAACGGTAATCACGGCTTCCGAGATGGTTTCACCCAGCTTGGATTCCGCATCAGCCTTCAGCTTGGCAAGCACCATGGAGGCGATTTCCTGCGGGGAGAAGGTCTTCTTTTCACCTCCCACATCCACACGGATATAGGCATCCCCGTTGGGAGCCTCCACGATTTCATAAGGCACCTTCTTATCTTCTTCCGTCAGTTCACTGTACTTGCGACCGATGAGGCGCTTGGAGGAAAACACGGTGTTTTTCGGGTTGGTCACCGCCTGACGTTTGGCGGCCTGCCCCACGAGGCGTTCACCGCTCTTGGTGAAGGCAACAATGGAGGGAGTGGTGCGCGCACCTTCGCTGTTTTCAAGTACGGTCCCCTGACCGCCTTCCATTACAGCCATGCACGAGTTGGTCGTGCCCAAGTCGATTCCTAATATTTTAGCCATATTGTTATCTTAGATTGTTTTGAATGGATTTCGTTGAGATTTGATTTCCCCATGACCTGATGTGTCATGCAGGTGAACTCATGTTCTTAACTCCCTTGTTGCAAATGGCATGCCAGGCTGGAACGGAATCCGGCACCACGTATGATAAGTACCATAAAATCAATTTATTATAACATGATTCATGTCAATCTTCTCTTTACGGCCAGGATTAATGATAGGACATTCTGTCACACCATAAAGGCGACAAAATGTCACACACAGCCATTTTGTCCCATCCTGTGCCGGGACCAAATACTCCCAGAACCCTCATGGAGCCTCCCCGCCGGGGGAAAACTCCGCCCGCGCTCCCGTTCCGTATTTGCCGTAAGCCAGGCGTTTCATGAAATCCTTGTACAGCAGCGTCTCCATGCGGCCGTCCGCATGTTCCACCACCGCGCTCATCGTTTCCACCCAGTCCCCGCAATTCAGGTAGCGCACCTCTCCCACCATGGTATCCGCCGGATGGTGCACATGCCCGGCGATGATGCCGTCACACTGCCTCTTGACGGCCAGGCTCTGAAGCTGCTCCTCATATTTCCCGATGAAATTGACGGCGGATTTCACCCGCTCCTTGATGGCGCGGGAGACGGAATAATATTCCCTGCCCCGCCACGCGCGGTACTTGTTATAAAGGCGGTTGACCATCAGCAGGACGTCGTACCCCAGGGAGCCGAGCACCGCCAGCCACCGGTGATTGGTGGAAATGGAATCAAACCCGTCCCCGTGCACGCACAGGTAGCGCCTGCCATCCGCCGCACGGTGCACGCACTCCTTGGCCATCTTCAAGCCTCCCAGATGAAAGGGAAGGAACTTCTCCAGAATATCGTCATGGTTCCCGCGCAGGTACAGTATTTCCACATCCTCCTGCTCCATTTTTTTCAGCAGGGTACGGATCAGCCGCGTGTGCCGCCTGCGCCAGCGGCTGCCGCGCGACAGCGCCCATGCATCCACCACATCCCCCACCAGAACTATTTTCTGCGCCCGCACATGCTTCAGGAACCTGCGGCATTCGTCCGCCTTGCAGTCCTTCGTCCCCAGATGGAGGTCTGACAGAAAAACCGTGCGGCATTCCAGCACGGCGTCCTGCGGAGGGCGGGCGCAACCCGTTCCGTTCTCCTCCCGCGCCACGGAAGCCAGCAGTTCTTCAAACCGGTCATGAATGGCATCCCACGTCCTGGCGCGCACGGTCCTGCGGGCCTGCTCCCCCAGCCTGCGGCCCAGTTCCCTGTCCATGAGCAGGCGCTGCATGGCGGAATAAAAGCCCTCCACATCCCCCTTCTCCGCCTGAAGACCGTTGATGCCGTCCAGCACTACGTCCGCGGATGCGGCATACCGGTAGCTGACCGTAGCCAGTCCGCTGGCCATGCCCTCCAGCAGCACGTTTCCGAAGGTTTCCGTCTCACTGGGGAACAGCAGCACATCCATCCCCGCATAATGGCGCGCCAGGTCTTCCCCCGTGCGCATTCCACAAAAAGCGGCATCGGGAAACTCACTGCGCAGGCTGCTCATCATGGGACCGTCCCCCACGACCACCATCTTCATGCCGCAGTCCGGGAATTCCCGCTGCAAACGCGTATACAGGTCCAGTACCGTCACCAGGTTCTTTTCCCGTGCCAGCCGCCCTGCCACGCCGAACACCACTTCATCCCGCCATACGCCCCAGGACTGCCGGAGAGAAAAATCCCTCCTGGCAGGATCAAACAAGGCGGCGTCCACCCCGCGCCCCATCACGGAAAGGCGTTCAAACCCCAGCCCTTCCAGCGTGCGGCGCATCTCTTCCGTAGGCACCACCGTCATCCCTGCCTTGTTGTGCAGTTTGCGCAGGTAATTCACGGCGGCGGTTTCCAGTCCGGAAAAATGGTAATCCTTCATGTACTGGTGGAAATTGGTGTGGAACCCCATCACCACGGGGATCTCCAAGGCGCGGGCGGCCTTGACGGCAGACGCCCCCATGGGGCTTTCCGTGGCAACGTACACCACATCCGGCCTTTTCTTCATCCATCTGGCCCGGAACCTGTCTGCGGAAGGCAGCCCTATCTTCACTTCATGGTACATGGGAAGGGCCAGGGACGGCATGGCCGTCTCCCCGGGAACGGAAGCTCCGTCCCGCCCGGACGCCCGCAGCACATGCACCAGATGCCCCCGCGCCCGGAGCCCCCGGACCAGGCGCCCCAGCGTCAGGGCCACTCCATTCACATCAGGCTCATATGTATCCGTTGCCACATCAATTCTCATGCGCCGGTACCATGGACAGGAAGGCTGCTTCAAGCAAGTCGCAGAAGGAAACGAAACCGTCACGGACGCTCTCCTGCTGCTCCCTGGCCAAAACCGGAGGGACGGCAGCCTCTCCCCGCTTTTCCTGGATTCCCGTCTTCAGCACCGTCCGTCCCTGCAAAAAGCTGATGATTCATTGAATATCAGCCGTTCCGAAATCACCTTCATCCATCCGCGCATTATAAATCCGCAGTCAACAAAATTTTTTGAGAAAAAATGATTTTCATCGTATTTGAGAAGAAAAAAATCATGGTATCTTCCAGGAGCCGCGGATTCAAATCATTCTATTAATAATTGATAGCAAGCATTATATTAAGAAAAACATTCCTTTCCTCCTGCGAGCCGGATTTATAATCCGCCAATATGAAGGGCATACGGAACATGTAGAACGAAAATGAAGGCATATTCAGGAAGATTTTTAATAAAAACAAGAATGATTCCCACGTGCCAACACCATAAAAACAGGCCGGAGAACCGTAGAATTTCCCTCTTCTTTCTCTGTCCGGAAACCTCAAACGGCTCCCTGCCTGATTGTCCCGGGCAACCTTACCTACTGTCCTTCAATCAGCTTTAACCACTCCGGATTAGGAATCCGGCGTCAATACTAGTTTTTCATATCAAGTGCTTTTCTCCAATTCCATCCAGTATTTTCCCGGATGGGAGGTTTGGCAGAATATATTTGTTAGTAGGAAGCATAAAATCTTGAATATAATGATTGTTCATCTTATTTTAGCGCTGTCGGCTATTTCATCCGGATTCCTAATTCGCTATTGAAACAACTGACCCCAACCCCCTACCCCACATCCCATGAAATTGATAGATTACTATCGCTATGCGGCCATGCTGTATGCATCCGCCTGCTGTACTGCGTCCCCGCTGTACGGTCCCCTGGAAACAGGATTGCAGGAATCCCAGCTGTTGAGCTCCCTGAAATCCTGCAAATCCCTGGAAGGCCCAGGAACGGACGCCTACCTGAGCCGCACCGGCCTGAACGGCGCGTACAAGACCAGAAAGCCCATCGGCGGCCTCTTCTTTTCCCTTCATTTTGAATACAACAAGGACGGGGGCCTGAGAGCCGTCTCCTTTTACTCCGCCACCAAGGCAGGCAGGGACGAGTACGATACGCGCCTGAAATCCCTGTACAAGCGCATGCTGAACGGCCTGACGGGTCTTTACGGACCGCCCATGAACCTGCCGGACTGGATTGAAAAGGATTCCCTTCCCACGGATCGCGTGCTGTACATGCACATGTGGCGCATTCAGCCCGGCTGCTTCCTGATGGCCGGACTGGCCAACATGGGAGCCTCCGGCTATATCCCCGTTTTCCGCATTTCCCCGCCTGCCGGAATGCCCGCCAAGTCCAAAAAGGACAGGGACAAGCTCAAATCCGAGTGGGCCGCCATGCCTGAATTCTACGAGTTTACGAAAGCGGAACGCTTCCTTGCCAACGCGGTGTTCGCCATGTCCCACAAAAAATATCCGGATGCCCTCCAGCTTTTCCAGAAGGCCGCTGACCTGGGCAGCCCCAACGGCTACTGGGGGCTGGCCCACCTGTACCGGACGGGACCTGCCGGCGTGGAAAAGAACATGAACCTGGCGGATGAATACACCAGAAAAGCCGCCCTGATGGGCTTTGCCCGCGCTGCCATGAAAATAGGAAAAACATGGGAGCAATTCTGTAAAAACGAGGATTTCAGCGAGGCGGAAGCCAGGGAATGGCATGACCGGAACCTTCGCGCCGCCAGGGCCGGCTATGCCTCCGAGCAATACAACCTGGGCATCATCTACCAGCACGGCTTCGGTGTGGAAAAGAATCTAACAACCGCCAGGGAATGGCTGGAAAAAGCGGCCTCCCAGGACCACTCCCAGGCCAAAGCGGCGTTAAAAACACTTCCGGAAACCGGAACCTCCGAACTCTCCTGACCAACTTTCCCCCCACAACCAACTCCCCCAAACCAAGCCGGCTGTAGCTTCCCCGGAAGCACACGCAGCCGCTCCGGCAATTCCCTATGAAATGCCAGACCGGCAGGGAAGCGGCACCCTACCGCTTCCCTGCCAACAATCCGGAAACCATCCGGGCGTTGCGGAACGGCAGGAGCATCAGCAAATGCGCGGGAGCTGCATCCCGGAAGGCATGCCCAGCACCCGTTCCACCCCCAGACGCCCCGTCATCAGGAGGGGAGCCGTTCTGAACTCTTCCACACGGCCTATCATACATGCCCCGGCGGAGACACCGCAGCCGCGCATCAGGCGCAGGGCTTCTTCCTCCTGTTCCCGGGGCAGAATAGCCAGATAGCGGCCTTCACAGGCCACTTGAAGGGGGTCCAGCCCCAGCAGGCCGCAGGCCGCGCGGACATCCTCCCGCACGGGAATGGACGTCTCATCCAGCTGAACGGTCAGGCCGGAGGACTCCGCAATTTCCGAGAGGGTGGCGGTCAGGCCGCCGCGGGTCACGTCACGCAGGCAGTGCACGGAAATCCCGGTGCGGACGAGAGCCGCTACGGATTCATGCAGCGCGGCGGAATCGCTCGCCAGACCATCGCCGAAGGACAATCCCGCCCGCAGGCTCATGATCGTCATTCCGTGCCTCCCCAGATCACCGCTGAGCAGGACGGAATCCCCCGGACGCACGGAAGAAGGGCTGATCTCCAGTCCATGGCGGACCACGCCCACTCCGGCGGTATTGATGTAAATGCCGTCCCCCTTGCCACGTTCCACCACCTTCGTATCCCCCGTCACGATGCGAATGCCGGCCGCGCGCGCCGCCGCGGCCATGTCCTGCACCACGCGGGACAGCACCTCCACCGGCAGGCCCTCTTCCAGAATGAAGCCTGCCGTCAAGTACAGGGGCTCCGCCCCGCTCATGGCGAGATCATTCACCGTGCCGTGCACGGCCAGGGAACCGATCGTCCCCCCCGGAAACTCCAGAGGGTCCACGACAAAACTGTCCGTAGTCATCGCCAGCCGCCCCGGCGGGAAATCCAGCACGGCGGCATCATTCTGCACGCCTCCCGCGGGAGAGCCGAACGCATTCAGGAACACGGAGCGGATCAGGTCATTCATCAGGCGTCCGCCGCCGCCGTGGGCCATCTGGATACGGTCGGAAGCAGGTTCCGGAACAGGACATTCAAACATGGGATCAACTTCTTTTATAACGGTAATAGGCAGCGCAGGCGCCCTCCCCGGACACCATGGGCGCGCCCAGCGGAGCCAGCGGCGTGCAGGAGGTGCCGAAAAAGGGGCATTCCGCCGGGCGGACCAGCCCACGCAGCACCTGCCCGGCCAGACAGCCGGACGCCTCATCCGCGCCATGGGCGCCCTTCCGGCAGCCGAAACGCAGGGCGGCATCCATTCCCTCCCACGCCCGGCGCACCTTCATGCCGCCGGAGGGGATCAGCCCCAGACCGC
This sequence comes from Akkermansia sp., assembly GCA_048388685.1. Lineage (GTDB taxonomy): Bacteria > Verrucomicrobiota > Verrucomicrobiia > Verrucomicrobiales > Akkermansiaceae > Akkermansia. The sequence goes on along the minus strand of DBGCTZ010000041.1, from coordinate 106,679 downwards.
GCCAGTGGCGGTCTTCCGGCTCAAAAACTTCCGCCATCCTTTCCCGCGCCGTCTTGTTCCCCTCCGGTTTTACATAGCGCGCATAGGCGTTCTGCACCGTGTGGTCCCCGGCTTCCAGCTGGCGGACGCACATCAGGAGGCCGCGGAGCAAATCCGCCGCCTCAAATCCCGTCACCACCATCGGCACTCCGTAACGGACGGCCAGACGGCCATAATCCTCCTCCCCCGTGATGGCGCAGACATGGCCCGGAGCCAGAAAGGCGTCCGGCCTCCCCTCTTCCTGGTCCATCAGCCATTCCAGGGCCGGAGGAACCTGCACATGGGCGCAGAGCACGGAAAAATTGGCATATCCCAGCGCGCGGGCCTGCTGCATGGCGAGAGCCGTAGCCGGGGCCGTGGTCTCAAACCCCACGGCAAAAAAAACGACTTCCATTTCAGGATGGCTCCCGGCCAGGGCTACCGCCTCCAGCGGAGAATACATCAGCCGCACATCCCCTCCCCGGGCCTTGGCTGAAAACAGGTCCCCGCCGGAACCGGGAACCCTCATCATATCCCCGTAACTGCACAGGACCACGCCGGGCCGCAGGCTCAGTTCCACAGCCTGGTCAATCAACTCCACGGCGGTAACGCAGACCGGACAGCCGGGGCCGTGAATCAGGCGCAGTTCCGCAGGAAGAAGCTCTTCCAGCCCCAGGGACGCGATGGCGTGCGTCTGGCCGCCGCACACCTCCATCACTGCCCACGGGCGCGTCACGGCGTGGCGCAACTCTTCAAGCAACCGCTGAACTTCCTCCTGCATAAACCATGAAAACGTTCCATCGCCAAACGGTATCCCCTTTACACGGGATCGGTATTTTCCACAATCTCCCGCATCTCCTTCCGGGTTTGCAGCGCGGTCTCCTTATCCATCACGCTCAGGGCCATGCCCACGTGCACGATGACGTAATCCCCCAACGCGGCCTCCGGCACGCAGGCCAGGTTCACTTCACGGGTTACGCCGCCGAAATCCACCACGCCCAGCCTGAACAGGGGGTCCGTTTCATTAACGCTTACAATCTTTCCGGGAACAGCCAAACACATATATTATCCTTTCCATTGGCGCACGACCGCAGCCGCCTGCCCCAGGGAAATTCCCCCGTCATTGCAGGGAACCCGCTGCGGCAGGGACAACTGGCACCTTCTAGACTGGGCCATTCCCGCCAGGCCTTCAAGCAAAAAGGCATTCTGGAAGCATCCGCCCCCCAGCACCAGCCTGTCCAGGCAGAAATGCTCCGCCACGTCAAAGGCCAGGTTCACCAGGCTTTCATGAAACTTCCGGGCCATGCAGCCGCTGGAAACGCCGTTCAGCAAATCATCATCCACGGCCTTCAGCAATGGCCGCCAATCCAGTTCCAGCAGGCCGCCCTCCTCATGCATGACCCATTCATACGGGTCTCCCGGAATCTCTTCCCCGGAAACCGCCGCGGCCCATGACTCCAGCGTCATGGCGGCATGCCCCTCGCACCCCGCCACGCCGTCAAAGCCGCACCAGAAAGCCATGGCGTCAAACAGGCGCCCCATGGAAGAAGTGGCCGGGGCGTGGATATTCCGGGCCATCATGGCCTCCAGCGCCTCCCGCTTCTGCTGGGTCATTCCGCCCTCCAGACGCCGGTCAAGCCCATCCGTCCGCCAGGGGGACATCTGCCGCGCCAGAGAGCAGGCGCACCGGGCAGGCTCCCGTATCGCCTCATCCCCGCCGGGCAGCAGAAACGGCCTGAGCCGCGCCACTCTCCGGGGCTCCCCCTCCTCCTCCATCACAAAAAACTCTCCGCCCCAGACCGTTCCGTCCGTGCCGAAGCCCGTTCCGTCCCAGGCCGCGCCCAGCGCGGGAAACGGGGTTTCATTCTCCATGGCGCAGGCCAGCACATGGGCCTGGTGGTGCTGCACGGGAACGACTTCCACATTCCATTCCCGGGCCAGACGCCTGCCCAGGGCGGACGAAGGGCCGTCCGGGTGGGCGTCCACGGCAATCACCTGCGGCACGGCGCCCAGCGTATGGCTGAGGGTCTCCACCGTCCGTTCAAAGGCGTTCAGGGAAGCCGCGCTGTCCAGATCCCCCAGGTGCTGGCTCATGACGGCCACCCCGTCCTTCAGCCAGCAGACGGTATTCTTCAGCCCGGAACCCAGCGCGAGCACATGCGGCGTTTCCGGAGACGTGCGCCACACGGGCCGCGGAGCGTATCCGCGGGCACGGCGCATCATCATGGCCCTTCCCGCCGCCACACGGACCACGGAATCATCCACGGGCCGCACGACCGGACGGTCATGCACAAAAAAGACATCCGCCACATGGCCCAGCTTCTGCAAGCCTTCCTCCACGGAAATGCACAGGGGCTCACCGCTGAGGTTCCCGCTGGTCACTACCAGGGGCTTGTTCCATACATCCATCAGCAGGGCATGAAGGGGGGATGACGGAAGCATCACCCCCACAAAACGGCTGAACATGCACACGCTGGGGGCCAAATCCACATCCTTTCTTCCGGGAGCCAGCACAATGGGAGCCGCCGGGGAAACCAGCAGGCGTTTTTCCTCCTCCGACAAACGGCACAGCCTCTCCGCTGCGGCCACATCCGGCACCATCACGGCAAAGGGCTTGGCGTCCCGCCCCTTCAGCCTCCGGAGACGCCGGACGGCGGCTTCCGAGGAGGCGTCCGCCAGCAGCTGAAACCCGCCCACGCCCAGCAGGGCCACGATCAAGCCATCCGCCAACACCCACGCCACCTGCCCCGCAGGAGTATCAAACCCGTGGCCGAAGCCCAGCTCCGCACCATCCGAAAACAGCACCTTCATGGAGGGGCCGCAGGACGGGCACGCGATGGGCTGGGCATGGAACCGCCTGTCCCCCACGTCCCCGTACTCCTTCAGGCACTCCGGACACATCCGGAACTTCTTCATGCTGGTGCCCGCGCGGTCATACGGCATCTTCTCAATAATGGAATAGCGGGGGCCGCAATGCGTGCAGCTGGTAAAGGGGTAATGATACCGGCGGGAAGAAGGGTCACGCATCTCCTTCAGGCACTCCGGGCACGGAGCCAGGTCCGGCTGCATCATCGGAACGCCGCGGGGGGAGGAATCGCTTTCCACAATGCGGAACTCTTCAAATCCGGCAGGCTCGCACACGGTCTGCTCCACGCCGTACACGCGGGCGTGCTCCGGCAGGCTTTCCATCAGAGCGGCAAAAAAGCGTTCCGGAACGCCGGGCTCCCCTTCCACATGGATTTCCACGCCGGATTCCGTATTGCGGACAAACCCTTTCAGCCCCAGCTGTGCCGCCAAACGGTACACATGGGGCCTGAAGCCGACTCCCTGGACCAGGCCGGCTATTTCAAATTTCAATGCCGGAGCGGCCTGTTCAATGGTGGTGATGGACATGATCCTGATTCCCGCCTTCCCGGACGCGGCGCGCGCGTTCCACAATCTCGTCACACCAGGCGTCCATGCCTTCTCCGGTCTTGGAAGACAACTCAATCACGTGCGCATGATGGGCCACCTTGTTCAGGGCCGCCAGGGCGGCGTCACGGTCAAAATCCACGGCATCCGCCAGATCGGCCTTGGTCACCAGGGCTACATCCGCGGAATGGAACATGGGAGGATACTTCAGCGGCTTGTCCTCCCCCTCCGTCACGGAAAGCAGGACCACGCGCATGTCTTCCCCCAGGTCGTAGGAAGCCGGACACACCAGGTTGCCCACGTTCTCAATAATCAAAACGTCCAGATCGTCCAGAGGCATCTTCTTCATGGCCTCCGCAATCATGCGGGCATCCAGGTGGCACATGGTGCCCGTGGTAATCTGCACCACGGGAATATCCGCACGGCTCAGGCGTTCCGCATCATTATCCGTAGCCAAGTCCCCCACGATCACCCCCATGCGCACACGGTTCCGGAGCATTTCCGCCGTCTTCTGCAGCAGGGAGGTCTTTCCGGACCCCGGAGAAGAAAAAACATTGATGACCAGCAGGTTCTTTGCCGCAAAAAAACCTCTGTTACGCTCCGCCAGACGGTCATTGGCATCCAGCACCGGAACATGGACGTCCATGCCGTGGCTGTGACTCTCATGGGTGTGTTCACCTCCGCATCCGCATTCTTTACACATAATCAATACTGATATTAGATTCAGAAAAAGGAAATTTTTCTCATTTATCCTACGTCATACGGGGACGACGGCAAGAGGAATCTTTCCTTTTTCCGGCACGGAACCCGTGTGGATCATCACCCCCTGCAAACTATCGGCGGCATTAACAAGGTACAAGACCGCACCAGCACATGGAAAAGCGGGAACAAAAAGAACCTGCCGATTACCCGTATCAAGGGACCTGCCCCGGAGAATTACTGGGCGCCAACGAATTTCACCCGTATTGTACAAAAAAACGGCTTGCCTTTCCCTCAGGAAGATACAGGCGCTTTTCCGTTGAACTTCCTTCATCATCAGGATGTGGGCTTGCCAAGGCATCAGAATCTTGTAAACTATTTCGTCCTCAGTTAACATCCTTTAATTCAGGTTATGCCAGACGCTCGCTTTCAACCACTTCCCGGATTCCGTGACTTTGCCCCGGCGGACTGCGCCGTACGCAGCTACCTCTTTGACGCATGGAAGAGGGTGGCGCACCGCTACGGATTCCTGGAATGGGAAGGCCCCACCGTGGAAGCCACGGAACTCTATCTCAAGAAGAGCGGAGGCGAACTGCCTACCCAGCTTTTCCGCTTCACGGACCAGGGCGACCGGGACATCACCATCCGCCCGGAACTCACCGCCTCCCTGGGCCGCATCGCCGCCGCCTACCAGCGCGAATACACCAAGCCGCTCAAGTGGTTTGAAATAGGCTCCTGTTTCCGTTATGAAAAACCCCAGAAAGGACGCCTGCGCGAATTCTACCAGTTCAACGCGGACATTCTGGGGGAAGGCTCCGCCTGGGCGGATTCCGAACTGATTGCCCTGGCGATCGACTGCATGAGGGAGCTGGGGTTTACGCAGAACGACTTCCTCGTGCGCGTCTCCGACCGCGAAGCCTGGATCAGGTTCGCCGCGGAACATGGCGTGCAGGAGCAGGACATTCCCGCCTTCCTGGGCATTGTGGACAAATTTGAACGGGACCGCCCGGAGGAATGCCAGCGCAAACTGGACGCCTTCCACATCAGCCGCGGCGACCTGGTGGCCTTCATTGAGAACCCGCCTGCCGGAGCCTCCGAACGCTACGACATCCTGTTAAAGGACCTGGAAGCCCGCGGACTGGACGGTTATGTGAAGCTGGACCTCTCCGTAGTGCGCGGCCTGGCCTACTATACCGGGCTGGTCTTTGAAATCTTTGACACGCAGCGCAGCCTGCGAGCCGTAGCCGGCGGCGGACGCTATGATACGCTGGTGGCCGCCCTCTCCAACAATGCAGTGGACATGCCCGCCACCGGTTTTGCCATGGGGGATGCCGTCATCACCCACCTCATTGACCAGACGCCGCACGCCAAGGCGCTGAAAGACGCGGCCCTGGCCGCAGCGGGCTGCGACGTTTTCCTGGTGCAGGCTTCCGAAAACCGCCGGGGAGAAGTGCTCTCCATCGCCTCCGCACTCCGGGACCAGGGTTACAGCGTGGACCTTCCCCTGACACTCACCAAGGTCAACGGCCAATTGCAGAAAGCCGCCAAATCCGGCGCGCGCGCGGCCCTGATCGTGGGAGATGACTTCCCCGCCCTGGAACTGCGTGACCTGGCGGCGCGCACCTCATCCTCCGTGGTCATGGACGACCTGTTCGACGCCCTGGCCTCCATGACGGGCCGCGACTGATCTTTACCTTCCCTCCTTCCATTTTCAACAAAGATGAACTCATACCGCACTCATACCTGCAGCGAATTGCGCGCTGCGAACATCGGCCAGCCGACCACCCTCATCGGCTGGGTAGATTCCGTCCGTGACCACGGCGGTGTCATATTTATCGACTTGCGCGACCGTACCGGCATCACCCAGGTGGTCTTCCATCCGGAAGTCAACCAGGACGTGGCCAGGGCCTCCCAGCAGCTCCGCTCCGAGGATATGATCCAGATTTCCGGCTCCGTAGCGGCCCGCCTGAAAACGGACACGGTGGACACCACGAATGCGGACCTGCCCACCGGGGAAATTGAAGTCTCCGCGGACACCCTCAACGTGATCAACAAGGCGGACGTACTCCCCTTCCAGCTGGACCGGGCCCTCTCCAATGAAGACCTGCGCCTCAAGTACCGTTTTCTGGACCTGCGCCGCCCCGCCATGGCCCGCAACATGCAGATCCGCCACCGCGTGACCAAAACCACGCGCGACTATCTGGACGAGCACGGCTTCCTGGAAATTGAAACGCCCATCCTTTCCAAATCCACCCCGGAAGGCGCGCGCGACTTCCTCGTCCCCTCCCGCCTGGCCCCCGGCAAATTCTACGCCCTGCCCCAGGCCCCGCAGCAGTACAAGCAGCTCCTCATGGTGGCCGGCATGGAACGCTACTTCCAGATCGCCCGCTGCTTCCGTGACGAAGACCTGCGCGCGGACCGCCAGCCGGAATTCACCCAGGTGGACATTGAAGCCTCTTTCATCACCCCGGAAGACATCTACAACCTGGTAGAAGGCCTGCTCAAGCGCGTCTATAAGGAAGCCCTGAACGTGGACATCCCCACTCCCTTCCCCCGCATGACCTGGAGGGAAGCGATGGACCAGTACGGTTCCGACAAGCCGGAACGCCGCTTTGACATGAAGCTGACGGATGTCTCCTCTATCTTTGAAAACAGCGGCTTCAAGGTATTCTCCTCCGCCGTGAAAAATGGCGGCGTGGTCAAGGCCATCAACGCCAAGGGCTTCGGTACCGCCTCCGTCGGCCAGATTGACGCGCTGACGAAAACCGCCGTGGAAGCCGGAGCCAAGGGCCTGGCCTACATCAAGGTGCGCGAAGAAGACTGGAGGAGCCCCATCTCCAAATTCCTTTCCGATGAAGAAAAGCAGAAGCTTACGGAAGCCCTGGACATTGAAACCGGCGACCTCGTTCTCTTTGCCGCCGGACCGTGGGAACCCTCCTGCGACATCCTGGGCCGCGTTCGGCTGCAATGCGCCGACTTCATGGAACTGCTCAAGGACAACACGGAACGCGACTTCCTGTGGGTCATTGAATTCCCCCTGCTGGGCTGGGATGAGGAAGAACAGCGCTGGGTGGCCGTCCACCACCCCTTCACCCGCCCCGTCAAGGAAGACGAGGAAAAACTGCTCAAGGGAGAACTCTCCGCAGACCTCCGCGCCCAGGCATACGACGTGGTCCTGAACGGCACGGAGCTGGGCGGCGGCTCCATCCGAATCCATGAACGCGACCTGCAATCCGCCATGTTCAAGGCCCTGGGCATCACGGAAGAACAGGCCCGCGAACAATTCGGCCACATCCTGGACGCCTTCAGCTTCGGTGCTCCGCCCCACGGCGGCCTTGCCCTGGGCCTGGACCGCCTGGTCATGATGATCTGCAATGCGGAATCCATCCGTGAAGTCATCGCGTTCCCGAAAAACAACCGTGGTGCGGACCTGATGAGCGACTCTCCCGCAGAGGCGGAAGAACGCCAGCTGCGCGACATCCACATTCAGGTGAAACTGCCCGCTAAAAAATAACCGGATTCTTTAAATCTCACCCCCCGTAGAGAGAATCTCCCTACGGGGGTTTTTCATGCCGGGCGGCCGGTTTCCGGAACCGTGCCTATATAATATGAAGCAGGCCCCTTCCCTATGAACTCTGGCTGCCGCCCGTCAGACGGCGCCTGAGATCCGCCATCTGCCGCAAATTCTTCATCACGGGCAAACGGTGGCGCTTGTCCAGCGGCTGGGGAGGAGGATTGCCGGTCGTCACCATGGTAAAACGCTGGTACCCCTTCACCTCCGGATAACGCCCCCAGTAATAGGCCGTCCACCCACTGTCCGGAGCATCCGGACCAAAGGGAGGATAAATCATGTGCCGTTCCTCCCCGGGGTACAAATTAAAGGCGCTGGTGCCGATCACAATGTCCTCCGGCGCGTCCGGCAGCAGCTCCAGCCCGCGGACATACTCCCGGATTTTTACAGCCGCATACGCCTTCATGGCGTACAGGCAGCCGTAAACGCGCTGCTCCACGGACCCGCTGCCCCAGAACACCATGTCCCCACGGTCTGCAAAATGCCGCAAGTCATCGCCGGATATCATCACCGTATCCGCATCTATCTTCACCAGCGTATCCCCTTCGTCACGTACGCTCTGGAGCATTTCGTCCAGCATCCCTTCAATGCAGGCTTTTCCACGCAAATTGCCGCCCCTTTCCCAGGAAGACACGCGCCATTCCGCTCCCAGTTCTTCCGCCTCCTTTCTTACCTCCTCGGGACACGGATGCGCCCCGTCGTCAATCACAACAAGGCGCGCTTCCGGAAGGGCATGATGAACGCACAACAGGTTTTCGCCGACCAGGGCGGCGTCTCCCGCGTACACGAACAAATGGACGTGGATAGTTGCTTTCTTTTTCATCGTCAAAACTCGATTGCCGAATTCTTCTACTGCCCGCGTCCATCATGGCGGGAACCGCCCGCTGCCTCCATCTGAGACAACGGGCCTTGTTCCAGAGATTCTGAAAGAGCCTCCGGCAGCGTAGAAGGAGAAACAGGTGCCACTTTTCCCGCGCGCGCCTCCTGCTTCAGCCTTAACGCGCCCAGCTTGATCCTGGAAGCCATATTGCCCAGGGCATTCGCCCGGGAAGGAATCAGCCACCTGCCAAGAACGCCCTGATGAAAGGAATCCGTATCCGCCGCAAGCACCTCACCCGGCGTCAGACCGGAAAACAGCTGCACCCACAGAGCCATCAATCCCCGGCTGATGCGGGAATCGCTCTCCGCGTCAATACGCAACAGACCATCTTCCAATCCCAGGCGCAGCCATACCCGGTACTGGCAGCCACGCAGGAGGAATGCTTCCCTCTTCCATTCTTCCGCAAAGGGAGTCAACTGCTCCCCCTGCCGCATCAAAAAACCATACAGGGCGCCTTCCCCCGGCAGGGCGTCCAGCTCTTTCAACAAGGCATTCCGCCTTTCTTCAAAACAATCCATCCGTTTCATTTCTATTATCTATGGAAGACGATTCAGGCCATTCAAGAAATCACTGGGAAATCACGTTAAACGGCAACTGAAGCGGTCAAACTCCCTACCCTTGTAAAACACACTCATTCCACACCGGCATGACGGCTCCCGCCCCGATCTCAATATTCACAATACGGCAGGGATGCTGACGTTGTTCCGAGGCGCAATGCTGCATCCCCTGGAGCAAAACCTTCAGATCTCCGGCACGGTCATTCATCCTCCATCCGGAAATAAGCAGACGAAGGCATTTCACATTCTCGTCTTCATTTGTCTGGAACCAAATGATCATGGACTCATCCTTGGCCACGCTGCAGCCGCTGCCGGTGAGACGGAATATTCCGTAATTCTCCGGAAACTCCATGCTGTCCCAGAGAACTTCCTTGATACCGCAGTCGGCAGCACTCCTTACCGCAATCTTTCCTCCGGGAAACCATCCCATGCGGAACAGGAGACACCGCATCAGATAAACGCGCCTCAACGCGCACTCCTCCAGGCGGGTCCCCAAACCAAGCGACTTTCTGGCGCCGCAGAACTTGCTTCCCCGATCAATGGTCAGTCTAACTTTATAACTTCCTGATACATTCTTCCTCAATTCGATTGATCTATAGATGGACATGCAAATATTCATACAATATCCAAAAACTATATATATAAAATCAAACGGGCCTAGAAAAAAAATGTTAGAAAATCACATAACATAAGTAAAAGCAGCGTTATCAGAAAACTACTCATTAAATAAAAAACCAAACATTACAAACTTTGAACATTCTTTGGGCCTATCATAAGCATTCCGGACAAATTTTTCCCCTTCCCGGAATCTGAAAAACAGGTAACCTTTCATATGCAGTCTTGTGAACACCTCCTTTAGAAATCCCACATAGCCAATCGGAAAAGACTCGTCAAGCACCTTCCTCACTATCTCCGGACACCCCGGACAATAACTAAAAATCCATTCCCGCCTAACAGACAGAAATGGCCTTGCATCACTTCAGACAGCAGGCAGAAAATATCTCTTCATTTTTCAGAAACAGGACAGCCGGCACTCTTCACAGCTCTCAACCCTGGTACACTGCTCCATCTCAGGAAGCGCGTTTCAAATACCGGTGCAATACTAAAGTATCACGTATCACCTGCATCACCTATTACAGACTTCCACTTATCAAACAGGAAAGTCCCCTTCATCTTAAGATGAAGGGGACCTGAGTCATTCAACCGTAGCATCTACGGCCCGCTTCACATACTTCTCACGCTATTCTCCTCCCTGTCCCTGTGAGGCAACAGCAAATAAACACGGCTATCGGAATAACCATAAACTGCACACAACAGATTCCATATTTTTTTCAGGGAAATAACCTCTTCAAACGATACCAGCGCACAAAACGGTACATGCCGCCTATGCAATTTCTTCAACTCCTTTAAAATATCATCGTAACTCCCTATCTCGCCATTAGCCGCATAATGATCACGATAACAGCTCAGTCTATAAATTTCTAATCCGGAACTGTCCTTTTCTGTATAAGCCGGCTCAGACAAATAATCCATGGCCGTCTCAACAACCAAGTTACTTCCTACAGCATAATTGACAAAGTAAATACTTCCTTCACTTCCTGTGTGTACAACATCTAATTCTACACACTCGTTATTAAGAGCCGCCTGCGCTACGATATCATAAAAATCTTTTGTCGTCGCATTTTCAGGTAACGTAACCGTTCGGCGTTTTTCGCCATCCCCTAAGGAATGTCTTGCACAAACAACATACGCATGAGTTGATCCTCCCTTCTTTTCAAAATCAGTGAAGCTGATAAAGGATGTGGGAACTTCGGCGGCCTCTCTCCATTTCAGAGCGATAAATAATACTCCTGCCACACCAGCTAAAACAAAAATCGCAAAAATCAAAAACCTTTTCATCTTCCGTTCTTGGTTCACGCAAAATCCTGTTCGATCTCTTGCATAGTACACCTCCCAATTGTAGAAGTGCACTATGCATGTAACATGCAATAATCATGCAATAACTTTTTGAGAATAAAAATTCAGATAAAACTTCTTCCAAGAGCAAAAATATCTCTAATAAATTTACAATGAGTTGCGATGAGAATAAATATATTCAAACTATCAGCTATTCTTCTTCAGATGCCATGTCTTCATAATATTTTAAATTTCCTGATTCACTCAATAAAGCCTCAGGAAGATAATTTAAATAACTCATATCCTCATGACAAATGCATCGGTTGCCTATCTCTTCCATTAACCGCTTTCTCAATGGAACATAGTAATCCCAGTGATCATATTCTCTTCCTCCATTATTCCGATTGAAATGACGCCAGGATGGATACAATTTTAAAGGATGAGAGATATCTCCCTGGAGCCCAAATGAGTATTGTGTAATATGATTAAATCTCAGAAAGAAATGCGCTGAGCGCCTTTCTGACCTAAGGAAAGATTCACTGCCTTTGATCAGAAGTGTTAAATCCTCAATGATATTTTTTATTCTCTCCGCACTATTTTCAGTTAACATCAAAATGTATACCAGCCTTCCTGATTCCATATCCTCTTCATTTTCCAATAAATAGACAGTTCCGGAAAAACACCAGTTATCACTCAATCCATACTTTTTTGGCTCAACCTTAACCAAAAAAATGGAGAACATCGAATCAATCGTATACAATTTCTTAAATTCTCTTTTTCTCTCCATGATATGCTCAATTCCATCAAGCAATACTTTTTGAACAGGTGAGTCTTTACCAAGAATTAATTGTATTTCAAATTCGGAACACCCTATCTTATATCCCAATTTGATGCTCATTCCCGGGAGATAATTCCAATATCTATTTTCTTTCACAATCATACATAACATTTATACTTACAACAACATATATCTGGTATACTAGTTGTATACTTAACAGACTTTTTCTTCAAATATCTTTTGATGTCCCTTTGGGTTTTGGGATCATTGAGCTTATCATAAATAAGCGCTTTCAATCCCGTTGGCATCCATAATGAAGAAGGGAGACTATCTACCACTTTTTGAACCGCTTCATCCCTTTCAGCAGGTTTACTATTTACCACAGCATCAACATATTCTTGCATGCCTGCCGTTGCTTGCTGAACTCCTATCACTACTGTAAAGGCCAATAAGAATCCGCCAGCCGAAATTCCTCCTCCGTATTTTGGAGAAAATCCTCCTGTGGAATTCACCTTATCAAATCCCTTTTTTAATTTTCTAAATATCTCTTCAGCGTCTCCTGTTTGGGCTATTTTTTTCATTTTTAAAATTTCCCCACCTTTGGATATAAAATTATTTTTCTTCGTATGCCAAACATATTTAGTGCCATCATAATGTATATGCAAGTTACCTTTTCCACTCTTATCGCCATATGTTTCGCAGTCAATCCGGATTTTTCCATTATCATAAAGAGTTTGAGAGTTAAACTCTAATCCTAAAACATCATAGAAATAAGAAGGATTGTTTCTTACGAAAGCATACAAATTAATTTCACCGCTTTCTTCTATAGGATCTCTAGAAATCCATCTTCCATCTCGAGGATTGTAGTGTCGGTAATTATAATAAACCAGCCCTAAGTCTCCGTCGCGGTATTCACTGGAATAGCAGAACGGCATGGCAGAAGCCCAAGCACCTTCAATCGTCAACATTTCTCCGTAGGGCGTGTATTCAAACTTTGCTTGGGGAGTTCCAGATGAATCAAACAGAGCGCTCACATTCTTCAGTAGATCATGAGCCGCGTAACGTGTAGAAGCCACGCTCCGGTCTGCGTTATGGGTACACATCGCCAACACGCGTGTCGCCACGGGTTCCGAGGGGTCCCAGAACCATGTCCCCAACAATGGAATGTTGGAGATATTTTGCGTGCTGTCCATGCTTGCCACCATAAGATATCCCATATACACAAATCTGGTAGACTTAGTCAAGTTGTCTCCATCATACTCCATTTTTTCCACGCGGCGCCCAAAACAGTCATACGTACATTCGACTTTTTTGTTTCCCTGCGTAAAGACCACCGGACGATTATCCGCATTATATTGTACCGACCATGTTCCTGTGGAAGTATTTACACTCGTCTGGTTGCCGTCAGCGTCATATGTGGGCATGAAAACCGCTCCGGAACGTCTCACGTCCGTATACGGATTCAAGCTGCTGCTATCATAAGAGCTGACAAGCCCCTGCTCATTCGCAGTCACACGGTTCCCGATATTGTCATAGGCATAGTTGAAGGAACCGCCTGGGCTCATCACATCTTCCGTCAATTCCCCACGTGCATTGTAGCTATATGCATGTCGGCGCGTCACGGTGGAGGATCCCACATAGTCTTCCCTTACTGAAGGACGCTGCATGTTATCCCATGCGTAGGCATGCTTGAGCAGAGGCACGGAGGAAGCACCTTTCACATAGGTCAGGGACGATACCAAGGGAAGGCTATCATGAAACGCTGTTTTTCTGACCATTCCATTCGGATATGCCAGTTTGTCAAGCCAACCTGTATTCACATTATAGCCGTAAGTGAAGGATTCCCCATTAAGCATCACAGCCGAAAGACGATCCAACGCATCATAACCTAATTCCACCTGCTGTACCGCCGTACCATCTAGGGATAGTGCGTAACCTGACGGACGCCCCAAAGAGTCACGCGAATAGGATAAGGCACTATCTACCAGCCAATGGGTGGTCTCGGAGGCCACATCTTCAAAGCCGGAGTATTCCATTTTTCTGGAACCGGAAGCATCCTGAATTGTAGCTATACGGTCTCTTTCATCATAGGTAATGGACACGGATGGAGTTCCATCACTATGTGTGATAGAGATTAATTTGCCTATCACTTGATCGTACTGGTAAACGGATTCCACTCCCCGGGACTGCTTTCGTGTTACAAGACGTTCCCATTCGTCAAAACCATAAGAAGTCCTGGTACCGTCTGCATAAGTTTTATCCAATAAAAACCCGCTTACGGGATCATAATTCCAGCGCGTCACATCGCCCCCGGACTCCGGCACTGCATCCAGAATCACATCAGGCGAACGATACGTATAAAGCGCTACAATATGGTCGCGGTCATCATATTCCCACTTCATCGGCTGAACGGCACTTCCATATTGCCGGATCAACCGGCTGCGGGAATCATATTCATAACATTTCTTTTTACCATCCGGCGTAGTCACACAACTTGGAAGCCCGGTGACAACATCATAAGTGGTAACGGTTATCTGTCCATTCTGGTCAGTGCTCTGAATTTCTCTTCCAACACAGTCATGTTCAATGACCATGTTTTTTCCACGAGCATCCTGAATGGTAAGCGTATCTCCGGAGGGGCTATAGACACGGCTATACTTAGTCACCATGCCATCCGTTCCCTTCTCCCGAATAATATCTCCATTTAGAATAACCGTTTCTTCCTCTTCGTCACACCCATTCCTTCCCCTTAGAATGCGGATATTTCCGTTTTCATTGTACGTTTTCTCCCAGGACCAACGTCCGTAGACATCCTTATGTAGAGTCAGAAACGCCAGGGAAGCCAAAGATGAGTTTTTACGGGAAACCAGTTCATAAGTATCCTCAGTCAAATCGAAATCTCCCGGTCTGGGAAGTGTCTCACTGGATACCTTGAATACCATCTGTGCGGCCTCTTGAGGAACTCCAGATGGCACCTCAGACAAAAGATGAAAGTATGTATTAAACCAGCGGTCTCCGGGAAGAACAACATCTTCCGAGGACCATGCCTTCCTATTGAGGCGAAGATTTCCCAGTTCATCGTATTTATATGTATAATTGACACTATCATCTCCAAAGCAGCCAATTACCTGTCCTTTCTCATTATACGCGGTAAGGTTTCTTGTGCTGATCCCATCACCTGTTTCCTGAGAGATAATTGCTTTTTCAGTCATGATAAACCGTCCCAAACCATCTTCTACAGTGCTTTCTACTCTTACCCGGCAGTCAGGATCCAAATGAGCATTTTTTCTGATT
This sequence comes from Akkermansia sp., assembly GCA_048388685.1. Taxonomy (GTDB): domain Bacteria; phylum Verrucomicrobiota; class Verrucomicrobiia; order Verrucomicrobiales; family Akkermansiaceae; genus Akkermansia. Next base: position 91,575 of record DBGCTZ010000041.1, on the reverse strand, counting down.
CCGGAGTAATCATCCACCTCATACGCATAATAACGCCCCTCCCGCCCGGTCCCGGATTCCTCCGCTATCAATCCCGACGGGAAAAGCCGGGTAGACAAGGTTGATCCGGTAAATGTGGTTTCTGTAGTCGTAAGGCCGTCTGAAGAATAGGAATATGAAGTCAGGCGCCCCAATTCATCTATTCTTGAGGTAATACGGCCCAAGATATCGTATCCGCTTATTACCTGATTAATACGATCCCCTATGGAAGTTGTAACGGAAAGAGCCCTTCCCGCACCGTCATAGGTAAAATTCGTAACCGTATCAGGACAGGTAGTTGTCATTTCGTCCCCATTCCAACTTTCTACAGGAATAGAGGCATCCTGTTCCACGCGGACCAGACGCTTGGCCCCATCATAAGTATAACGCGTCTGCAGCCCCCTTATATCCGTCTCCCACAAAGGCCCCGCACAGCTCCACTCAGCAGAGGAATAAAGTCCGTTGGCATAGTCCGTGCGAATTATCCGGTGAGATTCATCATAAGTCTTCCGTTGAAGATCAACGGAAACAAAATTCCCCAGTACATGGACCTGATAATCCGTCGCTATTTCATCACCGTTCTCTGCGTAATAATGTACGGTTCTCGTGGATTTTCCAGATACCACTCCATATTCGCCTTGCAGTGTTTCCGTACATTTCCATAAGGCCTGATGATCGGAACACAACGCATATTCATAATGAATTTCCGTCCCGTCGATTTCTTTTTTCCTTTTCAGCCTCCCCTGTGCATAAACACAGGAAGGATGATTCACATACCACTCCGTTGACGTGGAATTGGTAGGTGTGGCGTATCCCACTGCGGTTTGGGAAATTGTCTTGGACCAAATTTCACCTGAATTGGAATAAACATATGAAATATCGTACATCTGTACCGCTTTTTCACCATTGCTCAAAGTCGCAGTTTCCCGTATCAAACGCCTGTCATTGAATCTTTCAGAGGAATAGGTGTAACTAATTCTCTTCTGAATGTCTCCATACCACGGTTCCGTCCATTGAACCACGTTCCCATGGGAATCGTACCCCATCTGAACCACGGAACCGTCAGGCCGGGTTTCCTTGATGCGCTTTCCATAGTTGGGGGAAGAAGAATCATTGCCGTACTCATACGTCCACGTACGTTCATAGGGGGATTCATACCCTTCCGTTCTGGACAACAGAACATCCCCATATACGCGGCGCTGGTACACTTCCTTGGTAGCGGAACACAGCATGGCCTTGTCCGTCCCGGCCACGCCGCTGTACACATACTTGAATTTTTCCTTTTTATCCGTGTAGTAGCCGCCGGCAACCATGGCCTGTCCATTCAGATCCTTGGCAATCATGTTTTCATGACCTCCCGCCGGGAGACACCTGGTGACGATGCTGACCGCATCATCCCCTTCTCCTTTCACCAGCGTCAGATCGTCGGGATAGAGGCCCGCACGCCATTCACTTATAAAGCCTCCCGGTTCTTCAATGCGCAGGGTTTTCAACATCATCTGGGTGACTTCCGGATTGTCCTCATCTACGCTGCGGGCCACCAGCATTTCCTCATCCAGGAACGTCCAGGAGAGTTTCCATGTCTTAATGGGTTCAGCATCCTTGCGGATTGTGTAGGTACCGTCGCTGCGGCGCCCCTCCACATCCGCGGGGGCAAACCATCTGATGCACCTTACATCGCTCAGGTCCAGCAGGCCATCCGCCTTGTTCCACACCTGCTTCAGCATGTACCAGGAAAAGGCATTGAAGGATTCCACCGAACTGTTGGGACTGTCGTACGCATCCTGCCGGACCACTTGCAACTCAGCAAATAATTCCGCAAAGGTAATTTTCACGCCCATGGGCGTCACGATATGGTCAAACAAGGCGGAGTTGAGGCGGAACCGCATGGTCATGCCGTTTTCCTGCACTTCTTCCAGATAGGAGACGCCATCCACCGTAACACGCCGCATTCCATCATTGAACATTCTGGAACCGCCAAGAAGCTCGGCGCCGGAAACATTCGGGGAGGCAAACCCGTAATAACGCGGAAAACCACGTTCCGTCCTCACCACAGCCTGGGAGACGTCCGCCGGTTCCGGACCGCTTCCGGACACATTGGGGGCATCCACTACTTCCAGGCGCCTCTGGGAGACATGCTCATACTGGAACACGGTTCCCCAGCACAGGCTGGCGTCCATCATGTTCAGGTTCAGCCTCAGACGGCCTCCCTTCAATTCCGGCCATTTGGGAAAACGGCCGAATTCAATGGAGAAGTCCACACTGTTGTTGTCCGTAGATGCCGTCCCTGAGTCTCCTTCCGAACACGGACAGGGGTATTCCGTTTCCGGTCCTATGGGCGTCACGGGATACCAGGTATTGGGAGACGGCATCGGAGACGGCTCTTCATTGGATACAAAAGCCACGGGATGGCTGGGCATGCTCACGGATTGTTCCGGAGACGGGTTTAATTGATCAGTTTCATTCATCTTTTTTTATCAGAGTAATGGTCTTTCCGGAATGCAGGGAAATGCCGCCATGGAGTTCCCTTGCCAGTTGCCATTCCGGGAAAGCGCCTTGGTTTGGTTCAGGCGGCTGACTGGCTTCCTGCGGAAACAGGCGCGGCTCCAATGGCATGAAGCAGGCACCGCATGACGGAAAGGCGCACGGAACGCGCCACCTTGTCCTGATAGCGCCGGCTCATGGATATCATGTCCATGTCCACCAGTGATTCCGCAGACGGGAAGGACGTCCAGTTGTAATGTCCCCACAGGGGGCCTCCGGCTCTCCGCGTCCAGGCTTTGGCCAGCAGCGGCGCCCCATCCGGGAACAGAGCGGTAAACGCGCCCAGGATGACCGCGCCCTCCGGACATCTCATCACGGAGGAGGATTGTTCCAGATGCTGCAGAATGGCCCGCAGGACGGCGGGCTTCAGGGCATACAGTTCATTGCACAGCAGACCGGACCGCAGGCAGGTCCCGCACAGCCCCGCACCGGAACGGGCGAAGTCCCTCAAGAAGCCGGCATTCAGAATAAGATTGTCCGGCTTGGTGCGCACCAGCACATCATGTTCATGGCGCACGGCCTGCGCCATCAGCGTCAGAATGGCGGCAGCGTGCTCGGAGGACGTGCCGGTCTTTTTCAGCACCTTCCACTCTACGGACATGTTACGCAGCACTTCCCTCACAGTTTCCGGACAGCGCGCCCGGTCATCGTCCAGAACAATGACGGACGCTTCCGGAACGGCACGGCGGATGCCCTGGACGGCTTCCACCAGCAGAGGAGCGTTGTTTGCCTTGCAGGGAATGAAAAAGATCATCCCCGGTTGTTCCGCAGGAACAGGCTGCGGAGGATTTGATATGGATTCATTCATACAGATAATGGTTGAGTTGTAATGAAATGATGCCTTGCATCGGCTCCATTCTTCACCGTGACTCTGAATGAATACACGTTGTTCAATGGGCCTTGAAGCTTGATTTCAAGATCATTGAGCAATATTCACGGTGGCATGAATCTCCTGTTTTCCATTCATGCCTTATTTTCCAGTGCCCATATTTCTTTCAAACCTTTCCTTCAGCAGGAAAGAAAACGGTTTCCTCACTCCCTTCCCGGGAACCAGCCTTACCCGCATCAATAGCCATAAAATGGGCATGCCCTTTCCCAATGCACTTCCAAGGAACCAAACGCCCGTCCCGGCTGAAAATAAAAGGCCGGTTTAAACGGCGGTATCATGCCATTCAAACCGGCCTGCCAGCGGGGTTTCATTTCGGAGATTGCCAATTCATGGAATCCCCATCCTACTGTAAAGATTTTTACCGGCTCACTTCCCGGAACCCGTTGGTACCGGACCTTCCAGTACCGCAGTCGCTCCCCGTTTCGCCGGAGGAGCCACTTCAAGGAACTTCTCTTTAACCGTTTCCTGCCTGTTCTCCGGATGGTCAATCAGGGAGATCACACGATCCACCGCCTCACAGGCTTCAGGATGCATTTCTTCCCTGGCCTCTCTTACGGCGCTACATGCCGTCCACTTGAATTCCTCCGTATGGGCATCAGCCTGTTTCATGACGGGAACCAGAATCATGCCCTGATAAATGATGGCGCCAATAATAACCACCAGGGCAATGCATCCGCATGTCAGCGCACCCTTGGCGGACCCATAAGTCCTGTCGTCACTCCGCTTGACCGCCACCGCACCCAGGATAATAGCCAGGATGGCGCAGAGAAGACCGGGAACAATAGCCACCCACCCCAGGCACGGCAAAAAGGCAAGCAATGCGAGAAGCAGTCCCACAATGCCCAGAATCAATGCAAGAACGGCTGAAACGGTATCGGGAACGGAACGGCGAGTATCCGAATAATTTATTTTGTTCATCTTTCATTTTTTCATTGGATTTCCAAAGACGGAAACGTTCCAATGTTAAAGAAAGCGCACAAAATCTGTCAAGAAACCACCCTGTTTCCCCCTGATGTTTCTATCCCGGCGACAATATCCCCGCTGTATGTGACAGCAAGTTTTGACGCAACCCAATATGCTAAAAATAAATATCATGATTGCATGGTCATCATATTGATTGCGTCCCCGCACACCTTCTACGGAGTATCGGCTGCATGACAAGAAATGTATGACACAAGCACCTGCTTTCCGCCGCCGGGAAACTATTTTCCCCTTTCCTTCCGCGGATTTTCCACTCCGGAATCGCGGTCATTTTTTCTTAACCGCACGGTGCTTCTCCACCAGCGCCATACCAGATAAACCACGGCAGCACCCCCATTCAGCAGCCCGAGGACGAACCAGAGCGGAGCGCCCCGGTTCCATTCCCATGCGGCATGCACATCTCCGCGGGCCATTTCCACATAACCGCGCGTCATGCCGCACAGGGGACATTCCCGGTGCGGCACGGCAACGGAATGCGCCAGGGAGTTCATCCCGTCCGGGCTGACCACCAGAGCCAGAACAGACGGCATCAGCAACAGGCAGGACAGGATGGCCCACACGGGCAACCCCACTTTCCGGATCATCCGGTTATCACGGCATGAACGCCACGCAGACCGCATGTCACTCATCGCCGTACTTCCTGAAAGCCTCCCCGTTCCTACAGATCCTGAGTAGCATTTTCTTCATCCGCGGGGGTCGGAGTCTCCGCATCCCTGAGATTCTTTAATTGCTCCTGGTTCATCTGCTCCATCTGCTGAAGCTCTTTCTGGATATCCTTTGCCGTCTTTTCCACATAATCCTGGTGCTTTTCCATATAGACTGCGGCAGTACTGGCCATCCACGCCTGCACAATCCCGGCCCCGGCGGATACGGCCAAAGCAATGATGGCAACGACAAGCGCCCCCTTGGGAGAGCCTTTGCTGACAGCTACAATGCTCATGATCAGCGCAATAATGCCAAGCAGAGCCGCAGGAATCAGGGCAATCCAGCCCAGGCAGGGGAAGAATCCGATCAACGCCAGCACCAGGGCAATAATGCCAAGCACCAGCGCTGCCGTGCAGGAAGGGGAACCGCTGCAGCAGGGCGGCGGGGAAGAGTCGGGAGTATTCATCATATTATTCTTATGGAGTTCATTAAAGATTCCCCTTTGGAATCTTCATCCTTTCCCATTACTGAAAGACAGCTTTCCTGTCAAGGAGCAAGCTCTGCCATTCCGGACATCCGGCGTCATTCCGCACCTCAAAGCATCAGATATCCCGCCACCACAGCGGCTGTTCCCAGCGCAGCGGAAACCAGCATCAGTTTCCGCTTCCTCCGGTTTCTCCACATCAGCAGAATACCGGTTACATAAAGCGCCACCAGGGTAAGGGCGGCTCCATACCCCAGCGCAGTGAACCACCATCCCGCCTTTCCCTTGTGGGCCAGCATGAGCTTGGGGTAAATGCCGGGTTCCACTACTTCCGCCCGGAGGGAGGAACCTTTCCGGAGAAACAAAACATGCTTGTCCGTCATGGTCCCCAGCAGATGGTTCCCCTTGAACGGCTTCACCTTCCCTTCCGGCAACGCCACTCCGCGGCGTTCCAGCTCCCTGCAGGAATCAGCATAGGGCGCCTGGTCGGAAGCATTCAGCTCATACACCACCACACGGGAGGTAAAATGCTGGTCCACTCCGCCCATGTACAACAGGCCGGTCACGGCATACATCATGATCATCGGCAGGAAAAACAGGCTCAGGACCAGGTGAAGGGAATGGGAAGACAACGCTTTCATGATTTTTTCAGTAAAGGATTCATTTTCCGTGCAGCAACTCCTCCAGCGTCTTTCCCAGCCGGTCAATCTGTCCGGCTTGGTGGGACGCCGTCACCGTGATGCGTAAACGGGCTGTTCCGCGGGGAACCGTGGGATAACGTATGGCGGGAGCCAGAAAGCCCCCTTCCAGTAAAGCCTCCGCGGCAGCCAGAGCGGCATCATTCTCACCGATCACTACCGGGAAAATGGGGGAAACAGGCCTGCCGGGCATGCCCAGCGCGGCGGACAGCGCATCCGCCAGCACGGAAACATGGCGGCGCAGCTCCCGTCCCTCCGCACTGCGGATTACTCCCACCGCGGCCAGGGCGGCAGCCGCCAGAGCGGGAGGCGGAGCAGTGGAGTAAATCAGGGACCGTGCGGAATTGACCATCACATCCGCCCAGGCCCGGGAACAGGCCACATAGCCGCCGCTTACGCCGGCGGCCTTGCTCAGGGTCCCCATCTGAAAATCTATCCCGGAGGAGACGCCCAGTTCCTCCCCCAACCCGGCGCCGTGTTCTCCCAGTACGCCAAATCCATGCGCTTCATCCACCAGCAGCAGTGCGCCGAATTCATCCTTCAGGCGCACGATCTCCCGGAGAGGCGCGCGGTCCCCGTCCATGCTGAAGACGGATTCCGTCACCACCAGGATTCCGCCGGAGGGATTCACGCTCCGCAGGTGCTCCAGCTTCTTCCTCAGGGAGTCCATGTCATTGTGCAGGAACGTGGAAAGGCGGGCTCCGGACAAGCGCGCCCCGTCAATCAGGCTGGCATGGGACAGCTTGTCCATCAGCACCGTATCCTCCCGGTCCACAATGGAGGTGATCACCCCCAGAGAAGTGGCATAACCAGAAGAAAAACTTATGGCGGCTTCCGTTCCCTTCAGGGCCGCCAGCGTATCCTCCAGCCTGGAATGCGCCCGGCGCGTCCCCGTCACCAGGCGGGACGCCATGGCCCCCGCGCCGCCATCGCGCGCTACGCGGGAAAACGCTTCCACCAGAGCCGGATGATGCGCCAGGCCCAGGTAGTCATTGCTTGCCAGGTTGACTACCTCACGCCCGTCCTCCATAAGGGCCATGCCGCCGGGCAGGCATTCCACATTCCGCAGAACACGCAGCAGCCCTGCGGACTTCAACTCGGATAAAAACTGTCCGGGATTTTTCATAAGAGTTCGCGTTGCGGGAAGGGTCCATCATCCACCGTCAGGCTCAGCACTACATTATGGCCCCCCATGGAAGCGGCGGATTTAATGAGCATGCGTCTCCCCTGCAAGGGCAATTCCTCCGTAGAGGAAACTCCCCCGTCCGGGGAACACACCCAGGCGGGGTTGGGAGGCAGCGCTCCCTCCCTGATAAAAGCCAGCATCAGGGCCAGCTCCAGAATGCCGCTGCCGCCGATGGCATGGCCCGTCCACGGCTTCATCATCCTCAAATCCGGCAGACGGTTTCCAAAAACCCGTTTCAGCGCAGCCCGTTCGGAAACGGCATTGCCCGCCGTGCCGCTGGCATGCGGACACACGGTCAGCGGCACGTTCCCATCCCAGTTCCGAAGGGCGGCACGCAGCAGAGCGGCAATGCCCTTTCCATCCTCCGGCATCCCCAGCGGACTGTAGGCGTCGGAATTCACCAGATAATCCTTCACGTAAATACCGGGTTCGGAAGACATCTCCAGAGCTATGGCCGCTCCTCCTTCGGAAATGCACATGCCGTCGGCGCACGGGCCATAGGGATCATTCACCCCGTTGTGGGAAAGCATGCCGGAAGCCCAGTACGTCCCCAGCAATTCCCGGCAGAGGGGCAAATCCAGGCCAATCGCCAGCGCACGCGGAGCGAGGCCCTGCCGCATCAGCATGGAAGCCATGCCCACAGCATCCAGACCGGCGGCGCACCCGCTCGCCAGAACGTGATAAGGGCCGCGAATGCCCAGTTCAATACTCACGCAAGAGGCCAGCTCGCTGTGCAGGGAATTGGGAACGGCCAGAATTTTCATTCCCCTCCGTCCGGGCCACGGGCTCAGCCAGCCGGAGGCATTCCCGCGGGAACTCCCCACAATCAGGGCAGCATCCTTCAGCTCCTCCTCTCCCCACCCGGCTTCCTCCACGGCCTGCCGCGCCAGCAGCAGCGCCAGTTGGGATGCGGGACCATTCCTGCGGCTGCATAAAAGCTTTCTGTCCGGAATCCACCCGCTCAACACCTCTGACCAGGGGTGCTCTTCCCCCCACAATTCCCGCAGCGGTTTCAATACCCTGCGCCCCTCACTCACGCCGTCAAGATGGGCTGCCGCCCCCATGCCAAAGGCGGAAGCCAGCCCCAGGCCGCAAACCCGCGGTTCCGGACTCCCGTGACTTTTACCCCCCGCAATCATGTCGGCGGATAGACTACTCCGGCACCGGAATAAACTCAAGCCCCCGGTACGTCAGGAACAGAGAGGGATACGGTACCGCTGACGCCTTGCAACAAGACCTCCTTCTGTGGCAATCTGGCTTCATGACCATGCAGGCTGCCGGATTGTTCTCCCTTCTTTTTACTGCCCTTTGCCTTCCTTCTTTCCCGGCCCCGCAGCCGGAATTCCATGCGGCAGACTGGGCCATACTCCACTCCTCCCGGAACGACCGGCGGCACGTCTCCTCCCGCGGCATTGTGCAGACAATGCTGGAAGACATCCGCCCCGCCTGCGAGTTTTCTCCGGAAATGGCTCCGGAAAACTTCCCCGCGTGGCAGAACAAACTGCGGGAAGCCATGAAAAAACTGATGAAGTTCCCCCTTCATGGAGACCTCCCGGCTCCTGTCCTGGTTAAAACCGTACAGAGGGAACACTACCGGATAGAAAAATGGGAGGCCTATCCCTTCCCGGACGCTGCCGTACCGTTTCTGGTACTCCTCCCGGATGCCGCTTCGGAAAAGAACCCGGTTCCCGTGGTTTTCTGCATCCCCGGTTCTGATCAAACCAAGGAGGAGCTGGCCGCGGAAACCTCCCCGGACCTGGACCAGCCCTCAATTCCGGAGCCGGGAAACAACGCCATGGCGTACCACTATGTGGAGCAGGGCTGGGCAGCCGTTGTCGTGGATAATGCCGGAACGGGAGAAGAGGGCGACGCCGAACACGCCGCAGGCCGTTCCTCCCATGACTATGACAACCTGGCCCGTTTCCTGCTGGAGATGGACTGGAGCTGGCTGGGCTACACCTCCTATACGGACCAATGCGTTCTGGACTGGGTAAAAACACGCCCGTGGGTACAGAAAAACCACATCATTCTGAGCGGCTTCTCCCTGGGAACGGAACCCATGATGGTGCTGGGCATCCTGAATCCGGACATCTTTGCATTCGTGTATAATGACTTCCTGTGCCGTACCCTGGAACGCGCCAAGGTCATGACCGTACCGAACAGCAGGGGGATGCGCCCCGCTCCCAACTCCATCCGCCACCTCATTCCGGGCTTTTGGAAGCAATTCGACTTTCCGGACATCGTGGCCGCTCTGGCCCCGCGTCCCGTCATCTGCACGGAAGGCGGCCTGGACAGGGATTTCAAACTCATTTCTTCAGCCTACCGCATGGCCGGGACGCCGGAACATTTCCAGTACCATCATCAGCCCAAATTTGCAGACCCGGCCCAACGCTGGCAGGGCAGCCGCTTGCCCGCAGGGCTGGACAGGGATGCCTTTTTCCGTCTCGCCAATGTGGATCCCCGCAACCATTTCTTCAAAAAAGACCTTGTTATCCCGTGGATCAAGGACCTTTTGAGCAAGGAACAAAAATAAACGGAAGCACCACCGCGGCAGGGCATGCCCGTCTTTCAGGAATGCAGAAGCATTCTGCGGTACAACTTCCGGCAGAGGCCACCCAATTTCCCGAAAAAACGGACGACCGCGCGGGCGCCTTTGTTGACATCCACGGCCTTGAACAAATAACGCCGCACGGAATCCACCACGGAACAGCCCAGATAAACCGCCGCGGCTATCCCCAGCACCTTCACAACCATCATCACAGGTGAGGAAGAAACGCATTTTTTAAAGATATCCCCAAGGAACAATCTTTCTATCAGCACATTGCAGTGAATCACATAAACACTGAAGGAAGCCGCCGCCAGCCATGAAATGCAGGCAACCACCCTGGGGGAAGAAAAACGCATGCGGGAAAACACAAGGAGAAGGCAAACCGCCGTTCCTACAATGAATGGAGAATTATAGGCCACAAATATCCCGCCGCCGCGCACCTCACCAATCAGATGAAAGGACACCACATCAAGGACCATCTTAAACAGCCAGACAAAACAGACACACCCGGCATATCCGGCCCATAATGTGCCCGTCTTTACTCCCGTAAACAAACCATACTTCTTAATATACATCCCCAGCATGTAGAGAATACCCAGCCACCAGCCGGAATAACCCTTGTGCACAAGAAAGATGTCGTCGTGGATCAGGGTGGAAACCACGGAAAACAGGCCAAAGACGGTGACAAGGAGATACTGGAACTGTAATTTGGTAAGGAAGTTCCCCAGGGCATTAAAAAACGGAATAAAGAAAAACATCACCACATACGCCGTCACATACCAGTAATGGCCGGTTAGAACGGGGAAAAATGAACTTAGAACAGTCTTCAACTGAATCGTCTGGGGAAGAAACAACGCTAACAGCAGAAAACTGCCTACCGTATAAAAAATCACCTGAAACCATAAGGTGACCACACGTTCATACTTGAATGACCCTCCGCCACATACGTACCCCGTAATCAGAGCATAGCAATTCACCCCGCAATAGGCGGCAATTTCCATCAGCCATCCCACCCTGTAAAAAGCTGACTCATGATTGGCCTGCGGTAAAACATGAGCGGCGGCCAGAAGATGAAGAATCAAAACCATCATCATGGCGACAATGCGGAGTGCATCTATTCCATAATTTCTCGATAAGGGAATATCCAAACCAACATAGGAGGAAAGGTTTCCTTTTCCCTGATTATTAGCCGCAGGCAAGCTCATTGGAGCATTTCAGCGGATTTCTTATCCGCAGGGTTCGTTTCCACGAGTACTGCGCGGGAGGCGAAGCTCCCGCGAAACGGGCAGATTGCAGGGTACCCGTGCCTCAGTGAAGGTAAAATTCTTTCATCATGAAGGAGATGCGGATTTTGAAAAATACTACGTGCACATGGTAGGAAGGGAAGAAAATCTTCTGTTGAACACCAAATGAGGGCACGGAGGGGCTCATGCCCAGGTGTACGTTTCCGCCCGTGCAGCGGAGCAATTTTGTCTTAATTGCCCCTTTCCAAATTTATAGCTTTTCTCCGGATAAGAAATCCGCTGCCCGTCATCAGACAATCCGGCTATCCAGATCGAACACCTGGCCGGAGGCCGCCGTAAGAATTTCCTGCAAAAACAGGAGGAACGCCGCGGCCTTTTCCGGCGTATTGAACCTTCCCAGCACGTGCCTGGATAACGCCACCTCCTTCACGCTCTCCCTCAATCCTGCCGTCATCTCCGTCAGCATGAACCCCGGCAGCACCAGATTAACGCGGATTCCTTCCCTTCCCCACTCCCTCGCCAGGCTCTTCACCAGCCCTTCCAGCGCAGACTTGGAAGCGGCATAGGCCGCCTGGGAGGGCGCCGGGCGAAGCGCCGCATAGGAACCAATCATCACCACCTGCCCTTCCCGTTTTTCCCGGATCATGGTTTTGGCGGCGCAGCGGGCGCACCAGGCGGCACCCGTCACATTCACGCCCATGACCTCGTCCCATTCCCGTTCCGTCTGTTTCAGGAATGGCCTGTCTCTGGTGATTCCGGCGGCGCACACCACCAGGTCATACGCGGAACGCCGCTCAAACCAGCGGCGCACGGCGGAACGGTCCGCCACGTCCAGCTCCGCATGGGCCGGAGCATCCGCTTCCCATCCGGCGGCAGTAAAGCAATCCACAGCGGCGCGCGCCAACCCGCCGTGACCGCCGCTGATGAACATCCTTCCCATACCGGAATCCTTCCAGGAGCATGAAGGCCTCACTTGGGGTCCACCCACCGGCCGTATTCCTTAATCAGGTCCACCAGCCGTTCCACAGCCTCCTCCTGGGGAATGTTGAACTTGACCGGCGTGTGCTTCACGTACAGGTTGATCTTGTTCGGCGCTCCCCCCACATAACCAAAATCGGCATCAGCCATCTCGCCGGGTCCGTTCACAATGCACCCCATCACAGCAATCTTCACACCCTTCAAATGCTCCGTGGCCTTCCGGATGCGCGCCGTAGCCTCTTGAATATTGTACAGGGTGCGTCCGCAGGACGGGCAGGAAACATAATCCGCACGAGTCAGGCGCGTTCCCGTAGCCTGCAAAATATTAAATCCCAGGAAGGAAGCCAGCCGCGGATCGGATTCCCCCTGAATCAGCACCGCATCGCCAAGGCCGTCACTCAGCAGGGAGCCGATATTGCGCGCGGCCACCAGCGGCACGTCCTCATCGGAAACGGCACCGGGAACCAGCGTGTCCTTCAGCAGAATCAGGTGCCTGTCCTCCATGCGGGACGCCAGCAGGCGGAAGGCATGCACGGGTTCCATGTCCAGGCCATTCTTCACGGTGACAATGGACGGCTCCGTCAATTCCTTCAACGGCTCCAGATCCTCATCGCACCGAGGGTCCACCTCAATCGCATCCAGCTGGCCCAAAGCCAGTTCCGGCATCATGTCCCCCATCGCCTCCCGTTCCGTCTGCAGGGCGTAAAATCCGGCATCCGGCACCACCACCCGCACGGGCTGGTCCCAGCCCAGGCGCACGCCGTAGCACATCGCCAACCCCGCCTGTCTTTTGGAAAACTTCAGGGGATCGTAGCCCAACCGGGGTTCAGAGAAGGAAGAAACCGGATCATCGGAACGTTCCGACGGCTGGAACGGATTGGACAGGCGGTAGGCCACGGGCACTTCCCGCACGGCGTCTTCCGTCAGGGAGACGCGCAGGGTATCCCCAATGCCGTCCATCAGCAGGGACCCGATGCCCACCGCGCTCTTAATGCGGCCATCCTCGCCCCCGCCGGCTTCCGTCACCCCCAGATGAATGGGATAATTCCAGTCCGGACCCAGGGCATTCAGCCGCTCCACCAGCAGGCGGTACGCGGCTATCATCACCTTCACACTGGAGGCCTTCATGGAAAACACCAGGGAATGGTAATCCAGGTCGCGGGCAATCCGGGCAAACTCAATGGCGCTCTCCACCATCCCCTCCGGGGTATCTCCAAAGCGGTTCAAAATGCGGTCGGACAGGGAGCCGTGGTTGGAGCCGATGCGCATGGCTCGGCCATGTTCCCGGCAAAACAGCACCAGGGGCGTAAACTCCTCCCGCAGGCGGTCCAGTTCCTCGTTATATTCCGCGTCCGAATACTCACGCACTTCAAACTTCTTCTTGTCAATGAAATTGCCGGGATTGATGCGTATCTTCTCCACCCACTTCGCGGCCTCCATCGCGGCATCCGGCTTGAAATGGATATCAGCCACTAGCGGCACATGACAGCCTGCGGCGCGCAATTCACGGGATATGTTTTCCAGATTGGCGGCATACGCCTTGGTCTGGGCCGTCAGGCGGATAATCTCGCACCCGGCAGCGGCCAGTTCCAGAGCCTCCTTCACGCAGGCATCCGTATCCCGCGTATCGGACGTCAGCATGGACTGGACCCGGATGGGGTTGGTGCCGCCCACTCCCACATTCCCCACCATGACCTCACGGGTCACCCGGCGCGTATATCGATAAGGACTCGGACAATAGGAAGGCTGCATGCAACCACTCTACCGCGCCAGATTCACCTGTCAACCATCCTTCAAAACAGAAAGCCTTTTGTCAACCTATCAACATTGAAAAGGAAACGGAGCCGTCCCTGCTACACGAAGACTTGATACGCTTTACAGCAAATTAACTTATAACCAAGAATAACCAACCAAGAATAACCATTATGTGCGAACCACTCAGGAATGTCTTCATATGAATAGCAGCAAAAGAGCAGGCAAAACTCACACAACAGCACCAGGAACAAGCTTTGGCTCTACACAAAAATTTTTATCGTGAACCACATTTCCTACATAGGATCAATCCAGGACTATAGAAAAAGATAAAGTAGTGTCGGTTCCCACTAATCGTATCATTTCATCAATCCTTGTAACTTCTCAAGTTACCCATAACAGCAACGTTATCAGAAAAAAATGGGTATCAGACGAGTTTTTCCGCCATCAAAAGACCTTCTGAATCCGATCCCAGTTTACAACCTAGGAAATGAGGTTTCGCTTCCATATTTACCTGCATCGTATGGGCAGAAATACAAAGTGGTTCTTTTTAACATCATAAAGCTGCATTATTTCTTTGGCGCTCCTTCCCATTGTCCAGATTCGAATCACCAATCGGCGTACTTCCAAACTTGAGTTATTTTGCCAATATTCGCTAAGAAATTAAATTTCAATCATAAGAAACCTACCGTATTTCTTCGGGCTTCATGAACAACTGCATATTCTTAAGCAAAGCCTCGTCAATTTGTTTTGCCAATGGCAAAACGGAAATATCCATCGTCTCGTTTCTCAGCATAACGGCCGTATTTCCCCGTATGAAACTAATTGAGGAGTATTCTCCATGGGGTACGGGAACTCCCAATTCATTGATTATCGGTTTGAGGCAGACATCGTAATCTCCCACCAAACCGGGATGTACCTGCAGGATTTTTTTCAGGATATCCGGCTTGATAAGTTGTTTTGATTGCTCCGCCTGCATCGCGAACATCGCTCTCAAAGCCTGGTCTTTCGTATGAAGGTGCAAAATCGTGTAGGTGACGGGATAATCCCGCCCATTCTTATTCACGCTAAAAGTACCGGAACATCCGTTGATATGAGATTCGTCATGCCCGTTTTCCGCAATAAAAGGGATATTTACGTGCTTCTTGAGCCAGCTCACCGTTCCGATGCCGCTATTAATATTGGGTATCATTTCAGGCCCCTTGTCTTCATTCTCGTCCGGCATATTCAGGTTGAGAATTTTATCATTCCGTTGCAGCTCACGAGCATTCTGATCAATTCTGTCGTATAAGCCCTCGGGCATACCTTTTGTTAATTTTCTTAATTCTTCTTCACGCCTGGTCCTCTTTTGATAAGGCATCTTTGAAATATCCTTCCACTTTTTCACCGCCTGCCGCGCCCTTTTCGGAAAATACCCGAATCGGCGTTTTCCATTGAGTGCGGCGAGTATGGTTTCTGATATTTCAAACAGTTCTTTATCCTTAAGCTCTTTTCTAATAAGCGGAAAGAACCAGTGGTTAGCGGCAATGAGGGAAAACCCTTCCTGTTCTGCAAAGAATTCCCCACATAATTTTTTATCTTCGTCTAAAATAAACGGGACTTGCAGAAATGCCATTTTTATACCATCTTCAAACATGGCCCACCGGTATTCACGGTTACGGTTGACCGGAGGTCCCTGTTTTTGTGAGACAAGCATTTCATCTACTGCTTTCTGACGACTGTAGACGGGGTTTGGGGAGTAGAACATTTTGACGGCCATGTAGACGTTTCCCATGATATCGACAATGACCCAGTAATTCTGCTCAGGATCCCACCCCAGGTAATACTGAGAAATATTAAGGCCTTCCATGTCTTTTGCCCCCTCGGACTGTCCAGGGACCGGATTCCCGCTTGGTTTAATTTCCTCATATAGGTTATACAGACGGGCCTTGCGTTCAGCAGGATTGGACTTTATTTTGGTCTGCTCCCATACCGCGGCCGGTTTTATTTCCCATACTGTTTGCCCGGAATACTGGTCTGTCCCTGCGGCGGAAGCACCATAGAGAACCTGTCCCATGAGGGACAAGACAATGAAGAAGAAGGGGAGAATTTTCATACTATGCGTACAAGCCGTGACGGTTATTCGTTAAATGAAAAGTGGCGATCGCCAGGTTCGGTAAAATTACTCCTGTTTTCATCGGATTTCAAATCATCTTTTATGCAATCACTTTCCGATTTGTTGGTAGGACCCGCATTGTAAGGAACTGGATTATGTACTTTACCTCCATAGAGGCACCAGGCATGGCCGGAACGCCAGGATTTTGTCTCTTCCTGTCCTTGCTCGTTTGTTGTTTTTCTGGTTTCCGTCCACCTGACTCCTCTGGAACTGACTCCACCCGAGCCGAGAACCGACGCAGAATATTCCATAAGGCCGGCAGCTTCCACACAGATAATTTTTGCCGTTCCTTTATCGATAGCATCTACCATCCCGGCTACTGACAAGGGCATTGGATTTTGTCTTTGATCCACATACAGGGATCCGGTTTTTCCCTCTTCCGGTTTCCATTCATCGTAATAAGAGGCACTGCTGGATATACCGCGGCTAAGCCTGTCCATAAGCTGATCATGGGTGGTCGCTCCACTGAAGTTCCATTTACCAAAAGCTGTTTTCAGCAGAGTTTTCCAAGGCTTATCCAGATTACCCCTGTCAAGAAGAACATAGCATTTGCTAATGGGCATTTGTTCCTTGACGGATAACTTCACTCCCAGAACAGAAAAATTCCAGGATGCATCTTCTGCGCGGCCACGGCATTTTCTCTCCACGGCTTTTTTGGCAGTGACGACACCCTCGGCTTTTCCATTGGCAATGGATAATTCAGTTGCTTCAGAAGCAAATATTCCGTCGTTGCACGTTACCTTGATTGTTTTCATGGAATCCGGCAACGCTTTGAAGGTGACAGTAAAGGAAGGAATATCCCCTGCATAGTAACCTACGGGTGATTTATCGTCATCCGGTGTTTTATCCTCCCTTTTGAATTCCGGAACCGGAACAGGCTTCCCTCTGAATTGATCGTGAATGGTGAAACCATTGCCCCCGGCATTTTCCCTGAACTTGGCAAACTGTATTTGGATTAATGGAGCTATAGTATCCATTTCGGCTTCGGCCACCTCTCTTTTTTTCTTTGGACCGACCAACCCCATTCTCACTTTGACCTTTACCTTGAATTCAGTCCCCCAGTATTCTTCACTGGGAGAGCAAATTCCCGTAGAAGAACGCCCTCCCTTTCCCTTGGGCGGGTCGCTCGTCATGATTGGCGCAGGTTCCCATGTGTACTTTCTTGTTTTACCACCTAGGTATTCGACCCATTCCCTTTGTGAATCAGGAGTAAATTTGGCAACAGCTTTAAATTTGTAAGCTTTGCCTTCCTGCTTGTCCAGTATGGCTTTATCCCCATCTTCGGACATGACGACATTCTCGCCAGGAGTTATTTTTACTTCGCACTTGTAATCCCCCGCCGCGTGTAATGGCATCAGATGAAACAGTAATCCCGATAAGAGGATGGCAGTAGATAATTTGATGTTCATTATTTTTTATTCTTTAACCATTCTTTCATCTGTTGAACGTCAAGTTCCGGTTTCTTGTTTGAACCCGGCAAATACTGTTTCCAATCAATTTTCAAAGCGGACATTTTTCTGACTTCATCGACTGAAAAGGGAATGGTGGTATCCGGAGCAAATGTGGCCCATTCGGCGGATCGGTAAAGATCAACCGTATCCTGCAAACTGGCCCACGCTTTTTTCATTTGCTGTCGGAAGTCTTTTCCGTCTTCCGCCTCCCATATTTTCAGTCTCCATCTCCAGTTCTTTTTGACTTCATTTGGAGCCTGAACGGAAAGAAGGTGTCTATAGGAGTAAATGCCAAGTTTTCTTGATGAGAAGATTTCTTTCCCATTCAGCAGCTCCATGTTTGGCTGGTAGCCCACAATTTTAAGAGACCGGAAGAAAGTTTGCTTGCCTGCTCGGGGTCTAAAGCAGGGGGAGACGGTATGCACCGCCCGTAGCAGAATGATTTCTGATTCCGTCTTTCCAGGAGTTTGTCGACAGCAATTTTGGTTTCGTCCAGAGATGAGATAAATACTCCGTTGACGGTTGTGGATACCGAGTAGTTTTTCAATATTCTAAGATAGTACCAGCCGGAACCATCCACGATAAAATTCTTGTAGACTCCACATCCTGCAAATGATTTAACCCTGCTTCGCGCTAGAACAGGGAGGGATATGTATTCTTTAAGTCTATCATAGGAAGGTTCCCGGAATAAGTCTTCTTCCTGAAATTCCTCCTCTTTTCCAAGTCCCAGGAAGGAATCAAAATCAAAATTGGCAGGTAGTTTTCTGATTTCGAGTATGTAATCCTTGAGGCTATTGTTCAGATCATTGTCGCCAAGTGGGGTTGGATCATAAAAATAAAAGGAGAGAAGCTGTTTTTTGGCCGGAACCTGAATCAGCACGCCAAGGTCCGGACCGTCAAAGTTTCTGTCTACGGATTTTCCCCGGTCACTCCACCGGGCAAGCGTTCTGGTCGTGCTGATGGGGCAGTAAAGAATGTTTTCGTCATCCGGTTCATTTTCCCAGATAACTCTTCCGGATACACCGCTTTCACCCACTTTGACGTGTGGACCCTTAACGGATTCGCATCTGTATGCATTGTCAAAAGCCTCAAGGACGGAACCCATAGGTCCGGCAGCCCCACACAGGAGCATGTAACTCCGTCCATAGCGTTCGCACCAATCGCCCCGGGTAGCCCAGTCTTCATACCAGAAAAGGGCTTTTACAGGGAGATTTGTTTTTTTCATCCCATCAATTGCTGTCTTGGTTTTTAAAAATTCCGGCAATTGTCCAATACCCGGGAAAGAAGGATGCTTCAGAACATTCAACGGGAAAATCCGTTTTCTCTCTACATGGCCCAAATGCAATAATCCTTTTCCATACGTTCCGGCATACAAGCTGCCATCCGGCAGAGAAGCAAAACTGGTTACGCTGACCAACTTTTCCACTTCATTGTCATAGGATATATCCACAGTCTGAATTTTTTGTAAATTTTTCCGAACAAAAGAAACACCCTTTTCCCTGAACCCTATCCACATCCCTTGAGAAGACGGATAAAAACAGGTAATATAATCTTCCGGCAAAAGAGAATTATCATTGTTTTCTCTACGGTTCATTTTCAACATTTTTTGAGCACGCCGGGTGGACGTTTTCTCATCCGGTTTCCATAATCCCTCATTTTTCGCCTCATAGTCCCTGCCCCTCAGAAAGTTCCAGTCTGTTTTATTTTTAGAGTACCCGAGTCCGGAATTGGTGCCTACCCAAATCCAATCCGATTCGGCACAGATCGCATTGCAAAAATTGGAAGGAAGCCCCTTTCCCCTGGCTTCAAATGGTTGGCGGACGCTTTGCTTTTCATCCCAGTACCACTTTGTCTGCACTACCTTCCACCGTGAATATCCCTCGGAAGGCTCTGCTGAAGCCACTCCGGAAGTTTGAAAGGCTGCCCAAAGAGTTCCCTTGCGATCAAAAGAGAGAGAAGCAATCTGATCCTCCGGCAAACCTTCCGCCCTTGTGTAATCTTTCCATGATTCCGTTTCCGGCTGATAAATAGTCAGGCCGCCGGAAGTAGCAATAGCCACATCTCCACTGACAGGCGATACAGCCATGGAGAAGATCCTCTCCCCCAACAGAGCATTTGACTGGTTGTACTGTTGCCATGATTTCCCGTTCCATACAGCCACTCCTTTATTGTCCGTACCCACCCAGATACGCCCCTGCCTGTCTTCAAGAAGAGCATAGAAATTTGGTGTATCAGGCAGCCCGTTTCCTTTTTGCCGCTCCCATTTTTCCCCTCCGTATGGCAAGCGCATCAATCCCTTCCCTTCCGTCGCAACCCAAATATCTCCTGTACGATTGCAAATGATAGACGTAATAAAGGAAGCTGGACAAGCAGGCAATTCTCCGCCAGTTGAAGGAATGCCCATATATAAAAAACAATAGATCCAAATAAATAGATAAAATCTAGCAACCAGAATCATAAAAAATAGTAAAAGAAACACGTGGAAAGTCAATTGTTAAGCCTACTTGCCAAGGAGCGCAAAAAAGATGATTGAGCCACTGGTACAGATCCAGTTCAACGCAACTGACCGAGTCTGCTGAAAAATAACTAAACTAAAAATGAAACCCTGAAAAGAGGAACACGCTTCCCCCGGTTTGTTGAAAATTAATTTATTGGAAATAGACGTAGAAGATGTCAACGACATCGAACTTAACCCCACAAAAATAGTTTAAGCCGTTTTTAAGTCATTAATTTTATCATCAACACTTCCTCCGCTCCATTTCACAGGCATAAGTCGTGCCCAAATCAGGAGCATGCCTTTCCGCCCATTCGGAAAGCCTGATGCTCCCCGCAGGAGAAGCTTGTTCCACGCACAGCCTGTCTTCCATCAACCCGCAGATTTCATCCCTCGTCAACATCACGTCATGGTGGAACCGCCCCACCACGCAGGCGGCGGCATAGGCACACCATGGTGGAACGGAAATGACAGGACGCCGGCAGCCCGTCGCCTTTCCCAGCATGGAAAACAGCTCACGGAACGTATACGTCTCCTCTCCCACGGCTTCAATGATCCTGCTTTCCCCCTGCTCTTCCAGCGCTTCCCTGGCCGCCAGTCTGGCCAAATCCGCCACATGGATGGGCTGGAGACGGTATTTCCCGTCTCCCGGAACGCCCACTACCGGAAAGTGCCGTAAAACCCAGGCCATATTGTTGATCAGAATATCTTCCCCCGGTTCCTCTCCGAATAACACGGCAGGCCGTAAAATAGAACAGGGAACCCCCAACTGCTGCAACAACCGTTCCAATTCCGCCTTTCCCCGGAAATAGCTCAACCTGCTCTCCGGGTCCGGATGGGTAATGCTCACATGCACAATCCTGCTTACGCCCGCTCTCCCGGCGGCTTCAAACAAAACCCTCGTATGCCTTACAGCCTCCTCATGGGAAAACCACGGCGTGTTGAACCGCACCCAATAGGTATTGACCAGCGCGCGGCATCCGCGCAATCCATCCGCCAGAGCATCCGCATCTTCCCAGCACAACGGTTTCAACTCCCATCCATGAGGGTTGGGTTTGTCCATGGAATTGGTCAGTCCGGTAACGCGGGCGCCGCGCCGGGCCAGCTCCAGGGCCATGTAACGGCCGCTGTAACCCAATACTCCGGTTACGGCAACTCTGGGGGAACATTCACTGTCTGTCTGCTTCATTTCTTTATTTTCTATAATTTCAGAAATACAATAATCTGAAAGTGTTCATTGCCTTTTCATCCGCTTCAAAACGTTTCTCTCCTATTTTTTCCCTATCCAGTCAAATATCTTGCCGCCCATCTTCAACGCCTTCCGGATTAGGGAAGACGGACATGCCGCGGCTCTGTCGGCAAAGGAACAGCCCAGCTGCAAGATTTCCTGCATCTCCTCCAAACGCTTTTCCTGGAATGAATTCCGTGCCTCCCGCGCTCTTGCAAGACATTCCCCTACGGTCCTCAAAGCCCCGTCCGCTTCCCTGCGCTTGCGCTCCTTCATGATAGCGCGGGCCATTTCCCATACATCAGCCTGGACGCGGTAGTAGGACCTCCTATCCCCCACTCTGCTTTCCCGGAACACGAGTTCCCAGCTTTCCAGTTCTTTCAAAGCGGTGGATACATTGGACCGCGCCATGGAAAGGGCCTCGCAAAGTTCATCCGCCGTTACAGCCTCCTTGCTCAAATACAGGAACGCATGAATGGCAGCCACCGAACGGCTGATTCCCCATCTGGCTCCCATCTCTCCCCATTGTTCCACAAAAGCCTTCTGCACCTCATCCAAAATCATGACTGTATTTTCTGTAATTACAGAAAATACGCAAGTGAAAAATATGATCTTTCCGGATATTCAAGCCGGAGAAGCACCTCCTCTCTCCAACGTCCGTTCACCGGACTGCGTTTTTTCCTTCTCCGGCCCGCCATCCGGGCCTATCGGCACGCCAGCATCTTGAGGAGAGAAAATGCCCGGTCGCTACAGGGACTGAACGATAAACAAAACAATGGAACCTATGTACACTGCCGCCAACACTGCCGCAGAGCAGCACAGGAACAAACGGTACCCGGAGGCTACCGCCAGCTTTCTCAACAAAGATTCCGGATGCCGCCGCGCCCACCACGCATACAGTAAAAAAAACACAGCGGCGCCCGCAGACACAAACAGGGCGCGCTTTAACACGGGCGGATAATAATCAAACACCACCCGGTTATCCCCCTCTTCCAGACGCACCGCCATCAGTTCCCCCACTTTTTCAATGGGCGCTTCCACTCCGTTCCGTTCAGCTTTCCATCCCCGGTCGTAAACCACCGGAATCATCAGCGCCTCACCCTTTCCGGCGGAGAGGGCCGCTTCCACATGCCCCCCCCATCCCCGCACTTCCAGGCCGTATTTATCCTGCTCCTTCCCCAGCTCCGGCGCTTCCTGCTCCGGCATGCGCGCAGCCGCCGCCAGAAGGGGAACATCCACCGCGCGGCGCATGATTCCCTCCACCACGGTTTCCCCGGCCATGCCTGCAGGCTTCAGTTCCAAAACTCCATTATAGGTGCGTCCCGTCCAGCCCGGCGCTTTCTGCGCCTCCGCCATTACAGGAACGGCGCTTCCATTGACCCGGAGACCGTCCATGTCCGTCTGCGGGAACCCGTACACGGCGCCGGGGCATTCCGCAATGCTCCCTCTGTACCCATGGCCATTCCTTTCCGTCCGCACTTCCACGGGAACATACAGGGGACCTTCCGCGGACGGGCAAAGGGCGGCATGCAACGCATTGAGGTTGGTGAACACATCCGCCTCCGCATCCAGCCGCAGCCCCAGAGCTCCCACGGGAACCACCAGCCCCCAGCGGGCTTCCGGAAGCCTGTATAAATGCATGCCATCCCGGGAAAGCGCGCTCTCCATTCCTTCCACGGGCCGCGAAGTCAGCACAAATCCATTCCCCAGGAGCAGATCTGAAAACAGGGTTCCCCCCTGTCCGTAAGTGCGCGTGAATTCATCCCGGTACCCCAGGTTTTTCAAAAAACGGAAGTGGGCGATGCTCGTGGTGTGCCGGAAGTTGCTGATGCCCGGCACCGGCCCCAGGCAGGCGGCATTGTCCACCAGCAGGCGGTCCCTGTCCTTCACGCGCAGCAATCCGGCGTATCCCTGCATGCGCCCCGCCAGCCATTCCGCATTAAGGGCCTGGACAGCGGCTTTTTCCTCTTCACCCCGTTTCCAGAACGCGGCAGCTCCCACAGGCAGGCCCAGCAGCATCACGACGGCTATGGAGCCTACCAGCCTCCTGCCTTCCGCATGCCGCCAGCACAGCCATGCGCAGGCAAAAAACAGCAGAGGCAGCAGGCGCACCGCCAAATCCGCATCCGTTACGGAAAGGACAAGCAGGGAGACGGCAAAAGCCGCCGCGGGAAGTCCAAGGCATAGCCCCCAGCCCCACTTCCGCCCCTCCGGTTCCGGCACCCTGCCGCTGGACAGAATCCAGGCGCAGAAGGCGGCCACCACCAGATTGGGGATAAACCCGAACCGGACGGAGAAATCCACATAGCTCCACAGATGGGCGGCACGGTGAATAGGCTCAATAAACGCGGGGAGAATGGAAACGGCCAGCAAAAGCAGGAACAGCCGGTCCCCCCTGTCCGCAGAGGCGGACCGCCTCCTTCTGGAGAACAGGTACACGGCAGCCAGGGCGGCGGGCGCCATTCCCGGCAGGCAGGAATACAGGCGTTCCAGGAATTTGGGGGGATCAAACGGCCAGGAGAGTTCAAAAAACGTGGGCGGAGTCATGAACAGGGACCGCATGGAATCCCGGCTCATGTCCATCAT
Source organism: Akkermansia sp. (assembly GCA_048388685.1). Classification (GTDB taxonomy): domain Bacteria; phylum Verrucomicrobiota; class Verrucomicrobiia; order Verrucomicrobiales; family Akkermansiaceae; genus Akkermansia. The sequence continues at coordinate 67,694 of DBGCTZ010000041.1, read as the reverse complement.
CGGGAGCCAGTAATAGCAGGTTACCAGTGTCACCGCCGCCGTGTACCAGAACACGCGGGCCAATCGCACGCGGCGTTCCTCCGTTACCTTCAGGGGACGCGTGTAGGCCCAGGCGAACAGCCAGCCGATCACGACGGCCATGAACGCACTGTACAGGGAAGTAGCCAGCAGAAAGAGGCCCACCGCATACAGCCACCCCCTCCCTCCGTTCACCAGCCGGTACAGGCCCAGGGCAAACAGGGGGAACATGGCCGCATGGTCCAGAAACTGCATGAATCCGTACTTGGTCTGGAAAAATCCCCCCAGCGCATACCCCGCCGTCAGGAGAACCGTCCAGCACACGGGCAGGGAGGGAAATACGCGCCTCAGGAACCAGGAGGCCGTCAGGCAGATGCACACCACGTCCGCCAGCATCACCCAGACCATGTCCTTCAGCAGGAAGGAATCCCCCATTGCCACGGCAATCCAGGTGGAGGGAACCAGCAGCTGGTGCGGCAGCGTGGGGCTCACGCGAATGCCCGCCCCGGAATTGACGTCATAGAAGAAGGAACCGTCACACGTCCCGGTCATCAGAGCGGACGCGTAATATTTCAACGTGGGATAGACAAGCTGCCCATTGTCCATGTACTCCAGGTAATGGTTCCCAAGAGGCCAGATCCCCCGCACGGCCAGAAACAGGAACAGCGCCGCCAGGGCGAACGCAATGGACGCCACAGACGTCAATACCGGACGGGAAGAAGCGGGTTCCATGGAAGCGGTCAGCGGACAAAAGGTTCGGCAGCCTGCACCAGCCGCAGGGCGCGGGCGCATTCCTCCACATCATGAACACGGTGGATACTGGCGCCGTGCAGATGGCCCCACACCGTCATCACGGCGGTGCCCAGCGGGGCGCGCCCCTGCTCCACGCTGCCCAGAATGGAACCCAGCATGCGCTTGCGGGAAAGGCCCAGCAGCACCGGACGGCCCGCCACCCGCAGCTTGTCCATGTTGGAAAGCAGAGCCAGGTTGTGTTCCACCGTCTTGCCGAAGCCGATGCCAGGGTCCCAGCAAATCTGTTCCGGAACAAGCCCGCAGGCCAGCAGAAAATCATAACGCTCCTCAAAATAGCCCCGCACCTCCCGCACCACATCCCCATAGGCGGGCGCCTTCTGCATCGTCTCCGGCGTTCCCTGCATGTGCATCACCACCACGCCGCAGCGCGCCGCGGCACACAGCCCGGCCATTCCCTCCTCCTGCAATCCGGAAATATCATTGATCACGTCCGCCCCGGCTTCCAGCACGGCTTCAGCCACGGCGGCATGGCGCGTATCCACGGAAATCACGGCTTCCGTGCACGGGCGGAGTTCCCGCACCACGGGCAGCACCCGGGCCAGTTCCTCCTCCACGGAGACCTCCGCGGCCCCCGGCCTGGTGGATTCCCCCCCTATGTCCAGGATGAGGGCCCCCTGCCGTTCCAGCTCCTTCGCATGGGAGACGGCGCGTTCCAGCGTATGGAACCGCCCTCCGTCGGAAAAGGAATCCGGAGTAACGTTCACTATTCCCATCAGAACGCCGCCGCGCTCCACATTCAAAAGGTCTCGCCTTACAAGCCAGTTCATCTAATTACGTTCTTGTCAAAGGCACTATACATCACTTTAATAAGTCAGAAACACTTTTCATCATGAAAATATCGCCCCTGCTTCTCATCCTTCCCCTCGCCATGACCGCGGGAGCCCTGGCAGCCAGCCAGGATGATTTCAATGTCCGGACCTCCTCGTCCCGCTTGGTCAAGCATGAAGACGGCTCACGCAGCTATTTTGAAAAGACTGAGGAAGGCAAGGGGATGAAAAAGACAACCTACAACACCCATAACGTGCTCGTCTCCGTAACCCTCTATAAAAGAGGGCCGTTTGGCGAACTGCGCTCCTGCCTGATCTTTGACGGGCAGAAAAACGAACTGTTTTACGTGCGCTACGGCTACGACGGCAACGCCAACCTGAGAGAGGAGCAAATGTTTGATTCCCGCACCAAGGAACTCGTGCGCCGCTTCCTTTACACGTATGACGCCATGGGCAACCGAAGCAAGCCCGTATGCATCACGCTGGTCAAGAGCACCAAGGACATTGAAACGCACGCCGTCCCCACCGCTCCGGAAAAGGACCCCTTTGCCGCCGACTTCGAGAAGAAGAACAAGTAGGCTCCGGAATACCGGAGCGGGCTGTTCTTCATGGCCTCCTTTCAGCCGGCCGCCATCTCCGGAATGCGCGGCCGGTTTTATTTATGCCGCGGCGGCACCTCCGGAGAAAGCGCGCCTCTAATCCGGCGTGTACCGGAAACGGAGGCACTCTCCGGAACGCTCCCGGCAGAGGATTTTTATTCTTCGTCGCTGGCTTCCAGCCGGTTCCGCCAGCGGCGGTCCAGCCACGGACGAACAAGGCCGTACAGCAGGTAAATGGAGAAAATGACCGCGGGCATCACCCACGGGAATTTGAAGATGCAGATCACCGCCAGCACAACGAGCACGATCACGTACATGGTGCCGCGGGTGCGCATGTTGATGTGCTTGAAGCTGGGATAAATCACCCGGCTCATCATCAGCACGGACACGCCCGCCATGGCTACGGCAATCACGTACTTGAATGCGCCCAGGTCCATGGTTCCGTCCGGAGCCCGGCCCGCCAGGTACATCACCAAGTACATGGTGGAAACCACGGCTCCCGCCGCCATCGGAACGGGAAGCCCCACAAAATCGCTGCTCTGCCCTTCCTTCCGGGGGGCGGCGGCCATGCAGTTGAACCGCGCCAGACGCAGGGCGGCGCACAGCAGGTACAGAATGCCGATGCCCCAGCCCACCTCCGGAGGAGAAAGCTGGAAGAGGACGGCCTTGGCCACCAGCAGCGCCGGAGCAATGCCGAAGGAGACAATATCCGCCAGGGAATCAAATTCCCGCCCGAACGGGCCGTCCTGCCCGCGCAGGCGGGCAATGCGGCCGTCAAACAGGTCAAACAGGCACGCCGCAAAAATCAGGAACGTGGCATTCTGATAATAGGAGAAGGCCGCCATGGCATCGCTGTCCGCCTGGTTGATTCCTTCAAAAATCGTCAGAATGGCAAAAAATCCGCACACCAGGTTCCCTGCCGTAAACAGGTTCGGCAGAATGGGAATCTCGGGTTCTTCCGGAAAAATCTTCTTGTCCATGATCGGTATCCAGTAGGCGCCCCTGTCCGGGGTCTTAATCGTTGATGATATTGCGGGCCGCCGCAGCCAGAGCCTGGGGGTCTGCATCCTGCGGGGCGGAACCGCGGGCCTGGTCCGCACGGCCCCCCCCCTTGCCTCCGGCAAGAGCGGAAACCTCGCGGATCATGTCTCCGGCGGACAATCCGTCCGCAATGGCATCTTTGCCACAATAAGCGCCCATGAGCAAGGAAGAACTATCCACGCACAGCAGGAAGGCGGCGCCCGCATACTGGCGCTTTTTCAGGCCGTTCAGCAATTCCTGAAGCAGTTCCCCGCCTCCTTCCGCCACCTGGATCAGGGAGGCGGGATCATCGGAAAGCCATTCATTCAGCAGAGCGTCAGCCTTTGCGGCGGACTGTCCGGCGCGGGCTTTTTTAAGTTTTTTCTCCGCATCCAGAGCCGTCTGCTTGAACTGCTCCACGCAGGCGTCGAACCGGGCCAGGGAATCATTCACCGTCCGGATGTCGGAAGCGCCCAGGGCGGACAGCCCCGGCTTGTCTTCAATCGTGGGAACCGGAACCTGCTCCAGCCCCATGTCCGCCAGTTCACCATTCACTTCCTTGATTTTTCCCACCGCCTTGGCGATTTCCAGGCTCCTGGCAACGACATGCTGGCGGATCATCTCCAGGGCGGCATCACCCGTCATGGCCTCAATGCGGCGCACGCCGGAGGCGATGGCCCCTTCGCTCTTGATCTTGAACAGGCCGATGTCCTTCGTATTGGCAATGTGCGTTCCACCGCAGAACTCCATGGAAACGCCGTCCAGCTCGTTCCTGGCTCCGCCCACCTGGACCACACGGACCACGTCCCCGTACTTGTCGCCAAAGAACTGGGCAATCGCGGCATTGCCCTTCACATCCGCATAGGCGCGTTCCGTGCAGTGGACCGGCAGCGCCTCTTCAATCCAGCCGTTCACCTTTTCTTCAATTTGGCGAAGCTGGTCCGGCGTGACGGCGCCACTGTTAAAGTCAAAGCGCAGGCGGTCTTCCGAGACGAAGGACCCCTGCTGGGCCGCATCCGGGCTGACTACCTGGTGCAGGGCGCAGTGGAGAAGGTGGGTGGCGGTGTGGTGCGCCTCCACACGGCGGCGGCGCTCCGCATCAATGCTCAGATGCACGCGGTCGCCGGGCTTCACATCCAGCCCTTCCCGGGCCTCCACCACATGGGCGCGGGCATTCCCGATCTGCTGGACGGCATCCACATGATAGCTGTCCCCGCCGATTTCAATCAACCCGGCATCGGAAACCTGCCCGCCCATCTCCGCATAAAAGGGAGTCTTGTCCGTCATGATGAACAGGGAATCCCCCTGCCGGCTCACTTCCAGCACGGTAGCGGCGCATTCGTCCACATCGTACCCCGTGAACTCCGTCACGGCGTCCGTCTTCAAATCCAGGGCGCGGACCACCTCGCTCTTGCGGGCGGCGCGGGCGCGTTCGCGCTGTTCCTCCATCAGCCTGTTGAACCCGTCCATGTCAATTTCCAGGCCGCGTTCCTCCGCAAGCAGGGCCGTCAGGTCAATCGGGAAGCCGTACGTATCATACAGCTTGAAGGCAAACCCGCCGCTCACCTTTCCGGCGGAAGCCGTTTCCGCGTCAAACAATTCCAGGCCGCGGTCCAGCGTTTCATTGAAGCTAGCCTCTTCCCGGTTCAGGACTTCTTTCACGGCGGCGGCGCGCGTGGCCAGCTCCGGGAATACCTGCCCGAAGGAGGCTACCAGCGTATCCACCAGTTCCGCCAGGAACGGCTGGGTAAAGCCCAAGCGGCGCCCGTAGCGCACGGCGCGGCGCAAAATGCGGCGCAGCACGTAATTACGGCCGTTGTTGCCCGGCAGAATGCCGTCCGCTATGGAAAAACTGAGCGTGCGCAGATGGTCCGCAATCACGCGGAAGGCAATCGCCTCCTGAAGAGTGTCATCCTGCGCGCCCACCTTCTTGGAACCGGGAGCCGGATACACGTCCACGTACTTCCGGCCGCTCAGCACTTCCAGGCGGTCAAACAGGGGGCGGAATACGTCCGTGGCGTAATTGGACGGCTTGCGGGAAAAATCCTTGAATCCGTCCGTGCACTGCATGATGGAACACGCGCGTTCAAAGCCCATGCCCGTATCCACGTGGCAAGCCGGGAGATTGCGCATGGAACCGTTGCTTTCCGCATTGTACTGGATGAACACCAGGTTCCAGATCTCAATGCACTGGTCGGAATCCTTGTTCACCAGGCTTCCCTTCGTATCCCCCTCCGGGGTCAGGTCCACATGCAGCTCGGAACAGGGGCCGCAGGGGCCGGTTTCCCCCATCATCCAGAAATTATCCTTCACATTCCCGTGCACGATCTGCACTTCCGGGTCCAGCCCGCGGGAACGGAACAGCTCCGCCCAGTAATCCCAGGCCTCCTGGTCAAACTCTCCGGGATCGCCCTTGCTCTTGTCCGGCGCGTACACGGTGGCGTACAGGCGTTCCGCCGGGAATCCCCACCGCTCCACGACGAGTTCCCAGGCCCAGCGGATGGCCTCCTTTTTGAAATAATCACCGAAGGACCAGTTCCCCAGCATTTCAAAGAACGTGTGGTGGTAGGAATCATAACCCACATCCTCCAGGTCGTTGTGCTTGCCTCCGGCACGGATGCACTTCTGGGTATCCGTGGCGCGGGCAGGCGTCCACGGCGGCGTCCATACGCCCAGGAAATACGGAACAAACTGGTTCATGCCGGCATTGGTGAACAACAAACCGGGGCTCTGGGGCATCAAAGAAGCAGAAGGCACGACCGTGTGCTGTTTCTCGCGGAAAAAGTCCAGAAAGCTTTGGCGTATCTCGGTGGCGGTCATCATATCAATTGATTGGAAAAATAAAAGTCGCCGGATTATGCCTGTTCTCCCCCCGTTAGTAAACCGCTAATTCCCTCTCCGTCATGACGGCTGCATTTTTACTTGTAAAAAATTATACACGTGTACAAATAAAGACATGAAAAAGCTGGTGATTCTCCTGATTCTTCTTTGTGCGGCAGGAGCGGCAGCCTGGTTCATTTACCGGGAAGCTCCTTCCGAGCCTGAACATGAAGCCGTTCTTTACGGCAATGTGGACCTGCGCCAGGTGGACCTGGCCTTCCTGATTTCCGAGAGGATTGAATCCGTGCTGGTGGATGAAGGGGACACGGTCACTCCCGGCCAAAAACTCGCCACGCTGGAAACGGTGCGCCTGCAGCAGGCCGTGGATGAAGCGCGCCAGACCACGGAAGCAGCGCGCCAGAATTACCTCCGCGTTAAAAACGGCCCGCGCGCGGAAGAAATAGCCCAGGCGCGGTCAAACGTGCAGGCGGCGGAAGCCACGCTGAACAACGCCGTGGTGCGCAGCAAGAGGCTGGTGGCGCTGGCTGACACCAAATCCATCTCCCGCCAGGAGGCGGACGACGCCGTGGCCTCCCAACAAGTGGCGGCGGCCAATCTGGATGTAGCCAGAAAACAGCTGGAACTGCTGCTGGCGGGCTCCCGCGTGGAAGACGTCGCCCAGTCCCTGGCCCAGTACAACCAGGCGAAGGCCAACCTGGTCATCAGGGAGCAGAACCTGAAGGACGCCGTGCTTTACGCCCCCTCCAACGCCGTGGTGCGCAACCGGATTCTGGAAAAGGGGGACATGGCCTCCCCGCAGAAACCCGTTTACAACCTTTCCCTGAACCACACCAAATGGGTCAGGGCCTATCTGACGGAATCCCAGCTCGGGAAGGTGAAACCCGGCTTTTCCGCCACCGTTCATAACGACAGCTTCCCGGATACGGACTTCAAGGGAACGGTGGGCTTCATCTCCTCCGTGGCGGAATTCACGCCCAAGAATGTGGAAACGCCGGACCTCCGGACCGCCCTGGTGTATGAAGTGCGCATCATCGTGGATGATCCGGACAACCGCCTGCGGCTGGGCGCCCCCGCCACGGTCACCATCCCGCTGGACCAGAGCGCCGGACAGCGGGCTCCGGAACAGCCCAGGCCATGAACGCGGACTCCCAGCCCTTGATTGACTGCCGGAACGTCCGCAAAATGTTTCCGGACCCGGCGGGCATCCCTTTCGCGGCGGTGAATGGTGTCTCCTTCCGCCTCTCCCCCGGGGAAATCGTGGGACTGCTGGGACCGGACGGGGCCGGAAAAACAACCCTCATCCGCCTGATCACCGGGCTGATGAAGCCGCATGAAGGCTCCATCTCCGTGCTGAACCTGGACTCCGTAAAAAAGGCGCGGGCCATTCAAGCCTCCATCGGGTACATGCCCCAGAAATTCGGCCTTTACGAGGACCTTACCGTGCGGGAAAACATGGAGCTTTACGCCCGCATGCACGGCGTCTCCGGCCAGGACCGGGAAAAACGCTTCCGCAGCCTGCTCGCCATGACTAATCTGGAACGCTTCACCACGCGCCTGGCAGGAAAGCTTTCCGGCGGAATGAAGCAAAAACTGGGGTTGTGCTGCTCCCTGGTTTCCTCCCCGCCCCTGATCCTGCTGGACGAGCCCACCGTGGGGGTGGACCCGCTCTCCCGCCGGGAACTGTGGAACATCCTGGGGCAGTTCTCCCATGAGGAAGGCGTGGGCGTGCTGGTCAGCACCTCCTACATGGATGAATCCGCCTACTGCGGGCGCACCCTCATCATGTACCAGGGGGGCCTGCTGATGGATGCGCCGCCCGCGGACGTCATCGCCCGCGCGGAAGGCATGTGCATCACCGTGCGCACGCCGGAAGGCATTCACGCACGCCAGTTCCAGAGCAGGCTGGCCGCCCTGCCCGGCATCATCAACGCCACCCCGCAGGGAGGCACCGTGCGCATCATCCTGCCGCAGGACCATCCCACGCGGCAGAAGCTGGAGGAATACCACCCGCAGCCGGGGCAGCCGGATTTTTCCGACGGCTTCATGACCCTGCTGGCCGCACAAACGGACCTCACCCCGCAGGACATTCCCGTTCCCGCGGAAACGCCCCCGCCGGATACGGGAAACAACACGGAAACCGTCATCCAGGTAACGGACCTGGTGCGTAAATTCGGCAATTTTACCGCCGTCAACCATGTCAGCTTCTCCGTCACCCGGGGGCAGGTCTTCGGCCTGCTGGGACCGAACGGAGCCGGAAAAAGCACCACGTTCCGCATGCTCTGCGGCCTGCTGCCCGCCACCGCAGGCACCCTGAACGTGGCCGGAGCGGACCTGAGGACCGCCGCCGCCCGGGCACGGAGAAGAGTGGGCTACGTGGCCCAGAAATTTTCCATGTACGGCATGCTCACCACGCGGCAGAATCTGGAATTCTTTGCCGGGGCGTACGGCATGGCCGGGAAGGAACGGCGGGACGCCATCCATTCCATGGAAGAGGAATTCCACCTCACCCCGTACATGAACGCCCCTGCGGCCCACCTGCCCGGCGGCTACAAGCAGCGCCTCAGCATGGCGGCCGGGCTGCTCCACTCCCCGGACATCCTCTTCCTGGACGAGCCCACCTCCGGCGCGGACCCGCTGGCGCGGCGTGACTTCTGGCTGCGCATCAACTCCCTGGCGGAAAAAGGGGTCACCATCATCATCACCACCCACTTTCTGGGAGAAGCGGAATTCTGCGACAACATGCTCATCATGATGGACGGAACCACGCTGGCGGAAGGCTCCCCGGACGAAATCCGCAAGCACGCCCCGCCCCGGGAGGACGGTGCCCCCCCTTCCCTGGAAGACGCCTTCCTGGCCATCACGGAGGAACACATGAAGAAAGGAGGGGAAAACTCATGATTGCCTCCCTCAAGCGCATCGGCGCCCTCATGATCAAGGAGCTCCACCAGGTGGTGAGGGACCCCGGGAACATCGGCATCGCCGTCATTCTGCCCGCCGTGCTCCTGCTCCTCTTCGGCTACGGCATGAGCATGGACATCAAAAACGTGCGCATCGCGTACCTGGCCGTTCCGGCCTCCAGCGAATCCACGAACCTGGAAACGCGCCTTACCCTCTCCAAATACTTCCAGACCACGCGCGTCTTCTCCTCCCGGGAGGCGGAGGAACGGCTGCGCACCCACCAGGCGGACGCCTTCATCGCCCTGCAAAGCAACGCCCCGGACACGCTCAACGGCGGCGTCACCAAGGTCCAGATCGTCGTCAACGGAGTCAACGCCAACCAGGCCACCCTCATCCGCAACTACCTCCAGGCCGTCGTGGGCTCCTGGGCGGCCTCCCTGAACGGCCAGGAAGCGCCAACGCTGGACGTACAGACGCGTACGCGCTTTAATGAAGCCAACGACAGCCACTACTACCTGGTCCCCGGCGTCATCGTCACCATCATGACCATGATCGGCGCGCTCCTCACCTCCCTGGTCATGGCTCGGGAATATGAACGAGGAACGCTGGAAAGCCTCTTCGTCACCCCGGTGGGCAGCGGAGAAATACTCACGGCCAAGGCGGCCACCAACTTCCTGCTGGGCATGGTCAGCCTGGCGATCTCCATGATCTTTGCCGCCTTCGTCTTTGACATCCCCATCCGGGGCTCCCTCCTGCTGCTCCTGGGGGTCTCCGCCCTGTTCCTGGTGGTGGCCCTGGGGCTGGGCCTCGTCATCTCCACGGCCACGAAAAACCAATTCCTGGCCTGCCAGTTCGCCATCATGGGCACCTTCATGCCGGCCCTCATGCTTTCCGGCTTCCTGTACGACATCCTGAACATGCCCCCTGCCGTCCGCGCCCTTACCTACATCATCCCGGCGCGCTATTACGTCACCCTGCTCCAGACCCTCTTCCTGGCGGGAGACATCCCCTCCGTCATCATCCCGTGCTGCATCACGCTGGCCGTCTTTGCCGTGGTGCTCATGGGCATCGCCCGGCTGAAAGCCCCCAAATCCCTCGAATAACGCCATGGACTTCTTCGTCAGAATAGCCTCCCTCGTGAAAAAGGAACTGCTGGCCGTGCTCAGGGACAGAAAAAGCCGCATGGCCCTGATCATCCCGCCCATCATCCAGATCTGCATCTTCGGGTACGCGGCCACCATGAACGTCACGCGCGTGCCCTATGCCGTGCTGGACAAGGACGGCGGAGAAAGGGCCACGCAATACATTGCGGACCTGGAAGGCACGGGCATCTTCCGCCGCCAGGCCGCGGCAGCCACGGAAAAGGACATCGACCGCATGATCGACAACCGGGAAATCGTGGTGGGGCTCACCATCCCGCCGGACTTCTCCCGCAACCTCCAGACGGGAAGACCCGCCTCCCTCCAGCTCATTGCGGACGGGCGCAACGCCAACACGGCAGCCATCGCCCTCGGCTACGCCCAGCAAATCGCCTCCGGCTTCGGCGCGGACCTGCTCGCCAAAAGCGGCGGCTCCTCCCCGGTGGAAATAGAAGCCCGCTCCTGGTTCAATCCCAACCTCATCACGCGCTGGTTCATCGTGCCCGGCCTCATTGCCGTCCTCGCCCTGATCAACTCCATCCTTTCCGGGGCGCTCTCCATCGCCCGGGAACGGGAGGAAGGCACCTTTGACCAGCTCCTCGTCGCCCCGTACACTCCGGGAGAAATCCTGCTGGGCAAAGGCATCGCCACGGTCATCACCGGCGTCATGCAGGCCGTCTTCGTGGTGCTGGTAGCCATGTTCTGGTTCCGCATCCCCTTCCAGGGCTCCATCTGGCTGCTGGCCGCGGCCATCCTGCTCTTCATCATCACGGCGGCGGCCATCGGCCTGTGCATCTCCTCCTTCGCCCAATCTTTGCAGCAGGCCATTGTGGGAACCTTCATGCTGCTGGTGCCCATGGTCATGCTCTCCGGCTTTGCCACGCCCATCTCCAGCATGCCGGAAATCTTTCAGGATCTCACCCTGCTCAACCCCATGCGGTACGGGCTGGAACTCATCCAGCGCATCTTCCTGGAAGGGGCCGGATTCCTGGACCTCTGGCCGCTCTTCGGCGCCATCCTCATCGTGACGGCGGTATCCGTGGCTGCCGCCATCTTCTCCTTCCATCACAAAATCTCCTGAAAAAGAAAACCCTGCCGTTCGATACCTCATTTGTTATCCGGATGACGAATGTGCCCAGGTACCCGGACCACTTCACTCTCCACGCTCCACTCCCAACTCTTTCCCCAATCCCGTCACCCGCATAAAAATACTTGCATCCGGCCCGTTTTTTCTATTCTATCTCTCTCGTTCCTTGAGAACATGGGCTCGTCGTTCAATGGATAGGACATCGGTTTCCGGTACCGACGATGTAGGTTCGATTCCTACCGGGCCTACCACTTTTTTGAATACAGGCAGTTGAATTTCAATAATTCAACATTACTTTCCAAATGAACGGAAAGAGAATTTTTTGTCGGCTTTCATCAGTCATGCCCTGACGGAATGACCTGTCCTGCCTGAGCCATGGCGCCTACGCCGTACTCCTCTTCCGCAACGGCTTGAACAAAATCTGAAAAGGTTGATATTCAATAAAATATCAACCATCTGAAAAATCTTTTTGACATCCGGGGATCAATTATTTAATTAATTACGTAACCAGTTACGTTTTTAACAACATCAAAGAAGCCGGAAACATGGATTTCTTCAACCAGACAGGAAAAATGGCCATTGGAAGCAGACTGCGGATGCTGACGGATAAAATAACGAATGACGCCGCCCTGATCTTCCGGATGTACGGAGTGGACATCCGTCCCAAATGGTTTCCCGTCTTCTTTGTCCTGTCCCAGGGAGAGGCCAAAACCATCACCTCCATTGCAAGGGAAATCGGGCACTCGCACCCTTCCGTCAGCAATATCGTCAAGGAAATGGGAGCCAGGGGCCTGGTGAAGGAAAAGAAGGACAAATCGGACGGGCGGAGGAACCTCATCATGCTGTCCGCCAAAGGGAAGAAGATGTCCGATATTATGGCTGAACAGTATCCCGACGTGGAAGCCGCCGTGGAGCAAATTTCCCGCCAAACCAGAAATGACCTGTGGAGGGCCATGGAAGAATGGGAGGACCTGCTGGCGGAAAAATCATTGCTTGAACGAGTGAAGGAAGCAAAAAAAGAACGGGAGGACCGGGACGTCGCCATCGTTCCCTATGAACCCCGTTACCGGACCGCTTTCAAAACGCTCAATGAAGACTGGATCACGGCACACTGGCAGATGGAAGAACCCGACCACTACGCCCTGGACCATCCGCAGGAGCACATCCTGGACAAGGGAGGCCATATTTTTGTGGCGCTTTACAGGGAAAATCCGGTCGGCGTATGCGCCCTGTGCAAAAAGGACGACCCGGTTCATCCGTACGAGCTGGCCAAACTGGCCGTCAACCCCGTGGCCCAGGGAAAAGGCATCGGAATGCGGCTGTGCCGGGCCGTCATCGACAAGGCGAAAGAGCTGGGCTGCAAAAAAATCTTTCTGGAAAGCAATACCCTGCTGCGTCCGGCCATTCAATTATACAGGAAAGCGGGGTTCCGGGAAATTGCGGTATCCCATCCCTCCTATGAAAGAGTGAATATTCAGATGGAATTAATGCTCCAGTAACGCTCATATTCCTGTTAAATGGTCATCACTTGTCTTCCGGCGGATCAAGCCGGCAGCTTGTGAACGGATTCCCTTCAGCATCATACTCCGGAGAGGAGGGCGCTTTGGCGATGGTTGAAGCCCAGGGGACCGGCGCTCCACTTTCCTCTGGAAATTCCGGGGTTCCCTCTCTTCCATCCAGGCCGTTACATTCAAAATCACCGCGTTTCCCAGAAACCTCCCTTTCTTTCATTTCCAGCCCTTTCTTTGCCCCGTCCAACTGGACTTGGAAGGCAAATTGCGTTACCATGCAGGTGCCCTTTTCCCCATGATCTCTGCTTGAGCGGAGAATCATGAAGCGCACCCATGAAACAAAGAAAAATCATCCATGTGGACATGGATGCCTTTTACGCATCCATTGAACAACGGGACCATCCGGAATACCGCGGCAAGCCCATTGCCGTGGGGCGCCCGGAGATGCGCGGCGTGGTGGCCGCGGCCAGTTATGAGGCGCGCCGCTTCGGCGTGCGGTCCGCCATGCCTTCCATGAAGGCGCTCCAGCTCTGCCCCCGGCTCATCTTCGTCCAGAACCGGATGGACGTGTACAAAACGGTTTCCTCCCAGATCCGCGCCATTTTCCACCGCTATACGGACCTGGTGGAGCCTCTTTCCCTGGATGAGGCCTTTCTGGACGTAACGGAAAACAAGCCCGGCATTCCGCTGGCCGTGGAGATCGCACGGCGCATCAAGAAGGAAATCCGGAAGGAGCTGCACCTGACGGCCTCCGCGGGCATTTCCTATAACAAGTTTCTGGCCAAGATCGCTTCAGACTACCGCAAGCCGGACGGCCTGTTCACCATCCACCCCGCCCGTGCGGAGGAATTCATCTCCCGCCTTCCCATTGAGGCCTTCTGGGGTGTGGGCCACGCCACCGCCGCGCGCATGCGTTCCCTCTCCATTGCCAACGGCGCCCAGCTCCGGGAGCGGGACATGGAATTCCTGGTGCGCCATTTCGGCAAGACAGGCAGCGTGTTCTACAACTTCGCGCGCGGCATTGACGAACGCCCCGTGGAACCCTTCCGCATCCGCAAGTCCGTGGGGTGTGAGGAAACCTACCGGGAAGACGCCACCAAGGCCCAGGCCATGGAAACGTGCCTGCCCCTTCTCTCGGAAGAGCTCGCTGGGCGGCTGGCGCGCTCCGGGTTCCAGGGCAATACGCTGACGCTGAAAGTCAAGTTCCCGGATTTCATCCAGAAATCCCGCAGCATGACTGTTCCGGACTGCCTGACGGAGATGGAAGACATCCTGCCCCTGGCCCGCACCCTGATGGAAGACCTGGATTCCGGAGACCGTACTTTCCGCCTTCTGGGCCTGTCCGTTTCCCACCCCAGGGAGGAACAGCCCGGGGGAACCTGGGAACAGCTTTGGCTGGACCTGGAGTACTAATCCTCCCACAGACTCCCATATTTTCAGGCTTCTTCCCTTAAAATCAACCATATCTACAAGATATACGCCCATGAATGAGCAAAATCCGCTCTCACCCGGTCATAGCACGTATGAATCAGGAAGAACGAAAAAACTGGGCATCATGGATAGGAACGATTGCGGAAGGCGTGGCAGGCGTCATGGCCGTTGACGGGGGGATTCCCGCATCCCAGGGCGTGCCTGATCCCGGCCCTGCCCGGGCCCGCCGCCCCCTCACGGAAACGGAGAAGCGCATCATTGAGCACCAGGGTACGGAACCGCCCTTTTCCGGAGAACTGGTCAACTGCTTTGAGCAGGGCACCTACTCCTGCCGGAAGTGCGGGGAGGCCCTGTTCCGGTCGGAGGACAAATTTGACGCCGGGTGCGGCTGGCCCTGCTTTGACGACGCCCTGCCGGACGCCGTCAGGAGCATCAACTCAGGCCAGGGGCGGCGCACGGAGATCACCTGCGCCCATTGCGGCGCCCACCTGGGCCACATCTTCACCGGAGAACGCCTGACGCTGAAGAATACGCGCTACTGCGTCAATTCCCTTTCCCTGGAATTCCAGGCGGAGCCGCAGCCGGCCATGGCGGACGCTCCCCACTGAACCGCGCAGCGCGGAAAAGACCCGGACGGAAGGGCCGCGGAGAACAGCGAACGTTCCGGAAAATTCTATTTTCCGGAACAACCGCCCTGCTGAAACATTCATTCCCATGCCCGCGTAATGTGGTATCATGAGAATGACCATTCTACGCCTCCTTCCGGTACTGCTGGCCCTGTTCCTGGCGCATGCCATGGGCGCGGAACCCAGAATCGCCCTTCTGGGGGACAGCATTCCGTATTCGGGACAATGGCCTGCCCTGGTGGAGTCAGCACTGTGGCAGACGCCGGCCTACCGGAATGCGGAAATTGCCAGCATGGCGCTCCCCAGTGAAACGGTCTCCGGCCTGTCGGAACCGGGCCACGCCGGAGGAGCCTTCCCGCGCCCCTGCCTCCATGACCGCCTGGAG
Source organism: Akkermansia sp. (assembly GCA_048388685.1). GTDB lineage: Bacteria > Verrucomicrobiota > Verrucomicrobiia > Verrucomicrobiales > Akkermansiaceae > Akkermansia. The sequence goes on along the minus strand of DBGCTZ010000041.1, from coordinate 52,559 downwards.
TCCATTCTCTCCAAATACCGGCCTACCCTGGTCATTGCCTGCTACGGGATGAATGACGGGATGATGAAGTCCTTTTCGGAATCCAGCTTCCTGGCTTTTAAGAAAGGCATGGAACGGCTGAAGCAGCGGGTGGAAGCCGCCGGAGCCAAATTCATCGTCATCACGCCGCCCCTGTACATGGCGGATGCCCCTGAAAAGGACGGGGCCCGCTACAACCAGGTGCTGGATACCTATGCCGCATGGCTGGTCAGCCGGAAAAAGGACGGCTGGAAGGTGGTGGACATGCGTCCGGAGCTCGCCCGGCAAATCCGGGAGGCCAGGAAAAAGAACCTCCGATTCATTTATGCCGGGGACGGCGTCCACCCCGGACAGGAAGGCCATTTCATGATTGCCCAGGCCGTCTGGCCCCAGCTCGCCTCCATCCTCCGTTTGCCCGCCCGCGCCCGTTTTCCGGAAGGGGAGGATTTCAGGAAGGCGCTGGACCGGCACAACGTCTGTAAACTGGCGTGGCTGACGGAAACGGGCCACCAGCGCCCCGGCATCCCCAAAGGCGTCCCGGTCTCCGTACTTCCCTATCTCCGGGAAGGAGTGAGCGCCGCGGAATGGCAGGGCTTCCCTGCCCTGCATTTCAAGATAGCGGACAGGGACGCCACCCTTGTTCTTCCCAAAACCCCGGCGGAAAACAGGCCGTGGATCTGGCGGCAGGAATTCTTCGGCATTGAACCGCAGGCGGACGTGGCCCTGCTCAAGGAAGGGTTCCACGTGGCTTATATAGATGTGCAGAACATGTACGGCGCACCCTCCGCCATGAAAATCATGGACCGGTTTTATAATACCCTGGTGAAGGATTACCGCCTTTCCCCGAAAACAGTGCTGGAGGGGTTCAGCCGCGGAGGCCTGTTTTCCTTTAACTGGGCGGCCCTGCACCCCGGCAGGGTAGCGGCCATTTATGCGGACGCTCCCGTCTGCGACATGGCAAGCTGGCCCGCGGGCAAAGGAAAAGGCCCTGGCTCCCCGGAAGACTGGGAACGCCTGCTGGACGTCTACGGCGTGACGGAAGAGGAAGCCCTGTCCGGAAAGCTGAGCCCCGTCAACAAACTGGCTCCGCTGGCCAAGGCGCGCATTCCGATCCTTGCCGTCGTGGGGGATGCGGACGACGTGGTGCCCCTGGAGGAAAACATGGCCGTCGTGGAACGGCAATACCGCGCCCTGGGCGGCAGCATCAAGGTCATCCATAAACCGGAAGCAGGCCACCATCCCCACAGCCTCCCGGACCCCGAGCCCATTGTGGATTTCATCCTGAAATCCGTCCGCAAGACAGGAACCGCGGCGGCGCCCCACGGAACGCCCGCCTCCGGAAAGCCCTGAACCGGACGACGGAAAGCCTCTTCCCTGCACCGCATTTCCGCTGCACTGGGGGACCGGGGGATTAGCTTGACTTTCCTGTAATGTCGCCTATTCTGACTCAAGCATTATTTGCAACCACTCACACTTATTATGACCGACCGCAGAATTGTTATCACCGGCATCGGAGTGATCAGCCCCTTGGGCAATGATCTTGCATCCACCTGGGAAGCCATGAAGGCTGGCCGCAGCGGGATTGACACCATCAAGTCCATGGATGTTACCGACTACCCCACAAAAATCGCCGGTGAAGTCAAGGATTTTGATCCGTCCCCCTATTTCAAGACGCCCAAGGATGCGCGCCGCGTGGATCGCTTCACGCACTTCGCCATGGGCGCCGCCGGCATGGCTCTCCAGGATTCCGGCATGGATCTGGACGCGGAAGACAAAACCCGCATCGGCGTCATGGTGGGCAGCGGCATTGGCGGCCTCGGCACGCTGGAAGCCCAGCACGCCACGCTCCTCTCCAAGGGACCGACCCGCGTGTCTCCCTTCATGATTCCGTACATGATCAGCAACATCGCCTCCGGCCTCATCTCCATGGAATACGGCCTCGGCGGACCCAACATGTCCATCGTCACGGCCTGCGCCACCTCCAACCACAACATCGGGGAAGCCTGGCGCATCATGAAGTTCGGTGATGCGGACGTCATGGTCTGCGGCGGGGCGGAAGCCACCATCCTGCCCACGGGCGTGGCCGGCTTCAGCAACATGAAGGCCCTCAGCTCCCGCAATGACGAACCCCAGCGCGCCTCCCGCCCGTATGATGTGGACCGCGACGGCTTCGTCATGGGTGAAGGCGCCGGCGTCGTCATTCTGGAAACGCTGGAACACGCCCAGAAGCGCGGCGCAAAGATTTACGCGGAACTCGTCGGCTACGGCATCTCTGCGGACGCCTACCACCTGACCGCTCCGGACCCGGAAGGCCGAGGCGCCGCCCGCTGCATGCAGATGGCCCTGGAACATGCCGGCATGCAGCCGGAAGACATTGACTACATCAACACGCACGGCACCTCCACCCCGCTGGGAGACATCTGTGAAACGAAGGCCATCAAGGCCGTCTTCGGGGACCACGCCAAAAACGGCCTGCTCATCAGCTCCACCAAGTCCATGACGGGACACCTTCTGGGCGCCGCCGGCGGCGTGGAACTGGCTGCCTGCCTCATGGCCATGCAGGACGGCGTCATTCCCCCCACCATCAACGTGGACAACCAGGACCCGGAATGCGATCTGGACTGCGTGCCCAACACGGCCCGTAATGCCAGGGTGGACGCCGCCCTGAGTAACTCCTTCGGCTTCGGCGGGCATAACTCCTCCGTCATCGTCAAGAGATTCTCCTGATTCCTCCAGGCACCTCCTTCCGGCGGAAGCGCTGATGTTTGTGTTCCCCGCAGCCATCTCGCTTCCGCCTTCTTCATTTACAGCCATGTCTTCCCACAAGCATCAGGATATTCTGCTCATGCGCTGGGCCCTGTTCTCCGTCACGGGACTCATCCTGATCGTGGTGCTGTATTCCGCAGGCGTCACTCCGGCATGGGCGCAGGACCTGAGGGAAGCCATGGCCGCCGCTCCGTTCCTGCTGGGCCCGGAGGCCCCTTCCCTTTCTCCCGGCATGGGCTTCCTGCTGTGCATCGCCCTCACGCTGGCCCTTGCTTACGATCTGCTGCTGATCCGGACAACCTTCCGGAAAGTCGCCGTTCTGGCCGCCTTCCTGCTTCTTCTTGCCTGCTTCACTCCGGTGCTTGGGCTGTGGGGCGTCTTCTTCAATCCCGTCCCGTGCCTGCTCTCCGCAGGGTGTGCGGGAGCGCTCGCCATCCTGTGGCCCCACCCGCCGTCCTGCCAACCCATTTCCGAACCTCCGCCCGCTCATGAATAATCTGGATTATCCCCTTCCCGTACTTGAACTGGTAGCTTCTCTCAAACAGCTTCCGGGCATCGGCACCCGCGGCGCGGAGCGCATGGCCCTGTGGATGCTTCAGGGGCATATGGGGGAGGCGGAGGCCATTGCCCGTACCATCGGCCAGGCGGCGGAGCACGTCACTCCGTGCCCTGTCTGCGGCTTTTTCAGCACCGCCGGAGAATCCTGCGCCGCCTGCCGGGATGAAGAACGGGACAGCCGCCTCATCTGTGTGGTGGAACAGGCCACGGACGTCATCCCCATTGAACGCAGCAGCGCCTACCGCGGGCTGTACCACTGCCTGGGAGGGAAGCTTTCCCCGCTGGACGACGTGGAACCGGAAGACCTCAACATCCACGCCCTGCTGGAACGCGTCACCCGCCAGCCCGGCTGTGAAGTCATTCTGGCGACCGGGTCCGACGTGGAGGGGGAAGCCACGGCCACCTACCTGCACCACCTGCTCAAGGACCTGGACTGCAAGGTCTCCCGCCCCGCCCAGGGACTGCCCGCCGGTTCCGGCCTCAGCCACGCGGACACGCTGACGCTGATGAAGGCCCTGGAAGGACGCACTGCGCTTTAAAGCGTTTCCAAAACAATCAGGAGGCTTCTTGCGCAAACGGCTAACTATATCCTTAATAATATCCTGACGGACAATTTTCAAATACCGCAGGCGAGTAACCCTCATCAACGTATTGTTTGAATTGATGTCCGCATGACACTTACCATGCTGGGCATTACCGCATCCCATGCCAACGCATGGAACTATTTCAGCGTTAATATAATAGATACTTGATTCCTCTTCATTTTTCTTCATCTCCGCCTTGTTTATTAAGCAGGACAATTAAAAAATATTTAATTACAGTTGTTTTTTCAAATTATTCATTCTCTATCTTCTTGGGAGCTTGATCGGAACGCTGATTTGTTTCAAATTCAATTTTCACACCATATATGCCGCCATACCTGCCGTTTTCGGTTGCGATTTTTCGACACCTTTTCCGCCTACGGAGTGTTGTGGTTCTTGAGGGCGCTGCTGCTGTTAAGCCTTGCCAGCCCCCTATTAAGAAAATTGAACGATAACTCCTTCGTTACTCCGCCAGGCCGTCTACGCGGGCCCGGTCAAAATCCGCCGGACAGATCGTCACGTTCACCCGGTCGCCCGGCTTGAGAATGTCTCTCAATGGAGCATTCTTTTTTTCCACAAAAGCCACGGCGGTCTTGCCATTCGGCAGGGTGGCGCGAAACGCCGCATCCGCGATGCGTTCCATGATCACGGCCACCGTGTGCACCATCTGGTAGGGGTAAAGTTTCATCAGGAAAAATCCGGTTACAAATTCATCAGGCCGTTCATCAGGTCGCTTCCGGTCTTGAGACCCTTTTCCGCAGCATCTTGAAGATGCGGCATCACGGGGACGGGTATCTTGTCCGCAGCCGGAATCCTGAACGCGCCGTCAGCTTTCCCGTCTCCGTCCTGGTCCCTGTCTTCCCCGGCCCCCTTGTTCAGCAGGCGGGACGCTACGTCCGCCACTTCCGTAACCTTGCCCATTCCTATCTGCGCCAGGCGGTCTCCCGCCGCCTTGATGAGCCGGGCGGACAGGTCTTCCGACGGGTTGTCCAGCGTGCCTCCGATGTTTACATTGGCCCACACCAGATTGCCGCCCACTCCCTGGCGGGAAGCGGAAAACACGTCGGAAAAGCCCGGCAGGGCGCTCCACAGGCCATCCGCCCGCAGGCCTACCTGGAGCCTTCCGTTCAATTCGCCGTTTTTCCCTATTTCCAGCCGCCCTTCCACCCTCACCAGATTTTCACTTTCCACCAGGATGTCGGAAACATGCCAGGCGTTTCCGCTGTAGCGAAACTGGGCGGACGCCTTGTGCAGGGGAAGCTGGCGGAATCTGGAGGAACCGCAGAACAGGGCCAGCCTGTCCAGAACGGGAAGTCCGGTCAGCATGCCGTCCTGCAACCTCACCAGCCCGGCGACATGAGCCAGGCCGTCCCGGTCGCCGCGCAGGTCCACCCCTCCGCTCACGGTGCCCTGGACATGTTTTTTCCAGTCGTTTTCCAGAATGGCGGAGGCGGGAATGCTGTTGACCACCATGTTCGCCGTCCAGGAGGAGGAAAGACCATCCCAGTCCCCCTTGATGTCCAGATACCCTCCGGCATCCGTGGTCAGGCGGCAGGAGGGCACGTTCACCCTCCTGCTGGCATGGTTGAACTGCGCCGTGCCGGACATCAGGGAAAATTCCGGACAGCCCTTGAAGGGAAGAACCAGCCTGCCTCCCTGCACATCAAACCTGTACTGGCTGGAACCGGCGTCATGGGTGCTTTCCACGCGGGTTCCGTCCAGGGCGTACATCCTGCCGGGCACCCCGTAGGAGACGGACAGGGAGTCAATGCCCCCCTTTTCCAGCCGGAACGTATCCGGCAGGATATTCTTTTCCACCCAGCTCTTGGGCCCTTCCTCCCTTTCCTTAAAGCGGAAGGGCACCGGGGCCAGCTGAAGCTTCACCTCCGCAATGTTCACGGAGGTAATGACAAAGGCGCGTTTCAGCAAATCCCAGCGGTTGAATTCCGTCTCAATGGATTTTGCCTGGAGGGAAGTCAGGAATTCGTGCCCTTCCATCGTCACGCTGTCGCACCGGATGCCGGAGCCGTCCCAGTCCAGAGGCGCGATCCGGGCGGTATCCACATTCATGTCATCCACGGCGGACTGCCCCAGCATGGCTAAAAAAACATCACTCTTCAAATAGGCACGCACATACAGGTAGGAGCCGGCTACACCCGCCACGGCCAGCACAAGCACTCCCAGGACGCCCCAGAGCAACAGCTTTTTCCAAACGCCTCCGGTGCGGGGCTTTTTCCGGCGTATCCTCCTCATTCTGGACATGGTACCAGACTATATCAAATCCGCCGTGGGTCAAGCCTCCGGATGAGGCCCCAACTGCCGCAAGCCACGGATAAACGGGCCTCCCCGCAGTTTCCACGCTTACCGCGGCCCGTGGTACACCTTGTGCCTTCCGGACGCCATGGTAATGAAAACCAGGAACAGGGTGTAAGCCACCAGAAAGCCTACCGGAATCACGGCGCCGTGTTCCCCGCGCCCCAGCGCCTGGATGGGGGCGGCCTGCTTCACCCAGATATTCTGCGCCAGCCAGGTCAGAAAAATGGCGAGCAGGAACGTGGGCGTCACAAACTTCATGATGAAGCGGTAAATCCTGGGGATGCGGATGACGGAGCCGTCCTCCAGGTCCGTCAGCCCCTTGTCCACCCCCAGCTTCCAGGAAAACAGAATCATCATGACCATGGCGCTAACAAAAAAGCACAGGGTGCCCAGGAAAAAGTCATACGTATCCATCGCCAGCAGATTCCCGCTGTACCAAGCGACGATCAGGGTGCCCGTGGCCGTGAAAAAGCCCTGCACCACCACGGCCATCTTGCGTTTCAGTCCCATGAACTCCTCAATGAAGGACAGGCCCACCTGCATCATGGAAATGGAGCTGGTCACTGCCGCCACAGTCAGGAGCAGGAAAAACAGACTGCCGAAGATCACGCTGGCCCCCATCTTGGCAAAGGCCTGGGGAAGCACCATGAAGCCCAGCGCGAAGGTTCCCTGCCCGGCGGCTCCAGCCACCCCCAGGAACGCCACGGCGGCGGGTACCGTCATCATGCCGGCAATGCCCACCTCGCACACTTCATTGGACGCGGCGGCGGAAAGACCGCTCAGGGCGATGTCCTCCTTCTTCCGTACATAGCTGGCATACGTCAGGATCAGCCCCGTCCCCACGGAAAGGCTCAGGAACACCTGTCCGGCAGCGGCCACCCAGAGCTCAATGTTTTTCAGGCCGTCCCACAAGGTCACTTTGGTGAGCCTCTGCGCTCCCGCGGACATCTCCACCTGCCTTACGGCTTCATCCATGGCCCCCTCATGAGAGGCGGACACCATGGAGACCGTCTTCCACTCTCCGCTTTGGGGGTCCTGCTCCTCCACCAGCACCTTGCTGGGATTCCACATGTACCCCAGCCCCTGCTCAATGCTGCGGTCCGGCTGGGAGGGGTCCGGCGTGCCGATGCATAAAATGCGCACCAGCAGCACCAGGGAAATCAGCAGGAGCAGCGGCATGAACCAGCGTGAAAACATTTCAATCCCCTTGCTGATGCCCCGGTAAATGATTCCCAGGTTCAGCAGGATAACCCCTACGACGATCCAGAGCAGCCCGTTGTCTGACAGCAGGGAGCTCCCGTCCCCGTACATGCCCGTGAAACTGAAAAAGGTCTGCGCCGTACCCTCAGCCGTGGAGAACACCTCCGGCTGGGTCAGCATCTTCCAGAAGTAGCCGCAGCACCAAGCCTCCACCACCATGTAATAAAACGCCACGGAGGAAGGCCCCAGAACCGCCAGCACCCCCAGGAACTTCCACAGTCTGGACCCCTTGGTGAGGTACCAGAACACGCCGGGGGCGCAATGGGCGCCCAACTGGCCGCCGCGGCGCCCAATGGACCATTCCGCCCAGGCCACGGGGAGGCCCACCAGCACCAGCATAATGCCGTAAGCCACCATGAAGGCGCCGCCGCCATACTGGGCCGCCAGCCCCGGGAAGCGCAAAAAATTGCCCAGTCCCACGGCGCTTCCCGCCACCGCAAGAATCACGCCAATTTTTCCGGACCACTCGTCTTGTTGCGGCTTTGAGGATGACATGCGGGCCATACTGACAAAAAAAGCTTCGCTTTCAAGAGAAAACAGGCCCTTTTGTCACAGAGAAGGCATCATTGCCTCTTGACTTCCTCCTGTTTTTTGGAATCATTCTTTTAGAACCAAACCAAAAAACCGACCATGCTCCTCATTGGAAAACCCGCACCTCATTTTAGTGCAAACGCAGTCGTCAACGGTACCATCGTACCGGATTTCAGTCTTGACCAGTTCAAGGACAAGAAGTACGTGATCCTGTTCTTCTACCCGAAGGACTTCACATTCGTGTGCCCCACCGAACTGATCGGATTCCAGGAAGCCCTGGGCGAGTTCGACAAGCGTGACGTAGCCATCGTCGGCTGCTCCACGGACAGCGAATTCTCCCACTGGGCCTGGGTGAACACCCCCCGTGACCAGGGCGGCATCCAGGGCGTGACCTACCCCATCGTTTCCGACATCAACAAGACCATCTCCGCCGACTACGGCGTGCTGGCCGGAGACGAGGAAATTGACGAAGAAGGCAACGTGGAAGTCAACGGGGAACTGATCGCCTACCGCGGCCTCTTCCTTATTGACAAGGACGGCATCGTCCGCCACCAGCTCATCAATGACTTCCCGCTGGGACGTTCCATTGATGAAGCCATCCGCGTGGTAGACGCCCTTCAGCACTTTGAACTGTACGGAGAAGTCTGCCCCCTCGGCTGGCACAAGGGTGAAGCAGCCATGACCCCGTCTCACGAAGGCGTGGCCTCCTACCTCAGCAAGTAAGCTGCTCCAGAACCATTTCAAGGCCGTTCCTCCTTCCGGGGGGAACGGCCTTTTTGCTTTCCATCCAGGACAAGACTTTTCCCTGCCGGAAATTTCTAGTCCATCACCACATTCACCTTGTTATTGGCAATCAGGTAGTCAATCGCCTTTGCGGCCTCCACTCTGTTCATGGTTCCGTGCCGTACATGCCCTGCCAAGACGTCCACCAATTTTCCTGCAAGGAGCTTGTCCACCTTTCCGGCCTGGACTGCCGCGTTCAGCCTCTGCATGGAGGCTTTCAACGCTCTCGCCTCCTCTTCCCGGGAGGCTATCTTGGACCGGGCTTCCTGCTCCGCCTGGTTGACGAAGGTCTTCGCCTTGGCCCCCTGCCTCTTCTCCCAAGCATCCCGCGCTGCCCTGGCCCCGGCTTCAGGGTCCACCACGTCCACCTCCGCCTCATAAGTCTTTCCGTCCTCCCCCACTACGGAAACGGGAGTCCGGACCACAGACGGCACCTTGCGCGACTTGAAGCGTTCAAACCGCTCTTTGGCGCTTCTGTCCCCTTTCCCGGAATGGGTATAATATCCGGCTGCACGCCCGGTTTCCAGCGTACGTGCTGGCCCGGCTTCCGCGGAAAAAGCCAGGACAGCTATCCCGGCACACCATAAGACAAGATCATGTTCCTTCATCGTAGTCTAACAATTGTTTCACTCTGAAAGCGTCTCAGATGCGTACATTTGCCTTCGATAAAGGCATGCATGGAAAGATATTTCAAGTCGCTTCCTTCGAACACCTCTCTGCGTCTACCCTTCCTTTTCTTGTGGAAACGCCGTTCCTGTCATAAATCAAGAGACATACGCGCACGCTCCTTGAGCCGCACGTGGGTGTTTGCTACATCCTTGGTATGAATATGGATTTCATGGCAGCCGCAGCCTCCAGGGATGATATCTGGACAAGAACCATGGATTTTCTGAACATGCCGGACTGGCTCAAGCTGGAAATGGTGCAGTCCGTGGGCGCTAAAATCCTCCATGTGGTCATCTGGCTGGTGGTAAGCTGGATTCTCCTGAAGCTGCTCTGCCAGGTACTCCGGAAAATAACGAGCCTGAAAATGTCCCCCCAGGCGTCGCGCCTTACGGTAAAAATCATTAAAAATGCGGGGTACATCATCATCGGCGTGGAAGCCTTTGCCCTGATGGGATTTGACATCCTTACCCTGCTGGGCGCGGCCAGCATCATCGGCGTGGCGGTGGGCTTCGCCTCCCAGACTTCCCTGTCCAACATCATCAGCGGCCTATTTCTGGTAGGGGAAAAGCAGATCAACCTGGGAGACATGATTGAAGTGGATGGCATCACCGGCAACGTGGACTCCATCAACCTCATGTCCGTCCAGCTCCGGCTGCCGAACAATACCATGGTGCGCATCCCCAATGAAATGATCATCAAGAATCCGGTCAGCAACATCACCCGCTTTTCCACACGCCGCTGCGACCTGAACCTGGGCGTGGACTACAGCTGCGACATCGAACACGTCGTGAGCGTCCTCAAGGAAGTGGTCAAGCTGAACAAGCTCTGCCTGGACGACCCGGCCCCCCTGATCATGTTCTCCGGATTCCAGGATTCTTCCCTGGGATTCACCATAGGGGCCTGGTGCCTGAAAGACAACTTCCTGGACTGCCAGAAAACGCTGGCCCATGACATCAAGCACCGCTTTGCGGCGGAGGGTATTTCCTTCCCCTTCCCCACTCGCAGTCTGGAGAGCAGAACCCCCATCAAGGTGGAAATTTCCGGCACGCCGGAGAAAAATCAATAGGGGCTCTCTTTTTGCTTTCTTTTTGCCCCGTGAAATTTCAATCTTGTCTGCGTAAAATCCGCACTATGTCTGACACATCCGCACCCGCCTATCGAAGAATCCTCCTGAAACTCAGCGGAGAAGCCCTGCGCAGCCCCGGCAGCATGGACAACATTTCCCCGGAAATCGTCGCCCGCATTGCTGAAGAAATCGCCCAGGCCCACCGCGCCGGCGTTCAGATCGGCCTCGTCGTGGGCGGCGGCAACTTCTGGCGCGGCGCGAAAGCCAGCGTGCGCGGCATGGACCGTGCCACGGCGGATTACGTGGGCATGCTCGCCACGGTGATGAACGCCCTGGCCCTGCAAAGCGCCTTGGAACGCGCGGGAGTTCCGTGCGTGGTCCAGTCCGCCATTGAAATGAAGAACGTGGCGGAACCGTTCATCCGCCTGACGGCCCGTTCCTACCTGGACAACAACAAAATCGTCATTTTTGCCGCCGGCACGGGCAATCCCTTCTTTTCCACGGACACCACGGCGGCCCTGCGCGCCAGCGAGATCAATGCGGAAGTGGTCATGAAGGCCACCTCCGTGGACGGCGTGTACGATGCGGACCCCAAGAAGGTCTCCAACGCCAAGCGCTTTGACGCCATCTCCTACCAGGAATGCCTGGAACGCCAGCTCAAGGTGATGGACTCCACCGCCTTTACCCTGTGCATGGACAACAAGAAGCCCATCATCGTCTTCGACATGCACGAGCCGGGCAACATCACGCGCGCCCTGCTTGGGGAGCCCATCGGCACCACCATCAGCTGAACGCCCGCACACCCTTTTCAACCTACAAAAAACACTTAGCACCCACCATCATCATGGACGCAGAAACATTATTATTGGAAACGGAGGAATCCATGCTCAAGGCCGTGGACTTCGCCAAACAGGAATTCTCCGGCGTACGCACGGGAAAAGCCTCACCCGGCCTCGTGGAAAACCTGGACGTGCACGTCTCCAGCTACGGTTCCGTCATGAAGCTGAAGGGCTTGGCCGTCATCAGCACGCCGGAACCGCGCCTCATCCTCATCCAGCCGTTCGACCCCAGCACCGTTCATGACATTGGCCGCGCCATTAATGAAAGCAAGCTGAACCTCAACCCGCTGGTGGAAGGCCGCTCCATCCGCCTGCCCATTCCCGCCCTGACGGAAGAACGCCGCAAGGACCTGGTGAAGCTCGTCAAATCCCAGGCGGAAGAAGCCCGCGTGCGCGTGCGCGGCGTGCGCAAGGCCGCCATTGACTCCGCCAAAAAGCTCAAGGCGGACAACCTGGTCACGGAAGACGGCCAGCGCGACCTGGAAACGCAGATTCAGAAGCTCACGGACAAATACGTCAAGGAAATTGACGAGCTGGTGACCGCCAAGGAAAAGGACATCATGACCATCTGAGCCGGAACCATTCATCCCCAACCATTTTACGAACATGACAGACAACGTAACAAACTTCCTCGCCTCCGGCATTGAAATCAAGGGAACCATCCGTTTCCAGAATGACATGCACATCGACGGCAAAATTGAAGGTGAAATCATTTCCGACAAGGGAAAGGTGACCATTGGAGAAACCGCCCAGATCAAGGGCGACATCACCGCCGGGGACGTGCGCATTTACGGCAACGTGGAGGGCAAGGTCACCTCTGACCGCTGCGAGCTCAAGCAGCAGGCCCGCGTCGTCGGGGACATGAAGACCCGCAGCCTCGCCATGGAAGAAGGCGCCCACCTGCTGGGCCGCACGGAAATCGGCTAAGCCTCCGTCGGGTGATCCATTCCGCCTTCTCCAAAGCCGCAGAAGTATGTGAGGCGCTACCCGGGACTGGCAGAAAGCGGAAGCGGGAAGATAGTCATTCAGTCCTTCTCTCCATGTCCTCCCGGAAATGGGATCGTGGAGAGGGACTGCCTCACGATCCGGAATATCCGGAAAGGGGCTTCTATCATTTTTCAAACAATCTCCGGCAGGGAAATCGGGCCGCCTTGGGCCTGAACCATTTCCAGGCGCAGCGGAGAGTGTTTTTACACCATCATGACAGACAGCGCAGGTGCATCAATACCTGCGCTTTTTTATTTATTGCAGCCTCCCTGGGAAAGAGGCTGTACCGGGCGCCTCTGATGATCCCTCTGTGGGATGTTCGTAAAATAGAGCAAGCGGCCCTTTCCCGGGACTTGGAAATACCGGGCAGGCAGAGTTTCAGATTCTCGCGGAGGCGGAAAAAGGAAGAATCGTTGCATGTGCGGCACGCCCCGGTCTCCCGTTGTGACGTAACAGAAAAGGCCTTCTCCCGCTGACAAAGCAGATGCAGAAAAGGAAGGCAAAAACGCTCTGGTGATACAAGGTGAGGGCTAGAGGAAACCGCCGTCTTATTTGGGACTTTACAACAACCGCTTGAGTGGCTATATCTCTTTTAGTCAAATATCAGACCATCAAATATCGTACTTTATCTGGAGCGAACACATGAGCAAAGAAAGCGTCAATATCCGCGTAACCAGCTATTGCCGGTTGCGGGACAAGCAATATGCCGCTTATACGGAGTATGCCAGAAGACATGGGTTAACCACCAAGGAACTGTTTATTCTGGATATTATTTACTTTGCGCAGAACGGCTGTACGCAGGCGGAGATTTGTGAACGGCTATCCGCCACGAAGCAAACCGTCAGCGCCGCCATTAAAAAGTTCTGGAAGAGCGGCTACCTTTCTTTTGAGGAATCCAAAACCGACCGGCGTACCAAGATGGTGCGCTTCACCGCATCCGGCAAAGAGTACGTGGAACGTATCATTCCCCCTGCCGCACAAGCGGAGAATGACGCCATGGCAGAGTTGAGCGACGAACAGCAGGCGGCATTGGTCCGGTTGACGGATCTTTTTTCAGAACAAATGCGTTTGAAATTTGAATCAATTAAGAAAGACCTGCCATGATTGTCAATACCGGCGGACGGACAGATACCGTCCAATATTACACGCCCTGGCTGCTGAAGAGATTTGAAGAAGGCTATGTCCTTTCCCGCAATCCCCCTGTTTCCACATAAGGTGATCCGATATGAACTGACGCCGGACCAGGTAGACTGCGTGGTGTTCTGCTCTAAAAATTATATGCCCATTCTGCCGCATATCAACAGAATCGCCGAGCGCTTCCATACCTATTTTCACTACACGATTACGGCCTACAGAAAAGATATTGAACCGGGCGTTCCCGGCATTGGCGAAAGTATGGCCACCCTGGTGAAGTTATCGGAAATCGTTGGCACGGAACGTATTGCATGGCGATATGATCCGGTATTGCTGACCAGTGAATATACAGTCCTGCGTCACCTGGAAACCTTTGAACGTATGGCGGCCTCCCTATCCGGCCATATTGACCGCTGCATTTTCAGCTTTGTGGAAATGTACAGGAAGCTGCAAACCAGCATGCCGGAACTGATTCCCTTAACGGAGAAAGATAAGGACGATCTGGCGGCCGGGCTTGGAGCGATTGCGGCCAACTATAACATTCCCATTCAAACCTGCGGAACCAATGGCGATTACACGCGCTATGGAATCACTCCCTCCGGATGCATGACGCTGGATACGCTCGGGCAGGCCAACGGAATTCAGTTCCGCGACCTGAAGCACAAAGGAATGCGGCAAGGCTGCCATTGCATCGAAAGCCGGGATATAGGGGCCTATGATACTTGCCTTAACGGCTGTAAATATTGCTATGCGAATACGAACCGTCAGAAAGCCCGTGAAAATTACAAACTCCATGAACCTGGCTCTCCTCTGCTGCTGGGGCACCTGAACCCTACGGATACGCTACAGCAAGGTGTGCAAAGAAGTTTTTAAAGCCATGAATACCGGCGAAATCAAAATAAAGGAAATTCAGGTAAAAAGTATCCTGTCCACCTCAAATCTTCCCGTAGGAGATTATTCAGCCAATCCTTACGTGGGCTGCACCCATGCCTGTAAGTACTGTTACGCGTCCTTCATGAAGCGGTTTACCGGCCACCCGGAACCGTGGGGAACCTTTCTGGACGTGAAATACTGGCCTGAAATTCCCAACCCCCGGAAATACGCCGGGAAACGGTTGTTCATCGGTTCCGTGACTGACCCATACAACCCACAGGAAGAAACCTATAGGAGAACACGGGCTCTTCTGGAACAGCTTCAACACAGCGGGGCGGAAATCAGCATAGCCACAAAATCCGATCTGGCGCTGCGGGATCTGGATTTGATCAAGACGTTTCCCAATGCCCGTGTTTCGTGGTCTGTCAACACGCTTGATGAACAGTTTCAGACGGATATGGACGGAGCAGCCAGCATCGCGCGGCGGCTGGCCGCCATGAAGGCCTTTCATGAGGCGGGCGTCCGCACCACCTGCTTCATCTCTCCCATCTTTCCGGGCATAACGGATATTCCGGCGATTGTGGAACAGGTGGACGGCAGGTGCAACCTGATTTGGCTGGAGAACCTGAACTTACGGGGCAGTTACAAATCTGTGATTCTGGAGTACATCAAAAGGCACCATCCGGAGCTGATTCCCCTTTATCGTGAAATCTACCAAGAAGGCAACCGCAGTTATTGGGAAGCGCTTGACGGAGAAATACGGCAGCTGGCTGAAAAACGCGGGTTGTCATATCTGCACCATGATGATTCCATGCATCGGTCGTTCAACGAACCGCCGGTCATCGTGAATTACTTTTACCATGAACAGATCAAGCGCTCTGCAAGAACGAGAAAGGAAAATTCCCCTTCATGCCGGAAGCAGAAGCAGCCAGAAAAATTTTAGGCCACATTTGAGGAAGCCGAATACCCCGTTGCCTGCCGTGAGCCTTCCGCCAGGATTCATCAGGAAAGAGGGGGACGCACGATGGACACGGACCGGGGCTGCGCGGGGTCCAGCACCTTTTTAATAAAGGCGTTCACCTGGTCCAGCGTCATGCTCCTGATGGCGACCGTCTGCCGTTCAAACGCGTCCAGAGGCAGCCCGAACAGGATATCCAGCGCCAGCATCTGGCACAGGGCTCCATTGGACTGCATGGCGAGCAGGCGGGAAGACAGGGCGGAGGCTTTGGTACGCTCCAATTCTTCTTCCGTCATGCCGCGTTCATAGATCATTTCCAGCGTTTCTTTCAGACGTTCCCCCGCTTCCTCCAGTTGTTCCGGGGAGGTTCCCAGGTAGAAGCAGATGCCCCCGGCGTCCATGCCGATGAACAGGGAGGAACTGGCATAGTAGGCCAGCCCGGCTTCCTCCCGGATGCTGGTGAACACGGGACCGGCCATGTCACTGCACCAGGACTGGAACACCAGCGCCTGGGACATTTCCGGAGAAGCCACGTCCACGCCGGGCATCCCTACCACCAGAACGGCCTGCTGCTTGTCCAGAACGGACACTTCCCGCCCGGCCTGCAAGGCGGGAGTGGGAGTCAGAACCGGAGGGGTCCCCTCCCTCATTCCTCCCAGACGTTTTTCCAGAAGAGGGAGAACCTCTTCCTTTTTCACATCTCCGGAAATGCAGATTACGGCATTGGAGGCGCAAATAATGCGCTCATACTGGTCCTTCACGTCCTGCACCGTCAATGAAGAAAGGCTCTCCGGCGTGCCGGACGGGGGATTCCCGTAGGAAACGTTTCCATAGGCCACTTTCCGCTCCTGCCTGAAGGCCACGGAAAGAGGGTCTTCCAGATCTTCCTCCGCATCCGCCACAAAGGACTCCTTCTCCCGCAGGAAGGCGTCTTCCGGGAAAGAGGGGTTCATCACCACATCCGCCATCAGTTCCAGCCCGGCGTCCAGGTCTTCCGCCAGAATCTGGCAGCCCACGCTCAGGGAATTGTTGCCGGTGGACGTATTGATGGCCCCCCCGATGTCTTCCAGAAAACGGGCGATGTCCGCCGCGGAACGGGTGGCCGTGCCTTTCAGCAGGCACTCGGACATCAAATCAGTCACCCCGGCGTTCTGTTCATTTTCCGCACGGCATCCGGCCTTGAAGGCCAGGCAGGCATAGGCCAGCGGCAGGCGGTGGTCTTCACGAATGACCACCTTCATTCCGTTGCCGAGCACGTGCTCGCTCATGGCTGTTTCTGCGCCGGAGCCGGAGCCGTCTTCTTCCGCAGCATTGCTGCCCAGGGGGTCCAGGCTGACTTCCGTCACGTTCGGGGAGGACAGCCACGTGGAGCACACGCGGTGAAGGTCTTCCGTGGTTACCCGTTCAATGGCTTCCTGCCATTCGGAAGAGAGGTTCAAATTGCGTGCGCCGAACCAGTCCGCACCCATTTCCGAGGCCATGCCGGCAGCGGAACTCCTGCGGCGCAGGCGGCTCACCCGCGTCTGCTTGCACACCCTCTTCAGGTCTTCCGTAAAATCTTCCGAGGCCAGGTTCCGAAGCTCCTGAAGCACCAGGTCCCTTACCTTGTCGCGCTGGGCGCGGTCCACGTCAATGCTGATGGTGAACGCCCCCTCGTCCGACTCCGACTGGTTGGAATGCACCTCAATGCTGTACACCAGGCCAAGCTGGTCATGGAATTTTTCATAAAACCGCGCGGAACGCCCACCGCCCAGAATGCTGGCCAGTGCGGAAAGAGCCGGCGTATCCGGATGGCCGGAACAGGGAAGCCGCCACGCAAGGTTCAGTTTGGAATACGGCACGGCAAATTCCCTGCGCACCCTGCGGGAGCCGAACTGGTGGGGTTCATGGGGAATAAGCTCCCGGTTCAGCGGGCGCGCCTTCAAATCCTCCACCAGAAGTTCCAGATGGGAAAGAATCTCCGCGGCGTCCACATCTCCGGCGATAGACAGCACTACGTTGTTCGGAACATAGCGGCTGCCATGGTAATCCAGAACATCCTGGCGCGTCAGGGCGTCAAAGGACGCCGGTTCCCCCAGCACGGGCCAGCGGCGCGGGTGCTTGAGGTACAGTGTCTGCATCAAAAGCTGGTAGGCCACGGAATCCGGATCATCCGCGTACATGGCCATTTCCCGGCGCACCACTTCCTTCTCCCGTTCCAGCTCCTCCGCCGGAAACGTGGGGGAAAACACCAGTTCCGTCAGGAGATTCAGGAAGATCTGCCAGGACTCCGCAGGACCGTCTATATAATACACCGTGCGGTTTACGCTGGTATACGCATTCCAGTGGCCGCCCCGTTCCTGCACCTTGCGGGCCAGGTCCTGCCCGGAATAATTTTCCGTTCCCTTGAACACCAGGTGTTCCAGCAGATGGGAAAGGCCGCTTCCCTGCCAATGTCCCTCATTCATGGACCCCGTGCCCACCCAGTACTGGAGGGAAACTACGGGATGGGACTTGTCCTCCTTGATCAAAACCGTCAAACCGTTTCCAAAACGGCGCATCACAGGTTCCTTGGCTGAACTCATGTTACTTACCCTGCCTCAAGAAGGGAGGGCATGCAAGCCGCCGCTCCGTACGCGCCGCGGCACTGTCAGACTTACTCCGGTTTTCCAAAACGCAAGTGATCCAAAAACCTCCCTCAAAAAAACATGATGACTGCACATTTTTTTGAACAAATCTTAAACTTTGCTACTCTATCAGTCGTAGAACGGCAGGTCCTATGCCGTTCCTCATTAACACCATCAACCTCACATATCAATCATATGAAAAAGATCCTCGCTGTAGCAGCCTTTGCTTTCGCTTTCAGTGTCAACGGCTATGCCCAGGAAGCCGCCGCTCCGGCGGATTCCTCCGCTCCTGCCGCACAGAAATGCTGCAAGAAAGGCAAAAAGTGCGACAAGAAATGCGATAAGGAAGGCAAGTGCGGCAAAAAGTGCGACAAGCCCTGCACCAAGGGTGAAAAGCCCTGCGACTGCTCCAAAAAGGAAGAAGCTCCCAAGGCCTAACTCCACGGAAACCACTACAATGAACACCAGCCCTTGCCGGAACTTTCCGGCAAGGGTTTTCTCCACCGGGAGGGAGAAAAGACATCCCTCCCGTTGACCATGAAATTACTTGATCTTAACCTTCAACCCATTTTATAAATCGTCATCATGAAAACAACTTCCATTCTTACCATCGGCTGTGCAGCCATCGCCCTGTCCATGACTGCCTGCACCAACTTCGGCTCCCCGAACACCTACAACATGAACGAAATCGGCGGTGCCCAGGAAACCTACACCGGTACCGTCACCAGTGTGGAAAACGTCAAAATCCAGGCCAATAACGCCAACGCCGGCACCGGCATCGGCGCCGTGGCTGGCGGTCTGACCGGCGCCATGTTCGGCGGCGGCAACGCCAAGTACGCCACCGCGGCGGGCGGCGCCATCATCGGCGGCATTGCCGGCAACCAGATTGACAAGGCCGTGAACAACACCACCGGGCAGCGCATCACCGTGCGTCTGGACCAAGCGAGAAACGGCACCCGCAGCTATACGGTCGTCCAAGTGGCCAGCAAGAACAACCCGATCCAGGTCGGTCAGCGCGTACGCGTGATCATCGGCAACAACGGTTCCCGCGTCCTGGCCTATTAATCGGCCGCAATCCACTGACCAGCTACATACCGGCATGATCTTCGGCACCTTACCCGGCGGCGCTCCAGTAGAATTGTTTGAACTGTCTTCCGACAAGTTGACGGTACGCATCAGCAACTACGGAGGGCGCATCATCTCCGTCGTCAAGGACGGCATGGACATGATCGTAGGGCCCAAGCACTTTGAAGACATGCTGAAAGACACCTGTTATTGCGGTGCGATTTGCGGCCGTGTCGCGAATCGCATCGCAAAAGGCAGGTTCTCCATTGATGGAGACTCCCATGCCGTGGCCGTCAACAACGGCCCCAACCACCTGCACGGAGGCACCCGGGGCTTTGACAGTAAAATCTGGCAGGTCCAGGAAGCTACGCGCAACACTCTGGTGCTCACCCTGCACTCCGCAGACGGGGAGGAAAACTACCCGGGCAGCCTGGAAGTGGTAGCCACTTATACCGTGGTGGAAGAAACCCTCCACCTGCGCCTGGAAGCGTACGCGGATGCAGCCACCATCGTCAATCTCACCAACCACGCCTACTGGAACCTTTCCAGCAAGCCCACCATTGACTCCATGACGCTGGAGGTGCGCGCCTCCGCCTACACCCCCGTGGACGCCACCAATATTCCGGATGGGCGCATTCTGCCCGTGGAAGGAACGGACTTTGACCTGAGAAAGGCAACCCTGCTGGGAGAGCGCAATTCCAGCGCCCATCCGGACACCGCCGCCGGACTGGACCACAATTACGTGCTGGATTCCGAACCTGGCGACAAGATTGCCGCCATTCTTCTTGACCCAGAATCCCGCCACCGCCTGATGGTGGCGACGGACGCGCCGGGCCTCCAGGTTTATACCGGGGAATACCTGCCCCAGGCACGCCAGGGCATCGCCCTGGAAGCCCAGGGCTTCCCCAACGCCGTCAACACGCCCCATTTCCCCAGCGTCATCCTGCGCCCCGGGCAGTCCGCCACGCGCAATATTACCTGGACCGTCAGGTAGGGAAACACGGGCAACGCCCGTCCCGCATTATTCCGGAACCTTTTTATCCTTTCAGGAATTACGGCCTGAGCGGCCTCCCCCCTACCGCCAAACCGCTGCGTACAGGGCTTCCGCCACCACCTTCTGCAAACCTTCCGCCATCCGTTCCAAGGAACGGCCCACAAAAATCAGATCCGCTACGGACATCAGATTATCCTGATACTGCTCCGGCAGACGGGTGAACATTTCCGTCAGGGACGCAGCATGCTCCGCCAGCGTCTCCAGCGCAGGCGCCAGCCCCTCCAGAGCCCTTCCGTTCCAGGAGGAAACGGCCTTGTTCACGGCCCTGAACTGTTCCGCCATCTCCCGGTAAACGGGGTCCGCCTGGGCGGCCTCCCGGATGCGGGGCCGCTTATTAAGCTTGTTGGCCCTCTTGGCGACCGTGACAGCCTCATCCCCAATTCGTTCATACATGGAGGACATGCGGATGGAAGCCAGCACAACCTTGAGATCGGAAGCCACCGGGCTGAAAAAAGCCAGCAGATGCAGCCCTTCCCGGTCCACCGTCATTTCCAGCTCGTCCAGCTCCTCGTCGTCCGCAATCGCCTGGTTGGCGGCGGACTCATTCTGCTGGAGCAATCCTGCGGCGGCCAGGTCAAGGGCGCTCTGCGCCTTGTAGGCCATCTGCAGC
This sequence comes from Akkermansia sp., assembly GCA_048388685.1. Classification (GTDB taxonomy): domain Bacteria; phylum Verrucomicrobiota; class Verrucomicrobiia; order Verrucomicrobiales; family Akkermansiaceae; genus Akkermansia. Next base: position 31,888 of record DBGCTZ010000041.1, on the reverse strand, counting down.
AAATGCGTATTCAGGGAGGAAAGGGCGGCATCAAACTCTCTCAGCGCATGGGCGTCGTGATTCATGATTCGGAATATTGGCTTGATGATGGGCGGCGGTTTTCCCCGCATGGTAAAAAATATGCTGCCTGCGCAGGCTGTCCTTTTTGGCGGTAGAGGCCAGCCTCCGTACAACACCGGAAGAAGAGGAAAAACGGCGTGCTCCGCTTCTGGAAGTAAATTTTGATAAAACCATAACAATTCTCTATTAACTGAATCTTCCCGTAATGTAATCCTCCGTTTCCTTCAGGGAGGGATTAGAAAAAATCTTCTCCGTGGAATCAAACTCCACCAGCCTGCCCAGCATGAAAAACCCGGTCAGGTCGGAAACGCGCGTAGCCTGCTGCATATTGTGAGTAACCACGATGATGGTGAACTCCTCTTTGAGACGGTGCATCAGCTCCTCTACCCGCACCGTGGCGATGGGGTCCAGGGCGGAACAAGGCTCATCCATCAGAAGAATGCGGGGCTTCACGGCAATGGAGCGGGCAATGCACAGGCGCTGCTGCTGGCCGCCGGAAAGGCCGTTGGCGGAAACGTGGAGGCGGTCCTTCACCTCATCCCATAAGGCGGCGTGGCGCAGGCTTTCCTCCACCGCCTCATCCAGAACGCCGCGGTTTCTCACTCCGGCCAGTTTCAGCCCGTAGGAAACGTTCTCATAAATGCTCATCGGGAAGGGATTGGACTTCTGGAAAACCATGCCCACTTCCCGGCGCAAATGAATAGGGTCCAGAGAGGGGGAAGTCACGTCCACCCCGTCAATGCGGATGGAACCGCCCGTAACGCGGGCCTCCGGAATGCGGTCATTCATCCGGTTGATGCAGCGCAGCAGCGTGGACTTTCCGCAGCCGGAAGGGCCAATGAACGCTGTCACCCGGTTTCTGGGAATCTTCATGGTGACCTGGAACAGGGACTGCTTGCTTCCATAACAAAAATCCAGGGAATCCACCTCTACGGCGGTCTGATCGGCTACTGCTGGATGCGGAGTCATGTTTGTTCAAAGGCGCCTCTTGCGCCGTTGCCCGCATGGTATCTCAAAAACGGAGAGCCATCGCCACTCTGTGTTTGTGACAATTTCTTAAGATAGCTTTTTCAGAAAAGAAAATCATGCACCGGATTTAGAATCCGCTTATTTTTAATTGACTATGAAATTAGATGAGCGTGATCAAAAAACACGCTTGGTCTTTTCTTTTTGAGATACATTTTTACTTGCAAAATGAGAATTATTTTTCTTGCCGGAAAAAAACTATTTTGTATGTTGATACGATGTGCTGGCCAGTCTATGGGCAACAGCTTGGCGCCTCTCCATTTTTATCACATATTTTAATAATTTTAAAAAGATTTCAATGAAAAAAACAATTCATAAAAATTCAAGATTTAAGCATATAAGTAAGGGTTTCGCCCTGATTGCCACCATCACTCTGATGATGCTTCTGGCCCTCCTGAGCGTCGGTCTTCTTACCATTGCTTCTTCCCAAGTCCGCCTTTCGGAGAAACAGCTTTTTGCCGCGGAGGCCAAATCCCTTGCCAAACTTTCCCTGGAAGTAGCTTTGGGCCAACTTCAATGTGAACTGGGACCGGACCAGCGCGTTTCCGCCAATTCCGGCATCCTTTCCTCCGGTACCAGTGAAGGAAGCGCCCCATATATTCTTGGTGTCTGGAATAGTTGGGATACCTGGCTCAACAAGAATAACTCTCAGGGTATGACCATCGCTTCCACCTACGATACGGGAAGAAAGGCCATGTTCCGCCGCTGGCTCATTTCCGATCCGGACCTGCGCAGGCTCAGCTCACTGGAAGCTGGCAAGAACCTGCTGGGCAAGCGTTCGCTCACCAATCAGAATCTTCGCAGTGTCCCTCTTCTGTTCCATGGAACGGTGGGAACGCCCGTAGGTTCTAAAAATCAGGACAGTAAGGAAATCTACGCCCGTCTGGTGCGGGTGGATGACTACTCCAAGAACATGGGACTGAAGAAGAACGCCAACTCACGCAAATACATTGCGTGGTGGGTAACGGGAGAGAACCAGAAAGCGCGCATCAACCTGATGCCGCACGCGTCGGAAGAAAGCACGGATGCTCTGACGGTGCTGCGCTCCACTTGGGACACGCCCGGTCCGGATCTGGAACCTCTCAACCTTTCCTCCGTGATGACCGCGGGTTCCGGAAATGACATGTCCGCGGTCCGAAAACTCATTTCTTTTGATACGATACTGGTTAACAATAAAAACGGCCGGTTGAAGGACTTGGGAGAAATCTACCACGACATCTCTCTGGTTTCTTCCAGCCTGCTGACGGATTCTAAATTCGGAGGATTGAAGAAGGACTTGAATATCATGTTCTCCCAGGAAAAGCTGCCTGAAGAGTTCCGTGGAGACACCGCAGACATAGGCCTGCGCCCTTACACATCCGAGGACGGGAGCCCGACCGAGCAGAACCGCCCGATCGGCTCCTGGAACCAGCTCTACCTGTGGGCCAATGTGTGGGATTCCTCTTCCAAAAAGGAGGGTCAGGACGCTTCCGCAGCGCTACAATGGGACGGCCGCACACCGAGCACGCTGATCGCCTCCGATTCCGCGGCCAACATGGAGATGATGGACAACCGGTACACGTATATGCGCCACCCCATCCTGCTGCGCTTTTATTCCTTTGTAGGATTGAACTACGTTAAACGCGAAGCTCAGCACGGAGCCCGCGGCGGCCATATTGACGTGCGCGTTTCCGTAATCCCGGTATACGTCTGGTGGAATCCGTACAACGTAGATATGAAATTCCAGGGGGCGGAAGGCGGTCCCTGGGGTTCCTTCTTCGGGGAACACCGGTATATGCCGCTCATGCAGACCAATAATTATGGACGCATGCAAAGCAATCTAATCGAAAACTGGGAACCCTCTACGGCCACCTATTCAGAATCGCCCTTCTCTCCCTATTCCCCCAACGATGGCTATAACAACCGCCAGATTGCCGACTTTGGAGCCTCCTTCCGAAAAACATCGCAATTAACATCGGGAGGTGCAGGAAAAGCTGGCGAGCCTTCCACGCTCAAGGCGGGCGAAATCGTCATCTACGCTCATCCCGTCGTCTCTCAAATCGAACACGGCAATATGGTCACGCAGTCCAAGGCAAACAAAAACGATGTGCGCGTAGACAACTTTGCTTTCAAGGAAGGCTGGGACCAGAGCCCCGGACAAGTCAGCTCCTACGCCATCAACCAAGCTGACGGCATTCAGTACCAGTATCTTGCCGGAAGCGGGTATGAAGACAGGGGGACGGCCATGATGTCCATCAAATTTGCGGAAACGCTGAACGACCTTAATTATACGCCCTCCAGCGTCGTTCTCTGCACCAAATATACGGACGAATTCAATGCCAGTTCCAACAAGCTCGGTTCTATTGTCATGGTTTCCGGCATCATGGATCCCAAACAAATTGGCAAAGCAGGGGATTTAACTGCAAAGACCGGAGCAGACATGAATGTTTTCTCCAAGGCGATGCCCACTATCCTCAATATCAACTGGGGCGCCTGGGAAAAACCATTGCTGGACCAGGTCAAACTGCCTGCGGACATGTTCCTGGACAACGAGGGGCCGGACGATAACCTGAAACGCCGCGGCAAATATGGCACTGCGGCCCAGGACTCCACCTTCATTGCGTACTACGGAGTTTCGGTGAAATGGGGCAAGCCTCCGGTCATCGGCTCCTACCCGGAAGGCAAGGACTACCGCGCCAAGACATGGCAGCACTCCAGCCCCCTCTTCTGGGGCGGGCAGATGCCTACCGCATCCGAACTCGGACGCCTCTACAGCCCCTACCAGTTTGAAGTCAAAAACGCCAACAGCGACTTCTACCCCATCACCATCAGTAACATCCTCTCCAATGACGGCACCAGGCTCTCACCCTTCGGCGGACCGGGCGCTGAGCAGGTCAACAAGATTGTTGCCGCCGAGCTCCCCTTCCAGCAGCCCTCCAGCCTTGCGGGATTCGCCGGATGCCGCCTCACCCCGGGATGGTACAAGACCGACTCCAAGGCCGCCATCGCCAAGCGCTTCGCCTACCAGTCCGGCGTTCCGGGGGTCGGGATTGGCAACGCGTTTGCCGACCCCATGCTCCCCCCCGACAAAGTCTTCTCCCACAATGAAATCATGGGCGACGCCTCCCTGGGAGACTTCTGGGACCACGGCCTGATGATCAACGACGCCCTCTGGGACTCCTGGTTTGCCTCCTCCCTGGCCGCACGCCCCTCCAGCATCGGAGGGACGGGCAAGGAAGAACTAAAAACCGTCCTGAAGGAAGCCTTCTCCACGGACACTTCCTCCAACAAGGCCGCAGGCATTGCCAACAGGCGCTTTGTCCCCGACCTCCAGGGCAAGCCTGCCGAAGCTGTCGTCGACGAACTCTCCAAAACTGACGAAGGCTACAAGAATGCCGCCAAGTACCTCACCATCGCCGGAGGCTTCAACGTCAACTCCACCTCCCAGCGCGCCTGGGAAGCCACCCTGCTGGGGCTTAAAAAGAGAAAACTCCTCTACTCCAGAAGCGGCATGCCCTCCGTGCTCAGCAACAGCCAGACGGCCTTCTCCCGCTTCGGGGTGGCCAGCAGCGACAAGTCCCACGTGGACGACTACGGCTCGGTGGGCGTTACGCAGGGCATCCCGGACGGGGAGGCCATGGCGTGGTCGGATCTGAGGACGCTCAGCGACTCCCAGATCAAGTCCCTGGCCCAGAACATGGTCAAGGAAGTCAAGAAGAGGGGCCCATTCCTGAACATGTCCGACTTTGTCAACCGCCGCCTCCAGAGCGGGGAGATGGGGGTGAAGGGGGCGTTGCAGGCGGCCATTGACGAAAGCTCCATCAACAGCACGTTTGACGAACTCTCCGACATGGTCATCACGCCCAAGGGAGGGTACCCGAATCAGGACGCGGCCAAGGGGTCGGTGTACACGGCAGCGCCCGGGTACCTGATCCAGTCGGACGTGCTGGCGGTATTGGGCAACATTTTGACGACGCGCGACGACACGTTTACGATCCGGGCCTACGGGGAGGTGACCAACCGCGAAGGGGTGGTGCTTTCCCGTGCGTGGTGCGAGGCGGTGGTGCAGAGGGGGATCAACTACGTGGACCCGGTCAACAGCCCGGAGACGCCAGTGAAGAAGATCAACATGAAGAGCGGAGCGCTGGAGGAGACGGAGCTTAGTGCGGTGAACAAGGCGTTTGGTCGCAAGTTCAACATCGTGTCCTTCCGGTGGCTGTCTCCGGAGGAGGTGTAGAAGAAAAGAGGAGCATGTTTTAAAGCGCCGCTTTCCCGGAGAGAAGGGAGGGCGGCGCCTTTTTTATGGGGAAAGGGGAAGGAGGGAGAATGGACTCAAGGGACCTCATGAACGGAATGGACATAATGGGAGAGTGGAATGGGGACATTCCGAATGTTAACTCTTCCAGCCCGTTGCGGATTGTGACGATTTCTTAACCAGGATTCACTTCCTCACCATGGGAGCGGGAGGGTATCACTTCCCCGTCTTCCGGCATGAACGGTCCCATAGTCCGGGAAACGGAAGACGCAACACAACAGAAAAGACGCCATGAAATTTGTCGCCAAAATCCTGACCCTCGCAGCCGCCCTCAGCTCCCTGAGCATGGCTAATCAAGTAACCGTTGACAGCAGCATCAAGCCTTATGCGCCCACCAGCGGCGTTTCCGGGAACTTGAGCGCCGTCGGCTCCGACACGCTGAACAACCTGATGACCCTTTGGGCGGAAGGATTCAGCAAAAAATATCCCAGCGTCAAAATCGGCGTTGAAGGAAAGGGCTCTTCCACCGCTCCCCCCGCCCTGACGGCAGGCATGGCCCAGCTGGCCCCCATGAGCCGCCAGATGAAACGGGAGGAGATCGCGGCCTTTGAAGCCAAGTACGGCTATAAGCCGACGGAAATCAAGGTGGCCCTGGACGCCGTGGCTTTCTTCGTCAACAAGAATAACCCCATCCAGGCCCTCTCCCTGTCACAGATTGACTCCATTTTCTCCTCCACCTTCAAGCGCGGAGGCTCCAACATCTCCGACTGGGGGGACGCGGACGTGCCCGCCATGAAGGGAAAAGCCATCTCCATCTATGGCCGTAACAGCGCCTCCGGCACGAACGGCTTCGTGAAGGAAATAGCCCTCAAGAAAGGGGACTACAAGAACTCTGTAAAGGAACAGCCCGGCTCCTCCGCCGTCGTGCAGGGCATCAGTTCTGACGAACAGGGCATCGGCTACTCCGGCATCGGCTACGTGACCTCCGGGGTCAAGACCCTGGCCCTTGCGGAAAAGGGCGGCCAGGTGGCTGTGCAGCCTTCCTACGAGAACTGCATCAACGGCAAATACCCGCTCTCCCGCTATTTGTTGATTTACGTTAACAAGAAGCCTGGTGAACCCCTGGACACCCTGACCAGGGAATTCATCAAATTCATCGTCTCCAAGGAGGGCCAGGAAATCGTGACCAAGGACGGCTATTATCCGATTCCGGCCAAAGTCAGCGCGGATGTCCTCAAGAGCGTTGAATAAACACTCCTTCCCTGCGTAATAAACACATGCCGGGGCAGGATTGCGGCCTTCCGGCCGGAGTCCTGCCCCAATTCCTCTCCCCCGCCCCCCTGCCGTCATGAGCGCCAACTCTTCCTCCCCCGTGCCGCCCAAGAAACCCAAACCCGTTCCCGAACGCTTCCAGGTGGCAAAAACCACATTGTGGTTTGACCGCATCATGACGAAGACCATCATCGGGGGAGGCTTTACCGTCATCGTGGCCGTTTTCGGCATTCTCTTTTTCCTGCTGGCCGTCACCATTCCCCTTTTCCAAAGCGCGGACGTGGAAGAACGGCAGCACCTCGCGCCGTCTTCCCCTGTCCGGGGAACCTGGGGACTGGACCCTTCCGGAACGCTCCCCTTTGTTTACAATAACGGAAAGGAAGTCTTCTTTCTGAACAAGGATTCCGGGCAATTGGCCCCTGTGCCCGTATCACTGCCGGACGGAGAAACCGTCTGCGCCCATTCTTATGACTCATCCCTGACGGCCTACCCCATCGCTACGGAATCCGGAAAGGTGGGCCTCATCTCCGTCCATTCCGGGCTCAACATCCACGGCCACGCAAATGCCCACGGCCCGGACAAGGCGGAAACGGAAACCACCCCTCTCCATCCCCTGACGGAAAGCGGAACCGTTCCAGGCAGAATATCCCGCGTGGCCTATGCGGACGCGGGAGACCGGAAAATCTTTACCGCAACCGTGGAAACGGAACAAGGCCCGCGCCTCCTGCTGATGACGCTGGAAGAATCCCGTTCCCTCCTCAATGAAGGGGAATTCGCTCCTTCCGGCTTTTATGACCTGACGGACCAGCTGGAAGGACGCCCCGCCGCCATGCTCCCCGGAGCCTCCGGAGACAGCCTGGTCATCGCCACGGACACGGACAAGCTCCTTTACTTCTCCTATGATGAGGACAGGGAAACGTGGGTGAAGCGCCAGACGATTCCGTCCCCCCTGGGAAAGGGAGAAAAAATGACCGTCGTCAACTGGCTCTTTGGAGACATGTCCCTGGTGATAGGCGGAGACAGGGGAAGCCTGAAAATCTTCAGCCTGTACCCCCATCTCCGGACGGACGGCCCCGCCCTGCGCCTCTTTGGGGAAACCAGGCAATTCACCCCCCTCAACGGTCCGGTGCAGCATTACGCCGCCTCCGGCATCAACCGTTCCTTCCTCGTTTCCACTCCGGACGAACTCCGGCTCTGCTACGGGACGACCGCGGACATCCGCTGGAACAGCGATCCGCTGAAGTTTACCCCGGCCCAGCTGGCGGCCAACACGGAATTCAACGCCGCCATTGCCGTGGACGCCGGAGGAAACGTCCATTTCTTCTCCATGCGGGACAGGCATCCGGAAGCCGGGTCCAAAGCCCTGGTGGGAAAAATCTGGTATGAAGGGTATGACTCCCCCAAATGGCTCTGGCAATCCGTGGGGGGCACGGATGATTATGAATCCAAGCTGTCCCTGATGCCCCTGGTCTTCGGCACGCTGAAGGGCACCCTGTACGCCCTCGTTTTCGCCGTTCCGGTGGCGGTCATGGCCGCCATTTACACGGCCCACTTCATGGCCCCTGCCGTCAAGCGGGTGGTGAAACCCGTCATGGAAATCATGGCTTCCCTTCCCTCCGTGGTGCTGGGCTTCTTCGGTGCCCTTTACCTGGCCCCCAGAATGGAAGACAAGGTTCCCGCCCTGCTCTGCATGGCCGTCCTCATCCCCGGCCTGGCCGCCCTCATCGCCTGGTTCTGGACCACGCGGCCCGCGGCATGGCGCAACAAATTCAGCCGCGGCATGGAATACATCGTCATGACGCCGGTCATCCTGCTCTGCGCCTGGTTCTGCTGGGAATACCTGGGGTACTGGCTGGAGCAGTCCTTCATCAGCCTCTGCCGCGGCGTCATGGGCCTGTGGGGAGAAGGAGACTTCCAGGCCGCCAACTTTGCGGACCTGTGGCGCAACGGCTTCGGCATGCCCTATGAACAGCGCAACTCCCTGGTGGTGGGGTTCATCATGGGCTTCGCCGTCATTCCCGTCATCTTCACCATCTCGGAGGACGCCCTGAGCAACGTCCCCCCGTCCCTCATCGCCGCCTCGGAGGCGCTAGGAGCCAGCCGCTGGCAGATGGTACGCACCGTGGTGCTCCCGGTAGCGTCCGCGGGCATCTTCTCCGCCCTGATGATCGGCTTGGGCCGCGCGGTGGGGGAAACCATGATCGTGCTGATGGCTACTGGGAATACCCCTATCATGGACTGGAACATCTTCAACGGCATGCGCACCCTTTCCGCCAACATCGCCACGGAGCTTCCGGAGGCGGCTCAGGACTCCACCCATTACCGCGTTCTCTTCCTCGGCGGCCTGATCCTCTTCTCCATGACGTTCCTCCTGAACACCCTGGCGGAAATCGTGCGCCAGCGGCTCCGCAAACGCTTCAACGTCGTTTAAGCCACCCCTTCGCCTCCTTCAAATTCATCCATCTTCCATGAAACAGGACTTCAGCCTCCCGCCCGCACCCAAACGCCCCCTGGGAGAAGTCAACATCTGGCTCACCTCCATCGGCCTCTCTCTGGGCCTCATCATGATCTTCGGCCTGCTGGGCATCATCGTCTGCAACGGTCTGGAGGCTTTCTGGCCCAAAACCATTCATGAACTGACGATCGCCCCCGCTTCAGAAGGAGAAAAACCGCTCATCCTGTACGCCGGCATCACGAAGGACCAGACGCGCCACGTTCCCGCAGACCCCGCCGTGCCGGGGTCCACGGCCCGGGACGTCCGGGAATACCAGCTTTTCACCGGAAGCAAGGAAGTCCACGGACAATCCTACCGCTACGTGGACGTGCACAACATCACCGCCTCCTCCACCCCAAAAGGCCTCCTGTGCCTGGAACGCATGGAAGGAGGAAAAGCCCTGGTCAAACCGCTGGAGCTCAAGCTGGCTTCCGGAGAAACCGTTCCGGCCTCCTCTCCGGAATTCATGACGGCCTTCCGCCGCGTGCTGGACCATGAGGAAAAACTCCGGGACAAGATCAAAGCCATTGACACCAAAGACATCGGAGCCGTCAACACCCGGCTGGCGGATGCCAAGCTGGACATCAAGGCCATCGAACGTTCCTACGATGTCCGGGAGGAAAACGGGCGCCGCTCCGTCACTCCCAGGCAAAACCCCATCCTCACAGGCATGGATGACCCCGCCGGGGAACTGGACCGCCTGCACGCCGTCGTGGAACGGCTCAACGCGGAATATGCCCAATACACTGCTGAAGCGGGCAGACTCCGGGAACAGCAGGGGCGCGACACGCTTGTCTATGCCCTGGGAGACGGTGGAAAAAAAGACGTCCGCATGGACAAAATCGTTTACGGCTACCGTCCTAACGATCTGGGCTTCTTCGGCAAATGCGGCGTCTTTCTCCACAACCTGTACCACTTCATCATGGATGACCCGCGGGAGGCCAACACGGAAGGCGGCATCTTCCCCGCCATCTTCGGCACCTTCATCATGACGCTCCTCATGAGCGCGCTGGTCACGCCCGTGGGAGTCATCGGCGCCATCTATCTGCGGGAATACGCCAGGCAGGGAACCCTGGTGCAGGCCGTGCGCATCTGCGTGAACAACCTGGCGGGGGTGCCCTCCATCGTCTTCGGCGTCTTCGGGCTCGGCTTCTTCGTCTACTACCTGGGCGGCACGATTGACGAACTCTTTTACTGGAAAAAACTGGCCGTGGACAACACGCCCACCTTCGGCACCTCCGGCATCCTGTGGGCCTCCCTCACGCTGGCCCTGATGACGCTGCCCGTCGTCATCGTCTCCACGGAGGAAGCCCTTTCCGCCGTTCCCCGCGGACTGCGGGAGGCGGCCCTGGCCTGCGGGGCCTCCAAATGGCAGATGATCAAGCGCATCATCCTGCCCAGCGCCCTGCCGGGCGTGATGACCGGCCTCATTCTGGCGATGGCCCGCGGCGCGGGGGAAGTGGCCCCCCTCATGGTCACGGGCGTGGTCAAGCTGGCCCCCTCCCTGCCCATTGACGGGGAAGGCCCCTTCATCCATCTGGAACGCAAATTCATGCACCTGGGCTTCCACATTTATGACGTGGGGTTCCAATCCCCGGACTCGGACGCCGCCCAGCCCATGGTCTTCGCCACCACCCTGCTGCTCATCCTGCTCGTGGTGGTCATGAACCTCACGGCCATCCTCATCCGCAACCGCCTGCGCAAAAAATACGCGGCCTCAAGCTTCTAACCCGGTCCCTTCACCGTCCCCATCCATGACTGAACCAGCCGCCACAGACGACGACCCCATTATTGAAGTGGAAGCCTTCTCCTTCTTTTACGGAGACAAGCAAGTCCTCTTCAACATCGGCATGACCTTTGAATCCAACCGGGTAACCGCCCTCATCGGCCCTTCCGGCTGCGGAAAATCCACCCTGCTCCGCAACATCAACCGCATGAATGACCTGGTCCCTGACGTAAGCCACCGGGGAGACATCCGCATGGACGGCACCAGCCTGTACGATCCGCACGTGGAAGTCATCTCCCTGCGCAAGCGCGTGGGCATGGTCTTCCAGAAATACAACCCGTTCCCGAAAAGCATTTATGAAAACATCGTCTTTCCCCTCCGCGTGGCGGGGCGCAGCAGGCGCGCGGAACTGGATGAAACCGTGGAACGCAGCCTGAAGGGAGCGGCCCTGTGGGATGAAGTGAAGGACAAGCTGCACGAGAGCGCCTACGGCCTCTCCGGCGGGCAGCAGCAGCGCCTGTGCATCGCCCGCGCCATCGCCAACCGTCCCCAGATACTGCTGATGGATGAACCCTGCGCCGCCCTGGACCCCATCGCCACGCTGAAAATAGAGGACCTGATGGAAGACCTGAAAAAAGACCTCACCATCGTCATCGTCACGCACAACATGCAGCAGGCCACGCGCATTGCGGACCGGACGGCCTTCATGTACATGGGGCGCCTCGTGGAATACGGGGAAACGTCCCAAATCTTCACCAACCCCGCAGAAAAGGAAACGGAAGCCTACATCACGGGCCGTTTCAGCTAACCGCCCAACTCCCACGCATTTCCATCATGACACCTCCCGGCAATCACATCCTCCCCCACTATGACGCGGCCCTGGACGCCATCCGCACCCGCGTCAACAGCATCTGCGGCAGTCTTCTGAAACACATGGACGTTCTGGAACGGGTCATCTCCGGCCCGGACAGTGCCGGAGCCAACAGCATTATTGCGGACGAGGAACCGCTCAGCGAGGAAACGCGCCAGGTCCTTACCCTCTGCGCCTCCGTGCTCACCCAGTTCCACCCGCTGGGACGCGACCTGCGGCTTATCCTCACCTTTTCCCGCTGCGGAGACAAGCTCCATGAATGCATGGAGGAAGTCACAGGCATCGCCAAGCATGCCAAGACATCCATCAGGCATCAGGAATCCCTGTGTCCGGACATCGTGCTCCCCCTGCTGGAAATGGCGGTCTCCGAATTCAGGGACGCGGCCCGCTGCCTGGAAACGCAGGATGTGGCCGCCGCCAGGGAAATACGCCTGCGGGACAAAAAACTGGACAAGGCTCACCGCAAGGCGCTGGCCCTCCTGGTTTCCCCGGAAAGGGAAAACCAACCCTCCCTCAACGTCAACCTGCTCTTCATCATCCGCTCCCTGGAGCGTATCGGGGACATTGCCAAAACCATCGCCGCCACGGTCGTCTTCCTGAAGGAGGCCACGGACATCCGCCACGGCAGGGGAAAATAAACCGGCCCCGGTGACCGTCCATCATTCCACCTTGCTCACGCTGAAGCAGTACACGGCGGGATTAATCAGAGCCAGGGGGAGGTAAAACAGGGCAAACGAGAGGGAACCGCCATACAAGACCAGGCACAGGGCGGATACGATAAACAGAATCCCGATCTTCAGGCTCCGCGCCCAGTCCTGGCGGTTCACCAGCCAGATCAGAGCGGCGCATACAAAGCCAATGACCACGCACAACACCCCGCCCATGGTCAGGAATTGGATGTAACTGGAACAGAACTGTTCCAGCCACCGCACATTGTCCGGACTGGGCGGATTCCCTTCCCAGGCAAAGACGCCCGGGGGCAGCAGCACCCACAACAGCACGGAAAAAAACACCAGGCGGTCTGTATTGAGGCGATAGGTCATGCGGTGGTACGGTATCACTTCCCTCCATGAGATAACAAGTGAAATCGCCCCGCTTGCCTTAGGGGCAGCAGACGCAGCCAGCACAGCCATTACCTGTCATTTTTCATTCATGTTCATTCGTTAATTATTTTTAAATATTTGTTAGAGTTATTAATTAACCAATATTTTTTAAATAAAAACATGGACACTGATGAGGAAACTCATATTTTAAAGAATGCCGCTTGTTCCTTCATAAAGACTGAAACCTTTATGTTCCATCCTATTATGAAATTGTTCATGCCCCTGATTCCTGGATCGGTCCTCCTGCTTTCCGCATACGCAGAGGAAGAAAATACGGGAGCGTTGCAGATAGAATCCACTACGGATGAATTATCCGCAGATATCCACATTGCCAGGGAAGAGGGGAAAGAACCGCCCAGAAGCGAAGCAGACGATAAAAAACGGACGAAGCTGGGGATCGGGGAATCTGCTGATCTTTTTTTGACAGGAAAAGAGTCCCTCATTGGGAATATACAAAAAATCAAATGGGCTATTTTGGAGGGTAAAGACTTAGGGGAACTTAGTGAAGAAGCGGGTCAACCCGTAAAGCTCCAGCTTAGCCCCTACTCCACTCAGGGAGGGACTCTTGTCGTCCAGGCTACAACGGAACATAATACAACGGTGAAAAAAGAATTTACTGTTGTAGTTCCCAAAGTTGATACCGAAGGTCGACAACAAGTTACCGCTCAGCACTTCAAACATCCGGAAACAGGAAAGAGAGGCTATGACGCATGGAATTCCGAAGCTGTCCCTACCCAAACGGGCTGTTCTGCCAAACTTGAGATTACCCTGTACCCCACGGACGTCAATTTCCACCGTGTGGAAATATTGGAAACCCATTTGGAGGACATTCCAGACCCTCTTCCGGAAATTGCGGATAAACACAATCCACTGCCCATTGGGTGTGATGTCAATAAATGTAATGTCTTCATTGACAATATAGGTTCTCCCAAGCCCATGTCCCGCTGCAAAAACCTGCCGCAGGAATGGACCTGGGTCAGTAAATTCAGCACCAGCCGTCTTTCCGCACCTCTTCTGGACATCACCACGCAGCGACAACATTTTCAATTTACATGGTCAGCCCCCAATGAAGAGGGCGTCACAATCAAGATCACCAAATTCGGCAGAGGGGTTCAACGAACCGCAATCAAACCACCCTACTACACCCCCAAGAGAAAACCGGAAACACTTACTCTATTCTTATGAAAAACGTTATTTTACTATTAGTGGGCAGTCTGCTATCAAGTTCTCTCCTTCAGGGTATACCCGTGGCGTTGGATAAGAGTGTAGAAAAACCTCCCTATCCTGACCTCGTCAAAGATACCGAACAGACAGCAACTGCCCTTAAACTTCTTTTAGAACAAGGACAACTGGAGGAATTCTATAAAAAATCAAGACAACTGTTACGAGAGAATGGGAGAATTCAGCAAAAAGACCCTCATCAATTCCAAAATGAATTATGGACATTCTATTACATTACTGCTGCACCTCTTTTTCAGATTGATCCGTCTCCCGATTTTCCTATTCCATGGAGAGAGAATAAAACTCTGGATTACGATGTCAAAACAACTGCCGTACGCTACATAGCTGTTCTGGATATCAACCAGATTGCAGCAGCCCTATCCCTCCCTAAGGACCAAATTACGGATTTATATTCCCTTTACATTGCCAACATCCTTCGCAACATCAAGCAAAGCTATGAGACCGATCTGGAAAAAAAGCAGCACCGCAGGCTATTGGAACAGACGGAAAACAACCGCAAACTCCTCCGCCAGCAGCAATTAGATTACTATCAGGCCAACCTCAGATCCCTTCTGCTTCACAACAGGACATGCACGGAGGACCTGCGCAATAATGCCGCCAACAATCGCCGGGAAACTCTGGAAAAGACATTCCTGAACCTCCTCGTGGAATATTTCCCGGGAAACGCAGCCAAGGTAAGGAAATATATCAAGCTGGCCGGATATTCCGACAAGGAGATTCCCGTCTTGATTGACCGGACTATTGGACGTGGCCCGAAGACAGAATTTTTATACAAGGGAGCCGGAAGAAAGAAGGCATCCCGTCCATGAGCACGCTACGCTTGTCCCAACCATTTTTACAACGGGGGAAAAGCACGGTCTCCGGCCCCGTTGACGGCGATGCCGTCTATTTCCACCAGCCAGCCGGGACGGCAGACGGGGGCTTTCAGCAATAGATGCGGGACGGCGGCCAGCGGGGAGTCCATCAGGCGGCGGCGGACCGTTTCCCGGTCCGCCCAGTCGCGCAGGTAGACGACGGCCTGCTTCAGGTCGGACAGGGTGCCGCCGCTGCGTTCCATCAGCGCATTCATGTTTTCCAGGGTGCGGCCCGTCTGCCGGGCCACGTCCCCCGGATGGACGATGTTCCCCGCCGCGTCAATGCTGGCCGTGCCGGAAATGAAGTAATGGGAGCGGTCCCCGTACACGATGCGCGTTCCGCGCTCAAAGGCCACCCGGTACAGGTGCGTGGGAGACAGGTAATCCGGGGCTTCCATGTACCGGACCTGCTCCGGGCCCAGTCCCGCAATGCCTAGACTGTCCATGTGCAGCAGGCGTCCCGGCGTTTCCGTGCAGCCTTCAATTCCGGTACTGGCAATGAAGTGGCTTTCCGGAGTCAGCCCGTAACGGTCAAAGCTTTCATTGCGGCCTTCCACCAGCCCCCGGTAATTGTTGTCAATGTCCCGGCAGTAAATCCAGGTGCGATGAACCATGTCCGGCACCGTTCCTCCCTGTGCCGCGGCCACGCGGTCCAGCCAGCGGAATTCCTCCTGCATCTGGCCGTGGCTGTCCGGGGCGGAGGCTTCCCTCCTGCCCGCCAGGAACAGCCGGTAATGCGGGCGCCGCGCCATTACCACCGTTCCACCTTCTCCCGTTTCCTTCCTTTTTTCCAGCATTCCGCCGATGTGCCACGCTTCCAGAGCCACGCGGGAACCGTTTGCCGGAGGCTGCCCCACCACGGAGACATAGGAATAACGCTCCCCTACTATCCGGCGCAGGATTTCCGACTGGCGCACCGGATCACTGACATGGAAGCGCAGCAGGAATTCATCCTCTTCTCCTTCACCCATGTCACGGTACCTGTCCAGCAGGGAGCACAGCTCCTCCTCAAAGCACGCGCCCGGTTCCGCCGTCATGCAGAAGAACCGTTCCCGCGCCCCGCCCTTTCCATTCCATTCCGTTTTTTCCGGTGAATTTACCTCCATGGCGTCCTCCTCCCCTTACAGGGATTGTACATAGTTGATCAGGTCCTCCAGCTCCCGGTCATTCAGGGAACTTGTCTTTCCGCGGAGGTCCCCCGGATTGTGCGTCGTGATGGCTTCCCGGATGGTTTTCGCCCGTCCGTCGTGCAGGTACGGGGCCGTGCGCCACACTTCCACGAGGGAGGGCACCAGAATGCTCTTCCCTTCATCCAGTCCCCGGGCCGTTCCCGTGGCGACCAGCTCCTTGGTGGTGAAGTACGGGTGCGGGTGGCATTGCGCGCATCCGGCTGTTTTGAATACTTCCTTCCCCCTGCGGGCGGATGCGGACAAGGCGCCCCGCTCCACGCCGGGAGCATGGCACTGCGCGCAGGAGGCCTGTTTTGTCTGCCCTTTGGACGGAGTATGGGCCATCAGGAACGGGCTGGGGACCTCCTTCATGTTTTTCAGGTATTCGTTCACGCATTCCGCCAGTTCCCCGGAGGGTTCCAGAAACTGGATATGCACGAATCCCGCGGTCACGGCCACCTCCGCGGAGGCGCGCACGCCCAGCGTCATCACCGGACTCGTCCGGTGGGAGAGGAACATGGTGCGCGTGTTCTTCGGGTTGCCCATGCCGTCATTCAGCAGGTCCCAGTTCAGGCCGTCCACCCGGCTGTCCGGATGGCACGTGGCGCAGCTCTGCCAGCCCTGGAAGCAATGAGAGGCGTCATTGAAATACTGTTCCCCCAGCTTTTCCCGGGAGGGCTGGAATCCTTCATTAAGAGCGATTTTCCGGGGTGCGGCGTCTGCCTTCAGGGGGACTTTCGCCACGGAATCGGAGAAATATCCGGCCACATAAACATTGTTCCCATCGGTCGCCAGGGAGCGCGGCCCGTTCAGGGGCAGCGGAACGCGGGTGCGGAGGTCATGCAGGAAGCCGAGCCTTTCGGAAACGGGTTCCCGGTCCCCGTCTTCCCTCTTCATGCGTTCCAGCAGAGCAGGAAAATCAATCACGGACAGCTCATGCGTTCCCGCATGCGTCACCAGCAGTTTGCCGCCATCTCCGGTAAAGAGAACTCCCCAGGGATTGGCCGCTCCCGCATCCGGATCATCCAGCAGCACGGGGTGCGGCCTGTCCGGCTGTTCCGTGTCAATAATGGTCACGGCATTCGTGTTCATCCATCCCCGGTCCAGCTGCGTGGTGGGCACCTGGTAGCGGCTCAGCACGTGGGCCACGGCCAGATAGCGTCCATCCGGGCTGGCCGCCATGCCGCGCACACCCTGCGTCCCGTTGGAGAGCGGGAAATGGGTTACTTTCCCGTCTTCCACCAATGTCAGCGCCGCCGCAGTAAAATCCCCGTCCGCCGTTCCGGCAGGCAAATGCCCCGCCGCCCAGATTTTCCTGCCGTCCGGGGAAACGGCCAGAGCCACCGGCTCACGGGGAACGTTCCAGGAGTTCAGCACATTGCCGGAGGCGGCATCCATCTCCACCACCCGGGAATCAAAACGGCACGCCACATATAATTTCCCGTCGTGCAGCACAGGGGACATGGGCGTATGCCCCGCCGGAAAGGAACTTTTCAACGCGCCCGTTTCCAGGTCAACCACCTCCACCACGCCGCGCGGACCACCTTCCGCCACATAGGCGGTCTGTCCGTCAACCGCCATGCCGTTGGGGGGCTGCCCCAGCCTGACGCTTTTCACCCTCTCCCCGGAAGCGGGGTCCACCAGTTCCAAGGATTGGCTCTCATGCCCCAGCACGGCAATGAGACGGTTCACCACCTTCACGTCCACCGGGGCCACGGGACCGGATGCGGCGTCCGGCTCCTGCCTGCATGAGACGACGGCCAGCAGGCAGCAGGCCACAGCCGCGGAGGCGCATAACATACGTTTGATCTTCATGGCAATGTCAACAGTCAGTCTTCAATCATCACGCGGAACCCCACGTTGTACACGGGACGCCAGCCGGGATACCCCCAGCGCCAGGAGGACGTGGCCCGTCTGGGACGGTCATACCAGGAGCCGCCGCGCACGGCGCGGGGAACGCGGGCGTCCATGCTTTCATCGCGGCCATCCCCTTCCTTCCACGGGTAGGGCCGGTATTCGGAACGGGTCCATTCCGCGGCATTGCCGATCATGTCGTACAGGCCGTAGGCATTCGGCTTGTAGCTTTTGACGGGGGCCAGGTGAAGCTTTCCGTCATTGTATTTTTCATCCCTCGGCACGAAGTCCCAGAAACGGTTGGGATTTTTGATCGGCTTGGGGTCCACGCCGGAAACGGCCAGTTCCTTCAGCGTCACGTCCCCCAGGTTGGCATACGCGGAGAAGTCCGCATCCCGTTCACCAAAGAAGAAGTCCGTATCCGCTCCGCCTCTGGCCGCGTATTCCCACTGCGCTTCCGTGGGCAGCGTCACTTTTTTACCGGTTTTCGCGGACAGCCAGCGGCAGAATTCCATGGCCCTGGTCCAGGGCACCCGGATGACCGGGAAACGGGGATCGGCATCCATGTTGTAGCCGGGCCTCACCTGGTCCTTGTAGTGCATATCGTACCATCCGTTGAGGTATTCCGGATCAAACCGGCGGTATTGTTCCAGCGTCACTTCCGCCTCTCCCATCCAGAACGGCTTCTCCATCTTCACCTGGGTAACGGGGACTTCCGCACGGGTTTCACGGTCATTCCCCATCCTTAAGGTTCCGGCGGGGATGCGGCGGAATGTCATGCTCACGTTATCCCCCAAGTCTACGGCCAGCGTTTCATTCCGCGGTTCCGGGACAGGAACGCTTTTTTCCCTGGCGCCGGGAATGGTTTTCCCCGCATTAACGCTAAAGCCATGGATATTCCTCTGGAACTGTGAGTCCTTCATCGTCACGTAATTCCGTTCCGCGCCGGAGAACTGTTGGTGCAGGTCATAGCGCCGCTTCAGCAGTTGTTCATTGCGCTCACCCGGCCATTCGCCCAGGTAGGGGGCGTTCATATCCATCCACGTCACCAGGCGGTTCCAGTCCTCCTCCGGCATTTCCACGTGGTGATGCCCCTTTTTAAGAAGCTGGTAAAGTTCAGACGTGTCCGCGAAAAATTCCGTAGGCGCCAGCCCCAGATAATTCCCTTCCGGCCCGTTGCGGCGCACGTAGGGATGCAGGTTCCAGTAAGCCACGGAACCGGGAGCCGGCGCGCCCTTGACGGCATCCAGCGTCATCAAATCCGGAATTCCGGAAGCGGCCTTGTCCGTGGCGTTATGGCAGCGGATGCAGTGGCGGTCCAGCACGGGCTGCACCTCATTCATGAAGGAAAAGGTGCGGGCCGGCCCATACCACGGCGTGATGGCCTCAGGCTTCTGCCGGGAAGCCGTCACCGCCCTGGCGGGAGGAGCGGAATTCTGACGTTCATGGCAGCCGATGCAACTGAGCGTTTCCCCCGGCATGGCGGTGAACCAGCTCCGCATCAGCGCCAGGGCGCGCCCTTCCCCGTCCAGCACCTGGAGGGTCAGCGGCTGATTGGCGGGCGCCGTGAACACGGCGGAGCCGTCCGGATTCACGGGAACGGTGCCGTACAGCGCTTTCAGGTCCCAGTTGCTTTCCATGCCCATGGCATAGTGGCTTCCCGTGTTGCGCGGGCTGTACTCGGACATGAATACGCGCAGGGCCTTGGCCTCCCCTTTGGGCACTCCGGACATGGCGCGGCCCCGGTACACGTCGGAGACGTACACGGTGGCCGTTTTGCTCTCCGGCTTCACGCGGTCATGCAGCACGGGGGGCTTTTTCCGCGGCTTCAACGGCGTGGGGTCCGCATAAATGAAGTAGGAGGAAGCGGTGAGAGGAACGATGTTGTCGTACACGTCGCACCAGACCACATTGGTCAGGCCCTGGTCGCCGGAGGGGGAGGAGACAGCCAGGAAGGATTCTTCATTCAGCGGGTACGGCTCGCCGAAGTAGGGCTTTTTCAGGCCGTCCACCAGCCTGTCCATGGTCACGTTTTCCACGGGCTTGCCATAACCCGGGATCTTCTGCACAGCGCCTTCCGTAGCGGTGCGGCCCCGGTTCACGTCAAAAACGACCAGTTCCCCCAGCCGCTTGACTCCATGGTGTCCGCTGACGATTCCCGCGAACCTGCCCGGCCTGCCGGGAAGCGGGCGCGCGTTGAACAGGCTGTTGGGCCAGTAGGAGTTGGAGCCGTAGTATTCCTTCTGGTCGCTGCCGTCCGGATTCATGTGCATCAACACGCGGCTGAAGTAATGGGCGCTTTCCGTATATTCCCAGCGCAGGAAGAGCACGCGGCCGTCCGGGAGCATGGTGGGGAACCAGTTGTTGTCCTGGTCAAAGGTGAGCCGCCGCGTCGTTTTTTTCTCCCGGTCGTAAAGGTGGATGTTGCCCACGTAATCCACCCCGGTTACGCAGGGCACCCCCTGCATCCCGGAGGTGTTGATGAAAATGACGCGGCCGTCCGGCAGGTAGCAGGAGTTGTAGCTGTCCGTATCCCCGGGCATATGGGCGGTAAGGGATTCCGTTTTTCCGGTCTTCAAATCCAGTTCAAAAACGTCCCAGGGCCTGTTTTCCTTTTTGCCGAAATGGTTTCCGGTGAACATGAGCCTTTCCCCGGAGAAGTCCACTTCCAGATGCCCCATCCAGCGGTCGTCCGCCAGCAGGCGCGCCGCCGGGGAAGAGGAGATGCCGTCAAATTTCACGATGCCGCTGCGGTACATGCGCCCCGGTCCCGGCATGCTGGAGATGCCCTGCCAGTTGGCCGGGCGGTCATGGTTGAAGGAGCTTTTTCCGGACGGGTTGAAACGACGCACGCTCACCCATTCCCGCAGGGCGTCCTGTTCCGGGAGGGATTCCAGAAGAGCCTTTTTCCGCAGTTCCACCAGCTCCCGGAGTTCCCCCGCCTGCTCCGGCCCCGCCTGGGCCACCCACTTGTCCAACGGTCCCAGCTTTTTTTCCCATTCAGCCAGCCGGGCCAGGAAGGCGTCCGCGCCAGGATACCGTTCCCCGTATTTTTCACGGTTGCGCTTCACGGCGCGGCGGATGGCCTCCGCATCATAATACGCCGCCAGTTTTTTCAGCCTGAGGAAACGGACCCTTTTCAGAATGGCTTCCTCATGCTTCATCAGGTCAGTCCAGGAAGAGACGGAACCCACCTGCTCCGCCGGAACGGAAAGGATGGAAGCCAGGGCGGCTCCGGCCTTCTGCTCATCCGGCCATGCCTGGAACACGGGAGCCAGCAGCATCATGGCGTCTCCGCAGTCATCAGCGGCAGCCAAATCGGAAAGGGAAGCCACCTGCTCCGCCGTCCGCGTCCACAGGTTTTGCATCCATTGGTTTTTTCCGTCCGCGGAAACCGGGAGGGGAATTCCGGACAGTTCCCGCAGCCACGGCTGGAGCCCGGAGGCATGGAGTATTCCCGCTCCCAGCACGGCACAGCCGCATGAGAGAAGACGAAGGATGGAGCATGAGTCAAACATAGCGTACGGTTTTACACTAGTACGCAAAGGAAATTCTTTTTCATTCAATGAGAATATTCATGCCGGTTCAATTTTATCATAACCAACAGATGGTAAACGTATCATTTAATTTTCACGGATTAGTAATCCGCAGAATGCTCCTTGTCCTCCAAAAAAGACGGGGCATCCGGAATAATACCCACCTTAATCTCATGAAGAAGACCTTGCTGCTTTCCTCCTGCATCGCCATGCTTGGGACCCTGTGCACGGCGCAGGCTGCCGGAACGCTCGTCTGGGACGTATCGTTCACCGGAACTTCCAGTTCCCCGAATACGGAAAATATCGTGGCTGCGGGCACGGACGGAAATGCCTATAACAGCCTTTCCTCTTCCTTCGGGGGAGGTTCCGTCACAGACAACGTTTACAATTCCGGCGGTTCACGCCTGACCATCACGGACAGTTCCTCCCCCCTTCCATGTGCAACAGCTTCAGTTTTGTGGTGAAGGCCAGCCTGAACGGGGAGGGCGCCACCAACTGGCCGTCCTGTTCGGCCTGGGGGAAGCCAACAGCTGGAACCTGAAGGTCAATTACACGAAGGGAGCGAACACCGGGTGGGGCTTTGCTCCAAAAGGCTATTCCCTGTCCGGCCTCACCTCCACCGCGGGCACCGTGGTTCAGGGAATGGAGCAGACCTTCATCGTCACCATGGATGCCGGAGCCAATGACGGCTCCGCCCAGACGGGAACGTCCACGCTTACCCTGTACCTGAACGGAGAAGCCATTGCCACTGCAACGCTGGCCGCCAGCAACCGGACCAATGAAAAGCTGGATACGTTCACCCTGGGAGGGCCGCCCCTACAGCAACGGCAACAACCAGACGGCGGAGTTTTCCCAGGTCCAGCTGTATCAGGACGTGCTGAGCGCGGAACAGATTGCGGCCCTCAGCAATGTTCCGGAACCGGCCTCGGCTTCCCTCAGCCTGGCAGGCGTGGCCCTTCTGGCCCTGCGCCGCAGAAGGCCGCAGCATTAAGAATGCTTTTCCGGAGAAAACCCCATGGCGGATATTCCTTGACGGGAATATCCGTTTTTCATGGATTGGCGGCGGCTTCTTCCCTTCCGCAGCCATGAAACATGGAGAATCCCGGTTATGCCGGCATCAGGAGATGACTTGGAAAAACGGTTTTGACGGTAGGCGGCAAGCGGCCCTACCGCTCATCCTTCATGCCAAGAATTTTTTTCATGGACGGCCTGAATTCATTTCCCCATTGTTCCAACTGCCTGACAACGGGGATCAACGTCTTTCCTGCCGGAGTGATGGAGTACTCGGAATGCGGAGGAAGCTTGGCGTATATCTTTTTTTCTATGATTCCGCATGTTTCAAGTTCTTTCAGCTGCTGGTCAATGACGCGCGAGTTGGCTTCCGGGAATAAACGGTGAAGTTCACTGGGGCGCCTGGGGCCTTCCGCCAGTTCAAAGATGATGCAGCTCTTCCATTTGCCGCCGATCACTTCCATGGCTATTCTGATTCCGCAATCAATATCAAAGGGCAATTTTTTCTCGTACATGGCAGGGAGGAGGAAACAGGGTTTTTCTTTTTTCCACTTCATCAATTCCGGAAGCATTTTTCAAGCGTTTCCTGACTGGAACCGCGCGCCATGCCGCACAGACCCGCAGAACTTTCAGGACGGAGCGGAAAGACGGCGAAGAAGGGCGCCGAAAGCCATGTACCCATCAATTTGCCGGCATACGAATAATTTATCCGTATTGCCGGAAAAGGAAAATGGTCTATTTTCATATAAACGGGTTGCACCCTTCTCAATATATTACAGCAGCATGAAATATTCTTTATTAGCCGCCGCATTGCTGGGGATATCCCTTTCCCCGGCACAGGAAAAACCCTCAACAGATCATCAGCACATGGAACATCATACAAATACGATTCGCCTTATTTATCCCCAATGGCAAGGGGGCATCGTAAGCCACTGGATGCCGGACCTTCCCCCGGAAGACGCCTCAAGAGGTTATTACCTGGGGGCGCAGCTTTTGAAAATGCTGGCACCGGAAAGCTCCCAGAAGGTAGTTGAAGTACCGGTTTCCCTGGAGATTGGAGAAAGAAAGGTGGAAGAGGGCGTGAGCGACCGGAGCGCCATTTTAAAACAATCCAGGGCGGCTCTGGAGAAACTGCGTGAACATAATCCGGACAAGATAGTGACGCTGGGCGGAGAATGTTCCGTGAGCGTGGTCCCGTTCACCTATCTGGCGGGGAAGTATCCCAATGACACAGCCATTATCTGGATTGACGCGCACCCCGACATTAATTTGCCCAACGATGAGTATCCAGGGTTTCACGCCATGGCTTTGGCAGCCTGCATGGGCATGGGAGACGCGGAACTTACGGGGATGCTGCCCGGCAAGGTGGACGCTTCCAACGTCCTGATCGTGGGCCTGCGGGCCTGGGAAAAGGACGGCGGAACCAGGGAACGCCAGAAGGAAATGAATATCAAGAGCCTTTCCCCCTCTGAAACCGCCGCCAACAGTGACGCCGTTCTGAACTGGCTGAAGGAGAGGGGCGTGTCCCGGGTTCTCATCCATTTTGACCTGGATGTGCTGGACCCTGCGGAAATCATCGCGGGGGTGGGGGTGGAGCCCGGCGGCATGAAGATCAAGGAAGTGGTGCGGGTCATTAACGACATCGCCTCCCGGTATGACCTGGTGGGCCTGACGATTGCCGAACCGATGCCGCGCCTGGCGATTAAAATCAGGAATATGCTTAACGAACTGCCCCTGCTGAAATAAACGGCGCGAGCCTCCCAATGGGCCGGTTCATGCTCCGCCGTCAGGCGTCTTCCAGCGTCCGGGGGCGGAGCAGATAGACCTTGTCACGGCGGCGCACCTGTTCCGGGACCACCAGGTACACGGTTTCCCCCTTTTGCGCGGTTTCCACGGGTTCCATTCCACGCTCCGTCTCCCGCTGCATGGCCGCCACTTCCACCCGGACGGCTCCCGTAGTGGGGCCGGAGATAAGAATGGCCTGCCCCAGGGCCAGGCCTCCGGCTTCCAGATAAAGCGCCGCCACACCGTTCTTTTTATAGAAGTTGTCCACCTTGCCGATGTGGATTTTCAGCAGGGAGGCGCGGCTGTTGGAAGAACCGCTCCATTCCCCCCATTTCACTCCCAGGTAATACCCTCCCTGCCAGAATCCCCGGTTGAAGACGGATTCCAGCCTCTTCATCCACGCCTCCGCCCTGTCCGCGGAGAAGGTTCCGTCCAGGCACGCGTGCGCGGCTTCCCGGTACACGGACGTCACGGTCCGCACGTAGTCGGAGGAGCGGCCACGCCCCTCCAGCTTCAGCACGGAGACCCCGGCGTCCAGGATCTGGTCCAGCACCGGAACGGTGCACAGGTCACGGGGAGACATCACGTATTTGTTGTCTATCACCAGTTCATGGCCCGTTTCCTCATCCGTCACTCGGTAGGCGCGGCGGCAATTCTGGAAGCAGGCGCCACGGTTGGCGGAGGAGTTGTAGGCCGCCAGGCTCATATGGCATTTGCCGGATACGGCCACGCACAGGGCGCCGTGGGCAAAGATTTCCACCCGGAGCAGTTCTCCGGAGGGGCCCCTTACGTCTTCCTTCCGGATGGCTTCAATGATGTGCCGTATCTGCGCCAGGGTCAGTTCCCGGGCCAGCACCACCACATCCGCATAATGGGCGTAGAATTTGACGGAGGCCATGTTGCAGACGTTGGCCTGCACGGACATGTGGACCTCCAGCCCGATGGAGCGCGCATACGCAATGACCGCCAGATCAGAGGCGATCACGGCGTCCACCCCGGCTTTCCGGGCCGCATCACACAGGGCATGCACGGCCTCCATCTCCTCGTCATAAACGATGATGTTCAGCGTCAGGTACGCCTTTGCCCCGGCTTCATGGCACCGGGCCACGATTTCCGGCAGGTCTTCTTCCGAGAAGTTGGCCGTGGCGCGGGAACGCATGTTGAGCTTCCCTACGCCAAAGTACACGGAGTCCGCCCCGCCCTGCAGCGCGGCGGCCAGGGATTCAAAGGACCCCGCCGGGGCCATGATTTCTATCCGGGATTGAACGGGCATGGCAGAACGGCTCAGAGTCCTCCGGATTCCTCCATCAGGATGACGGTGATCCTTCCCTTGGGGAAGCATTTGACGATGGACATGTGGATGTTGCACAGGCGATCCGGGGAGTTGCAGTCCGCACAGGTTCCCGTGTACATGCAGGGCGTCCTGAAGCCTTCATGGCGTTTGGCGTTCAGCGGGGCAATGCGGCGGATGCGTTCCGCGGCCTCTTCCGGCGTAGCCACCAGCTTGTTGGCCCCGGCCAGAAGAATGACATGCCGGGGTCCGAAGGCCACCGGGGCCACGCGGTTGCCCACCATGTCCACCCAGTGCAGGGTTCCCTTCATGCTGACGGCGTTGACGCCGGTCAGGAAGAGGTCCGCCGTCATGCCGCGGCGGCGGATTTCCCATTTTTCCTTCCGGTCCATGTCCGGAAGAAAGCCATCGTAAAACCGGATGTCCGGATTGGCGGCCAGTTCCTCCAGAATTCCCGTGGCCCTCAGGGTCATGGAGTCTCCGTAGGAGGCGGAGGCCGGGTCAAGCTCCCGGATGAGGCCGCGAATGAGGTCCGCGGCTTCTTTCAGCCCCGGAACCACCAAGCTTCTGAAGCCGCGCCGTTCCAGGCGTTCGGCGCATTGGTGCAGGGAAAGAGTTTCTTCCATCATAACGGCGGATGAAGAACCCCGCTCCGGCAGGATTCCGGAGCGGGGTTCCGTTGAGGGTTATTCTTCCGCAGGGGCTTCCGCTTCACCGGAAGTTTCTCCGGCTTCCACGTCTTCCGCTTCCTCTGCACCTTCCTCGTCTTCATCATCCGGAATGACGATGGAGATGTCCTGAATGGCTTCGCCGTCGTTCAGCGTCATGAGCTTCACGCCCTGGGTGGCGCGGCCCGTCTCACGGACGGTAGCCACCTTGATGCGGACGGACTGGCCCGCCGTGGTCATGAGCATGAGTTCGTCTTCCTCGGAAACGACCGTGGCGGATACCACCTTGCCGGTCTTGTCCGTGCAGTTCATGGTCTTGATGCCGGTGCCGCCGCGGCCCTGCGTGCGGTATTCGTCAAAGGAGGTGCGCTTGCCCAGGCCGTTTTCAGAAGCCACCAGCAGGGTTTTCTGCGGATCCACGATGGCGAGGGCTACCACGTAGTCTCCCTCACGCGGGCGGATGCCGCGCACGCCGATGGTGTTGCGGCCCTGGGTGCGGAGGGCTTCCTCCGGGAAGCGGATGCTCATGCCGTCATGCGTGACGAGCACGATTTCATTTTCCCCGGTGGTCAGTTCCGCGTTCACCAGGGTGTTGCCTTCCTCCAGGTTGATGGCGATGATGCCGGCCTTGCGGTAGTTGACAAAGTCATTCAGGCTGGTTTTCTTCACCGTGCCGTCCTTCGTGGCGAAGACGACGTTGCCGCTGCCTTCCGCAAAGGTGATGTCATTGCCCTTTTCATCCACCCGGCGCTCCAAGCGCAGGATGGCGGCAATGGCTTCCTCCGGCTGGAGGTCCAGCAGGTTCTTGATGTTGCGGCCCTGCGCGCTGCGCGCCGCCTCGTCAATTTCATACACGCGGTCCACGTACACGCGCCCGGTGTTCGTGAAGAACATGAGGTAGTCATGGTTCTGGGCGGCGAAGAGGTGTTCGATGAAGTCCGCTTCCGCGTCCTTTTTGGCCCCCTTGGTGGTGGCGGCCTTCACGCCCTTGCCGCCGCGCGCCTGCACGCGGTATTCCGCGGAATTGGTGCGCTTGATGTAGCCGCTGTGCGTGATGGTGACGATCATCGTATCGTTCGGGATCAGGTCTTCAATGGCCATGTCCCCGGAGAAGGGAATGATGCGCGTCACGCGCGGGGTGGCGTACTTTTCCTTGATCGCCATGAGTTCCCCCTTCACGATGCCCAGCACGCGGGATTCATTCGCCAGGATGTCCAGGTAGTCCTTGATGCGGACCAGCAGTTCCGTGTATTCCCCGGAAATCTTGTCGTTTTCCAGAGCGGTGAGCTGGTACAGGCGAAGGTCCAGAATGGAGTTGACCTGGCGTTCCGTGAAGACGTAGCGGTCTCCCTGAACGGAGGCCTGGGAGCGGATGAGGATGCCCAGGCTTTCCGCCGTCTGCGTGGAGAAGGAATAGGCCTGGAGGCGCTCGCGGGCCTCTTCCCTGTTTTTGGAATCGCGGATGATGGTGATGAAGTCATCCATGTGGTGCAGGGCCAGCAGGAAGGCTTCCAACCGTTCCGCGTCCTTTTCCGCGTCTCCCAGCAGGTAGCGCGTGCGGCGTACGACCACCTCGCGGCGGTGTTCGATGTAGAAGTTGATGGCGTCCAGCATCGCGAGCGTCTTGGGCCGGTTGTCGTGAATCGCCAGCATGTTCACCGCAAAGGAGGTTTCCATGGAGGTGAGCTTGTAGAGCTGGTTCATGACCACCTGCGGGCGGGCGTCCCGCTTGAGCTCGATTTCGATGCAGGTTTTCTCGTCTGAAAGGTCGCGGATGCCGGAAATATCCGTCAGGATCTTGTCCTTGTACAGTTCCGCGATGCGTTCCTGGAGGGCGGCGCGGTTCACGCCGTACGGCACTTCACGGATGATGAGGAGGTCCTTGCCGGAGTCCGTCATTTCCATGTCTATCTTGCCGCGGATGCGCACGGAGCCGCGCCCGGTGCGGAAGTAGCTGTCAATGCCGGAAAAGCCCAGCACGTCGCCCCCGGTGGGGAAGTCCGGCCCCTTGATGTACTGGCGCAGTTCATCCACCGTCATGTGCGGATTGTCAATCACGGCGCAAATGCCGTCCACCACTTCCCCCAGGTTGTGCGGAGGCATGTTGGTGGCCATCCCCACGGCAATGCCCGTGCCGCCGTTCACCAGCAGGTTCGGGAAGGCGGAGGGGAACACGGTGGGTTCCGTGTGCTCGTTGTCGTACGTGGGAACGAAGTCCACGGTATCCTTGTCCAGGTCCGCCATCAGGGCCACCCCCATGCCGGAGAGCTTGGCTTCCGTGTAACGGGCGGCGGCGGGGGGGTCCCCGTCCGGCGTGCCGAAGTTGCCCTGGCCGATGACCAGGATGTCCCGCATGGACCAGTCCTGCGCCATGTTCACCAGGGTGCCGTAAATGGCGGCGTCCCCGTGCGGGTGGTAGTTACCCATGGTGTCACCCACGATCTTGGAGCATTTGCGGGTCTTGCCGCCGGGGGACAGGTTAAGTTCCTTCATGGCGTACAGGATACGCCGCTGGGAGGGCTTGAGGCCGTCTCTCACGTCCGGCAGGGCGCGGGAGATGATGACGGACATGGAGTAGTCCAGGAAAGAAGTGGAGAGCTCACTGGCTACGTCCACCGGTTTGATTCTATTGTTTTCCATGGTTCTAAGAAAAGGTCAGGGATTAAACGTCAAGGTTGCGGACGTTGAGGGCGTGGTCCACGATGTAGTTCTTTCGGGGCTCCACCACGTCCCCCATCAGGATAGTGAACATTTCATCAGCCCGGACGGCGTTGTCGTCATTCAGGATGACGCGGAGCAGCTCCCGCCGTTCCGGGTCCATCGTCGTCTTGAACAGGTCCTTGGCGTCCATTTCCCCCAGGCCCTTGAATCGCGTGATTTCCACGCCGCGCTTGCCGATGGCGATGACGGATTCCAGAATGTCCATCACGGAGAAGAGGGACGTTACTTTTTCCTTCTCCCCTTCGCCCTCCACCAGTTCAAACAGGGGCGTATCCAGGGAGACGAGCATGTTCCCCGGAATACCCAGCTCCGCCAGCCGCGCGAGGGCACGCGTGATGGCCTTGGCCTCATGCAGTTCATGCGTGATGGAACGGCGGCTGGGGCCTTCCCGGTCAGGGATGGGATTTTCCAGCAGTTCCTCTTCCGTAGGCATGCCGAAGATCAAGAGGTCCCGGTTTTCATCGGAAAAGGCGGTGAGCGCTTCCATGTCATGGAAGTAAAGGATTTCCTCTTCATTGCCGCTGCGCACCTTTACCAGGAATTCCGGGAAGTCCCCGTTTGCTTCCCGGTGGCTGAGCAGTTCTTCCAGGGAACCGCCCTGCGCCTGCATGGATTCCGTGTAACGCTGGAGGTTGACCAGGGTTTCCAGGATGGAGGAGAGCTCATCGGAAGAGAAGGAGCGGGAGCCGTCCGCAAAACGGAGGGTCACGTCATTGACGGCCAGCTCAATCAGCTTGCGGTTCAGCGCCACGTCATCCTGCACGTATTCCTCCTTTTTCCTGCGGATGATGCGGTAAAGGGGAGCCTGCGCGATGTACAGGTACCCGGCGCGCACCAGCTGCGGCATATGGCGGCAGAAGAAGGTGAGCAGCAGGGTGCGGATGTGGGCGCCGTCCACGTCCGCGTCAGTCATGATGATGATCTTGTGGTAGCGCACCCGATCCAGCTTGAAGGAGGCTTCATCCTCCCCGTCGCCGATGCCCGCGCCAATGGCCGTGATCATGTTCTGGATTTCCCGGCTTCCCAGGGCTTTGTCCAGACGTGCCTTTTCCACGTTCAGCACTTTCCCGCGCAGGGGCAGGATGGCCTGCGTGCGGCGGTCGCGGCCCATCTTGGCGGAGCCGCCGGCGGAGTCACCTTCCACAATGAAGAGTTCGCACTTGGCGGGGTCACGGTCGGAGCAGTCCGCCAGCTTGCCCGGAAGGCCGCCGATGGAAAGAGCGCTCTTGCGGACCGTTTCACGCGCCTTGCGCGCGGCCTCGCGGGCGCGGGCGGCGGTGATGCTCTTTTCAATGATCTTCTTGGCCATCGCCGGGTTTTCCTCGAAGTACGTTTTGATTTCTTCGTACACGACGTTGCCGACCACGCCTTCAATCTCCGTGTTCACCAGTTTGTCCTTGGTCTGGGAGGAGAAGCGCGGATTGGGCATCTTGACGGAGATGACGGCCACCAGGCCTTCACGCACGTCCTCCCCGCTTAGGGAGGGGTCTTTTTCCTTCAGCAGGCCGTTCGATCTGGCGTAACCGTTGATAACGCGCGTCAGGGCTCCGCGGAACCCGGAAAGGTGCGTGCCGCCGTCCCCGTTGTAAATGGAGTTGGCAAAGCAGAGGATGTTCGTTTCATACGTATTGTTGTACTGGAACACCACGTCCACCAGGACGTCGTCTTCCATCTTCTTGCCGTCATATTCCACTTCCACCTTGCGGACGCCGGAAATGGAGATGGGTTCTTCATTGATCACTTCCTTGTTCTTGCCCATCTGCCGGACGAACTCCACGATGCCTTCCTTGTAAAAGAACGTTTCCCGGCGCACGGGAGCTTCCCGTTCGTCGATCAGTTCAATGACCAGGCCCGGATTCAGGAAGGCAAGCTCACGCAGGCGTGTGGTCATCCGGTCAAACTTGAATTCCGTGGTATCCGTGAAAATGGTGGCGTCAGGGAAGAACGTAATGGTGGTACCCGTGATTTCACAGGCGCAGGCCCCCACCGCACGGAGAGGCTCAATCGTCTTGCCGCGTTCAAACTTGATCTGGTAGCGCTTGCCGTCACGGCGCACTTCCGCCTTGAACCAGTCGGACAGGGCGTTCACGCACTTGGCGCCCACCCCGTGCAGGCCGCCGGAGTATTTGTAAGCGCCCTGGCCGAACTTGCCGCCGGCGTGCAGGTTGGTCAGCACCAGTTCCACGGCGGGAATGCCGAACTTCGGGTGCGTATCCACCGGAATGCCGCGGCCGTTGTCTACCACGGAAATGGAACCGTCCACATGGATCACGATGTCAATCTTGCTGCAATACCCGGCCAGATGCTCGTCAATGGAGTTGTCCAGGACTTCAAACACGCAGTGGTGCAAGCCTCTCTCATCAGGGTCCCCGATGTACATGCCGGGGCGCTTCCGCACGGCCTCCAGGCCCTCCAGTTTGTCAATCTGTGCAGCGCCGTATTCATGCTGCGCCGTCGTGGAAACGGTGGTTTCAACAACCTCGTTGGTATCTTCGGACATAACTGAAATATACTACGCTTATCTTAATTTTTTGCAAGGCTAATGTTAGAAAACGCGTGCGCGCGTGTAGGGGCTGCCTCCGCAAAAACCCGCTGTAATCGCATAAAAACGGGCCTATTTCTCGCCGTTCGGTTTTTTCTGACATCAGGTAGCGGACGAGGGGTGCGGAAGTATTCTGAGCGGTTTTACGGAAAGGGAAAGGGAGTCCCTTAAGAGAGGAGAGTTGAGAGTTCAGAGTGGAGTGGTATGTGGACAGAGTTTCCTTTTCCATTTGGTTCATTGAGTCTATTGAGTCCCTCTTCCCGGAAGAAGCATCAGGGCCGCTGCGGAGGATAGTCTCCACAGCGGCCCTGGTTTGTTGAGGAGAACGGAGGGTTTCTTCCCACTCCACTCTCAACCCTTAACTCTCAACTTTCCTAGAAGTCATAGCGGTAGCCCACGCTTCCGTTGAGGGAGCTGGCTCCGTCACGG
>DBGCTZ010000040.1:0-4139 GCA_048388685.1 Akkermansia sp. | reverse complement strand
AAGAGGGGGCTGGAGTGCTGCCATGTCTTGGCGCGGTAGTCCTTGCCTTCCGGGTAGGAGCCGATGACCGGAGGCTTGCCCCATTTGATGGATACCCCGTAGTAGGCAACAAACGTCGAGTTCTCTTCCGGTTTTCCATAAAAACCTCTCTTGGTATAATTTTCATCCGCTCCGGTAGCGTGCTCCCACATATCCGCAGGCATCCGGACCATATCGAGCAGGGGCTTTTCCCAAACGCCCCAGTTGATATTAAGCATGGTTGGAGAGAGTTTTACAAAGCTTTGAGGATCTTGCGTGTTTTGACCGTCAAGAGTTACCGATTTGCCAAGCTGCCTGGAGTCCATCAGACCGCTTCCCATCACGAAAGTTCCCAGCTTATTCGCAGTTTCATTATATTCTTCCGTCCATTTGGTAGAAAGAATATGGGATGGAGGGGTTCCCCCATTGTTCCACATGCCTTTCAATTCATCAAAGGACTGGGCAAATTTGACGGAGAGTTTGGCGATCTTGCTGGTGTCATAAGGATTCCCTTCCAGATAAAAATAAGGCTGGCCGTCACCGTATTCCAGGTTGACGGCATAAGCGCTGACCTGCCCCGCATCCTGGGACCAGCCCTCCTTAAAGGAGAAATTATCCACCCTGTTGTCATACCCATTTTGTTTTGATGCCGTAACTTCATTGTTATGGGTAATGTCGGAGACGACAGGCTGTGCGAAGACCACGATTTCACCGGACTTGAGCGTAGAGATCTGCTCCGAAGTTCCGCTTCCTTTCCCATCTTTATTCAACTGGGATTTAACGCGGAATGAAGCGCCGAAGTCGGCTACCTGACGGTTGAAATAGTTGACTTTCAGATAGGGTATCAGAGGCTGTTCCGAGTAAATGGAAAGACGGTTTTCATTCAGGGCGGCATGCGCCTGCATGTTGGTGGACAAAAGAAGGGGCATGAAACGATGCTCTCCATAGTAAGCCCCCCATGGATTGCCGTCAGCTCCTTCAAGTTTCATATCCACATTGTACGGGTTCCACCATACATAGACGGGGATAATTGATATACGGACATCGATAGCTCCGAACTTGCTGTTGGAATTGGAAAGCTCCCGTTTAACATATTGAATACCAACGAAGGAATAGAAACGTAGCAGGATTGGGTGGCGCATGTACGTGTAGCGGTTGTCCATCATCTCCATGTTGGCTGCGGAGTCCGCCGCAATCAGCGTGCTGGGGGAGCGGCCGTCCCACTGGAGCGCGGCGGAAGCGTCCTGTCCCTCTCTCTTGGTGGAGGAGTCCCACACATTGGCCCACAGGTAGAGCTGGTTCCAGGAGCCGATCGGACGGTTTTGTTCCGACGGGTTACCGTCCTCCGAGGTGTACGGGCGCAGGCCGATGTCCGAGGTGTCACCCCGGAATTCGTCAGGAAGTTTTTCCTGTGAGAACATGATATTCAAGTCCTTCTTCAATCCACCGAATTTAGAATCCGATTTTTCATATAAATATCATAATATAAGATATTAATAACAAAATATCATAAAAATACATAATTTACGTCTCATCCCTTCTTCACGACGGACTCCTCTCCATTTCCTCTGCTTCCGTCATGCTTGTTAGAGACAATTTTGAGCTTGCATGCACTAGTCCTTTTTTGTATTGACTAGAGTTAAGAATCGGCTCTTCGCACCTTCGTGACAGTGGGGAATTTTATATCCTCAAACTTGAGCGGAACAGTGCACGCCGGAATACACCATTTTCATGAAGACTAAACTTTTCACCAAACGTTCTATCAGGCATGTCAGCAAGGGGTTTGCCCTGATTGCCACCATCACCCTGATGATGCTTCTGGCCCTCCTGAGTGTTGGCCTTCTGACTATTGCTTCCTCGCAGGTCCGCATCTCCGAGAAACAACTTTTTGCCGCAGAGGCCAAGTCCCTCGCCAAGCTTTCCCTGGAGGTAGCTCTGGGCCAGTTACAGTGCGAATTGGGTCCGGACCAGCGTGTTTCCGCCAATTCAGGCATCCTTTCTTCCGGAACAAGTGAAGGAAGTGCCCCGTATATTCTGGGCGTCTGGAACAGTTGGGATACATGGCTCAACAAGAACAACTCCCAGGGCATGAATATTTCTTCCACTTACGATACGGGAAGAAAGGCCATGTTCCGCCGCTGGCTCATTTCCGATCCGGACCTGCGCAGGCTCAGCTCATTGGAA
Source organism: Akkermansia sp. (assembly GCA_048388685.1). Taxonomy (GTDB): domain Bacteria; phylum Verrucomicrobiota; class Verrucomicrobiia; order Verrucomicrobiales; family Akkermansiaceae; genus Akkermansia. Next base: position 1,937 of record DBGCTZ010000040.1, on the reverse strand, counting down.
GCGGGTAAAAATCTGTTGGGCAAACGTTCCATTACCAACCAGACTTTCCGCAGCATCCCCCTCCTGTTCCATGGCACGGTGGGAACGCCCGTAGGTTCCAAAAACCAGGACAGCAAGGAAATCTACGCCCGTCTGGTGCGCGTGGACGATTACTCCAAGACCCTGGGACTGAAAAAGAACGCTAACTCCCGCAAATACATCGCATGGTGGGTGACGGGGGAAAACCAGAAAGCGCGCATCAACCTGATGCCGCATGCTTCTGAAGAAAACACGGATGCCCTGACGGTGCTGCGCTCCACCTGGGACACGCCGGGGCCCGATTTGGAACCCCTTAACCTTTCCTCCGTGATGACCGCGGGTTCCGGAAACGACATGTCCACTGTGAGAAAGCTTATTTCCCTCGATTCTCTGCTGGCGAACAGCAAAAACGGTCGCTTGAAGGATTTGGGAGAGGTATATCACGACATTTCTTTGGTTTCTTCCAGCCTGCTGACGGATTCTAAATTCGGAGGGCTTAAGAAAGACCTCAACATTATGTTTTCTCAGGAGAAACTTCCGGAAGACTTCCGGGGTGACACCTCGGACATCGGCCTGCGCCCATACACCTCGGAGGACGGTAACCCGTCGGAACAAAACCGTCCGATCGGCTCCTGGAACCAGCTCTACCTGTGGGCCAATGTGTGGGACTCCTCCACCAAGAGGGAAGGACAGGACGCTTCCGCCGCGCTACAGTGGAATGGCCGCTCCCCCAGCACGCTGATTGCGGCGGATTCCGCGGCCAACATGGAGATGATGGACAACCGGTACACGTACATGCGCCACCCCATCCTGCTACGCTTTTATTCCTTCGTAGGACTTAACTACATCAAACATGGCAACAAGCACCCCAACCGAGGGGGATGGATTGACTTTCGTATCGCCGTCATTCCCGTGTACGTGTGGTGGAATCCGTACAATGTGGATATGAAACTGACCGGAGCCGACGGTGGTGTCTGGGGCGCTTACTTTGGTGAACACCGCTTCATGCCCATGTTGCTTTCCCATAATGTCAAATTCGCGTGGAATCAGCTGGATGAAAACCAATTGTCCAGCTATGGGGAATCCTGCCTGGTTCCCTATCTGAATGCCTCTTATAACAACCGCCAGGTAGCCGACTTCGGCGCTTCTTTCCGTACTACATCCCAACTCGGTGGAGACGGGTCCACCATCAAGGGAGAACCTTCCACCTTGAAGGCAGGTGAAATCGTAGTCTTTGCCCAGCCTGTCGTTTCCAATATTGCTAATGGCAACGAGGTATATAAAACAAAGCCCAACAGCGGAGATTTCAAACCGGACAGGTTCCCGCTCAAGGAAGGCTGGTCCCAGGATGCGGGGCAGGTCAGCTCCTATGCCGTCAACCTGACGGACGGCGTTCGCTACGAACTGCTGGACGGCAGCGGATATAATCAGCAGGGCATCGCCAAGGCCTCCATTATCTTTGCGGAAACCACCAGCCAACTCAACGGCACGCCTGACAACCATGTTCTTGCCATCAAATACGGAGACAATGGATCATCCAAGGCGTTGGGAACTTTCGTCATGGGTGCCGGATTGATGGATCCGGGCAAGATGAACAGCTCCTCCTCCCTGAACGGGAAAAACACGGCTGAAATCGCTATCTTCTCCAAGACGATGCCGGCCATCCTCAATATTAACTGGGGCGCCTGGGAAAAACCCTTGGTTGACCAAATTAAACTTCCGGCGGAAATGTGGGAACATAATGATGGGACCGATGAAGAAGCCAAGAAAGCGGGTGCATACGGCACGCCTTCTCTGGATTCGACGTTTGTTGCCTACTACGGGGTATCCATCAAATGGGGCAAGCCTCCGGTCATCGGCTCCTACCCGGAAGGCAAGGACTACCGCGCCAAGACATGGCAGCACTCCAGCCCCCTCTT
>DBGCTZ010000039.1:0-74452 GCA_048388685.1 Akkermansia sp. | reverse complement strand
ACCAGGTAAAGAAGAAGGCCCATGAGGACAACGCCGAGGAAAGAGACGGAAAAGGCGGCGGTCAGTGTCTTGACGCGCTGTTTCTTCAGCTCCGCAAGGGCGTCTTCGGTACTTTCAATGTGCAGGCTCATGCAGTAATTAGGAGGTTCCTGAAATAATATAGCGTTTTTTTCAGGCTGGGGCGAGCGCAAAGATTTTGCTGGTCCTGTGGCCTCCCTGATGACCAGTTGTGCATCAGGGAATGTTTTATCATAAGCAATTTATATCCGTGACGGCGGTTTTCAGGCCGGAATTGGGCGTTTCCGCGGGCGGGGGACCGAGGTCTTGCGGAAGAAAAAACGCCTTGCCATGAAGTTCACGGCAAGGCGGGAAAGGAATGGTTCCGCGATGAGAGCGGGAAATCAATAATGGCCCTTGCGCGGACCGGTCATCCATTTCCAGGCGGTTTCCACAATGGCTCCGGCATCCTTGCACCGGGCTTCCCAGCCGAGGATCTCCTTAGCCTTCTTGGGATTGGCGATCAGGCGGGGCGGGTCGCCTTCACGGCGCGGGCCGTAGCGGACGGGAATCTTCTTTCCGGTGACTTTTTCAGCCGTTTCCAGGATTTCCCGGACGGAAAGTCCCAGGCCGGTTCCCAGGTTGAAACATTCCGTGGAGCCGCCTTTCATCAGGTAGTCCACCGCCCTCAGGTGGGCGTCCGCCAGATCGTTCACATGGATGTAGTCACGGATGCAGGTGCCGTCCGGCGTGTCGTAATCCGTGCCGAAGACTTCAATGTATTCCCTTTCTCCGGTCAGCGTGAGCAGGATATTGGGGATGAGGTGGGTTTCCGGATCGTGGTCTTCACCGATCAGGCCGTCCTCACTGCATCCGGAAGCGTTGAAATAGCGCAGGAAAACGCTCTTGAGGCCCCAGGCGCGGTCGCAGTCCTGGCAGACCTTTTCCAGCATGTACTTGGAGCTGCCGTAGGGGTTGATGGGGTCCTGCTTTTCCGTTTCCGGAATGGGAATCTGGGTGGGAACGCCGTAGGTGGCGCAGGTGGAGGAAAAGACGAAGCGCTTGACGCCCGCGGCCTGCATGGCGCCCAAGAGGACGAGGGGCCGGGCGATGTTGTTCATGTAGTACTTCAGGGGATTCTGGACGGATTCACCCACGTTGATGAAGGCGGCAAAGTGGATCACGGCATCAAAGTTGCCCTGCATCAGGAGCGGATACACCACGGAGGCGTCTCCCAAGTCTCCCTTGACCAGTTTCACTTCCGGATCCACCAGGGCCCCGATGTGGCCGTACACCATGTTGTCCAGCACGGTCACGTCAGCGCCGATGTTGACGAGCTGGCGCACCGTGTGGGAACCAATATATCCGGCGCCGCCGGTTACAAGTACTTTCATGATCTTATCAAATTGCTGTTGGGCCGGTTCAACCTTTTCACCGGCAAGGGCGTCCGCACGTTCCAGGGCCCGCGGAATCTTCCGGTTCACGGCGGACGGTGTCACTGTTCCAGACGCCTGTAAAAGTGACATGTTTTCCCCTTTTTGTCAATTTGTGATACGCCTGCCGCCGGGCGCGCGGAGGGTGCCGGGACCATGGAGCGGAAGGATTCCCGGGGCCGGAAGGCGGGAAGGAGGGGGGCGTTCCGCCCGGTTTCTCCCGGCAGGGCGGCGCACGGGGCGCATCCGTCCCGATGCCGGAAACTGCCCCGCTTTTTACTGGCTCCGGATGTGCATTTTTGAGAACATCGTCGCATGAAGCCATCCGAGATCAGGAATGTTCTGGAAGATCACGAAGTGCGACCCAGCAAATCCCTGGGCCAGAATTTCCTGACGGATGAAAATGTGGCCCGCTGGATTGTGGACCAGCTTGAGATTCAGCCGCAGGACTGCGTGGTGGAAGTGGGACCCGGAACCGGCGCCCTGACGGAGCACGCCGCCCCCCTGTGCCGCAAGTTGATCCTGGTGGAATTTGACTCCCGCCTGGCGGAATACCAGAAGGAACGCTGGGCCGGGGACCCCCACGTGGAGGTTCACCATGCGGACGGCGCCACCTGGGACCCCCGTGGACTGTTTGCGGAGGCTCCCGTCAAGTTCCTGGGCAATCTCCCCTATTCCGCCGGAGGCGCCATTCTTCAGAATTTCCTGTCCCGCCCCAGCGCCGTGGAACGTGCCGTGGTGATGCTCCAGAAGGAGTTCATCGCCCGCATTCTGGCGACCCCGGACGACGCCGCCTTCGGGCTGCTGTCCCTCCGCATCCAGAAAAACTGGATTCCCCGCGCGCTCAAGACCATTCCCCCGGAAGCGTTCCATCCCCGCCCCAGGATTGACTCCACGGTGATGCTGCTCACGCCCCGTCCCGCCCGCGACCTGCCTCCGTATGACGACCGGCTGATGGACGAACTGATGCGCAAGGCTTTTTCCCAGAGGCGCAAGCAGTTGAAAAAACAGCTCCCCTCCTCCCCTCCGTGGGAGGAAGTGGCCTCCTCCCTGGGGCTTTCCCCGTCCGCCCGGGCGGAGGAACTGAATTTGTCCCAGTGGGTGGAGCTGGCGCGGGCTTACGATGCCAACCCCCTCAAGGATGTGGCGCAGAGCGGGGACGAACTGTTTGACGTGGTGGACGGGCTCAACCAGATGACCGGGCAGGGAACGCGCCGGGAAATCCATGAAGGGAACCTGCTCCACCGTGCCGTGCACATGTTCCTGGTCAACAAGCACGGAGCCGTGCTGCTCCAGAAAAGGTCCATGTGGAAGGACCGGCAGCCGGGCAAGTGGGATTCTTCCGCCGCCGGGCACCTGGATGCCGGGGAAAGCTATGAGGAAGCCGCCGTGCGGGAACTGAAGGAGGAACTGGGCGTCTCCGGCTGCGGGCTGCGGAAGATCGCGGACTTTGACGCGGGTGAAAACAACGGCTGGGAATTCATCGCCCTTTATGAGGGAAGCTATTCCGGGAAAGTCCGTTTTCCCGCGGCGGAAGTGGACAGCGTGCAGTGGTTTACTCCGGAACAAATCCAGGCATGGGTGGAACGCCGCCCGCAGGACTTCTCCCCCGCGTTCATTCCGTGCTGGAATGCATGGCTGGCCGCGAACAAAAAGGCATCATCCTAACTCAAACACATATCATGATTACCCCTGATCAATTATCGCCGGAACAGGTCCAGTCCATCCGGGACTGGGCGGAAGAAGGGCTGGATTTAAACGCCATCCAGAAAAAACTTCATGAGGACCTAGGCATCAAGCTGACGTTCATGGATACCAGGTTCCTGCTTCAGGATCTGGACATTCACATCAGGCAGCCGGAACCGGCGCCCCAGGCGGAACAGCCGGGGGATGTCTCCGGAGCGATGGCTCCCCCCGCCTCCCTGCTGGGTAAAACCCAGGTAACCGTGGATGAAGTGACGCCGCCCCATGCCCTGATGGCCGGAAAGGTCCACTTCAGGAGCGGCGCTCAGGGCGTCTGGGACATTGACCGTACAGGCCGTATCAACTGGGACGCCACGCTTGGGGAACCCACGGCGGAAGATCTCAGGGAATTTGAAACGGAATTGCAGGCCGTCCTCCGCAGCCGCATGGGAGCTATGTAAAAACACCGGAAAAAGGTCTTATGGAAATACCTGATGAAATGATTGAAACGCTGATCCCCGCCGTGCGGGAGCAGTTGGAGGCGCCGGACACCGCTTACGTCAAGACATGCCTGGAACGCCTGACGGGGCAGGAAAAGCTGGAGGAGCAGGAGGCTCTGGAGCTGATGGCGCAGGCGCTGGCGATCACCATTAATGAAATGGTGGTGGGAGGCCGCCCTTTTGATTCGGGAAGGTATAAAGCTCTTTTAAAGGATTTGCCGTCCCTTCCGGATGAAGCTCCGTGATAAATCTCGACAATATCCGGAATTGATTCATAATCCTTCCTTTCACTTGAAATTTTATGGCAAAAAAACCATTAGAAACAGGTGCTCCGGAAGCGTCCGCAGCCAAGAAAACGGCTGCACGCAAGACGGCTGCCAAAAAAACGGCGTCTACGGCCAAGAAGACCGCCGCGGCTGAAAAGAAGCCCGCTGCTGACGCCGCTTCCGTAGAAGCGCCCAAAACCAAAATCAAAACGGTCAAGTCCGCCCCGAAAACCGCGGCCAAGGCAAAGACCGTGAAAACCGCCAAAAAGGCGGTTGACAAGAAGGCGCCCGCCGTTGAAGCGGCCGCTCCTTCCGTGACGCCGGCTCCGGCCGCTCCCGTTGAACAGGCCTCCGCTCCCGAGGCTCCCCAAAAGCCCCAGGCTCCCTCCCAGGTCAAGGTCAAGCGTGAATCCTTCCGCCCCAACCGCGTCCAGGAACAGCAGGAACGCCATGAACAGCATGGAGGAGACTTCTTTGCCCAGCCGGAAACCGTGGGCGGAGCGTCTGAAGGTTCCTTCAACAAGCGCAAGCGCCGCCGCCGCAATAAGAAGGGCACCGGTTCCGAAGACCGCCAGCCCATGCAGGAGTCCGCTTCCTTCAAGCATCTGGACGGCAAGAAAGTGGCCGCCCGCGCCTGGAAGATGTTCCTGGCGGAAGTGTCTGAAGAAGGGCTTGCCCTGATGGATGACCAGACGGCGCGTGAAGCCGCCCGCCGCGCCTTCCGCTGCGCGGAATTCTTCATGATGGAGGAATCCCGCCGCAAGCAGTCCCAGAAGGCCGCTCCCCAGCAGGAAAAAGCTTCCTCCCCGGAGGAAGAACGTGATTCCGAAGAGGAATCCGGCGAGGAATAACTCCTCCCTGTTCCGTTTTTGCCCTGCGGCTTTTGCCGCAGGGCTTTTTTATGCCCCTGAAAGGGAATGAAAGGCCCGGGAACCGTGGCGGCGGAATGGGATTTCTCCGGCTCGCCGGACAGGGGCGCCCGGTATATGGGAAAGGACGGTTTTCCCGGGTGCGCCTGCCAGCACGGATGCCGGAGACTCCGGCTCTTATATTCGTTTAAACCTTTTTACCGCGCCATCTCCCGCTCTTGAGGTACCACCATGCCAGGACGATCAGGGAAAGGCCGTAAACGTGTTCAGAGAACCAGCAGAAGGCCACATCCGGCTTGAGCCTGATGACGATGTAATAAACGGCGGCGGTGTAAACGGCCAGGGATACCATTTCCATGATGAAGCCCGCCTTCGTATTCCCCGTGCCGGAGACGGCGTTGAACAGGATGAATGCCGGAGCCATGATCAGGGTGGAGGTGGCCATCACGTACACGGAATTGACGCTGGCGGCAATCAGGGATGGGTTGTCCGTGAAAATCCTGAGGACGGGTTCCGGAAACAGGCACAGGACGATGAGCAGGGGAATCAGGATGGCGTAGGTCAGGTTGACCGTCATGCCGCAGGTCCGGAACAGGTAGCGCTGTTCCCCGGCGCCGATCTGGTTGCTGATGAGGGCTCCCGCCGTGGTGGCGAAGGCGCTGATCACCATGATGAGCATGGCGGAAATGTTGCGCACGATGTTGGTGACGGCCAGAGGACGTTCGCCCAGGTGCTCGATTGCCAGGAAAAAGATGAACCAGATGGAGACGGAAATGAAGGACTGGACCATGGTCCATCCGGAAATGGACAGCATCCCCTTCAGCAAATGGGGGCGGAACGCGAACGCCTGGCGGAAGCCGTACTTCCTCTTGTCCGCCTTGATGCCCGTGTAAAGGACGAAGAAGATGAGGGAAACGGCCTCCGACACGCTGGAGGCAATGGCTGCCCCGGCGATGCCCATGACGGGAAAGCCGCCTTTGCCGAAGATGAGGCAGTAATTCAGCGCCACGTTGCTCAGGAGCATCACGATGGAATTGGCCGTGAGAATCTTTGTCTGGGTAATCCCCACGTAATAGGCGCGGAACATCACGCAGAGGAAGGAGAAAAAGACGCCGTAGGTACGCCAGTGGATGTAATCCACCGTGGCTCCGTACACTTGGGGAGACTCAATGATGCCCCGCAGGATGAGGGGGGAAAAATACTGGGAGGCGGTAAAAAGAACCACCGCCAGGGCCAGCATAAAATAACAGCCCTGGACCAGGGTGGGGCCGATGCGGTTGTACCGCCGCTCCCCGTTGCGGCGGGCGATGATGATCTGCGCCCCGAAGCCGAAGCCGAAAGCCAGCATGAACAGGGCCATGTAATACACGCCGCCCAGGGCGCATGCGCCCAGCGCCACATCCCCCACGCGGCCCAGGAAGACAGCGTCCGTCAGGCCGATCATGTGCTCAATGATCAGGCTGATCATGAGGGGATAGGACATCAGCCATATCTTTTGATAGGAAATAGAGGAGGAAGTATTCATGGCAAGGACGCCCTGCCGGCTTGAACTGCCGGGAGCAGGCGCTAAAGGTCCGGCATTCTTGACGCAAACCGGAATCATGCAAGAAAGAAATGCGTTTGTTTTCCATGCATGTCATGAAAAACGGGAGAAAAAACGCGGATCAGCTGAGGGGCAGCCTGGTTTCCGGATACCGCAGCGGAGACTTGGAGGGCTGTTTCATAAAAGCCAGGACGAAGGCCACCATGCCCACGCGGCCCACGATCATGTTGAACACGATGATCCACTTGCCCGTGTTACTGAGCTCCGGCGTGACGTTCCAGGAGAATCCCACCGTGGCGAAGGAGCTCACTACCTCAAAAAACAGGCGTTCCAGACTCAGCCCTGGCTCCGCAAAGCACATGACCGTGGTCATCATGCCCACCCAGGCCCCGGCCAGGATGACGGTGATGACGGCGCGCTCCACCACGCTGCGGGCAATCCGGCGCTTGTGCATCACCACGTCCTGCTTGCCCTGCAAGATGCGCGCCACCTCCCCGCAGGAGACGGCGAATGCGGTGGTATGCACGCCGCCCGTGGTGGACCCGGGATTGCCGCCGATGAACATGAGCGCCGCCAGAAACAGGGCGTACGGAATGCTGTTAAGCGCCATGTCTGAAATATTGAAGCCCGCGGTGCGCGCCGTGGCGTTGAACAGGCTTTCCCACAAAGTCCAGTACCAGGGGTCCGCGGAAGTAAACAGGCTGCCGTCAATCATCTTGGTCAGGAACAGAATCAGCCCTCCGCCCAGCACCAGCGCCGCCGTCATGCGCACCACCAGCCAGCTGTACGTGGACCAGTGGCGGCTGACGGTGTTCCGGCTGTCCCAGCCCAGGGCCACCCGCGCCCGGCGGACGATTTCCAGGTACATGGCAAAGCCCAGGCTCCCGCAGAGCACCATGACCATGATGGTAATCTGGCCGCCCATGTTGTAGGCCACGTCAGGCGTAGCCAGATTGTCTGCAAACAGGCTGAATCCCGCGTTGCAGAAGCCGGAAACGGAATGGAACACGGCGTACCACCAGAGGGTGTCACCCTCCAGCCCCGGCACGTTCCTCCAGGAAAAATAAAGGGCGATGGCCCCGATCGCCTCCACCCCGAACGTGACGGCGATGATGTTCTTAATGAACCGGTCCACCTGCGCGATGCCCTCTTCATCCAGCAGGTTGCTGATGGTGACCTTGGAACGCAGGCTCAGGCCCTGGCCCACCATCAGGGAAACGAAGTAGGTGAACGTCATGATGCCGAAGGCGCCCACCTGGAAAAGCACCAGCAGGATGGTCTGTCCGTAATTGGTGAAATGCTCGTGGACGTTCAGGGGCACCAGGCCCGTGACGCATACGGCGCTGGTGCTGATGAAATAGGCGTCCGTGGGGGAAAGCACGATGCCGTCCTTGGTGGCTCCCGGAGACATCAGCAGGGTTCCCCCCAGCGTGATGAAAACCACCAGCGTGAGCAGGAAGAGCAGGGCCGGGCGGATGCGCGGCAGGTGAAACCCCCGGTTTCTGCGGGCTACGCGGAAAAAATACTCCTTCAGGTTCAGCAGGGGCGCCGCTCCGTAGCAGAGGCAGAGGACGCGGAAAATATTCTGAAGCTCTATTCTGGAAATAAAGGTGGAATTGAAAAAATTCCCGGCAAGCATGACCAGAATGACGATGCCCAGCCCCAGCTCCATCCACCGCGGGTTCCGGATGGAGCGGGAAAGCCACTTCTCCCGCAGGATGCCGATCACTCCGGTAAGCTGGCCGAGTACCAGCAGGGAAAGGATTTCCCGGAAATAACGCAGGGAAAGCTGGTCCTCATGAACCTCCCCGAAGCCGTTCCACCACAGCAGCCACATCAGGGCGGCCAGCGTACACAGGCCGAACCCCATTTCCATGACCTCAAAACGGTTCAATAGCGGTTTTTCCCTCGTCTCATTCACAAGTCTGAAATGGTGGTGCCTTTGATTCTGGGGTGAGACTACTGCATACCGGAGGATTTGAGAAGCCCTTATATCGTTTCCATGCCAGGTGGAGTGGCAAGGAGGCGGAGGCCCGGAAAAATATTTTCTTTCATGTGCAGGAAAATAGTTGCCAACGCGCCGCCGCCGTGCATAATAAGCCCCGTTCTTACCAAACCATGTGCGCTCGTGGCGGAATTGGTAGACGCGCTAGATTCAGGTTCTAGTGGGGGTTCCCCCGTGAAGGTTCGAGTCCTTTCGGGCGCACCAAACAAGGCCCTGCAAGTTAACTGCTTGCAGGGCTTTACTGGTTTCTTGGGGCGGTTTGTTTTCTTAAAAAGGGCATGTGTTGGCTGGGGGGTGATACGATGTGGGGAGGGGAGGTTTTTAAGGGCAGGGAAATGAACGCGGGGCGTTCCGGATTTGTCTGGTAGTCCATAGGAAGCTTTCATCCCATGTTCCCCGTTAAATCTTTTGTCTTTTCCGCCTCCGTTGTTTTATTCCTCCTGTGCGCCTTTGATCCATCCGGCCATGCGGAAGGGAAGATTGAAGACGTCGCCTCGTTCAGGGGGGCGCAGGTGACCGGGGTGACAGTGACGGACAAGGGCCGGATTTTTGTCAATTTTCCCCGCTGGCGGGAGCCTATTCCGTGCTCGGTGGCGGAGGTGGGGAAAGACGGCGGCTACACCCCTTATCCGGATGAAAAGACCAACCGGTGGGAGAAGGGGATGCCCGGAGACGGGGATGCGTTTGTGTGCGTGCAGTCCGTGGTGTCGGACGGGGACAGGCTTTACGTGATTGATACGAAGAATCCCATGATCGGCAAGACGGTTGCCGTGCCCACCCTGTATGTGTACGATCTCAACACGGACAAGCTGGTCCGCAAGTATCCGCTGGCGGAATCCACCAAACCGGGTTCCTATGTGAATGATCTGCGCGTGGACCGCGAACATGGCAAGATTTATTTCACGGATTCCAACGAACCGGGCTTGATTGTACTGGATATGAAGAGCGGGGAGAATTACCGCATGCTGGACAACCACCCTTATACGACGGCGGAACAGGACCACATCACCGTCAACGGCAAAAGGCACGACGGGAAAGTGCATTCCGACGGGATTGCGCTGGACCGGAAGAACAATATCCTTTATTTCCACGCTTTGACGGGTAAAACCCTGTACGGAATCCCGACGAGCCAGCTTATTGACCGCCGGGTGGACGAAGGGAAGATTTCATCCATGAAGACGCCTTTTCCGGACGGAATGATCATGGATGACCGGGGCAACCTGTACATGGGGGACCTGGAGAAAGGCCGCATCGTTTACGTCACTCCGGACCGTAAAGAGATCAAGGTGCTGGCCTCCGGGGACGGCATCAGCTGGCCGGATACGTTCAGCATCCATGACGGCTATCTTTATTTCACCAATTCCCGCATTCAGGAGGCCACGGGGGATATTTCCAACATGGAGTTTACGCTGAAAAGGGTGAAATTGCCGGAGTGAACGGTTTCACCGGAATCCCGGCATGGTCCGGACCGGGGTAGGGCGTACGGTGCATATTCCTTTACATGAAGGGGCGCCGGGGCTATGGTCCCCGCGTTTTTCAGGAAGGCAATGATTCTTTTCAACTGTGACTACAGTGAAGGCGCCCATGCGGATATTCTTCGCAGGCTGGCGGAGACGAATATGGAACAGACCGCCGGATACGGGGAAGACCCCTATTGCGGGCAGGCCAGGGAATTGATCGCTGGATTGTGCGGCAGGACGGACCTGGACATTCATTTTCTCATTGGAGGGACCCAGACCAATTTTACGGTGATCGCGGCGGCGCTGCGCCCCCACCAGTGCGTGCTGTGTGCGGACACGGGCCATATCAACGTTCACGAGTCCGGCGCAGTGGAGGCCTGCGGCCATAAGGTTTCAGCCATTCCCTCCCCGGACGGGAAGCTGGCGGCCCGGCAGATTGAGGAGGCATGGCATGCCCATTGGGACGACGAGACTCACGAGCACATGCCGCAGCCGAAGATGGTTTACCTTTCCCAGCCCACGGAACTGGGCACCATTTACTCCCGGAAGGAGCTGGAGGAGATTTCCGGGACCTGCCGCCGCCTGGGACTGTACCTGTATCTGGACGGCGCGCGCCTGGGCTACGGCCTGTGCGATGAAGACAATGATCTGGATTTGCCGGCGATTGCCTCCCTCTGTGACGCCTTTTACATCGGCGGGACGAAGGTGGGCGCCCTGTTCGGGGAGGCCCTGGTCCTGCGCCATGACGCCCTGAAGGAGGATTTCCGCTATATCATGAAGCAGAAGGGCGGCCGCCTTGCGAAAGGCAGGCTTTTAGGCATCCAGTTTCTGGAGCTGTTCCGGGATGGCCTTTATTTCCGGCTGGCGGCTCATGCGGACCGCCTGGCCGTGATGCTGCGGGATTTCTGCCGTTCCAGGGGCCTGGCGCTCCCCTTTGCCAGCGGAACGAACCAGCAGTTTGTCACGCTTCCCGATTCCGTTCTGGACGAGCTGCAGAAGAAGTACGGCTTTGCCTGCCTGCGCCGGGAGGATGAAAGCCACAGCACGGTGCGCTTCTGCACCAGTTGGGCCACGCGTGAGGAAGACGTGCGGGAATTGATCTCGGACATAGGCCGCCTGTGTTGAATTTCCTTTTTTCCGGAGGTGCCGGAAGATGCGGGGAAGTGATTTTTGTCTTTCCGGAGGGGCGGAAGGATGTGGTTTTTCCCGGAAAAATGCCCCGGCGCAGATTTTGGCTGGAAACGGCTTTGCCAACGTGTAACGTTGCCCCTGATGAAATAAAGGCGCTTCTCACGCCGTAATCTGACTGCCATGGACCCCGTACTCTCTCCCGACAGCAAACGTATATATGTAGTGGATGCCCTGCGCGGCTTTGCCGTGATGGCGATCATGCTGCTGCACTTCATGGAGCATTTCATTTACAACTCCTATCCCGTGGCCTCCTCCCCGGTGATGGAAGCGGCCAACCAGCAGTTCAAGGAGGTGTTTTTCTTCCTGTTTGCCGGAAAATCATACACCATCTTTGCGCTGTTGTTCGGGTTTACCTTTGCCATCCAGTACCGCAACCAGGCGCGGAAGGGCCGGGACTTTGCGGGCAGGTTTATCTGGCGCATGTGCCTGCTGGCCGTGTTCGCCTGCGTGAATGCGGTGTTCTTTCCGGGTGGAGACGTGCTGCTGACCTTCTCCATTGCCGGGCTGCTGCTGGTGCCGTGCCGCCGTTTGAAAACCTCCACGCTGGTCGTTCTGTCCCTGTTCTTCCTGGCTCAGCCCCTGGAGTGGGTTTATGCCGTGGCCCAGTGGATGAACCCCGGCTGGACTCCGCCCTCCCTGCTCGTTTCAGAATCATACGCTTCCCTGAAAGCCGCCGTGGATACGGGCAATTTCTGGGTGATGGCCCGGGAGAACCTGACCGTGGGGCAGTGGGCCAGCCTGGCGTGGGGCATTGACGCCGGGCGCCTGATGCAGGCTCCGGGGCTGTTCCTGCTGGGCTTTGTGCTGGGAAGGCAGGATTTCTTTCTTCAGAATGACCGGAACGCCGTGTTCTGGACCCGTGGCATCCTTCTTTCCCTGGCGGGGGCTGTGGCGTTTTATGTGGTGATGTCTCTGCCCGGACTTCCTGCCCCGCTGCATACCGTGTTTGGAATGTGGCACAACGTCTGCTTTACCGGCATATGGGTGGCCGGGTTCGTCCTGCTGTACCGGCTGGAATATTTCCGGAAAGTGACGGTGCCGCTGCTGACTTACGGGCGCATGAGCCTGACCAACTACGTCTCCCAGTCCATGATCGGTTCCCTGATTTTTTTCCCATACGCGCTGGGGCTGGCCCCCTATTGCGGGTATCTGGCCAGTTTTGCGATTGGTTGCGCCGCCATGATCGGGCAGATATGGTTCTGCCGCTGGTGGCTGGAACGCCACCGTTACGGAGTACTGGAAGGCCTGTGGCACCGGGCCACCTGGATAGGCTCCGGCAAGACGTCCCAACCGGAAGTCCGGTAAAACCGGGGATTTTTTCCTGCATGACTTATAGCAGGAGCATAGTGATGGGGCATTTGAAAATGACCGTTGCTCAGAGCGCAATTACTTCTCAGGGCCCGATGCTCTTCTCCGAATTTTCTTCAAAAACGTTTACTTTTCGACACTAATCATTCCGGGTGCAATTTCCTTAAGCTTAATTTTATAGGTCTTTTTATATTCATTGATGTAAGAAGATACATCAAACATTAATACCTTAGTATGATCTTCTTTTTCTAATCTCAATCGATCAATATACTTTTTTCCAAATACCCATATTCCTCTTGAAACAATTTGATAATCCGGAAAATGTTTTTCTAGATAATCCTTCTGTGCCTCCAGAACCTCTTGTTCTGTTTTAGCATGCTTCAAATCAATAGGAAAATTATATGACGATCCACGCTCTTTATTTTTCTCTACGTTTTCTTTTTGTTTTTTTAAAGCTCTAGAAATTTTTAGAATTTCTTTTTTGTTATTTTGTTGAAATTTTCTCATGTAATCCGTAATATTTAAACGTATTGTTATTACATTTCCTTCCTCATTTTTTAAGTAGACCGTTTCAATAATGGATTCTTTGCTTGAAACATCCATCTCTGTATCTCCTATGTTATATCCCGGATGATTTTTTGTTACATAATTCTCAATCCATTTGTCAAGTTCTTTACTGCTTGACACACCTTCAACAACAATAGGAGGAGCAGAACTATTCTCTTCCAAATTTATTCCATCATTTAGAGTAATTTCTTCTACCGTATTCTTCCCATCTGCATAAATGAAACTTGTAGAAATTAAAATAGCATATATTAATATAATTTTTTTCATAGTATTTTATTAATTATGTTTTTCACATTCTTTCTTTAGCTCTTTTTCAAATCGCTCAAGAAGATTTCTTTTTGCTACAGATACAGCAGCTTGACCACTTTTTTGTCCTTCTATATCTGCACGGAAGAAATCTTTCATTCCATCGGATAAATGCTCTTTTACATCAGTTACCCATGGAGTTTTGAATTTATGATTATGAACAAACCTATAGGCATACCATAGATGAACATGATAGGTATATTCCATGGAAGCTCCCACTAAGCGATTTATATCTATTACTCCAGTTTCTGCTTCTAAGCCATAGCTAAAACAGTAGTTACCATAGACTGAACCATTTCAGCGGCAATATTAGGTGGCGTAGGAGCTTCGTCTCCCCATGCCGTAAAAAAAGGAATGTAGACTCTTTCTATGCGACATTTTTCTTGATCAGCTTTACCATATTCTCCTATTAAAAATAATGATATAGAAATTAATAAAATAATATGATTCTTCATCAGAGAAAAATCATGGCCGTCAATTTTTAAAAGTCAGTATTTTTTAATTATTCCCATGAATACAAAGATAGGAAAAATATTCCGCGGCTCCAGAAATAAAGTAATATTTTGAGGGAAAGTGTCTTATGGTTATTCGTGGGAAGTGATTTTGCTGTTTTTGGGATGTATTTCTTTCGTTCTCTGGTAACTCATCATACAATGAAACTACGGAAATAGCGAGACAAACCCTATTAATAGTATCTTCCCCGAATTGAACAGAGGCGTTTCGTAGATGTCCTATATTCTCTGTCAAGCTATCAGTTCAAATGGAATTGGCAAGTCTAGAAACGCACTTTGGCACTTGTTTCTATGGCAAGTATTCTCTACCTCAAATATGCAACAATCTCAGTGATAAAAAACGTTTTTCCATACTCTTAATCCGGCGTTTCTTCAATTTAGACTTTCGTTGTTAGCTATTTAGCCGGCACCTGGTCGTAAAAGACGAGGGACGCTTTTTCCAGCGTGTGCTGCCAGAGCTGGAAACCCACCTGCGCGGCGGGCGTATCCGGCGTGACCGGCAGGGAATCCGTATCCAGCGCGTAAACGGTGACCAGGTACAGGTGCCAGCCGTGGCCCGGGGGCGGGAAGCTGCCGCTGTAGCCCGCGAATCCCGCGTCATTGCGAATCTGGACAACCTGGTCCGGCATCAGGCGCGTCTCCGGATTTCCCGCATCCCCGGGTACGTCCAGAACGGAAGCCGGAAGGTTGACGGCCAGCCAGTGCCAGAAGCCGCTCCCGGTGGGCGCGTCCCGGTCATGGATGGTAATGGCGAAGCTTTTTGTTCCTTCCGGAGGATTGGTCCAGGAAAGCTGGGGGGAACGGTTGCCGCCGCCTACGCTGGTGTGCCGCTGGGGGGCGGAGACCACGCCGCCCAGGTCCTTGCTGTGAAGTGTGAATGATGAAGGCATAAGGTCAGGAGTCCATTTCAGCGGCATCCGTTCAAAATGCGGCGGCGGTTGCAGCAGGGCTGTGGAGGCGGCCTGTTCCCGGAGCTGCCCGGCGGTTTTTTCCCCGCATGGTCCTGAGCCATTCCTTCCTGGCCTTTCCCTCCCAGTCATGCTGGGTCAACCTTTGATCCGGGAGTTGGCGTATTTCTGTTCCACATCGTACGGAAGGACAGGAAGGACTGCGGGGAACGCCGTATTCTGCCGCTGTTCCATTGTTCCAGAAGCATGTGGCTGATGGACACCCGCTCCGTTTTCAACCGTTCCCCTTTCCGGGAGGGATGCTCCGGCGGACTGCTTGAGGAAGTTTCCCGATTTCCTGGCCATATGCCATGGAGACGGCGCGCCCGGAGCGGGGTGGAGGCAGGATGGAAATTCCGTGAGGGCAGGGAAGACTGGATGGAAAAAGCGGTTTTTCCATATTCCATCACGGGTTACGGCGGAGGACGGAGTTTTTTTGCACCATCAGGGTTTATCATGGTGGCCTTTTCCGGAACGCCTGTCCCGCCGTGGCGGAAAAGGGTTCCCTTCCAGATGGCGCTTTCTTTTAAGGGGCGGATGTAGTATTGCGTGGTTGCATGGACGGGCGGACGGACACAGGCGGCTTTTTCGGCCTGGAATTGCCGGAATACGGCAATTTCCCGCAATGGCATCCGGGCCGGAGCGTGGCCGTGAATTCCGGCAGGCGCGCCTTAGAGTATATTCTGCGCCGTCTGAAGGACGTGCGGCGCGTCCATGTTCCCCTGTATACGTGCCCGACGGTGCTGGAACCGATGGAGCGCCTTCAGGTGCCCACTGTCTTTTACCGCATTGACGAACGTCTGGAACTGGAGGAATTGCCGGACCTGAATGAGGGGGATTATTTGTTGTACACGAACTACTTCGGCATCAAGGAGAAGTACGTGGACCTGCTGGCCTCCCGGTGCGGGGGGAGGCTGGTTGTGGACAATGCCCTGGCCCTGTATTCTCCGGCCCGTTCCGGAGTGGCCTCCCTGTACAGCCCGCGCAAATTTTCCGGGCTGCCGGATGGTGGCGTCGCCGTCATGGAGGCGGGCGAACCGCTAATGGAGCCGGAGGAACGGGATGAATCCCTGCCGGAGGCCGCTTTTCTGCTGGAATGGCTGGAACATGGGCCGGAAAGGGCCTCCGCCGCCTGTGAACGGAATGAGGAGCGTTTGCGGAATACTCCCTTGCGGAGGATGTCCCGCCTGACGGAGCGGCTGATACGCGGCATTGATTATGAAGGGGCGCGGCACCGGCGCATGGAAAATTTCCGGTTTCTGCATGAGAGGCTGGGGCATCTGAACCGGCTGTCCGTGGAGCCGGATTCCGTGGAAGGGCCGTTCTGTTATCCGTTTTGGACGGCTTTTCCGGAGTTGAGGAATGTGCTGATTGATGGGCGTATCCTGGTTCCCCTGCTGTGGCCGGAGGTGCTGGAACAGGCCCCTGCGGAGAGCCTGGAACGGAAGCTGGCGCTGCACCTGCTGCCGCTCCCCGTGGACCAGCGCTGCGGACTGCAGGACATGGAGCGCATGGCGCGTGCGGTGGAGGCGTTTTATTCCTGAGAGGGACGGGGAAACTATTTTGTTAGAGATGGAATAAGACGTTGACGGTGTGGGATGGCTTCTCTAACATTTCCGCATGTCCGACTATCTCTCTTCTCTGGGCTACCCTTTCCGTGGACGGCCCATGGTGTTTATTTTTGGAGTGCTCATCATGTGGGCCATGTATCTGGCTTCATGGGCTCCCCTCATTGGGTGGATTGCCAACTTCTGTTTCCTGATGCCTTTCATGTGCGTCTTTTTGATGAAAATGGTGCGGCAGTCCGCCATGGGGGAGGAGGAAATCTGCCAGTTTCCGGACATCGAGGACTGGCTGGATTCATTAATGATGCCCTTTATCCGGCTGGTAGCGTGCATCCTCCTTTCCTTCCTGCCCCTGGTTGTTTATTTAAACGTGGCGGACTGGGATTTGGACGGCCCGCTGGTCTGGTTGTTCATTGCGGCGGCAGCCATTTATTTTCCGGGTATTTTCATGCGGACGACCGTGCTGGAAAGTTTTTCCGGGCTTTCTCCCGTGGGCTGGTGGATGCTCGTCAAGCGGGCTCCTCTGGCTTATGCCGGATTGGTGGGCGCCGTTTGCGGCGGCCTGTGTGTGATCCTGCTTCTTCCGTCTGGTCCTCTGACCAATTTTGTCATGGCTCCCGTGAAATTGTATATCTTCTGCGTGCTGATGAATATGGGGGGCCTCTTCATGCTCAAGCATGAATTTACGGGGGAAGAGGAAGAAGACGACTTCTTCATCTCCGGGCCTTCGGTTTGAAGAATGCCACCCTTCCGGCGCGTCAGGAGGAAGTGGACCTTATTTGGCCGGTTCCCTGTCCAGGTTGAGGATGCCCAGCACGGACATGTTCCCCTCCGCATCCTTGCCGGAAGGGAGGTAAACCTTGGCATTGTTCAGCATGTTTTCAAAAGCCTTGGCGCGGAGGACGTTCGGGCCCATGGCCTTTTCCTTCAGGGCCAGCCCTTCCGCTTCCGCCTTGGCGCTCTCCAGGTAGGCCTGGGCCCGCGCCTTGCCCTGCATCGCGATGACTTTGGCCTCCGCCTCGCCGCGGGCCAGGTTCGCGTTCGCTTCCTGGCGCGCTATTTCCATTTTCATGGCGCCTTCCGCCTCACCACGGGCGCGCTGGATGGCGATGTCTTTCTGGGCGATCTGCAATTCCGTTTCCTTGCGCTCGTTTTCCTGGGTGGTCTGCACCTTCCTGACGACGGATTCAATGATGGCCTGAGGGGGATTGGTTTCTCCCACCGCGACGGAATCCACGATGAAGGGGGTACCGTGCAGGCGTTTGCTCAACTGCGTGTAAACGTTGTCGGAAATCTTCTGCAAACTGCTGGAAGCGTCCAGCGCGTTGTACTGGCTCAATTCCGCGCGCACGGCGGTGCGGAAGGGCTGCTGGATGAAATTCCTGTAGGCAAAGAGCATGATCTCGTCCGCCACTTCGTCATCATTGAGCCCGGTGCTCTGGGCGATGCCGCCGTAATCTTCCATGAATTCCTTCACGCGGGACGGGTCCAGGCGGTAAACCAGGGAGGCCTTGCAGGAGATGGGCAGCTTGTCCTTGCCCAGGATGGCGCCTCCGTTGCGGGCGTCGAATTCCTCCACCGTGGTGTCCGGCGTGATGGAAACCTTGCTGACTTCCCGCCGCCATACCCAGCCCGTGGATGACGGGCCGATCAGGATGCCCTCAAACTTGTTCTGTCCGAAAATGGGCTTGGAATAAACGTATCCCGCAAAGCCGGAGAGCACGCGCTTGTTGCTGAAATTATAGAAGGAAAACACCGCCGTTCCCGCGGCAATGATGACCACGGCGGGAACGATGAGGGAAAGAAAGGAGGAGGGTTTCTTCATAAGAGAGTAGTGGTTGTGATGTTTTCCAACATAAAGGGGAACCTGTGGAAATCAAGTTCTCTTTTTCCGGAAGGTGCAGAGTGAATCCCGGTACGGAAATACATTCCGGAAGAGGGGAGGGGGAATTAAAGTATGTCCTCCGCTGAACGGAGGTCCGCAGAGCGCATGTCTTATCCGTTAAAGGTTGTCCGTTCCCGCGCGGGATGTTCCGGCAGAGTGCCGGGGCCCGGCTGCGGAAACGGATTCCTCCTGAATTCAAGGTCATGAATGTAGCCATTACGGGAGCCAGTGGATTTATTGGGAGCCATCTGTCCAGCCGCCTGTCGGTGCTGGGGCATCAGGTGACGCCCTTGTGGCGCTACCTGTTCACGCAGGACAGCGTGGACTGCCTGGCGGAGACCCTGGCGGGATGCGGGGCCGTCATCAATCTGGCCGGGGCGCCCATCGACCGCCGCTGGACGGATGACTACAAGAAGGAGCTGGTGGAAAGCCGGATCACGACCACCCGCAAACTGGTGGAGGCGGTCAACCGGCTGCATGAACCGCCGGAAGTGATGATTTCCACCTCCGCCGTGGGGTATTATAACCCGTCCGGGTGTCATGGTGAGGAGGATGATCCCGCAGTGGATTCCTTCCTGGCGGAATTGTGCCTGGCCTGGGAAAAGGAAGCGGAGCTGGTGAACCCCTCCGTGCGGCTGGTCCGCACCCGGTTTGGCGTGGTCCTTTCCCCGGATGGCGGCGCCCTGCCCAGAATGGTGCGTCCCGCACGGTTCGGCATCACGGCGTCCGTAGGGGACCCGGACCACTCCTTTTCCTGGGTGGCGCTGGAGGACCTGGTGGATGCCCTGATTTTTATCCTGGGGAAGGAAGACATTTCCGGCCCGGTCAATGTGACGGCCCCGGAACGCACCACCAACCGGGAATTCTACAAGGCCGCCGCAGAACACTTCCACACCCGCCTGTCCATCCATGTGCCGGACGCCGTGCTGCGCCTGCTGATGGGAGAGGCCTCCCAGGTGATTACCCGCGGGCAGTGCGCCATTCCGGAAACATTGCTGCGGGAGGGATTTGAATTTCAGTACCCGGATATCCGGACTTTTTTTAACAAGGCATTCCCCGTCAAATCATGAGCATCATTCAAACCATCTTCACTTCACTGTTTCCCGGCCATTCCGTCAAGACGGCTCCCATGCCGGATTTCAATCTGGAACGCTATTTGGGGGAATGGCATGAAATCGCGCGCCTGGAAAACTGGTTTGAGCGCGGGCTGCGCAAGGTGACGGCCCGGTATGACCATGGAGACAACGGTACCGTTTCCGTTACCAACAGCGGTTATGATGTCCGCACCGGAGAGCGGAAGGAGGCCCATGCGCGGGCTGTGGTGGCGGATGCCCCCAATCATTTGAAAGTATACTTCGTCCCGCTGGTGTACGGACGGTATGAAGTGGCTTTTCTGGATGAGGATTACAGCCGCGCCGTGGTTTCCGGAGGTTCCCTCAGTTACCTGTGGCTGCTGGCCCGGACGCCGCAGCTGGAGGACGGGGAGCTTCAGCCGATGCTCCACTGTGCGGAAGAACTGGGATACGATACCTCCCAGTTGATTTACAGCAATTCCCTGGATTCTACGGACCACGGCATCGGGCGGAATTTGTGAGGGGAATGCGGGAGATAAGGTGTGAAGGAGGAGGACCAAGGAGGCGCGCTCTGTTACGGAAAAGAAAGCCTCCACTGTGCTCCGCTGATCTTTCAGCTTTGCTTCCGTCCAACCGGGCAACTTCGGTTTCCCTGCCCTTATAAAAAGAAAGCCTTTTTACCGTTTATCCACAAGGAGGTTTCCCGGTTCCTGCGAGGAATTCTCCGTAGGCGGCCCATGATACATTCCTCTCCCACTCTTCACTTTCCAAACTCTTTCTTCATCCTCCTGATTCAAAAAACGCCGCCATCCGTTTAAAAGCGCTTGCAATCGTCCCACAGATGGCTATGTTGTCATTCATCCAAACATTGGATGTTTGGATGAATTCTACTTAAAGAAGGAGTAACAATGGATATTATTCATGATAACGCCGCTGATCTCAGCGCTTTGAACGGCAAGACCGTTGCCGTGATCGGATATGGCGCCCAGGGCCGCGCCCAGGCGCTTTGCATGCGTGACTCCGGTGTGAACGTGATTATCGGCGTTCGCCCCGGCAAGTCTTTTGACGCCGCCACCCAGGACGGTTTCCAAGTGATGAGCGTAGCTGAAGCCGCAGACAAGGCGGACATCATCCACATTCTGCTGCCCGATGAAAGCCACGGCGCCGTGTATGAAGCTGAAATCAAGCCCCACCTGAAGGCCGGCAAGACGCTCTGCTGCTCCCACGGCTTTGCCTACGTGTTCAACACCATCGTTCCCCCTGCGGATGTGGACGTAATCATGGTGGCCCCCAAGGGACCGGGCACGGAAGTGCGCCGCGTGTTTGAAGAAGGCTTCGGCTGCCCCGGCCTGATCGCCGTGCACCAGAATCCCTCCGGCAAGGCCCGCGACGTGGCTCTTGCCATGGCGAAGGCTGAAGGCCTGACCCGCGGCGGCGTGCTGGAGTGCACGATGGCCCAGGAAACGTATGAAGACCTGTTCGGTGAACAGAACGTGCTGTGCGGCGGTATCGTGGACCTGATGAAGTACGGGTTTGAAACCCTGACGGAAGCCGGTTATCCGCCGGAAATGGCCTACTTTGAATGCGTGCATGAAGCCAAGCTGATTGTGGACCTGATTTACACCGGCGGCATCCAGAAGATGAATTCCGTGATTTCCAACACCGCCGAATTCGGTGAATACTACAACGGCCCGCAGATCCTGCCCGCCGACGTGAAGGAACGCATGAAGGAATCCCTCAAGCGCATTGAATCCGGCAAGTTCGCCAAGGACTGGCTGGAAGAAGCCGCCAAGGGCGCTCCCAACCTCAAGGCCAAGCGCGAAGCCCTGGGCCAGCACCCGGTGGAAATCGTGGGCGCCAAGATTCGCAGCCTGTTTGAAAGGAACTAAGGTTTCTTTTGACTTTTTCACGGGCCGTTCCGCCGTATTCCGGAGGAACGGCCCGTATACACCCGGACTTCTTCCGGAAGTCCACCCTTTTTTGAGTTATGGACCATTCCCAGCCGGCCGTCAATGTGGAGAACGCCAGAGTGTTTCTGGGCGGACATGAAATCCTGCACAATATTTCCTGGCAGGTGCAGCGCGGAGAACGCTGTTTTATCCTGGGCGCGAACGGCGCCGGGAAGACGACGCTGGTCAAGGTGCTGATGGGGTTTGCATGGCCTCTCTTCGGGGCGAAAGTCCAGGTGCTTGGCAAAACCTTCGGGCACGTGAACCTGCTGGAACTGCGCAAATCCATTGCGTGGGTAAGCCCGTTCATGCACAAGTGGCTGGAAGACGGAGCCTGGAGCGGGCGCGACATGGTGCTTTCCGGCCCCGACGGGACGATCGGCCTGCTGCGGGAGCCGACGCCGGAAGAGGAGGAAAAAGCCGCCGGGATCATGAAATCCCTGAAGGCGGAGCATTTGATGGACAGGCCCGTGGTAGCCATGTCTTCCGGGGAACAGGTGAAGGTGCTGATTGCCCGCGCCCTGATGACGAACCCGGAACTGATGATCCTGGACGAGCCCAGCGTTTACCTGGACCTGGCAGGCCGAGAATTTTTACTGAAAACCATTGAGGAACTGGCGGAGACGCGGCCTGAACTGACCATCGTGTTCATCACCCAGCGCATTGAGGACATTCTGCCCGTCTTCAACCGCGGCATGATTTTAAAGTCCGGAGAGATCGTGGCGCACGGAAGCCGGGACGAGGTGCTGACGGAGGAAAACCTGAAGGATGCCTTTGAACTGGATATCCAGCTCATCAAGACGGAAAAGGGGCGCCTCTGGACCGTGATCCGTTAATTTTTCATGAAGAAAGCCAAGACCGTGGAGATGAAGAAACCTGTGAGAGTGTCCCTGTCCCGCCAGGTGCTCAACGCCATGGAATCCATGATCCGTTCCGGCAAGTGGAAGGTGGGGGACCGCATTCCTGCGGAACCGGAACTGGCGCGGGCGTTTTCCGTCAGCCACAATACCATCCGGGAGGCTCTGCAATCCCTGATTCACATGGGGATGCTGGAAGCGCGGCCCGGAGACGGCACGTACGTGATGGCGTCGGACCGTTTTGCCGTGGCGGTGAATAACCGCCTGAAGGAGTCCGAGCTGCCTCAGATTCTGGAAGCCCGCCTGGCGCTGGAAAAGGAAATTGCGCGGCTGGCCGCCGTTAAAAGGACGGAGGAGGATTTGAAGGAGCTGGGAAGCGCCCTGAGGGACTGCCATGACCGGGTGAGGCCGGGCATTGAGGACGATATGCTGTTCCATGCCGCCGTGGCCCGCGCCACGCATAATCCGGTGCTCGCGGAATTGTACAATGTGATTATCCGCAATGTGCAGGAGAATCTGGAAAACCTGCTGCAGGAAAAGCAGTATGACTCCGGCGCCATGAAGCTGCACGACGACCTTCTGGACGCTATCCGGAGACAGGAGGCGGATGCGGCGGAAAACATTATTGTGAAGATCGTGGAATTTGACACCGTCAGCATAGGCGGCCAGTTCCCTTCCTAAAGCGTGGACTCCGGCCCGGGCATCCTGGGTTAGCAGGGGAGGCCAGATATCCCGTGAAGGGGACCAGGGAGAGATGCCAACAGCATGATTTTTATACTTTGCGGGCATGAAAGTTTGTTAGAGTTCCGGCAATGACTACCTCTGTTGAATTGAAATGTCCCAGATGCGGCGCGGTGCTGGCGATGGAAGACGTGAATATGGCCACGGATATGGCGCTGTGCCGCGCATGCAATCAGATAAGCAGATTTTCCGACCTGGTTCAGGAGGAACGGGACGAGGATATTCTGGATTCCGTTCCACGCCGCATGGAGGTGGTAAAAACGGCGTAAGGGCTGGAAGTGACGTATAAAAAGCCGAAGGGGCCCGGATTTTTCTTCCTGTTTTTCTCACTGGTCTGGAATGCCATCACGTATGGGGCCCTGTCTACGATGCTGGGAAAGATGACCCATGAAAATTTGGCGGGACAATTGTTCCTTATTCCTTTCGTCCTGGTGGGGATTGGTACGTTTCTGGGCGCCGTTTATTTTCTGTTCGGCCGCATGACGCTGACTCTGACGCCGGGAAGGGGGGAGCTTTTCCGCGGCGTAGGGAATGTGGGCCACCGCCAGCAGTTTCTTCTGGCGAAGGATTCCCGCATTTCCATTGAGGCAAGCAATATTCAGCAGAATCATAAGACACTGGAGAAGATCGTGGTGGAACAGCCGGGCCGCAAACCGTTCGAGTTCGGTACGGGAATTGCGGAAACGGAAGCCCAGCAGTATGTGGCGGCTATTCTGCGGCAAATGAGAGCGTAGGCCGCAGTTCCGGCATTCCGTCATTTCTGGGAAAAGCCCGGGCGTTATGGAAGGAGAAGGGAATTGACGGCACCAGATTTGGGTGGCTCTGGCCGCAGGAGACATGCGAAGAAGGTTTTGGGAGTCCGGAAGAGATATTTTTGATTGATACGGACGGAAAGCCGCGTAGATTAACAGATCATGAAGAGAGTACCTCTATTGTTGATGTTGTGCGGTCTGTTTTGCGGGATGGCGGGGGCGCAGAGCCGTCCTTCCACGCCGCCGAGCATGATCGTCATTCTGGCGGACGACCTGGGGTACGGGGACCTGGGCTGCACGGGGTCCAGGCAGATCATGACTCCCTCCATTGACCGGCTGGCTAAGGAGGGGGTGTTCTGTTCCCGGGCGTACGTGACGGCGCCGATGTGTTCTCCCTCCCGCATGGGGCTGCTGACGGGGCGTTTTCCGAAGCGCTTCGGCATTACTACCAATCCCAATATCAAGGTGGATTACCTGTCGGAATCCCACTACGGACTCCCTCAGACGGAGAAGCTGATCCCGGAGTATCTGGAACCTTGCGGCTACCGGAGCGCGGTGTTCGGCAAGTGGCATCTGGGCCACACGAAGGGGTACACGCCGCCGGAACGCGGCTTCACGCGTTGGTGGGGATTTCTGGGGGGCTCCCGCCCTTATTTCCCCGTGAAGAAGGAGGTGGAAGGCCTGAATCCTTCCCTGATTGAGTCCAATTTCACGGACAAGACGGACATTACCTACCTGACGGACGATATTACGGACCGGGCGGTGGAGTTCCTTCAGGAGTCCAAAAAGGACAAGAAGCCCTTTTTCATGTTCGTTTCCTATAATGCCCCCCATTGGCCCTACCAGGCCAAGCCGGAGGATATCGCCAGGTTTAAGGACGTGCAGGACCGCGACCGCCGGCTTTATTGCGCCATGGTGTACGCCATGGACAAGGGCGTGGGGCGTATTCTGGACGCCTTGAAGAAGGACGGCCTGGAAAAGGATACGATCGTCGTGTTCCTGTCGGACAACGGGGGCGCTCCGGAGGCGCCTTCCTGCAACGCTCCCTTCCGGGGAGCCAAGAGGCAGCATTTTGAAGGCGGCGTGCGCGTGCCGTTCATCATCAGGTACCCTGCGGACAAGAGGCTGGCGCCGGGTTCCGTCTGCGAGCAGCCCGTTTCCACGGTGGACCTGCTTCCCGCGCTGCTGAAGTCAAACGGCCTCCAGATTCCGAAGAAGCTGGACGGCATGGATATTCTGGACCTGGCGGCCCATAGGGGGGCTTCCGTTCCGCGCACGTTTTTCTGGTGCACGGATTACACCTCCGCCGTGCTGGACGGGGATTTGAAGTACCTGCTGGTGGCGGACCGTGCGCCTCAGTTTTACAGCGTTACGGATGATCCCGAGGAGCAGAAGGATTTGTACTTTTCCAGGCACCGGGATGCGGATTCCCTCGCCAAAAAGCTGGGAACCTACCTGACCACCACGCCTGCGTGCCGCTTCCCGGACAGCACGGCCTGGTCCGCCAAGCTGATGAAGGAATACGATAAAACCACGCCGGACAAACAGCCCGAATGAGGCTGTCACGGCCTCTTCCGGAGCCGATTCCGGGCCACGCGGAAGGCGTCCTGCCGTTGATTTGGCCGGGGCGATGGTGTTCATGGTCCCGTTTTTCATGAAAAAAGCGCCTTATTTAAGGCGCTTGGGTTCCGCCATGCGGAGGATGTGCTCGCCGGGAAGGGCCAGATTGCCCTTGTCCCGCGCGATCATTTCAAAGTAATGAGGGTCCTGGGAAATCCAGATGAATTCATTTTTGGCCTGTTCCATCTGCTCCCTGGATTTTTCCAGATGCGCCTGGAGGAAGGAACGCTCATGCTCCAGGGAGCGCAGGTCCTTCCACGGCTTGAAACACACCAGGGAAAGCAGCATGGTCAGGCACAGAGCCAGGACGATGGCAAAGAGGCGCAAAGCCCTCTGGACGATCAGGGCACGTTTCTCCCGGCGGATTTCAAGTTCCGCCAAGGTAAAACGATGGTAATAGCGGCGTCTCCAGAGCATTCTTTGCAGTTAAACAACATATTTTTGATCATAGAATGTGGATTTTGCCACCATAAACTGCGTCATCCCCCAGTTCCTCTTCAATTCTGAGGAGCTGGTTGTATTTTGCCATGCGGTCTGAGCGGCTCAGGGAGCCGGTCTTGATCTGTCCGGCGTTGGTCGCCACGGCGATGTCCGCGATGGTGGCGTCTTCCGTTTCTCCGGAACGGTGGGAGATGATGGCGGAGTATTTGTTGTCCTTGGCCAGTTCCACCGTATCCAGCGTTTCCGTCAGGGAGCCGATCTGGTTGACTTTCACCAGCACGGCGTTCGCCACATGGCGGGAGATGCCCAGGTTCAGGAATTCCACGTTCGTGACGAACAGGTCGTCACCCACGAGCTGGGTGTTGTGTCCCATGGCCTTGGTGAGGTGTTCCCAGCCTTCCCAGTCATTTTCCGCGCACCCGTCCTCAATGGAGATGATGGGGTATTTTTTCTGGAGCTCCTGGTAGTAGGCCGTCAGTTCCGCCGCCGTCCTGCCGCGTCCGTCCGATTTCTTGAAGACGTACAGGTTTTGGGAAGGATCATAGAATTCGGAGGAAGCCACGTCCAGGGCAATGAAGATGTCCGTGCCCAAGGTATAGCCCGCGCGTTTCACGGCTTGGGCGATGCATTCCAGCGCGTCGTCCGCAGATTTCAGGGAGGGGGCGAATCCGCCTTCATCTCCCACCGCGGTGGACAGGCCGCGGTCATGCAGCACGTCCTTGAGCGCGTGGAAGACTTCCGCGCCGTAGCGCAGGGCTTCCCGGAAGGTGGGTGCGCCCTTGGGCATGATCATGAATTCCTGAAAGTCAATAGGGGAGTCCGAGTGGGCGCCGCCGTTGATGATGTTCATCATCGGGACGGGGAGCACCTTGGCGTTCGGGCCGCCCAGGTATTTGAAGAGGGGGAGGTTGAGCTGGATGGCGGCGGCCTTGGCCACGGCCAGGGAAACGCCCAGGATGGCGTTGGCTCCCAGGCGGGACTTGTTGGGGGTGCCGTCCAGGTCAATCATGATTTTGTCAATGGCGGGCTGGAGGGTGGCATCGTGCCCGGAGACTTCCGGAGCAATGATGCTGTTGATGTTTTCCACGGCCTTGAGAACGCCCTTGCCGCCGTAGCGCTTGGCGTCTCCGTCACGGAGTTCCCAGGCTTCATGCTCCCCGGTGGAGGCGCCGCTGGGGACGGATGCGCGCCCGATGGCGCCGCCGGCCAGAGCCACGTCCACTTCTACGGTGGGATTGCCGCGTGAATCGATAATTTCACGGCCGCGGACGTCAATGATTTCCAGTTCGTTCATGATCATAAGATTTTTTATTGTCTTTTTTGGACCATGGAACGGCTTCTCCCGTTCCGGGAAAAGATGTCATGAACGGGAAAATTCCGGTTTCAGGCGCGGAACTGACGCAGAACGGCAGCGATGTATTCAAGAACCTCCGGGTCTGAAATGCCGCCGGAAAAGTAAAACGGCCTTCCGGCGGGCTGGGGCACGGAGATGCGGCGATAGTCCGTCTCCTCCCCTCCCTTGTGCTCCACCATGATCACGGCCTGGGCGGGAAGAAGAAAAGTCCAGGTGGACCCCACCGGGCCGATGCCCCGGAAGAGGGTCGCCTTCCCCGGTTCCACGCAGAGGACGGCCCTTCCCAGCATCATGTCAATGCAGAGAAAGATGAGGAAGGCTTCCGTGACGGCAAAGAAGGTAGTGAAGATGGGCAGGGCGAAGTCCGTTTTTCCCGGCCCGAAGGACAGGAGGACGAGCACCAGGGTGATGAGTCCCCAGGCGACGGCCAGTCCCGTATAAAGAAGTATTTTGGAAAAGGAATGCCTGTACGTGAGCGTTACCTTTCCGTTGGCGGTCTTGGTTGTCAGATGCCTGGGAGGGGAAGCGGGGACGCCGCGGAATTCCTGCTCCCGGACCAGGGAGGGCCAGGGGGTGGCAACACCGCAGCTGCCGCAGGTGACCGTGTCCCTGCGGTTGTTCACGTCCGCCGCGGAAAAGGGCGTGCCGCATCCGGGGCATTTGAATTGTTGAAGGCTGGAAGGCATAGGGGATGGCTTGCTGCCTGTCCGCAGGCTACCACAGACGGACAGGAGCCGCCATTCCTTTTTAAACGGCTCTCCGGAAGGGGAAGGAAAGGCAGGTCCAAAGAGAGGGTTCCGCAGGGAGTCCGGCGGCGTCCGGAATGAGGGAGTTCTCCCTTGTCCGGCCCATGGCCTCCGTGTAGCATGGCGCCCATGATTGAGAGCAGGCGCAGGCTGAGGGAAAAGATTGAGGCATTCGCGGAACCGGAGTTCCGGAAGTTTTCCGCTTCCCTGATTCCCGGCGTCAACCGCCTGCTGGGCGTCCGCCTTCCCGTTCTTCGGAACCTTGCCCGTGAGGAGGTGCGGGGGAATTGGCGGGAACTGCTGGCAAACCCCGCCGTGGAGCCGTATGCGGAAGAAGTGATGCTGGACGGCATGCTGGTGGGGCTGGCGCGGATGGAGCCGGAGGAACGGCTGGAACACGTTGCGCGCTTCGTGCCCCGCATGGATAACTGGGCCGTCTGTGATACGTTCTGCTCCGGGCTGAAGTTCAGCAAGAAGCATCCGGCCCTGGTGTGGGAGTTCATTCTGCCATACTTGAAGTCTCCCCGCGTTTATGATGTCCGTTTTGCCGTGGTGATGATGCTGGCCCATTTCATTACGGAGGATTACGTGGAGCGGGTGCTTCCCCTGCTGGACGGCGTGCGTCATGAGGATTACTACGTGGGTATGGCCGTGGCCTGGGCGGTTTCCGTCTGTTATGTGAAGTTTCCGGCGCTGACGCTGGAGTATTTGCGGAATTCCTCCCTGTCCGATTTCACTTACAACAAGGCCTTGCAGAAGATTATCGAGTCCCTGCGGGTGAGCCGGGAGGGCAAGGAGCTGATGCGGAGCATGAAGCGCAAGCAGGCCGGGAGCGGCCCCCGTACGGTAGAGACACGGGGGCCTGCGGAATTGTGACGCAGGGAGGCGGGGGATGCCGGAACAGGGCCTTGATTCCTTTCCGCGCAGGGTATGGAATGGGTACACTTACTATTAAAACCATGCCTAATATTAACGATAACTTCCTCAAGCTGCAGGCGGGATATTTGTTCCCGGAAATAGGGCGCCGCGTGAATGCGTTCATCGAGTCCCACCCGGAGGCGGCCAAAAGGCTGATCCGCTGCGGCATCGGCGACGTGACGGAGCCCCTGCCCATGGCGGCCATTGAGGCCATGCATGAGGCGGTGGACGATCTGGCCAGCCATGAGCGCTTCCATGGCTACGGGCCGGAACAGGGGTATTTCTGGCTGAGGGAGGCAATCGCCAAAAAGGCCTACCAGGCCCACGGCGTGCATGTGGAGGTGGACGAGATTTACGTGTCCGACGGCGCCAAGTGCGATACGGGCAACATTCTGGACATTTTCGGACCGGGCAATAGGATCGCCGTGCCGGACCCGGTTTACCCCGTGTACGTGGATACCAATGTGATGGCCGGCAACACCGGGGATTCCTGCCCGGACGGCTCGTACGAAGGGCTGGTGTACCTTCCCTGCACGCCGGAGAATAATTTTGTGCCGGAACTGCCGGATGAACATGTGGATCTGATTTACCTGTGTTTCCCGAATAATCCCACCGGGGCCGTCGCGAACCGGAACGAATTGCTGAAGTGGGTGGAGTATGCGCGGGCGAACCGAGCCATCATCCTGTATGATTCCGCTTATGAGGCCTTTATTCAGGATCCCTCCATTCCCAAATCCATTTTTGAGATTCCCGGCGCGCGAGACTGCGCCATTGAGTTCCGCTCCTTTTCCAAGCAGGGCGGCTTTACGGGGGTGCGCTGCGGTTACGTGGTGATTCCCAAGGAGCTGCACGGCCATGATGCCGAGGGGAACAAGGTGCTGATCAGCCAGCTCTGGAGCCGCCGCACAAGCACGAAGTTCAACGGCGCCTCCTACATCGTCCAGCGTGGGGCCGCGGCCCTGTTCACGCTGGAGGGCATGGCGCAGACCGCCGTGCTGATCAGCCATTATCTGGGGAATGCGGCCCTGCTGCTGAATGCCTGCCGACAGGCTGGCATGCGCGTGTGGGGCGGGGAAAACGCTCCGTACGTCTGGGTGGAGTGCCCGGAAGGCCTGGATAGCTGGCAGATGTTTGACAAGATGCTGTATGAGGCGAATGTGGTGATTACGCCCGGTTCCGGCTTCGGTTCCCGTGGGGAAGGATTTTTCCGCATTTCCGCGTTCAATTCACGGCAGAACGTGGATGAGGTCTGCCGCCGCATCCATGCCCTTTTTGCCAGGTAAACCGGGTTCCGACAAGGTTATTGAAAACGGGCCGCGGTGTTTTGCCACCGCGGCCTGTTGTTTTTAAGGGGTTGAACGCGCCATCGGAACGCCGCTTTCAACTGGGGGTTAAGACGGCTGGAAGTGATGGCGGCGCCATCAAGCATGGCAATGCCGCCACAGGAAAGATCCGGGCTTAATGGCCGGGATAAACCTGTTTCCAGGTTTTACCCTCGTCCGTGCTCTCATAAATGCCTTTTTCCGCGTAAAGCGTGATGTGCTTGTTGTTCGCGGTGTCAATCAGCAGGTTGAAGGCGGCGCCCCAGTCTTCCTTGTCCGACCGCTTCTGCCAGTTTCTGGCGTTGCGCTCGCTGGAATACACGCCCTTGCCGTCCAGCGGAACGGCGAGCATGAAGGTATCGTCCAACCGGCGCCTGTCGATCGCCAGCGTGGGCTGCGTGGTGGGCAGCCCCTGCAGCACGCGGTTCATGGTGCGGCAGTCATTGAAGGAGGTGTAGACGCCCTGGGTGGAGAAGACGTAGAGCTGGTCCGCGGCGCGGGTGTCGTATACCAGCCTCAGGAAGCCCGCTCCCTGCACTTCGTTCTTCTGGTCCCATTTCTTCCCGTTATTGGTGGAGATGAAGATTTTGCTCGTGTGGGTTTTCCGGTCCGCCGTCACGGCTCCGATCCGGCCCTGCGCGGTTGTATGGAAGCCCACGTTGGTGACGGGTTCCCCCACCAGGCCCACGTTGTTCCAGGTTTCTCCGCCGTCCGTGCTCATGAATAGTCCGGCACGGTCCGAGCCTACGATGATTTCACGCGGATTCCGGGGGTTGACGGAGATGAGCTCCCCTGCCAGGAAGGAGATGGGGGACGGGTCCACTTTCACGTCCGGGTTGGCGATGGCCCACGTTTTACCCATGTCCTTGCTGCTGAACAGGGCGCCGCCCTGGGAAGTCGGGGCCAGCAGGAACATGGTGTCTCCGGCCAGCGCCATGGAACGGACGGTTTTCACGCCCCGGGGGAGCGTGAGAGGTTTGCGGATGTAGGTCCCATTCCTGCGTTCCAGCAGGTCCGCTCCGGAGCGGTAGCGCGCCACTGCCAGCTCCGGAGAGAGCAGGGAGTAACCGATGATTTTCCCGGAGGGCATGGCGGCGGTGATTTTGTGCGGCTGGAGTTTGACCGGTTTTACGGAGATTCCGTCCAGGGCGGCGGAGAAGATGCCCTTGCCCTTGCCCGGAATGGTTCTGAACGTGATGCCGGCGATGGCTTCCTCCTTCATCGGGATGATGCGCTGCATGCCCATTTCCCATTTCTTCATGTCCGGGGAGGTGAAGCAGGTGAATTCATTGCCGCGCCTCATGATGCGCACCCAGGAATGGTCCTTGTTCAGGGTGAAGGTGGACTGGCGCCCCGTTCCGTAGTCGCTGAAGTCCGCGCTGCATTTGAGGCCGCGACCCACCGTCCGGAAGACGGCGATTTCGTCATCATAGTTGCTGGCTCCGCCATCCTTGCGCACCATGATGCCGGCCCAGCAGTCGTCCCCGGTATCCAGCGCCTTGTCGCTGATGGAGCTGATGTGGGCCGTCAGCATGAAGTCTCCCTTGACCTTTCTGTTGACCAGGTATTCCCCTTCCCCCACAAAGCGGAAGGAATTTCCCGCCCCGCTGATGGAATGTGGCAGTCCCGGTTCCCCGCGCAGCATGGTTTCCCAGCCCGGGGAGAGGCGGCTTTGGGATTGGACGGGGACCACCGGGGTGTCCACCGTGTGGGAGCCGTTGTAGAAGACGCGCGCCCACAGCTTGTTTTCTCCGTCAAAGAGCATGAGGGGAGCCGTGAAGGGGGAGGCGCCCGCGGTGGCGACCAGCTTGGAGCCGTTGTAGTATTCCACTTTGTCCATGCGCCCGGAGGAGATGGCCGTTTTCAGCACCCGTTCCGGCCCCTTGCCGCCTACTTCCAGCCTGGCTTCCGGGATGTCCGCCCGTTTGGGGCGCATGAGATTGGAGAGGGGGATTTCCTCCATGGGGCGGTTGCCGTACTGCCAGCCCACCCACGCCACGGTGAATTCGTGTTCCGGCTTTTTCTTGAAGTAGGTCAATTTGACGGGGGTGACGCCTTTTTCCAGGAAAACGGAGGCGCGTTTTTCCGAGGTGCTGTGCAGCCCGTCATTGTCAATGACGGTTTTTCCTCCCACATCCAGGCGGCTTCCGTCGCAGGTCTGGAGGGCAAAGGTGTACGCTCCCGTCTGGGGAACGAGCAGGAAACCCTCATATTCAAAGGCGAAGCGTCCTTCCCTGGCTCCGCGCAGGGCCGTGTCAAACCCGTGGGAGACGCCGACCCGCAGGGGCCTGGAAAAGTCCAGCTCCGCCAGTTTGGACCAGCCGTCCTTGCTTTCCAGGTACTTGTATTCCAGCCCGCTGGACAGGTCTTTCTTGCCGGGCAGGCTTTTCAGGGGGGCTTCTGCTCCGGCTTTGGCGAGTTTCAGGGTCTTCTGCTGGTCAAAGATGTCCGTGATGGTGAGTTTGACGAAGCATTGGGCCATGTCCTTCGGCAGCGCCACGGCCCTGGTGCGCACGTGCGGAATTTGTTCCTCCACCGTGTAAACGGGGGCCCCGGAGTATTGCGGGTTGTCAAAGACTTCTATCTTGTACCCGAATTGCGGAGAGGAGGTTTCCGCCAGCGTCCAGTCCACGATCACCTGGCTGCCGTCATGCCGCGCCTTGCCTTCCGCCGAGATGGCGTCCATGACGGGCTTGTCAGGCTGGTTCAGCTTGAACGTGTGCTTGCGGCCCGGTTCCAGGTTTCTGGGGAACTGCCTGTTCTCCGTGTAGGACATGGTCAGGATGGAGTCATTCTCCGTCTGGTGCACCGTCCAGCCGCTGTATTTCATGCCCCCTTCCTTGGGGACGTTGATGGAAACGGTATCACATTTTTCCCAGGCGCCGTTGTTCCGGTAAAAGCCCTTGCCGCGCCACAGTTCCCGCTGCTTGCGGCCTCCATGGCCGAAGTCTTCCAGAAAGCCGCCGTTTCCCTTGAAGCCGGTGGCCGCGTAAGGGATGCGGAAGGTGGCGATGTGGTGCCACCGGTTGCCGGCCTGGTCCTTCATCCACCAGCCGGCGTAGCATTCCTTCTTGGCTTCGTCCGCGCCCCACGTGCGCATGAGCATGGTGTACCACTGCCTGGTCTTGATCCACGGAACGTCACGGCCCCCGGCCTTGCCGGAGGCGCCTTCCCCTACGTACTGCTGGGCGTAGACATGCGGGTCCACGTACACGTTGCGCACCTGGCGCCCTTCATAAACCGGGGCAGGCCAGAAGGACCACACGGTGGACGGGCGGTAGGTTTCCAGGTTCGTGTTGTCGTTGACGTTGGCCGCCACACCCGCGTAGAAGTAGCCGCCCTTGGGGAACATGTCCAGGTTCCAGCAGGAGAAGTAGGTGGATTCCGGCCAGTAGGGATAGAGCAGGTCCACCATGATGATGTCGGAACCGGGCTTCACTTCGTCCCCGTACCAGCTGGCGGAGACGGGGAGCGTTAACAGGAGCCAAAGGGAAAGAAGGAATCTGGTCATGACAGTAAAGAGAGGTTGAAATTTGCAAGAACGTGGAACTGTTCCATTTATCATAAAAAGGGGGGAGTGTTCCAGCCTCAAATACAAAAATGGCGTTTCTGTTTTGTCAGCGCAGGGCAGCGGGGAATGTCCATGGCGCATTCAGGCCTTGCCCGCGTTTATTTGAACAGAGTAAATTTTAGAACATGATTCCGCAGATGTGCATGAGCTCTTTTTTCCGGCATGCAATTGTTCCGGTTTGCCGGGTGTGTCTGCTGATTGCTGTGGGAACGGCCTGCGTCCAGGGAGGGGAAACGGGGAGCGCCGCCCCGCTGAAGCCTCTTTCCTGCGTGCATGCCCCGGATGGCAGGGTGACGGTCCGCGGTGCGGCCATGGGGACGGTGTTTACGGTACGAGCCTATCCCGGGAAGGGCATGGGGGCGCAGGAGACGGAACAGGCCTGCGCGGAGGCTCTGGCGTGCACTGTCCACTGGGAGAAGGTGATGTCCGCCATGGATGCGGAAAGCAGCCTGGCCGCCTTCAATGCCGCGGAGAACGGTGTGGTCGTGCCCGTCTCCGTGGAGCTGAAGGAGGTTTTGCTCCTGGCTCTGCAGTATGCCCGGCTGACGAATGGCGCTTTTGATCTCACGCTGGGCCCGTGCATTCGCCTGTGGAAGAAGAGCCGCCGGAGAGGTTCCCTTCCCGCCCCTGAGGAACTGGAACGTGCACGCCGGGCTTCCGGATGGGAAAAGCTCTGCGTGGGGAAGAGCGGAGCGCTCAAAAAGGTTCCCGGCATGAGGGTGGACCTGGGAGGAATCGGCAAGGGTTTCGCCGTGGACCGCATGGGAGAGCTTTTAAAGAAAAAAGGGGTCTTTTCCTTCTTCATTGACAGCACCAGTGACGTTCTGGCCGGAGCTCCTCCGCCCGGGGAAAGGGGATGGCGGCTGCGGGTGGATGCCGGGCACGGGCAAGGAACCACGCTGTTGCTGAGCCACGCCGCCGTTTCCACCTCCGGGAATGCCCACCAGATGGTGGAGATTGGCGGGGTGAAGTATTCCCACGTGCTGGACCCGCATACGGGGCTGGGCGTTACGGAAGGGCGCCAGGTGAGCGTGAAGGCGCCTTGCGCGGCACTGGCGGATGCGCTGGCCACGGCTGCCTGCGTGATGCGTGAGGAGGTTTTCCGTTCCCTGGCGGAGGGAGTGCCCGGAGTCTCCCTGCTGAGTTCCTTTCTGAATCCCTAGTTCTCCGCCAGGAGATGCGCCCGTCACACGTGGGCGCCTCAGAGAAATTCATGTTGAAAGAATAGGAACACCTGCTACGTTGTTACAAGATACTCTTATCAACCTAGTGATGAATATGTCTCCATTATTTGTTTCCGCCCTCATGGGTGCCGCCTTCTCCGCGGCCTTTGGCGCCGAATTTCCGAACCCCTATCCGGCGGCGGAATCCGGAGCGCGCCTGACGCCTGAAACGTCTCCCGCTCCCTCCATCAACGGCGCGCGCGTATTTGGCGCCAGGCCCGGTTCCAGCGTGCTGTTCCAGGTTCCGGTTTCCGGGGAAAGGCCCATGAGAATTCAGGCGTCCGGCCTCCCTCCCGGACTGAAGATAAGCCCGGGCGGCCTGATTACCGGGAAGGCACCGGCCAGGAAGGGGGAATACAAGGTGACCCTGAAGGCCGCTAACAACCACGGGAAGGATTCCGCGAAATGGGTGCTGAAAGTAGGGGACGAACTTTGCCTGACGCCTCCCATGGGGTGGAGTAGCTGGTATTCCTACAGTGAGGCCGTGGGGCAGGATAACGTGCTGAAGACGGCCCGATTGTTCGTGGAGCGTGGATTGGTCAACCACGGCTGGAGCTACATCAACATTGACGATTGCTGGCAGGGTAAACGTGGAGGTAGGAATGGCGCCATCCAGCCCAACAAGCGTTTTCCGGACATGAAGGCCATGTGCAGAGCCATCCATGCCATGGGAATGAAAGCGGGCATTTATTCAAGCCCGTGGATGGGCACGTATGCCGGGTTCATCGGCGGCAGCGCGCCCAACGCGCAGGGAGATTACTCGGAACTGTCCATCCCGGAAAAGG
The DNA here is from genome assembly GCA_048388685.1 of Akkermansia sp. Lineage (GTDB taxonomy): Bacteria > Verrucomicrobiota > Verrucomicrobiia > Verrucomicrobiales > Akkermansiaceae > Akkermansia. The sequence goes on along the minus strand of DBGCTZ010000039.1, from coordinate 39,063 downwards.
ACCGCAGGCAGGAGAGCCAGGTGTACGGCAGCTATCCGGGGGTACACCGGAGGAAGGCGGACCGCACGGGGCCCGTGTGGTTTTTTGACCGGGATGCCAAACAATGGGCGGACTGGGGCTTTGATTACGTGAAGGTGGACTGGAACCCCAACGACGTGCCCACGACGGAACGCATCCGCAAGGCGCTGGACGCAAGCGGGCGTGACATCGTGCTGAGCCTGTCCAATGCGGCTCCTTATGAGCACGTGGAAGGGTTGGGCAAGCTGGCCAACCTGTGGCGAACCACGGGAGATATCCAGGATCACTGGGGCAGCGTGAGCAGCATTGGTTTTTCCCAGGAACGCTGGCAGAAGCACATGCGCCCCGGACACTGGAATGATCCTGACATTCTCCAGATCGGGAAGCTGGGCAAGCCCAACAACCCCAATACCACGTTTGTGCAGACGCACCTTTCTCCGGATGAACAGTACACGCACGTGACCCTGTGGTCCCTGCTGTCCGCTCCGCTGATTATTTCCTGCGATCTGGAAGATATAGATTCTTTTACGATGGGCCTCCTCACGAATGACGAGGTGATTGCCGTGGATCAGGACCCGGCAGCCCATCCGGCCCGCAAGGCATGGCACCAGAGAGATTTCCAGATTTGGACGAAGGAGCTGTCCGACGGTTCCGTGGCGGCGGGATTTTTCAATACGGGAGGCGCCAGGGGCGTTCTGAACGTGGACCTGGGAGAACTTGGCCTGCCGGATACGTATGAGGTGCGCGATCTCTGGAAGCGCGCCGGCCAGGGTGATGTGAAGGGGAAGATGTCCGTTGAGCTCAACAGCCACGGAGCTGCCATGTTCCGGTTCATCAGGAAGAAGTGATGAACGGAATGAGGATAAAAAAGAACCGTTCCGGGATGACCGGAACGGTTTTTAAAGAAGTTGATGTGACTTGCCTTGATCTCCTCGCGGACTTAGGCGGCGATGCCGAAGTGCTGCTGGATGGAGGCGAAAATCTTGTCGCGGCGCGCGCGGGCCTTTTCGATGTCACGGGTCTTCAGAGAGAATCTCAGGCGTTCAGCCGTTGAGTCAGGCTTGTGAACCGTAACGTGGCACCACCATACCCCCCTGTTGTTCCACAGGTGGTGGTTGGGGTTGTCATCATTAATTCTCAGAGCGATTTTTGTTTGGGCTTTCATCTGTGTGATCTTTTTCCAGTAGAGGACGCTTTATTTACGTCCGTTGGCATATTAATGTTTCAATAAAACCTTCAACTTGGAGGTGCCTCACTTAAGCAGATGATCCCTTGTCTTTTTGGACATCTTCTCTGTCAGTTGCTCACCTCGTTGAAGCCTTAGAGTTCAAGTGGTGTAACAACGTTCAAAAAAAGAATCTTTTTTACAGGAGACCTACCTTTTTAAGAGTATTGTAAGCACCGTTCTTGTTAATCGTACGCAACGCCTTGGCTGAAATCTTCATTTTAACGAACTGGCCCAGTTCAGGAACCCAGATGCGTTTTTCCTGGAGATTGGGGAAAACGGTACGATTGACAGTCTTAGTGACGTGACGACCAATACCGCCCTTTTTCTTGGCAAGACCGGAGCGATGGATACGACGACCTTTGTGAGGCATGGTGCCTCGGATGATGCAAATTCGGGACATGGCAATCGAAGTTATTGTTAATACGAGAGAGGTAATCTAGCGTATTTTTGCCTAAGGTCAAGAACAACCGGATAAAAGACGTGGAATTTGCCCGGAGGGTTTTCCGGCGCCGCTCCCGGGAATCCGGGTGGAAAGGTGTGGCGTCCGTCCGTAGCAGAACGGATTTTTTCTCCTGCCGGTGGATGTCCTGTTCCGGGCGCCGTGGGATTTTCCTCCTGTTCTCCGGAAAACGGGGAGAGGCCTGAAGGATGTTCCAGAGTGGCTGCGGCCCGGGAGCGGGAAGGAGTGTATGGCTGCATAAAACGTATCCGGCGCTTGCACGGAGGGAGGCTCCGTGAGAGATTATGAACATGAATGAAAATCATTATGCAGAGTTTTCCGAATGCAGCATGAAGCCCCAGGATGTGCTGGAGTACGTTTCCGGACCCATGCCGGTTCCGGCGGAAGGGGAAGTCCTGATCCGGATGAAGGCCGCCCCCATCAATCCGGCGGATATCAACTTTGTGCAGGGCGTGTACGGCGTGAAGCCCGTATTGCCCCATTCCCGCGCCGGGCTGGAAGGCTGCGGCGTGGTGGAAGAGTCCCGCGCGGAGGGGTTCCATAAGGGGGATGAAGTGATTCTGCTGCGGGGTGTGGGTTCCTGGAGCGAGTACGTGGCGGCTCCCGCCGGGAACGTGATGAAGCTTCCCGTGAAGGTGGACCCCGTGCAGGCCGCCATGCTGAAGGTGAACCCGCTGACGGCCCTGCGCATGCTGGAAGGGTTCGTTTCCCTGGTGCCGGGTGACTGGGTGGTGCAGAACGCCGCCAATTCCGGCGTGGGAAGGTGCATTATCCAGCTGGCCCGGGAGATGGGCGTCAAGACCGTGAATTTTGTGAGAAGGCCGGATGAATTGAGGGATGAGCTGACCGCCTTGGGCGCGGATCTGGTGGTGGGAGAGGATGAGGAGGACGTGGTGAAGAAGACGCTGGCCCGTCTGGACGGGAAGAGGCCCGTGCTGGCTTCCAATGCCGTGGGCGGGGAGAGCGCCCTGCGCCTGATGGATATGCTGGCTCCCGGCGGCAGCATGGTGACGTACGGCGCCATGAGCAGGAAGAGCATCAAGGTGCCGAACGGGTTCCTGATTTTCAAGGGCATCAAGCTGGAAGGCCTGTGGGTGACGCAGTGGCTCAAGAATGCTCCGGTTCCGGATATCGAGGCCGCTTACGACAAGCTGGCGCGCCTGATGGCGGACGGCAAACTGGTGCAGGCCGTGGATACCGTGTATCCGCTGAGCGGCGTGCGCCAGGCCGTGGAAAAGGCCCAGGAAGAGTTCCGCAGCGGCAAGGTGGTGCTGAGCATGGACCGCGCCTGATAACCGGAGCGGAAGAACGGTCGTTTTCCCGGATTGCGGAGCGCTGGAGGGATTTTTTCAGCGTTCCCCGGTTCCGGTAGTGCTGGCAGCCGGGCGCATGCCGTGGCGGCCTGAGCTTTATTCAATCCGGCTGGCCGGGCGGTTCAGCCCAGCGTGGAGTCAAGCCACGCGCTGAGGATTTCCACGGCGGCCACCTGGTCAATGATGGGGCGGAAGCTTTTTTCCTTTTTTCCGGCAGCGTGCAGTTTTTCCTGGGCAATGACGGTGGTGAGGCATTCATCCATGAATACCATCGGCAGGCCGGGAAGGGCGGCGGCCAGTTCCTTGCCGAAGGCGCGGACCTTGGCGGCGGCGGTTCCTTCCGTGCCGTCCATGCGCACGGGGATGCCCAGAACCAGGGTGCGGATTCCTCGTTCCTGAACGAGCTGGACGATGCGGGTGACGCCGTCCGTCCGGTGCCTGTGGATGGTTTCCACAGGATGGGCCATGATGCCCACGGGGTCCGTGGCAGCGATGCCGATGCGGGCTTCTCCGTAGTCAATGCCCAGGGCCGGATGCTGGGTGGTCATCTGAGTTCGTCCGGGAGCTGGTTGACGATTTTCTTGATTTCGTCCGCCTTGTTTTTATCCGCAATCAGGATGGCGTCCGCCGTCTCCACGACGATCAGGTTTTCCACGCCCAGCAGGGCCACGTGCTTGTCCCCGCGCTGGGAGAAGACGATGTTTCCGGAAGCGTCCTGCACGGTGATGTCCGTGTTGGTGTTGTTCAGATTGTGGTTTTCCAGGTAGTTGGAGACGGAGATCCAGGAGCCCACGTCGTCCCAGTCAAAGGTGGCTTCAAAGTTCAGCACCCGGTCAGCGCTCTCCATCAGTGCGAAGTCAATGGAGATGGGAGTGAGCTCCGGAAATTCCTCCCGGATGGTTTCCTGTTTGTCCGGGGATTCCGCGATGTGCTCCACAAAGGAGGCCAGTTCCGGGCAGTGCTTGTCCAGCTGCTCGCACACGGTGGGGATGCTCCAGACGAACATGCCGGCGTTCCAGCAGAAGTTGCCCTGGTCCAGGTAGGCGGCTGCGGTGGCCGTGTCCGGCTTTTCCCGGAACTGGACGACTTCCCGGCAGGAGTACCCCGGAGCGGAGGCGATTTCCTCCCCGCGTTCAATGTAGCCGTAGGAAGGGCACGGCCAGGTAGGTTTGATGCCCACGGTGACGAGCGCCTTTTCCTGCGCCGCCGTGTCCATGGCGGCTTTCATCAGGGAACGGAAGGCCGCCTGGTCCTGAATGAGCTGGTCAGAGGGGATGACGAGCATGACCCCGTGCGGGTCCGCCGCCTTGATGAGGCCAATGCCGAGGGCGATGGCGGGCGCGGTGTCCCGGCGCACGGGCTCGGAGATGATGTTGTCCACGGGAATGTCCGGAGCTTGGCGCCGCACTTCCGCTTCCTGAAGCTGGTTAGTCAGGATGAAGATGTTCTGCCTGGGAACCAGGCCGTCCAGCCTGTCAATGGCTTGGCGGAGCAGGGTGCCTTCTCCGAACATGTTCAGGAGCTGCTTGGGGCGGTGGTCCCGTGAGAGCGGCCAGAAGCGCGTGCCGCTTCCGCCGGCCAGAATGAGAGCGTATTGGTTCATGGCGATTCCGTAAGGATGTGTTTGAAAAGAGGTCACAGTGCGCCGAAGCGGCGCTTTCTGCGGGAATAGTCCAGCAGGGCGGCTTCCATATCCCGGTCGCTGAAGTCCGGCCACAGCGTGTCCGTCACGTAGAGTTCCGAGTAGCTGATCTGCCAGAGCAGGAAGTTGGAAACGCGCATTTCCCCGGAGGTGCGGATGAGCAGGTCCGGTTCCGGCATGCCGGCGGTGTCCAGATGCTGGTTGAAGAGGTCCTCCGTGACTTCGTCCGGATGGAGTTCCCCGCGGGCGGCCTTTTCCGCGATTTTTCTGGCGGCGGCGGTGATTTCCGCCCGGCTGCCGTAGGAGAGGGCCAGCACCAGGTTGAGCCTGGTGTTTTCCCTGGTGGCTTCCATGCTGTGTTGAAGCAGCTTCTGGGTGCGTTTGGGGAGGCGGGAGATGTCTCCGATGGCGCGGAGGCGCACGCCTTTTTCCTGCATCTGGCCGAGGCGTTTTTTCAGGAACTCGTGGAGGAGGACCATCAGGGCGTGAACTTCCATTTTCGGGCGGTTCCAGTTTTCCGAGGAGAACGCGTAAAGGGTGAGCCAGGGAATGCCGTGGTCAATGCAGAAGTCCACGCAGTGTTCCACGGTATCCGCTCCCGCGCGGTGCCCTGCCTGGCGCGGCAGATGGCGGCTGTGGGCCCAGCGCCCGTTGCCGTCCATGATGCAGGCGATGTGAACCGGCAGTTTTTCCTTGGGAATGGTAAGCATAGATGGATGTGGCTCCGCTACTCTAGTCCATGACCGGGTCCAGTTCAACACGCAAGTTTTTCAGGATGTACTCCTGTCTTTCACGCGTATTTTTCCCCATGTAGAAGGAAAGGAGGTCTTTCACCTTGTGGGAATCTTCCAGGCGCACGCGGTCCAGGCGCATTCCTTCTCCGATGAAGGCCTTGAATTCCTGGGGAGAGATTTCCCCAAGGCCTTTGAAACGGGTGATTTCCGGATTTTTCCCAAGCAGGGCGATGGCCGCTTCCCGCTCCGCGTCAGAGTAGCAGTAAATGGTCTGCTGCTTGTTGCGCACGCGGAAGAGGGGGGTCTGAAGGATGAAGAGATGGCCCTCCCGGATCAGCTCCGGGAAGAACTGGATGAAGAAGGTCATCAGCAGGATGCGGATGTGCATGCCGTCGTCATCGGCGTCCGTGGCGATGACCACCTTGTCATAGCGCAGGTCTTCCAGCCCGTTTTCAATGTTCAGGGCGTGCTGGAGGAAGTTGAATTCCTCGTTTTCATAGACGACCTTGCGGCTCATGCCGAAGGAGTTCAGCGGCTTGCCCCGCAGGGAGAAGACCGCCTGGATTTCCGCGTCCCGCGCCGTGGTGATGGAGCCGGAGGCGGAGATGCCTTCCGTGATGAAGAGGGTGGTTTCCCCGGCGCGGGCGTGTTTGGAGTTGTAGTGCACGCGGCAGTCCCGGAGGTTCTTGTTGTGGATTTTGGCCTTGCGGGCGTTTTCTCGCGCCAGCTTCTGGATGCCGGAGAGTTCCTTGCGGTCCCGCTCGGAGTCCTTGATCTTGGCCTCCAGCGCCTTGGCCGTTTCCGGGTTCTTATGCAGGTAGTTGTTCAGCTCCCTGGCGATGAAGTTGCCCACGAAGGTGCGGATGGTCTCCCCTTCCGGGCTGATGGTGTTGGACCCCAGCTTGGTCTTGGTCTGGGATTCAAAGACGGGTTCCTTCACCTTGATGGAGATGGCGGCCACGAGGGAGGAGCGGATGTCCCCGGCCTCATAGTTCTTTTTATAAAAGTCCCTCAGGGTTTTGACGATGGCTTCCCGGAAAGCCGCTTGGTGCGTGCCTCCCTGCGTGGTGTGCTGCCCGTTGACGAAGGAGTAGTGCTCCTCCCCGTACTGGCCCCCATGGGTGAAAGCCACCTCAATGTCGTGCCCTTCTAGATGGATGATGGGGTACAGCGGTTCCTCGCTCATGGCCTCCGTGAGCAGGTCCAGAAGGCCGTTTTTGGAGACGTAGCGGCGTCCGTTGTAGTGCAGGGCCAGCCCCTTGTTGAGGTAGGAGTAGTACCGGCACATTTTTTCAATGTATTCGGGACGGAACTGCGTGTTTACCGGGAAAATGTCCGGGTCCGCATGGAACGCCGTGCGCGTGCCGTTGGGTTCCTCCGTGGCGCCGTCCTTCCGTCCCTTGGGGATTTCCTTCCCGCGGCAGAATTGGTAGGAGCGGGTTTCCCCGTCCCGGTAGGCCTGGATTTCAAAGAAGTCGGAGAGGGCGTTGACCGCCTTGATGCCCACGCCGTTCAGCCCCACGGATTTCTTAAAGGCGTCGCTGTCGTACTTGGCACCGGTATTGATTTTGGCGGCGCAGTCCAGCAGCTTGCCCAGGGGAATGCCGCGTCCGAAGTCGCGCACCTCGCACAGGCCGTCCGGAGTCACGTCAATGGTGATCTTTTTGCCGAAGCCCATGACGAATTCGTCAATCGAGTTGTCAATGACTTCCTTCAGCAGGACGTAAACGCCGTCGTCAGGGGAAGTGCCGTCGCCCAGTTTGCCGATGTACATCCCCGGACGCATGCGGATGTGCTCCCTCCAGTCCAGGGTTTTAATGCTGTTTTCGTCGTAGGCCATGTGCAGCGGAGTCGTGCCTATTATAGCGGAGCCCCCGGAATTTGCGAAGAAAAAATGCGTGCCGAAGCATTTGCGCCCAATGGGGGCTTGACCCGGAGGCCGTCCCTTGGTGGAATCCATGACGTATGATCAGGTGCAAGGCTCCGTGCAAGGTGAACGTTTCCCTCCGCGTTCTGGGAAAGAGGCCGGACGGCTTCCATGAAGTGGATACCGTGATGGTTCCCCTGGAATTGTGCGACGTGCTGGAGTTTTCCCCGGCGGATTCCCTGGAAATGAGCTGTGACGCTCCGGGCGTTCCGCTGGATGAGAGCAATCTGGTCATGAAGGCGGGAAGGCTGATGGAACGGGAACTGGGGCGGCCCATGCGGTGGCATGTGCATCTGGTCAAGAACGTGCCCCATGGCGCGGGGCTGGGCGGCGGCAGCAGTGACGCCGCGTGCGTGCTGTCCACCCTGAATGAGCTGGAACACGGGGGGCTGCCTCCGGAGCGCCTGGTGGAACTGGCCGGGGAGATCGGTTCCGACGTTGGATTTTTCATTTACGGCGCGGCATGCCGCTGCACCGGGCGCGGGGAGAAGGTGGACCCCCTGCCGGAATGGAGGGAATGGCAGCCCCAGGTGGTGTTGCTGAAGCCGTTCTTCGGCGTCTCCACTCCGGACGCCTACCGCCGCTGGGCGGGTTCAAGGGAACTGCCGGGCATCCCGTACGGGGAGCAGCGTGTGGACGGCCATGTGCTGGTGAATGACTTGGAAAGGCCCGTGTTCGAGAAGCATTTGTTCCTGGCGGAAATGAAGCGCTGGCTGGTGGAAAGGCCCGGCGTGCGCGGCGCCATGATGTCCGGTTCCGGCTCCACCATGTTTGCCGTGATGGAGGACGCGGAAACGGCCCGCACGCTGATGGAGGATGCCGCCCGGGAGCTGGACCCCACCCTGTGGTTGTGGTCCGGCCGCGTGATGCAGCGGGGCGCCCGGTAAAAACATGTTGCCGCAGGTGGCGTTGCCTTGACGGCGGGGGAGGCATGCCGTTACACTCCTGCCATGATGAAGAGTTTGTTTGCAGGCGTGGCCCTCGTGGCCGCGTGCGCCGTCCAGGCCGGGGAATATGGAGCCAGCGCGGTCCAGGCCGCCCGGGAGCTTTCCGGAGCGGTGAAGACGGGCGACATGATGTGGATGATTGAGAAGATGTATGCGCCCATGAAGAAGCAGCTTGTCGCTTCCTTCCCCGGCGGGGAGGCCGCCTTCATGACGACCATGAGGGAGAAGATGCAGGCCGCCGCCGCCGTGATGAAGGAGCGCGGCATGGTGGTGGAGACGTATGAAATCGGCAATCCCACGGCGGAACATCTGGTGAAGAACGGGGACGAGGTGCTGGTGGTGCTGCCCACCCGGATGGTCATTTCCATGAAGCGCCCGGACGGAATGCCCGTGAAGATGGAGAATACCGGCGTTCTGGTGCTGGTGAAGGATTTGAAGGAGAAGGGACCCTGGACGTTCATCGACGCTTCCAGGATGAATGCGAACGCCCTGCGTTCCATGTTCTATGATCTGCCGGAAAAGGTGAACCTGCCTCCGGTTTCCTCCCGCCAGCTTCCCGTGGGCCAGTAGGGAAGGCATTCCCGTATGAATGGCGCCGGGGCAGATGAAGGGGAAGGCGTTAGCGCCTTTGAGGCTTATGTCCGCCGGGCATTTGCCGAGGACGGCCTGTTCTCCCGCGCCAGGGATTTTGAATACCGGGCGGAGCAGCAGAGCATGGCCCTGGCCGTGGCCCGGGCGCTCCAGATAGACGCTCCGCTGCTGGTGGAAGCCGGAACGGGCGTGGGGAAGTCCCTGGGCTACCTGCTCCCGGCGGTGAAGTTTGCGCTGGATTTTGACCGGAAAGCGGTCATTTCCACCCACACGATCAATCTCCAGGAGCAGTTGTTCAACAAGGATATTCCTTTACTGCGCGCCGCCCTGGGGATTGATTTTTCCGCCGCCCTGCTGAAGGGCAGGCAGAATTACCTGTGCCATACGCGCCTGCGGCGCGCGCTGTCCCAGATGGATTCCCTGTTCACGCAGGGGGAGGCCGCGGAGCTGAAGCGGATTCAGGACTGGGCGCTGAGAACGCAGGACGGCACCCTGAGCGACATGACGTTCCGCCCGTCTCCCAAGGTATGGGCCATGGTGTGCAGTGAGCCCCATGCGTGCAGCATACGGCATTGCGGCCCTTCCTGCCCGTACCAGGTGGCCCGCAAGAGGGTGCTGGAGGCGAAGGTGGTGGTGCTGAACCATACCCTGTTCTTTGGCCTGATGGCCCAGGCGGAGGATTCCGAGGAGGCGGGGTTCGTTTTTCCCGGTGATTTCGTGATTCTGGATGAGGCTCACATGATTGAGAACATTGCCGCCAGGCAGCTCGGCGTGCAGTTGTCCCAGCCGCATTTGAATTACGAACTGCTGCGGATGTTTAATCCGCGCACGCGCAAGGGGCTGCTGAAGCCGCTGAATAATGCGGCCCTGTTCCAGTGCGTGCAGGAGGTGATTGACGCTTCGGACCTGTTTTTCCAGAACGCGCGGGATGACCTGGGGTTTGCGGGTTCCGGCAAGATTGTCCGCATTCTCCAGCCGGAATGGTCCCAGGACATTCTTTCCCTTCCGCTGGCGGAGCTGGTGGGGGAACTGAAGCAGGAAGCCGCCAGGCAGGAGGAGAATGTAGCCGTGAAGGATGAACTGGCGGACATGGCCGCCCGGATGGAGGAGGCGCAGGCCTCCCTGAAGGTGCTGATGGACATGACGGAGGAGGGGCACGTGTACTGGGCGGAGCGGTCCGGGCCGGAGGGCAGGAGCATGAGCGTGTGTTCCGCTCCCGTGGAGGTAGGGGATATTCTGAGGGAGCGCCTGTTTTCCGCCGGGCGTTCCGCCATTCTGACCTCCGCCACGCTGGGAACGGGGGATGCGGACATGAGTTACTTTGCGGGGCGCGTGGGGGCGGAAAATGTCCGGAAGCTCCAGATAGGCAGCCCGTTCAATTACCGGGAGCAGATGCGGCTGATCGTGGCCCGCTCCATGCCGGAGCCGGACCAACCGGAGTATGCGGAAGTGCTGCCGGAGTGGATTAAAAGGTACCTGGCGGAGTCCCGCGGCAGGGCCTTTGTCCTGTTTACCAGTTACCGGCTGATGGTGCAGGTGGCGGAGAAGGTGCGCCCGTTTTGTGAGGAACAGGGGTGGACGCTGTACGTGCAGGGGCAGGACATGCAGCGGCACGCCATGCTGGAGGCGTTCCGGAAGGATGTGAACAGCGTGCTCTTCGGCACGGACAGTTTCTGGACCGGGGTGGACGTGCCGGGAGAGGCCCTTTCCAACGTGATCGTGACGCGCCTGCCGTTTGAGGTGCCGGACCACCCGCTGGTGGAGTCCCGCTTTGAGAGCATCAAGGCGCGCGGAGGCAACCCGTTTTATGAGTATTCCGTGCCCGTAGCCATTCTGAAGCTGCGGCAGGGGGTAGGGCGGCTGATCCGCACGAAGAGCGATTCCGGCATGGTGGTGATCCTGGACCCGCGCGTGGCTACCAAGAGGTACGGAGCGCGGTTCATCAATTCCCTGCCGGACGCGAGGCTGGAATTCGTGTAGGGAGTTTTTCCCCTTCAGGGCTGCCCGGAGTTTTCCCGTTCCCTGCCGTACTGCATCAGGCGGTAGCTGAGGGGTTGTTCCAGGCGCGCTTCCTCCAGCAGGGCGCCGTTCGCAAAAATGTCCGGAACGGGAGCGTCCGCCAGGATGGACCCGTCTTTCATCACGATGCAGCGGGTGCACAGGTCCATGACCATGTCCAGGTCATGGGTGGCGATGATCTTGGTATGGGTGAATTGGCGCAGCAGGCTGATGAGCGTGCGGCGGGAGGCGGGGTCCAGGTTGGCGCTGGGCTCGTCCAGCACCAGGATGTCCGGACTCATGGAGAGGACGGTGGCGATGGAGACGGCGCGCTTTTCCCCGCCGGAAAGATGGTGGGTCATTTTGTCCGCCAGGGCTTCCGCGTGGACGTCCCGCAGGGCCTGCTCCACGCGTCGGCTGACTTCCTCCGGGGGAAGGCCCATGTTGAGAGGGCCGAAGGCCACGTCCTCCCGCACCGTAGGCATGAAGAGCTGGTCGTCCGCCTGCTGGAATACCATGCCCACGCTTTCCCGGACGCGGGCCACGGTTTTGGGCGTCACGGGGATGTCTCCCACCCGCACCTGGCCGGAGGAGGGCTCCAGCAGGCCGTTGAGGTGAAGGAGCAGGGTGGATTTTCCCGCCCCGTTCCCGCCGACGACGGCAACGGATTCCCCGTGGGTGATGCGCAGGGAGACGTGGTCCAGCGCCGGAGGGGCGTCCGGATAGCTGAAGCACAGGTCAATGGTTTCTACAAGGTGGTGGCTCATGAAAGGAGGTTGCGGGCGCACTGGCCCGCCAGCATGGTGACGTTGAAACAGCGGAAGAGGATGACGAGGGCGCAGAAGAGGAGGCCGCCCGCCACGCCGCGCGCGGTGATGACGCCGGGGGCGCTGACGAATTGCGGGTCCTCCCCGCCCCGGCACAGGACGGCCTGGTAAATGCGTTCCGCGCGCCCGAAGGTGCGCAGCAGGAGCTGTCCGGTCATGGTCCCCCACGTGGAGAGGGGAACGGAGCGTGTGGAACCGCGCCGGGAGCGGAACGCCATCAGCATGTTCTGGAATTCATCCATCAGGATGAAGGCGTACCTGTACAGGAAGGCCAGCAGCGTGATGAGGATGCGCGGCACGCCAAGCTGCCTCAAGCCGCGGCAGAGCGGGGCGAAGCCCGTGGAGGCCAGCAGGGTGAAGGCTCCCAGGATGGTGAGCATGCACCGCAGGATGATGGAGATGAAGGAGATCATGCCCTGCGTGACGGGAAAGCCGAACCATTCCCCTGCGGGCGTTCTGTCCACCAGCGGGTTGAAGATGCCGATCATGACGGCGACGGGCAGCAGCCACAGGGTGCGCTTCAGCAGGTACCCCAGCGGGAGGCCCGCCATGCGGATGACGCAGACCGGGAACAGGAAGAAGGGCAGAAGCCCCGTGATTTCCTGCGGAGGCCAGGAGAGCACGCAGATTTGAAAGACGAGGAAGGACACGATTTTAATGCGGGCGTCCAGACGATGGAAGCCGGAGTTTCCGCAGGAAAACCGGTCCATCTGGCGGAATTGCCGCGCGGCGTCCGTGAACAGAGCCATGGGAAAGGTGTCAGCGGGGGCAGTGGTCGTGCCGTTTTCTGCCGAACAGGAAGCCGGCGCCAAAGATCACGGCGGCGATGATGGCGCTCCCCAGCACCCCGGCGAGGCTCGTTTCAGGGTTGACGAGGGAGGAGGATTCCTCTTTCTCCCCGGCGGAGGCCGTTTCTTCCGCGGCGGGAAGGGCGTAATCCGGCATGATGGCGGTGGATTCCTGCACGGATTCCAGGCTGCGGTGGAGGGAGGAGGGTTCCGCCAGGGTGGTTTCCTCCGAGCCGGTGACGCCCGCTACGGACCATTCCAGGCCGTCCGGATAGGCGGAGGCAAACCAGGAGAGGGCCGCTCCGCAGAGCAGAGCCGCCACCGCAAAGATGCCCAGGACGGTGAAGGAAGCCTTTTTGGTCGTGCCCGTTTCCAGGTCCGCCGGGCGCAGCAGGGAGGGCTGGGCCTTGCTGATGAAGATGACGATGGCCGCGGTGGCGAGGCCTTCCACCACGCCAATCGCCAGATGGATGGGCAGCATCAGCTCTACGAACTGGGCGAAGGGCAGGGCGGAAATGCCGGAAGCCGTCGTTTCCAGAACCACGGAGAAGGCGCCCAGCAGGAGCCCGGTGACGGCGGCGGTGATGCTGGCGAGCGTGATGCGCCCCGTGCCCGGAGTCTTTCCGGCCAGGGGCCTGTAAATGAAGGGGTACGCCACCAGGCAGGAGAAGAAACCCATGTTGAAGATGTTGCAGCCCAGGGCCAGCAGGCCGCCGTCCGCAAAGAAGAGCGCCTGGACCGCCAGAATGGCCGCCATGACCAGGAACCCCGCATAAGGCCCCAGCAGGACCGCCAGAATGAGGCCGCCGCCCAGATGGCCGCTGGACCCGGTGCCCGGGATGGTGAAGTTCAGCATCTGGCAGGCGAAGATGAAGGCCCCCAGCACGCCCATGAGCGGGACCAGCCGCACTTCTTTTTCCTGTTTGACCTTGCGTGCGCAGAGCGCCGTGATCGCCGCGGAAGCCGCCCACATGGTGCAGCCTACCGCCGGTGAAATGAAGCCGTCCGCCATATGCATGATGTTTGTGTCTTTCTATTGGATGAGGTGAAGTACTGGTAAAGGCCCGGACCGGGCAGATTGACGCCACTTTAGCACAAACATCGCCAGGCCGAAGAAGGAAATGCGGCACGGAGGAAGTATTTTTCTCCCTCCGCACGGGCTTTTTCCCACCAGTGGGCCGGAGGGTTTTATTTCCGGGAATGGCGGTTTTCCACAGGAGGGAGGCGCGTTCCATCCGGGATGGGGCCGGGAACATGAACGGGTCGGGCGTGATGCGGCGCGGTCCGTGGTTTGCTAGACGGAACCCATGATGAATTTTTCCATAGCCAAGTGCCTGTTTTCCATAGGCGGATGTTCGACAATCCTGGGCAACATTTCCGCGGATACGGCTGTTTCCTCCGCCGGGGCCATCGGCGGCCTGGGCGTGTTGACCATTGCCGTGAACTATACGCTGAACCTGCTCAAGAAAAAAGATGAGCAGCTGATGGCGAAGGACGCCCGCATTGAGGCCCTGATGGACCGCCTGATTGACAAGTGCCCGAATTGCGAGCTGGCGAAGGCGGCCAACAAGTCCCTGCTGGAAGAGGAATAGAAAAGGCGTGCCGATTACCGCTCCACGCCGCAGGGCGTGCGCGTATAGGCCTCCCGGTTTCCGTCCGTGTTCAGGATCAGCGTTGTTTTGCTGAGGCGGTCAATGGCGGAAGTGGTGGTGAAGACAGAGGAAGTCCTGTTTCCGATGCTCTTCCCCGTAAGGGTCAACTGGCTGCCGTCCAGGCTCCACCCCGTGTAAAGGAGCGTGTGCATGTTGATGGAGGCGGCCTTGCCGTCAGATTTGAGCATGAACCCCTGCGTGTGTCCCGGCTGTCCGGGAATGGGCTGGGTCCAGCAGCCGGAAAGGCTGGAAGCGGACGGCTTCATGGAACAGGAGGCCGCCAGCACGGAGAGGGCCGGAAGAAGGAGGAAAAGGCGCATGGCTGGAACGGGTGGAGTTAACGCTGTTCCCTGATGACCTCCGTGCCGATGCCGTCCGGAGTGAAGATTTCCAGCAGCAGGGTGTGGGGCAGGCGTCCGTCAATGAAGTGCACCTTGCGCACGCCCGCGTTCAGGGCGTCAATGGCGGAATGGATTTTGGGAATCATGCCGCCGGAAACGGTTCCGTCTTCAATCAGGTCCAGAGCTTCCGTGCGGGTGACTGATTTGATGAGGGTGGAGGGGTCCGCCGGGTCCTTCATGATGCCGGGCACGTCTGAAATGTAGATGAGCTTGACGGGCTTGAGTTCCTTGGCGAGTGCCGCCGCCGCCAGGTCCGCGTTCACGTTGAGCGGCTTGTGGGTGCCCAGCTCCTTGGCCAGCGGAGAGACGATGGGGGTGATCTGGAGTTTCAGCGCTTCCGTGATGCGGTCCGTCAGGCAGCCGATGACGTTGCCCACTTCCCCGATGTCCACGGGATTGCCCTGTTCATCCTTCTCCTGGATGCGTTCCCCCACGAAGATTTCCGTGCCGGGGATGCCAACGCCCTTGCCGCCGTAATCACGGAACATCTGAACCAGGCCCGGATTGATGGTTCCGGAAAGGGTGCGTTCCACGATGGAGATGGCTTCCGGTGTGGTGACGCGCAGGCCGTTGATGAAGCGGGCTTCCAGCCCTGCTTCCGCCATGGCCTTGGAGATGGCCTTGCCGCCGCCGTGCACGATCACGGGATTGAAGCCCAGGGCTTCCAGCAGGACGATGTCCCGCATGAGCTTCTTGACTAGGCGCGCGTCGTCCATGGCGCTGCCGCCGAACTTGATGAGGAATGTCTTGTCCCGGTATGCCTGGAGGTACGGGAGGGCGCCCACAATGACGGAGGCCTGTTCAATCAGGCGGGTGATTTTTGAGTCCATATGTCAGTAATGAAACGTAGGAATAGTTAAAAGAGAAGGAGGGAGGGAATCCGCGGCAGGGGCCGTTCAAAGCAGGCGCCTGTTCCTGAAGTAAACCAGGGGAAGAATGATGGAGACGAGCATGACCCCCAGGGAGATGTAGTACCCGTACTCGTTTTCCAGGCCGGGCATGTGGGAGAAGTTCATCCCGTAAATGCTGGCGATGAGGGTGGGGGGCATGAAGACCACGGCCGCCACGGTGAAGATTTTGACGATTTCGTTCTGCTCAATGTTGATGAGGCCCAGAACGGCGTCCAGCATGAAGTTCACGTTGCTGGAAAGAAAGTTGGCGTACTCCGAAAGGGAGGTGACGTCGCGGCTCAGCGGACGCAGCTTGATGTACAGGGTGGAGTTAGTGTCGTCCAGGGCTTCTTCATTGCTGGCGTATGTGAGCAGGCGTAGAAGGTTCACCAGGCAGTCACGCTGGCGGGTGAGCAGGTCACCCACGCGGCCCAGGTCCTGGAGCGTGAGGCGCAGGGCGCTGGAGACGGGCGCGCGCTTGCCGGCCTTGCCCTCCGGCTCATCCCTGCGAAAGATGTTTTTGGAAAGGCGGTCCAGTTCCGCCCCGAAGCGTTCCAGCACGTCCGCCTGGCGGTCCACGATGGTTTCCAGCAGGCCGGTGAAAACCTGGTCCCGGCTGATCTGCTTCTGGCGCAGGAGCTGGTGGGAAAAGACGCGGAAGGAGTAGGAGTCGGAATGGCGGATGGTGATGATCTTGGCCCCCATGAGGACGAAGGTGATTTCCGACAGGGAGGGGGATTCCGTATCCACGCGGCTGAGCACCGTGGTGGTCATGAAGCGGGCGCCGTCCTCCGTGTACAGGCGGCTGGTGGCCTCAATTTCCCGCATCTCGTCGTAGGTGGGCATTTCCAGCCCGCAGAGGCGTTCCACGAACTTGATTTCCGCCGGCTCCGGGGTGAGAAGGTCAATCCAGAAAATGGAGGCCCAGTTCTGTTCCTGTTCCTCCGCATCCACCTGGGTGGTGCGCTCAATGCCTTCCGGGGTTTGACGATAGAGTCGAATCATGCCGTTGATGTCGGTTAGGGGGTGGAACGATGCCGTGCATGATGTCGAGTGACACCCAACGCGGGTATGATGCCTTGTTTGTACAGGGAAGGGAAGTAAAAAGGGAGACAAAAAGAGGCCCGGTTCCCAAGGTGGGAACCGGGCCTGCCGGAAAAAGAAAGGGATGTGCGCCGCTTAGGCGTTTTCCTTGACGATCACCTTGAGCGTGGCTTCCACCTGGGGATGCACCTTGATGGCGACTTCGTGTTCGCCTTCGCTCTTGATCGGCTTTTCAAGCTCGATCGCGCGGCGGTCCACTTCCACTCCCTGAGCGGTCAGGGCATCGTGAATGTTCTGGTTGGTGATGGCGCCGAATGCCTTGCCGCCCTGTCCCACTTCAAGGACGAGGTCCACGGTCAATCCGTTGATCTTAGCGGCCACTTCCTGGGCGGCGCTGAGTTCTTCCGCTTCGCGCTTGGCGCGGGCGGCCTGAAGATTGGCGATGAAACGGCGGTTGGAAGCCGTTGCTTCGTGGGCCAGACCCTGAGGAATGAGGTAGTTGCGGCCATAGCCAGCCTTAACGGTCACCAGGTCGGCTTCCGCGCCGAGTCCTTCAATTTTTGTTGCGAGAATTACTTCCATCGTTGCCATGGCTAAAAAGAAATGGTTATTTGTGAGCGGTTGAAGTAGTAAGTATTCGCCCGAATGTCAAGACAAGAGCGATAAAAAGGGCGTTTTTTTATGTTTTGGAGGAAAAAATCCCACCGGCTGTCATGATAGGTGACATTGCGCTTGCTTCACGCGGCGGTAGTA
Source organism: Akkermansia sp. (assembly GCA_048388685.1). Lineage (GTDB taxonomy): Bacteria > Verrucomicrobiota > Verrucomicrobiia > Verrucomicrobiales > Akkermansiaceae > Akkermansia. The sequence continues at coordinate 21,850 of DBGCTZ010000039.1, read as the reverse complement.
TGTAGGGAAAGGAACCGCATTTGTCGCGTCCGCTCCCGTGGGAGGGTTCGCATGCGGTTACATTACAGATATTTGATCTTATGGCTATTCAGCGCGCATTGATATCCGTTTCCGACAAGACCGGCCTGGAGGAGTTTGCCAAGGGCCTGCACGAGTTTGGAGTAGAGCTTATTTCCACCGGCGGCACCGCCGCGTTCCTGAAAGGCCTGGGCCTTCCGGTGATTGAAATTTCCGATTATACCGGAGAGCCGGAACTGTTTGAAGGCCGGTTGAAGACGCTCCATCCCATGGTGCACGGAGGCCTGCTGCACCGCCGCGACAATGAGGAGCATGTGCGCCAGGCGAAGGAAAACGGCATCAAGCCCATTGACCTGGTATGCGTCAATCTGTATCCCTTTGAAGAAACCGTCGCCAAGCCGGACGTCACATTGGAGGAAGCCATTGAGAAGATCGACATCGGCGGCCCGTCCATGCTCCGTTCCGCCGCCAAGAACTACGCTTCCGTCACCGTGGTCTCCGACCCCGCGGATTATGCCCGCATTCTGGATGAAATGCAGACCCACAAGGGCGAAACGACCCTGAAAACCCGTGAAAACCTGGCGGTGAAGGTGTTCATGCGTACGTCCAATTACGACAACGCCATCACCAACTACCTGGGCCACCAGAGCACGGAAAGCACCAGGGGCAGCTTCTGCATTTGCGCCCCCCTGTACCAGGAATTGCGCTACGGGGACAACCCCCACCAGGAAGCCAGCCTGTACGGCAGCTTCGGGGATATTTTCCACCAGCTCCAGGGCAAGGAACTTTCCTACACGAACGTGCTGGACATTGAAGGCGCCGCCGAGCTGATTACGCAGTTCCGCCGCCCGACGGTGGGCATCCTGAAGCACACGAACCCCTGCGGCGTGGGCCAGGATGACGAAGACCTGCGCAGCGCCTGGCAGAAGGCTTTTGAAACGGATACGCAGGCCCCCTTCGGCGGCGTGATCGTAGTCAACCGTCCGATGACGGAAGGCCTGGCCCGCGTGCTGAGCGCCATTTTCACGGATGTCATCATTGCTCCGGAATATGATGCGGAAGCCCGCGCCCTGCTTCAGAAAAAGAAAAACTGCCGCATCATCCGCATGAACACGGAAGCCTGGATGAAGGCGCGCCGCGAACCTATCATCCGCTCCGCTCCCGGCGGCTTCATGACCATGAAGCGGGATACGGATGTGATGGGGCTGGACAATCTGGAAGCCAAGGTGGTGACCAAGCGCCCCCCGACGGAAGAAGAACTGACTGCCATGCGCTTCAACTGGCGCGTCGTGAAGCAGGTGCACTCCAACGCCATCGTCTTCGGCGGCACGGACCGCACGCTGGGCATTGGCGCCGGACAGATGAGCCGCGTGGATTCCGCCCGCATTGCCGTCTGGAAAGCCGGACAGGCGGGCCTGGACCTGAAGGGCAGCGTTGTGGCGTCTGACGCCATGTTCCCGTTTGCCGACGGTCTCCAGGTAGCCATTGACGCCGGAGCCACGGCTTGCATCCAGCCCGGCGGTTCCATCCGTGACGAGGAAGTGATCGCCGCCGCGGACGCCGCGGGCATCGCCATGGTGTTCACGGGACACCGCCATTTCCTCCATTAATTTGAATGATCCGTCCCGTCCCCTTGTCTTAAAACGAATATGTTGCTAGGTGTAAATATAGACCACATCGCCACGTTGAGGCAGGCCCGCTATGCGACCATGCTTGATTCCTTCAACGTGGAGCCGAGCGTTTTGGACGCCGCCTATGCGGCGCAGAGGGGCGGGGCGGATTCCATCACTCTCCACGTCCGGGGCGACCGCCGCCACATGCAGGATACGGACGCCCTGAGCGTCCGGGAGAGCGTGGCCCTTCCCCTGAATCTGGAAATGGGGAACACCCCGGAGATGGTGGACTTTGCCCTTCGGCTAAAGCCGGACTATGTCTGCATGGTTCCGGAAAAGCGGGAGGAAATCACCACGGAAGGCGGCCTGGACGCCGTCTTTCATGAAAAGGAACTGGCCCCCACCATGGCAAGAATGGCGGACAACGGTATTCAGGTGAGCCTGTTCATTGATCCGGAAACGGCCCAGGTGCAGGCCGCCGCCCGTCTGGGCGCGCCCATGATTGAGCTGCATACCGGATGTTTTGCCAACCACGCCGGAAAGGAACGCACGGCGGAACTGGCCCGTCTGAAACGCGCCGCGGAATTGGCCCACTCCCTGGGCATCCAGGTGAATGCGGGCCATGGTATCAATTACCAGAATCTGGAACAGCTGATGAACGGCGTGCCTTACCTGCATGAACTGAACATCGGCCATACGATCGTAGCCCGCGCCCTCTTTGTGGGGATGGAGCAGGCCGTGAGGGAAATGCGCCAGTCGATCGACCGCCTGAGCTGATTTTCCCGTTTTCAAATCCAAGCCCTGTTCAGGAACATGAGCCGTATAATAGGATTGGGAATGGACCTGGCGGATCTGGACCGCATACGCCAGGCGTTGCAGAAGAACGGAGAGGCGTTTGCCCTGCGCATCTGCACCCCGGATGAATGGGCGTACTGCCAAAGTCATGCGGACCCCGTGCCGCGTCTGGCGGCCCGTTTTGCGGCCAAGGAGGCCGTGGCGAAAGCGCTCGGTACGGGCATCGGGGAAAAATGCTCCTTCACGGAAGTGGAAGTGGTGCGCAATGATGCCGGGGCTCCCACCATCCTGCTGCATGGTACGGCAGGCGTCACCGCGCGTGAGCTGGGCATTACGGCCTGGTTCCTGACCATGACCCATTCCCGTCACAGCGCCGCCGCTACGGTGATCGCGCTGGGGGAATCCCCGGAATTGTCCTGACGCTGCCGGGAGGGGCGCAAGCCTTTGCTGCGCCCGGAACCATTTTGCCTGGCACAAGGCCGGCTGGAACGTATCCGGCGCTGCTTTCCCTCCGCCATGGAATCCGCCGGGCAGCCCATATCCTGATCAGTTGCGGAATACTTGCCTTCCGGTTACCGGGGGCCATGCTCATGTTGAGCTCTTCCGCCAGTTCCTACAGGTTTTCAAGATTCTTTTTGATGATGTCCAAGTTCAGTTGGCGAAGGGTGGTCAGGATTTCAAAACTCGGTTCTTTTGCAAAATCGGTCTCCAGCTCGTTCACTTTCTTTTCGTAGTCCGCCACGCTGCCGCCATCCCTTTTCAGGATGGAGATATTGTTCCGGGTTTTTTCCGCAAGCCTGGAAAACTCCCTGGGGTTGGGGGTCTGGTTCCATTTGATGGACTTCAGGAAGCTTTCCACTTCCGGAACCGTCTCGTTGAAGAATTCCGGACGGGCCTCCTCCGGTTTCCGGTCTTTAAAATAGCTTATGGCGAAGCTGAAATTGTCCGACCCCGGTTTCAGTTCAAATTTGATATCATCGCCATGAATCCGGATCTGCCGGAGGGATTCTTTTTCAAAAACGATGAACGTGCCGAACTCCTTGTAAGCATAGCGGTTGAAGTTCATCACCCCGTTCCCTCCGGTTGTTTTTGTCAGGACCCAGTCCGGCTTTCCGCATGGTTTTTCCCCGTCCCCTTCTTTCAGGGCGAATTGTGACTTCAGTTCCGGCTTCCCGTAACCGTGAACCGGGGCTGTCCAAACTTCATTCAGTTGTCCGGGGCCATTGACCTTGACGAACAGCCAGTCCGGGCGGTCCCTGAACTGCGCTATCCTGACGTCCAGGACACTGTTTTCAGGGCGGAACGTGAATATGGCCATGTCCATCTTGCCGTTTTCCACAGTGTCAATTTTTTCCGCGACTTTCCGGGCCAGCAGTGTTTTACCGTCCTTGCCGACTACGGTAAGGAAACCGACGGGACTCCAACTTCCGGGAGTATTGGGCGCGCGCCAGTATTCGATGCCGAATCTGAAATCTCCCCATTCCTGCTGAACCGGCTTGTCGTCATTGAGATGGGTAACGGTGTGGTAATTGATTTTTCCGTTGCCCAGGTTGACGGTATGGCGGGTCAGGAGAAAGGCAGTTCCCTTGCGGTCAAATTTTTCTTCTTTCTTTTCAATGGAAGGGGCGGCGTACAGCAGTGTGGTGCACAATCCGGACAGTACGGTCAGGGTGATGAATTTATGCATGATTATTTTACCTCTATTTCATGTTGGGTATTCAAGCCTGTAGCTGCATCTTCAATGGAGATCCGGTAGATGCCGGCCAGATCGTTGAAGGCGAAATCCAGCGGATATTCCGTCTTGCCGCAGATGGTTTTGCTGCGGTGCAGAATTTCCTTTCCGTCCGGGGCCGTTACCGTAATCCGGTACGCGCGCTCCCGGGGATTGGCAGGTCCGGAAATCTTAAGCAGGGCCCGGTCGCCTTTGGCCACCCGGGCCGGAGCGGTGACCGTGGGCGGCTGCTGCTCCCGGTCAAACAGGGCAAAACAGCGGAACGGCGCCCCGGAGAATTGAAAGACAAGCCTGTCTGATTTTCCGACCAGTCCTTTCCGGCATTCATAAATGTATTTTTCTTTCGGCAGTTGGGCGGTGAATGATTTGCCGAGGTCCTTTTCCTGGACCAGGGCGCCCAGAAGTTCGAATTCCCCGGCCTGCCGCGGACGGACCATCAGGGTGTTGCTGAAATCGGGAATGACGGCCGGAGGACGGACGCCGGAGCTTTTCACCACCTGGTCAAGGAATGTGTTCAGAGCGGATTCGGGCTGGGAATTATTTTCCAGAACGGAGAGCGAGGCATTCAGCAGAATGACTTTTCCTTGACCGACGTTATGAAGCTGGAGACCGGGATTGCCGTGGACGACAGATGCCCTTTCCGCCGCCAGGGCCAGGCCGCCGCCTGCGCTTTGATAGGGTTGAATTTCGAGCTCTTTCGCCTCGGCGAACGTCAGATTTCCGAAAAGTTCGCCCAGGGGGTTCCGGGTGCGTTTTTTCAGGTTTTCGTTCAGGATCGCGATATTGGCGTCCGCCAGTACGGTGCCGCCGGATTTGACGAAATCCAGAATGGCCGCGCATTCCTTGTCGCTCAGGGCGGAAGTTCCGCAAAGGAAGAGAAGCCGGGCGTTTTTCAGGCGTTCCAGGGTATTGGGCGAAACGAAATTGAAGCCCAGTCCACGCTGGTAGCAATACCGTAGCAACGGGTTCATGCTGGCGTCCGGCTTGACGCAGCGGCTGTCCGCCTCAGCGGCAGCATGGGAGGAGTGGCTGTAGTAGAAAAGAATGCCTGTATCCGGAAAAGGCGTTTTGATCAGCAGCTGCGCGAGGCCGCCGCTCAGGTCGTCAAGATAGGGCATGTACCGGCGCAGGTATTCCGCCTCGGAGAGGTCGCCGGAATGGCTGGTTTCGCCATGGGCGGGATTGATCAGGAACCAGGCGTGGCCGTTGATCGCTCCCTGCAGCAGGTGTTCCCAGAGTTTGTAGGGATAGGATGAACGTTCCGCGCAATAGCCGCCCCACCAGATGGTCCGGACCAGGTGCGCCCCGAATGCGCGCAGCGCCTCGTTTTCCTGCATGCTGCTGTAAGGTCCCCAGAAGTCCAGCCCTTTGATCATTTCTTCAAGATTGCCGGGAGGGGAGCCTTCCGCGCCGACCCGGGCTCCGGGATGAACCTTTTTGATTTCAGAAGCCAGGAAGTGATGCATGTCCACATACATTTTTTCAATATATTCCCGGTGGTCATTATAGGCGACCAGATTTCCTTCCTTTTTGGCCGCGTCCAGCCGGAGGTGGGGCACTTTACCGAAGCCGGCATAGGAGGCGCCGTATTCAAGGTTCAGGTTTTCCATGGTCTGATATTTCCACCGCAGGAAATCGGCGAACGGCTGTTTATCCGACTCCCCGAACCCGGCGTCGTAGGTGTAGTAATTTTCGTCGCCCAGGTTGTACAGCACAGGACTCAGGTCTTTCAGGTGCTCCGCCTGACGGCGCAGCGCGCTACCCCAAAGTTTCCGGACCAAGGGATGGTAGAACGATTCGTCGCCGTTCAACGTATCCAGCTGCTCCATGTTTTCTTTCTGTTCGGACCATAGCTTGCGCAATATTCTGGTTTCATTGTTTGGCCCGGCTTCCATCCCGATCCGGCAGATATACGGACACAGTTTTTCGTTCCGCAGGGCGGTTTCAATATCTCCTTCTTTGAAAAATTGCAGTGATACGTTCCAGCCGAGGCGGTCAATGATCCGTTCCCCGAATGCCGGGTTGAAGGTGCAACTGACCTGGCCCCAGGTAAGCTGGAGATAATCCTTCAGAGAATAATCCGGGAAAACCACCGGTTTTTCAGCATGCGCCGCGTTGCCCCGGTCATCGTAAACGGTACAGCGCAGATAACCGCCGATGGTCGGCATCCGGTAATGTTCAAGGTCAAACGGGAATTCTTTCTTTCCAGCTGCCAGGGGAAGCGTCTTGCTGAACCATACATGGCGGTAGGGAGCGTCCATCAGCTCCACTTTGGCGGAATAACCGTTCTGCGCGGGCGAAGCCAGTTTCAACGTGGCGGAGAAGGGGCCGCGGTCCTGAACCAGCCTGGGCGTTTCCAGCGATACGGCCCCGAAGGCGGATTCCACCGTGAAGGGAAAGGCGCCGAAGTTGATCAGCGCGCCATTCCGGCGGACCAATACGTCTGCGGTGTATCTTCCCGCCGGCAGTTTCGTGAAATCCAGGCTGTTCCGGATGATGGAATTGTCCGGCTGCCGGATGCGTCCCTTGGCGGCGGTTCCCTCTGGAGAGGCCACGACAAATCGGCCTTTGTCCTGCCGTGCCGAAAAGGGCGGCAGTTCCACTCCGCTGGCGTAATAGAGCACCTGGGCCAGAAAAACCTGGGACGTTTCATAGAGAAAGAGCCAGTCCGTGGTGTAGTTGAAATACGGCGTCAGCCCCACTCCTTCCCGGTAGCCCGCGCCATAATCCACCTCCACAATCCGGCCCTTGCCGAACTGCCAGGCGTTGAAGATGCGCGATTCAACATTTTCCGGCTTGGTTCCGGGAAGGCCGCTGCTTCCGGCAACCCATTCAGGCCGGGGCAACGGATTGGCGTACGGTTTTTTATAAGGCAGCTTCTTAAGTTGAAGCCAGGGTTCGGTGGATTGAATCCGGACCAGGCCGGTTCCGTTCCGCACCATCGACATCAGGCGGAATTTCTGCTCGTCCGGCAGGATCGAAAAATCGACGTTTGCCATGACCACCAGATCATAATCCTTGTCCAGTTTTGCATCCAGTTCCTGGAGTTTGTCGACGGTGGCCAGCCCCGCAATAGGATTGCTGTAAGGGTCATCCGCTCCAATGCTGGTTTCAGTGGCCGTGAGCACCACTTCATATTCAAAGCCCGGGAAACGCTGGACCAGCTCAATGATCTCACGCGAGGCCGTCTGCCGCATGATAAAAAGTATTTTCTTATGGGGAAGCTCTCCTTGTTCATCCCATGCGGCATGGGGCGTTTTCAGGGTCATGCCGGCCTCATTCATATAAGTACCGTCCAGTTTGCCGAATACGGGAGTAAAAAGGCCTGTCAGCAGGATACAGAGCCATAAGGAGAATGGTTTCATCAATGGATGATCTTTCTTTTTGAATTAATGCAGGCTTTCTTCCCAAGCAATTTTCCATGGGAGCGCCCGGCAGCGCTCTTTCAGGAGATGGAGACGCCTTGATGCGCTGATCGTGATTTTCTCTTTCTTCAGGACATTGCCTTCACGGCTGACCGCATCCGGTTCCTCCCGGTATTCAAGCCTCCCCGGATGAATGTGGAGGGGGCAGGGGACCGCGGCGTAGTACCGGGAATGGCCCCGGAACACATGCCGCGGCCATAAAACCCCATGAAAACACACGGTTGGGCATATTCTACTATACCCGTTTTTCAATTTCTTTCTTTCAGGAAAATCCGGAATAAAAATAGCTGACCAAGTCAAAATAGAGCTGCAAATTCAAATGGTACTCTGACGGAAGCGGATTTATTTTTCTACTCATACCATATCAATTGCAACTCCTGACGTCCTTTCATTTCCCAGGATGGAAGGGATACGGAGATCATCTGTCTCTAAATCTCTATCCGATGTCTGTTGAAGATTTTAACCGCGCCGTATGAGTGGGCTGGCCGCATGGGTGAATCCTTCAACGTCTTCCTGCGTTCCGGGCCCGGGACTTGCAGCGCGTCCTGTCCTTAATTTCAATTTCTTTTGATGGACTCCTGTTTATTCCAGTGGCCGCAGAGGCAGGCGGCGCTCTATGAGCGTGTTTTGAAGAATGAAAAAGAGGCTGTCCCGTTGCGGGACAGCCTCTGCTGTTGAGTTATTGCTCAGTCAGGAGTTCTGCTTAGGAGAAGCTCTTGATGAGGATCTGGCGCTGTTCTTCCAGTTCGCGCGGCAGTTTCTTGCCTACCTTGTCGAACAGTTCGGTCTGGCTTTCCAGTTCGGCCTGCCATTCGCTCGGGTTGAGCGCCATGTTGGCGTTGAACTGTTCTTCGCTGTAGTCGAGACCGGTCTTGTCCAATTCGGCATAGGTCGGGGAGACGCCCAGCACGGTCTTCTGGCCTTCAGCCTTGCCCTTGGCGCGGCGGAGGATCCAGTCGAGGACGCGCATGTTGTCGCCGAAGCCCGGCCAGATGAAGTTGCCGTCTTTGTCCTTGCGGAACCAGTTCACGTTGAAGATCAGCGGAGGATTGGCAACGGTCTTGCCCATGTCCAGCCAGTGCTGCCAGTAGTCGCCCACATTGTAGCCGATGAAAGGAAGCATGGCCATCGGGTCGCGGCGGACCTGACCGATGTTGCCGAAGGCAGCGGCGGTCATTTCGGAACCCATCGTAGCGCCGACGTAAACGCCGTGCGTCCAGTCGCGGGACTGGAAGACGAGGGGCATGGTGGTGGCGCGGCGGCCGCCGAACAGGATCGCGGAGAGGGAAACGCCTTCCGGGTTCTGCCATTCGGGGTCGATCGTGGGGCACTGGGCGGCGGGAGCGGTGAAGCGGGCGTTCGGGTGAGCGCACTTGCGGCCGCAGTCCGGGGTCCAGTCATTGCCCTGCCAGTCGATGGCGTGGGCAGGCGGAGCACCGTCCATGCCTTCCCACCAGACGTCGCCGTCGTCGGTCAAGCCGACGTTGGTGAAGATGACGTTTTCCTTGATGGTGTCCATGGCGATCGGGTTGGTCTTGTAGGACGTGCCGGGAGCCACGCCAAAGTAGCCGTTTTCCGGGTTGATGGCGTGGAAGGTGCCGTCTTCATGGGGCCAGATCCAGGCGATGTCGTCACCGATGATGGAGGTCTTCCAGCCGGCTTCACGGTAGGAAGCGGGGGGAACGAGCATGGCCAGGTTGGTCTTGCCGCAGGCGGACGGGAATGCGCCGCCGATGTAAGCCTTCGTGCCGTCCGGGGATTCAATGCCCAGAAGGAGCATGTGTTCAGCCATCCACTTGTTCTTGCGGGCGATGGCGGAGGCGATGCGCAGGGCCAGGCACTTCTTGCCGAGCAGGGCGTTGCCGCCGTAACCGGAACCGAAGGACCAGATTTCTTCCGTTTCCGGGAAGTGGCAGATGTACTTTTCTTCATTGCAGGGCCACGGCACGTCGATCTGGCCGTCTGCAAGCGGGGCGCCTACCGTATGGAGGCAGGGAACGAAGGTTCCGTAGCCGTCGCGCTTCGGGTTGCCGCCGCCATTGACTTCGTCTTCCAGGCGCTTGAGAACCTTTTCACCCATCTTGGTCATGATGCGCATGTTGACCACGACGTAGGGGGAGTCCGTGATTTCAATGCCGATCTTGGCGAGGGGGGAGTCCAAGGGACCCATGCAGAAGGGAATCACGTACATGGTACGGCCCTTCATACAGCCCTTGAAGAAGCCCTTCAGCTTGGTCTTCATTTCGGCGGGGTCCGCCCAGTGGTTGGTCGGGCCGGCGTCTTCTTCCTTCTCGCTGCAGATGAACGTGCGGTCTTCCACACGGGCCACATCGGAGGGGGTGGAACGGGCGAGGAAGCATCCGGGGCGCTTCTCGGGGTTCAGTTTGATAAAGGTGCCCTTTTCAACCATCATGTTGCAAAGCTCATCATTTTCTTCCTGAGAGCCGTTGCACCAATAGATGGAATCGGGTTGGCAAAGCTGGGCGATTTCTTCGACCCACTTCTTAGCTGCTTCGTGAGTGGTACTCATGGTGGAAATAGTGTATGCACGGAAATGGCCGTTGGCAAGTCTCCCGTGCGGCTTTTTATGGGTCCGTTTTGTTTCTCCGGGAGGGGAAACCCGGTGCAGGGGAAGGTGTTGTCCGGAATCCGGGGCGCCCCGGGCCGGAGTGGTCCCGGAGCGGCGTTTTTTCCCTGTTGCTGTGTTCCGGGAAGGAGGAAAAAGCCCGTTTTGACTGGAAATCTGCTTGCCAGCTCGCGCGCGATAGTCTAGGGAAGAATCATGAATGTTAGAAAGTTGATGGCAAATGCGGTGTTTCTGGTGCTGCCGGCCCTGCTGGCGGCGTGTTCGGACGCCTCGCGCCCGCCCGCCGTCAGCTTCAAGATTCAGAACGTTCCCCCCGTGCCGCGCACGATGTCCCAGATGTCCCGGGAGGTGCACGTGAGCCGTGATTTCATGTCTCCGCATTCCCGCCCGCGCCGGGCGGCCCGTTCCATGCACCCGCGCTTCATCACCATCCACAGCACGGCCAATCCCACGGGAGACGCCGCGGCGCACGCCCGTGCGCTGAAAAGGGGGGCCATGGGCTCCCTGAACTGGCATTTTACGGTGGACCAGTACCGGGCCATCCAGCACATTCCACTGAATGAGACGGGGCGGCATGCGGACCGCGGCGGCCCCGGAGACATGTACTCCATCGGTATTGAGATGGGGGAGGTCAGAACCCACAACCCTATTGTGACCTGGAACCGCGCCGCCAAGCTGACGGCCGTGCTGATGAAGCAGTACAACATCCCCCTCCGCAACGTGGTGCCCCATTATTACTGGACGGGCAAAAACTGTCCGGCCCCCCTGCTGACGAACGGCCGTCCGGGTCATAAGTGGAGCTGGTTCGTTTCCCGGGTGGATTACTACAGGCGCTGTCTGGAAACCCGTCCCGCCGCGGCGCTTTGACGGAGGCGCGCGCATGATGCGATCTGTGAGGAATACGCCCGAACCCATGGCTGGAAAGCTGCTTTTGACATCTCCGCTGGAGGAGTGCGCCTTCATCCGCCCGAAGGAGCTGGCCGCCATGCAGGCGGCGGGAATGGCTTCCGTGCGGGATTTGCTGTTCATGCTGCCGCGCAGGTATGAGGACCGCCGCATGTTTGACCGTTATGATTCCCTGTCTTCCGGCGCGCCCGTCTGCCTGAGGGGGCGCGTGGTGGACGTGGGCTGGAAAGGCTGGGGAGGGAAGGGCGGCAAGGGCCGTGGGCGGTATGTGGAAGCCGTGCTGGAGGATGAGCAGTCCCTGGGGCGCGCCCGTTTTTCCTGCCTGTGGTTCAGCATGCCGGGCGTAGCCAGGATGCTGTGCGCCGGGCAGGAGATGATCGTGTACGGCCGCATGAAGCTGTACGGTAAAAAGCTCAGCATCGTGCATCCGGACTTTGAACTCATCCGGGAGGGGGATGACCATTCCATTCATCTGAACCGCATTGTTCCCGTGTACAGCGGCCGCATGGGGATTGCCGTACGCCGCCTGCGAGAAATCGTCTGGGAGGCGCTGGCGCAGCTTTCCCCGGCTCCGGAACCGGAGATTTACGAGTTTGTGCCGGACATTCCGTGCAAGACGGCGCTGAAGGACCTTCATTTTCCGGAATCCGCGGAGGCGCGTGACCGGACCAGAAGGCGTTTTGCGCTGGAGGAGTGCCTGGCCCAGCAATTGAACGTGGCTTACCGGAGGCGCCGCGCGGATGCGGTGCCCGGCATGCGGACGGCGGGTTCCAGCCATCTGGTGAAGGATTTGGCGGATTCCCTGCCGTTTGAGCTGACGGAGGCCCAGAAGCGCTGCGTGAGGGAGATTTACCGGGACATGAAAGACCCCCGCTCCATGAACCGCCTGTTGCAGGGGGATGTGGGTTCCGGCAAGACGCTGGTGGCCCTGTGCGCGATGCTGCTGGCCGTGGAACACGGGTACTCCGCCGTGATGATGGCGCCCACCCAGATTCTGGCGGAGCAGCATTACCTGAAGTTCCGGCAAATGCTGGACAAGCTGGACGTTCCGGTGTCCCTGGTGACGGCGGACAGGAAGGAGGAATCCCACGTGGCGTTTGGGAACCAGGAGGGAATTGTGGTCGGCACGCATGCGCTGCTGTACGGAAAGAACGTGCCGGAGCATGTGGGCCTGGTCGTGATTGACGAGCAGCACAAATTCGGCGTGAACCAGCGGGAAAAGCTGATTGACCGTGAAGAGAAGCCGGACGTGCTGGTGATGACCGCCACCCCCATTCCGCGCACGCTGACGCTGACTTTTTACGGGGACCTGGACGTTTCCATCCTGGACGGCGTGCCCGGGGGCCGCGGCCCGGTGGTGACGGCCATCCGCACGGAGAAGGACAAGGGAAAGGTGGTGAAGTTCGTCCAGAGCCAGTTGGAGGAGGGAAGGCAGATATACGTGGTTTCCCCCCTCATTGACGGGGAGGAATCCCGGAAGGGGAAAGCCGTGACGAAGGAGCTGGACGAATGGAAGGCGCTTCTGCCCCATGTGGATGTGGGGCTGCTGCACGGCAGGATGTCCTCCGAGGAGAAGGAGGCCGTGATGAAGGACTTCCGCGCCAACCGCATCAGCGTGCTGGTGGCCACCACGGTGGTGGAGGTGGGAGTGGACGTGCCGAACGCCACGGTGATGATCATCAACAATGCGGAAAGCTTCGGCCTTTCCCAGTTGCACCAGCTCCGGGGACGCATTGGCCGCGGGGCGCACAAGTCTTACTGCATCCTGATGACGGAAGCCCGTCCGGAGGATGAACAGTGGGAAAAGCTGCACATTGTGGAAACCACGGCCAATGGGTTTGACCTGGCGGAACAGGACTTGAAACTCCGGGGGCCGGGAGACGTGCTGGGGACCTCCCAGAGCGGCCTGAAGGGCGTGCGCTTTGAAGAATGGCTGCTGGATGCGCGCCTGATCCACCGCGGGCGTGAGCTGGCGGAGGCCATTCTGGCGGAGGACCCCGGTCTGGATTCCGCCAAGTACCGCCCTCTCCGTTTTTTACTGGAAAACGGGGAGGAAAGACGCGTGACGGGATAATATTGTCTTCCTCTGGTCTGCTGACAGTCAGCAGGGTAGGACTGTATGACAGATACGGCGTGCAACGGTTTGTCTCTTGGAATGAATCTAAAGAGGCAAAGAGGATACCTCTTCTTTAACCCGAACACCGATAAAACAATGATTCAAACGTACCAAATACTCCCTGTGGTGGCGATCGTATGCTCCGCCTCCGCCATGGCCCAGAACGCAGTCGATCCTGTGGCGCTGGTTAAGCAGAATGTTGACCTGATTTCGTCCGCCAACAAGATCCTGGACGACGTGAAGGACAATACGGCGGTTGGCATCGCCATCAAGCAGCTTGACGCCCTGACTCAGAAAGCCAAGCAGCTGGACAAGTCCATGGAAAACATGAAGCTTACCTCTGAACAGGCCATCCGGATCACCAAACTGAACGGAGATGCCCAGGATACCATCGTGAACCTGCTGGAAAACTGCGAACGCATCCAGAAGGACAAGCTCATGACGCCCGCCCTCCTCAAGGCGGTGAACAACTTCGCCGACGCCGCCAACATTGAAGTGGTGGAAACGATTACGTCCGTGGAACAGATTGTGGAAGATTAAGTGGTCAGATTGTAAAAACCTTTGACTGGTAAGGCCGCTCCCAGAAATGGGGCGGCCTTATTCTTTGGGGAAAAGGCGCTTTTAACGCTTCTCCCTCCGGGATTTCATTCCCCCATGGCGGGGTTGGGATTCCTTGCCGGGGCCAGGTACCCCGTGCCGGGTTCCGTGCCCAGGGACGGGAGCAGGTTCATGTGGCGCGGCAGGGACTTGGCGCGGAAGACGGCGGAGGACGTGTCCAGCACGTTGCCGAAGGTGATGGCGCCCATGGGGCACGCGAGCTGGCAGGCGGTCTGCGCTGCGCCGTCCGGCAGGAGAAGGTCCTTGTCCGTCACCTGGATGGAGGTGGAGGGCTGCCCCGGATGTTCCTTCATCAGGCGGGATTTGTGCCGGATTTTGGCGCGTTCCACCATCTGGACGCAGTAGGTGCATTTTTCCATGACGCCTCGGGAGCGTACAGTCACGTTCGGGTTACGCTGGAGGCGGGTGGCTTCCTCGGAACTTTTGGCATAATCAAAAAAGTTGAAGCGGCGCGCCTTGTACGGGCAATTGGTGGCGCAGTACCGGGTGCCCCAGCACCGGGCGTAAACCATGGCGTTCAGGCCTTCCGTGGTGTGGACGGTGGCGTTTACGGGGCACACGGACTCGCACGGGGCTTTTCCGCACTGCTGGCAGGCCACGGGAATGGCGGTGAGGGCCCCTTCCTCCGTGAAATACCTGTCGATGCGTATCCAGTCCAGCGCGCGCGCCTTCGCCATCTGGTCCCGGCCCACCACGGGAATGTTATTTTCCGCCCGGCACGCAATCATGCAGGCGTTGCAACCGATGCACCGGGAGGTGTCGATTGCCATTTTCCATTGATAAACGGCGTCCGCTCCGGGGGAATGGAACGGGACGGAAGCCGGGCCGGACCCGGTCGTGAAAGGGGAGGGCTGGACCACGGGACTCTGGATGGCCTCCGTACGTTCCGGGAGGGCGCGCAGGGCAACCTGGTCCGGTGAAATTCCGCAGGCATGCGCCTTATTCAGTTGCGCGCGCAATTCATACCCGTTGGAATTCCACTGGCCTTCCGCCACGTGGTTCATGCCTCCGTATCCCAGGGGCACGACCATCAGATTCTCCGCCACTCCGGGAACGGGGCACAGGATGGCCTCCATCCGCCCGGAAGGGACCGTGATGGTGCAGAGCATGGGAGAGGAATCCGTCCCTCCCAGCCGGCGGAAGGTGGCGGGGGAAACCTGGGCGGACGCCGCCCAGCTGACGCCCGTGACGGGGTCCGGGCATTCCTGCATCCAGGCATTGCGCTTCCAGCGTCCGTCTCCGATGGTGTAATCCGGGCAGAATTGCAGTTCCAGCAGGCCGTCCGCGGGCGCGGCGGTCTGGGGGAAGGCGTCCATCACGGCCATGTCCGGCGTGATGGCCCCGAAGGCAGACTCCTCCTGCGGGGAAAGGGGGGCATATGCCGTTTCCTCCGAATAGCCGCGCTGGAGCGCCTGCGTCCACGCAGCGGTCTTGTTTTCCGGATTCACGGCGCGTTCAAAGCACTTGCGCGCCCGGTGGTAGACGGGGGAAAGGTGGGTGGGGGAATTATCCGCCGTGATGAGCTGGCCCCTGGTGGAAAGCAGGCCGGAAAGCACTTCCTCCGCAGAAATCCCGCCGTACAGGGGAAGGATGACGGGCTGGCGGTAACAGAACCTTCCGCGGCAGTCCCGCTCCACTCCCCAGGCCTCCAGGGGATGGGCCGCCGGCAGGTGCCAGCGGCAGGCGCGGGAAGTTTCATCCTCATACATGCCCAGGTGGATGCTTTCCGTTCCGTTCAGGGCCTCCGCCAGCCCGGCCCCGTGACCGGAATCCAGTACGGGATTTCCGGAATCCAGCAGGAACGCGATATCCACCTTTTTCTGCCGGATGTCCCGGATAAAATCCTCCAGCGTGCCGTGGGGCAGGGAAGACGGAGCCTTCAAAAGCTGGATGCAGGTACCGATGGCACCCAGGAGCCGGTTGAGATTCCAGACGCCCCCGGACAGTTCCGGATGGTTTTCCCCCAGCAGGACCAGGCTCTCCCCGGCATGGCTGTACAAATCATCCGCACAGTGGCGGAGCCAAGCGAATTCCTGTTCTGTCAGGGCGGCGGTTTGGCGTGCGGATTGGGAAGGCCGGGAGGGGAATTTTTTGCTGGCGAGGTAACGGAGCAGCTCCTCCAGAAAAACCGCCAGACGGGCCGGGGAGACGGGCAGTCTGTGGTCCGCGTGGGCTCCGGTCAGGGAAACACGGCCCTCCACGGCGTAAAGGCGCGTGCGGTCCCGGTTCTCCTCCTTGTAACTGATGCCCTCCGGAGAACGGGCGGAGATAAAGTCACGGGTGTTGCCGTAAGGGTTCTCATGCAGGAAATCGCAATCCAGGGCAAGGATGCGTTTGGCGCGGGCGAACCGGACGCGGAACCGGACTTCCTGCGGCAGGGCCGCCTGCATGGCGGAGCCGGGAGCAGGGACCGGGGAATCATGGTAGATGCGGACGCCGGGATTTTTCCTGGTGATCTCCTCCAGCATGGAACGCATGAGGGGAGAGTCCGTGCCGGGAAGCAGAAGGCCGATGCTGCCGCCGTCCCGCAGATTGCGGGACCAGGAGGAAAAGGCGCCGCGGAACTCGTCCCCGGAGGCCGGCTTGCCGTTAAACAGGATATGCTTGCTGCGCCCCGGATCATAAAGGTCCAGGATGGAAGCCTGGGCCGTGGCCGGCAGGCCCGGACCCTCCGGATATGGCAGGGAGGGGAGAAGCTTGACGGGGCGTCCTTCATAGCAGGCGGCCAGAACGGGCTGGGCGCTCCCGCCCATGGTCAGGCAGGTGGCGTAAGCTGTTTCCACGCCCGGAACGGACCATTCCGGACCTTCGTTATAGGGAACCAGGTATTTTTCCACGCGGCGGCAGGCCGGAAGCCCCACCCCCACCAGGACCGCGCCTGCTCCCATCCATTTCATGAAGGAACGGCGCGTCATCTCCCGCTCTTCTTCCGGAAGAAAAGCGGGATGGTTCTGCGGGACATCATTCCCGGGAGCTGGCTGGTTGCTGGACAAAATGAGAAGGACGGAGGTTTTTAGGAAAAATTAACGTGAAAATCAAGCGCTTGCGGAGGTTTCCTGCCGTGCTAGTGGTGGCAGGAGGAACAATCCGCCTTTGGCTGAATCTTCCACTGGCCTTTCAGGAAATTCCCCAGTTGGAGCGGAGTCCGGAGGCGGTTCCCGTCCGCGTCCCGGATGGAATGCGTGCGGAGGTAATCCGCGGCGGAATAATGGGAACTGCCCGTTTCCTCCAGCGGGCGCAGGTGCGGGGCCGGATTGCGGTGGCAGTCCAGGCACCACTGCATGCGGGCATCCCGCGGAGCCCTGATGCGCTCCATGCCCGCCACGTCCCCATGGCAGGAGGTGCAGCCGATGCCGCGGCTCAGGTGAGCCATGTGGTTGAAATAGGCGTGGCCGGAGAGGCGGTTCACCATCACCCAGCGGACCGGTTCCCCCGTGTAGCCGGGAAACTGGGGGTCAGCCGCTTGGCGCAGCGGAGCGATGAGCGGACTGTTGGGAAGAATATGCTGGTGGCAGCCCAGGCAGGACTTCGTATCCGGAATGCCGGCCCTTGGCGAGCGCTGGGCCGCGCTGTGGCAGGCCGTGCAGCTCATGTTCAGGTCTCCGGCATGGAGTTTATGGGAAAAACGGACGGGCTGCACGGGTTCATACTCCGGAACCCGGAAATTGATATAATACAATCCCCCCAGCACCAGCGCGGCGGCGAGGGCAATCAGGGCGATGCCTCCGTAAAAACGCTTGTTGGTATTGGGTGGAAAAATATTCGCCATGGGTCCGGTAGGGAGAAAGACAGGACCGCCGTCAGGCCGTTCTGCCGGGCCGCGGAATACGGGCCGGAGGCAGCGGCGTATCCATCGTCAGGTCTTCAGGCACCAGCCGCGTGGTATTCTTTTTAATCTGTTCCCAGGTAATGCGCTGTCCGGTATGGGCGGCTTCACGTCCCATAATGGCTGCCAGGGTTTTATTGGCCGCGCTCTCCAGCGTCTGCGTCCAGGTGCCGGAGCGGAGGAAACGGTAAAAGGCCACGTGCGTGTCTGCGTACATATTGCCCCGTTCTCCGCGGAAACGCCAGCGTTTATCCGCCTGGATGTGGGGACGGTACGGCGTGACCAGCATGCCTTTCTCGCAAACCGTCCGGTCCGTGATCTCCCCGTGGCAGCCTACCCACTGCCTGCATGAAATGTGGGCGGCCACGTTCTGATCATATTCAAAATAAACGTCGTAATGGTCCCATACATCGCCGTCGTCCCGGCGCTGGGCGCGCCCTCCGGAGCCGAAGGCCGCCAGAGGAAGCTGCTCGTTCATGGACCAGACCATCCCGTCGATCGTGTGGACGATCTGCTCCACGAACTGGCCGCCGCTCAGCCAGTTCCAGGCGGTCCAGTTGCGGAGGGCCCACGCCACGTCCGTATCGGACGCCGGGCGGGAATCCAGCGCCAGCGGGGACTTGGGCGGCGTGGTGTAATAAAGGCCGTCAAAGGAAAGCACGCGGCCAAGCTGGCCGGAGGACAGTTTTTGATGGGCCTCTTCGTTCGCCTTGTCGTAACGCCAGCAGAAGCCGTCCAGAATAACCAGGTTCCGGAGCTTGGCCAGCCTGGCGGATTCCAGGACGGACAGCACGCCCGGAACGTCCACCGCCACGGGTTTTTCCGCATAAATGTGCTTGTTGGCGTCAATGGCCGCGGCCAGATGTTCCGGACGGAAAGCGGGGGGCGTGCAGAGCAGCACCACGTCAATATCCGTTTGGAGCAGCTTCTTGTAGCCGTCCAGGCCATCAAACATGCGGCTCTTGTCCGCCTGCACGCGGCTGCCGTACTCCTCCGTCAGCAGGCGGGAGCCGAAATCAATCCGTTCCTGAAACACGTCCGCCAGCGCCCAGACCACCGTTCCGGGGTCCGCGTCCAGCGCGTTCTTCATGGCGCCCAGGCCGCGTCCTCCGCAGCCGACCAGGCCCACCTTGAGCGGCTTGGCATCCGTCATGGCGGCGGCTGCGTTTACCGTATTCAAATAGGGCATGGCGGCCAGGAAACCGGCCGTACCTGCGGCGGTTTTCAAAAAACTGCGTCTGTTCCAAATAGGGGAGCCCATCTCGGTGGAATTATACGATGCCGGACCATGGAATCAAACGCTGGATTGGGGTGGTGACACAAAAAAGCAGACGCAACGTCCGTTGCGGGAAATTGCGCCTGCCTGAGGGAACCAATGAATGCACTATATTCTGGCTATTAGGTTGAACGGGGATACTCCCCCCGTTCGGAAAGCAAAGCGTGCACCACGGAATAATTTGTCTGAAAAAACATTTCACGGGAGTAAAAAACTGGTTTGACTCCGGATTCCCCTGTGTTCATGATGGACTCAATGAGGCCTCCGGCTCACCAATAGATTGATTATTTATGAAACAACATCTTATTCCTTTTACAGCGGTTGTGGCGGCGTTTGCCCTTGTTTCCTGTGACGGCGGTAAAAAAACGGACCAGTCCGGGGATGCTCCCGCTCCCACGGAACAGGCGGTACCCAAAACGCCCGGAGAGAAAATGCTGGCCGTTCTGGTGCTGATCCAGGACCAGGCGACGGCAAACGCCCATGCGGAAGAGGTGAAGGAGCTGGCCGCCGCTCTGCCCAGGGATATTTCCAATGAAGAAGGCATCAACATTGCCAATGAACTGATGCGTCTGGGCAGCCGGGAATGTTATGGCTCCCTGTCTCTGGAAGACGCATTGAAGGGAATTCAACTGGATTCCGGAGAATACACGGGAAGCGTGCCCCTGGATGTGGATGCATTTGAACCTACCCCGGAGGAACCGTAAAAGTCAATTTCCGGGGTCTGGAAACTGTGAACTGCTTCAGCGTCCTTCCCGTCCCGCCTTCCGGGAAAGGGAGGGGCGCAATTTTTTGCGGGAGGAGGGCCGGGACGGCAAAGGTTCTTCCGCTTTGCTATAACGTGGAAAGCCGTTGTTGAAGCAGTTCCCTGAAAGGATGTTTCCCGCAGGATGGGGGAAAGCTTGGGAAAGAAAGGTCAGTTCAGGGGACGGCGGAGTTCTTCAATGGCTTCCGCCATGTCTTCCCGCGTGATCTTCTTGGAAATGCCCGCTTCTCCCGCTTTGGAGAGAAGGACGAAACGGATGGTTCCGGCCCGGAACTTCTTGTCGGAGGCTGTTTTCTGGAGCACCAGTTCCGTATCGATGTCGTCCGGAAGAACGAGAGGAAGTTCCAGCGATTCAAGGGCGCAGAGAATCTTCTTGGCGTCGGAAGAGCTCAAGCCGGCTTTCCGCTCGCTCAGGAACAGGGCGGCTCGCATGCCCAGCGCCACGGCTTCCCCGTGCAGGATGGTTCCGTAGGGCACGGCGGCTTCAATGCCGTGGCCGATGGTATGGCCGAAATTGAGCAAGGCGCGGATATCAAGCGTTTCCAGCTCGTCGCTCTCCACGATGCGGGCCTTGATCGCCACGTTCCGGGCGATCAGCTCGGGAAGTCTGGAAATGGTATTCAGGGAAAAACCGATGGAAAGCTCCGGCCCCAGCCGTTTCAGGTCATGGAGCATGGAGGCGTCCCGGATGGCGGCGTGCTTGACGGCCTCCGCCAGCCCCTCCGCCAGGGTGCGGCGGTCCATAGTCACCAGCGTGGTGGGGTCAATCACCACAACGGCTGGCTGGTGGAAGGCGCCCACCAGGTTCTTCCCTTCCGGAATATTGACGGCTGTTTTTCCGCCTACGGAGCTGTCCACCTGGGCGACCACCGTGGTGGGAATCTGCATGAAAGGGATGCCGCGGTAATAAACGGAGGCTACAAAACCCGCCAAATCTCCCACCACGCCTCCGCCCAGGGCGGCAATGCATCCGGTGCGGTCAATGCCTGCCCGCACCAGTTCAGAGCACAATTCCTGCGCCTGAAGCATGTTCTTGGACGCCTCTCCGGCTTCCACCACATGCAGGCTGGGCATGAAGCCCGCACTCTCCAGAGACCTCATCACGCGTTCCGCGTAAAGAGGGGCAACGCGGGTATCCGTAATAATCGCAATCTTGCCGTCCAGTCCGGCGCGGTAGGCAAACTCACCCACGCGGTCCAGCGCGCCGTTTTCCACGTAGATATCGTAGGAACGTTCCCCGAGAGCAAGAGAAATGGTAGGCATGGGGCCAGTATGAGGCATTCCGGAAGGAAGCTCAAACGGAAAGTGCAGATAAGGCGAAGAAGACGCACTGTGCCCTAATTTGCCCTAATGCGTCCTTGTTTTGGGCGCCAGCGGGGAAAGCGTTTCCAGAATAACCTTTAAATGATCCGCGCGTGCGGGTGTAAAGGCCCCCTCATCCATCCAGATGATATTGCCGTTGCCGTCCAGAAGGACAATCGCGGTCTCCGCCTTTTTATGGAGGGAAAGCCTGCGGCGTACGAAAGACTGGTCGTAATAGGAAATCAGGGAATTGGTCTTCATGTAGAAATCCGGAATATCCCCCAGGGCCTGCGTGAAGGCCGGCACGTCCCCCTCAATGGGCGGAGGCTGCAAAATCAGCAGAATGGTATACTGCACCGGGGTGGGCGTATGCTTGTACTGCTTGCGGAGATCCTCGCAGAACGGCAGCCACTTTTTCATGCTGTACAGGGTTTCCGGATGGAAGACAGTCAACATGATATGGAAGCTTTTAGGCACGATGGGAGGCAGGGAGACGTTGTCCCCCAGCAGATTCATGCCGTTGATATCCGGAAAACGGTAACGCCCGTTTCCTCCTCCGTAGGGATGCTCGGGATCGGGCGTTGGCAAATGGATTTCCTGATTCTTCATGCGCGTTTAGACAAAATCCGGAGGGGGAATGTTCACGGAGGGAGCTCCGGAAGAGTGGTTTCAGAAGGGGAAATGGCGGGATGGAAAAGGATGAAGAGTATCTTTTATGGGAGAGAAGGGTGGTAAGGGGGAAATGGAGCTATACGGTGGTGGATTTTTCAATGTAGTGTCTTTCCTGTTTAGAGTTATGTTTCGTCACCGGGAGGAGATTGACCGGAGGAGTGGAGGGAGGTGGGGAATGAATACATGGTGTAGTTGGTGGGT
>DBGCTZ010000037.1:0-76545 GCA_048388685.1 Akkermansia sp. | reverse complement strand
GATCACAGTCTACAGTGAGTTAGGACAAGCCGCAAGGCGAACTGTTCTATTGGACACCCTCCATCCGGAAGATACTTCCAGTAACAGGATATCGGAAACCTTCTCCTGTTACCAGATTGAGGAAGACGGAGTCTATCAGGTGCAGACTTCCACGACCTACAACGCCGATGGCCTCCCCCTCATTCAAACTACGGAGACCCTGGTTTCCAGACTCAATGCCGTGCTGGAAAACAAATCCATCACTACAGATATTTACGGCCATCAGAGTGTCCGGTGGAGTGAGTACACCGCTCCCACCAGGCGCACCCGGTTCAGCCGAATTCCGACTTCTGATATCATTGCAGAGTCTTTGGTCGTCGACGGCTTTATAGTAAGCCAAACGAATCACGCTGGCATCCACGCCTCGCAGCAACGCTCCTATACCTCTACAGGCATGATTCTGGAAAAAACCGATGGTCGCATCAACACTACTATTGAGCAAACGGATCTTGCTGGACGTACTGTCAAGACCACGGATGCAACTGGCAGCATGACCATGACCAGCTACCTTCCCTGTTGCAATGCCGTGGCTTCCATCATCGACGCCCTGGGAGGCACTATCTGCTATTCCTATGACATCCGCGGAAGAAAGACAGCCGAGTACGGCACCGCCATTCAGCCGGCTTGTTTCTCTTACGACGAAGCCGACCGTATGGTCTCGTTGACCACTTTCCGGGCAGACGAAGAAGACATCACTTCCGATCCTTCCAATCGAACCGATGGGGACACCACCACATGGCTCTACGACGAATCTACGGGGTTGGAATTGAACAAGACCTATGCCGACGGCTCCTGTACGTTCAAGACTTACGATTACCTCAATCGTCTCTACACGCTCACCAAGGCCAGAGGGATCGTCACCACCTATGCTTATGCCCCCCTTACCGGAGAACTCCTCTCCGTCTCCCACAATGACGATACGCCGGGATGGGAGTTCTCCTACAACCATCTGGGACAGACAACCTCCGTCCGGGATGCCTCCGGCATCAGGGAATTTTCCTACGATGCCTACGGCCGCATGATCCAGGATACTTCTTTTGGAACTGTGGAAAGCTGCCTTCAGGAAGCATACGATGTTTTTGGCCGTTCTGAAGGCTACTGCCTGATGCTTGGCACACGCACTGTGCATCACTCCCATCTTGACTATGACTCCAAAGGTGCCATCATTAGCATGAATCTGGAAGGACTGCAATCCCCCTTTACCTGGGAGTATGATCAAACCAGTGGCTTCCTAAACCGCCTCACCTACCCCAACGGCATGGTCCGCCAAAACACCTACCATCCCATACTGAACCTCTTGGCCTCCATCGATTATAAGATGGAGGGAAATGGGGAAACAGTGGTTGGTCATGAATATCAGTATGACGCGCTGATGCGTCCCACTCAACGCCGGGACTCATGGGATGCTGCTACTCCTGCGACGGTAAGAGATTTTACCTATAATAAACGCAGTGAACTTATCGAAGATCAAATTCGACAGGGTGGGAGCTTCAACTATCGATACGATAATATTGGCAACCGCAAGACTGTTCGGGAGCTGGAGAAGGAAGTCTCTTATGCGGCTAATAGCCTCAATCATTACATGGATATAACGGTGAATGAAACTTCATTCACTCCCACTTTCGATGCAGACGGTAATCAGACCAGGGTCAAGACCTCAACAGGTATCTGGGAAGTCAGCTATGACGCCAATAACCGTCCTGTAGCCTTTACCAGCAAAGACAAACGGACTCTTGTTACTTGCGGCTACGATTACCGGGGACGACGTTTTGAGAAAAAAGTAGCCGTTAATGGCTCAACTGTCAGTCATGCCTGGTACCTGTACCGGGGCTATCTGCAAATAGCTGAATTGGATATGATGCATCCCGAGTTTGCATTGATGAAGAGCTATCTGTGGGATCCGACAGAACCGACCGCCACACGCGTTCTGATGTTGACTAATTGGAAAAACGGTGGAATGACCATTGATCAGCACCTTTGTTTCATGCACGATGCATTGAAGAATGTCACTTCTATCTTCGATAGTTACCAAACGCGAAGAGCTCGCTATGAGTATGCACCCTTTGGCAGACTTATTACGGCGGAGGGGGACATGGCCCAGGAAAGCAAATTCCGCTTTTCCTGCGAGTTCTCTGACGACGAACTAGGCCTTGTCTACTACAATTACCGTCATCTCAATCCCGCAGACGGAAGATGGATTAACAGGGATCCTATTCAGGAACAGGGGGGATGGAATTTGTATGCATTTATTAGGAATAGAATTAATATAGAAGTAGATTTATTAGGTACCATACCCCCCTACAATGGAGGCGCCTCCGGAATTGTCGAAGTCCCTCTTCTTCCCCCTGTATCCCCAGCACCTCCTGCTCCAGCACCTCCTGCTCCAGCACCTCCGCAAGAAGGATGTTCAATCCAAATTTGTTGCAGGTCTGTTGCAGTCTTTAGCAGAGCCCATTGTGTGATCAGGTTTGTCTCTCCCTCAGGTCCCTCCAGAGGATGTAGAGGAGGTCCCACAGGAAGAGGAAAAAGCAGCGGTGCTGGTGGTAGTAGTGGTAGTAGCGGTAGTGGTAATGGAAATGGACAAAGCTCTCATTGTAAGGGATGTTGTGGCTCATGGGGAAACGTTATTGGAGGATGTGGTTCGATTTCGGGTGGAACGGATCCCCTCAGCGTAGGTATCACTGAAGACCTTAATGATGCCGAAAGTAATCCTGATCGTTGTGAGACTGTAGCTACCGTGAGTGAAAGAATGTGTGCAATAGCCTATAGTTGTATCCAAAAAGAAATGGAAAAAATAAATCAAGAATGTTATATTTATAAGCCTTTAGGTAATAACAGTAATACAACATGGAAAACTGCTTACAGGAATTGTATTGGCGGTGATTATGATCCTCCCGAATCTCAACCAGGAAATGAAAAATTCGACGAAAATGAAAAATGTAAGAAATAAGATTCTAATTATTTTATTAATTTTAATTCCTTTTTCTTTAGTGAATTTATTTGGAAAAGAGCAATTGGAGGTAACCATAAGAAATCAAGACGAGATACCTGTAAAGGCTTTCATTTCTCTTGAGAGGGATAATTCGGTTTTTCAAAAAATTATTAATCCTGTGGGTTCTTTTTATCATAATAAAAGCACTATCTACACGGAAGATATCAAGGGTAATGGAAAATTGAATAATATTCGAAACGGTGACCGATTGGTATTATTTGCGAACAGGGGTCTATTACCGATTCAGTTACAATTAAAAGGGAAGAATATTTATCGTTTTAATTTGAAATCCAGTGATTTGCCTCCATTTTCAGAAGAAAATGGGATTAAACGCAATCCGGATTGTGTTCTTTTTACTTTTGAGATTCAAGATAAGTCAATCAAATTGCTCCATATTGAATATGCTTGGTCAGCAGAAGAAAATCAACGATGTAAAGCTATGGAATTGACAAAATGATAGAAGTGTTACAAAGTTAGACATAAGATTTTAATATTTTCAAACCCTCCGGAAAGTTGCATTTTTCCGGAGGGTTTGCTTTTGCAGTTTTATATCATTAAATAGGAAACTAAAAATTCAAAAATTATTGAATTTCATGAAAAAGAGAGATGCTCTGTTTGGATGAATCAGATGGCTATTTAAGGATTCATTAGTCAAGTATGTAGGTTCTAAATATCTCTCAAATGCCATACCCGTTAAAAGCCAAACCTGGCGATAGTTACAACAGCCGTGGTGAATTGATCGAAAGCCAAATCCAGCAGTGAGGAAACTTTTGATATTAGTGCTACAGTATCAACAGCCAAAATTTTGTAGATTGCTTTTGGTCAATCATTTTCATAAGGCGTCAGCTCCAGCTGTCCCAGCGTGTCGGGACGCCCTTTCAGGGCCATGCGCTTGAGGTACTTGGCGAAGGCGGGGCGGCGGTGGTATTTGCCGACCACCTCGCCCGTCGTTTTCAGGCACAGGAGGTATTTGTACGTGGTGACGCGGATGGCATCCGGTTTGGCCGCCGCGCACGGAACGGCCCCGATTTCCCGGCAGATCTGCTTCCAGCGCGGGCCATGGGTACGTTCTCCGTGGCGTGTCCAGGCCAGCGCGTGGGCTATCTCATGCAGGATCGTGTCACGGATTTCATGGGAGGCTTCCAGATTGGCGCGGACGAAGTGGACGGAGATGGTGATGCTTTTTTCCAGGAGACGGCACACGCCCAGCCTTCTGCGGGCGCGGTCCCAGCCGAATTTCCAGTCCGGCAGGCCCAGTTCATCCATTTTCAGCCGGGCGTAAATTTCAATGTTCCGGAAGTTGTCGCGGTTGCCGGATTCGTGGTTCCCGATGGTCATGCTACGGGAGGAGCATAGCATGGAACGCAAGGAAGGAAATACGGAGAAGGTCATCATGACGGAGTTGCTGGGCGGTGTATGATTTATTTCCGGAAACGACCGTTTTTCTTTGCAGGTCCTCGGAAAAAGAGAGCTTGCGGAAAGGTTGAAGAGCAGGGAACCGTAGTTGAAATATTACCATGAGTTCAGCTTCCGATACCAAGCCGCAGAGGATTGCGGCCATTGACGCCCTCCGGGGTTTTGACATGTTTTTTCTGACCGGGGGACTGGCTCTGGTCGTGGCCGGCATCAATCTTTTTTATGACTGGAGCCCCGCGTGGCTGGTGAAGCACAGCACGCACGTGAGCTGGGAGGGATTTGCGGCTTGGGACCTGGTGATGCCCCTTTTCCTGTTCATTGTGGGAACGGCCATGCCGTTTTCCTTTTCCAGGCGCATCGGCACGGAACCCATGTGGAAGATTTACCTGAAGGTAGCCAAGCGGGTGGTGGTGCTTTTCCTGCTGGGGATGGCGGTGCAGGGCAACCTGCTGAGTTTTGAGCCGTCCAAAATGTCCTTGTACTGCAACACGCTCCAGGCCATCGCTTCCGGTTATCTGATTGCGGCCATCTGCCTGCTGCATCTGTCCATCCGGTGGCAGGTGGTAGTCACGGGGCTGCTGCTGGCCGTTTACTGGCTGGTCATGAAGTTTGTTCCCTTTTCCGATCCGGTGGCGGGCTCCTGTGCTGCCGGGGTGCTGGAACCGGGGCGGAACCTGGCCCTGCTGCTGGACAAGTACCTGATGGGGGACTGGCAGGACGGAACCAATTACGCGTGGATTCTGGCCCAGTTCGGCTTCGGCGCCATGACCATGCTCGGGCTGCTGGGGGGCCAGATATTGAAACGGGTGCAAGGCCACGGAAAAAAAATGCTCTGGCTGCTGGGCGCGGGCGCGGGCTGTCTGGCGGTGGGATATGTGTGGAATCTGGATTTTCCGATCATCAAGCACCTGTTCACCAGTTCCATGGTGTTGTGGGCGGCGGGCTGGTGCTATTTCCTGCTGGCGTTGTTCTACCTGCTGACGGATGTGCTTAAATTGAACTGGCTGACGTTCTTTTTCTCCGTGATCGGGAGCAACGCCATTTTCGTCTACATGTGGGCGGAGTTGTGCCCACCCACGCGCAATTTCTCCCGCGTGCTGTTTACCGGTTTCAGCGAGTGCTTCGGGGATGCGAACCGGTTTGTCTTTTATTTGTGCAATTACGCCCTGATTTGGGGCGTGCTGTATTACATGTACAAAAACCGGACCTTCATCAAGGTCTAGGCTTGTTTTCAGCACTCCGTTCATAGTAGGGTCTTTCGCATGCGGTCGGCGTTGCTGTCCGCGAGACCGGTATGCCCGTGCCGGGCGTTCGTCATGAGCCGGTCCTTTCTGGAGCCATGGAGATTCCCTTCAACCAACCTCACAAACACGGTCCCGAACTGGATTACATCCGGGATGCCATCCAGCGTGCCCATTTATGCGGGGACGGCTATTATACAAAAAAATGTCATGAGTTGCTCATGGAGCGCACCGGGGCAGGGAAGGCCCTGCTGGTCCATTCCGGAACTGCCGCTCTTGAGATGGCCGCTCTGCTGATCGACTGCCGCCCGGGCGATGAGATCATCATGCCTTCCTATACGTTCGTCTCCACGGCGAACGCGTTTGTTCTGCGCGGCGGCGTTCCGGTGTTCGTGGACATCAGGCCGGATACGCAGAATATTGACGAGACGCTGATTGAAGCCGCCATCACGGACCGCACCCGCGCCATTTGCGTAGTCCATTATGCGGGAGTGGCGTGTGAGATGGATGTGATCATGGCGATTGCCCGGCGGCATGATTTGTATGTGATTGAGGATGCGGCGCAGGGCGTAGGCTCCTGCTACAGGGGGCGCAGGCTCGGCTCCATCGGCCATTTGGGATGTTACAGTTTCCATGAGACCAAGAATGTCATTTCCGGAGAGGGGGGCGCCCTGCTGGTGAATGACACCTCCCTGATGGAGCGTGCGGAGATTATCCGGGAAAAAGGAACCAACCGCGCCAAGTTTTTCCGCGGGCAGGTGGACAAGTATACTTGGGTGGACGTAGGCTCCTCCTACCTGCCCGGTGAAATGACCGCCGCCTATTTGTATGCCCAGCTGGAGCATGGGCAGGAGATCAACGGAGAAAGGCTGAAGTGGTGGAACATGTACCACCGCGCACTGGAGCCCCTGGAAAAACAGGGCGTCCTGCGGCGTCCGTGCGTCCCGGAGTCCTGCGTGCACAACGCCCACATGTATTACATCCTGCTTAATTCCCTGGAGGAGCGCACCGACCTGATCGGCACGCTGGCGGAACACGGGATCAAGGCCGTGTTCCATTACATCCCTCTTCATTCCTCCCCCGCAGGGATGAGGTTCGGGCGTTGTGCCGGGCCCATGCCGCATACGGACCGCACCAGTGAGACCCTGCTGAGGCTTCCCCTGTATTATGATCTGGGGGAAGAGGGCTGCCGGGAGGTGCTGCGGGCCGGATTTGGCCTGGAAGAGATTGAAGCATGATGAAGATTCACCTGGTCAACGTGTCCGAAGTGGACGAGGCCATGCGCATGCGGCTCCGCATGTGGCGCAATTCCGACGCGGTCAGCCCTTTTTTTCTGCTGGACCAGGTAACGGAGGACCAGCACCGGGCATGGCTGGAAAGGAATATCCGCGGGGAGGACGCCCTGGCCTGCGTGATTTGCGCGGACCATGTTCCGCTGGGGCTGGTGTACCTGCCGTGGTTTGACCAGCACGCACACCGCGGGGAAATAGGCATTTACCTGTATGACCGTAGGTTCAGGGAACTGCGCCCCGCTTCCGCCGCGTATGCTCAAATGATGGAGCTGGCCGCGGGGGAACTGGGGCTGGAAAGGTTGTGCGCCCGGATTCTGGAAGACAATGTCAGCTCCATCCGCTTTCATGAACGCATGGGGTTTGTCCATGCCCCGGAAGAGGACGGGGAATGCGAGAAACACGGAGAGAGAAAGCGCGTTCTGATGTACGTAAAAACGTTATGACTGATCCACAGGTTCAACTGTCCATCGTGGCTACCGTGTACTGCACGGGCGCCTATCTGGCGGAGTTCTGTTCCCGCAGTTTCGCCGCCGCGCTTGAGGCGGGTTACGACCCCTCCCGCACGGAAGTGGTGCTGGTCAATGACGGCTGCCCTAGGGGCGGCCTGGAAGACGCCCTGAAGGAACGGGAGAAGGACGGCCGCGTGCGCGTGGTGGATCTGTCCCGCAACTTTGGCCACCATCTGGCCATGTACGTGGCGTGCGAGGAAGCGCGCGGAGAACGCGTGTTCCTGATTGACAGTGATCTGGAGGAGGCGCCGGAATGGCTGGGGGATTTTTCCCGGGAGATGGACGGCACGGGGGCGGATGTGGTTTACGGCGTGCAGGAGAAGAGGAAGGGCGGCCTGTTTGAAGCCATCTCCGGAGAACTGTTTTACACCGTGTTCAACCTGCTTTCCGACCAGCAGATTACAAAGAACATGGTCACGGCGCGGCTGATGAGCATGCGTTTCCTGCGGGAAATGCTGAAATTCCAGGATCGGGAGCCCTTTTTCTTCGGCCTGTGCGTTTCCGCCGGCTTCCGGCAGGTGCCGTGCACGGTGAAGAAGGCCTCCACTTCCCCCACTACGTACACGTTCCGCAAGAAGATGGCGCTGGCGGTGAATTCCGTGGTCTCGTACAGCGCCAGGCCCCTGGTGTACATTTCCTACTTCGGCCTGGGGGTGACGCTGGTCGCCATGCTGTACGTCATGTGGGTGCTTGTCCGGCAGCTTTTGTATAATGTGGCTCCTCCGGGGTGGGCCTCCTCCGTGGCCTCCATCTGGCTGGTGGGCGGCCTGATCCTGATGTGCCTGGGGGTCATCGGCATTTACATTTCCAAGATTTACAATGAAACCAAGCACAGGCCCGCCGTGGTGGTGGCGCGCCGGTATGAGTGAGTTTTCCCCGGCTCTTTTTCCCTCATGATCAACTACCTTATCCTTCACCTCCTGTTCGTCGTTTACGCCCTGAATACCGTGCTGGGGCGCATGGCCGCCCCTTATGGCTGGACGGACTGGCGCAAGTACGCTTTCCTGGCCGGCGTGCTGTTCCTGCTGGGCATTTATGCGGCTGGCTGGCAGGTGATGCTGAAAAAGTTCAATCTGGGCGTGGCTTACGCCAACCGTTCCGCCGTCGTCCTCTGGGGCATCCTGCTGGCGTGGCTGTGCCTGGGAGAGGCTCTCTCCTGGACGCTGGCGGTAGGCGCGGTGCTGATCATCGGCGGCATTATTCTGGTTTCAACGGAGGAGGATGCGCATGAATGAGGAATTCTACATCGGTCTGAACCTGTTTTCCGTGTTCCTGGCGTCCTGCACGCAGGTGATTCTGAAAAAGTCCGCCATGAACGAACGGCTCACCGGCATCTCCTATTTCGTGAATCCCGCTACGGTAACGGCCTATTCCATTTTCCTGGGCTGCTGCCTGCTGACGTTTTACTGCCTGTCCCATCTGCCGATGATTACGGTGAACGTGCTGGAATGCTCCGCGTACGTGTACATCCTTTTCTTTGACCGTATCTTTTTCGGCAAGCGGATTACCATGCGCAAAATAGGGGGGAACCTGATGATCATTGCGGGCATCATCATCTGCCTGAACCGCTGAGGCGTTTGCCGTGGCCTTTTGGCTTACCCTCCGTGTGCGCCAGGATCGGCTCTTGACTTTCATTTTCCCCGTTTCTAGTATGCGGGCCCGGGCAGGGAGTATAGCCCGTAAAGTCAGGGAATTTGCTTATGTTGAAACAGGTTTGGAGATGGATATCGCTTTTTCCGCTGCTCCATCCCGTGTGGTTCAACCTCCTTCTGCTGGTGCTGGCATGGAGCATTGCGGGGGTGGCGTACCAATCCAATGACGATCTGGTGATTGCGTCCGTGCTGGACGGCTGGGGCGATCCCTCTTATGCGGACGCCCACGTCATGTTCGTCAATCCCCTGCTGACCGGGCTGCTGCTGAAAGCGGCCCCCGTGCTGGGCGGCCTGTCCGTGTGGCCCGTTTTTCTGGCGCTTGCCACGCTGTCCAGCGGCGCGGCCATTTTCACGATGCTGACGACGCATGCCCGCAAGGCGCGCAGATATGATTTCAATACCGTGGTCCTGCTGCTGGTGTGGCTGCTGATCATGCCGGGCTTTTATGCGGCCCTGCAATTCAGCCACGCCGCTTTCCTGACGGGGTTCACCGGCGTGCTCATGTGCCTGAAGTACGGGGCCTCTTCCTGGAAGAAGTTGTTTGCGGGGGGCTTCCTGTGCGTGCTGGGCAGCATGATCCGGCTGGACGCCGCCCTGGTGTGCGACGCCTTCTGGGGGGCCATCCTGCTGGCGGGCAGCCTGGACGGGTTCAGGCCGTCCTGGGAAAAATTTCTCTCCCGCAGGCACCTCTGGCTGGCGCTGGCCTGCGTGCTGGCCGTCTCCTTCGGACTGAATGAGTATAACAAATACTCCCACCGGAATGTACTGGAGGGGTGTGACGTGGCTGCATGGAACCAGGCCCGCGCGCAGCTCTCGGACACGTGCCCCATCAGGCCGGAGAGCGCATACGAGTGCGGGAGGTACGGCGTGTTCGCCAATGATATTAAAATGGTGCGGATGTTCACCAACTGTGACATGGAGGTCTTCAGCACAGAGTATATGGAGAGGCTCCTGCTGGCGCGGGACGGCGCCGAATTCTGGCCCAGGGCATGGGTCCGTGCCGGGAAGGCCCTCCAGCTCTTTTCCTGGAGCTCCATCATGGACCTTCTGCCGTGCTGGATTCTGTTCGGCCTGGCCTGCCGCGTGTCTTTCCGGAGCGGTGATCCTCCCGCACTGCAGTGGTGCGTGGGCGGCCTGCTGGTGCTGATCCTGCTGTACATGTCCAGCATAGACCGCCTGTATTTCCGCGTGGTGTACCCCACCTTCCTGATTGCGGGCCTGTGCCTGCTGTGGTCGGAGAAGTACCGCCCGGTCCGTATCAAGTGGACGGGGCACGGGGCCCTGACGGGCAGCATTCCCATGTTTTGCGCGTTTGCCGTTTCCCTGTCACAGGCGTGCGCCGCCGTCTGGGAATCCAATCTGGAATCCTTTTCCCCGGATGCCGGGCGCCTGCTGTGCGAGCGCGTGGACCGTGAACCGGATTCCCTGTTCTGCGTCCAGATGTCCGGCGGCACCATTGACGACCTGGTTCTTGGGCAGTCCGTCTTCCGCCAGGCATGGAGCTGTTCCCGGAAGAACGTCGTAACGCTGGGAGGCTGGAATT
Organism: Akkermansia sp.; assembly: GCA_048388685.1. Taxonomy (GTDB): domain Bacteria; phylum Verrucomicrobiota; class Verrucomicrobiia; order Verrucomicrobiales; family Akkermansiaceae; genus Akkermansia. The sequence goes on along the minus strand of DBGCTZ010000037.1, from coordinate 65,861 downwards.
TCCCGCTCAAGCCCGTGCAGCGGAAGCTGAAGGAAATGGGCTGGGAGGGGCAGTCCGCCCTGAACCTTTGCAGGGACAACGTGTACATCGTCTGTCTGACGCCGGAGGAGGACTTTTCCGACATGGACAACGCGTTCCTGGGAATGCTGCGCCGCCATATCTGGGAGCACCACGGCATACGTACGGCGTGGCATCTGGATGAAAACATCCACGGCCTGCGCATTTACCGCCTGCGCAAGACGTGGTTCCAGCCCGGCAGGTAGGGACCGCCTTTTTCCCGGCAATAAGCCGCGCCGGAAAGCAGGATCCCCCGATGTGCAGGCACACCGGGGGATGAAGGAAAACGTGATTGTTCAGCCGCCGTTAAAAGCGCGGTCCGCCGGGCATGCGCCTGTTGTTCATGCGTTCTTCACGGAGTTTTGCTTGTTCTGCGGGAGTAAGGAGCATGAATTCCAGGTCGCGGATGGCACGCTGCTTTTCCGAAGGGTCCTTGATGCCGGAGATCAGGCTCTTCATTTTTTCCAGGGCCGCCACCTGGTCGCCGAGTTCAAAACAGGCTTTTTCCCGTTCCCACTGCCTTTTGACCAGGAAATTGTTTTTTTCCACTTCCGCCGTTTTCTTGTCACTGGCGGAATTATTCTGAAGCAGGGTGGCCTCCAGGCCGATGCGCTTGTTCCAGAGCTTCCGGAAGTTTTCCACGTCCTTCTTCTCCTTGTAGGGAGCCAGTAGCACGCGGTCGAAAATGGTATTGAGGTCCATCATGTTGTCCGGGAGCGTTTCCGAACGGTAATCACTGATGTTCAGATACGAACGGATCACTTCACTGGCTCCGCCCACCATGGGGAGCTGTTCGCCCACGTCCTTGGCGTTGGCGGCCACCTCATCCAGCATGGACAGGACGCTGGAGGAAACGTTGAATTCACGTTCGTTCTTCTCCGCATCCGCCTTCTTCAGGCACAGGAGCATCCATTTGCACTGCATCTGAAGGGCCTTTTTGAAGCCGGGAGCCACGTTGTTCCCCGTATTCTGCTTGCGCCAGTTGGAGAAGGCGGTGCTGGGGCTGTCAGGCTTGCTGCTGCTGTTGCTATTGCTGCCTCCGCGGCCGCCGGAGCCGGGCATGCGCATCATCCGGAAGCCTCCTCCTCCTCCCCGGTTCAGCATGTGGGACATCATGCTGGTGGGGTTCAGGAAGCGGTCCTTCATGGCGTCCACGTAAAGTTTCATGGCGGCGTTTTCCGTGGTGATGGCCGTGGTCAGGGCGGACACGGCCTTCTGGATACGGGCGGAGCTGGTGTTCAGGTAGCCGGATTTGACTTCCTTAAGCCACTCGGAGGCTTCCTTCCTTGCGGAATCGGTAAGCATTTCCTGAGCCTGGCAGAAACCGGAGCCCAGAATGAGAAGCATCAGCGCTGAGAGCGCCGGACGTTTGCGGAACGGGGTTAAGTGTATCATGACGGTGTGACGTTACAGGGTACTTTAACAAACCCCTGCCATGAAGAAAAGTTGCAACTTTTCTTCAAAAAAAGAACAGCACATATTGTTGCGGGGGAATAAATGTTACCCCAGCACCCTGCGGATGCAGGCGGCGCAGATGTCTACGGCCTCCCGCATTTCCTCCGGGGAGATCACAAGGGGTGGATTGAAGTACAGCACATCCCCCAGCGGACGGAGCAGCAGGCCCTGTTTAAGCGCTTCCCTGTAAATCTGGTAACCGAGCCGGCGTTCGGACGGGAAGCTCTTTTTGGTCTCCCTGTCTTCCACCAGTTCAATGGCGTTCACCAGGCCCAGGCTGCGGATTTCCCCCACGTGGGGATGGTCTTCCAGGGCGTCCGCGATCATCTGGCGGAACAGGGGGGCCTTTTCCTGCGCGCGGGGAATAATTTGTTCCTCGTCCAGCACCTTCAGTACGGCCAGTGCGGCGGAGCACCCCAGGGGATTGCCGGAATAGGTATGGCTGTGCATGAAGGCCTTCCCTTCCCGGTAGTCTGCATAAAAGGCGTCGTAAATCTTCTGCGTGGTGATGGTGATGGACATGGGCATGTAACCGCCCGTCAGCCCTTTGGAGATGCACATGATGTCCGGGGAGATTCCGGCCTGGTCACAGGCGAACATGCTGCCCGTGCGGCCGAAGCCGGTGGCGATTTCATCCGCAATGAGGTGCACGTTGGAGGCGTCGCACAGGGAGCGGAGTTTTGCCAGATAGGCGGGGGGATACATCCGCATGCCCGCGGAGCCCTGGAGCAGGGGTTCCACCAGCAGGGCGGCGCACTCGTCCCCGTGGCGAGCAAAGGCTTCCTGCGCCGCGTCAATGCATTCCGCCTGGCAGAGGCCGCGTTTTTTCCCCTTGGGGCAGCGGTAGCAGTCCGGAGCCGGAATGCGCACGATGTCCAGCAGAAGGGGCTTGTAAAGTTCGGAATAAAGGTCCAGGCCGCCCACGGAGAGCGCCCCCAGGGTTTCCCCGTGGTAGCCGTCGCTCAGGGACATGAAGCGTACCTTCTGCCGGTTGCCCGTCTGGTAGTGGTACTGGAAGCTCATCTTCATGGCGGATTCGATGGCTCCGGAACCGTTGTCTGAAAAGTTGAATTTGCAGAGGCCCTGCGGCATCTTCTTCATCAGCTCTTCACACAGGGTGATGGCGGGCTTGTGGGAGAAATTGGCGAAGATGACGTGCTCCAGAGAATCAAGCTGGTTCTTGATGGCTTGGTTGATTTTGGGATGGGAGTGCCCCAGCAGGTTGCACCACCAGGAGCTGACCACGTCCAGATAGCGTTTCCCGTCCACGTCGTACAGGTTGATTCCCTCCCCCCGGTCGATCACGATGGGGGGCAGCGTTTCATAATCCTTCATCTGGGAACAGGGGTGCCAGATGTATTCCAGATCTTTTTTTGACCAGTCTGAGTGATTCATGGCGAAGAGTGGCGGGAAGCGGGCGGTCCCTATTTCATGCGGACCTCATAACCCAGCTCCGCGAGCATGGCCAGGTCTTCCCGGATAGTGACGCCGGAGGTGGTGAGCATGTCTCCGGAGATGGCCGCATTGGCTCCGGACATGAAGATTTTCCTGCCGTGGTCCTTCATGGTGTTCCGCCCGGCGGCGATGCGGACGAAGCCGTCTGGCATGATGAACCGCACCAGGGCCACGATGCGGAGCTGGTCCTCCTCTCCGAGCGGGGTCATGTCCGCGTACGGCGTGCCGGGGATGGGCGTCAGGAAGTTGATGGGGGTGGACTTGATGCCCAGCGCGGCGATGTCCATGTACATGTCTATCCGGTCCTCCAGGGTTTCCCCCAGCCCCATGATGCCGCCGCTGCACACTTGCAGTCCGGCTTCCATGGCCCATTTGATGGTCTGTATCTTGTCGTCGTACGTGTGGGTGGTGCACACGTTCGGGAAATTGCGGCGGGAGGTTTCCAGATTGTTGTGGTAGCGGGAGACGCCCGCGGCCTTCAGCTGTTCACAGTGCTTCTTGGAAATGAGTCCGTGGGAGGCGCAGAGGGAAATGCCGCACCGTTCCGCAATGTGCCTGTAGCTGGCGCAGAGCTGGTCCACATCCGCATCCGTCAGCCTCTTTCCGGAGGTGACGATGGAGTAGCGCAGGATGCCCCGTTCATCATTGTACCTGGCGCCTGCCAGCAGGGCCTCGTCGCTTAAAAGGGGATATTCCTCCACGGAAGTGGAGTAGTGGGCGGACTGGGCGCAGTACTTGCAGTTTTCCGAACATTTGCCGCTGCGTCCGTTGATGATGGTGCAGAGGTCGAAGACGTTTCCGCAGAAATGCTCCCTGATGACGTTGGCCGCCCGGCACAGATCCTCCAGCGGTTCCCGGCTGAGGGCTATCAGTTCTTCTCTGGTGCAGGAAACTCCCTGGAGCACCCTGGAAAGGAGGGAAGAGGTCAGACTCATGCGTGAAAGACTACCCCCGGCACGGTTCGCGTCAAGGGTAGAATGACGGGGTGGGGGGATCACGGGGAATCCTTCCGTTTTTCCTCATTTGGCCGCCTGTTCCGGGGCCTTGTAGCGCAGGGCCTGGAAGCCGGGAGCGGGCTTGTATTCCTTGTCCAGAATGGCGATGGCCTTGTCAATGAGGTCCCGGTTTCCGGCGGCGATGTCGTTTTTCTCCGCGGGGTCCTTCACGATGTCGTACACTTCCCAGTTGCCCGGTTTCTTGCCGGGGAACAGGTTGCGGCGGATTACCTTCTTCGTGTCAAAGCGCACGGCCACCTGGCCGCCATAGCCGCCTCCGGCCCAGACGAGGGGCTTGCGGTCTTTCAGGGCGGATTTTTTACCCAGCAGGACGGGGGAAAGGTCAATCCCCAGCGGGGAGCCGGCATCCGTACCCGTCAGCGCGCACAGCGTGGGCATCACGTCCGCATGGAAGGCCGGCTGGGAAATGGTCTTCCCGGCGGCGATTTTCCCGGGCCAGCGGATGATGCCGGGAACGCGGATGCCCCCTTCGTAAAGCTGGCCTTTCAGGCCTTTCAGGTTGGCTACGGAATTGAAAAAGTTGTGGTCCACCCCGCCCACGTCGTGCGTGGTGCCGTTGTCGCTGGTGAAGATGACGATGGTGTTCTTTTCCAGGCCGCTGGATTTAAGGGTGTCCAGAAGGCGGCCGATGTTGTAGTCCATCTGGGAGATCATGCCGGCATACGCGGCGCGGGGGCGCGGATGGGGCAGATAGCCCTGGTTCCCGCGATAGGGGCGCTTGTCCCATTCACGGGGGTAGCGGTCAATCCATTCCTGAAGGGGCTGCATGGCCACGTGTGGTTCCAGCGGCGCGTAGTACAGGAAAAACGGCTTCTTGCCACGGGCCTGTTCCTTCACGAATTCCAGCATTTTATCCGCAATGAGGTCGGAACTGTGCTGCTCGGCGCGGTACGTGTCCGCCAGCACTTCCCCCTTGGGCTGGGAGCCATGCCCGATGGTGGCGGGAGTGAGGGATGTGTTGAGAACCTCTTTCTTCCCGTCGTTCCAGAGGTAGGGCGGATAATAGGTGTGGCACGCCTTCTGGTCCGTGTATCCGTAAAACCTGTCCACGCCGTGTTTGTCCGGCGCGCCGGTGGAGTCGAAATCGCCGATGCCCCATTTGCCGAAAACCGCCGTTGTGTAACCGGCCTTTTTCATGGCTTCCGGCAGGGTGTAGGTTTCCGTCCGGATGGGCCAGTCTCCCTTGAGGTCGCGCCAGTTCTCGCTGGCATCCACGCGCTTCAGGTCCTGCACGTCGCAGTTGCCGGTATGCTTGCCTGTCATCAGCACGTTGCGGGAGGGGGAGCAGACCGGAGCTCCGGAGTAGAAATAAACCCATCTCTGCCCTTCGGAGGCCAGTTTGTCAATGTTCGGGGTTTTAATCTTCTTCTGCCCGTAGCAGCCTACTTCCGCCCAGCCGAGGTCGTCCGCATTAATCAGAACCACATTGGGTGGCGCCGCCTGGGCTGCATGCAGGGAGGCTGCGGAAAGGACGGAATAAAAAATGCTTTTGAAAAACCTCATCCTATACAAAACGTAGCATGATCCCTCAATATTTCAAGAAACATGATTTTTTCATCTATTGGATGAAGGTTTTCTGAAACGGGAAGAGATGGTTTATTCCTCATTTTCAATGGGATGAGAAGACCTCTTTTTCACGTAACGCCACAGATACACCCCGGAAATCAGGAGCAGCGTGGCGATGATGATGCCATAGTACAGATTTTGGCGGTGGTCCCTGTACTGAAGGAGAACATGCGCGGGCGCGTCCGAGACGGTCAGAGGAACGATGATGCCGTAGTTTTCCGAGCATTCCACGGGGATGGGCTTTCCTCCGTTGAGGCGGGCCGTCCAGCCGTCCGAGTAGCTTTTCAGAATGTCCAGGGACGCGGCACCCGGAGGGATGGTGAAATCCATTTTGTTGTATGTGAGCCAGTTGGGCCGCACAGGGGAGCTTTCTCCCGTTGCGTGGTCCGTCACAAAGTACCTGCCCCTGTACTGCGGATTGGCAAGGAGGATGTACTGGGAAGTGTTTTCTATCAGGTTCCAGCCTTCGGTGTGCGGGGGGCTTTGGCGCGGATTGACGATGATGTGGGAAATCCCGGCCCTGGCGGCGGCTTCCGGATGGGTCAGGCTGTCCTGGAGGGCATGAAGCCTTCTGGGCCTGACGGTTTCATAGCCGTCAGCCTGCCTGACCCCGAAGGAGGAAAGATGGTTGGCATGGAAATAATCCTTGTCCCGGTGGGCGGTGTAGAAGATGACGGAGCCGTCCCCCACCTCCCGTTTCAGCCGCGGCATCCATTTAGGGTCCTTGTACAGGCCGGCGGATACAGGCTTGTCCGCGTACTGGACCCAGGTGCCCTGGAACAGAAGCAGTTCCCCCAAGGAGCAGAGAATAACCAGGGAAGCCAGCAGAACCTTGTGCCGTGCGCGCACATGGATGCGGGAAGCGGCCCAGAGGCCGCCCCACAGCAGGGCAAGCAGGGCCAGCGTGCGCGGATACCAGATGCAGGTTTGTTCCAGCAGGCGTTCCGTGCGGAGCATGTACCAGGCTTCACGCCCTGTCTCGGCAACGGACAGGCGGGAGACCAGGTTCCTCTGAAGCATGGAAAGGATGTCCTGGTGGAAGACTTGAAGCAGGACGGAGCAGAGAAGCCAGCCCAGCGTCACCATACCCAGCGCGATGAAAATTTTCTTCCAGACGGTTCTGGCGGGCTCCTGCGTGAGGGCATGCAGCTGCCACGCCGCCAGCCAGGAGGCTCCCAGGGCATAAACCGTGGTGGAACGGGAATAAAGGTAGGTGATGAGGGGGGTGAAGGCCAGCGCCAGGCTGATGACCATCAGGAATTTGGCCGCCAGCGGGGCTTTCCTGTTGAAGAGCCCCAGCACGGAAAGGACAAAGATGACGCCGCCGGTGAATTTCAGGTCAAACAGGTCCTGTCCCATGAGCTTGAACAGGTCAATGGTCTCCGGAATGCCCAGAAGCGTGGGGAACAGAACGGTGAGCAGGGAGGGCAGGTGGGTGATGCCCGTCAGGAAGGGCAGGGGCCTGCATCCCTCCATCAGCGGCGGGATGGTCTGGGCCAGTACGTCGATGGAAAGCAGGGCGCCTCCGATGCCGGACACCAGGTAAGGCAGGGAAACGCGCCAGAGGGTTTTAAGGCTCCAGCGTGAGGGGGAATTCCACCAGTCCGCCAGCCACACGCAGCCCGTGAGCAGCACAATGAACAGGCACGCCTGAAGGTGGCCGCCCCGGAACCCCAGGGCGATGAAGAGGATGGAGGGAAGATCAATGATTCTTTTTTCCCTGTTGCGCATCAGTGCCCAGAGAATCCAGGGGGCCCAGCACATGGTGCCTAGCACCCACCGGTGGTAGAGCCACACGACAAATTGAGAGTAAAAACCGTAGCCCACCGCGCCCAGCAGGCAGTAGGGAGCGGGAACCTGCCGGCTCCGCAGGAAAACGATCATGCCGAGGCCCGCTATGAAGAATTGCAGGATGATGCCCATGTCCCAGGCCGTCCAGAAGGGGAGGAAAAAGTAGAGGGCGTGGTGCCAGTCTCCCGGGCACAGCATGGTATTCTCCGCAATGGCGGTGCCGTTGTGGGCGTATGGATTCCAGCCCATGTAGCCGTCCTGCCGGACGCTTTCCGCTACGGAATAGTTGTAGGGCAGGTACTGGGAAATGGCGTCCACCGTGAAGTGGTTGTGGACGTTTTCCATGGGCTGCGTGGCATACGGAGAGATGAGGCAGTCCATGATGTCCATGGGGGCCAGTACCTTCCCCCCGAATATGGCCGGGGCAAAGTACGCGGCCACCAGGGCGGTCCAGATGAGGCAGCAGAGCCAGAAAGAGCGCCTGGAGAGGAGATCAGTGTTTTTCATGCTTAAGATGGCGTTCGTCCCAGTGCATGAGGGAAAGGACATGGTCATACCGCTGGGAGGTCCGCAGCCCGTGAAGAATGAAGGCGATGGTCAGGGCAAGCGCGGATACGGTGAACAGCCCCATGGCCAGGACGGCCAGGGGAAGATGGAAGACGTACTCGTACCGGAAGTAGTCCAGCACCGCCGGGAGACCCGCCAGGATGGCGAGGATGAGCAGGATGGCGCTGATGATGGAGAAGAAGAACAGGGGACGGTGATTCATCAGAACAGAGAAAATCGTTTTGATGACCTTCACTCCGTCTGACACGGTGGAAAGCTTGGAAACGGACCCTTCCGGACGGTCCATGTAGTTGGTGGGAACTTCCACGATGGAATAGCCGTTGTCCAGGGCGTGGATGCTGATTTCCGTTTCCAGTTCAAAGCCCGTGGAAAGGATGGGGAAGTTCTTGACGAACCGCTTGGAGAAGACGCGGTAGCCCGTCAGGATGTCATGGAGGTTGCCCTGGAACAGCTTGTTGATGAGCATGCGGACGGCCTTGTTCCCCGTATTGTGCATGGGGCGCTTGTTTTCCCGGCTGTAAGTCCCGGAGTCATGGCGGTCCCCGCATACCATGTCCGCCTCTCCGCGCAGGACCGGCTCCAGCAGGCGGTGAAGGTCGGCGGCGGGATAGGTCAGGTCCGCGTCCACCATCACGTACACGTCCGCATCCACTTCACGGAACGCCTTTTTAATGGCCATGGCCTTTCCTTTCCGCTTTTCTTGAAGCAGCCTGCCGGAACAGCCTAATTCTTCATAAGTTTCCCGGGCTATTTCCGCCGTTTTATCGGAAGAATTATTATCAATCACATAAATGGCGGCCTCCGGACAGTGGGCATGGAAATCCCGCATCACTTCCCGGATGGTCAATTCTTCATTATAGGCAGGGATAATGATGGCGATGGAAATCATGTGGGACCTTTTGAAAATTGAGTATCTTACCGGAGATTACGGATTGCGAATTCGAAGTCAACATGTTTTTCTGAAACCAAATTGGTTAAGGAAAAAGGAAACTTATAAAAGAAGGAGGCTTTCTTTAATTTGGGAATGCGGTTTGTCAGCAAACTTCTGCCTGACAAAAGCTTCCGGACCCGCATAACGCATCTGTACAGGTCCGGATTCGCAATCCGCTGGTATGTTCACCATGGAATAAAGGGTACTCCATCAGCCCAAGCCGGCACGGTCCCACGGATGCAGCATGCCTGCGGGTTTACGTTAAACAGGATAAGATGAAATATTTCCCGGTTTTTCCATCCGGATGCGGATGGAAAGAGAAAAGGAAAAAGGCGCCACCGCCCTCCGGACGGGAGAGAGTCAGGACAGGATGATTCCTTCCACGGCGTCGCGGAGGGGGTCGTCGCTGAACTGCTCCAGGGCATGCCTCAGGAAGCCCTGAGCGATCATTCTGCGCGCCGTCTGTTCCGGAATGCCGCGGGAAAGCAGGTAGAAAATTTCCTCCGGAGAGATGGAGGAGGTGGCGGAGCCGTGGGAGCACTGCACCCTGTCCGCCAGGATTTCCAAACCGGGAATGGAGTTGGTCTCCGCACGGGGACTCAGGATCAGATTGCGGTTGCTCTGGTAGGCGCTGGTGTCATGCGCCCCTTCCGCCACCAGGATCATGCCGCTGAAAATGCTGGAGGATTCATCATCCAGAACATTGACGTAAAGCAGGTTGCTGGAGGCGCCGCGGTACAGGTGCTTCTGGTAGGTTCTCTGGTCCAGTTCCTTGTTTTCCTTCAGGTGGTTGGCGGAAAGCAGGCGCACGTTCGCGCCGTCCCCGTTCAGGAGGCAGACCGTTTCCTGCCTGGCCCACGCCGCGCCGGGGTGGCTGGTCAGGTGTTCCATTTCCGCGGAATCATCCGCGCTGATGTGGCAGAGTTCCACGGCGCGGGAACGGCTGTTGAGTTCCTGGACCAGGGCGTATTTGACGGAGGAAGAGGAGGCCAGATGGTGCTGCTGCAGGGCTCCGCAGAATTGGCTGCCGTGGTCCGCGCTGATGTGGCGTTCCAGGATGTGCAGGCGGCCTCCGGTCTCCGCAATGACCAGCGTGGAGGGGAAGACGGCCACCTTGTCCCCGGAGATGAAGTGGAAGACTTCCAGCGGCTGGGAGATTTCCCGGTCCGCCATGATGACCAGCCCGTTATGCTGGAGGGCGGTGTTCAGCGCGGCCAGTTGTTCGGAGCCGAGCGTTTCAGGCGTGGTTTCCAGATGCTTCCGTGCGGCGTCCGGGTATTGGAGCACAAAGTCTTCCAGGTCCATCACGGAAAGGCCTTCCGGCAGTTCCTCCGGAATGGAGACGGGGAACCCGTTGGCATAAACGATGCGGATGGCGTCCGGCATGGAGGCGTGCTCCCTGATGATGGAGGCCAGGGCTTCCGGGGCAAGGGGAAGCGCCGCTTCAAAGTCTTCCAGGGACTCATTGCCGGGGGCCCCGAAACGCCAGGATTCCATGCGGCGGGAGGGTTCCGGGAGCTGGCCCGCCTGCTCCAGGGCGCGGCGGTGCCTGGCTTCAAACCATGCGGGAAGGAAGCCTGCGGGGAATTGTTCTTCGTTGAGCAAGTGGTTCATCATTTCCTTCCTTATCCGATGCTGTCTTCCATTTCCAGGTCAATGAGCCTGCGCAGCTCCACGGAGTACTCCATGGGGAATTCCTGGACGAGATCGTTAATGAATCCGTTGACGGCCAGGGACATGGCCGCCGCCTTGGGGATGCCGCGCTGCTGCATGTAAAAAAGCATTTCTTCAGAGACCTGGGAGACGGACGCTTCATGCTGCACCGTGTTCTTGTCCCCCTTCACCGTGATGGCGGGGTAGGTGTCCGTGCGGCTGTTGGCCGCCAGCAGGAGGGCATCGCATTCCGTATTGTTCTTGCAGCCCTTGAGGCCCTTGCCCATGACCACCTGGCCCCGGTAGCTGGCGCGCCCTTCACCGATGCTGATGGATTTGGAGACGATGTTGGACGTGGTGTCGTCCGCCGCGTGAATCATTTTGGCTCCGGTATCCTGGTGCTGGCCCGTGTTCGCCAGGGCGATGGAGATGACTTCCCCCCTGGCGCGCCTGCCCTTGAGCACCACGGCAGGGTATTTCATGGTGAGGCCGGAGCCGATGTTGCAGTCGATCCAGCGGATTTCCGCGTCTTCCATGGCAAGGCCGCGCTTGGTGACCATGTTGAAGACGTTGGAGGACCAGTTCTGCACGGTGACGTACTGGATTTTGGCGCCCTTCAGGGCTACCAGCTCCACCACGGCGGAGTGCAGGGTGGACGTTTCAAACTGGGGCGCCGTGCACCCTTCCATGTACATGAGTTCCGCTCCTTCATCCGCAATGATGAGGGTGCGTTCAAACTGGCCGAAGTTTTCCGAGTTGATGCGGAAGTACGCCTGGAGCGGATGCTTGAGCTTCACGCCCTTGGGTACGTAAATGAAGGAGCCTCCGGAAAACACGGCGCTGTTCAGGGCGGAGAATTTGTTGTCTCCCGTCGGGATGACCTTCCCGAACCACGGGCGGAAGACGTCCTCATGGTGCTTGAGGCCTTCCGCGGAGTTCACGAAGATGACGCCCTGGCTGCGGAGCTCCTCCTTCATGTTGGAGTACGCGGACTCGGAATCATACTGGGCTTCCACGCCCGCCAGGAATTGGCGTTCCTGTTCCGGAACGCCCAGGCGTTCAAAGGTGCGCTTCACGTCTTCCGGCACGTCGTCCCAGCTTCGCTTGGGCCGTTCCCCGTCGGAAAGATAGTAGCGTATCTTGGAGAAATCTATTTTTTCAATTTCCGGGGAAGCCCAGTGCGTGGGCATGGGCTTGCTCTCAAAAACGGCAAGGGCGTTCTTGCGGAATTGGCGCACCCATTCCGGATCGTCCTTGACGTCGCAAATGTAGTCAATGGTGGCCTCCGTCAGGCCGTAGCCGGCGTCGAATTTATGGCGTTCCGGGAAGGAGAAGTCCCCTTTGCTCCGGTCGAAGTCAAACAGGTTCTGTGTATTCCCGTCCGCTGACGTTTCAGGTTTATCGCTCATGAGATGACTGCCGGGATTGGCGGCGTTAGGCCTCTTCCTTTTCTTCCGTCTCCTTCAGGAATTCGTATCCCCTGCTTTCCAGTTCATCCACCAAGTCCCCGCCGCCGGTGCGGACGATCCTGCCGTCCGCCAGCACGTGGACCACGTCCGGCTTGATGTAGTCCAGCAGGCGCTTGTAGTGGGTGATGACCAGGAAGCTGCGGAACGGGGACCGCATGGAGTTGACCCCTTCCGAGACGATGCGGAGGGCGTCTATGTCCAGACCGGAGTCCGTTTCATCCAGAATGGCGTAAAGCGGGTCCAGAAGGAGCATTTGCAGCACTTCATTGCGCTTTTTCTCCCCGCCGGAAAAGCCCTCGTTGACCGCGCGAGAGGTGAATTTGCGGGACATGCCGAGCTGGTCCATTTTTGCATACAGCGTCTTGTAGAATGTGACCGCATCCAGTTCCTCCCCCTGGGGCATGCGGGCCTGCATGGCCGCGCGCAGGAAGTTGGCGTTGGAGACGCCCGGAACTTCCATGGGATACTGGAACGCCAGGAAAAGGCCTGCGCGGCTGCGCTCGTCAATACTCATGTCCAGCAGGTTCTGCCCGTCCAGCCAGACTTCCCCTTCCGTCACCTCATAGTCCGGATGGCCGCAGAGGACTTTGGAGAGGGTGCTTTTTCCGGAACCGTTGGGCCCCATGATCGCATGCACCTCACCCTTGGGGATTTCAAGGTTGATGCCTTTAAGTATTTCCGTGCCTTGCACCTTGGCGTGCAAATTTTTAATGACCAGACTCATGATGATGAAAGGGAATTAGCCTTGCGGCGTGATGATGGAACCCCTTAGGGTGATTTGGGCTTCCTCCACGCACACGTCGTCAGGCAGGTTGATGAATTCCTTCAGATCCACGCCTTCCTTGATGGTGATGTCATAAATGCAGCCGGTCCGTGTGTCCTGAAAGTGTCCGTGATCGACGAGGTTGGGACAGAAGCGGGAAGAACTGCGTTCAAAGTTGACCTGATTGACCAGGCCGTGTTCCACCAGCGCCTCCAGGCAGTTGTAAACGGTGGCCAGAGAGATGCTGGGCAGCTTTTTACGCACCCGGTGGTAGACCTCATTGGCGGTGGGATGGTCCCTCTGTTCCAGAAGCACCTGGTAAACTTCCTGTCTCTGCTTGGTGAGCCTGAGACCGGAAATCACCGGGAGGGTGGAGGTGTTTCTAGCGGCTTGCTTGGAATCTGTTTTGGGATTCATATCTTATTTTTCATGCTCTGCGTGGATAGTGGGGGAGGGGTAATTGTTTTGCAAGAACAATTCCTGTTATTTATTTGGATTATAGGGAAGGCGTAAAAAGGGGCGGTCATCCCTGTGGATGGCCGCCCCTGCAGGGAGATGGAATTTATCCGTATTTAGTTGGCGGCGTCGGAAGCTTCCGGAGCCACGTTAACGCGGCGGCCTTCGCGGTCAAAGAACACGCGGCCGTCCACGAGGGAGAAGATGGTGTAGTCACGGCCCATGCCCACGCCCTTGCCGGGGTGCCACTTGGTGCCGCGCTGGCGGATGATGATGTTGCCCGCGATCACTTCCTGCCCGCCGAATTTTTTAACGCCGAGGCGCTTGCTGCGGGAGTCGCGACCGTTCTTGACAGAACCTTGACCTTTCTTGTGAGCCATAAGATGAAGATAAAATTAAGGGTTGAAATTAGGCGTTGATAGCGGTGATTTCCAGCTTCGTCAGGGAGCGGCGGGAACCTTTCTTCTTGTGGAAGCCCTTGCGGCGCTTGAATTTGAAGGCGATGATCTTCTTGTCGCGGAACTGGCTGACGACCTTGGCGGAAACCGTAGCGCCTTCCACCGTGGGGGTGCCGAGGGTCACGTTTCCGTCATTTTCCACCATAAGCACCTGATCGAAGCTTGCTTCAGCACCCTCTTCGAGGGTATTGATGCATTCAACGTCGATCACGTCGCCCGCCTGAACGCGGTACTGCTTGCCACCTGTTTTGAAAATTGCGTATGCCATTGCTATCACTATTAAGGTTCACCCGCGGATGCGGGAGCCGCAATAAACCATATCACCTTCTTTTAGACAAGCAAAATTTCATGAAAAAATGAGCGAATGGTATAAAATTTTTAAAAATGGCCCTGTTTTAACTCATTCTCCGGAGGAAATGCGGGAACTGGGGCGGGAGATAGGTAAAATTTTAATGCCGGGGGAAGTGCTGGGCGTGGTGGGAGAACTGGGCGCCGGAAAGACGCACCTGACCCAGGGCGTCATGGAAGGGCTGGGGAGTTCCGACGCGGCGGCCAGCCCAACCTTTTCCCTGGTGCACGAGCATGCGGACGGGCGCCTGCGGGCGTGCCACTTTGATTTCTACCGGCTGAGGGATGAGTCCGAGCTTTTCGGCATCGGTTGGGACGAGTATCTGGACGGGGACGCGGTGCTCATTGTGGAATGGGCCAACCTGTTTCCGGACGCGCTGCCGGAGGAAACCTCCTGGCTGCTGCTGGAGCATGAGGGGGAATGCCTGCGCCGGGTGTCCCTGGCTCCCGCGCATGGAGCGGATCAGTAGCTGATGCTTTTGGAAAACGCCTGGTCAAAGCCGGGGCTGAGCCAGATGGTATTGTGCATGGCGCCCGGGAATTCCCGGTAATTGACCGGCGTGGAGAAGCAGTCCCGGAGCCGTTTGGCGTGATCCGGGGGAATGACTTCATCCGCCCCCGCCGCCAGAATGCTCACGGGGCAGGAGACTCTGGGCGCGGCCAGGTCCGACCGGAAGTGATCCGGCAGAAGGAGTTTCACGGGGAGGTAGGGGAAGAGACCGCGGGCGGTTTCCAGCAGGCTGTCAAAGGGCACCAGCAGGACCAGCTTTTTCACGTTCCTGACGGAGGCGATCTGGGTGGCTACCCCGGAGCCGAGGCTCTGCCCCACCAGGATGACGTCGTCCGGCGTTCTTCCGGTTTCCTTCAGCACGGAATCAAGAATCGCCAGGGAGTCCCCCATGATGTCCTGTTCCGTGGGGGTGCCTGTGCTGAGGCCGTAGCCCCGGTAGTTCACCAGGAGCTTGGCATGGGGGAAGCGGTCCAGGTAAGGCAGCATCATGGAAATGTCCATGGCATTTCCTCCGTAGTACACCAGCAGGGGCTGCCCCTTCTTTTCAATAAGCCACCCGCTGAGTTTGGCACCGTTGTGGTGGAAGGTGCGCCGGTGCGGTTCCCAGGCGGCGCGTTTTTCCAGATAGGCGGTTTTGTCCTTGGGCTGCGGAGGCAGGTAAACCAGGGAGCGGACGGAACACTGGGAACACGCCAGAGCCAGCGCTCCGGCCAGCAGGAGGGCCGTCCTGATGCTCCATCTTCCGGGTTTCAGCATCCGCATGAGGTTCATTGGTCAGGATGTTCCGTAGTCATGGTTCCGGCTGTCCCGGTGCGGGGCAGGGCCGTTCCCCGTTCCTGGCAGCTCCAGCCGTTCAGGGAGGCTGTTTTGCCTTCCGTATCCAGATGGCGCACGCCGTTGAGGATGATTTCCCGGGAGGGAGTTTTAAAATGCAATACAGCGGTGGAGCCCCCTTTCTGGCTGGCTACCGCCGCCGTTTCCGGAAACGCTCCATTGACGGACAGAGTGCCGCTGCCCTCTCCCAGGGAGCTATATAAGAGAGTCATGCCGGAATTCGCTCGCTGGATTTCCCCGGCAGGGACGGGTTCCGTTTCACTTTCCAGGGAGATGGTCGTCCGGGTGCCGTTGGGGAACCATTCCCCCTTGACGTTGTCCGTATCAAGAGTAGCGCCTCCGCGCCCGCAGGCGGAAAGCGTCAGCAGGATGCCGGGCAGGATGAGGAAAGCCTTTCGCATGGGATTAGTGTTCCTGAATTTAGGGAAAAAGGCAATCTCCGTTTTCCGGAAGGCGCGGGTCCGGAAGGCGATTTTTTTGTGATAGAAGGAAATCAAAAGACGAGTATAATGAAAATATGTTTAACCGGATGTTTTCATGGAGTTTTATGGCCGCGGCATGCGTTGCGGGGGCGTTCCCGGGAGTGTGCCGGGGGCAGGAAGGCGCGGGAAAATCCGGCGCCGTGCCCGTGGAGGTGGCTGCCGCCAGCCTTCTGATGACCCGCCAGGAAACGGGTGAAACCCGGGTGAACCGCTCCTTCAAGGATACGGAATTGAGCGTGGGGGGTAAAAAATACGCCACGGGCATCGGCACCCATGCCACGTCCATGATTCCCCTTCCCGTGCCGGAACGGAAGGGCGCCGGGGTGGTGAGCCTGGAGGGCGCCTGCGGCATTGACGACGGTTCGGACGGAGACGGCAGTGTGGAGTTCCGCGTGATGAGCGGGTCCGAAGTCCTGTGGAGTTCCGGCGTGATGAAAAAGGGCATGCCTGCGAAAAAGTTTTCCATTCCGGTGGCGGAAAACGGCATCCGGCACCTTTACCTGATGGCGGACCGGGTGGAAAATAATAACTATGACCATGCGGACTGGGTGGACCTGGCCTGGAACATGGGCGCGGAACAGCTGGCCATGAAGGGAGCCGTGGTGAACGCCGCCAAATTCGGCATGGTTCCGGGCGTCAGGAAAGATCAGGGGCCGGCCCTGCGTTCCGCCATTTCCGCGTTAAGAAAGAAAGGCGGCGGCGTGCTCAGCATTCCCAGGGGCGTGTACCATTTTTATGCGGAAGGCGCACTGAACATGACGTTCAATATCTCCAACCATGACCAGCCCCTGATTCATCCGGTATGCGTCCCCCTGACTGATTTGCGGAATGTCCGCCTTGAGGGGAATGGCTCCCTGTTCCTGTTCCATGGAAGAACGATTCCCCTGCTGGTCATGGACAGCGAGAATGTCTCCGTCAGCAGGCTGGCGGTCGACTACGAACGGTCCATCTGTACGGAGGCCCGCGTGACGGGCGTGGATGACAAGTACACGGACGTGGAGATCGACAAGAAGGCCTATCCCTATAAACTCAGAAACGACAGGTTCGTATTCCTGGGAGAAGGCTGGGAGGAAGGCATGGCCAGCTGCATGGCCTTTGAAAAGGGGACCGGGCGCATCATTGCCAATACGTCTGACATCGGCTGGAACGGCCGCGTTCAGCCCCAGGGGGGCAACAGGCTGCGCCTGGAGTGGGCGCTCAAGAACAAGGGAATCAAGCCCGGGGATACGCTGGTGCTCCGGAATTACCACCGGCCCCATCCGGGGTGCGTGGTGTACCGGGCGCAGAAGACGCGCCTGGAAGACGTGGCCATTCACCAGAGCAGCGGCATGGCCCTGCTGGTCCAGCGGTCTGAAGACTTTCTCATGAAGGGCGGCGGCGTGTTCATCAGAAAGGATTCCGGACGGGTGCACACCGCCGGGGCGGACGCCACCCACTTTTCCAATGCCAGGGGTGAAGTCATTGTGGAAAAGGCCCTGTTTGAAGGGATGATGGATGACGCCATCAACGTTCATTCCACCTGCCTGGGCATCACGGAGGTGGTGGACAGCCATACGATCAAATGCAGGTACATGCATGGCCAGGCCGTGGGCTTTGAAGTGTTTCTTCCCGGGGAAACCGTGCGGTTCATTAACGGGCCTACGCTGGAACTCGGAAGCACGGGCAAGGTGAAAAACGCCGTGAAAAAGAGCACGAGAGAACTGGTGATTACGCTGGAAGACCCGCTGCCCGCTTCCGTGAAGGCCGGGGACGCCATTGAAAACGGGGATTTCTACCCCTCCGTAGTGTTCCGCAACAACATTGTCCGCAACAACCGCGCGCGCGGTTCCCTGTTCACGACGCCCAGGAGGGTGCTGGTGGAGGGCAATTTGTTTGACCATTCCTCCGGCGCGGCCATTCTGCTGGCCGGAGATGCCCAGGGCTGGTATGAAAGCGGCGCGTGCGAAGAGGTGGTGATCCGTAAAAATACGTTCATCAACAACCTCACTTCCCGCTACCAGTTCACGAACGCCATCATTTCCATTTATCCGGAAGTCAAACAGTTGAACAACCAGAAGGCCTACTACCACCGGAACGTGCTGATCGACAACAATATTTTTAAGACGTTCGACGTGCCGCTGCTGTTCGCCATTTCCACGGAGAACCTGAAATTCATCAACAATAAGATCATTTACAATAATGATTTCAAGAGCTGGGGCCAGAAGCCCTTCCAGTTCCGGAGATGCGCCGATATCCTGATCAAAAATAACAAGGTGGAACCGCCCCGCACGTGGACCATTGAGGACTGCAAGCTGGAAAATACTCCGGCGGACCAGGTGCGGGTGGAGAATTGACGTTCATCCGCACGGTGCTTCCATTTTACCGGAAAGCCCGGCTTTTGCACCGTTTCCGTGCTGCAAAAGCCGGGCAAAACGGAGTGGGAACGCTTCTCCGGGAGGGAGGGGGCGACCGGAATTTTTTGCGGTTGTTTCAACGTATTGACGCAGAGCGGTGTCATTACCGGAATGGTAGACATTCCCTCTGATCTGGTCAAACGCTGCAGGAAGTTCATTGAGCCGTACCGCGTGACGGACGGAGAGGGCTTCAAGTTATCCCATTATGATCCGGGGGACCTCGGCAAGCTGGACAAGGACAGCAAGAAAGAAGCCGTGGACAAGCTGGAAAAGGGCATTCAACTGCTGGAACAGCTTCAGGAGGTATTATTCGCCAGTGAATCCTATGCGTTGCTGGTGATCTTGCAGGCCATGGACAGCGCGGGCAAGGACGGCATCGTGAAGCACGTGATGGGAGGCATCAATCCCCAGGGCTGCGTAGTCAGCAGTTTCAAGCAGCCCACCACCCTGGAACGGGACCATGACTTTTTGTGGCGGTGCGTGTGCCGCCTTCCCCGGCGCGGGATGATCGGCATTTTCAACCGCTCCTACTATGAGGAGGTATTGAGCGTGCGCGTGCATCCGGAATTCCTGGTCGGGGAGGGATTTGACCCCGCTCATGCCAAACGGGCATTCTGGAAGGAAAGGTTTAAATCCATCAACAATCTGGAGCGCCATCTGCTGGCCAACAAGACGCGGATCGTGAAAATATTCCTCCACCTTTCCTCCGAGGAGCAGAGAAAGCGCCTGCTGGCGCGGCTGGACACCCCGGACAAGAACTGGAAGTTTTCAGAAGGGGACATCCATGAACGCGAATTCTGGGATGAGTACCAGAAGGCCTATCAGGAAATGATCCGTCATACGTCCTCCCCGGAGGCGCCGTGGTATGTGGTTCCGGCGGACAACAAGTGGTTTTCCCGGCTTGTCTGCATGTGCGCCGTGGTGGAGGCCCTGGCGGAAATGAAGCTGGAATACCCGAAGGTATCCGGGGAACTGAAGGAGTTCTTCCCCACGTTCCGTGAGGAACTGGAACGCCCCCTGTCCAAGGGCAGGGATTAAGAGCGGACTTCCTGAACGCAGCCGGGGAAGGGTGGTTCAGGAATGAAAAAGCGGCGCATCATGTGGGGAACTGCCCCGTCCGCTGCGCCGCCGTGCCGTGCCCCGTACGGGCTTTGCCGCTTGCCGTTCCCGGTCAGCGCCTGCGTTCCCAGGATTTCACCTTGCCGTTGATGAACAACACGTAGCCGGTATTTACCGGAACGTAGGTGACGTCATTATAATACGGGTAATAAGGGCTGTAGAATCCGGGACCCCAATAGGGATTCCCCCAGTAGGGGCCGTACCAGAAAGCGGGCGGCGGGGAGTAAACCGGCTGGAGGGAAGAATAAATCCAGCGGGTGGCGGGCTTTCCGTCAAGGTTGCCTTCCGCGACGGCGGAAGGGTCGCCCCAGGCCAGGAAAACCGCGGGAGGGGACATGCCCTCCGCAATCTGCCCTGCTTCCACCAGCGTTTTCTGGGCGGCTGGCAGGGAATTGAAAAGAACCGGGTTTTTCTGGATGCGGGATGCGGGGGTGGACACGCAGGAAGCAAGGCTCAGAGCGGCGGCCAGGGTAGTGAAAAGTAACTTCCAATTCATGATGTACATACGGATAACACTCACTTTGACTCTTGCCAAGGGTCTTTTGTTGAGTAAAATGTACATATACGTTATGAAAGCGCTCCGCAATCTGGCTTTAGCACTGATGGTTCCCGCTCTGGTTTCTTCCCTGTCCGCAGCGGAAAAACCGGAAATTATTGATGGATATCTTCCGGTAGGCAAAATGGTGGAAGCCTCCGCCGTCAGCGTCCTGCTTGATGAAAGCCTACAGCCGTTCATGGAGAAAATTGACGGTGTTTTTGCCGCTTTGCCGGACAAGGACAAAAAAGAACTGGTCAACCAAATCATTCCGGGACAGCCCGTGCCCTATGACGAACGCCTGGGCTGGACCAAGGACGAGTATGCCAAGTATCTGGAATGCTGGAAGCTCAAGCAGGTGCAGGAAGTGGCTCCGGTAGCGCTGGGCGTTTTCCCTTCCGGGGAGCGCGGCATCTGGAATCTGGCCGCGGTGGCCCAGCAGGGACCGCTGCCCATGAGCACGCTGAAGTATGACTCCAATAACAAGACCTGGATTTCCCCCAACGGCGTCCTGACCCTGAAGGGGGACGTGTCTTATGACGATCTGAACGTGTACGGCGCGTGGAGCGGCAAGGAATGGACGATGGAAAAGAAGACCATCCTCTCCACCCTGACGGAAACCATCATCGCGGGCAAGACCAAGGACGGCAAGTACGCCTATTTCGTTTACAACATGTCCGAGAAGAATCCGGACAACATTGCCATTGCCAACCAATCCATCGTGCTGCGCGTTCCCATCACCCGCGTCACGGGAGATCCCCTGCTGGAAAAGGCCAAGGCCAAGGCCCGCCAGTAGGGACATAACGTTCCTTTCATTTCCGGTAAGAACATGCGAATCATCAGCGGAAAGGCGGGCGGCATAGCCCTGTCTGTCCCCAAAGGGGAAGTACGGCCCACGACCGACCGGGTCAGGGAAGCCCTTTTTTCCATCCTGCACCCGCTGATTGACCATGCCGAGGTGCTGGACTTGTTCACCGGCTCCGGGGCGTTCGGTCTGGAAGCCCTCAGCCGCGGAGCGAAAAGCTCCCGGATGGTGGACTTTTCCCGCCTCTCCTGCTCCACGGCGAAGGCCAATCTTGCCAAGACCGGGCTGGAGGGCGGCACCGTCATCCAGGGGGATGCCGTCCAGTTCGTAAAGAGAGAGCTGCTGGCCGGGAGGAAGTATGACGTCGTTTTTGCGGACCCTCCCTACTGCAAGGGTCCGGCGGACCGTGATTTTATCGTGGAACTGGCGCAGGCCGGAGTTTCCGGGCTGCTGAAAGAGGGCGGCCTGTTGATTGCGGAAGTGCAGGAAGGCTGGGGGACCGGCAGGGAAGGCGCCGCGGAATTTGACGGCCTGGATCTGGTGGACACGCGCCGGTACGGGAAAAACATGCTGCTGTTCTATCGATTGCCTGAGAAGTAAAATGAAAGCCTTCCTATTCTCTTTCTGCTACAACGTCCTGTACACCGTCGGGTGGCTGGTGACGCTCCCTTCCTACCTGCTCAAGCAGAAAAGGCGCGGCGGCTTCGGCACGGGACTGCTGGAACGCTTCGGCCTGTACCGGGTCTCCTACAACCGGGAGCCCAAGGGAGTGCTGTACGTCCACGCCGTGAGCGTGGGTGAAGTGGTGCTGGCCCTCAAGTTCCTCCGGGCGTGGCTCCGGGAGCGCGGCGGTTCCGCCGTGCTGGCTACGAGCACGGCTACCGGGCATGACACGGCGGTGAACGCCCAGGTGCCGGGGGTGCGCGTGATTTATGCCCCCTTTGACCTGCTGGGGCTGCCGGGACGGTGCTTTGACCGTTTTGAACCGGAGGCCATCGTGCTGGTGGAAGCGGAACTATGGCCCAACTTTGCCTGTGCGGCCAAGGTGCGCGGCATTCCGATGGCGATGATCAATGCCCGCATGTCCGCCCGGTCTGAAAGCCGCTACCGCGCCTTTAAATGGATATCACGGTATTACTTTTCCGCGCTGGACGCCATGGGCGTGCAGGACAAGGGGGACGTGCGCCGTTTTGAATCCGTAGGGGTGCGCCCTTCCATCATCCATGTGACGGGCAGCATTAAATTTGACCAGCAGATGGCGGGGCGGAGGGAGACCAATCCGGAATTTTCCGCTATTCTGGAAAAGCTGAAGCGCGGCAAACCCGTGGTGCTGGCCGCCAGCACGCATGACGGGGAGGAAGTGCTGATTGCGGAAGCCGTGCGCAAGGCGGGGGGCTTTCCCCTGATTGTCCCCCGGCATGCGGAACGCCGCCATGCGGTGGTGCGTGACCTGGAGGCCCACGGCTGGCAGTGCGTGCTGCGGACAGACGGCGAGATTCCGGAAACTTTGAAGGACCAGGTATGCTACATTGCGGACACTACCGGGGAACTGAGGGACTGGACCGCGCTGGCGGACGTGGCCGTGATCGGCAAGAGTTTTCTGGCGGACGGCGGGCAGAACCCGGCGGAGGCTGTCGCCTGCGGGGTGCCCGTGCTGACTGGCCCGCACATGGAGAATTTTGACGCGCTGGTCCAGTTGCTTGAAGGAGTGGACGGCATTACGCGGTGTGAGGAAGACCGCCTGGCGGACGTGCTCAAGGAGATGCTGGACAACCCGCTTCTGGCCCATGCCCAGTCCTCGCGCGCGCAGGTGGCGCTGAAAGCCCATTTCGGCGCCACGGCGCGCACCATCCGCATGATCTGCATCATGCTCAAGATTCCCGTTTGACGGCGGGAGCCTTTTCCCCGCGCACTTCCGGCCTGGAATGGGGAGGCAGCGCGAAGACTTCCCCCTGCGGGGCGTCAATGATGATGTCAAAGTGCTTGAGGGTGTCCACGCCGATCTGGCATCTGCCGCCCGTTCCGGTCACGGCAAAGGAGAGGCCTTCCAACTGGAAATCCGGCCCCATGTGGAGCGTGGAGGGAATGCCCAGTTTCATGACGTTGCGGTCTCCGCTATGTCCGTTGATATCGGACGCCTTCGCCGTAAGCTGGCTTCCGTCCGGGTTGGCGGGCCACTGCTCCAGCGGAGCGAGGGAAAGGGAGGAACCGGAATCGAGGGCCAGCGGGAAGGAATCCCCGCCCCGGGAGCAGCGGACATAGAAAATTCCGGAGGGGTGGCGTTCCACGTCCAGCGGCTTCATGTCCTTGACCGGGAAGCGGGAGCGTTCCAGAAATTGCAGGGTGGCGTCCTTCACGGACAGCAGGAACGGACAAAAGCTCAGGTAGTTGATTCCCAGAATGCCGTCCACCTTCACCTGCATGTCCTTTTGAAGCGGGGTCAGGTCCATGGCAAAGCCGTAGAAATTTTTAATCTGGAGCCCCCCGATGGAAAAGGACTTCACGGGAAAAAGCTGGGGGACCGTATTGACGTTGGAACCGGGGGCGATCTGCGCGTTTTCAAGCGGCAGATCGGGAAAATTCTTCTTGATGAATTTAATGTCAAACGTGGTGTGTGACGCCGCCGTGTCCACAATGAGGTTGCATGGAACGTCGTTGATGGTGCATTGCGCCACCAGAAGCTTGCTGTGGGCGTCCCGCATCAGCCGGACCGGATTCAGATTGATGAGGGAAACAACAGGCTTGACCAGGGCAAGGTCGGCCGGTTCCGCTGCGGAGAGGGGAAGCGCGCCAAGCGCCAGCAGGGCGGTGGAAATACGGAAGAAATTGAGAGAAAAAGGCATCCTTTACAGGTAGGGGATGCCTTGAGGTTTGACAAGTCAATTTGACGTGGAATCAGTCATGACTGCGGTGGTTGGGCTTGTGGCGGCGTTCCAGGTCCACGCGGTCCTCGTAATTGCGGGCCTGCACCTTCCTGTCCCTCTTTCCGGCCCGCTCCACGTTCATCTGCCTCTTCTTCTGGCGTTTGGCCAGCCGGGCTATTTCATCTTCCAGATTCAGGAAGTTCAGATACCGCTCCTTGTCCAGCCGCCCTTCCTCCACGGCTTTTCTGATGGCGCAGCCGGAATCCGTGCCGTGGCTGCAATCCGCAAATTTGCACTCATGGGCCAGTTCCGTCAGATCCGCAAAGCTTTCCCGGAGAGTATGTTCATCCGTCCACATCTGGATTTCCCGGATGCCGGGGTTGTCAATCAGCAGGCCGCCGTGCTTGAGGAGCACCAGCTCCCGCGCCACGGTGGTGTGGCGTCCCTTGCCGGTCACCTCGTTCACTTCCCCCGTCCAGAGCCATTCGTCCCCCAGCAGGGTGTTGACCAGGGTGGATTTTCCCACGCCGGAGGAACCGACGATGGAGATGGTCTGCCCCCGGGAAAGGCATTTGCGGAATTCCTTGATTCCCTTGTTGTGCAGGGCGCTGATGCTGATGATGGAGCATTCCGGTGACAGTTCCCGGAGAGTCTGCATGGCTTCCTTCACTTCCTCCCTGGAAAAGAGGTCCGCCTTGTTGAGCAGGATGAGGGGCTTGGCTCCGCTGCGCCGAATGAGCGTAAAATAGCGTTCCATGCGCCTGGGGTTGAAATCCGTGCCGGGTTCCGTCACCACGGCTACGATGTCCACGTTCGTTCCCAGGACCTGTTCTGCGCTGCTCTTTCCCGGCGCTTTGCGGGAAAAACAGGTCTGGCGGGGGAGAATGGCGCGGATGACGGCTTCATCTTCCGCTTCCCCCGGATCAATCGCCACCCAGTCTCCCACAGCAGGCAGTTCCGCATCCGTGGCCGCGTCATGCCAGAGCTTGCCGCTGACGACGGCGTCCACATCCTCCCCGCCGTCCAGCAGGGCGGTGAAATTGATTTTCGTTTCCCGGATGAGACGCCCCGGAACCCAGCCGGGTTTGGCGACGGCGTTGAAAGCGCGTTGAAAGTGGTCGTTCCAGCCTAAATCCTGAAGAGTGACGGGCATGAAAGGTAAGATGTGGTTCTGGGGGAGGGGTGGGGCCGTCCGGAGACGGTCAGCATTTAATCATGGAAAAAACTCCGGCACGGTTCAAGCACGGAACGGGTACTCCGGTCAGCATGACGCCCCTTTTTCCTGGCGGAGACGGCAGGCGTGCTCGATAATCCGGAGGGCAATCTGCGTTTTGGGCGCTTTTTCCAGCAGTTCCGTCCGGTCCGGGTAGACGAGCATGACTTCATTTTCCGAGGAATCAAAGCCGATGTCTTTCCGGGAAACGTCATTGGCTACCACCATGTCGCACTGTTTGCGTTCCAGTTTGCCGCGGGCGTAGTCCTCCACGTCGTGGGTTTCCGCCGCAAAGCCTATCAGGATGCCGTTGAAGCCGAATTCCGTGCGCATGGAACCCAGAATGTCTCCTGTGCGCTCCAGCTCCAGAATCATGCGTTCCCCCGTTTTCTTGATCTTCCGGTCCGGAACGAAGACGGGGCGGTAGTCTGCCACGGCGGCGCTGAGAATGGCGGCATCCACATGGGGAGCCTGGTTCTTCACGGCGTCATACATTTCCTGCGCGCTCTCCACCGGGAGGAAGTCCACTCCGTGCGGAATGTCCAGGGAAGTGGGGCCGGAGACCAGCAGGACGCTGTGGCCTTCGTGCACCGCCGCTTCCGCCAGGCAATACCCCATTTTCCCGGAGGAACGGTTGGTGAGGTATCTGACGGGATCAATCGCTTCCCTGGTGGGGCCTGCCGTGATGAGAAAACGCATGGGCGGCATTATGCGGAATCACGGGTAAAAGTGAAGAGTGATGTTGTGCAGCCGGACATTATGTTCCGGCTTGACTCCTTCCCGCGATTGAGGGAGTTATGAAGGCGTGATTTATTGGGACAACAACGCCACCACTCCGCTGGACCCGGAGGTTTACGCGGCCATGGAGCCGTTTTTAAAGGAACGGTTTTTCAACCCTTCCGCCGGTTACGGCTGCGCCAGGCGTGTGCGTGAGGCGGTGGAGGAGGCCCGTGCGGACGTGGCCGCCCTCCTGGGGGCGTTTCCCTCGGAAATCGTGTTCACTTCCGGCGGGACGGAGGCCACCAATGCGGCGTTCCGCCAGATGGCCCGGGAAGGAACCGGGGGCCTGGGCGTGCTTTCCACGGACCATGACGCTTCCCTGAAAACCGCTCTGGTCCTGAGTCACGGCCGCGTCTGCCCGGTGGACCGGGAGGGACGCGCCGTGCCGGAGGAGTGGGACGCCGTCTGCGCGGGCGGAGCGTCCGGGGTTTCCTTTGCCTGGGCGAATAACGAGACGGGCGCGTTGCAGGATGCGGCGGCCTTGTGCTCCGCCGCACGGCGGCATGCCGTTCCCGTGCATCTGGACATGGTGCAGTGCGCCGGGAAAATCCCCGTGAACCTGCACGGGATGGAGGTGGATTACGCTTCCGTATCCGCCCACAAGTTTCATGGGCCCAAGGGAGCTGGCTGCCTGTACAGGCGGTCCGGCGCTCCGCTGGCTCCCTCCCTGTTCGGCGGCGGGCAGGAGCACGGCCTGCGGTCCGGCACGGAGAATGTTCCGGGGATCATCGGCTTTGGCGCCGCGGCGCGCGCGGCGGTGCGGCATCTGGAGGAGGACGCCGGACGGCTGTCCCGGATGCGGGATTCCTTTGAGTCCCGCCTGAAGGCGGAGGTGCCCGGCGTGACGGTGCATTCCGGCGGAATGGCGCGCATTCCGAATACCTCCAATCTGGCGTTTGACGGCTGTACGGCGGAGGCGCTGATGCTATTGCTGGAACCCGCGGGGCTGCTGTGTTCCGCGGGGTCCGCCTGCCATACCCTCCAGCCCATGCCCTCCCATGTCCTGACGGCCATGGGGCTGTCTGACGAGGCGGTGCGTTCCTCCCTGCGTTTTTCTCTGTCCTTCATGACCACGGAGGAGGAAGTGGAACAGGCAGCTGCCCTGGTGGCTTCCGCCGTTCGGAAGGTGCGTGGGGTGCAGTCTTCCCGGACCGGACCGGTGCTTGTTTATAAGCCGTAGTGTGGTTCATTCTCCAGGAAAAACAGGCAACGCCCGGGAGACTGAATCTTCTTTCCGGCTGCCGTTTTCCCGGTGGTCCGCCTCCGTCATGGAATGGTTGTTTCAGCCGGGGAGAGGCGCCCGGCGGAGACGGATGCGCCAGGGAAAAGGAGATTCCATAAGGTCCCCTTTTCTCCCCGGAAATAACACTTTCCTCCTTGAATTTACAGAACCCTCATGTTAGTCTGTACAAACTGCGGAAGGATGTGCCGCGTACCTGTCGTAAATGTATGAAAATAGAACATTACCAGAGCAAGGACGAAACGGAGGTCCTGAATATTTGGATGAAAGCGTCCGAACAGGCCCATGCTTTTGCAGGGGTGGGATTCTGGTGCGGCCTGGTAGAGGAGATGAAGCAGGTATACCTGCCCAGGGCGCGTACGTGGGTATGCCGGGACGGAGGCGGCGTGGCCGGGTTTGCCTGCCTGGTGGGGGAAGGGGAGCTGGCCGCCCTGTTTGTGGCTCCGGAGCGCCAGTGCGAGGGAATAGGCACGGCGCTGCTGGACTGGGTGAAGGAGCACAGCAAGGGGATGCTGACGGTGGGAGTGTACGAGGAAAATCCCCGCGCCCGCGCGTTTTATGAACGCGGCGGCTTTGTGGAGATCGGCTCCAGGGATGATGAGCTGACAGGAAGCCGGGAGTACCGGATGGAATGGAAAAGAGAGTACAAATAACAGCAATAAAAAAGGCGGAGGTTCCAATGAACCTCCGCCCCGGTGAAGCAGATCAACGTCAGGCGAGTTCCACTTTGACGCCGCTCTTCTCAATCTGATCAGCCATTTCAGGAGAAAGGGCTTCATCAGTGATGAGCATGGAAATCTGGGAGGGTGCAACGGTATAGAATGCCGGGTTGTTCGCCACGCTGGTGGAAGGCGTAGCGATAATCACCTTGGCATCCGGAGGGATGACGCTCTTGATGAACTCGGATTGAAGCATGTTCTTGTATCCGGCGCCATGCTTGGGGGAATAGCAGTCCGGCGTCAGCACAACCATGTCAATGCTCAGGGAACCGGCGGCTTTGGCGGCTTCCTGTCCCACATAGACCAGGGCTTCACGGTCAAACCGGCCGCCTGTGCAATAGAAGCTCAAGTTCGGAATGCCTTCAAGCCGGGTCAGCAGCGTGGGGTTGTTGGAGACCACATGCGTGTCCCGGGAATTGATGTGGTTGCAGATCTGGTAGCCCATGGTGCTGCTGTCAATGAACATGACCACGGAAGCGGGGATGTTCTGGACGGCCTTTTTTGCAATCCTTATGGAAACATCGTCCTGAGTGACAATGTCTTCATGGAGGGATTTATGGGTAAGTGCCAGGGCTCCGCCGTGGACGCGCTTGAGAAAACCGCGTTTTTCCAGATTAATTAAATCATTGCGGACGGTTTCGTCCGTGACCTTCATCTGTTTGGCCAAGGCGATGGTTCTTGCTGCTCCATGTTCGGCCAGTGTTTTCAGAATGAACTCTTTACGTTGGGATGCTAAATACATTGCGTTCTGTTTTTCTATGTAGAATGTTTACACGTTCTATGTGTTAAGTCGTTTTCTAACAATTTTTCACTATGCCAGTCAAGCGTTAGAAATTCTAAGTTTTGATTGTTATTGTGAATAATGCCGTTTTTGTAATAATGGGACAATTGAATACCGAGAAATGTACAAAAATAATTTTATGATGCACAAACTAGTTATCGGTATGACAGAGTTTATCAATCTGGAATGACGATGGAGGCCGGGTCGAAATTGGGAGTGGGGAACGTGAGCTGGAGATGGCGGAGTTTTTCCACCATCAGGCGGGCGACGACGAGGTTCCGGTACCATTTCCGGTCAGCAGGAATGATGTACCAGGGAGCGTCCGGAGTGGACGTTTTTTCAATGAGATCCTGGTAGGCCGTCTGGAATTCCTCCCAGCGGTTCCGGTCATCCAGGTCGTCCATGCAGAACTTCCAAAGTTTATCCGGGTCCTGGAGCCTGGATTCCAGCCGCCTTTTCTGTTCCTCCTTGGAGATATTCAGGAACAGTTTGATGATAATGGTGCCTTCTTCCGCAAGCATGGATTCAAAATCCAGAACGTGCTTGTAACGGCGCTTCCAGACGGGGTCCGGAAAGATTTTTTTCACGCGCACGGCGATGATGTCTTCATAATGGGAGCGGTTGAAGACGGCGATCTGCCCCTTGGACGGCACTTCCTTGTGCACGCGCCAGAGGAAGTCATGGTCCAGTTCTTCAATGGTGGGTTTTTTGAACGGGACCACGTGCAGGCCCTGCGGGTCCACCCGTGAAAAGACGTGCTTGACGCAGCCGTCCTTGCCGCCCGCGTCCATGGCCTGGAGGATGAGCAGGACTCTGTGCTTGTGCTGGGCGAAGAGTTTTTTCTGCAGTTCCTGCAATTCTTCCCTCAGCTTGTCGAATTCGATCAGGGATTCCTCCTTGGTTCCGGAGAAGAGAGACTTGTCATCCGGGGAGTAATCCTTTAAACGCAGTTTTTTGCCCGGAGGCACCAGGTAACGGTTCATTGTATGCGAAGTTAATGTTGGAGAAGCGGTAGAAGCTGGGGAAGGAGTTTTCACGGCGGCGGGTTTGGCTGACGGGTCCATGCCGAAGAATTGTTTAAGGGCGTCCCGGATGACTTTCCTTTTAAATTTGGGAAACATCTCCAGCTTGATACTCTGGAGCGGAATCCATTTTGTCTTGGAGAATTCGGGGCTGCGGTGCAGGTCCGTCTTGGGGCGGCAGGCCTTGCAGCGCACGAGGAAGTAGGTTTGTTCCTGGCCTACCCAGCGTGAGACTTTCCGGTTGCCGGAGGGGTATTTGTAGCGCAGTCCGGAAAGGCTGCTCACAATGGTATAGTCAGAAGGGCGCAGGCCCACTTCCTCCCATACCTCCCGCGCCAGGGCGCGTTCAATGCTTTCATTTTTAATGACGCCCCCCTGCGGGAAGTGCCAGTACGGGTTGCGTCCGTTGTCCTTGCCCAGCAGAACGTAGCCGTCCGGGTCCAGGATGATGGCGGCGGCGTTGGGTCTCCAGGTTTTGTCTGTGGGGGGAGTGTCCATGGCGGGTGGAAGGCGGCTTACTTGGCAGTTTGCTCCGGGGCTTCCGGCTTTCCGGGGTCCGTGGAGGCGCTTTCCGGATCATCCTGCCAGATGAAATGTTCCAACTGGATGCGACGCGCGTAGGCCGCCGCCTCCCTGGCGCGGGGTCCGGAAGTCTGCGCCAGTTTTTTAGCCAGCGCCAGCGCGCTGTCCCAGTCCTGGAGCTGTCCCAGCAGGCGGATGGAGGCAAAGCCGGCATTATAGAACCAGTGCCAGTCCCGGCGCTTGTTGGCGGAGCTCCCGCTGGGCGTATGGGCCAGGATGGAGGCGTAGTCGTCCAGCGCCTTTTTCTGGTCATTCATCCGTTCGTAAAACTGGGCGCGCTGGGTAAGGGCCTTGAATTTCCACGCCAGGCCCAGGTTGGGGGTGTCCAGGATTTCTGTGCACAGGTTGATGGCCTTGCGGAGGGTGTCCGAGTTGGTGTCTTCCTTCGTCACCCAGGCATCCGCCTGGATGGAGAGGGCCAGCAGGCGCATGTAGCGCGGCAGCGGAGTGGAGAGCAGGCTTTCCAGGGCGGCGATGCACTGGTCCGCCTTCCCCATGCGCAGAAGGACGGAGGCCTCCTCTATCCTGGCGGGCTGGGCGAACGGGGTGTCTCCTTCCCCCAGGGTTTTGAAAATGTTCAGGGCCGCTTGAAGCGTGTTGCCGGTATTGCTCTGCTGGGCGGCTTTTCCGGCCAGGAAGAGTGCGGCGGCTTGCAGAGAGCTGTCCGGATACCTGGAGGGGAAGGGCTGGAGGACAAGCTGCGCTTCATGGAAATCCCCGTTTTTATACAGAAGTTCTCCCAGCTTGAGGTAAAGCATATCCGCCTGCTTGCCTTCCGCATCCAGCGCGATGGCCTGGCGGCAGGCCTGGATGGCGCTGGCCCATTCCTGCCGGTTTTCCGCTTCTAGGACTTTCAGCCGGGCAAGCTGCATGGTCTGGTCCGGCGTGAGCTGTTCCTTTTCCAGAATGGGCAGAAGGGCCTGCACGGTTTCGAGGTCCGGAGGGTTGAGGTTCAGGGCCACTTCCGCCTGGTCCAGCCGTGCCTGGGTTTTCAGGGCCGGGTCTTCCGCCAGGGCCACGAAGCGGGCCAGCAGTTCCGGCGCCTGGGGACTCATTCTTTTGGCAGCGTAATGGGCCTGTTCAAAAAGAATGTGTTCCCGGAGCTGCGCGGAACCGGCGGCCTCCTTGACCAGGGCGGCGGCTCCGTCAGCGTCATTGGCGTTCAGCGCGGCCAGGTTTTCATTAAACAGGGCGCTTTCCGCTGTTTTTTCCGAGGCGCGGCGTGCCGCATCCCGGAAGAGGCTCTGGGCCAGGGGATAGTCTCCCTTGCGGAAGGCCAGGGCCCCCTGCTGGAAGACAAGGCCGGGAGCCGTGCCCGGATATTTGGAGATGAGGCGTTCCGCATCCTCCACGCGGTTCTTTTCCAGCAGCGCCGTGATGGTATTCAGGCAGAGGGTTTGAATGGGCGGGCTCTGCGGGTATTTGGAAAGTCCTTCCTCCGCAATTTTTACGGCTCCGGCCAGGTCGTCCTTGGCCAGAAGCAGGCTTCCCATGGCGTACATGGCGGCGGGCTGGCGCGCGGCATCCCTGGTCTTCACCCAGCCGGTGAGTTTTTCCAGCGCCTGGGGGTTGGTGCGGAAGGTGTCCTCTTCCAGCAGCATGTTGAAAGCGTCCATCAGCAGGGAGGATTCC
The DNA here is from genome assembly GCA_048388685.1 of Akkermansia sp. Classification (GTDB taxonomy): domain Bacteria; phylum Verrucomicrobiota; class Verrucomicrobiia; order Verrucomicrobiales; family Akkermansiaceae; genus Akkermansia. The sequence goes on along the minus strand of DBGCTZ010000037.1, from coordinate 34,364 downwards.
GACTTGCCGCCAATGAACGCCAGCAGACGCTCCTCCGCCGTTCCGGCGGTGTGCGGGGCTTCCTCTTCCTGAGGCTGGGCGCGCGTTTCCTCTTCCGCCTGCTCCGGATTGTTTTTCTCCCGGATGATTTCCGCCTTGGCGAGGGCCAGGCGTCCCAGGTCCCGGATTTTCTCCGGATACGCCTTGTTGCCCATCACGGCGGCAAAGATTTTGATGGCCTGGTCCAGGTTCCCCTGCTTGTCCGCCAGTTTGCCTTCCACCAGTTCGGCATAGGAGCGCATGGGCAGGTCTTTTTTCGCGCTGCTTTCCGTTTTCTCCTTGAGCTGGTCCAGAATGGCGGCGGCTTCCGGGTAGCGATCCGCGGTCACCAGGGCGTCCGCCAGCAGAACCTGCGCTGTCCGGGCGATGGCGGGGGAATCCGCCTGTTCCAGCCGGGAGAGGGTCTCCACCAGGAGCTGCCGGTCCTGAAGCTGGCGCGCAAGCTGGGCTTTCAATTGGAGACCGTAGAGAAAGAGGGAATCGTCTTCCGGAATGGCGGAGAGTTTTTCCAGGGCCTTCGTGAAGGACCCCTTGTTGAAAAGGCCCGTCGCCATCCAGTAGGCTTTCATGGGGGAGTTCGGCAATTCTTCCCAGGCTTTCAGTCCTTCCTCCGTTTTATGGGCACGGATGAGGGCTTCCGCCAGGAAAGGGCGGATAAGGGCTTTCTGGGCTTCCGGGAGGCCTTTGGAGTTCAGGCATTCCTGAAAGTGCTTGCTGGCCTCCAGGGGAAGACGGTTTTCCAGGGCCTTCAACCCCTGCTGGTATTTTTTATTCTTCAGAAGGGCCTGCTGGTCCGGGGACAGGGCGGGTGCGGTGGAGGAAGTTTCCGCGGCTGCCGCGGCTGCGGCGTCCGGGGACATCAGGAGGACCATGCAGAACGCGAGGGCCGCATGAAGGAGACGGGAACTGGAAAAGGTGGGCATCATGGCGGGATTATGATTCGGGCCCCATGAAGATGAGCTGGATGTAGCGTTTGCCGGAAGCGGTCAGCTTCGGGTCCTTGCTGGAGCCGGAAACGCGGTTGCATGTCCTGTATAATTGGGAGAACGGATGTGGAACGGCGCGGATGACGGCGGGTTCCGTGCAGGGCTCGTCGGAAGGGGTCACGGAAACGGGAACGCCTGTTCCCGTAAAGCTGATTTCCCAGGATTTGGGGTTGGCCGGCCCCGGTTTCAGCATGAAGGGATAACGCCGGACAAGATTGGGCGCGCTGCCCGTGGACGGAACGCGCACGACGTATTGGACCGGAAGGCTGGAGATGTGGCGGGAGAGGGAGAATTCCGCGCCGTCCCTGCACTGGATGAGGACGGGCGCCGGGTCAAAGCCGGCCAGGTTGAGGCCATTGTAGGCGCCGTGGCGGTTGGGAGTGCCCAGTTTCAGGCTGGCATACCAGGTTTCAAAATCATCCTGGAGCTTGAGGCAGAGTTCCAGATGCACATGGGCGCGTGTTTTGTTCAGGCCCACCCCGGAGTATCCCAGCCTGCCGATGACGTTTCCCGTGCCTACCTGGTCTCCTTCCTTGCAGGAGACGGAAGCCAGGTGGGCGTACAGGCTGTAAAACGGGCCGTCCGCCGGACGGTGCTCAATGACCACATAGCGGCCGTAGTTGCTGTGCGTCGGGTTGGAGGAAGCGTGGACCACCGTTCCCCCCGCTACGGGGTGAACATCGTCCAGAGGAGCGCCGGAGGCATCCCGTTTGAGCGGTTTGATGTCAATGCCCTCATGGAATTTGACCGCTACGGGGCCGGCCTGGGTTCTGACTAGGGTCCGGGTGAAGCCGTAGGCTCCCGCCTGCCAGGGCTGGGATTTCACCCCTTCAAAGTTCCGGTCTACGTACATGTAGAAGTCCTGAGGGCGGTTGTCCAGCAGGGCCGTGTTTTCCGTGGGGAAGCGCACGACGGTGTCCGCCATCAGGAATGGCATGCTCCAGAAGAGCAGAAGAATGCCGATCAGGAAAGGAAGGAACTTGCCGTGCATGCTCATACAGGGAGTGCTGGATCAGATCCGTCCCCGGCGGGTGCTGACCACGGTGCGGTCCTTATGTTCTTCAGGCTCCTTGGCTTCCTTCTTTTCCTGCGTGGGGTCCTTGGCGGGAAGAAGGGGTTTGGTGACGGGAGCCAGCTTGTTGATAGGTTCCTCCCTCTTGGCGTCCGCCGGGGGAATGAACTCCGCCATGGCGGCCAGGTCAGCCGGGGAGAAGCCGTTCAGGATAGCCAGCTTGCCGGAGGTAACGGGCTTGCTGTAAAGGCGCAGGGGCTGCATGGTGTGGCCGTTGACGACGGGAAGAATTTGCCTGCCCAGATTCTGTGCCGTCATCCCTTCCACCCGGTTTTCCAGGCCCTTCTTGACCTTGACGACAACGCCGTAAGTATTGTCCGCCGCCGGGAAGGAGTAATAGGATTCAATGTCTTTCTGGGAGATGAAGGGGGCTTTGCTGTAGTAATGCCCGTCATGCATGAAGGCGAATTTTTTGCTGTCCGTCCCTCCCGTCTCCATGTGGAAGCTGACGGGGTATTTGTCCGGGCCGCAGGAACAGAGCAGGAGAGTGCCAAGGAAGCAGAGGAGCATTTTCATAACATCCATGATAAAAGATTTACTTCTCCCGGGGCAAACCAATAAACAGGCATGGAGGTAATTTTTACGCAGCCGTTACGGCAGGAGGGAGAGCGTTTTTTGAACAATCAGGTCCACCGGCATCAATTTTCCCGCCCCTTCCGCGCCGCAGGCCAGGATGCCGGACTCACAGGGGCCCAGGATGTGATGGCCCTTCCGCTGTTTCAGGATGGCCGCATTCTGCTGTGTGGCTGTGTGGTTCCACATGTGGACGTTCATGGCCGGGCAGAGGAGCACCGGGGCCTGGCAGGCCAGGTAAAGGGAGCTGAGCATGTCCGGAGCAAAGCCTTGGGCGAAGTTGGCCATGGTGTTTGCCGTGGCGGGAGCCACCACCAGAAGGTCCGCCCGCTGCGCGAGCCGGATGTGTGGGGGAACCCAGTCTCCCTTTTCATCCTCAAAGGAGGAAAAGACGGGATGGCGCGAGATGGTGTGCAGGGTGAGGGCCGTGACGAATTCCAGGGCCTTGGCCGTGCAAACGCAGTGCACCTCGTGTCCGGCCTTGACCAGGGCGGAAGCGATGTCCGCCGCCTTGTACGCGGCAATGGAGCCGGTGATGCCCAGGATGATGCAGGCCATGGGGAGGAATGGTCAGGATTTGGAGGCGTTCTTGCCTTCGTCAATGAGTTTCCAGAAGTGTTTGGACTGGCTCAGGATCTCATCTTCCCCCGCGGAGGGAGAAATATTGGTGCGGAACAGGAAATCATTCAGGCTGTTGGCGTGCAGGACACGGTGGACGACGACCTTGCCGTCAATGACTTCAAAATAGATGCGGTAGTCCCTGGCCACGTAACGGTAAAGAATTTTGCCGTCCTTTTCCATCTTGCCGAAGCGGGCGTCATCCAGAGTTTGCAGAGTGGATTCAGAGACCTGGAAGTCTCCGAGCAGATCCAGTTGTTCCAGAGTGGGAATGCTGGATACTTCCGCAGCGCTGATTTTATTGAAGACGATTTGGAGCACGCCCTTTTTTAAGGGCGGCAACGGCCGAGTTCAAGCCTGAAACAAGGCACGAGCCGATTTTGAGCCCTGCCGTCCGCCCCCACCGGCGTTTCTCCGGGAAGGGGCCGGATCAGCGGGAATCCTGCGTGGGGATGATGTCCCTGCTTTTTACCACCTGGGTGCCGCGGATGACTTCAACAGTCAGGGGCGAGTCCCCCGTGAGGTAATAGGTAGCATCCAGCATGTCGCCGTAGTTGCGGATGGGGGAGCCGTTGATGCTGATGAGGATATCTCCGGTCTGAATGCCTCCCCGCGCCAGAGGGCCGCCGTTAATGAGGCCTTCAATGACGGGAGTGGAAGCGTTGATGTCCAGCAGGCAGCCCAGGCGAACCCTTTTGGCTTCCGGATGGTCCGCCAGAAAGGAGATGGCCTGAGCGGGCAGCAGGTGGCACGTTCCCTTGCGGGAAACTCCCAGGACAATACCCACCAGGCGGTTTTCAGCATCATAACAGGGCTGGCCGATAGGTGGCGCCGCCAGCCTGGGAAACTGGGCGCGGACAAGGCGCAGCGGGAAGCTAGTGTCTCCTATGGAATGCTCCATGCCTACGTAAATTCCCAGCGTAGGTTCATTCCGGCTGCTGGTAAAAGCCAACCGCGCGCCGCGCCTGAGAGCGCCCGCGGGCGCCAGAACTGCGGGATCTCTGCTGATCCGGGAGGAATCCACCTTGAAAATGGTAAGGCCCGTGAGTTTTTCCTGAGCCCATACCTGAAGGGGCGGAGTGTCCCTGTCTCCAAGATAGTAGGACACTCCTCCGTTTTTAAAAACCCTGTACGGAATCAGGGACGCGAGCATGTCTTTTCCGACCTGCGCCGCCATGGCAGTATAAGGCACTCCTTCCGCCTGATGCGGAATGGCTTCTACCTTAAAAGGAGCAGGCACGGCCGCCGCTTGAAAAATCAAGCCTGCAACGGCTATGCCCGCCAATATCGGAGCCAGGTTCATCATGGATTGTTACATCTCAATGAGAACACGGGATACCGGTTTTTTATCGGTATTGGAATCAGCTTTCAGCTGATTTTCGTTGACCGATGTTTCATGTGAAGACGCTCCCGTGGTGAATTCGGGTTGTTCCGCAGGGGCGGCTTCGGTTGAAGGTTTTTCAATAATTTCGTTACTTACGGGAACGGAGTTCTGGATGATCTTTGTTTCATTATCCTTGGTGGATACATAGGAATCAGCAGGTTCATCCATATTCCCGGATGCGATAATAACGCCGACGGCGGCCAATGTCACGATGGACATGGAAGCGTAGACCCACTGCCAACCCCGAAAGTTCTGCAGATAGTTGTCCAGGCGTTCGAGTAGCAATTTCCAAGCAGAATGGGTCGCCGGATCGGTTTCCTTTCTTAAATGAAAATTACGGAGGAAATCTTCCTCAAAGTTGTCATGGTAACAGGCTTCCTTGCGAAAAGATGCCAGCATGGCGACCAGAGTTTCCTCATTGTGTTCTGTGGATTGTTTATCCATCGTCGTTGATTTTAAGTGTAATAAGGTTTGGGGTTATAGTCCTAAACCTAGGACTATGCATTTTGACAGGGCGGAGGTAACTGACGTTCAATATTTTTTTCACTGTTAACTCAGATATTCCGCCAGCAGTCCCTGCAGTTCCTTGTGGGCATAATGCAGACGTGATCTGAGCGTTCCCTCGGAGATGCCCAGGAGGGCGGATATTTCCGTATGGTTGAGGCCCTTTACATCATGAAGGACAACAACTTCTCTGTGCTTGGTGGAGAGTTTCTTCAGAGCCTCATTGATCTTGAGCTGGAGTTCGTTCAAATGGGTGCGGCGTTCCGGGTCCGCCCCATCCGTTTCATCAGCCATGTTCATGTCCTTTTCCGTGTGGTCGCCGTACTCGTCGTCGTCCAGGCTGTAGGTCATCCTGCGGTTCCGCTTTTTCAGGAAGTTCCTGGCGTGGTTGACGGCAATGGAGTGCAGCCAGGTATAAAAGGCGCTTTGTCCGTTAAAATAGCGCAAGGCCCGATAGGCTTTGGAAAACGCTTCCTGGGCGATGTCATAAGCATCGTCATAGTTGTCCGTCATCTGGTACAGGGTGGCGTGGAGCTTGCGGCTGTGACGAATGACAAGTTCGTCAAAAGCACGCGAATCTCCTTCCCGCGCCCTGGCGACCAGTTCAGTGTCCTCCAGGGTCGTATATGCAATGGGTCCCGACATATTGGCGGCAGAATACCCAAAAATAGGTACCCGCTACAAGGGCAAATCGTATGCACGGCCCCCTTTACCCTCAAACCAGCGCATGTATGCCACATTAACTGTGGTATATCCGCCCGGAGTCGGATAGTCCCCGCTGAAATACCAGTCGCCGCATGGGCCTTCTATGGATGCGTGCAGGTTTTCAATGGTCTGGAAAATAACTTCCACGGGGCATGGAGCGTCATGTGGAGTGACCAGGCGCGTGATTTCCCGGGAGATTTCCGCCTCCGTCAGCCCTTCGTAAATGGCCTTGACGCAGTTGCGGCGCTCTTCCCTGGGTTTGGTCAGTTCTTCCTTGCATGCCTTGTACACGTCTTCCAGCAGACGGACCTGTCCGTGCTGCTTGAGCAGGGAGACCGCCGCCTGGAAGGCGATGAAGTTCCCCAGTTCGGACATGTCAATGCCATAGCAGTCCGGATACCGGATTTGCGGAGCAGTGGAGGCGACGACGATTTTCCGGGGATTGGTGCGTCCCAGGATGCGGAGGATGGACCTTCTCAGCGTGGTGCCGCGGACGATGGAGTCATCAATGGCGACGAGCACGTCCTCCGGCCCCACGGCCCCGTAAGTAAGGTCATACACGTGGGAGACCAGTTGGGCGCGGCTCTTCTCCTGCGTGATGAAGGTACGCATCTTGATGTCCTTGTGGGCGATTTTTTCACCGCGCGGCCACCGTTTCAGGATGGCGCTGTCCAGCATCTTTTCATCCAGGGTCCCATTTCTCAGGGCTTCCAGAAGCTGGGCGTGCACGCGTTTGCGGCGGTAGACGCGCAGGCCTTCCAGAAGGCCGTAGTAGGCGGTTTCCGCCGTGTTGGGAATATAGGTGATGGCGGATTTGTCAAAGCGGTCCTCCAGGGAATCCACGATTTGCGGGGTCAGCGCCGCGCCCAGGGCCTTGCGTTCCCGGTACACGATGGGATCGTTCCCGCGGGAGAAGTAGATTTTTTCAAAGGAGCACGGCGTGGGCTTCAGCGGAGTGGTGAATTCCGTGATGTTGTGTGTGCCGTCCGCCTTGATGGAGAGCATGTGGGCCGGGGGCAGTTCCTGCACCTGTTCGCTTTCCGCTTCAAAGACGGTCATCAGCGGCACGCGTTCGGAGGCCACGGCAATGTATTCATCCGTGATCAGGTAGTGGCAGGGGCGGATGCCGTGGGGGTCCCGCAGGCAGAAGTAGTCCCCGTTGCCGATGGCGCCCATGATGGCGTAGCCGCCGTCCCACTGTTTGGCGGAGTTGTGGATGATTTCCTGGACATTCAGCCGGGAGGAGATGGCGTGGGGGATTTCCGGCCCGGGCATGCCGCTGTCCCGCAGGGCGCGGTAAAGGTCCGTATGGGCTTCATCCAGATGGTAGCCGATTTCTTCCAGAACGGTCTGCGTGTCCGTGCCGAAGACGGGATGCTGCCCGCGCTCAATCATGCGCTGGTTCAGCTCCGGCGTGTTGGTCATGTTGAAGTTCCCCAGCACCATCAGGGTGCGCGTGGGCCAGTTGGTGCGGCGCAGGTAGGGATGGCAGGAGCCTTCGTCAAAAAGGCCGGAAGTACCGTAGCGGAGGTGGCCCATCAGGATTTCCCCGCCGTAGTCAAAGTTGTTCTTGATGTCTTTCGCGTCCTTGAGGTTGACTTGGCCGCGGCGGACTTTTTTGTTCAGCTTCTTGATCTGCCCGTTGAAGATGGTGGTCAGGGCGTCCTTGCTGGCGTCCCTGGTGCGGAACAGGTAGGGCTGCCCCAGGGGCATGTTCAGTTTAACGCAGCCGATGCCCGCGCCGTCCTGCCCGCGGTTGTACTGCTTTTCCATCAGGATGAGCAGCTTGTTGAACGCCCAGAGGGTGGAGCCGTATTTATCCTGAAAATAAGAGAGAGGCTTAAGCAGACGAATGGCGGCTACGCCGCACTCGTGTTTAAGAAAATCGCTCATGGGATTGTGATGAAAAGATTGTCCTGTGAAGTGTGGTGTATCCGCTGCAAGGAAATGGTGCCGTCTCTATTCGCCCTGTACTTTGACATGAATGCCGCGGCCTTCTCTCAGCGTGCCGATGACCGTGCCGCCGGGGCCTGCCTTCAAGGCGGCTTCCACATCCTCCGGTTTCACGATGGCCACCCAGCCGATGCCCATGTTGAAGGTGTTGAAGCGGTCCTGGGGGTCTGCATGCTTCAGAATTTTCTGGGCTGCGGGGTTATTCCAGAAGGGAATGGTCAGGTCTGCGCCGTAGTCCCCCAGGAAACGTTCCAGGTTTTCCGGCAGGCCACCCCCGGTGATATGGGCGTAGGCCCTGGGGACGACGTTGGCGCTGCGGAGGTCCGCCACCACGTCATGGTACAGGCGGGTGGGCTTCAGCAGGGAGCGGAGCTCCTCTTCATCCACCACGTCCGGGTTTTCTTCCAGAATGCGGCGGATGAGGCTCCAGCCGTTGGCGTGGAAGCTGTCGGACTTGTAGCCGATGAAGACGTCCCCGGGCTGGACAGTCTTGGGATCAATCAGCTTGCTTTTTTCACAGCAGCCGATGCAGAAGCCGGAAAGCTCCACGATGGATTCCGGAACCACGCCGGGCATTTCAGCCGTTTCCCCGCCTGCCAGAATGCAGTTGCAGGATTCCAGATAATCGCACATGCCGGCCACCAGGCGGGTGATGCGCGTGCGTTCCTGCTCCAGATTGGAGATGCCCAGATAGTCCAGGAAAAGAAGAGGGTCCCCGCCCGTGGTAAGGATGTCGTTGACGTTCATGGCCACCAGGTCCTTCCCGGCAGTTTCCACCATGTCCAGTTCAAACAGGATTTCCGTCTTGGTGCCTACGCCGTCGCATCCGGTGACGATGACCGGTTCCTTGTAGGAGCTCAGGTCATAGGCGGCGGCAAAAAGACCGAAGGCCTGGTGCAGGGAGCGCTGCTTTTGCGTTCTTTTAACGTGAGAGCTGATGTCGGATACAAAAGCGGCTGCTTCTTTGGTATCGACCCCCGATTGCTTATAGGTTAATTTGCCGGACATTGAACGGATGGACTGGGTGTGCCAGCATCCTAGAGGAAGGCTCCTGCCGCGGCGAGTGAAAAAAGAAGTATTTTTGCCATAGGCCGGGCAGGAGGAAGGCTTTTATTCCACCTCTATCTTGCAGTCGCGCCAGAGCCACCAGGCATCCAGGGAGAATTTGCCCGGGCCCGTGTAGAAGAGGGTCAGGTAAATCAGCAGGTAGATGGCTGCAAGTTCCTGGGCGCCCCAGCCGGAGAGGCCGAGGACGAGGAAAAGCGCCACGCACATGTTAATGATCAGGATGAGGGCCGCCAGACGGGTGAAGAGGCCTAGGAAGATCAGGATGGAACATCCGAATTCCGCGCCTACGCACAACAGCAGGGAAAGAAAATTGCCGATTCCGAGCGGGTCCTGGAAAGCGGCCCAGTTTCCGCTGATGAGCATGATTAGTTTGGGGATGCCATGCACGAGCATCATCGCGCCTACGCCCAGGCGCAGCAGCAGGACGCCGAAGTCCATACTGGTGTTGGTGGCAAAGGCGCCAAGCAGGCAGCATGAGGGAGATTTGCATTTATTCTGTTCCATGCACTGTAGACCGTTCATACGGCGGAATTGCTCAAATAAAATGGGATGAGCTGGAATATCCGGGATAAAGGGACTGGCCGGGTTCATCGAATATGCCGTTTGAAGGAAAACGGCAGGTTTTCCGGAGCCCTGCGGCGGGTGGGCCGCCGCCGCTGTTCAGGGGCACGGAAAGAAAAGAAATTGATGATTGAAGATGCTGAACGTCAGCCACTTCAATCAGGAGACATAAAACCTGCCTTAATGATTTTTCCCAGGAATCAGGCGGAAGGCAGTGGGGGATTTGGAGGATTTGATCTCCAGGGGCTTGGTCGGGTCCTTTTGGGTTTCCGTGCCGATGGTGATGATGAGCCGGTCCTTGGGATGGATGACGGTGGCGTTTTCAAAGACGAGCGTATTGGAGCCGTCCGTCAGCTTCCAGCCGTCCAGCAGGATGCCGGATTCCCCCGGGTTATTGATAATCACGTTGCCTGTTCCCGGCTCCAGTTTGGGAGCGGGCTGCTTGAGCTTCATGCTTTTTGCCAGCTTGGCGAAGGTGATTTCCGCAATGCGGCGTGCGCCCGGTTCCGTGGGATGAAGCCCATCCACGTACCATTCCGGATGATCGGAAAGGGGATGAAGCGCGTCAAAGAGGCCTACCTTGTGCTTGCGTGCCACGGAGGCAATCAGCTTTTCCGTTTCCGGGCGGTTGGCTGCGGAGCCGTTGTCCGAGCCGGAATACTTCCGCACATCCGGGTAGCAGTTGCCGGGGAAGGCCTTTTTGTTCAGGGGGCCGCGGTAGTCGGGCCCCAGAAGGCCCCAAGCGAAGAATCTGGCCTTGGGATTAGCGGATTTCCAGGCGGTGAAAAGGTCGTCATAGCCCTTGGTGAAGAGCTTGGGGTCCCACCAGCGGCCCGTATCATTGATGCCCAGGTTGCAGATGTAAACGTCCGCCTTGAAGTCCAGGGATTGCTTGTACTCCTTGGTGCTACCGTACCAGCGGCCCACTTGGCCCGGATAGTCCCCAGCCGTTTTTCCGGGGTTGCCGAAGCCCCTGACGTCAAAGTCCGGCCCCATCAGAGCGGCCAGCACCTGAGGATACCGCGCATCTCCGGGTTTGAGGCCGGAGCCGAAGGTGATGCTGTCCCCCACGCAGGCTACTTTGGTGGGAGCGGCCTGCGCCGCGAGGCCCAGGGTCAGCGTAGCGGCCAGGGAGGTAAAGAGAAGACGAAGGTTCATGGTATGGTGGAGGGAGCGTGGTTATTTTTTGGAGGAGGGCGTGTCTGTCCGGAAGGGGCGGGCGGGAAGCTCGTCCCCGTTGACCAGGTTGGGGGTCACGAAACGGTTCCAGCAGTACCGGGCATGTTTGGGGGTTTTAACCTCCGGAGAGGTGAGGCGGATAACGGCGGCGGTGCCTTTTTTGTTCGTGATTTCCGCCGTGGCTGGATGGTAGACGCCCTCGGCTCCGGCAATTTCAAACTGGGCGGGTTCCTTGCCGTCCGTCGTAGTCAGGCCGGCGGCATGCTCCATCTGAATCAGGAGGCTGGCACCGGAGGGTTTGAAGGCCTTGAAGAGGGGGCCTTCACAGGGAACCTTCTTGCCGTAGACCTTGTTCAGGGCCGTATTGCCTGCGCGTTCCCCTACGGGGCGCTTGAACGGGGGGTGCACATTGGAATTCGTGGAGCCCAGGTCAATGGTGTTGACGCTGTAGACGTGGGGGACGGTTTTGGCCGTTATGTCCTGCATTTCACGGAATTCGGGCCAGCCCTCCCGAATTTTGGACGGATCGTTGATGCGGGGAAGCTGGACCATCACAAACGGCATGTCCGGGTTCCGGAAGGCTTTTCTCCAGGAGGAGATCATGGCTTTCAACTGCATGCCGTTCTGTTCATTGTTAATGATTTCCGCGTCGGATTCCCCCTGGTACCAGATGACGCCCGTGATGGGGAGCCCCGTCATCCACGCGATGCCTGATTCATAAAGGAACGCCGGCTTGTAGGGATGGTCCGGAGAGCCCTGGTTCAGCCGCGGGGAGATGTTCTTTTTGGCGCGTCCCCGCACCCAGTCGGAAATAAGGGGGGAATCCAGCCAGTGGTTGCCGCGCAGGGTGCGGAAGCTGTTGTTGGTGTTGATAACCTGCTGGGGTATCCAGGCCGCTATTTCCGAGCCGCCGAGGGAGGAATGGATGATGCCCACGGGCATGTCCAGGCCCTCCCGGAGTTTCTTGCCGAAGTAGTAGCCCACCGCCGTCATCGGGCCGGAGGTGGAGGGAGAACTGACCTGCCACTGCCCCTTGTAGAAATTATCCGTGGTGACGGAGTTGAAATCCTTGTCTGAATAGGGGGCGTTGTTGGTGTGAGCCTGGGGGACGTGGTTGAGCAGGCGGAGCTGTTCATCTCCGGACGCGGCTATGTCTTCCCGGGCGGTATTGGTCTGGTTCAGGCGGAACAGCATGTTGGACTGTCCGGAGGCCAGCCATACCTCGCCCACCAGAATGTCGTCCAGTTTGGAGGAGTCCCCGTTCTGAGTGGCCGTCAGCGTCTGTCCGGTGCCGTTGGGCTGCATGGGTGGCAGGGTGACGCTCCACTTGCCTTTGGCGTCAGACTTTGTTTTAAGGGAAGCGTCTCCAAAGGTGACGGATACTTCCCTGTTGGGGTCCGCCGTGCCGGAAACGGGCACGTTTTTCCCGTGGGGAAGAACCATGTGGGAACCGTAAATGCGGTCGAACTGGGGGGCGGCGCCCCAGGCCGCGTTCAGGGTGACGGCGGCAGCCAGAATGAATGAAATATGGAGATTCATGGTTGAAGCGGATTATCTGAGAAGAAGTTCGTCCCGGGTGAGCCCGGTAAGCTGGCCGAGGCGTTTGATCAGGCGCAGCATGATGAAGACGAGGGCTAACAGGATGGGAACGCCGATGATCAGGAAGCCCCACCAGGTGATGCTGCCGATGGCTACGTTATAGGCCACCTGCTGTTCCGTCTCCGGCTGGCGCATGACGGAAGACATGAAGGAGAGGCTCAGGAAGAAGTTGCCGATGGAAGAGGCTACAAGCGTGCCTGCCAGCACCCAGGAGGAGTTGGCCAGCAGCCGCTGGTAGGCCAGCTCCGCATCATTCGCGGCTACCTTCTGTTCTATTCGTGATACGTCAAACAGCTCCGGCGTGTAAATGAACATGTTGAGCAGCGGGGAGCCCGTGGAGCGGGAGACGATGACGGCGGCGGCCAGAATGAGGGGGATGAGGGCCTCCTTTCCGGCGAACAGCCAGGGGGTGGCGCTGTGGATGCGCCCTTCCGGCCCGATGACGAAGATGCTGATGACGCCGGTCAGCAGTACGCCGGCCATGCCTACGCCGGACATCAGGTCGAATTTTCGGGTGACGACCAGGGAGCGGATTCCATAAATGAGAGGCAGGGAAAGGGCGATGACAAGCGCCCATATGGGGCCGAGGTGCCAGAAGCTCTCCCCCTCCGGACGTTCCAGGGGATTGGCCGGGCCCGCACTGCAGTAATCCAGAATCAATACCGGCAGCAGGATGTTGATAAAAATGCCCAGCAGGGAGGAACGTGAGGTGTTTTGCTTCTTATCCATGAATTTGAAGGCAGGTACTTGTATCATACGCGGATGCGCTTCCGCAAGTTGCAACCCTGTGTGTGAATGTAAAGACCAGAAGCGGGGCTCCCGCTTTCGCCCCTGTCGGCGCGCCCTGCGGAAATCGTGGCATCCCGCGGTACCTTCTGTTCTTTTGGCTGGACACAGGTGGGAATAATGTTCAGCTTCTCCCGTGACTCTGACAGATCAATTTTCCCCCATGACTCAAACATCTTCTTTTTCGACGCTTGGCATTTCGCCGGAGATTCTGGAAGCCGTTGAAGTGCTCGGCTTCGATACTCCTTCCGCCATTCAGGAACAGGCGATTCCCGCCGCCATCGCAGGGTCCGATATCGTTGGTCTGTCCCATACGGGTTCCGGCAAGACACTCGCCTTTGCCATTCCGGCCCTGGAGTGCATTGATCCGGAAGAGCGCAGCGTCCAGGTGCTGGCCCTGTGCCCCACGCGGGAACTGACCGTCCAGATCTGCCGTGAAGTGGATAAGCTGGCCCTGTTCCTGGACGGCGTTTCCGCGGTACCTATTTACGGCGGTTCCTCCTTCCGCCCCCAGCTGGACGCGCTGCGCCGCGGCGTGCAGTTCGTGGTGGGAACGCCCGGACGCGTCATGGACCTGATGGAATCCGGAGCGCTGAAGCTGGACAATCTCCGCATGCTGATTCTGGATGAGGCGGACGAGATGCTGGACATGGGGTTCCTGGAAGATATTGAGCGCATCGCGGAGTCCATGCCGGAAACGAAGCAGACGCTGTTTTTCTCCGCCACCATGTCTCCGGAAATCAACCGCCTGGTGAGCCGGTTCATGAAAGACCCCGTCCAGATCACCATTGAGCGGCCCACGCTGACGGTGCCCACCATTGAACAATCTTATTACGAGGTGGTGTTTTCTTCCCGGATTGAGGTGCTCAGCCGCCTGCTGGACACCGGAAAGATCAAGATGGGCCTCGTCTTTGCCAATACCAAGAAAGTGGTGGATGACATTGTGGACGGCCTGACGGCCAGGGGTTATCCTGTGGACCGCCTTCATGGCGACATGCCGCAGATCATGCGGGAGCGCGTGATGGACTCCTTCCGCAAGGGGAGCCTGCGCCTGCTGGTGGCTACGGACATTGCCGCCCGCGGCCTGGACGTGGACGACGTGGATGCCGTGGTGAACTTTGAACTGCCGCGTGATCCGGAGGATTACGTGCACCGAATCGGCCGCACGGCGCGCGCCGGGCGCAAGGGGAAGGCCATCACGTTTGTAGGCCGCCGTGATTTTTCCCTGATGAGCCGCATTGAACGCTTCATTGGCGTCAAACTGACGCCGGAACCCGTGCTTACCGCCGTGCAGGTGGACCAGCTCCGGACGGAATCCCTGGTGGATGATATTCTGGAACGTCTCAAGCCGGATGCCGTGCTGCCGGAGGAACTGAAGGACGTGGAAACGACCCCGGAAGCTATGGCCGCCGCCTTGTTCGATTTACTCCGTGAACGCACCCACCGGGAAGTGCAGCCCATCCCGGAAGACAAGCCGGCACGCAAGTTCCGCCATGTGGCCCAGCCCGGAGAAGAAACGGAAAGCCCGCAGAAGGGGGATTCCTGGCAGCACAAGGGTGACACGGTCACGCTGTTCATGAACGGCGGACGAATGATCGGCCTGAGGCCCAAGGACATCGCCGGACTATTCTACAATACGGTGGAAATGGAAAAGGGCGCCGTGGGAGACATCAGGATTTTCCCCAAGCATTCCCTCATTGAAGTGGACGCTTCCGTGGCGCCCCAGCTTCTGGATGCCCTGGCCAACGCCACCATCTGCGGCTATGAGGTCAATGTGCGCGAGGACAAGGGCACGCCGGAATATTCCGACGGACCGCGCCCGCCCCGCCGCAGCGGAGGAGGATTCCGCGGCGGCTACCGCGGAGATCGCGGAGGATTCAGGGGAAGCCGCGGCGATGACCGCGGAGACCGCCGGAACGACCGTTTCCGGAGGGATGACCGGAAGAAAAGATTTTAAGCCCGTTTTTCCGGGATGACCCGGGAGAACTGTTTCCTGATCTTTTCAAAGGAAACAGGATTCTTCCGGGGTCTCGGAAAAATATGCTAGGGGCAGACGGAGAAGTACATAGAAGGAGAAATGCCGATTTCTTTCTGGTATGCTTTGGCCGCCTCCTGGTCTCCGGATTGTTTTTTCTCCCATAATTGGCGCAGGGCGGGAAGCTGGCGGGAGATGGGCTGCACGCTGGCGTCCGCCGCTGTGGCGTTCTCCGTCCAGGGAGCGATTTCTCTGGATTTTTTCATGAGTTCCAGGTCCTTGTCCAGGTTTCCCATTTTCAGGCAGCAGGCCGCTTCTATAGATCTGAAAAGCTGTTCCGTTTCTTTGTCAACCCAGAGCTTGTCCATGATGCCGGACAGGATATCAAGATTTCTCTGCGGGTTGGGTGGGGTGGAAGTGAGTTTGTGAAATAATAGATGCGGGGAAAGAAGGCATGACTCTGGAGTTTGATTTTACAGGCGGTTTCGGATAGAGGCGCCTCCGCCAGAATTTGTTCCGTTTTCTTCTGGCAGATGGCCAGAAAATCCTCCAATTCTCCCGTATATGCGTTTTCACCCATCAGAAGGGAACCCTGGTTCAGGGACACTTTGATGAATTCCAGTATCTGGATAGCTTCCTGATCAAGAGAGGAGCGCACGTTTTGCGGTATCTCTGCCGCTCCCGGCGCTACGAATTCAAATCCTTTAAGCAGCCAGAACGTGTTCCAGACGTTCCCCTGCATTTGCCGGACATAGTTGATGTCACTGATGCCGCTTAAATTGTTGTGGTCGTTCCGTATTGTTTCTTCATAACCGGGGATACAGGGAGGCCGGCAATCCCGTCTCCCAGCCAGTCAAGCGGAACAATCTGCCGATGAGGCGGTATTTTTGTTCTCCGGAAGTCGTTTGTATGTTCCGGAGAAGGGTTAATACCTTGATTTTCTTTTTTTCCGCTGTGCTGCTTTTGGCTTTGAGATCAAGCCAGGAACTCTTTTGTTCCGTGACATAATAGGGGACATTGTCGGAGGTGGCAAACACACACCGTGTGAAACGGTTGATTTGTTCAGGGAAAAAGGCAAAATCCAGGGCGCCGTTGTGAACGTTGATGTTGAACGTGAAGAAGGTGCTGTTTCCCGAAAATTCCGCGGGATATTCCTGGAGGGCGGGAATAAAGCTCTTCTCCAGATGTTTTTTAACGGAGTCACAGGTGAACATGCTTTCCGGGGTGCTGTATTGTTCCGGATGCCATGAGTCACCTTGATAAACAATGAACAAATCCTTGTGTTGTTCTGCGGCTTCCCGGCGCGCCTTGTTCAGGTCCGTCATCCAGCCGTCCAGGCCGTAAAGTGTGCTGATCGGAAAGAACAGGGCACACGCAATCAATAGAGTGTAGGGTAGTTTCATAGCATGTTTACTATAAATCCAACAAAGCAATCGTCAATGCCCTTTCCGTTTAATTCGCTTGTGGGCTGACAAGTTTTGTGTAAGATGCATTAAATTTTTAACGTTTACCTATTAATCGTATTTCCATTTCCAAGATGAAGCTGCTGTCCTTTCTAACTGTTTTGTTAACTGCCGCTGTTCCCTGCATGGCCGCACCGGGGGGGGCCGTAAAAACTCCCTCCAGCGCGGGAAAAGCCGCGCGGCCCAATGTTATTTTCATTTTGGTGGATGACATGGGGTGGGGGGACCTGGATGCCAACTGGAGCCAGCAGAAGCTGAACGGCCGTACGGTGGAGCATAAGAATACGTTCAAGACCCCGGCCCTGTCCGCCATGGCGCGGGAGGGCATCCAATTGCGCCGCCATTATTCCGCTGCTCCGGTTTGCGCTCCGGCGCGCGCTTCCCTGCTGCTGGGGGTGCACCAGGGGACTTCCCGGGTGGTAAGGAACAACCGGTTTGATTTTCCCATTGAAGATTCTCACACGCTCGGTTCCGTCATGAAGGAAGCCGGGTATGATACCGCCGCTATCGGCAAGTGGGGCGTGGGCGGGGGCGGGGAGAGCCATGGCCCGGTGACGGGAGGCCCCCACCAGCGCGGCTTCAATTATTTT
Organism: Akkermansia sp.; assembly: GCA_048388685.1. Lineage (GTDB taxonomy): Bacteria > Verrucomicrobiota > Verrucomicrobiia > Verrucomicrobiales > Akkermansiaceae > Akkermansia. The sequence goes on along the minus strand of DBGCTZ010000037.1, from coordinate 17,309 downwards.
TACGGCATTCTGGACCATTTGGCCGGCCATTTCCATTATCCTTCCGAGACGCGGGACATTTTTGAGTACAACGGCTATGCTTCCAGCCCCGAATGGAAGAATATCAAGGAACAGGTCCCCCAGACCGCCTATTCCACGGATTTGTTTGGTGCGCGCGCCAAGCAGTGGATCATTGACCAGCGGAAGTCCGCCAAAAAGACCGGCAAGCCCTTTTTCCTGTACTTGGCTTTTCCCGCCCCTCATGGGAACCTGGTGGTTCCGGCCACTCCCTATCCCGCCGGCGGCGGCCTGAAAGGCGGCTTGCAGTGGGTGAAGAAGAATGGCACGGAGTCCGCGAATACGGCTTTTGATCCCAAGGCGGAAAAGGATAAGGATACCTATATTTATCCGGACAATGCCCATTTCCCGAATGACGTGGCCAAGAGGCATTCCACGATGATTCGCCGCGTGGACGATGTGGTGGCGGATTTGATCCGGCTGCTGAAGGACTTGAAGATTGACGACAATACCATGATCGTCTTTACCTCTGACAATGGCCCCCACAATGAAGGAGGCGCTGACCCCAACCACAGGCACGGAGCCCAGAATCCTCAGTTTTTCAAGAGCTACGGCATGATGGACGGCATCAAGCGCGACTGCTGGGAAGGCGGCATGCGCGTTCCCACGCTGGTGCGCTGGCCCGCCCGCATTCCCAAGGGGCAGATCAGCCTCCAGCCCGGCCAGTTCCAGGATTGGCTGGCTACCTTGGCGGATGCCGCTGGCGTGCCGGTTCCGGCCCGCAGTGACGGTGTTTCCCTGCTGCCGACGCTGACCGGGCATCCGGACCAGCAGAAGCCGGGCCTCGTCTATACCGAATATAATATCAGCGGCAAGACTCCGGGTTACAAGGATTTCCTGGACGGGCACAAGGGCGCCGAACGCGGCCAGCAGCAGATCATCTTTATGGACGGCCTGAAAGGACTGCGCATGGGGATAAAGGATGCCGACAAGGATTTCATGATTTTTGACACCCTGAACGACCCGCAGGAGAGCAAGGACCTTGCTTCCTCCAAGCCGGAACTCCAGGCCCGCATGAAGGTTGCCGCCCTGTCCAACCGCCGCGCTTCTCATCCTTCCAGAACGGTGCTTGATACGGCGCTGGTGCCCGCGGTGGATGCGAGGGGTGTTGCTTCTCCCGGCCTGCAATGGGCCGTGTATGAAGGGAATTTCCCCTGGGTTCCGGATTTCCGCCAGTGGAAGAGCCCGGCAGCCGCCCAGGGCGTGACGCCCGCTCCGTCCGTTAAGATGAATGGTCCGCAGAAGCGCGGCGTGGAGCTGACGGGGTACGTGAACGTTCCCGCTGACGGAGCGTATACTTTTTATCTGACCACGGATGATCACAAGGGCAGCAAGGCTTTTGTCCGGCTGCATGGCATGGAGCTGATTGACGCGGACAAGAATTACGTGCCGGGTTCCGAGGCTTCCTCCGATCTGGGAGAGAAGAAGAATCCCGTGTACCTGAAAGCCGGTCTGCATCCCATCCGGATCGGTTATGTGGGTACGGCAGGCCCCGCCTCCAGGGTGACCCTGAAGTGGGAAGGCCCCGGCCTGTCCAAACAGGAGATTCCCGCCTCCGCTTTCAGCCATGAGAAGGCGGCCAAGTAAAAGTCTCCATGGGCGATCTTTATGAGTACCAGGCGATTGACGGCTCCTCCAAGGGTCCCGTCTCCCTGGTGCTTCTGTTGCAGGCCCGCAATCACGGGCGCCTGTCCAACCGGACCCTGGTAAGGAAGGTTCCCGGCGGGAGCTGGCAGCCGCTGGCTTCCTTTATTCCTTCCATGACCGTCATGGATGACGATGGAGAGGCGTCCGCGGTGCCGGCGCCCGGAGAGTTGGTAGGAAACGATGTGCCCGTCTGGACCAGGAAAAAATATTGGACGCGCATCATCAAGGGATGGTGCAGTTTTGAAGGGCGCGCCGGAAAGCAGGAGATGCGCGAGGTTTATTCCAGCGTAGGCATCGTATGGCTGGCGGTGGCGGGAGTCCCTTCCTTGGTGAAATGCGGCTTTTTCTCTTCCCTGTCTCCGTGGGGGGAGCTATGTTCGCCTCTGCGGTATGTGCTTCTTCCCGTGCTGTTTATTCCGCTGGCGGCTACCATGGTGCGGCGCCTGCATGATGTGGGCAGGAGCGGCTTCTGCCTGGTCTGGCTGGCCGCTCCCGTCCTGGGTTGGCTGCTTCTGTGGTATTTATCCTATGGTGAAAGTCAGATTGGAGAGAACAAGTACGGCGATCCTCCCTGGAATTAAAGGGAGGGCGCAGGGATGAAGCCGGAGATTTACGACATTTGCTCATCTTTCCGCCGTGACCAGAATGAACAGGCTTTTAATGATATGGTTCCTTGTTCAAGGGATTGCCACCTGATTTTCCCAGACCGAGTTTTCTACTTGTTTATTTGACCGCGCCAGAGACAGGGTTGTTCCGGTCACCGTTTACCGGACGGAGAAGGAAGAGCCCGGAACCGGGTGGTCATCTTCAACCATGGGTATGATGGAAACAGGAACAGCAAGTCCAACCAGGCCTACTCCTGCCTGCCCGTTTCCTTGCAGATAAGGGGTTCTATGTGATCAGCATTCAACATGAACTGCCCCGTGATCCGCCTTTGGCGATGGAGGGGCCCTTCATGGAAACCCGCCTGCCCAATTGGGAACGGGGAGTGGGGAATATTCTGTTTGTCCTTCAGGAGTTTCAGGAAGCTTAAACCGTCCCTGGATTGGAGAGGCCCGTGCTTATAGGCATTCCAACGGGGGAGACGTGACCATGCTTTTTGCGGCCAAGTATCCCCGTTTGGTAGATAAGACTCTTTCCATGGATCATCGCAGGATGGTGATGCCGAGGGTTCGGCAGCCGCGGTTATGCACCCTGAAGGGATGTGATGATGAGGCGGATGGGGGGTGTTGCCCGGCACGGAGGAACAGGAGGGAAGCCGGATCAGGGTGATCCGGCTGGAGGGAGTGACTCACAGCGACATGGGAGAGAAGGGGCCGGAAAAACAGCATGTTCTGATCAATCGGCATGTCCTTGATTCATTCGGTAATTTACGGATGGCCCGGTCGATGGCTTGAGGCGGATATGTTCCGGTGGACGTGAATGAAAAGGGCTGTCCCGTATGAACGGAACAGCCCTTTCGGGGTTAAAGGTTGTGTGTGCGGTTACGCTTCCACGGCCTTGGAGAATTCCTCCACCGTGTCGCAGGTGCAGACCAGGTTGCGGTCTCCGTACACGTTGTCCACCCGGCCCACGTACGGCCAGAATTTGTGGATGCGCAGGCCGGATACCGGATAGGCTGCCTCACTGCGGGAGTAGGGGTGCCGCCATTCGTCGGCAGAGACCATTTCCGCGGTATGAGGGGAGTTTTTCAGGACATTGTCTTCCTTGTCCGCCGTACCATTGATGACGGCCATGATTTCCGCATGGATGCGTTCCATGGCTTCAATGAAGCGGTCCAGCTCTTCCTTGGGTTCGGATTCCGTGGGTTCCACCATCAGGGTTCCCGGAACGGGGAAGGACATGGTGGGGCCGTGGAAGCCGTAGTCCATGAGGCGCTTGGCGATGTCATCCACGGTGAGGCCGGCGTCATGCGTAAGCTGGCGCGGGTCCAGGATGCATTCATGCGCCACCAGCCCCTTGTTCCCGGAGTAGAGCACCGGGAAGAGGTGGCCGAGCTTTCGGGCGATATAGTTGGCGTTCAGGATAGCCATTTCCGTGGCTTCCTTGAGGCCTTCCGGTCCCATCATGGACAGGTACATCCAGCAGATGGCGGCAATAGAGGCGCTCCCCCAGGGCGCGGAGGCCACGGCTCCTTCTTCATGGTCCAGCGCAAGGTGGCCCGGCAGGAAGGGAACGAGGTGTTCCGCCACGCCGATGGGCCCGATGCCGGGACCGCCGCCGCCGTGGGGCATGGCAAAGGTCTTGTGCAGGTTCAGGTGGCAGACGTCCGCGCCGATGCGGCCGGGGCAGGTCAAGCCCACCTGGGCGTTCATGTTGGCGCCGTCCATGTACACCTGTCCGCCGTTGGCGTGGATGATGTCACAGAGTTCCCTGATGGTCTGCTCATATACGCCGTGCGTGGAGGGGTAGGTGACCATGATGCAGGAGAGGTTGTCCCGGTGAGCTTCCGCCTGGGCTTTCAGGTCCTCCATGTCGATGTTGCCGCCTTCGTCGCATTTGACGGGCACCACCTTGAGCCCGGCCATGGCGGAGGAAGCGGGGTTCGTTCCGTGGGCGGAGGTGGGGATAAGGCACACGTCGCGGTGGCCTTCCCCGGCGTGCTTCTGATAGCGGCGGATGGCCAGCAGGCCCGCGTATTCCCCTGCCGCGCCCGCGTTGGGCTGGAGGGAGACGGCGGCAAAGCACGTGATTTTCGCCAGTCGGTCAGCCAGGACGGTAAGCATTTCCCGGATGCCTTCCGACTGGTCCGCCGGAACAAAGGGATGCAGGGAGTTGGTTTCCGGCCACGTGATGGGAATCATTTCGGAAGCGGCGTTCAGCTTCATCGTGCAGGAGCCCAGCGGGATCATGGCTTCATTCAGGGCCAGGTCACGGGATTCCAGACGGCGGATGTAGCGCATCATTTCCGTCTCGGAGTGGTACGAATTGAAGGCCGTTTCCGTGCAGAAGGGCGTTTGGCGCGTATGGACGGGAGCCCATGCGGGAGCTTCACTGGAGCAGGTGACGGAGGTTTCCGTGCCAGTGAGGGCGGAGGCCAGCGCCGCCACGTCTGCACAGGTGGCGGTTTCATCCAGGGAGATGGTCACGTGGTCGGCATCCACCTTACGGATGTTGTAGCCCGCTTCCAGGGCCTTCCGGACCATGGCGTCCGCCTGTCCGGGAACGTTCAGCAGCAGGGTGTCAAAGAAGTCCCTGCCTTCAACGGTGATTCCGGAGTCCGTCAGGGCCTTGTACAGGCTTTCCGCCTTCTGGTGGATTTCCGTGCCGATGCGCTTGAGCCCTTCCTGCCCGTGGTACACGGCGTAAAAGGCGGCCAGCACGGCCAGAAGCACCTGGGCGGTACAGATGTTGGAGGTGGCCTTGTCACGGCGGATGTGCTGTTCCCGCGTTTGCAGGGCCAGGCGGTAGGCCGGGCGCCCCTGCGTGTCTATGGACATGCCGATGAGACGTCCGGGCATGCGGCGCTTCAGGGCGTCCGTGCAGGACATGTAGGCGGCGTGGGGGCCTCCGAAGCCCATCGGAACGCCGAACCGCTGCGTGTTGCCGATGCAGATGTCCGCGCCGAAGGCGCCGGGTTCCCGGATGACGGTGAGGGCCATGAGGTCCGCCGCCGCCACGCAGAGCGCGCCCGCGGCGTGCACGCGGGAGAAGAAGTCCGTGTAGTCACAGATGCGGCCCAGCGTGTCCGGATACTGGACAAGTACCCCGGCCAGGTCCGCGCCTACGGATGCGGGGTCAAAGGCGGTCCAGTCCCCGACCAGGATGTTGACGCCCTGGAAGGCGGCGCGGGTGCGGATGACGCTGATGGTCTGGGGATGGCAGGTGTCCGCCACAAAGAAGGTGTTTGCCTTGGGGCGCGCGTTCCGGCACATGGTGACGGCTTCCGCCGCGGCGGTGCCTTCATCCAGCAGGGAGGCGTTGGCTACCGGGAGGCCCGTCAGGGAGGAGACCATGGTCTGGAAATTCATGAGCATTTCCAGACGCCCCTGGGCGATTTCCGGCTGATAGGGGGTGTAGGCCGTGTACCAGCCGGGATTTTCCAGAACGTTGCGCAGGATGACGGACGGCGTGATGGTGCCATAGTACCCCTGGCCAATGAAGGTTTTCAGCAGTTTGTTTTTCCGAAGGATGGAACGGAGTTCCCCCATGGCGTCCGTTTCCGATTTGGCCGCGGGCAGGTCCAGCGGGGCCTGCATCCGGATGTCTGCGGGAACGATGTCCGCAATGAGTTCGTCAAGCGTCTGGTAGCCGAGGGCGTTGAGCATGTCACGGCGTTCTTTCCCCTGGGGGCCGATGTGCCGGCTGGCAAAGTCTGAGTTGGTTTTCATGTGGTGTCTCGCAGGTATGGTGCCCGGCCGCGGGGGCCGGGTTAAATTAAAAATGCCCCGGGATGGAATCACCGGGGCGGGGGAAGGAGGAATGGGTCAGGAGCAGTATTCCTCGTAGTCCGTGGCGTTCATCATGTCTTCCGTTTCCGTGGGGACGTCCAGGCGGATTTTATACAGCCAGCCCGCGCCGTAGGGATCGGAGTTGATGAGGGAAGGATCATTGGATAGCTCTTCGTTCACTTCCAGAATCTCACCGGAAACGGGAGTGTATACGTCGCTGGCGGCCTTGACGGATTCCACGACGGCGACGGGGTCGCCGGCGGCAACGGTGGCGCCTACTTCGGGAAGGTCTACAAAGACCACATCGGAGAGTTCGGCCTGAGCATGGTCTGAAATACCGATGGTGCCGATGTCTCCGTCAATTTCAACCCATTCATGGTCTTTGGAATACAGCAGATTTTCTGGTACGTCGTGCATAAGATGTAATTGTTTGAGATGAGAGTGTAGTAAAATACGGTGTTTGTCAGTTTATTTCTGCGCAGTAGTGTCAGCCTTTCTTATAAAAGGGTTTTTTAACTACTACGGCGGGGAATTTCCTCCCCCTTACGTCAATTTCCAGCTCCGTGCCGACCTTGGCATGGGCGGCAGGCAGGTAGGCCAGGGCAATGCCCTTCATCAGTGAAGGAGAGAGCACGCCGCTGGTAAGTTCTCCGATGGCTTCTCCTCCGGGGACGTGAACGGCGTAGTGGGCGCGGGGGGGGGCTCCCTTGCCGGTGTATTCAATGGCCACCAGACGCTTGCTGAGGCCATTGGCTTTTTGTTCACGAAGAATGTCGGCGCCGATGAAGTCCGTGTCCAGCGCGCAGAAGAAGCCGAGCCCGGCTTCCAGGGGCGTTTTGTCCGGAGCGAGGTCGGAACCGTTCAGAGGATAGCACATTTCCAGGCGCAGGCTGTCGCGCGCGCCCAGGCCGCAGGGCTTGGCGTCTGCGTCAAGGAAGGCTTCAAACCATTTGACGCCTTCCCTTGCCGGGCAGAAGAATTCAAAGCCGTCTTCCCCGGTGTAGCCGGTGCGGCAGACGATCAGGTCCGTTCCGTCCACCGTGATGCGGGAGATGCCGTTGCGGGGAGGCAGCTCCACGCCGGGAATGACGCGGGCGAAGACTTCTCCGCACCTGGGACCCTGGACGGCCAGACCCACGTATTCGTCGGAATGGTTTTCCAGAGTCACTTCCGCAGGCTTGTGAGCGGAGAGCCATGCAAAGTCTTCATCAATCTTGGAGGCATTCACCACCACGAAGAAGGTTTCCGGTTCCATCCGGTACAGGATAAGGTCATCAATGACGCCCGCCTGCTCATTGAGCATGATGGAGTATTGGCCCTGGCTGATGTCCAGCTTGTTAATGTCATTGGTCAGCATGGAGTTCAGCCATGCCGCTGCGCCGGGGCCGGCCACCGTGAACTGGCCCATGTGGGAGATGTCAAAGATGCCGCAGGCTTCGCGCACGGCTTTATGTTCGTCCAGGATGCCGGTGTATTGCACCGGCATGTTCCAGCCGGCGAAGGGAACCATTCTGGCTCCCAGTTCAACGTGTTTGGCGGCCAGGGGTGTGGATTTGACGTCGGGATCAGTCATGAGGCGATGTGAAGGTTATGAGCAATCTGCTCTCTGCATCATGAAAAGTCAATGGAATTCCGGGAAAGCTTGGGCTAAACATTGAAGCGGAATTCCACCACGTCTCCGTCCTTGACGACATATTCCTTTCCTTCAATGCGGAGCTTGCCGTGTTCCCGCGCTCCGGACTTGCCGCCGCAGGCCACCAGGTCGTCATAATGCACCACTTCCGCGGCGATGAAGCCGCGTTCAAAGTCCGTATGGATGACGCCTGCCGCCTGGGGGGCCTTGGCCCCGGCGGGAATGGTCCAGGCCCGCGTTTCCTTGACGCCGGTGGTGAGGTACGTGCGCAGGCCCAGGAGATGGTACACGGCGCGGATGAGGTCGGAAACGCCGGAGTCCTGCACGCCGAGGGATTCCAGAAATTCACGGGCTTCCTCTTCCGAGACGTCGATGAGTTCTTCTTCAATCCTGGCAGAGATGACAATGGCTTCCGCATTGTGGTGTTCCGCCACGTATTTTTTCACCTGGGAGACGTAGGGATGCGCATCCGGGTTGTTGATGGCGTCCGCCAGTTCGTCTTCATTCACGTTGCAGGCAAAGATGCTCTTTTTGTCTGAAAGAAGCTGGAAAGACTGGAGAAGCTTGCGTTCGTCGTCATCCAGCTGGGCTTCAAAGGTGAGGGCCGGATTGCCTTCGTTCAGGTGGGGGAGCAGTTTGGTGATGAGGGCTACTTCAGCCTTGGCCTCCTTGTCTCCGCTGCGGGCCTTGCGCTCCCGGGAGGAAAGCCTCTTGTCCATGGTGGCGATGTCCGCCAGAATGAGTTCCGAGTTGATGATTTCAATATCGCGCAGGGGATCCACGGAACCGAGTTCGTGGATGATGTCGTCATTGTCAAAGCAGCGGACCACCTGCACGATGGCGTCTACTTCACGGATGTTCGCCAGGAATTGATTGCCCAGACCCGCGCCTTCCGAGGCGCCCTTCACGAGGCCGGCAATGTCCACGAATTCAATGAGCGTGGGGATGATCTTTTCAGATCCGGACATGTCGGAAAGCACCTGCAGGCGGGCGTCCGGAACGGTCACCATGCCCACGTTCGGGTCAATGGTGCAGAAGGGATAATTGGCCGCCTGGGCCTTGCGGGTCCTGGTGACCGCATTGAAGAGGGTGGACTTGCCGACGTTGGGGAGACCTACAATACCTGCCTGTAACATAGGCAGGACTGATAGCGGGTCACGCCGTGAAAGTCAAATACCAATTGCCGCCGGGTGTCTATGCGGCGTTACCCAGAGCCCATTTGAGCAGGTTTTCCGATTCCGCCCAGATGCGGGACGGGTGGCAGCCGAGGACCACCACGATGACATGGCGGCCATTAAAGCCGGCGGAGGAGACCAGGCAGCGGCCTGCGGCATTGGTGTATCCGGTTTTCATGCCGGTGACCCACGAGTGCTGTGAGAGGAGCTTATTGGTGTTCCTCAGGAGGAGCGTCTTGCCGTTGGCGCGGGTGAAGGCGTACTGCCGTTTGCAGATGATGCTGCGCAGCTCCGGATTGCGGTAGACGTAATAGGCGCAGCGGGCCATGTCAATGGCGGTGGAGTACTGGTCCGCGGGAAGTCCGTTGGGGTTGACGAAACGGGAATTGTACATGCCCATCTGGCGGGCCTTGGCATTCATCAATTGGGCAAAGCGCGGCACGGAGCCTGCCGTATCGCGGGCCAGGGCTACCGCTACGTCATTGAAGCTGCGGACCATCAGGGCATTGAGCAGTTCCCGGCGGGAATAGACTTCTCCAGCGCGGAAACCCAGCTTGGTGGGGTCCGCCTTCGTATCGGAAGGCTGGATGACCACTTTGCTGTCCAGGCTGCCGTGCTCAAGCACGACCATGGCCGTCACCAGTTTCTGGGTGCTGGCTACCTGGCGGTGCTGCATCCCGTTGTGGGAGAAAAGCACCTTTCCGGTGAGAGCATCCATCACGCAGGCACTGGCGCAGCGCGGTGTGCGCGGGGCGCTCGGCGGAATGGCTACCGGGCGCGTGGGGAAGTTGGCCGGGCGGGGAAGAGCGTTAGCGACGGGTTGGGAAAGCTGCGGCGGGACAGGCGTCGCCAGGGGGATGTAATCACTTGAATCCCCATACGATTGACAGCTCGTGGAGCTCAGGCAAAGGGTGAATCCTGCGAGAAGGGCGAACAAACGCATGTCTTGTTGCTACAGTAAGAAGTTTCATTCATCAAGCCCAAACTCCGCATTTGTGAAAGGGAGCCGGACAAAAAAAGGCCGCGGTTTGTTTGATCCGCGGCCTTTTCTCTCTATTAACTACCTATGGAACCAAAAACCACCCTGGACGGATTTTGAGTTACTTTTTCCCACCCGTCGGATAGATCTTGTAAAGGGTGAGACTTTTTCCCGTGAAAAGACGTTCAAAATATGTCCGGGAATAGTAATTTTTTTAGGAAGCATTCTGATGTGTTTTTATTTATGTATGAATGTTAAAGTATTATAAAATATTCTCGTGGTTGCTTTGTCTGTTGCGGACATGAAGGCGCGCGGAAGGGTGCGGTTTCTTTCTTTTCCGGCCTTTTTATTTCTGGAATAATAATTGTTAGGAGGAGGATTGATTGCTGTTTTGCGATGTCTGAGGGTGTTTGTTTTGCGTCCGGGCGGGAAGGTTTTTTGTGCCGCAAAGCGCCTGGAACTGAAGAAAAAAGTCATTGCGGAACATAGATGATTATGATTGTTTACCGTAAATTCCTTCATCATGAAAGTTCCCGTTTTACTCCTGTCTCTGGTAGCGGCCTGCGTGGCCGGAGCCGAAATTCTTCCTTTCAGTACGCCGTGTTTTGATACCAGGAGATGTGCTGACAAGGCCAAATCCTCCCTGTCCATGGAGCAGAAGGAAACCTGCGTAGAGGTAAAGCTGGCGGATGGGGAAAACAGCATGGATATCATGATTCCCTTCCGGGACAAGAATGATTACAGCAACCTGGCCGTTTTTGAAAAGGCCTTCGCCAAGGAGAACATCGCCAAGAAGCTTGATGTCCTGAAGAAGGTGGAGCCCAGGCTGGTCAAAACCATCATCCGGGGCAAGGAAGTGAAATGTCCGGTGGTGCCGCTGGTTTCCCCGATCAAGGGAGAGGACGGGCTGATGCTGGCGCTTCTTCTGGCATCCTATGAGAAGGTAGATTTCAAGGCCCAGCAGGAGGGCCGTTTCCAGAAAAAGAGAAATCCGGACGACATCAAGTTTGTGTATGGCGTGATTTTTGAAATCTCCGACCCTGTGTCCAAGAAGAAGGCGGCTTCTCCGATCAAGTGGGAGCAGGCGGAGACGTTATCCGCCTGGATTGACGCCTTGCGCAAGGAGGTCAAACAGTAAGAGACGCACCCTTTCCGGTTTGCAGACTACGAACGCAGGCTGTCTCCGCAGGGGGCGGCCTGCGTTCTTTTCAGCGTTCCGTGTGGTTGATGGAAAAATATCCTCCTGCATCCGGCGTGATTTGCCCTGTAATTTGCATTCTGGACAGCAGCGGAGTGACGGCGCCCGCCGGTTTTCCCAGAGAAGCGCAGAGGGTATCAATGGTATTGAAGCCCAGCCTGATGGCATGGAGGATTTCCTCTTCCTCCGGCGTGGGTGGTGCTGCTTGAGCGGAGGGGGAAGGAGAACGCGGGGAGAAGAGAGGCAGGCCCTGTTCCGGAGAGGCCCATTTCATGTCATGCAGGATGTCGGAGGCGCTGGAGGCCAGCGTGGCTCCGTCCCGGATGAGGGCATGGCAGCCGTCGGAAGAATGACGGTCAACCGGGCCGGGAATGCAGAAAACTTCCCGTCCCTGTTCCGCTGCCATGCGGGCCGTGATCAGGGCTCCGCTGCGTCCGGAGGCTTCCACCACCAGCGTGGCCCGGCTCCAGCCGCTCACGATGCGGTTGCGCATGGGAAAAGTGGTGCGGGACGGGGGCATCTCCATGGGGAATTCGGAAACTACCGCTCCGTGCCCGTCCGCGATGCGCCGCGCCAGGTTCCCGTTTTCCCGGGGATAGAGTCTGTTGAGGCCGGCGCCGATCACGGCGATGGTGCGTCCGCCTGCGTCCAGGGCGCCCGTGTGGGCCTCCGTATCCACGCCGCGCGCCAAGCCGGAAACGACGGTTGCTCCAGCTTCCGCCAAGTCATGGGAGATGGTTTTGGCGCATAGCCTGCCATAGTGGGTAGCCATCCGGGAGCCTACAACGGCGATGGAACGTTCGGAATCCGTTCCGGTCCAGGAACCCCATGAATAAAGAACGATGGGCGGGTCCGGAAGGCTGCGCAGGGAGGAGGGGTAGGCGGCGTCAAAAACCGTGGTGACTGCGGTTCCCGCCTTGTCCGCCAGTTCCAGTTCCCGGTACGGATTGACGATGCTGCGCCAGGAGGAAATGAGGCGCGCCATCTGCGGCCCGATGCCGGGAATTCCCACCAGCATGGAGGCCGGGGCCTCCAGAATCAGTTCAGGGGAGGCGAATACCTGCATGAGGCGCATGACCCTGACGGGCCCCAGACCCGGGATCAGGTTCAGGGTGATGGCGGCTTCCTGCGGCGTCATGAATGGGGTGCCAGTTCCTTGTAAACGTTCAGATGGGCCTGAATCATATCCTCTATATTATAAGGAGAGGGAATTTGCCTGGGCAGGGGGGGCGGCTGGGAGTACCAGCGGGCCAGCAGGTCCGCCATGGCGGAGGTATCTCCCACGCTGATGTTTCCTTCCGGCAGGAAGGCGTCCAGTTGTTCCTTGACGCCGCCGTGGGCGTATCCGGCGACGGGCCTGCCCAGGGCGAGAGCTTCCAGGGTTGTTTTGCCGAAGGCCTCCGGGCTCTGGGTCAGGGAGAGGGTGACGGAACAGGCGGAAATGATGTCCCGCAGGTCCTGGCGGTGGCCGGTCCATGTGAAGGCATGGGAGACGCCGGCACGTTCAATTTCCCGGAGAACCTCGTTTTTATATTCTTCCTTTCCCTTTTTGGTTTCTCCCACGATGACGGCGTGGGCCGGGATTCCCTGTTCCAGAAGTTTCCGGATAACGGGGATCAGGTCAAGCTGGCCTTTCAGGCGCGTGATGCGGCCCGGCAGGCAGAGGGTGAATTTTTCCTTGAGTTCCGGATAGGCCATGTACCAGCCCGTGAGCCATTCGCGGGAAGGGGAATAGCCCGGATAGTGTTGTTCCGGGGAAATGGCGTTGGGAATGATTCTGATACGGTCTTCAGGGGTGGACGGGTAGTGGGAGAGGATGTAGTCCCGGATGCAGCCGGAGACGGCAATCACCCGCTCTCCGCGGCTCATGATGGCGGAGTACCTGTTGACGGAGTAGAAGCCGTGGACGCTGGTGACGAGGCCGGGGCGGTCTTCCGGCGGCAGTTTTTTCCACGCCAGGTAACCCACCCAGGCGGGAACGCGGGAATGGAGATGCAGGATGTCCGGCCTGATGGCCTGGAGCAATGCGCGGAGGGCGCCGATGCGGAAGAGGGTGGCGAAACTTTTTTTGCCGATGGGCATCCGGATATGGCGGGAGCCTTCCTTTTCCAACTGGGGCACCAAGCGTCCGCCTGCGGAGACGACGATGTTTTCCTTCCCCCGTGCGGCGAGGCCGCTGCCCAGTTCCATGACGACTTGTTCCACGCCTCCGGATTCCATGGAGGGGACGAGATGCACTATTTTCATAAGGCGCGGTATTGGGGGAAGAATCTGGTGAGGATATAGTCTGCGGCGCGGTCAGCCTCCAGAAGCGGAGCGTCGGGCGCTGCCAGGTGAAAGCCATTCTTTTTCCAGTTCCGGTATCCGGTGACCAGACCCTCCTTTTCCAGCATTTCCAGGCCGGACAGGATGCGGGATTTGCGTTTCCCGTTGCGGCGTGGAACCGCCAGGACGCCTACGGGTGCGCCTGCGCCCAGCGCTTCGTATACCATGGAGACGCTGTCCTGGCTGACCCAGGTAGCGGAAGCGTGCGCCAGATGCCGCGCTACCCAGCCAGGCTGTGTTTCCTCCACGGGAACGACGGTGATTTCCGGAACGGCTGTCTGGATTTTTTCCGCGAAACCCTCCGGCGTCCGGCGCGACGTGGTCAGCACAATATTGCCCGGCGTCCGGATGCTGATGTCTGAAAGCTGGTTGAGCATGGCTTCGTCATCCCAGTCAAAATCCTTGCTTGGCCCCCCGATGAGGATCAGCGTGATGTCCTTCGGGGTGGCAGGGTCCGGCCTCATGGGGTGAAGCGCTCCCCGGGTAGGGAAAATGCCTGTGTCCGTGTAGTCGCGTGCGGGGTGCAGGTCATGGCGCGGAATAAGGCAGAGGTCAAAAAAGGTGCAGGGCAGCGTGGGCTTCATGCACAGGACGGCCCGGGTCTTGAAATGGTGGCGTGCGCAGATGAGTGGGATGTGCGTGCCGTGCCCGGCGGAGATGAACAGGTCCGGCCGCGGCGTATCGCTTCCGGAGACGACTTTCCGGATTTTTCCCAGCAGGGAAAGGCCCTGCAGGTCCACCGTTTCCACAGTGCCCCCCGCCTTGGCGATCAGGGCCTGGGCCAGCCCCAGGGACTGGTTGAGGTGGCCCTGTTTCCCATCGCTCAGAATCCGGATGTTCATATAGGTCTATTATGAGACGGCGGGAGTGTGCAGGCAATCCAATTTCCTCCGGAGTGAAGAAAATTCTTGGTAGAAGAGGCGCTCTTGTCCATGATGCGGGCGTGCTGACGCCGGATTCCGCCGTGATTAAAGATTCCCTGTGCGCCGTATCCCGGCAGCTGGGATTTTCCGGCTGCCGTATTGCCCGGGGCGGAAAGAGTCCGCATGCGGAAAAATTATTCCAGTGGCTGGAACGCGGATGGCACGCGGGGATGGAATGGATGGCACGCTCCCCGGAGCGGCGGGCGGACCCCGCGGAAGTGCTTCCCGGCTGCCGTTCCGTCATCTGCCTGTCCTATGATTACGACAGCCCCGTGGAGAGGCCGGAGGGGCAGGGGAGCATTTGTCTGTACGCGCACGGAAAGGATTACCACGGAATTCTGGAGGAAAAGCTGGCGGATTTGCTGGAACTGCTCTCCATTTACGGAGGGGAGCACAGGGCATATGTGGATGCTGGCCCGGTTATGGAACGGGATCACGCGGAGACTTGCGGGATGGGATGGCGCGGGAGAAGCGGACTGATCGTGCGCAGGAAGGGCGGCTCCCGTTTCTTTATAGCCACCGTGCTGACCACGCTGGAACTGGAACCGGACGCTCCCGTCTCCCACGGGTGCGGAAGATGCCGCCGCTGCGCAGACTTGTGCCCGACGGGCGCGATTATGGAAAACGGGCAGGTGGATGCCGGAAGGTGCCTTTCCTATTGGACGATCGAGCACCGGGGCTCCATTCCGGAGGAAATACGCCCCCTGGTCGGCACGCGCCTGTACGGATGCGATACCTGCGTGACGGCCTGTCCCTGGAACGGAAAGCCCCTGGCGGATGCGGATGAACGGTTCCGCATGTCCCGGCGCCTGGCTTCCATTCCCCTGCGCGATCTCCTTTCCCTGGATGCCGATGGTTTTGCGGCTCTGTTCCGGAATTCACCCCTGAAAAGAATCAGGAGGGAGGGACTGCTGCGCAACGGATGCATTGTGCTGGGGAATGCCGGGACGCCGGAGGACATTGATTTTTTAAAGGCGCTTTCCGGGGAGTCTCCCCTGGTGGCGGAGCACGCCTCCTGGGCGGTGGAGCGTATCCTCCGGCGTCATGGGCCCGGTGCATGTTCAAGCGGCGCAAGAGATTAAAAATAGAAAAAATGACGTTTTGCTCTTGTCAAAACCTCAATTTATGGTATCCATCTTGCCCCAAGCAATAGCTCTGCGCGAGGCAGAGAAAAATAACAGCTAGCAAATCCAATCCATTATGGCACGCCTTTTCGGTACAGAAATACCCAACGAGAAGCGCATCGAGGCTTCCCTTCCGTATATTTACGGAATCGGTAGCTCGACTTCTAAGAGAATCCTGGAACAAGCAGGCATCAATCCCGACATCCGTACGGGACAGCTTACCGACGAACAACTCACGAAGATTGTTCAAGTGATCACCACCGACGGCATCCTGATTGAAGGTGACCTTCGTCGTGAAAAGCAATCCATTCTCAAGCGTTTGACTTCCATCAACTGCTATCGAGGTCAGCGCCACCGCCGCGGCCTTCCGGTCCGTGGTCAGCGTACCCGCACGAATGCCCGTACCCGTAAAGGCAAGAAAAAGACTGTTGGCGCGCAGGCCAAGAAGAAGTAATCAGCCCCTGAATTTTACTATATAGCTTTACTATGGCTAGCGAAGAAATCACCAACGAAACCGCTGAACAGCCCGTGGAAACGGTAGCTCCCGCTCCCGCCGCTGAAACTCCGGCCGCCGCTGCTCCCGCTCCTGAAGAAACCAAGAAGCCTGAACCCCGCAAGGATATTTTTGCGGAACTCGGCCTTGGCGGCGATGACGACAAGCCCAAAATCCTGAAGGCCAAGGGCAGCAAGAACGTTTCCTCCGGCGTGGTTCATGTTTCCTCCACGTTCAACAACACCGTCGTAACCGTGACCGACCAGCGCGGCAATGTGATCGGCTGGTCCTCCGCCGGCAAGATGGGCTTCAAGGGCTCCCGCAAGAGCACGGCTTACGCCGGCCAGGTGGTATGCCAGGACGCCTGCCGCCAGGCCATGGGCCACGGTTTGCGTGAAGTTGAAGTGCGTGTGAAGGGGCCCGGTTCCGGTCGTGAGTCCGCCGTGCGTGCCGTGCAGACGATCGGTATTGAAATCACTTCCATCAAGGACGTGACCCCCATTCCCCACAACGGCTGCCGTCCTCCGAAGGCCCGCCGCGTCTAATTGAACCCTTTTACCTATAGATCTAATATATCATGGCTCGTTATACCGGTCCCCGCGATAAAGTGTCCCGCCGTTTCGGCGTTGCTCTTTTCGGTTCCACCAAGGCTCTTGAAAAGCGCCCCTTCCCCCCCGGCCAGCATGGCATGCGCGCCGGACGCAAGAAGAAGTCCGACTATGGCGTGATGCTTGCAGAAAAGCAGAAGCTGCGTTTCCAGTACGGTGTGCTTGAAGGCCAGTTCCGCAAGTATTATGCAGAAGCTGCCCGCCGCCGCGGCATTACCGGCGACATCCTGCTTCAGCTCCTTGAACTCCGTCTGGACAATGTTGTATACCGCCTCGGTTTCAGCAACACCCGCGCCGGAGCCCGTCAGCTCGTTTCCCACGGCCATATCACCGTGAACGGCAAGAAGACGAACGTTGCTTCCTACTCCTGCCGCCCCGGCGACGTGATCGCCGTTGGAGGCAAGGCCTCCTCCCAGCAGCTTGCCACCCGCTCCCTTGACCTGATGCAGGCCACAGTGGTTCCGGACTGGCTGGAATGCGACCGTGACAAGCTCACGGGCAAGATTGCACGCGTACCTTCCAAGGAAGAGATTGCTCCCATCGTCAACGAGCAGCTCATCGTGGAATTCTACTCCCGTTAATCTTATCTCCTTCTGGATTTGCTTCAAAACCCCGGTTGCCTTTCGGTGGCCGGGGTTTTGGGCGTTTAAGGGAAGAGGTGGGAGAGTTGAGAGTTGAGAGTTGAGAGTTGAGAGTTGAGAGTTGAGAGTTGAGAGTTGAGAGTTGAGAGTTGAGAGTTGAGAGTTGAGAGTTGAG
>DBGCTZ010000036.1:0-105788 GCA_048388685.1 Akkermansia sp. | reverse complement strand
GTGTTGAGTGGAGAGTGGAGAGTGGAGAGTGGAGAGTGGAGAGTGGAGAGTGGAGAGTGGAGAGTGGAGAGTGGAGAGTGGAGGTCCTACTTTATTTTGTCCATAGTGTCCATTAAGTCCATGATGTCCATCCTTTTCTGACGATAATACGCCATCAACGCACAGGGCCGTTCCGGTTATCCGGAACGGCCCTGTAGATTAAGGGAGGCTTTTTAAAACCCCGGCGGGAGTTATTTCACGGAGATCGTCTGTTCGCGGTCGGGACCCACGCCCACCGTCGTGACAGGGCAGCCGATGAGCTCGCTCATGCGCTTGACGAACTTCTTGGCGTTTTCCGGAATCTCTTCCCAGGAGCGGCAGGCGGAGATGTCCTGCATCCAGCCGGGCATGGTTTCATACACGGGCTTGCAGCGTTCCCATTCGTCCACCGTGGCGGGCGGGTAGGCCTGGATTTCACCGTCCAGGTCATAGCCTGTGCAGATCTTGATTTCCGGGCACTTGTCATAGCCGTCCAGGTTGGTCATGGCCATTTCATCAAAACCGTTGAACATGGCGGAGAAGCGGAGCAGCACGCCGTCAGCCCAGCCGCAGCGGCGGGGGCGTCCCGTGGTGGCGCCGAACTCGCGGCCCATGCTGTGCAGGTGGTTGGAGATGTCTTCATCTTCCGTGACGAAGGGGCCGGAGCCCACGCGGGTGGTGTAGGCCTTGCACACGCCGATGATGCGGTCGATCTTGTGCGGCGGCACGCCTGTGCCGGTGCAGGCGCCGGCGGAAGAGGTGTTGGAGGAGGTGACGAACGGATAGGTGCCGAAGTCCACATCCAGATAAGCGCCCTGGGCGCCTTCAAAGAGGATGCTCTTTCCGGAGGTCACGGCTTCATGCATGACCGGAATGGTGTTGGTGATGTGGGGGCGCAGCACGTCCGCGGCGGCGCTTACTTCCTTCACCATCTTTTCTTCATCCATGGCGGGCAGGCCCATGCGTTCCATTTCCGCGTTCGCCATCTTGATGCGGCGGCGCAGCACTTCGTCAAAGATCCCGGGGTCCCGCATGTCCGCCATGCGCACGCCGATGCGGCGGGCCTTGTCCGCGTACGTGGGGCCGATGCCGCGCTTGGTGGTGCCGATGGCCTTTTTGCCGAGGGAGGATTCCTGGGCGGCGTCCATTTCCTTGTGGAAGGG
Source organism: Akkermansia sp. (assembly GCA_048388685.1). Classification (GTDB taxonomy): domain Bacteria; phylum Verrucomicrobiota; class Verrucomicrobiia; order Verrucomicrobiales; family Akkermansiaceae; genus Akkermansia. The sequence continues at coordinate 104,607 of DBGCTZ010000036.1, read as the reverse complement.
GAGGACCACGTGGGCGCGGTCGGAGATGAGAAGGTTGTCCTTGGTGATGGACACGCCCTGGCCGCGGAGTTCATTGATTTCCTCCACCAGGCCGATGGGGTCCAGCACCACACCATTACCGATGACGCAAAGCTTGCCCGGCCACAGGATACCGGAGGGGACCAGGTGCAGGATATACTTCTTGCCGTTGGCAATGACGGTATGGCCGGCATTGTTGCCGCCCTGGCCGCGTGCAACCACGTCGGCGGATTCCGTCAGGAAGTCGATCATTTTGCCTTTGCCTTCGTCGCCCCATTGGGAGCCGATAATAATGGTATTCATGATAAAAATGGAACTCGGAGACCTTAATGATATTCCCGCCTTATGGCAAGACAATCTTACAAGGTTGTTAAGTTTTCCTGATATTACAGGCAAGCCGTCCGGGCGGGAAAGCCGGGGGCGTCAGCGGAAGTGCAGGGCGGAGCGGTGCGCTTCCGCGGGGACCAGCGTTTTCCAGATGTCTTCATCCGCGGCAATCATGCGCTGGATGTCCCGCGGCGTGTGGCGCAGCAGGAATTCGTTAAAAAACGGGACGTCCACCACCAGGTTGTTCGCCAGGAAGTGCTGGTACAGGTGCACGTACTGCTCCGGAGCGCGGAAGGTGCGGGCCGTGACGAATTCCCCGGATTTGCGGTTGAGCCAGGGGGAGACGTACAGGCGCGTCTTGTTCTGGAACGTGCGGCCAAAGGATTCCAGGATGCCGCCGGGGATGTCTTCCGTCCATTTTTCCTTGAACAGTTCATTCAGCAGGCCGATGGAGAGGGCGATGGCAATGGGCTCCCGGGTGTAGCGGGCCAGCAGCTCGGACAGGTTGTCAAACCGGGCCATCTTGGTGATCAGCACATTCTTGCCCAGGGCTTTCAGGCTGTCCGCGCGGTCCAGGAATTCCAGGTGGTCCACGTCGTCCCCGCGGAGCAGGTTGTTCATGGATATTTCACAGATTTCCAGGCAGCGGTCCGCCTGCGTCTCATTGATGTGGGTGAGGAAGGTTTTCTTCACCTGCGCCATCACTTCCAGGTGCAGGTTGCAGACGGGGTTGAAACTGCCCCTCATCAGCACAATGGGCCGCTTGTACAGCACGTCTGCCGCCTGGGCCACCTGGCCGTTTGCCAGGAATAGGGTGGCGGGAGTCAGCCCGGATTTGACGAGCTGAAGCGCAAACAGGCGGTTGTCCACCATGGAAAAGCCATGGCCCTCAAAGCGGACGACGTCTATTTCCACCAGCCCGGGGTCCAGGTTGTCCACCAGGGATTCAATGAATTCCTCCAGACGGTCCCTCTTGAAATAGACGGCGTGCAGGATATTGACGCCCAGGATGCCCAGGTCCTTCATCTGGCTGTCGTGGTCCGGGTCATTCAGGCGCACGTGGATGATCAGATCGGAAGGTTCCGACTCCGGCTTTAACTGGAAGCGCACGCCTATCCAGCCGTTCCATGGGCCGTTGTCCCGGTAGCCCTTCACCTTCACCGTATTGCAGAAGGCGAAGAAGCAGGTGTCCTTGCCGCGCTGCGGCCCCAGGCGGTTGACAAGCTGGGTGAACTCATAATCCAGCATGCCTTTCAGGCGTTCTTCTGAAACGTAGCGCTTGACGGGGCCGTACAGCGTGTCGCTGACGGTCATGTCATAGGCGGAGATGGTCTTGGCCACCGTGCCGGCGGCTCCGGACGCCCGGAAAAACCAGTTGGCCGTTTCCTGGCCGGCGCCGATTTCCGCGAAGGTGCCGTAAATCCTGGTAGACAGGTTGAGTTGGAGGGCTTTGTCCTGTGTTTGCGCTAGTGCTTTGGAACTCATGGAAGACGGAGGCGGTTCTGGATTGGTCAATTGGTGGCGGGAAGGAGGCTGCGGGTGGCGTCGCTCATCCATCCGGAGTACAGCAATTGGTCGATCATGACGGACTGGTTGCCGGGCAGGTCCGCCGGATAATGGATAAGCACGCAGGCGCGCACGGGGCCGTTGTAAAGAAGCTTGGTCAGCTCCAGCGCCAGGGGGGAATACCTGTCCACGTACGCGTTCAGGCGCTCGCCGTTGGGGAATTCAAGGGCAAAGCTGATGTAGGCCGTGCTGCGGTAGCTTTCCTGGGAGGATTCTTCCAGGAAAGGGGCCTGGTAAACTCCGGACATGCTGAGGGCGATCCGGACGGGAACGGGTTTGGAGGGCCTTTTGGCTTCCACTTCCGCCGGAATCATGGGGGAATAACCCTCCCAGGCCTCCCAGTCCAGCTTCCATTTGGCGGAATCCCGGTCATACAGGAAAACGGCGGGGCGCACAGTATTGTCATCCATCAGCACGGAGATTTGAAGCAGGTCTCCGTTCTTGGAGCTCTTGCCCGCTTCCTGCGGCAGGTAATCCTTATACCGCCCGTAGGCGGCCCAGTACTTCATCTTGGGACGCGTGGCGGCGGGGTCCATCACGTAGTTGAGCCTCTCTTCGTCCGATTTGGCCATGCAGTACAGGGCCAGTTCATTCATGGCCGCCGTGATGTGGGCGGATACGGCTTCCGCCTCCCGGTCATCCCCGCTGCGGGAGCGGGAGGCCAGGCGGTACTGCTGTTCCCTCTGCTGGAGTTCTCTCAGCAGGTCCTTGTTCACCTCCGGGGAGAAATCCGCTTCATAGTCCACAAACCGGTCTGAAATGTTCAGAATCTTGGAGTTTTCCGCTTCCATGTCCCTGCCGCGCAGGAACATGAACACCCCCAGGGAGGCCAGCACCAGGCCGGCCACAAACAGCCAAATGTGCCACGTGGGGCGGCGTTCGGCGCGAGCGGCCTCCATGGCGGTGGGCTGGTATTCCGGTTCAGACGGCGCCAGGGAGGCGCTGCGGGCGGCGGGAATGGCAGGGGCGGCGGACCCCTTTTCCTTCCGTTTGCTGATTTTCGTGGTGTGCTCCGCGGGGATGCGGCCGGAAGCTGCGGGGACGGCGATGCTCCGCCTGTCCGTCTTTTTCTGGGGGGCCAGGACGGGAGCGGATACGGAAGAGGGGTTTTTCTCCTCCGGCTGCGCGGTATCCTGCGGGACGGAGGGTTCAGGTTCCGGCGTCTGTGCCGGAATGCCGGGCGCTTGCTTTTCCGGAGCCCCGGCGGGCTCTTCCGCCTGCGGTGCGGGCGGCGCCTCCTCTTCCTTCCGGGCCGTGACGGAGGCGGAGCAGATGGGGCACGTTACCTGGCGTCCCAGGGAAGACGTCTCCACGGCAAAGAGGTTGCCGCATGACGGGCAGGTGCAGGCTACCGTATCCTGGGATGGGGAAGGCATGGGAGAAAAGGGTTACAGATGGATGAATTCCGGAACGGGAATGTTGATGGGCTTGGGCGCCGGCAGCGTGATGTTCGTGTCCGCGTGGTCCTGGGAGACGGGGTCTGCGGAAAGGGCCTGGGCTTCCGGCACATTTTCACCCGCGCTCAGCAGTTCAAAGTTGCGGTTGGGCGCGGCCTGGTTCACCTCCGTGTGGTAGGGATCGTCTCCCTGCAGGATGGCCTTGGTGGGCAGGATGGGCGGCAGGGGCAGAATGCGGTTCTGGGCCGTGAAGGGGGAGACGGGAGCGGAGATGTCCTCCCCGTGAAGGTCGCAGAAGGGGAGGCTGGAATCCCCCTTGCGGAGGTATTCAAACATGGTGTGGCGGCGGTACTTCTTGTCCACCGGGTCAATGTCATAACAGCTGTGCGTGGCCCTCTTCCCGGTGGTCAGGCAGATTTCCACCCGCTCCACGCTGGAGGGCGGCGTCAGTTCCCCGGCGGGGAACAGTTGTTCCGCCGTGGTGATGGCCTTACCCAGCACGGAGGCGCAGGTGTCTGAGGAAAAGGCCCCGTTGTAAATGGGCTTTTTCCCCTCCAGGAAGCCTACCCAGATGCCGCAGGTGATCCGGCTGTCATAGCCGAACAGCCAGTTATCCGCAAAATCATACGTGGTGCCCGTCTTCACGCCGCCCTTGAAATCCTTAGGCAGGTGCGGGGCCACGCGCTGGGCGGAGCCGTTTTTCAGGGAGGAATGCAGGATGTTGTGGAGCTGGAAGGCCGTGGCGGTGGAGGTGGCCCCCTTCCGCACCTGGGCGTTGTTCCGGGTTTCAATGGCCTGGGTGGATTCCCAGATCAGCTGGCCGTTCTCGTCCTCAATCCGGTCCAGGTAATAAATGTCCTGCGGGCGGGAGCCGCCGTTCGGGATGGCGGTGTAGGCCAGCGTCATTTCCTTCAGGGAGGCGGGTTCCGTGCCCACGAAAATCTTGGGGCGGTAAACGGGGTTCACTTCCGTGCTGCCCGCTTCCCGCACGGGCTTGCGGATGCCGAAGTCCGTCAGCTTTTTCACGAAGGGCGGCGTGCCCATGTCCATGCCCATGCGCAGGGAAGCGGCGATCTTGGAGGCGGACAGGCCGCGGTGGGCCGTAATCATGCCTTCATAACGATTTTTGGAACTTTCCGCGCCCCATTCCCCCAGGATGCCTTCCGACCCGCCGATGCCCGTCAGGCGGTTGTCAATGGCGTCATCCAGAATGCGGGTGACGGGGCTTTTGCCCGTGTCAAAGGCCGTGGCGTACAGGAAGGGGAGAACGGCGGTGCCGGTGGGGCGCGCCCCGTCCTTGATGGCGTCATACTGCCGCTTGGTGTAGTCCCGCCCGCCGTGGTACGCCAGGACGGCGCCGGACTGGTTGTCCACCACCAGGACGGCTCCTTCCAGGTAGCGCGGCTTGTCCCCGGAGGTGCTGTGGTAGTCCGCGGCTTTCTGGTGGCGGTAGCCGGGGCGCTGCTCAATGTTTTCCAGGGCCTGTTCCAGGGCCTTTCCGGTGGCGTCCTGAAGCTTCCTGTCAATGGTGGTGTAAATCTTGAGGCCTGCGGCGTTCACGCGCTCCTCTCCCAGGTACGCCGTAATCTCCGCGGAAATGCGGTCGTAAATGTGGGAAACGCCGCGTTTCAGCGGTTTGGAATTCAGCCCCAGGTCCATGGCGGAAAGGCGTTCCGCTTCATCCGCCGTGATGTACTTCTCCTTCGCCATGCGGTTGAGCACATGGTTGCGCCATTTCAGGTTGCTTTCCGGATTGTTGAGGGGGGAGAGGCCGTTCGGATTCTTGATCAGGGCGGCGATGGAGGCGGCCTCCCGCGTGGTCAGGTCCGCCGGCTCCTTGCCGAAGTAGCCCAGGGAAGCGGCGCGGATGCCGTAAAACCCGCTGCCGAAGTAAACGCGGTTCAGGTAAAACTCCAGCACCTGGTCCTTGCTGTACCGTTCCGTAATGCGGCGCGCCAGGGCAATTTCCACAAACTTGCGGCCAAAGCTGCCTTCATTCCTGGCCTTGGCCCGGTTCTTCAGGTCATACGCGTTTCTGGCGAGCTGCTGGGTGATGGAGGAGGCGCCCTGGTTGGCGTCCCCGCTGTTATGCAGGTACTCCTTTCCCGCGCGCAGAATCCCCAGGAAGTCGTAACCCGGATGCTCCCGGAAGCGGGAATCCTCCTGCGCGATCAGCGCGTTGACCATGGTGGGCGCTATCTTCTCCAGCGTGACGTAACTGCGGTTTTCCACGTAAATGCGGCCTATTTCCTCTCCGTTCCGGTCATAAATGATGCTGGGCTTTTCCAGATCGTTGATGCGTTCCAGGTCAAACTCCGCCGCCCAGTTGTCATAGCGCTTCCAGGCCATCATGAAGCCGAAGTAGCCTATGGCCCCGCCGATGACCGCCATGACCAGGCACCAGAGGACCAGCTTCTTGACAAAACTCCAGAACCGTTTCCGGGGCTTTGCCTTGGGTTGGCGCCTTTTGTTGGCCTGCATGTGCCTGCGCGGAGCTTGTGAACTTAATTCAGCCATGAAGATGAAACAGGATGTGTCCCGGGAGAGGAAAAAACGTGCAAAAATCCTAACGGATTCCCGTTTGTTTAGCAATACCGTACACTGTTGACGAGTGAAAAAAGAAGGCAACGGCTCCGGAATCCGCCCGAATGTTCCGCGAGCGCCGCGAACCCTTGCGGCTGCTGAAACGGCATACGGCCCCGGACGCGCCGGTTTTTCAGGAAAGTATCCGCTGCCGTCCGTTTTTGCCGGGGGCGTGCCGGGCGGTTACTGGCCCTGGCCGGCGTTGAAGATGTTGCCTGCCCTGGTGAGGCCGTGTTCCATGGTGTACAGCACGGCGTCCTCCGCCTTGCCCAGCATCACGTCCAGAAGTTCCCGCTCCTCCGGACGGAATTTGCCCAGCACGTGGCCGATCATCTCCCCCTTGCCGCGCGGCAGGCCGATGCCGAAGCGCAGGCGCGGGAATTCCTGGGTGCCCATATGGGCGATGAGCGACTTGATTCCATTGTGGCCTCCGGCGGAACCCTTTTCCCGCAGCTTCATGACGCCCAGAGGGAAGTCTACCTCGTCATGAATGACGAACACGCTGCGCGGGTCCAGCTTGAAAAAGCGCATCATGGGCCCCACGCACAGGCCGGATTCATTCATGAAGGTGGCGGGCTTCACCAGCAGAACGCCGGGCCCCGCGGCCAGCTCGCACTTGCGCTGCCTGTCCGTCTTGAACGTGCAGCCCCACCGGGCGGCCAGGCGGTCCAGCACCATGAACCCCGCGTTATGGCGGGTGTCCTCATAAGTCTTGCCCGGATTGCCCAGGCCCACGATCATTTTAACGGGTGCGTCCACGAGATGAAAAAATGGGGAAAAGGAATGAAAGCCGCCGCTTTCCGCAACCGGTCCGCAGCCGGAAAGCGCGCGGGAAATCCTGCACCCGTTCCGCGGAGGGATCAACCGTTCCGTGAGACAGCCGGGCGCTTATCTTCCCGCCTTCTTCTTCTGACGGCCCATCAGGAACCCGGTCAGCACGTCTTCCAGGGCATCCCCGGTCCGGATCAGGCGGTAATCCGCGTTGATGTCCGTGCAGATGCGGCGCGTTTCCTCCAGATAATTGGCCACGATCGTGCGGTACTCGTCCGCAATCAGGTCCGGCTCCGTAATCAGGGAGCCGCCGCCCTCCATGTCCACAAAGCGGATGGGGCGGTCAAAGTCAAAATCTATCTCCAGCTGGTCCACCAGATGGAACACGGCCACGTCATGCTTGCGGAAGTGGAGGTGCCGCAGCGCGTTCTTAAGCTCCGCCGTATCCGTGAACAGGTCGGAAAAAATCAGCACCAGCGCGCGGCGGCTCACGCGCTCCGCCAGTTCATGCAGGGTCTCCGGCAGCACGGTTTCCCCCTTGGGATAGTGCGTGTCCATCTGGCTGATGAGCACGTTCAGGTGGGCGGGGCGGCGGGAGGCAGGAATGTGCAGCGTGGCGCCGTCCTTCGTCTGTTGGGAAAAACTCAGCCCCACGGCGTCCCCCTGCCGGATGGCGATGTAAGCCAGGTTGGCCGCCAGCCTGCACGCGCGCATGTACTTGGATTCCACCTGCTCCGGGTGGTAATTCATGGAGCCGGAAAGGTCCATGACGATGTAGGCGCGCAGGTTGGTATCCGCCTCAAACTCCTTGATGTAATACCTGTCGGACCGGGCGTACGCCTTCCAGTCCAGGCGGCGCGTATCATCCCCGGAGACGTACTTGCGGTACTCCGCAAACTCCACGGAGGAACCGCGGTTGGCGCTCCTGTGGCGGCCGGAGACGTTCCCCGTCATGCTGTGGCGCGCTTCCAGGGGGAGATTCCCCAGGCGGCTGAGCAGGTCGTGGTTCAGGTACTTCATGGGCGGGCAGGGAAAGGGGTGGATGACGCGGGCGCCGGATCAGACTTCCGCCGCCAGGCGCGCCACGGCCTTGCGGGGCGTGATGCCCTGGGACTCCGCGGCAAAGTTCGTGACCACGCGGTGCATCAGCACGGGCTCCACAATGGCGTCAATATCCTCCTTCCGGACGATGTAGCTGCCCTGGAGGGCGGCGCGCGTCTTGGCGCCCAGAATCAGGAACTGCACGGCGCGGGGGCCTGCGCCCCAGGCCACATACTGCTTCACCCATTCCGGGGAAGTCTCCAGGGAGGGGCGCGTGGAGCGCACCAGCTTCACGGCGTACTCGTAAATATGTTCCGGGACGGGCACGCGGCGCACCAGGTCCTGGTAAAAGATGATTTCCTCCCCGGAAAGGACGTGCTTGAGCTCCTCACTGCGGTTCCCGGTGGTTTCCCGGGCAATGCGCATTTCCTCCTCCTCCGTGGGGTAATCCACTTCAATCAGGAACATGAAACGGTCAAGCTGGGCTTCCGGCAGGGGGTACGTGCCTTCCTGCTCAATGGGGTTCTGGGTGGCGAGCACGAAGAAGGGGGGCAGGAGCGTGAACGTGCGGCCCATCACGGTGACGCGGCGCTCCTGCATGGCTTCCAGCAGGGCGGACTGGGTCTTGGCGGGGGCGCGGTTGATCTCGTCCGCCAGCACGATATTGGCGAACACGGGCCCCTTGATGAACTCAAACTGGCGCTTTCCTCCGGCGGAATCATCCTGGATGATGTCCGTGCCCGTGATGTCCGCGGGCATCAGGTCCGGCGTGAACTGGATGCGGTTGAAACTGAGGTCCAGCGTCTTTGCCACGGAGCTGATCAGCAGCGTCTTCGCCAAGCCGGGGACGCCCATCAGGAGCGCGTGCCCGCGGGAAAACAGGGCGATGCTCAGCAGTTCCACAACGCGCTGCTGGCCGATGATGATTTTGCTCAATTCAGCGGACAGCTCCTGATAAATGGCGCCGAGCCGGTCAATGGCGGCCACGTCGTCGTCGGGCAGAGTGGGGGTGGTGGGTTCCATATTGCAAGTTCATAACACTTTTCCGGTCCTTTTCCACCAAATAATCATGCCGCATTCATTTTCCCTGCTTGGAATGGGAGGGGAAACGGGGTAAGGAAGGGACATGCCGAAAATCGCACTCATTCAACTGTCCGCAGACGCCCGGCCCTCCGCGAACAAGGAAAAGACGGAAGCCGCCATCCGGGAAGCCGCCGCCAACGGCGCGCAGATCGTCTGCACCCAGGAACTCTTTACCACGGAATACTTTTGCAGGACGGAGGAATGCGACTTGTTCAACCTGGCGGAACCCGTTCCCGGAGAACTGACGGAAGCCCATCAAAAACTGGCCGCGGAGCTGGGCGTGGTGATTGTGGCCTCCGGCTTTGAAAAGCGGGCCACCGGGTTGTACCACAACACCGCCTGGGTGGTGGACGCGGACGGAACCTTCCTGGGCATCTACCGGAAGATGCACATCCCGCAGGACCCCGGCTTTGAGGAAAAATTCTACTTCACCCCCGGCGACCTGGGCTACAAGGCGTTCGAGACCAGGTTTGGCCGCATCGGCGTGCTCATCTGCTGGGACCAGTGGTACCCGGAAGCCGCGCGCCTGACGGCCATGCAGGGGGCGGAAATCATCTTTTACCCCACGGCCATCGGCTGGCTGCCGGAGGAAAAGCCCCTGCTGGGGGAACAGCAGCACTGCGCCTGGGAAACCGTGCAGCGCGGCCACGCCGTAGCCAACGGCTGCTACGTCTGCGCCGTCAACCGCGTGGGGACGGAAGGAGAAAGCGAATTCTGGGGGCAGTCCTTCGTGGCGGACTATTACGGCCAGATCGTGGCCAAGGCCCCCGTCAGCGATGAGGCCATCCTGTATGCGGACCTGGACCTGGACGCATTGGAAGACCACCGGCGCATCTGGCCCTTCTTCCGCGACCGCCGCATTGACTCCTACGGCGGCATCACGGAACGCTGGGGCAAGTGATACACTCAGGGGATAGATATTTTTTGTTTTTCCAAACGGAAAATTGATACTTGGGAAATGTCTCTTGACATTTTTGTTTTATTAAATTTTATTGAAGTCATATGGATTTCCAGTCTTTTTTAGAAAATCCTTGGACCTCTGGGATTGGAGGAGGACTTATTAGTGGATTTATAGTATTTTATGTAACAAGATGGTTTTTACAAAGAAAAGATAAGAGTGGTTATAGAACTTCTGTAAACAGTGCAAATAAACAAGTTATTAATCTGTTGAAAGCATATGTTGTAGATAAAGGATTGCCTGATTATCAAATAGTTAATTCCATTATTTCTGCTGCTGCACGAGAATTTTCTGTGAAAAGGGAGGAAATGTATGATGTTATTGTAATTTGTGAGGAGTTAATTAAGGAGATAATAGGAAATGTTTATGTTTCAAGTGATCAAAAGCAGAGATATTTAGAAGATTTGCGATTATATATGGAAAAATTTGAAAATAACAATTATCATGTAAATGGTTGTTATTTAGAAAAGGTATCAAATCAATCTCATTACAGAACAAATTATCAAAACATTAGCTTTATATTGGGGACTGTATCAGCAATACTTGCATTTCTTATACCATTTTTGCGTCAACTACCTAATTTTTTTGAAGATTCATCTAATTTCACGATTATGTTAATTATGATGGGATCTATTCTTATTTCTTTTTACTCTACGTTTATTTGGATAAAATTCAGAAAAAAATTATTGGATAAAAGAAAGGAATAGATTTTTCATGGTTTTTTTATTTAGGGTAGTTTTACTCTAATCGCAGATGACGGCAATCTTGATGCCCTTCATCTGGACGTTCGTTTCCAGGGCTTCCGTGATTTCATCCAGCTTGAAGCGGTGGGAAATCAGCTTGGTCAGGGGCAGGCCGATGCCGTACGCGCGCTTCAGGAAGTCAAACGTGGTGGGGTAGTCCTGCGGGGAGTACACCCAGGAGCCCACGGCGGTCACTTCCTTGTTGCAGAGGTCGTAATGGTGGTTGATGACGCTTTCCCCGCCGTCCATGAAGAAACCCACTTCACACAGTCCGCCGCCGCGCTTCACGAACTTCCAAGCGTTCGCTCCGGCCTTGCCTACGCCCGTGCACTGGAAGACGAAATCCGCCAGGCGTCCGCCGTTGTCCTTCTTCACAGCATCCAGCAGGGCGTTCAGGTCCGCGTAATGGGTGAAGTTGTACGTGCGCGTGGCGCCCATTTCCTTCGCCAGTTCCAGGCGGGAATCATTGCCATCCACGGCGATGATCGTTTCAATGCCCAGCGTGCGCAACGCGGCGATCTGAAGCAGGCCGATGGGGCCGCAGCCCTGCACCAGCACCACGGAATTGAACTTGAGCAGTCCGGTGGACTTGGCGCGTTCCAGGGAATGGACCACTACGGCGGCGGGTTCCACCAGAATGCGCTGGTCCAGCGTCATGCCGGAAACGTTGAAGAACGTGGAGCCCTTGCGGACCACCATGTACTCCCCGAAGTAGCCGTTCAAATGCACGTCGTCGTCAGGCATCAGGCCGTACACGCCCACGTTCTCGCACAGGTTGGTGCGGGCCGGAGTGTTCAGGCAGGCGTCACAGGTGCCGCAGGGAATGATGCAGGTGACGATCTTGTCCCCCAGGGCCAGGGGATTGCCCGCCGTATCCTTCGTGATGTTCTTGCCCATGGCGACGATTTCCCCCGTGCCTTCATGGCCGAGCACGACGGGGCAGAGGCCGAAGGGGTCCCGGTTGTACTCATGGCCGTCCGTGCCGCAAACGCCGCAGGCTTCCACCTTGATCAGCATTTCATCGTCTCCGATGGCGGGGATGGGGTATTCACGGATTTCAAATGTCTTGGGAGCTGTCAGGACAGCGACGCGTGCGGTCTGTTGCATAGTGTGGCTACACTACCCTTTGGCATTGGGATTCTTCAAGAACAAATGCGGATGGCCGGAAATTAACCGGCGGAACCCGGCGGGGTGATGCCCGTAAGGGATTGGAGGCGGCTGGTGCGGAGCCTGGTTCAGGGGAGGGGAAAAGAGGCGCTTTTTCCCCGGGCCCGAGTTCATTTGGCTTGCGTGGCGGCGGGATGGAGTGCAAGCTGTGCGCGTTATGCTTGATATCCGTGTAATACGAGAAAATCCGGAAGAAGTGAAAGCGCGCCTGAAGCCCCGCAGCGGGGATGCGTGGAAGCTTGTTGATGACGTTCTGGCGTGCGATGAAGCGCGCCGCAATGCCGAAACGGAAAAGCAGGCGTTGCAGTCCGAGCGGAATGCCACCTCCAAGCAGATCGGCATGCTCAAAAAGAAAGGGGAAGACACCTCCTCCATTGAAGCGCGCGTGCGCGAGATCGGCGACCGCATCCGGGACCTGGACCGCATCGCGGAGGAAAATGCCGCGCAGCTCACCTCCCTGCTGATGAACATTCCCAACCTGCCGCACCTGGAATGCCCCGTGGGCGCGGATGAAACGGCCAATCCGGAAATCAAGCTGTGGGGTGAAAAGCCCGCCATTGAAAACCCGAAGGACCATGTGGAACTGGCCGCGAACCTGGGCATGATTTCCTTTGAAGACGGCGCGCGGATCACGGGCTCCGGCTTTGTGGTGTACCGCGGCGCGGGCGCGCGCCTGGAACGCGCCCTGATCAACTTCCTGCTGAATACGCAAACCGTGGAAAACGGCTATCAGGAAGTGGGCGTTCCCTTTGTGGTGAAGCGGGAGTGCATGGAAGGCACCGGCCAGCTTCCCAAATTTGAGGAAGACATGTACGGCACGGAAGACCAGCAGATGTTCCTGATCCCCACGGCGGAAGTGCCCGTCACCAACCTGTACCGGGATACCATTTTACAGGAAAGCGACCTGCCCGTCAAAATGGCCGCGTACACGCCCTGCTTCCGCCGGGAAGCCGGGAGCGCGGGCCGCATCAACCGCGGCATGATCCGCGTCCACCAGTTTGACAAGGTGGAGCTGGTGCAGATCCTGAAGCCGGAAGACTCCTTCCGCGAGCTGGAAGTGCTCCGCAGCCATGCGGAATCCATCCTCCAGAAGCTGGGGCTGCACTACCGCGTGATTGAACTTTGCACGGGAGACCTGGGCTTTTCCTCCGCCAAGACGTACGACATTGAAGTATGGGCTCCCGGCCAGGGGCAGTACCTGGAGGTCTCCTCCTGCTCCTGCTTTACGGATTACCAGGCGCGCCGCATGCGCCTGCGCTACAAGGACGCGGACGGCAGGAACCAGTTCTGCCACACGCTGAACGGTTCCGGCACGGCTCTGCCGCGCCTGTACGTGGCCCTGCTGGAAACCTACCAGCAGCCGGACGGCTCCATTCGCATTCCGGAAGCGCTTGTGCCGTACTTCGGCGCGGACAGCATCCGTCCGGAACAGGCCTGAAACGTCACTTTCACGTCCCAACCCTGAATCAAGCCCATGCCTGACGAGGGACCGCTGGAACATTACCTGACTGCCTCCCATGATGAGCCGGAGCCGGACGCTCCGGAACCGGCTCCGGAGCGCAGTCCCGGACCATGGCGGGAAAGGGGCGTCATGCTGGGCCTGGGCTTTCTGCTGGGGTGCGTGGGGGCGTATGCGCTGGTTTATACGGAAATGTCCGGCAGCATGGGGACGCTGAAGCAGTCTCTTACGGAAGAGCGTGATTCCAACGCCTCCCTGCAAAAGGAGCGCGCCCAACTGCTGGAAACCCTGGAACAGGTGCGCATGGACAGCCTGCTGACGGAACGCTCCCCCCTCTCCATGACGGGCGGAGGCATTCCGAAGTCCCCTCCGCGCCCCGTGCCGCAGCCTCCTCCCCTGTCTCCGCTGCCCTCCGGAAGCCAGGCTCCCGCGCCGGCTCCCGGTTCCCTGGAGGACCGTCTGGTGAATCCCGGCCCGGAGGACTGGAAGGAGCGCTACCAATACGCCGCGCTGAAATACAACCGGGTGGTGGAAGATTACAACAGGCTGAGGAAGCTTTACATGAACCTGGTGGGCCAGGGCGGAGCCGCTACCGGCCTGGTGACCGGGGCACAGTTTTACAGGGCCCTGCGGAAGGATACGCGCGTGGAAGCGCGCAAGCTGGATGAACGGTACATGAGGGGCGGCCTGCGCGGCAGCGAACTCCGTGAACTGGAACGCAGCAGGGATGAAATGCGGCACCGGGACTGGTGGCTGAAGAAGATGGCGCGCCAGTTCCGGATAGATTAAGCGGGAAGAGAAAATCCCTCTCTCGGGGAAACTGTCTTCCGGAAGGCGGCGGATGGCCGGAGGCCCTATTCTTTGAACCGCACCGTGCGTGCCATGCCGCCTGTATAACGGAAGAACGCCCCGGAAGAAGAATCTGCCGGGGCGCGTCTATAAAATAATAAGGCCAGGAGCATGAAAGCGCCGGGCCTTACTGGAAGTGTGGTGATCAGGGAACGGGCAAATGCCGTTCCCTCAATTTACCCTTTTTAGCGGCGGTTGCGACCGTAGCCGCCGTTGTCACGTCTGCCGCCATTGTCACGGAAACCGCCGCCGTTGCCGCGGAAACCACCGCCGCCCGTGTTGGACTGGGGCTTGGCTTCATTGACAACCAGGGCGCGTCCCTGGTATTCATTGCCGTTCAGGGCTTCAATGGCATCGTTCATGGCATCCGTGGATTCCATGGTTACAAATGCAAAACCCCTGGGCCTTCCGGATTCACGGTCGGTCGGAATGAATACTTCAGTCACTTCGCCGTGCGTGCCAAACAGATCCCGCAGGTCCTCTTCGGTGGCATTGAAGGACAAATTCCCTACATACATTTTTGTGTTCATATGATCAAAAGACAAAGTGCTCTGATTGTTCTTGAATGCATTCCCGAAGAGCCGGGATTAAAAGGCAAAATCCGAATACGCAGACACCGTTGTCTGTAAGAAGAGTAGCCTCTGAATCCTGAAATGCCAAGAATAATATCACACGGTCTGAATATTTCCATGACAGCTTCCTTCGGGAAGGGCAGCTTTTACAGAAAAATTTCCTCAGTTAGCACAATTCCGCCGCAATGGCGTCCACCAGCAGGCGTCCGCGTCCTTTCAGGATGAGCCGCTGGTCCGGGGAGACGTCCGCCAGGTCCAGTTCCCGGTATCGGTCCAGCAAAGGACGGGATTCCGGCAGGATGTATTTCAGCGGAAGGCCTTCGTCCGTCCGGAGCATCAGCGCGATGCGTTCCAGGCGGTAGTCTTCCGCGGTGACGGGTTCCTGCCCGGAGAGGGGAAGGCCGTTTTCCAGCGTGGTGCGTATGTAGGCATCCGTATCCCGTGTGTTGGAGTACCGCACGCCGTTGATGGTGCTGACCGCGCCGGGGCCTATGCCTACGTAGTCCTCCCCTTTCCAGTAGGCCATGTTGTGGGGGGACCGGCAGCCTTTCCGGGCGTAGTTGGAGGTTTCATAGTGGCGCATGCCCGCCGCTTCCAGCATGGTTTCCGCCAGTTCAAAGTAGGCCGCGTCCTCGTCCGGGTCCTGCCTTTTTTCTCCGCGGAGCAGGCTGCGGAAGAATTCCGTGTCCTCCTCATAGGTCAGGTTGTAGGCGGAGACGTGGTCTGTTCCGGCGCGGACGGCTTCCCGCAGGGTGGCTTCCCAGGTGGAGAGGTTCTGGCCTGGAATAGCGAACATGAGGTCCATGTTGACCTGGGGCATGCCCGCGTTTTTCAGCATTTCCACGGAATGGAGGGCCTGTTCCGGCGTGTGCTCCCGCCCCAGCAGGTTCAGGATACGGGCGTCCAGGGATTGCACGCCCAAGGAGACGCGGTTCATGCCCAGGCTGCGCCAGAAGCGCACCTTTTTTTCCGTAAAGGTGGCCGGGTTGGCCTCAAAGGAGAATTCGTCCAGCCTGTCCACGGGGACCAGACGGTCCAGGGTTTCCATGAGACGCCCGAGATGGGTGTCCGAGAGCATGGAGGGCGTTCCGCCGCCGAAGTAGAGCGTGGAGGTTTCCCCTTCACGGTCCATGGACAGCGCAGCGGCGCGGGATTCCGCCTCACGCGCCAGCGCACGGATGAAGAGTTTCATGTCCGTGGAGGCCGGCGTGTGCTTGAAGAAGGCGCAGTACGGGCAGATGCGGTGGCAGAAGGGGATGTGGACGTACAGATGCACGGGGACGGAGGGAATCAGCGTCTCCGGCGGCGTCCGGAGGTTTCCTCTCCGTCACCCGCCTTTTTCTTGGAGAGTTCCAGAATCCTGTTGGAAGAGTCTTTCATCTCCGTCTTGACGCGGGATTTTTCCGAGCCGTCGGCCAGGGACATGTAGTTCTTCGTCAGGGCGCTGTAGAAGGGGTGAATCTTCGTTTCCTTCTTGTTCTTGGGCTTGTACCTGAACCCGTCCGGGCAGGTGTCCACCATGTTTTTCATCCAGGGCAGCAGTTCCTCCTTGGGCAGGGCCAGGCACAGGGCATCCAGGGAGAAGGACATTTCCTCCTGGTCCACGTCCTTGGGAGCGTCCAGGGTGTTGTTTTCATCCCGGTAGAAGTTGACGACTTTCTTGAAGCCGCGGTCCACGGTTCTCTTGAGCCGGTCCGTTCCCTGCGCCTTGGCATAGGCGATCTGGTAGGCCGCCTGCGGTTCCGGATAGGTGTTGCGCCTGGATTCGGATTTGAGCCAGGACATGAGGTCCGACCACTGGAAGGTTTTGTAGTCATGTTCCTGCTTCAGGGCGTTTTCCAGAATCACGGAGCACAGCACGTTGACGTATTCCTTGGCATGGTTGGCCAGCATTTCCTTGCCGTTCTTGTCTCCGCGGCCTACGGAGGAGACGTATTTGCGCGTCTTCCAGAGTTTTCTGATGCCCATGCCGTCCGGAAGGGCCTCCCGCACTTCATCCACCATCTTGGTGGCTCCCATGAGGTCCTGGGGCTCTTGCTTGAAGAGGGTGTACCAGGCTTCCGTATAGAACGGATTGAGCTTGAGGATGGTTCTCATGGCGGTCTGGGTGAATTCCTTGGGAAGTGCGGCGGAGGGGTCTTCCGCCGTTTCCGTGGAGGAGTTGGTTCCGGCCAGCTTGTAGATGTTCATGGCGAAACGACTGTCGATGAATTTTTCGTAGTCGATGTTCATGGACAGGGCCAGTCCGGACTGGTATTCCGCATTGCCGGTGCGCGGCGCCTTGGAGTCCCGGAAGTACCAGAATCCCGTAGTGGCTTTCAGCGTGTCTACGCTCTGGCCCACGCTCAGCCAGCAGCCGTTGCCGTTGAAGTTGGTGGTCATCAGGTTGCCGTGGCCGGGTTGACCGGCGGGGGCGGCGGGAATGCCGCGGGCAATCTGGGAGTTGCGGGAAATGAGGGACATGGTGCCGCACACGCCGCCTTCGTGGAGCTTGCGTTCATTGGATTCACGGGACCATTCCGGGTCCGGGTCAAAGCTGAACAGGATGGGCGGCTCCTTGTCGTCATCCATGCGGTAGGGGCCGTACAGCCACAGGCGCGTCGGGCCGCGCTGGCCCATGTAGCGTTCCCATACGCTGTCGCATTCACGCAGAGGCCGCGTTTCGGAAAGGGCCATCATCGCCGGCCAGGGCGTTCCTTCCAGGGATACGCCGGTCCACTCCACGCGCTTGCGGTCCACGTCCCGCAGCTTGGTGCAGTTTTCGTACTTGTCCACCAGGTAGGCGAAGAATTCCACCGGGGTGGGGAACGGGTCCCTCTTGCGCCTCAGCTGGTCATGGCGGTACAGGTATTCATGCAGGAACCCGGCCAGGTTGTCTTCCGTAATGGAGGTATCCCCGATTTCCGAGACGGTGGGGTATTTGTTGATCCAGGCCTGCTTGGGGGTGATTTTCTTGCGGTCCAGGTAGGCTTCCACCTTCTTGTAGCATTCCTCGTCCACCGTGCGCGGGGCGTTTCCATACCAGTTCACAGGCGGTTTTCCGGCGCAGTACAGGTCCGCGGGGGGAGGCATGACTCCGGAGGATCTCAACCCGTTCAGTTTGCCCAGGGCGTCAACATAGCGTCCCTGCTGGGTGAGGTCGAACGCGCCCATGCCGAATTCACGGCGTCCCACCGCAAAGGCGAGCACGAGCTGGTTGTATTTTTCCGTCGTTTCCGGGCCCAGTTCATCAATCATGAAGGCCACGTTGGTGGCAACGCTGGGGTCCGGCGGGAAGAACATGGCGAAGACTTCGCGGTTGGTCTTCGTGTTTTTCAGCCATTTTTCAAAGTCCGGGGAGAAGGTTCCGCCGCGCTTTTTCACGTAGTCGCGGACGTAGGCTTCCGCATAAAGGGGGTATTTCGCCAGCAGCTTTTCAGAGAATTTGCCCTTGGAGGCCATGGCTTCCTCCCGCAGCGCCTTTTCCATGGCGACGACCTGCGGGGAGGGGGAAAGATCGGGCGCGACCGGTTCCGGTTCAGGTTCTGGCTCCGGTTCAGGCGCCACGACGACAGGTTCCGGTTCCGGGGCAACCACCACGGGCTCCGGCTTGGGTTCAACGGGCTTGGGTTTGGGCTTGGGGGGAGCTACTACCGGAGGAGCGACGGTTTTGGCGACGGGTTCCTTCTTGTCCTTGAGGATCTGGTAGCCCAGAAAGCCGAAGAGGACGAGCATGCCGGTGACGATGACCGTAATGACGGGGAAGCCGCCGGAGTGTTTTACCTTGGGCAGAGGAGCGCCGGGAGTGATCGGGCCCGCCACGGGCTTCCGCAGCTGGGGCTGCTGAGGCTTCGGAGCCGGGCGCAGGGCCTGGGCGTGCGCTACGGCAGGCCGGGCCGCGGCCTGCGGCTGGGCGGGAGCCAGCGGATAAAGGAAAAGGACGGTGCCGAATCCTCTCAGCTTTCCTTCGGCATTGGCGGAGTAATGGGCTTCAAAAACTTCCTGCGCCTGAGCGACCTGGGCCTGGTTTTCCGGCGCCGCGGACAGTTCCCCGGTAGCCAGGTCACGGGTGACGAGGCCCTGGGGGCAAAATTCCCGCACAAGGACAGCCTGGCCTTCCGGAGAAAGGGCCTGGTACAGGTTGTAGTCCGGACCGCTTTCCACAAGCGCCGTGATTCTGTAGCCGCCTACGTTGAAATGGGGCGGGAGGGAAGGGGTTTGAGGGATTGTCATGACGAATCAAAAGATCAAAGACTTATTCATTTAAAAAGGTCCGGAACCGTTTGTCAATGACGGAGTGCGGAAGCTATGCCATGGGCCGGAGGCGTGGACGGCAGGCCGCAGGACAGCCTGCCTGTGCGGCGGCGGCGACGCGGAACTCCGTGTTTTCCGGGTTACGGAGGGAACGGCATTTTCATTCCTGCGGCGAGCGGGACCGCAGGAAGGGGTTACCGGATGGTGACCTTGGTGCCCAGGGGGGTGTGTTCAAAGAACGTCTTGGCCATGTCCGCCGGCAGGCGCACGCAGCCATGGCTGACGGGGTATCCGGTGACAAAGCCCACGTGCATGCCGTACCCTCCCGTAATCCGCATCCAGTAGGGCATGGGGGCCGGGTCAAAGTACGTTCCCGCGGGCGGGCCGCTGGACCGGGCGTTATAGTCCCCGTTCACCACGGCGCCCGTGGATCTGCTGCGCAGGACGCCGTAAGTGCCGGACTTGTAGTTGGCATCCTTCTGGATGATCTTGTAGGTGCCCCTGGGGGTGCCGTAGCCTTCCTTGCCGGAGGACATGGGGGATACGCCCACCAGCGTGGCGCCTACGTAGTAGAAGACTTTCTGCTGCTTGAGGTCAATGATGATGTGCTTTTCCCCCTGGATGCCGGACGGGAGGTCCCAGTATCCCTGGCCCAGACGGGCTTCCGGCGGCAGGTCCGTGTTGACGCCGGAGGTGGTTCCCACGCCGGACAGGTAGCTGTCCTGGCCGGATGCGCCCTGGATTTTTCCGGCTATCTTGTCAAAGAGCGGGGGCCTTCCATACGGATTGCAGGAAACAAGAATGGAACTGATAGAAGCTAATGCCAGTATGCCGGATTTCATGGGGAACGGGAGAATGACAGGCAGGTTATGGAGCCTCTCCGCCCTTTTGTCAAGATTTGCATGCTGTTATCCGTTGCTTATTCCGGGGGCATCTGTTATACACGGCGGAGCCATTTCATCCATCCTTATCTCCATGAGTGAACAATACGACCTTCTGAAAAGCATTCTTCTGGAAAAATCCGTGCGCACGGGAACCTTCACGCTGGCCTCCGGCAAGGTTTCCGACCTGTATGTGGACTGCCGCATGACCGCCCTGGACCCCGTGGGGGCCGTGCTGGTGGGCGCGCTGGGCTGGAAGCTGGTGAAGGAGGAGATTCTTCCCCGTTTTCCGGAGGTCGCAGCCATCGGCGGCATGACCATGGGGGCGGACCCCATTTCCCTGGCCGTAGGCATGACCAGCGCCTTGGAAGGAGCTGAAAGGAAGCTTCAGGTGTTCACCGTGCGCAAGGAGCCTAAGGACCATGGCCGCGGACGCCGCATTGAAGGCAATTTCCAGGCGGGAGACTCCGTCATCGTCGTGGACGACGTCATTACCACGGGCGGCTCCACCCTGAAAGCGATTGACGCCATTGAGGCGGAAGGCGGAAAGGTTGCCGCCGCGCTGGTGCTGCTGGACCGTGAGGAAGGCGGACGCCAGGCGATTGAGGAACGCGGCATCCCCGTGTACACCCTGTACACCCGCACGTCCCTGCTGGGCAAATAATCTTTTTCCGTTCATGCTCCCCGCCCTGATCGGCATTGGCGGCCATAACGTGGGCGCGGAAGAGGAGGCGGCGATTCTGCGCTTGCAGCCCGCCGGCTTCATCCTGTTTTCTAGGAACGTGGGTTCCGTGGAGCAGGTGCGGAGCCTGACGGAGAGGCTGCGGAAGCTATGCCGCCATCATCCCGTCATTGCCATGGACCAGGAAGGGGGCCGGGTGGTGCGCACCGCCGCCCTGGGCCTGAACCTGCCTTCTCCCGCCGCCCTGGCGCGGCACGGCGGCTTTAACGGCATTGTGGAGCTGGGCGCCGTGACGGCCCTGGCGCTCCGGTACCTGGGGGTGAACCTGAACTTTGCCCCGGTACTGGACATTTGCCATGACCCTTCCGCCTCCAATGCCCTTCCGGGCCGCTGCTGGGGGGACAATGCCCAGGACGTGATTTCACGCGGGGGCGTTTATTCCGCCAATTTGCGCCGTGGCGGCGTGGAAAGCTGCGGCAAGCATTTTCCCGGCATGGGCCGCGCCCAGGCGGACCCCCATTTCAACCTTCCCGTGGTTGATCTGGGCGAACGGGAGTTGTTTGAGACGGACCTGCTGCCTTTTCTGGCGCTGTGTCCGGAACTGCCCGCCATCATGTCCGCCCATATCATGATGCCGCAAATTGATCCGGAGTATCCCGCCACCCTTTCCGGACGGGCGATCCAGGGGCTTCTGCGGGACCGGCTGGGTTTCACGGGCGTGGTGTTTACGGATGACCTGTGCATGGGCGCCATTGCGGCGCAGCATGACCCGGATGAAGCCGCCCTGCTTTCCCTGAAGGCCGGATGTGATCTTCCCCTGATCTGCCATGATCCTCTCCCCTGGCTGGAAGGCCTGGCTTCCCGCCTGGATGGCCTGAATGCCTATGAAAGAGATGATTCCGCCAAACGGGTGGAGAGGTTGACGGATAGCATGTCCTTCCCGTTCAAGGAGGATGGAAAGATATGGGATTCCTGCCTGCGCCGTGCGGAGGAGCTGTGCCGCCTGGCGGATGACGGCGCGGAACACGGCCTGCCTTCCTCCCCCGTGCAGAAGTACTGAAATTCCGGGGGAAAGCTGCCGGGAGCCGCAGGCGTTAGTGGTTCCATTCTGTTATATTGCTGCGCCGGGTTCCGGTTCCGTTATTGTCCGGTTGCCGCAGGGGTTTGGGCGCTCCGGACGCTTTCCCTGCATAAAAAAGCGCCGCCTCACCATGGGCGGGCAGCGCTTGAGGAAAAAGAGTTTCCCGTTTTCAGTTGGCCGCGGCCATCTGTTTGGGAGCGGCGGGTTTGGCGGAATCCGCCTTGTACACGTGGAGTTCCGCCAGACGGATTTTTCCGCCCTTCTGGAAGAGTTTGACGCGCAGCCTGTTGGTGCTGATCGGTTCAAACGTTCTCATGCATTTGATAAAGCCATTGCCGGGGAGCTGGAGCATGCGCAGCACTTCCGGTTCATTGGCGTACATGGCCTTTTGCGCGTCGCTGACGCCGGCGGTGGCGGGACCCACGGAACCCCAGTGGACGGGAATCCATTTGCCGCCCTTGTTCGCTTCAATGACGAGGCGCGCGTTGCCCTTGTCCAGCTTGATGTCCACGGCGCGCAGGGAGGCCGGGGATTTCAGGGTAAGTTCCAGCACCAGCGGATCGTCATCTCCGGACGGGGCTTCCAGTTCCTCCACGGTGGTGGCGTCGCGGTCCAGCAGTTTGGCCGTGTCCAGATGACCGTCGCTGGAGGCTTTCAGCTTGTAGTCTGTAACTTCCTCCGTGGAACTGCCCAGCAGTTTGAGTTCACGCACGCGGCATTCCAGACCGTGCCAGTCCGTGGAGACGCGGAACAGGCAGCGCGAACCCTGCGTCAGGCAGGAATCGTTCGGGGAAACCCAGGTTTTTTCCTTCTTCTTGTCCGTTTCATCATACACCTCAATCTGGTTGCCCTGGGAGGCGGCGGAAATGTACGTACCGTCCGGCAGGTGGAAGGAGCAGCCCCAGTTGCCGTGGTCGCGGATCAGGATGCCCGGCACCCACAGGTGGTTGCAGTTGGTGACCGGATGCGCCTTTTCCCCGCTGCCCACTTCAAAGCCGCCCACGGCGATGGGGCGGTCATATTCCACGTCCAGATCGTTCACGCGCCATTTGACTTTGGCGTTCATCTTCTGCACGCCGGGCTGGGTGGGGCCGCTGAGTTCCTTCTTGTACGAGTACACGTTCCACTGGCCGCCGAATTTGGAATCGGGTGTCCAGGAGATGGTCTCCATGGGGGAGAAGGTGGTGGTGTCACTGAACTGCACCATGCCGGCAAAGTCGTACTTGTAGGCGGAATTGGCCTTGCTTTCCAGTTCCTTGTCGCGCTGGAGGCCCAGCGCGCGGCCTCCCAGCGGCTGCTGGACGTCCACATTCAGGGAGTATTCCCCCGGCTGGAGCTTGTCATCCTTGCGCTTGGGTTCAAAGAAGATGCGCACGTCCATGCCCAGGATCATTTCCGCACAGGTGGCCTTGGTGAGCTGGTCCAGGCCGGGAATGCCCATGATGGCCTTGGCGATGGGGAGGGCCCGGGAGTTGACGATGCTCATGAGCTTGAAGCGGCAGCCCTGTTCCACGGGAACGTTTTTCAGCTCCCGGATGGCGGATTTCAGGGAGCCGGGGGACTTGGCGCCCAGAGCCGCGTTCACCATGGACCAGTTGCGGACGTAGGTGTTCAGGAAGCGGGATTCCGTGTCAATGATGGGGGGCACCTTCCGGAAGCTCTTGGCCTGGAATTCCGGCTTGCCCGTGATGGCCAGGTTCTGGCGGTCCGCGCACAGCGCCGTGATCCAGACGCTGGTGCGGATGTAGGTGCCGATGACGGGGTCCGCGGTCATCAGCTCCAGGCGGTTGGGGTTTTGCATCATGCCGCCGTCAAACGGACGCAGCAGCGTAAGCTTCCAGCGGAAGGCTTCCATGTTCTTGTAATAAACCTCCGGATTCGTGCGCCAGTAGGCGGGAAGGGCCCACATGATGGAAAGCGTCTCGGAGGAGTGGCCCTGGTCGCAGCCGCCGATGGGGCCTTCCCCATACATGATGCGGCTGTTTTTGGTGTAAAGCTCCGGTCCTCCGCAGATGAGGGAGGCGATGTAGTAGGGACCGTGGCGCCCTGAATAGGTGCCTCCGCACTGGCGGTTGGGTTCAAAGGAGAAGGCCTCCGTCATGCGGCCGTACGGGCCCATGCCGGTGGGGCAGATAGACTGGGCATGGTCCATCATCTTATCCAGCACGTCGTCTTCCGTGCGGGCCGGAGTTTTGCTGGCCAGCGCCAGGAACAGGCACATGTGGGAGCCGCCGATGCTGACGCCCGTGCCCGCGTAACCGGGGTGGATGCCGTGACCGGTGACAAAGTCTCCATAAAGAACTTCATTTTTCATGCGCTGGACGCCGTTGCGGATGGCGGGGAGAACGGAGTTGTCCCGGTAGCGCAGCCAGTATTCGCACAGGAAGATGCCAGCGCTGGCCTGCGGCACGGCCCACCAGCACTGGGAGCCGGAGAAGGCGATGTACTGCGCCGCTTTCTTGATGACGGGGTCATACTTGGGGTTGCCGGTAGCCATCAGGGCCAGTCCGGCCCATCCCGTGTCGTAATGGTTGCCGCAGTAGCCGCCGGGGCGCTCCCAAGAGCCGTCTTCCCGCTGCTGGGCCGCCAGCCATTCGCTCATCATGTGGACCACGGCCTTGCTCTTGGCGCAATTTTTGGGGAAGCCGGGCGCGTATGTTCCGAGCTGGGGAATCTTGAACGTGACGTTTTTCACGTATTTTTTCACCTCATCCGGCAGGGTGGAGGAGCCGCCCACCTGCACCGTGACCCCCACGGAGGCCGCGCCGCCGGGCGTTCCGGTGCCTTTCAGCTTCCAGTCCCCCTTGGGGATGTCAAAGACGAGGGAAGAAACGGCGTGGGCCAGCCATACCTTGCGCTCCGCATCATACTTGGCCGCTCCGTAGCCCACGCTGTATTGCAGGGGCTTGAGCTTGGTCAGCGGAATGGGGCCTCCGGAGCCTTCCAGCCTCAGGTCCGACCATTCAAAGCCGTCACTGCCGATGCCGTTGCCGCCGTCATCCACATGCAGGCGGAGCTGCTGGCCTCCCTTCACCGGGATGGAGAGGGCGACGGGCTTTTTGGCCCGTTCCTCCCGGAAGACTTCCTTCCAGAGCGGAGGAATGCCCTGGATTTTTTCCACGTTTTCCGCGGGAATGACGTTGAGGGTGATCTTTCCGGCGCCTTCCGCCTTGTCAATCAGCAGGCCGGCGTGCATGTCCAGGCCGCGCCTGTCCTGGTGCTGGTAGGGGCCGTACGGCACGTCCAGGCTGAGGGACGTCTTGAAGGGCTGGCCGTCCATCCCCAGGATCACGTCGCCTTCCTTCACGTATTTTTCCGCGGGAGAACCTTCAATCACCTGGGTGACCACATACATGTTGGCGATCGGTTCCCCATTGGGGTCCTGAAGGGTTTTGGGGACAAAACCCCGGAAATTGGCGTCCGGCCAGGAAGCGTCCAGTCCGCGGGCGCGGAAGCCCAGCGGGCCGAAGGTGGTGATCCACCCCTTGGCGACTTCTTCATTGCCGCCGAACCAGCTGGTATACATGCTGGCGTACTGCTTCCTCCACTGGTTGAGCGTCATGGCCCTGGCGAATTTTTTCACGTAGGCGTTCACGTCCCCCATGTTGGTGGTCTGCTTGACGGCTTTTCCGCGCGGGCGGGCGGAGAGGGCAGGCCTGGCGGCGGCGTGGGCAGCCGGGGTGGCGGAGGGAGTCTCCTTCTGTCTGTCGGGAACGGCTGTTTCCGGTGTTTCTTCCGCGGCAGGGGGGGATGAATCTTCGTCGTCGGCTTCAGGTTCCGGAGCAGGTTCTTGGGCTGAAACGGCGGAATCGTCCCCGTTCTCCTCAGCAGGTACATCTGCCGATGGCGTTTCTTCCGGCTGCTCCTCCGCTGCGGGCGAAGTGTCCGCCGCGGCGGCTGTTTCCTGTTCAAAGGGGTCTTCCGCTTCTCCGGCGGGAGCAGCGGCTTTCTTCTCCGCCCCGGGAGTTTCCTTCTTTTCCTTCCTGTGCTGGGGCTTGGCGGCCTCCTGCGGAACGGCGGGTTCCTCCACGGGGGACTGTGTGTAATGGTAGAGCCCGTAGGCGACTGCCAGAAGAATCAGGAGGAGAATCCATATCGCCCCGGAGCTCTTCTTTTTCCGGGACTGGGGAAGGGGGATGGAGTGGACCGGGGCTGCCGATGGGCCCGGAGTGGCCAGAGTCCTCTGGTCACGCTGGAGGGGATCCACGGGCGTCACCGGGGCCGGCGCCTGTTCCGCGCCGGGATGAACGCCGGGCAGGGCATAAACTAGGTATACGGTACCCAGGGCCGGGATTTCCCCTAGGGAACCGGTGCGGAACTGGGCCTCAAAATCGTTTTTCAGCGGAAGGACTTCCTGGGCGATGTCCGTGGTTTCCGGATAACGCAGTTTTCCGCTTTCCGGGTCGCGCACGGCGAGGCCCTGCGGGCAGAATTCCCGGATCAGGTACTGGACATGGTTGGCGTCCGACGCATAGTAAACGTGGCAGAGGGAATCCGTCTGCTTCAGGGACTGGACAAGATAACCGTTGATATTAAATCCGGAGGGCAGGGGAGGAGTGGTTTCCATGGTCGGGAGGCAATTGATAATCCAGCTAGTTATTAGCACAGGCGGAAGGCTCTTTCAATGTAAAAAGGCATTTCCCGGCTCCTGGGCGTGACGCGATTAAATGATTATTTGCTTGAAAGCATGGCTATTATGTGGTGCAAGCAAGACTCGATTTTCCGTTTTTCCAATTACGATCATGAGTTCCGATATCAGATTAGATGCCTTGCAGTACCATTCCCAGCCCCGCCCCGGCAAGGTGGAGACGCTGCCCTGCAAGCCCTGCTTCTCGCAACGGGATTTGACGCTTGCCTATTCTCCGGGCGTGGCCGAACCCTGCCTCCGCATCAAGGAAGATCCCTCCCAGAGCGCCCTGTACACGGGCCGCTCCAACCTGGTGGGCGTGGTGACCAACGGCACCGCCGTCCTGGGGCTGGGCAACATTGGTCCGGACGCCGCCAAGCCCGTCATGGAAGGCAAAGGGGTTTTGTTCAAGGTGTTCGCGGACATTGACGTGTTTGACATTGAACTGAACGTGAAGGAGCCGGAAAAGCTGATTGAGGTCATCAAGACCATGGAGCCCACCTTCGGCGCCATCAATCTGGAAGACATCAAGGCCCCGGAATGCTTCATGGTGGAGGACCGCCTCCGGGAGGAAATGAACATCCCCGTATTCCATGACGACCAGCACGGCACCGCCGTGATCTCCGGCGCGGCCCTCCTGAATGCCGCGGAACTGACGGGCCGCAAGCTGGAAGATATGAAGGTGGTGGTGGTTGGCGCCGGAGCCGCGGGCATCTCCTGCGCCAAGTTCTACATGACGCTGGGCGTCCGCCGTGAACACATTTACATGTTTGACTCCAAGGGGCTGATCTATACCGGGCGCATTGACCTGCACGCCACCAAGGCCCAGTTCTCCCAGTCGGAGGATTGCTCGCTGAATGAAGCCCTCACCGGGGCTGATGTGTTCCTGGGCCTCTCCACCAAGGGACTGCTCACGCAGGACATGGTGAAGCTCATGGCTCCTTCCCCCATCATCTTCGCCTGCGCCAACCCGGACCCGGAAATCACGTACCAGGACGCCAAGAAGGCCCGTCCGGACTGCATCATGGGCTCCGGCCGTTCCGACTGGCCCAACCAGGTGAACAATGTCTCCTGCTTCCCCTTCATCTTCCGCGCCGCCCTGGACGTGCACGCCTCCGTCATCAATGAACAGATGAAGATCGCCGCCGCACGCGCGCTGGCTGATCTGGCCAAGGAACCCGTTCCGCAAGAGGTGGTTGACCTTTACGGCGGCACGCCCCTCAGCTTCGGCATTGACTACGTGATTCCCAAGCCCATTGATCCCCGCATCATTGAATGGGAGTGCCCGGCGGTGGCCCAGGCGGCCATGATCTCCGGCGTGGCCCAGTCCCCCATCCGGGATATGGAAGCCTATACGCTTGAACTGCGCAAGCGCATTGCCGCCGCCCGTGAGCGCGTCTCCGGCGTGGTGCGCAGCTACCTTTAACCGCCTCCGGCACCAAGCCGGAGAATCCATGCCGCCGGAGTTCGCCCCCGGCGGCGGCAAAAACCGGGGGAACATCATGTTCCACCCGGTTTTTCATGCCGTACCGGGAGGTATTTTCATGACAGTTATACCCCGGTTAAATGAGCCACAACCGGAAAAGAGGATTGCGGAGCGGTGCTTCCTGCCGTATGAAGTGAAGCAGACATGCTGTTTCATGCTGCTGCCTTGTTGAATGCGGTCTTGGCCGTCTGTACATCATCCGCCTGGGCCGTTTCCGCCGTTCCGGTTGATCCTGCTCCCGTTTTCCCGTCTGCGGAATTTCTGCCGATGGAGAAGATGCTGGCGGAGCAGTGGGAAGAGGCCGTTCCCCGGACGTTGGAGGATTGCGACCGTTATCTGGCCGCGGGACGGCTGGCCAATGACCCGTGCGCCCTGAAAACGAAGAAGGACGGCCTGGGCCTGGTTCCCGATGCCGCCTGGAAGGAAAAGGAAGGCTGGAAAGCGCTGCAGGTCCATTTGGACGGGACTCTGTCTTTCATTCTTTTTGACGAGGCGGGGATACCGGAACCTCTTCATCCGGGCGTATGCCGGGTGATGGTGGACCAGCGTTCCTCCACGGTAGTGAGGCTGAGGTACGGCGAGTGGGAGGTGGGAAGAGCCAGGGCCCTTTACCGGTCCTCCTATTGTTTTGATCCAAACGGGAAAAGGATGAGGGAAATTTGCGACGTTTCCTTCCCGGACGGCAGGAACTTCAATGAATGGACCTTTTCCCACAAGCCGGAGGGGCTGTTTGCGTGCAGGGATGAATCCTGGGCTGTCACCGGCCTCCAGTCGTATTTCCGCCATACCTGGAACGTGAGGGACGGCCATTTGCTCTGGTGGAAAGTAGAAGAAATTCCTCTTCCCGGCAAGGAACTGCCGGACCGCCGGGCACGGGGCTGGCATGGGTTCGCCTCCCTGCCCAAGCAGGGAAATGAGGATGCCGTTTTTGTCTCCATCATGTACTTTCCGGAGAAGGGAGGGCAGCATCCTTCCCTGCAAATTAATGAGAATGTGGAGAGCAGGGAATTCCGGTGCCTGTTTTACGATGATTCCGGCCACGGCACCTCCCTGCTGGTGTACCGGGATGGCGTGCTGGACAGAAAGCAGTCCTGGTTTTTCCAGCCGCGCATGGATGCTGCGAAAGTGAATGAAAAAATACGCTGTGCCCACAATGATGAGGAACATCGGGTCCTGAAGGCTCTGTACCGGTTTGCACCCTATGCAAGGGAAGCCGAGGTACGGAAGACGACAGAGGCGGCCATACCTGCCAGATGAAGGCCCTGATCCTGCGGTGGGGTATGGGCGGAATGATCAATGACCCGATACGGCTTTTCCTTTCGCGCGGAAGGTACTTGGGAAAGGCGCAGAAGGCAGTGGCCGTATCGGATATTCCAGTAGTTTGGCGATTCGAGATTATCTTCTTCTTCTGCGTGAGACGAGCAGGCTCGCGCACGACAGCGTTACAAGCAGGCACGAAGCCGGTTCGGGGACGCTTTCGGGGTCGGTGACGGTGACGATCATGTTTGGGAAGTACATGTTCGTTTCGTTGCCCGTATTGTAGTAGAGTATGACGGGAGCCCCACTGTAGAAGGCTGTTGACTGCATGGAGGCGTAGGCAAATCCGTTGTCTACGCTGAATGGAGAGTCAAGTCCTCCTCCTGCCTGGAGGCTCGTGCCTGTTGTCAGCCTGTTCAGCATGGCGGTGTCAGAAACGAAGGCGAAGACATACTCTTGCGAGGTGTTCAGAAGGAGGTCGCTGAAGGTGAATTGAACGTCGGTGTAGGAGCCGATGTTCACGGTAAGGTTTTCTTCCGTGCGGGATTGCCCGACGACCGTCCAGTCCGCACTGCCCGACGTCGGTTTGGTGAATACAACCATGGTGAGACTGCCGGATGTGAAGTCCACGGTAAACCGGTTGTCCGTCAGCTTGATCTGTATGGAGTCGAGGTTCACGGCTCCGGGTAGGGAAGTATCAGAAGCAAAGCCTTGGTTCAGTTGCATGGAGATGCCCGTACCGCTGGCGTTTGAAGTTCCGGTTCCTCCTCCCGTGAGGATGTAGGCCGCGTTTGCGGGAAGGATTGAAATGGTCGCAAACAGGGCTGGTAGTAGTAATAGTAGTTGTTTTTTACTCATCATGTTTCGTGTGGGCTTTGTGTTGACACACAGCCCATGCACCGGTTTCTTGAAAAAGGCTTACCATGGCGGTTGCGAGGCCGTCAGATGGGAGAGTCCTATTCATTCAGGGGTACCGGAAACAGGAAAGTCCGGTTGAGACATGGAACCGGAAATAACAGAGAACGTCGTGAATAGGGCGTTCCTTATCCAAAGTGGATATGATTCTGGTGAACATGGTCTATCAAATGGTTTCCCGCCATATGCATAGGCATCCATTCGGCTGGTATTCTGGCTTATCTTCCTGTGGAAGAATTACAGTAGCGGAACTGCCCCGGATTTTAACCGGATTCCCCATCTATTTCCTGACAGCTCCCGCTGTCGTCCCAATGGAGATTCATTTTCATGAATCGTCGTTAATGTAATCTCTTCTCTTCGTCAGGCAAGGAAGAAATTTCCATATGGTTAAATGAAGGAAGTATTATTTTTTATCTTGTATTTTCAATCCATTTGGAGAAAAGCGCAAAATATGGTCAGACGAAAGATCGTCTCCGTTTCGGTTTTTGGTGAAGGCATGTCTTCACCTAGGCGTTAGATAGTCTGAGGTGCATCTGTTCCGTCTGTTTCCGGTCCGGGATAAGTTCCACGAGCGTCTGGCTGTTTTCCTCCAGGGAATCAAGCTGGTCAAAGTCCTCCGCCGTGCGGACCACCAGGTAACGCATGCCCCATTGTTCCGCAATGGCCTTGAAGGAATAGTCATGGGGCTGTACCAGCAGCTTGCGCATGGCTTCCGGATGGCTGTCCGCTCCAGGCAGGCTGCGGAAGATGCCGCCGCCGCCGTTGTTGATGATGCCGAGGACGCGCGTCCCCCGGTCCAGTTGAGGGAGGAGGGCAAGGGCGTTGGAATCATACATGGCGGTCAGGTCGCCCACGAGGGCCCAGGAACGGGAGCATCGTGCGGATACCCCCAGAAAGGCGGCAATTTGCCCGTCGATGCCGTTGGCGCCCCGGTTGGCCCTGACGTTTTCCGTGGGGATGGCTGTCTGGGCAAAGCTGTTCCAGTAGCGCACGGGCATGGAGTTGCCCAGATAGATGCAGTCTCCGTCTGCGGCAAAGCAGGAGAAGGCGCGCACCATGGCCTGTTCACTGTCCGGGCAGGTGATGAGCAGTTCCTCCATCAGGGCCTTTTTGCGCTTGTTCATGGCGCGCAGGCCGTTGACGTCTCCCACGGTATCCACGTCACCCAGCGCGTGCAGAATGGCTTCCAGGTTTCCGGTGACGACGGTGGAAGGCCGGGCCAGTCCGGAAAAACCGGTGCGGGTGATGGAGAAGACTTCCGTGGAGGGAATGTCCTCCAGGTCACGCCAGAAGCGGGCCACAGGCACGTCCCCTATTCTGAGCAGGACAGCGGGCGGATTTTTCCTCAGCAGGGCGTCCGCATCCGTCAGGGCCAGATGGGCCAGTTCCTCCCGGAGTCCGGAAGTGGCGTCCGCCACCACGGGGGCTTTCAGTTCATTCGCCAGCCACAGGGCCGGAGCCTGTTCCGTGGGGTCCAGTCCGCCGAGCATGACCACCAGCCCGTCACGGGATTTAAAGCGCAGGGCGCGGGCCAGTTCCGCCAGGGAACCGCGGAAGTCGCTGTCCTCCGGCGGTTCCGCCGGGTAAAGGTCGCAATTGCCGGGATTCCAGGCGGGGTCCGGGTCCGGCAGGCAGACGTTGATATGCAGGGGGGAGGCGTAATCCCAGTCTTCCAGAATGTCTTCCGGCAGGCTGTCCGGCGTTTCCAGGTCAACCGTGGGGGCGTAGATGCCGAACAGGTCCGCCTGTTCAATGGCCTGCGGAGCCGCGGAGCCGCGGTAGTCCGCCGGGCGGTCCGCCGTGAGCAGGAGCAGGGGGCGCCGTTCGTAGTATGCCTCCACCACGGCGGGGAGCAGCTCCGCCGCCGCCGTGCCGGAGGTGGTGACCACGGCCACGGGCAGTCCCATGTCCTGAATGCGGCCCAGCGCAAAAAATGCGGCGGACCGTTCGTCAAAGTGGGTCCATTTCACCAGGTCCTCCGCGGCGGCCAGCACCTGGAGCAGCGCCATGTTGCGCGCCCCGGGGCAGACCACCCATTCACAGATGCCGCCCAGACAGCACTGGGCCAGCAGGGACTTGACGAAGGATTCGGAGGAACTCACGGGAATCAGCCTTGTTTTTTGGATGCCTTGGCCGCTTTTTCAGCCAGTTTGGCTTTTTCTTCTTCGGAGAGAATCCGGGGAAAGACCGGGGCCGGGTCATTGATGCGGTGCCCGGCGGGAAGGATTCCCCATTCCAGCGTGGCCGGCGTGCGCTCCTGGAACAGGTCCGCGGCGTTCAGCTGGTCCAGGATGCGGGCGGAGGCGTCCGGAAGAACGCAGCCGATGAGGTAGCCCGTCTGGGCGCAGCATTCCAGCAGGTGGCGCAGCACGCAGCGGAGGCGCGGCGCGGCGGCCTCATCCTTGGCAAGCTGCCAGGGCTGCTGCTGTTCAATGTACGCGTTACAGGCGGAAACCTGGGCGTTCAGCGCCGCCAGGGCGTCGGAAACCAGGTTATCATTCATGAATTTGGAGAACAGGGTGACGGCCTGGTCCATGGTCACGCGCAGGGCCCTGGAAGCCTCGTCGTCATATTCCTCCGCGCCCGCGATGACGGAATCGCAGTAGCGGCGCGTCATGTTGATGGAGCGGTTGCACAGGTTGCCCAGGTCATTGGCCAGTTCCGTATTGTACAGCATGACCAGGCGGTCCGCGTCAAAGTTGGCGTCCTTCCCGGTGGTGATGTCGCGCACCAGGTAATAGCGCACGGGTTCCGAGCCGAATTGTTCCGCCAGCAGGTTAGGGTCCACCACGTTGCCGATGGACTTGGACATTTTCTCCCCGTTGATGTTCCACCAGCCGTGCACGAGCAGGGTGGGCATCTCCTCGTCGGAGAAGCCCATGGCATGCAGCATGGCGGGCCAGTACACGCCGTGGGCGGGCACCAGGATGTCCTTGCCGATCACTTCGCAGTCCGCGGGCCAGAGTTTGGAGAATTCCGGCAGGCCGCTTTCCGGCTCCGCCAGATAGCCGGCGAAGGAGATGTAGTTGATCAGGGCGTCAAACCAGACGTAGGTGACGAATTCCGGGTCAAACGGAAGCTCGATGCCCCAGGAAAGGCGGCTCTTGGGGCGGGAAATGCAGAGGTCCGAGTCAAAGTCAATGGCGTTGAGCACTTCCGCCTTGCGGAAGGCCGGAAGAACGAAGCCACTACTCTTTTCCACAAACTGCTTCATCCACTCCACATGGTCGGTCAGGCGGAAGTACCAGTTTTCTTCCTCCAGTTCCACCACCTCGCCCCATTCCGGGCCGAAGTTGCCTTCCCCGTCCCGTTCCTTGTCCGTCAGGAACTGTTCCTGGCGCACGGAATAGAATCCCTTGTAGGATTTTTTGTAAAGTTGTCCCTT
This sequence comes from Akkermansia sp., assembly GCA_048388685.1. Taxonomy (GTDB): domain Bacteria; phylum Verrucomicrobiota; class Verrucomicrobiia; order Verrucomicrobiales; family Akkermansiaceae; genus Akkermansia. The sequence goes on along the minus strand of DBGCTZ010000036.1, from coordinate 71,526 downwards.
GTCCTTCAGGTTCGTCAGGATTTTCTGCACGCAGGCCTTGTGGCGCGGGTCCGTGGTGGAGGCCCAGCCGTCATTGCTGATGCCCAGGCGTTCCCACAGGGCCAGGAATTTGGCCGTAATGTTATTCACATGTTCCTGGGGCGTGATGCCCAGTTTTTCCGCGGTCTGCTGTACTTTCTGGCCGTGCTGGTCCACCCCGGTCAGGAAATAGACTTCCTCACCCTTCATCCGGTGCCAGCGCGCGAGAACGTCCGCAAGGACTTTTTCATAGGCGTGCCCGATGTGGGGCGGTCCGTTGGTGTAGTCAATGGCCGTGGTGATATAGTACATGCGGGGAACGATACTCCTTTCCTTTTATTTTGCAAGCAAAGTCACTCCCTGCCAGTGTTCGGGGTAGGCGGGAAGGGGAGAGGGACAGGGTTGGAGAGTATGCGGGAAGGTAGAGAGGGAAGGTATGCCCCGCTGTACTGCGGGGAGGATTCCCCGTCCCTGTAAACTCCAGAATAGCAAACGGACGGAAAAAATGGACGTTAATAAAAGAGCGTGCGGCCTGTGGCCGCAGGTTTGCCCGGTTGCTGCAAAGGCTTGCGATGCCCCATGGAGGACATCGGCAGAAAGGACCTTTTCAACAGCGTTTGACGGGAGGAAGAAGGTTAATCTTTCTTCCAGTAGGCGATTATAAAGAAAATCAGGGAGGCAATAGCGAGCACGAGGGATAAAAGCGCAATGACTTTCAACGGCCCGATGGTAGCCTTCATGGAGAGCGTCGATACCAGCAGGGAAAATCCAAAAATAATGGCAAATGAAATTCTGTTCATATCAGTACCAGCGTATCCTGTTCTATCTTCAGCGCAACAATTTATGGGGGAAGGAGCTTCTTCAATCATTGCCCGGACCATGCCATCAACGCCAGTTTCCCATACACAATGAAGCGAAGAGGTGCCTGAAAGCGCCTCTTCGCTGAATTTTCCCTGCCGGACGGGCGTTAACCCTCCCGATTAAAAGCCGCGCGTCCGGTAGGCCTCTTCCAGCTGGTTGAGCGCCCGTTCCAGGATGGAGCGGGGGCAGCCCGCGTTCAGGCGCATGAAGCCTTCCCCTTCCTTGCCGAAGATGGAGCCGTCATTCAGGGCCAGGTGCGCCCCGTCCACAAAGAAGTCCACCAGTTCCTTCTGGGAGAGGTTCAGTTCCCGGCAGTCCAGGAAGACCAGGTAGGACGCGTCCGGAAGCATGGCCTTGATTTTTGGCATGCGGCGGCGCAGTTCCGCGTCAATGAAGCGGATGTTTTCCTGAATGTAGTCCACCGCCTGCCGGAGCCATTCCTCCCCTTCCGGGCCGGAGTACGCGCTGATGAGCCCTTCATAGGCAAAGACGTGGCCTTCCGCCAGCTCCCTGCCGCTGACAAAGTCCTGGTATTTGGCGAACAGGTCCGGATTCTGGCAGATCACGTAGGAGCTGCCCAGGCCGGGCACGTTGAAGGCTTTGCTGGGGGCCATGTACGTGATGGAGTTCATGCGCGCCTGCCCGGACACGGTGGCAAAGACGGTGTGCGTGTGGCCGGGCAGCGCCAGGTCCGCGTGAATCTCGTCGGAGACGACCAGCGTGCCGTTTTCCGCGCAGATTTCCGCCACGCGGCGCAGTTCCTCCGGACTCCATACGCGGCCGCCCGGGTTGTGGGGATTGCACAGGATGAACATGCGGCAGCCGCGGACGGCCTCCCGCATGTGGTCAATGTCCATGCGGTAGCGCCCATTTTCCAGAATGAGGGGGTTGTTTACGATTTGCCGCCCGTTTTCCCGGATGATCATGGCAAAGGGGTGGTACACCGGAGGCTGGATCATGATTTTATCCCCCGGTTCCGTGAAGCACTGGATGGCGCTGGAGATGCCGGGAACGATGCCCGGGGCAAAGCCGATTTCCTCCGCGCGCACCTTCCATCCGTGGCGGCGGTCCACCCAGTCACGGATGGCTTCAAAGAAGGCGCGGGGCTTGACGGTGTACCCCAGGATTTCATGTTTACAGCGGCAGCGGATGGCCTCCATGATAAACGGTGGCGTTTTGAAGTCCATGTCCGCCACCCACAGGGGAAGCAGGTCATCCCGGCCCCAGCGCGGCAGCAGCGCTTCATATTTCAGGGCGCCGGTGCCGCTCCGGTCGATTACTTCGTCAAAGTCGTATTGCATGGAATTGGCTGTCTGCGTGGGCCAGTGTCAGGAGAGGGGGGTAACGCCCTTTTTCAGGATGATGTTGCCGTATTTGGCGGTTTCCCCGGTAATGACCACGGCATAGGCCTTTTTGGCCCGTTCATAAAAGGCGTAGCGCTCCATTTGTTCAATGTCCCCGTCATAGTTCAGGGCCTTGCGGTATTTGGCTTCCACCGCGGGGTCCAGGGAGTCTCCGGGCACCGGGGCCATCATGATGACGGGGGTGGCGTAGGCGTCCAGCTCAAAGAGGGGGATGACGGCGCCCAGCAGGGCGTCCGCTCCCAGTCCGTCCGCCCTCAGGACCGTGGGGTTGAAGGTGTGGCCGGGGAAATGGGCGTCGGAAAAGACGATTTCATCGCCATGGCCCATTTCCGCCAGGATTTTCAGCAGGGAGGGGCTGATGAGGGGAGAGATATTTTTTAACATGCGCGGGAGTATACCAAACACCCGCGCCCCGAGACGATCACAAAATCGGGCGTCCGTTAATCAGGTTTCCGTCAATGGGTGGACGCGTGAAAGCAGCGCCGGACGCATTCCTCCATTTCCGGCATTTGCTCTTCCATGCTTTCCACCAGCTTGAGCTGGGTGCGGGCCCGGTGCAGGTTGTGGCGGTCCCTTTCCGTTTTGAAGTAGACGTCCCCTTCCAGATAGTCCGTCAGGAAGCGGATGCCGGTTTCCAGCGTGATGAGCACGCCGGAAAAGGCCAGATGGGAGACTTCCTGCGGCGTGATGAAGTCCCTGGCGGCGTCCAGGTAGCCCTTGACCACGGCTTCAAACATGGGCATGCGCAGGAAGGTTTTGTCCAGGTCCTCCTCATCTTCCGCCGCGGGGGAGGTCATGGTGCGGACCATGTCCCCGAAGTCATACAGCACGCTGCCGGGCATCACCGTGTCCAGGTCAATGACGCAGACGGCCTTGTCCGTTTCCTTGTCCAGCATCACGTTGTTGATCTTGGTATCGTTGTGCACGATTCTGACGGGGAGTTCCCCCTGTTTCTGAAGGTCCAGCAGGATGTCCACATACCGCTCCCGGCGGCGGATGAAGTCCAGCTCCCTCCGGCAGAAGTCCAGCCTGCCGCGGGAGTCGCGGGCGGCGGATTTTTCCAGCCGGTCAAAGCGCCTGCGGGTATGGTGGAAGAACGGGATGGTCTCGTGAATGTCCTCCGGATTCATGTCGCACAGGAGCTGCTGGAAGGCGCCGAAGGCGCGGGCCGCCTCATAGGCCTGGCGGGGATGTTCCGCCACGTCAAAGGTATGCGTGCTTTCAATGCAGTTGTAGCACCGCCAGAAGCCGGAGCCTGGAATTTCCAGGTACTTGCGCCCTCCGCGGGCGGAGTACAGGTTCAGCGTCTGGCGGAAGGGCGTTTTCAGCACCCGGAGCATCTTCCACCGGATATGGTTGGTCACCTTTTCCACGTTGTGCATCACGTCCCGGGGGCACTGGAAAACGGCGTCATTGACGCGCTGGAAAATGTAGCGGTCCGTGGTGCCGTCCATCTTCCGGTAGGTGGCCCGGAAGGTCAGGTTGATGTGGCCGCTGTTGATGGTGTCGCAATGAAGGAACTCCCCGGCAATGGCGAAGGCGTCGCCCAGGGCGGCAACCTGTTCCTGGAGGGAATTGGTGTGGAAAACGGCTGACAGAGGCATGGCGGGAAAGTGAAGCGGGCCCCCGGCGCATGCTTGGAAGCGCCGGGGGCCGCAGGGATCTATGGATGAAGGGAGGGTTTAGAAGGAGTAGGTAACCCCCAGGCCCGCCACAAACGTAAAGTTGCGGTAAATCCTGGCGGGGATTCGGGAGGGGAAGCGGCTGGAAGGCCCGCGGTAGTTGGCCGCCATGCCTCCGTTACCGAGCCAGACGGTGCTGACGAAGGGGGTGAGGACCAAGCGATCCACCGCTTTGAAGGGGACGGCCACGGTTACGGAAATGCCCTGCGTGCCGTTGGCGTTCAGAGAGTCCCGGTCAAAGTAGCCGGCGGAAGCATTCCAGGTTCCCGCCACAATCAGGGAGGAAGAGCGGTTGAAGTCGTATTTATAGCCCAGCGTATTGGTAAACCACCAGCCGGACATCCAGCGGAAGGTGTACTGCACGCGGCAGTCCCAGAAGAAGTTTTCAAGCCCCTTGCCAAAGTCGTGATGAATGTCCAGTACGAAGCTGTGTTCTTCAGACCGGCTGTGCTCAAATGCCGGGAAGTCGCTGGAGGTCTGTCCCAGGTGGACGTTCATCAAACCCGGCAGGCCGCCATTGACGAATTGATAGCTCAAAGAAGCCATGGTGTAGTCGCTGAATTTGCGGCTGGCACCTACCAGGGCCGTCGCTTCATCGGAAATGCCCGTGCTATTGTGCGTGAAGTCGTTCTGGGTCAGCCACTGGTACTTCACTCCGGCCAGGAGGGAGTATTTTTTGTTGAGGTCATAGGAGCCTATGGCCTCCACCGGAACCACATGGTCACTGCCGGACTGCTGGAAAGCCAGGCCGCGGCTGACGTACTTGGTGGCATAGCCCGTGCCCAGCAGGCCGGAGAACGGACGGGAGGCGTCATAAGAGGCATTCAGCGCCCGGAGGGGGACATGAATATCTGCGGAAGCCATTCCGGAGAGAGTGAAGGCTGCCGCGCATGCGGCTGCGGTAATAGTTGTATATTGCATGTTTTGCCGCCATAGTAATGATGCCGTTCAATTCCGCAAGACATTCTTTAGGAAATTGAAAGAAATTTCAGTTAAATTTACGCCGGAAAGTTATGATGGAATGCGCCGGAGAATCCATTGCTTGAATTTTGACAGGATTTCCTCCAATTTAACGGAGAATTCCCGTACATGGAGCAGACGGAACAGGGCGCTCCGGACGGAGTCGATCACGGTGCATGCCAGGTAGATGCCCAGGCTGATTCCCAGCGCTCCCGCCGCCATGACGTACCATGGGCAGTCGTGCAATGCGGCAAACTGTCCTTTTATCATATAGTTCCACACAAGGGAATTGTCGTGAATCAGGTAAACGGCAAAGGAAAACGGGGCCAGGAGGGAGATCAGGCGGATGGCGGTTCTGCTGGTGATCCGCAGGCGCGCGCAGGCCATGAGAAGGAAGAAGGCGGACAGGCAGCAGAACGGCGCCGTGTAAACGGCAAAGAGTTTCTCTGAAATGCCCTGGCGGAAGGGGAGATAATCCCATGCCAGCAGTCCGGCAGTGGCCAGAATGCAGCAGAGGAGGTAGTAAAGCGCGGGCCGCTTTAACGTGCTCCACAGTTGGAAATAACTGATGCAGCCTCCCGCCACGTACAGGCAGCCCAGCCAGATGGCGCTGTATCCGCCGCGGCTGAGCCAGTCCCCGTTCCCGGACACGGTGGACAGCAGGGAGAAGATGATCAGGATCAGCAGGCAAAGCCATTTGGCGGATTGCCTGCTGAGGGAACGGATGAGCGTATTAAGGAAGGGAATAAAGAAAAACAGGACGGCATAAGCCGTAAAATACCAGTATGCCATGCGCAGGATGGGAAAGAAGGCCTGGAATATTTCCTTGAGACCTACGCTTCCCGGCACGAGCCATTTAAATAAAAAGGTTATTCCGACGGTATAAAAAAGGACCTGAAGCCATAAATTGATAAAACGGGATGTGCGGTGCGGCACATGGACGCCCACATACCCTGTGATAAGGGCAAAACTGTTGACCGCGCAGAACGCGCTGAGCTCAAGAAACCATGAGACGGCGTAATTGGGCGTTCCCTGGAAGTTGACCTCCAGATTTCCTGCTTCCCCCCAACGGAGCACATGCAGCAGGACGACGAAGAACATGGAGAGGCACCTGAGCAGATCAATGCCGTAGTTTCTGGAATGGGCGGGCCCTCCCATGGGCAATACCAGGGGCGCGGAGGTTTCCTGTTCCGGCGCCGTTTCCTCCCGGCGGTTCACTGCTCCTCCTCCTTTCCTTCCACGATGCTTTTAGCAGATGCCTCCACGGCCTGTGCCAGGAATTCCTCCATCGTGAGGTTCTGCCGGACGGCGGCTTTCATGGCAAGGTTGATGACCCGGTTGGCCAGGGGAACCGTGATGAGGGAAGAAACCTCACGGGAAGAGGACAGGGCCTCCTGCCCGTCCATGAACCGCTTGATGAGGATCCGGGCGTGGCGCGGGAGTTTTTTTCTGACAAAGTAGTTGTCAATGGCGCTTCTGTTCATGCCAATGGCTGAAGCCAGCGCGGAGCGGCTGATATGATTCTCGGCCATCCAGCGTCCCAGCTCCGGAATGTCCACAAGAGGTTCTTCCATGGGAGTACTTTGCTCATTGTGATTATGAATCAAAGTTTTTGAGCGGAGTATGAATGATAATCACTCATTGAATGTCCCAGTTGAGCATATTGAATGATATAATCTCGTCAATGACGGAGGAGTCATTTCTTCAATAGCCGGGCAGTTGTTTCCCTTTTCTGTGATTTTCCGGGTGCTTCAGCTCCGGGAGAGCCGGGAATGGGCAGCATTGGGGAACGTGGCTGTTAAATGCCTTCCCCTGGTTTTCCTAGATTGGTATTTGGGATAAGCTGTATTTGTTGAACGTGCTTCCGGACGGATTACTGGCGGGCCGGAACAAGCATAGTATCCGTGGGCATCCGGCGGCATTCTCCAGCCGTGCCTGAATAACCTCTCCCTGGTGGACGGAGGATCATTCCTGATTCAAGGATTTGCCCTTGAAACCATGGTTTCCATGATGATTACCGGCCCTTTTAACATGGGCCAGATAGGGCAGCAGGAACGGAACAAAGCGTTTCAAGGCAAAGTAAAACAGGGCAATCAGCGTAAACGCCAGCAGAGGCGTGAACACGGCAAACATGCCGAATTTCATGAAGGTGGGCAGACTCTCGTAAATTGGCATATGCAGCATGAATGTGAGGAAGCACGCCGGAGCCAGCAGGGCGATTTTTGCGGCCAGCCCAGGCATATGCTTCTCCATCCAGATTCCTGCGTACATGATCAGCATGACTCCCAGCAGCATCCCCGGAACGGTTTCCGTCCACAGGGAAATGATGCCGGCGGAATGCAGGAGAACCATCACGAAGGAGACGAGAATGCTCAGGAAGAAAACAATGTTGAATTTTTTATTCAGTACCAGGTGAATATCATCAATCCTGCGGGAACTCAGGGCAACCCCCAGAAGATAGAAGGCACATGACCCCATGGAGATGGTGACCTGCGGATCGGGAGCCGTATTGAAAAAGGAGAGGAAGAGGATCAGGGCGGGCACCAGCAGTATTTTGACGCGGATGAACAGAGGCGTCAGCAGGGTAAGGATCATGATGTCCCGCAGGAACCATGAAGGGCCGATGGGGGGATACCCGTTCAGGGGGAAGACATGCAGCCCCGGCAGGAAAACGTCCTGGATCCCTATCAGGTTCATGACCGGAAAGGGGCTGTCCCCATGGACGGAGAAAATGAGCAGGTACAGTACATTCCAGATCATATAGGGGATGAACAGCCATAAAGTCCGGTCAAAGGCTTTGCTCCATGTGATATTCCTGGCAAGGAAGTACCCTGCCAGCACCAGGAAGAAAGGAACCCGTCCGTTGTAAAACAGGTGGACGCCTGTCGTTCTGAGGAGCGGGGAAGAGAGATGGACGTACATGATCAGAAGGGCGGCAAGCACTCTTGAGACGTCAATCCACACGACGCGTTTTTTCGGTATTTCCATGTTGAGAGAGTTTTTTTAAGGCACGAATATGCTTTCCGGGCAGATGTCAGCCAAGCAGGCGTGCCTTCAGATTTTGCCGGACGTTCCGGCAGGCGTACCCTGGGTGCACCTGCATGTACTTGCTCCCGTTCGGAAGCTGAAGTTCCTCCAGGGATGAAATGCGCGCATGGAGCACGGAAAGCAGGCAGTCCGTTTTCTTCCGGTGGTTCACTGGTTCCCCTCCACGGTGTTTTTCGCAGACGCTTCCACCGCCTGCGCCAGAAATTCCTCTATCGTGAGGTTCTGCCGGACGGCGGCTTTCATGGCAAGATTGATGACCCGGTTGGCCAGGGGAATCGTGATGAGGGAAGAAACCTCACGGGAGGCGCACACGGTTTCCTGGCCGTCCATGAACCGCTTGATGAGGATTTGAGCGTGGCGCGGGAGTTTTTTTCTGACAAAGTAGTTGTCAATGGCGCTTCTGTTCATGCCAATGGCTGAAGCCAGCGCGGAGCGGCTGATATGATTTTCAGCCATCCAGCGTCCCAGCTCTAAAATATCCACAAGAGGCTCATCCATGTGGGGTACTTTGCTCATTGTGATTATGAATCAAAGGTTTTGAGCGGAGTATGATTGATAATCACTCATTGAATGTACTTGTTGGACACAATGAATGATTCATGCCGTCAATGACTGTATAAATTTTCCAGTGGTGACGGCGGTTTTCTGGATACTCCCATTCGTCTTTCCGGATCTTCCGCACGCCCCGGCCCTGGTTGGCCCGCGGAAGAAAAAATCATTGAGACCGTGTTGATCAAGAGGCGGATTCTTCATCTGGCCCATCCGGGGATTTCCTCTACTACCGGGTGATTCAAAAGTCTTTGACCTGCCAGAAAGTCCTGTAATTCTACCTTTTGAAAAACGGTCAAAGGCCTGGTAAAGGCCTTAAGGCATGCAGGCCCAGCCTGTGGAAGGCGTTCCAGGGTGAGGGGCTGGCGTTTCGCCAATGGCGCATGAAATTCATGACCAGGGAACGGGAGATTAACGGCCCTGTTTTTTCCCCGCCACAGAACGCAGGCGGGAAATGATGCGTTTCAGGAGGGATTTCAGTCTTGTTTTCACTTTCGTGAAAAGAGCGGGCCGGAAATAGGATTCCATGAGTCTGACCGTGGCCCGGTCAGACCGGCATTTAACCAAACGCCGGAAAAAAGCGTCCCGGTTGGGATTTTTCCTGGGGTCAAAACGCAATCCTTCGTTATGAGCCGCGGCCTGTTCATATTCCGCAGGCCGTAAAATGGAAAAGGCGTCACGTACCGAGTCCAGCAGGGCATGGGCTTCAGGCGTTTTGCAGACCATGATGGAAAGGCCCTCCTGCATGGACAGGTCCGGAAAGTAGTTTTCCACCCCCCAGAAGTCACCCAGGGTGATGTCACTGCCGCTTTCCATGTTTTTGGCGGGGCACCGTTCACATGACGGGCGGGAAAAAAGCCCTTCCAGAAAACCGAGTCCGTAGGAAGTCTGGTAAATGGAATCCTGGAATGCAGGTTTGCCGGATTGGCCTGATTCCACTACAAAGGAATCACATCTCCAGCCGCGCTGCGGATCAAAGGTCCTTTTTCTCATGAAAACGCCGGTAGCCCCGGAAATCCCGTTCAGGGACATCAGATCGCGGAAGAAGGCCCGCCAGACTTTGGGGGAAGGCACGCTGTGGCAGGCGACGTCCACGGTGATCAACAGATCGGAATGCTTCCGGATGACCTTTCTTAATCCAGAAATCTGGCATGGCGTTCCGGAAAATAAGACCCTGCGGCCCTGTTTCAGAAAGTCCCGGACCAGAAAAAACGCGTTTCCTATTGAAGACTGAATGTACTTGCTGCCCTGGAGGAGATGCAAATCTTTCATGTCCGTGATGAAGTCATGGCGCACGGCCATGAAATCCTCATCCCATCTGGCGCCGAAGACAACGCCGCCTTCCTTCAGCACCTGTTCAGCCAGAACGGGGAAAATGCCGCCGGAGGCGCTGTTGTTCCTGAACCGCTCATCCCTGCACCGCGCCGCATAGGCCCGGATGGGAGAGCCGCCGCCATCCGGCGCGGCAGCCTGAAGGGCCGGAGGGGAAATCATGGGACAGACTTGTTCGCACAAATGGCAGTCCACGCAAAGGCTTATATCCGTGGCGGGGTACAGGAAGCCTTCTTCATCCGCATGCATGGAAATGCATTTCCGGGGGCAGATGGTCACGCAGGCATGGCAGCCGCAGCAGTCCTGTTTGCTTTCCAGTGTGATCATGTTTGTGGGTGCGGATTAACGGTGAAGATATTTTCTCGCCTGCTGGAGGACAATGAGGCGTTCCATGGAGGTCAGGCCCAGGAAGTAAATGCCGCCCATGGAAATACAGCAGGACAGGAGAAGGATGATGATGTTGCCGCAGGGAATATCCGGGAAGAGGAGGAGAAGTCCGGAGTTCAGGACGCAGATCAGAAGGACGACGAAAAGCGTTTTAAGAAAGACGGAGCGGACGAAGAACGTGATGGAGAGGGAGAACATTTTCTTTAACAGGACAAGCCGCAGGGCGGATGCCGCAAACGTCAGCAGGATGGATACCACCAGGAAGCTGGTGGGGCCGTACCCCCATTTGAAGGCCAGGTAGCTTAAGGGAATGTTGAGCAGGAGAATGGTGCCTACGCTGACCTGGTAAAACGCAATTTTACCCGTCGCCAGCATCACGGTGATCAGGTAGGAGGAGTAGCTTTCCACCAGGACATTCGCCAGGAAAAGGATAATGAAGATGTTGGTGTACGTGGGGATTTCCTTCAGCCAGAGGGACAGGATGAAGTCAATGTTGAAGCACAGCGGGATGATGAACACGGCCAGGAGGAAGAAGCTGTAGCGCGTTCCGTTGAAGACGAGCTTCCACATGTGCCCGTAGTCCCCGGCAGCATAGCTTTTGATGATTTGCGGCTGCATGGCGCTGGAAAAGCTCCCCATCAGTGCGGTTACGCCCGTGGATACCTGGGACGCCACGGCCTGGGCCGCATTGATGAGCACCCCGAAGAAGAGGTTGATGACGACGTTGATGCCGGATCCTTTCAGCAGCCATGCCACGGACCCGAACAGGTTCCAGGAGTAAAACGCCCCCATTTCCTTGAGAAAGGGCTTGTCCAGAATGAGACGGTAGCGGCAGCTCGGGTAATGCCTCTTGCAGTAGAGGACGTAAAAAACGCTTGAAGCCAGGGTGAGCAGGAAACAGTACCCGGCAAAGTAAATGAGACGGTCCATGGGGACGTAATACAGCAGGATCACGCAGACGACCCGGACCACCGTCAGCGTAATGTCCACGGACGCCAGGACGCGGAAGTTCTCATGGGCCACCAGCGTGGCGGAATACGCTACGTTGAGCACGCTGACCAGGAAGGTCATCAGGGAGAGCTGGTAAACCCAGTTGACGGCCGTCATGCGGTCCGGGGGAAAGACCATGTGGCAGTTGACTGCCCACAGCCCCACCGTTTCCCCCAGGATGAAAATGGCAAAGGCAAAGAGGAACAGGATGCTCAGGGAGGAGGAGAAAACCTTGTTCAGCTTTTCGTGATTGTTCTTTCCCAGTTCATAGGTGATGAACCTGCTGATGGCCGTATTCAGGCTGCCGTTGAACAGGCCGAAGAGGGCCACCAGGCTGCCGACAACGTTGTAAATGCCGTAGTCCGCAATGCCCAGCGCGTCCAGCGTCAGGCGCGAGGTATATAGCCCGATGAGCAGATTGACCAGGGAGCGGGAGTAGAGCAGCATCGTGTTCCGGGCAATGCGCTTGTTGCTGTTTTCTTCAGCCATGGAGGGGAGAGAAGGTGCATTGTTGAACGGCATTCTCCAGGAAGTTCATGGAATGGAGGCGCAGGGCTTCCAGATTCCGTGCCGTGTCCTCCCAGTTGACGGGCCGTTCCAGTTGCGCGCTCATGGAGCTCTGTCCCGGGCGGTAAATCCGGTCTTCCAGGCCCATGTCTTCCAGCAGGGACAGGACGCGGGCGTTCTGTCTGGCCGTGTGCCCGTCCTGGAGGATGGTCAGGAAGGGCTTTTGCATGATGATCGCAAATACCGTCCCGTGGAAGGAATTGGTGATGACGCAGGAGGCTTCCTGGAAGGCCTGTAAAAACTGGTAGGGGTCCGGGAAGATGGCGTATTTCTCCGGAATGCAGTGTTCCGCCCCCTGGAGGGGAATCACATGGAGAGGCGCGTGCATTTTCCTGCCCACGGCTTTCACTTCCCTCCACGGCAGTTGGGAAAGGCTGCTGATGTTGAGAAAGTACCCCAGCACGCAGGGGGCGGCCAGGTAGGGCGGGCGGCCTTCCAGCAGCCTTGTGTACTCGCGGCGGTCTGGGAGAAGGGTGGGGTCCAGCACCACGTCCACCTTTTCCGCTCCGGCTTTCCGGCAGACCGCCACTCCGTTTTTTTCACGCACGGAAATGGCGGCGAACCGGGGGAATTCCCTCTGCGCGTGTGCGAACCATTCCGGCGCCTGCTCTCCCCACGCGGCGCTGGCGGCGTACGCGATGCGTTTCCCGGCAGGGGCAAAGTCCAGGAGTTTTTCCGGTTCGCAGGAGGTCCATATCTGGTCGCTTCCCGCCAGGTACAGGTCAAAGTCCAGTTCTTCCGCATGGAGTTCTCCCGGGCGGAAGACCGGGGGAAGGCTGTGGATTTCCTTCTCCAGAAAGGCGTCAAACGGCGGGGAGGGCAGGGATGTTTTTCTCCGGGAAACGAGAAAACGCGCGCAGCGCGCCAGGAAGCGGAGGGGATGGTGAAGATAATAGGCCAGCTTTTGCCGGGAGGAGGGGGGAGGGGCGGCGGGAGGAGAGTCCGGCAACTGCTTGATCAGCGCGGATTGAATGGACATGCCGCCCAGCACGCGCTGCATGGCGTACAGTTGCAGCAGGGAGCCGTAATTGCGCGTGATGAAGGAGTAATGAATGGTGATGATGCCTATCTTCATGGGCGTCCGCTCCGGAAAGGGGTTCTGATGCTGTCCAGCAGGGACCGGAGGCGTGTCCGCATCCCCGCCTGCATTCTCCAGTGCCGGAAGATCAGGAGCAGAACCGTCATTTTCTTCCCCCTCCGCAGGTAGCTGAAATAGGGAAAGGACGTGCTGCGGAGGATGGACTCACGGTCTTCCCGCTCCAGCCTCCGGATGACCTGCCCGTAAAAGTTTTTTCCCGCCAGCGCCCGGCGCAGCGTGCCGGTGACGCGTTCCCGCCGTTCCGTCCGGTCCAGGCCCCGGGGAACGCACTGGTACAGGCGGTAAATGGTTTTGATGGAGTTGATGAAGTCCGCCGTGCCCATCCTCCCGTTCATGAGATTGTTCATGATGCTGCTCTCATGGCCGGCACGGTAATGGTACAGAGGGCGCGGGACGATGGAGACGCGGCTGCCGTGGCAGAGCATCCGGGTGGAAAATTCCATGTCTTCTGAAACCTTGAGGCCGGGGATGAAGTGAATATGGTTCCGTTTGACGGTCTCCGTGCGGAAGAGCTTGGCCCATACGGAGACGTCCACCAGAGCGGAACCGGAAAAGGACTCGTTGGAAATCGTGTATTCATGGATGTCCGCAAGAGGCTGGTGGGGAGTTTCCGTACAGGCGTCTTCCCCGTCCGGCCCGTGGATGAAGATGGAGCATATTGCCATGTCGGCGGAGGCCCCCTTCACGGAAGCCAGCAGGCGTTCCAGGGCGTCCGGTTCCATCCAGTCGTCGGAATCAAGGAACGTCAGCCAGGGAGCGGAAGCCCGTTCCATGCCCCGGTTGCGTGCCGCTGATACGCCTGCGTTCTGCTGGTGGATGATCTTGAACCGCGTGTCCCCCGCGCCGTATTCATCCAGAATGGCGCCGCTCCCGTCCGGGGAACCGTCGTCAATGCAGATGCATTCCCATTCCTGCACCGTCTGACTGAGGACGGAATCCAGGCATTGGCGCAGGTGTTCCTCCACCCTGAAGACGGGAATGATGATGCTGACGAGAGGCTGTGGCATGTTGCTGGGAAGGAAGGCGGCCGCGGGCGGGATGTTAGCCGTTCTGCGCCTGCCGGGTGCGGGAACAGGGTGTAACGGGGGTAGTTGCGTGCCCGTCCGCCGGGGAGAGGCTTGTCATCCGGGCTTCCGTCTTGATGTTATTCATGCAGTAAGTGGGCTCTTTTCCGGCCAGCCGGTTTTAAAGGTGCGCCCGTAATTTGATCGCGGGGAAAAATAAAGTATCGGAAGAAGGTTTGCAAGCGCCGCGTATTATTTTTTAATGCTGAAAAAGACTTTTTCCCGATTGTTTTTTTCTGATCCGGGAACGGGTTTTCTAATTCTGCCTGAAATGAGTTTATTATTTGAACGGGAGGGCCTGGACGGGACAGCGCGCTCCCATCCCGGCAAAAGCAGTTCCTGCTGTACGGGGAACAAATGTCCCGGCACTTGCTTGAATCCGGAACGGAGGAAGGGCGTTCCTGCAATCCTTCAAAGGTTTTTCCAGTTGGAGAAGCCCCTTGCAGCGCCGGTTTCCACATGGGTGAAATATTGACGAAAAGTCTTGCCGGTGACGGTTGCGGAGGTGCGGAGGCGGAAACATGGCAGCGTAAAAATAAAGATCTTCCGGGAATTTGACTTCTTACGGAATTTTTATCTTATTTTTACCGGAATTTCCTGTTGATCTATCTTGTCCGGGCATCCGGAAATATTTTTCCACAGGGGGACATCTGAAATCAATGCGTTGGAATATTCAATGAGGCTGGCGCGGCAGCAGGGGGGAGTACATCTTCCTTTTGAAAAACAGGAACCTGCTCCAGCCCAGGAAGTCGCACAGCCTGGTGATGGACAGGCACGCGGTCAGCACCAGCGCCAGGGACAGCACGGAGAAGAAGATTCTGCTGGAATCAAAGGCCAGGAGCGGGCCCAGCGGCTTGCAGAGGAGCGTGAAGGCTGGGGAAAAGATCACGATGGACAGGGAATTCCTGCCCAGGTAGGTGAACCACCTCCGGACCAGGTTCCCCGCCATGTGATAGGTTTTTACCAGAAAGCTGAGCGTCAGCATGCACAGGCAGAGGCCCGGCATGCTGTCCCTCGCGGGCAGGGGGAAGAAGAGGAAGAGCGCAACTATCGCGGCCAGCGACCACAGCGTGGGGAAGAAGCATTTCAGGATGGAAAGCCCCGTCATCCGGAAAAAGACCCCCAGCAGAAAGTAACTGACGTGGATCATCTGGAACGCCGGGTTCAGCCAGGAAACCGCCGTCAGGATGGCGGCGGTCACGGCCAGCCGGGCGGGAGGGGTGAGCCGCGGGATGCGGGAGACCATGTAGTAAACGCCCAGGCATACCACCAGAAGATAGAGGTACCAGTACGTTCCCGCCGGGGCCAGCAGCAGCGTTTTCCAGAAGGCCGTGAGTGAGGGGTCCAGGCGGTTGCTGGCGGGAATGGACGCCGGAAGGAGGGAAAGGGCCGCGTAATACAGGGACTCAAAGAGCAGGTAGGGAACCAGAATGCCCAGCCATGTTTTCAGGAACTGCCCGGGAGTCTTGTCCGTATTGGCAAAGAAGCCGGACAGGATGATGAACCCGGACATGTGGAAGATGTACACGTACCGCGTGACGTCCAGGTAGTACGTGGAAAACCAGGACAGATGGAACAGCACCATCAAGGTGATCAGAATGCCCTTCAGGTAGTCCACCTGCGGAATCCGTCCCCTGACGGGCACGGCGGCAGGTGCGGGAAGGGAACTGTCAAGGACGGCTTGCATGGCTGGAAAAAGGAAGGAGGGAGGGGAGGCGGCAGGGCATGGCATTAAAGATGCCTGGTTTTCAGCAGCAGGTGGGCCATGCGGTACCTGCGTGCGGCCAGCAGCCGGCAGACCAGGTGGAAGTACGGGCCGCACAGGTGCAGTTCCTCCCTGCGGGCCGCCAGTCCGCTGGAAAGGAAGTCCCGGAAGACCTGCCTGCGGGAGGCGTAGGGCTGCTGCCGGAGGGCGTGGAAAATGACATTGATCTTTTGCAGGATGTAGCCCCTGACGGTGGAGGCGTCTTCCTGCGGGATGGAGAGGGTGGCCGTCCATGCCAGGAACTTGGCCGCCAGCACGTCAATGTCCTGCACAAGGTTGAAGCGGCTCCGCTTGGCCGCCCCGTTTTCCGCCTCATGGGCGCGGTAGTGGTAAAAGGCCCGTTTCACCAGGCTGATGCCCGGCGCGCAGGCGGCAAGGTAGTCCAGCACGAACTGGAAGTCTTCAAAGATCACGGCGGAAGTATTGAAACGGAGTCCATGCCGTTCCAGAAGCTCCGTGCGGAACAACTTGTTGCAGGAGGATTCCATGTCCAGGCTGGTCAGCAGGTAGCGCAGGAAGGCGCCCGTCTCTTCTGCGGGAATGGACTGGTCCCGGCTGGGCAAGGTGGTTTCCGTGCGGATGAGGCGGCTGCCCGCGTGGAAGTCCTTGCTGATGCCCCAGCAGTGGAGCGCGGCCTCCGGCGTCCGGAGGGCGGCTTCCCGGAGGCAGGCCAGCATGTCCGGTTCCACGGTGTCATCTCCGTCAATCAGGGCGGTCCAGGTTCCACGCGCCCTGGCGAGGCCCGCGTTGCGCGCGGCGCTCACGCCCCGGTTCTCCTGGTGGATGGCGGTGAAGCGCGCGTCCCTCCGGGCGTATTCCTCCAGAATGTCCCCGCACCCGTCCGGGGAGCCGTCATTGACGCAGATGCATTCCCAGTCCGTCATGGTCTGGTTCCTGACGGAATCCAGGCAGTCCCGGAGAAAAGCTTCCGAACGGTAAGCGGGAATGATGATGGAAAAGAAGGGATTCATGGAAAAGCGGGAATGAAGTGGAGTCAGCGCGGGGCGTTGCCGGAGCCTTTTTTCTGTTTCTCAAACTGCCTGGCGTCCACGAGGGTTCTGTACCACCACCCCTGCATGAAATGCCACAAAAATCCTTCCTTGCCGTCCAGAAAACCCAGTTTGAGGAAGTAGCGGTAGCAGAAGTAGGCAAAGGAGCGCCAGAACAGGGGCTGCCGGACGTAGCGTTCCTTCATGGTGCGTTTTTTCCCTGCCTGTCCGCTGATGCCGGAATCCGCCGCGGCGGAGGAAAGGATGTCCTCCAGGTCCGCCAGCTCACGGGCGGAGTAATCCACATGCTTGTGCGCCCACCAGCCCAGGCCGTTCAGGTTCTCGTCCACAAAATCGTGCTCAAACTCCACGGCATGCCCGCGGCTGAGCCGGATATGCTCATCCATGTGGCGCTGTTCGCATCTGGCGGCTCCGTGCCGGAACAGGCGCAGCAGCTTGACGGGGTAAACGCCGTGCTTCATCCAGCGGCCCAGGAAGATGTGCCTGCGCTTGTGGATGACCCCGGTAACATCCTCCGGCAGGGAGGGCAGTTTTTCCTTCAGTTCCTCCAGGGCTTCCGGCATGAACCATTCGTCCGCGTCCAGGCGCAGGACCCACTCCGTTTTGATGGGGCAGTTATCCAGCGCCCAGTTGAACTGCGGCGCGTACAGGCCGGGCCATTCATGCTGGAGGACCTGCACCTGCGGGTATTCCCGGCAGATGGAAACGGTGCCGTCCGTGGAAAAGCAGTCAATGACGAAAATGTCCCTGGCTGCCGGAAGGATGTTCTCCAGGCAGCGGCGGATGTGCAGTTCCTCGTTTTTGGCAAGGATGATGACGGAAAGGTCAAGCATGGTTCAGCGGATAATGCGTTGTTTGATGAACTTGGCGGGGTTTCCTCCAACCACCGTCCAGGGGGCCACGTCCCGGAACACGGCGCTGCGGGCGCCCACCACGGCGCCGCGGCCTATGGTCACCCCCATGCCTACAAAGGCTTCCGCCGCCACCCAGGCTTGGTCCTCCACCGTGATGGGCGCGGAAATGAGGGCGTGCGCGGGGTCTGAAATATCATGGGAGGCCGTGCACAGGAAGGTGCCCTGGGAGATGACCGCGTGGTTCCCGATGGTGATGGGGGCCTTGTTGTAAATTTCCGTGTCCGGGCCAATGCAGGCGTATTCCCCCACGGAGAGGTTCCACGGCGCCCATATCCTGCTGCTGGGGTACACCAGGGAGACGAGGGGAATCTTTGCTCCGAACAGGCGCAGCAGCAGGTTCCGGGGCACCTTCATGATGTTGGTGGCCATCATCCGGAAAAGCGTTCGGTTGACGATGTACCAGCCGTACCGTTTGAGGCGGTGGCTGAGGGAGTAATGTTCCTGGTAACGGGACAGGTTCATGGCGGAGGTATGGAGGTTGAATGAGGTCAGGGGCGCATGGTCCGGACGGCGGAGGGTTCCGTGTCCGTTCTGGTTCCGGTGGAGAAGGGGCGCAGCGGGCCGTCTGCGGACTGCCCGGCCTGCTGGAAATAGACGGCGCGGAAGGCGGCCCCCTCCCCCGTGCCCCACAGCGGTGCGTTCCAGGGGTGTTCCGGATGGTGAAGGTGGCCCTGCCACAGCCGCTGCATGTTGGAAAGGCGCGCGGATTCCGTGAAGGCGAGCGTGGGCGCGGCCTTGGCGAAAGAGGACAGGCTGGGCAGCGCGGCTAGCGCCAGGTAGCAGACGCACAGCGTGCGCCACGCGCGGGTGCCCGCCGGCTCCATGAAGACGCGGGTGAAAAGGAGGGCCAGGCAGAAGAAGCTGATGCTGGAGGCCTTGTAGCAGAATTCATTATAGCCGCCCACGGAGCCTATATAAATGAAGTAGGTGAGCGTCAGGATGACCAGGGCGCTCCAGAAGAGGGCATCCCTTTTAAACCGCCGGAACAGGAGGAGCCCCGGAACGCCTACCGTCAGCAGCCAGGACCCGGCCAGCGCGCCCCAGAATTTCCAGCCGCCGTGCTGGAGCAGGTCAAAGGGGGAATCCTCCCACGTCAGGCGGATGCGGTTGTTCCCGTTGCTGCTCATGAAATAGATTCCCGCCAGCAGGACCAGCGCGCCTCCGGCAAGCACCGTCCAGGAGGAAAAGTACTGCCTGACCGGAGTTCTGGCCGCCAGCCCCCGGATGGCGATGAAGACCAGAAGCCCCACCGACCCGATGGGGGAGACGAGCAGGCACAGGGAGGCCAGGAAGAGCTGGTACCTGGCCGGAATGTTCCAGGCGAAGACCATGGCGGTGAACAGCCACAGCAGCGTGGTGTGGTGGAAGGTGTGGTAAAGCTGCATGGTGGGGGCCACGCCGCCGAAGAAGGCCAGCACCGTCAGATAAAGTTCATGGGCCAGCTGGTCCTGCGGGCTGAACAGGTGCACGCCCCATCTGACCACGCTGTCCAGCGGCCCCTGGAACATGAGCAGAACCAGGAAGAGCAGGGTTCCCATGCGGAATTTCCCCCAAAGCACGGTGAGCACCAGCGCCAGTCCCAGTTCAATCCAGGCGGTCAGCACGTAGCTGGTCAGGAAGACGTCCGTGCAGGAGAAGCATTTGCAGACCAGCGCCGGGGGAAGCCAGAAGGCGAGGTAGTAAATGAAGTGGCTGCCGTCCGCGTCCACCAGGGGCCAGTCACACCGGATGAGGGTTTCATAAATGGGATTGCGGACCACGAAGTCCGCGTGCTGGAGCGTCACGCCCGTGATGCCGCCCGCCAGCAGCCAGAGGAGGGAGAGAAGGAGGGCTCCCAGGTAAACGGCAAGCTGCCGCCTGGTGAAATGGAGCGGAGGGGCTGGGAGTTTCACGCACACCAGCGCGGAAGCCGCCGCCACGGCTGCCGCCGCCGGGATGGAGAACAGGGGCCTGACCCAGCCCAGCAGGAACAGGATGGTGGGGAGGGCCATGTACGCCACGGCGCAGGAGACCAGCAGCCTGCCGCTGATGGTGAAGACAAGGTCCGTTTTTCCCCGTGGATGGTTCATGGAATGGCTGGAATAGTGTGTTTTTACGGCTTCTTGGGCGCTCCGGTGCGGAAGACTTCCTCCCACTGCCGGACGATGTGTTCCGGCATGAAATCCCGGCTTTTGGCGACGGCCTCCCGCGCCATGGCGTGCAGGGCGTCCGGGGACTTCATCAGCCCGGCGGCCAGTTCCGCCATTTCCTGCGCCCGGAAGCCGTTGTCCGCGGGCAGGATAAAGCCGTCGGTCCCGTTGTCCACCAGGTCATAGGCGGCGGAGAAGCTCCCGTAGACGACGGGAACCACGCCGAAGGACATGCCTTCCACGATGACCAGCCCGAAGCCCTCATATTCCGACGTCAGGAAGAGCAGGGATGCCTGCTCGTAATACGGAACCGGGTCCCGGAATCCTTCAAAGACGACACGTTCCAGACGATGTTCCGCGCACCATGCCTGAAGGGCCTCCCTTTCCGGTCCGTCCCCCACAATCCGGAGGACCCAGTCCGGAAACCGGGGTTCCAGCAGGGCCCATGTTTCCAGCACGCGGGAGACCCTTTTCTGGTAGGGTTCCAGCCGCCCCACAAAAAGAATCTCCTTCTTTTTATGGCCCGGATCATAGCGGAATTCCCGGTTCTCCATGGTGAGGGGATTGGAAATGGTCAGGAGCTTTTCCGTCTTCTTCAGGCCGGTGATGTTCCGGAACGCCTGGTGGAAGCTGTCTGAAAGCAGGATGTAGCGGTCGCTGCGGGAATAAACGTACCGCATGCTGGCCCCGGTAGCCATGGCGCAGCCTTTCAGCAAAAGGCGCAGAAAGGCCTTTTTGACCGGGTTCCCGGTCCGGGCCGCGCGCATCCGGAGGCCTTCCAGCCTCTTGTTGGAATCCGGCGCGTTGTGGTACACGGCCAGCAGGAGGCAGGGGAGGCCCCGCATGGCCTTCCGGCAGAGGCGGGTGACGTGGAAGGGCAGGCACCACTGGTTGACGATGACGTCCATGCGGCGGGAGCCGAGAAGCTCCCGGAGGGCGGCGGCATTGGACGGACTGGAAACGGGGTAGCTTAACCGGTGCAGCGCCACGTTGCCGTCCAGAGGGGGGAAGGGTGCCTCCGCCGCCTGCTCAAAGGAAACCACATGCACCTCATGCCCCCGGGCGGAAAGTTCATTCGCCAGGATGGTGGTGACGGTTTCCACGCCGCCGATGGAGGGGAATTTCCCAAGCAGAAAGAGGATGTTCATGGCAGGTCAAGGAAGTCTGGTCTGGATTCCTGCCCCAGCAGGTAGCCGTACAGGCGTTTCATGCGGGCGGCCACATGGGGGGAGGCGTATGTTTCCATGATGAGGGCGCGGCCCCGGTCGCCCATGGAGCGGCCCTCCTCCGGCGCAAGGCCGCGGGCTTCTTCCAGCGCGGCGGCCAGGGTGGCGGGGTCATTGCCGCACCACCAGCCGCACCGGTGCGTGCGGAGTTCCTCCCAGGGGGTGCCCGTACTGGCGATGACGGGGGTCCCCGCCAGCAGGGCTTCCGCAATGCTCATGCCGAAGTTTTCCTGATGGCTGGGGGCGCAGAGGACGTTGAGGGAGGCGAGCAGTTCATACTTCTCCCTCCCCGCGGAGAAGCCTGTGAACCGGATGCCTTCTCCCCCCTCTTCCGCGGCCAGACGCTTCAGGTGTGCTACATAATCCGCAGGGCCGTCCCCGATGAGAAGGAGCTCCCCGTTCCGGGGCTTGAGGCTTCCCCAGGCGCGGATGAGGCTTTCCAGATTTTTAATGGGGTGGAAGCGACCCAGGAACCCGGCGCGGAAATGTTCCCCCGTGTTCCGCCTGATCTGGCTGATCCACGGCGGCACGGCCACCGGATTGGGGATGACCGCCACGGGATTGGTGAAGCCCAGTCCGCGCAGGTGCCGTACCTCCTCCCGGCAGGTGGCGTGGATGCAGTCCGCGCGGGACAGGTCCCGGCGGTGGCCCAGCGCCAGCATGAGTTTTTTCCTCCCGGGCCTGATGGCCAGGGCCTGGGGGTAAAGCATACCGTGGGGGGAGACCACGCAGGGCCTGCCCGCCCTTCTGGCTTCCGCGCAGGTGGCGTGGTTGATGTCCAGCCACAGGCCGTTGGTGTGGTACAGGTCGTAATCCCGCCGGTTCCCCAGCCAGCGGCGCACATTCCGGGAAATGCCCAGCGGGGTGCGCAGGTCATTGGGAACGGCGTGGATGAAGGCGCTTTCCTCCTCCGGGGAGCTCCCGGCGGCATCCTCCACCGTGAGGACGTCCGTGGAGCAGCCCGCGTCATTCAGGGCCTGGATCAGCTCACGGGTGCAGGCCGTGGTTCCCCCGGACCGGGAGGACATGGAGGCGATGGTATGCAGGATTTTCATGGTTCCGTTCCGTTAAGTGGCGCCCAGGGAGCCGCGGGGCGGTTCCGTTCCCGCCCCTCCGCCCAGGCGGCGATGTGTTCCAGATAACGGGCTGCGGCGGCTCCGCCTGCGTGCCGTTCCGTCCAGGCGGAAATGGCGTTCCGTTCCGCAGGGGTGAGGGGGCCCCTGTCCAGCCACTCCCGGAGGGCGCGGGGCAGGCTGTCCGGCTGGTCCGGGTCAAACGTGCCGCCGCGCAGGCGGCCGTCCAGCAGGCTGGCGGCTCCGCACTTCGTGGAGCAGAGCACCCTCATTCCGGCATGGAGCGCTTCATTCACCACGGCTCCCCACCCGTCAAACAGGCTGGGGAGGACGAGCAGGTCGCACCGGCGCATCAGCTCCCGCGTTTCCTCGTTCTCCAGCGTGCCCAGCAGGGAAATCTGCGCGCAGCCCTCCGCTTCCCGGACGGCCTGTTCCCGCAGCGGGCCATCCCCTACCACATGGCAGCGGCGGAAGGCCCCGGCGCACTCCCGTGCGGCGCGGAGAAAGGGCAGGATGTTTTTGCGCGGGATGAGCTGGCCCACGAACAGAAGGTCCGGCTTTTCCCCAGGAGCGGGCGCGGGGATGGCGCCCGTATCCGCGGATTCCGTAAAATAGCCCCATTCAAAAATGGAGTCCGCCGGGAATCCGGCGCGGCGGTAGCACTCCACGCCCAGTCTTCCCGTAGCCAGCAGGGCCGTTATTTTTTTGCCGTACCGTGCATGCAGCAGGCGGTACTTGAAGGTTCTGAGCACGCCGCGCCAGCCCTGGCGGCGGTAGGGTTCCGCATACACCATGACGGTCAGCCCGCTGCGGACGGCCTGTTTGAAGGCCGCGTACACCATGGGGTAGGTGCTGATGCCGGAAAAAACATGGATGGCCGCGGGATGGGCGCGCACGGTTTCCTCCGCCTCCTGCGGGGTGGGGGAGACGAGGACGCGGGCATTCCCCATGTCCGGCACCGTCCAGCCGCTGGATTTTCTTTCCCGTTCAAAGTCCGTCTGCACCACGAGCAGGACGTCATGCGTCCGCGCCAGCGCCTTGATCAGGGCTGACTGGTGGATGCTGAGCATGTTTTGCCAGAAGACGATTTCCATGGTGTTATTTTCCTCCATTGGGAAGGTTGCGGCAGGCATACGCCCCGCCGATGGTGGCCCAGAAGACGGCGGACAGTCCGGAACCGGCGGCAAAGACGTACCCTTCCGCGATCATGTGGACGGAGAAGAGGGCCAGCGCCGCCTGCGCCGCGGAAACGGGCGGGGAGCCCGGCGTGCGGTACGCGCGTTTGAACAGGTTGCCGAACAGGATGAACAGGAAGGGAATGCCGCCCAGCAGGCCCGTCATGGCGAACACGGCCCCGTAGGACGTGCCCGGCTCAATGATGCCCGTGACCAGGGACTGCTTGAACGAGACGATTTTCTGGGAGGCGAACCCCACGCCGTACAGCGGGGAGGAGGCAAATTCGTTCCCCCGGTCCTCCCACAGGTGGGAGCGTGAGGCCATGGCGCTGCCCATGCCTACGTTGGCCTGCTGCTTGGCAAGCGTGTTCGCGCCGAAGTGCTGGACAAAAGGCACCAGGACGATTCCCAGGAAGAACAGGGCGATCAGCACCCGGAACAGCTTTTTGGGGGAATGCCTGAAGTACATGAAGAAGACGTACCCCACCCCCACCAGGGCGGCCAGCAGGGCGGAGCGGGAGGCGGAAAGCAGGATGGAGCCCAGGCACGCGACCATCAGGCCCAGGCGGATATAGAGTTCCCTGGGGCCGGATTTCCGGTTTTCCATGTGAAGAACGGTTAGATAAACCAGCCCCAACCCCGCCAGCAGCCCCAGCGTGATGGATTGCCAGACCAGCCCGCCGAAGAGGCCCGCCACATTGATCATGCCGCTGGTGTTGTGGCGCATGTAGTTGATCCCCAGAAAGTAGCCCGCGAAGGACCCCGCGCCGATGAAGACGCAGAAACGCATGAGCCAGAAGAACAGGTTCAGGCGGAACTCGTTGAGCGGACGGGAGGCGGTCAGGGGGGTGAGCGCCAGCAGGAGGACGAGGAAGTACCCCAGGCGGTACCAGGGCTGGAAAATGGCGGGGGGCTGGTTGAACACCAGGCTCAGGACGCAGGCCGCCGCCATGAGCACCAGGGCCGTGCTGGTCTTCTTCGCCTTCGTCACGCACACGGCGGCGGCTACCGCCAGCATCACGGGATACAGGGGGGCCAGGAAGGAGATGGCCCCCGTCATGGTGGACGCAATCACCACCATGGCCGCGAAGGACCATGTGCCATGTTTCCTGATGTATTGAAGAAGGGATGCCATGTGGTTCAGAGAAAGGGGAGCATGCGGACGGGAAGGGAGTTCATGGACGGTAGCCCAGCCGGGCCAGCTGCGGCAGGAGGGCGGACAGGCGCGTGCCCCATGAAGCGTGCCGGAGCGCCGCCCGGTAGTTTTTATCCACCAGATCCTGGAAGGAGTCAATGTCCGTTAAAAGGCGGGTGATCTGTTCATGGGCGTTCCGTTCATCCACCTCCATGACGGGGTTGTACCCCAGCAGGTCAATCAGCTCCTGCGGGGCCCTCCCGGCCGGGAGCGTGCGGGACAGCATGCATTCCCAGTAGCGCTGGGTCAGGGTTTCCACCTCTCCGGCCATCTCCGGATGCGTATCGCACCGGGGGTAGGAGACGGTGATTTTTGCGGAGGCCAGCCCTTCACAGAGGGAGCGGAAATCCGGGAACAGGAGCGGGCCCTCCGCGGCGGGGTACAGGTGCGTCCGTTCCGGATGCTCCCGGCAAGCCCGGAGCGCCGCCCGGTGGAAGAAGGGCATCCGCCTGCCTAGCTCCAGAAGGTCCACAGGCCTTTCCCGGAGGTCCTTTCCGGGCAGGTAGCCTGCGGGGTCAATGCCTTCCGGAACGTGGACCGCATGGACCCGGGGCAGTTCCTGCCGGACGTGCTCGCAGACCCGGGAAGAGGTGCACAGGAAGGTGCGGACGTGGTGGCGCTTCAGGGAGGAGATGAGGCGCGGCCAGTACCGGGGCCACACGTCCCACAGCATGGGGACGATTTCATGCGTGTAGGCATACGGCCATGCAAAGGAGTCCGGATAGCCCGCTCCGGGGACCAGCAGGGCTTCCCGGCGGGAGGAAAGGAAAGGTACCCTGGCGGACAGCTTCAGCCGGGCCGCCGCCAGGAGCACGGGCCACGGCATGGCGCGCCTGCGCTTCACGCTGCCCCCCGCCTCCTGCCACGCGTGGGCAAACCAGTCCATGAAGAACTGGTGGTTCCCCTTTTTCCTGACAGGTTCCAGCAACAGAAGCTTTTTCATGAATTCTCCTCCCTGAGCATGCCGTTCCATTCACGGATGATGCGTTCCAGCGTAAAGCATGGTTCCTGTTCGCGCGCTTTCCGGGCGTACGGGGACAGGTCCTCCGTGGCCATGGCGTGCATGGCGCTGCACAGGGCATGGCTGTCTCCGGCGGGGAACAGGCGCCCCGCGCCGCTGTCCCGGATGAGTTCCCGGCAGATGGGGATGTCCGCGGCGAGGACCGGAAGGCCGCAGCTCATGGCTTCAATCTGGACGAGGCCGAAGCCCTCGCACCGGGAGGGGAACAGCAGGACGGCGTATTTGGGGTATTCCCGTTCCATGGCCCCGTGGCTGCCGTGCAGGAGCACGCGGGATTGCAGGCCGCGGTCACGGATGAATTCCTCCATCCACGGGCGCAGCGGGCCTTCTCCGTACACGTGCAGGTTCCATTCTCCGTTCCGGCGGGAGAATTCCTCAAACGCCTCCAGGGCCAGGTCCGCCCCCTTGTGGGAGGAGAGGGAGCCCGCGAAGACGAACGTTTTTGATGTCAGCGCGGAATGCTCCGTGGCCGTGAAGCTGGCGGGGTTGTAAATGCGGCGCGTCTTCAGGTGGTGCTGCGTTTCAAAGGTCTCCCTGTCGTGGTCGGACAGGACGATGATATGGTCAAAACGGTGGAAGAACTGCCGGAGCGCGTGGCGGAAGTAACGGGCAAAGTGGGGCCCCTTGAACCCGAAGTAGTCTTCATACGCCGCATGGGACCAGGAGATCGTCCTGGTGCCGGGGGGAAGGTGCGGCTGGACCAGGGCGAGCAGGAGGGAGTCTTCAAACCCGGAGCCGAAGACGACGGCGTCATACCCCTCCCGGTTGAGGTGGTCGGCAAGGCGTTTTTTAAAGGAATGCGTGTACCGCAGCAGGGCGTAGGCGCGGGCTCCGGCGGAGGAGGAGAACAGCGGGGTCCGGGTGACGAGCCTGTCCATCACGGAACGCCTTACCTTCTCGTAAAGGTTCATTTCATGGTGGAAAAAGCGTATCCTGTCCAGGTCCAGCCCGTACGCGTCTTCCAGCGGGGGCCGTCTCAGGCAGTACACGCTGATTTCATGTTCCGGGGCCAGCGCGTTCATGACGCGCGTCAGGACGCGGGAGACTCCCCCCACGCCGAAATGTTCCCAGGCGATGAAACAGATCTTCATGAATAAAAGGCAAGAATGGTGGAAATAGAAGGGGAATGGTTCATCTGCGCGTTTCCGCCAGCGCGGTGAACAGGTCTTCCCACAGGCCGGTGATGCGGGACTTGCTGAATTTCCGGCTGCTCCGGAAGCAGGCTTCCGCCATGGCCTCCCTCTTCCCGCCGTCCCTCATGAGGTCCAGGAGGCGGCCGGCGTACTGCTCCAGGTCAAAGGGCGGGACGAGAATCCCCGTGCGGTCCGGCTCCATGATGTCCCGCACGGCGGTGAAGGAGTCAAAAGCCATAGGTACGCAGCCGTGCTGCATGCCTTCAATCAGGACCATGCCGAAACCTTCAAACGTGGAGGTCATGCACAGGATGGAGGCTCTGCGGTAATACTCCTCCGGATGGTCGGAAGCGCCTTCAAAGGAGTAATTCATGCAGCCGAATTCCTCCGCCAGTCCGGCGAGGTATTCCCGGTCCGGACCGTCTCCCACGATGCGGAGGAACCAGTCCGGTTCCTGCCGGCAGACCGTGCTCCAAATCTTCAGCAGGCGGTCCACGCCCTTCACGGGATTGTCCAGCCTGCCCACGAACAGGACTTCCTTCACCTTTCCGGAAGGAATGCTCCCGTTTTCAAAGGAATTCATGTTCGGGATGGCGGTGATCTTCTGCCGGCGGATTCCCGGAAGGAAGTCGTAAAAGTCTTTCTTGAAAGAATCCGACAGGACGACGAAGGCATCTGCCTGCGCGATGCGGAGGTAGAAGTTCCTGCGCCACGTGAGGCCGTAATACAACCTTTTCAGGAAAGGCGCGCGGAAGCGTCCCCGGATGTCCGAGTGGTGCATGTCAATGATGACGGGCGTTTTTCCCGGCAGGGCTTCTAGAAGGCGTTTTCTGCCCGTCAGGCCGGGGAAAAGGGCGCAGGCCCCCAGCAGTTCCCCGTCATGGATGATGATGTCCGGCTGCTGTTCCTCCATGATCTGCCGGAAACCCTGCTGCCGCTGTTCCGTGGCCCGGACGGGCGGCGTGGGAAGGATTTTCTGGATGCCTGAAAAGGGCGTGTAGGGGGCGTTCCGGTACCATCCCGCGACCGTGCATTCATGCCCGCGGTCCTGCAACTCATGAATCAGGTTGCACATGGTGCGTTCCACCCCGCCGCAGGAGGGGTTGAGCGTGCCCATGAAACAAAAGAGAATCTTCATTGGAATACTGGCTGGTTACTGCTGAAACAGGGAGTTCCATTCCCGGACGACGCGCGCTGGGGAAAAGTGGGCGGCATGCTGCGGCCCTGCCTGCGCCATGGCGGCGCGGAGGGGAGCATCCTGCATGAGGTGGATGAGCCGGCTGGCGTATTCCTCTTCGTCAAAGGGCCGGACCAGAATTCCCGTGCGGTCCGGAAGGATGAGGTCGCGCGCGGCGGCGTAACTGTTGAAGGCCATGGGAACGCAGCCGTGCTGCATGGCTTCCGGCAGCACCAGCCCGAATCCCTCAAAGGTAGAGGCCAGGCAGAAGATGGAGGAACGCCGGTAATAGGGGTCCGGATTCCGGAAGCCCTCAAAGGAGACATGGGACAATTGCAGTTCCCGCGCCAGCTCCTTCAGGCTTTCCGCGTCCGGGCCGTCTCCCACGATGTCCAGGCTCCAGCCCGGCACGGCCTTTCCGGCGCGCGCCCATATCCTCAGCAGCCTGTCCACCCCCTTGACGGAATTGTCCAGCCTGCCGACGAAGAGGACGCGTGGCTCCTTTTCCTGCGGCACGGGCATGTCTTCCAGCGGGGCGAGCGCGTTCGGGATGGCCGCCAGTTTTTCCGCGGGAGTACTGGGGGCCAGAAGCCGGAACTCCTCCATGCCGCCGCGGGAAAGGGTGACGATGTGGTTATAATTGGCCGCCAGTTCCCGGAACAGGCTTTTTTGCAGGCGCCACGCCCGGCGGCGCTTGAGGGGAAGCACGAAGGCGTTGAACAGGAAATCCCGGAGTTTTCCGGAGAAGGCGCTGGCTCCCCGGCGCCTGTGGACAAGATGGTAGTAGCGGAGGGAGGAATACTGGGAACTGTGCTGGACGGCAATCAGCTTCAGGGAATCCTCCTCCATCTGGGCCCGGTTGTTGAAAATGCCCCAGCGCCCGGTGATGCCGCCTTCCGTCTGGTCAATGAGGACCTCCGTCTTTTCCTCCCACAGCAGTTTGCGCAGGTACTCCTGCTCCTCCCTGCGGGAAAGGCCGGGAGGCATGAAGTTGAGCGGGACGGGCGGGAAGTACGTTTCCCCCAGCCGGTTTTTCTCCCGGCAGAGCAGCAGGACCCGGTGCCCGGCGTCACGCAGCATTTCAGCCAGGCCATGGGTGGCGCGCTCCATGCCGCCCTGCTTGCCCAGAGGTTCGTTGGGGAGGTAGATGACGATGTTGCTCATGGTTATCCTTGCAGGCATTCCAGCCACAGGGGAATCACTTTTTCCGGCTGGTAATTGGTTAATACGTCCGTGCGGGGCGGCACATGGGGGCCGCTCATCAGTTCGTCCAGCTCCCGGGCGAACAGGCGCAGGCTGAAGGGGGGGACGAGCCGGCCCGTCTCCCGGTCCGGAAGCATTTCTTCCGCGGCGCGGAAGCTGTTGAAGACCAATGGGGTGCATCCATGGGAAAGGGCCTCGTTAATCACCATGGGCATGCCTTCATGCGTGGAGGTGAGGCACAGGATTCTGGCCTTCCTGTAGTAGGGCGCCGGGTCCTGAACCCCTTCAAAATGGACGTTTTCCAGTTTCAGCCGCGCCGCCAGCCGTTCCAGGGCGCCGCGTTCCGGGCCGTCCCCCACCAGGTACAGGTGCCAGTCCGGATGCCGGGGGTGCACATTCTTCCAGACCTTCAGCAGGCGGTCCGCCTTCTTGGGGGAATCCACCAGCCGCCCCACGTAAAGGACGGCGTTCTCCTTGCGGGAGGGGGCGCTTTCCGCGGGTTCATACGTCAGCAGGTTGGGAATGGAGTACAGCTGCGCCCTTTCCGGGACTCCGGCCAGTTGAAGGGCGTCCTCCCGGTAGCGGCTGGAAAGGAAGACCACCTTGTCCGAGCCGCGGAACATGTCCCGGTATTTCTTCCGCTTGCCGCTCACGGCCTGGTGCTTCCTGTAAGGGAGGATGGCGTAGCGCAGCAGGGTTTTCACGGCCTGTCCCCAGGTACTGAAATCCTTCCGGAGGAGGGCGGGAAAGTAGTCCAGCCCGGTACGGACGTCAAAGGAAATCCAGGAGATGATGGACGCCTGCACGGAAAGGCGTTCATGGCTGAAAAAGAAGGAATCATCCTGGTTGGCGCCGCAGTTGATGAGGCTGTCAATCCCTTGCCCGGCGCACAGGGTTTCCACGTACTCCCGGTTTTCCGTGCAGGAGAGCGCGTCTGTCCGGGGGAGATAAAAGTAGGGCGCGGCGGGGGGGAGGGAATCCGCGCGCCGCAGGGACAGGAAGGACACCCGGTAGCCGTGCCGTGACAGGGCCTCCGCCAGCAGGTACGCCGCCCGCTCCGTTCCACCCGCGTGGGGCAGAATGGGATGGTCAAAGTAAAAGAGCAGGTTCATGGCGGCGGAACGGAGAGGGAGAAAGGAGAAAAGGGCGGGAAAGGTCAGCGGGTTTTGAACAGGTAGTGCAGGGGATTGCGCGTGGAGGCCGCCTTGGACAGCAGGCGGGTGAAGCCGTAGTGCCAGGGACATGGAAGGCCGTTTTTCCAGAAAGCCTCCCTGTTCTGCCGCGTATTGCGCAGGATGGCCCGCAGGCCCGCCGTGCTGGACCCTCCGGTGCGCATGAATACCATGTCACGGTCCATGTAAGCCGTGGAGATATGGTTTTTTTCAATGAAGCGCAGCATCAGCTCAAAATCCGCCGCGCTGCCGATGGACGGGTCAAAGCCGCCGTACCGGGTGAAGCAGTCTTTCCTGCAATAAAACGTGGGGTGCGCCGGGCACCACCCGCGCTGGAAGGCGCCGGGGCGGTAAGCCGTGCCGCGCCAGGTGCGGACGATTTCCCGGGAGCGGTCAATGTAATGCAGGTTGCCGTGGACGGCGTCCGCCCCGTGCTGCGCGAAGGCCCCGGCAACCGCCTCCAGAACGCCGCCGTCCCGGTAATAATCATCCGCGTTCAGGAAGCCGATGACGTCTCCGGCGCTCAGGCGGATGCCCTTGTTCATGGCGTCGTAAATGCCGTGGTCTGGTTCGGAAATCCATTTCAGCCGTCCGTGGAAGCGGTCTTCAAAGGACTGGAGCATTTCCCGGGTGCCGTCCGTGCTGCCGCCATCCACCACCAGGTATTCGTAATCCGTCCAGGACTGCGCGAGCACGCTCTCCAGGGTGTCCCGGAGAGTGGAGGCACTATTGCGGCAGACGGTGACGACGGTGATCTTCATGGCAGGGATGCAGCGGGAAGGGAAGGTCCGGCATGGCCGGATGCGGACGGGGTTACAGGCGCAGCTTTTTCAGCATGCTGGCATTGTGGGCGTCCGTTCCCCACCACAGGTACAGGTTTTCCTTCCGGAACTGCCGGGCGGTCTCCTGGCAGGTTTTCCCGTAAAGGCCGAACAGGGAGCCTATGTTCCCCTGGAAGCGGATGCCCCGTGAGGCCAGGGCGGCCAGTTCCTCCGCAGGCATGATTTTTCCGTACCGCTCCGGATGGGCCAGCACGGGGATGAACCCTCTGTCCTGAACCAGCTGGAGCATGTCCATCCACGCGTTCGGCAGGCGGAACTGCGGAAGCTCCACGAGCAGGTGCGTGCCGTCATGGGTGAGCGGCTCTTCCTCCGTGATCATCCGCTCGAAGTTCCCGTCCAGCATGTACTCTGCGGACAGCCGCAGGTCGAAATCCCGGTCCGGCAGGGAATCCAGAAGTTCCCGGAAGCGGGCTTTCAGGCTGGCCGGGGTGTTGGAGGGATAGCGGCTGATGATGTGGGGGGTACAGTACGCTCCCCGGAAGCCCCTGGCTTTCAGCAGGGAGATGATGTCCCGGCTGTCCTGGAGGGTGTGAGCCCCGTCGTCCACGCCCCACAGCAGGTGGCAGTGCATGTCCATCCCATCCGGACAGAGTGCAGCGGTTTTGAGCCTGGGTTGAAAGAAGGAGGAAAACAAGGCGGAGAGATCAGGAATGAGCGTTCTTGGAGGTGTTGCCGTAGTGGTAGCCGTAGCCGTAATAGCTGTAGCTGCTGGCCTTGAAATCCACGGCGTTGATGATGAAGCCCAGATTGGGCAGGTGGCCGGAGTCCGCAAGCTGCTGGACGGTGGAGATGTGCCGCTTGTCTATCCTGTTGCTGCGGACGACGTACAGGGAGATGTCCGCATGGCTGGCGAGGATGGCCGTGTCCGCCAGGATGCCGTACGGGGGAGAGTCAATGATGACGGCGTCATAGCGTTCCTTGAAGAGCTGGATCAGCGCCCCCAGTTCCGGCAGGGAGAGCAGGGTGACGGGGTTGGGAACCTGGGGGCCGGCGTACAGGATGTCCACCCCGGCGTGTTCCGGCAACGTGCGGATGACGGAAAACGGGTCTTCCACCTTGCGGAGCAGGATGGTACTCAGCCCCTTGCGCCCCTTGCCGTCAAGCTGCTTGGACAGGGAGGCCTTGCGCAGGTCCCCGTCAATGACCAGCACACGCTTGCCGATGTTGGCAAAGGCCAGGGCCAGGTTCGCGGAGATGAAGGTTTTCCCTTCCCCCTGCATGGTGGAGGTGAGGAGGATGACATGTCCCTGGTTTTTGGTGACCGGAAGCATGGAATCCGCATTGTGGCACAGGATCTGGAAGTACTCTGAAATGACGGAATGTTCATCCGTGAACATGCGGGCTACCTGCCTCTGCTCCTTCTTGGTCATGGCCGGGAGTTCCGCTACCACGGGAAGGTGCGTGACGGCATTCAGGTCCTTCTTGTTCTTCACCTTGTTGTTCAGCAGGGCCAGCCCCAGAAAGCCGAGAATGCAGATAATGGCGCCTCCCGCGGCGGCGGTCAGCACGGATTTTCTGGTGTTGGGGGAGATGGGCATGTCCGGTCCGTGGGCCGCCTCCAGCACGCGCGCGGAGGATTCCGTCAGGGCCAGCGTCAGATCGTTTTCCAGCTCCTTGCTCAGCAGCGTAAGGTAAAGCTCCTCCTTCACCCGGTGTTCACGGTCCAGGGGGGTGAGCTCCCGGGCCTTTCCGGAAGTGGCCGTCAGCCGCTTGCCGATGTTTTCACGCTTCTTGGTGAGTTCCTGGAGCTGGAGCTTCAGGTTGTTGCGGAGATTGTCCAGGGAACGGGATGCCGCGCTGCGGGTGGCATCCATCTTCTTGGTGAGGGTAACTACAATGGGGTTCTGGCCCCCGGCGCTGCCGGCCACTTTCTGGTACTCCAGATATGCGGTGTTGTACGCTTCAATCTGCCGGGAGACGCCGGAATCCGCAATGCCGGTATCCAGGGAGATGAGGCCCGCCTTCTGGTCCAGGGCATTCAGGTTTTCCTTCAGGCCGTCCGCCAGCTTCAGCTGCGTCTGGAGCTCGAAAATGGAATTATCCAGGGTCTGGGCCGTATTGAAGTCTGCGGAGATGGACGCTTCCGTGTCTGCAATGATGGCATTCTTGTTCTTGATGTCATCCATTTTCTGGTCCACCTTCTTGAGGTCCGCGCCGACCTGACCGCGCTGTTCCCGGATGAAGTTCTTTGTTTTTACTGCCGTAGCGCGGCGTTCCTCCGTGGAGTGGGCGTTGTAAACCGCAATCAGCTTGTTCAGCGTATCCGCGGCCTTGGCCGGATTGGTGGAAGTCAGCGTCATTTGCAGGATGCTGGACTCCTTGGCGTCCGGGCGCATGACCGTAAAATTGGCCAGGAGCTGGTCCGCGGCGGCGTTCACGGGCGTGCGCCGCACGGTGATGGTGGTGCCGGGGACGGTCTCCGTCATGTTGGACGTGGGGTGAACCGTGACCGTGGCGAAGGGAAGATGGATGGGAGAGTGGAAGACGCCTTTCTCCTGGACGGGAGTGCCGTTGATGTCATGGTACGTCAGCACCAGGGCGTTGTCCGGCAGCAGGGTGATGTCCACCGTGCAGAAGCGGTTCTCCGCGATGTCGTCAAACGTGACGGTGATGGGGCTGTCCTTGTACAGGTCTATCTGGCGCAGGTCCTCCCGCTTCCAGTAGGAAATGTTCAGCGCCAGGTCCTCCACCGTGTTCCGCATCACCGTGCTGGACCGGAGGATGAAGCTTTCATTGGCCAGGTTGGCGGCGCCGGAATCCATGCCCAGGTCCACCTTGATGCGGTCTGAGGAGGATTCCTTGCTGGACTCCCTCATGATGACGCTGGCTGTTTTTTCAAAGATGTAATTCTGCCTGCCGGTCATGTAATACGCCGCGGCGCCGCCGATCAGGGCAAAGAGCAGAATCCAGTACCAGCGTCTGAGAAGAATGCCGGTGATGACATCCAGGGAGAGGGAGGACTCTGATTCCTCGGCGGGCGGTGCGGCGGGGGGAGCAGAAGTATCTGGCATAAAAGGGGAGCAGGTCGAAAAAAGGTGCCGGCTTTCCGCAGAACGGAAAGCCGGGAAGCAAGGTAGCGTGCGGTTACAGGGCGCACAGGGCGACGATGCCGATGATCAGGCCCAGGCCGGAGGCGGTCCAGCCGATGTACTGGACGGTATCGCTGCGGGTGTTGATCTTGCGTTCGGCAGGCGTGACGTAAAGGGTGTCATTCTGCTGAATGTAGTAATATGGGGACTGGAAGAGGTCCTTGCTGCGGAGGTCCACCGTGGCGATCTGGCGCCGTCCGTTGGTCTCG
Source organism: Akkermansia sp. (assembly GCA_048388685.1). Classification (GTDB taxonomy): domain Bacteria; phylum Verrucomicrobiota; class Verrucomicrobiia; order Verrucomicrobiales; family Akkermansiaceae; genus Akkermansia. Next base: position 37,272 of record DBGCTZ010000036.1, on the reverse strand, counting down.
CGGATCAGGGTGATGTCCCGGTTGCCGTCAATGTTCAGGTCTCCGGCACGGCTGATGGCTTCCAGAATCGTCAGGCGTTGGCCGTCCACGGTATAGGTGCCGGGGGAGGCCACTTCACCCAGGACGGAGAACTTGAAGTTGGTGATTTGAACGTTGACGGAAGCGTCACTGATGTAATCCCGGTTCCTCAGGGTGGCGGCAATGTCGTCCCCAAGCTGGGAGCAGGTCTTGCCCGCCGCCTTGATCTTGCCGATGACCGGCAGGACGATGTAGCCGTTGGAGTCCACGAGGTAGCCCTTCCGGGAACTGGTGCCCTGGCTGCTGGAACCGATTTCCGATACGGCAAAGGGAGCGGCCAGTTCAGGCTGCTTGCTGCTCACGGTGATGGAGAGCTGGTCATCCTTCTGGATGAGGGTCTGGTAATTCCCCTTGATCCGTTCGTTCGTCTGTCCGGAAACGTCCTGGATGTAGAGGACTTCCTTGGGGCTGACGCAGGAGGGAAGGAGAGAGGAAGCGGCCAGGACTGCGGAGCAGACGGCGGCTTTGCTGATGAGGTGTTGTATATTCATTGGTTGGAGAGAGGTTGGATGGAGGAAGTCAGGATGATAGGTGTCTGGGAAGAGGCGGAGGAAGGCAGGGAGAGGTCATTTTGGACCAGGGTCTGCCCCAGCTTGCTCTGGAAGGCCTCGCTGCACTGGTGGATGCCTTCGCGGACCAGGACCGTGCGGGCTGTCTGGAGAAGGAGGGCGAAATCCAGCTTCAGACTGATGTTATTGACGTAAATCAGGTCATAGCAGAGGCGGCGGCAGAACGGGATGCCGTTGCGGCCGTGGATCTGGGCCATGCCGGTGATGCCGGGACGCACGGAGCAGCGCTTCTGGCAGTAGCTGGCCGGCAACGCGGCCATCTGGGAGGGAATCCAGGGGCGGGGACCCACAAAGGTCATGTCCCCCTTCAGGATGTTGATCAATTGGGGAAGTTCATCTAGGGAGGAACTGCGGAGAAAGCTCCCCAATGGGAACACCCTCTGTTCATCAGGCAGGAGGTTGCCGTGTTCATCCGTATCGTCCGTCATCGTTTTGAATTTGATGATTTTGAACAGCCTTCCCCTGTACCCTACGCGTGTTTGCAGAAAAAACGGGGATTTCCCTGTAGAAAGAACAAGAAGTCCCGAAACGATCAGCAGCAGCGGAAGAAGAATGATGAGAGCGGTTCCGGCAATGAGGCTTCCAAGAAACGGTTTGCAGATACGTATGTACATAAACGCCGCGGCAGAATTAGCGGATTGCAAATCCTATCAAAATAATAGGGTACAATAAATTTCAACATAATACTCTATTTATCATCGTATTATAAAATAAAACCATTAGTTTGAGTTAAATTTTTTTAATTTTTTAAGACACAGTAATGATAAATAAGTAATTTTTCTTTAATGATTACTATTGACATCGGATTTGCAATCCGCTGGATATTTCATTGCGGATACCGAAGAATTGAATAACATGTCTTTTTATAATAGAAATAATGTTGATTTAACCTATTCAATCAGATAGGAGTACTGGTTTGGAGATTGCTGTATTTGTATTGGTTTGACGGGGGATGAAGGCGTTTGTACAGGTAATGGAAGGAGTAGGCACGGAGCCGTCAGGAGGAGGGCGGGGAAGGGCGGTTTTCCGGATTCTTTCTCTCCTGGCTCTGTCTTTTCCGTCACATCCGGAAAAATTCGGAGTCCTTCCGGACCCCGCGTTTTTGTTTAGTCTTGAGTTGCGCGCGCGGAGCTGTTAGGATAGGGGCAGGTATGGCATTGGATGTGCAGGAGCATCATGCATTTGAGCATGAAGAGGAGCGCCCCCCTGTTTGGATAGGAATGGTGTGGGGCGTCGTGTCCCTGCTGGGCGGCGCTGCGCTGCTGGCGGCCATGCTGACGTTTGACGTGCGGGAAATAGGCTGGAGTTACTTGAACAAGTCCGGGCACGTGGTTCCGGGAACCTCCAATGTGCTGGGTATAATAGGGCTGTACGGCGCGGGAATTCTTTACTGGGCGCTGGGCGGCATGGCCTGGATGCTGGTCATTCTGCTGGAATGGTGGGGCTTTTACCGTCTGGTGCACCGTGGAAGACTGCCCCGCGGCGTGGTGTATGGAGGCCTTTTCCTGCTGTTGTGCGGGTGCCTGTTCCTGACGGCCGGGCATGTGCCGGGAGCGGAATGGGTGGCGCGCCACCAGGTGCAGGGGGCCGGCGGCCTGGTGGGTCATCTGCTGGGAACGCTCCTGATTCTTCCCCTGATCGGCACTTCCGCCGTGCTGGTTCTTTCCGGGCTGGGGTATCTGACGGCCCTGGTTTACGCCGCGGGCATGCATCCCCGCCCGCTGTTCCGCGCCGTGCTGCGTGAATGGCGCGCCTGGCGCATGAACCGGAAGGAGAAAAAGATGAAGCGGCAGTCCGACCAGCTTGCCAGGGAGGCGGCCCGCGTGAGGGCCAGCATGGAAGATGCGGCCCTGTCCGCCCCCAGGCCGGACCGGAAGAGCAAGGCTTCCTCCACCCGCCTGCAGCGCACCGGAGACGATCTGGAAGGTTTATACAGCGAAGTCACGGCGGCTCCCCCCGTGAAGCCTGCCGCCGCGCCCGCCCGCGCTCCGCGCACGCAGGGCCGTCTTCCCCTGACGCCCAAGCCAAAAATTACTGTGGCGGAACCGGCGGAAATCAAGCCCGCGCCCAGGGAACAGCCTTTCTCCAAACTCTCCACGCCGCCCACGGAGGAATTCCGGGATTACGAGCTGCCCCCCTTCGAGCTGCTGCACTATGAAGAAAAGCCGGACGGCCCCACGGAGGAGGACAAGGATGAAATGCTGGAAATCCAGCAGAAGATCATTGATACCCTGACGACGTTCCGCGTGGACGTGACGCCGGGGGACATCACCCGCGGCCCGACCATCACCCGCTATGAAGTTTATCCGGCGCGCGGCGTGCGCGTGAACACCTTTGACCAGTATGCCAAGGACATTGCCCTGGCGACCAAGGCGGAAAGCGTGAACATCGTGGCGCCCATACCGGGCAAGGACACGGTGGGCATTGAAATCGTCAACCGGAACAAGGTGGCCGTGCCCCTGCGGGAACTGCTCCAGGACCCGGGCTTCTGCTCCCCCAAGAAGAAAATACCGCTGGCCCTGGGGAAAGACGTGTATGGCCGCACCGTGATCGGAGACCTGGCGTCTATGCCGCACCTGCTGGTGGCGGGGGCCACCGGGTCCGGGAAATCCGTGTGCATCAACAGCATTATTTCCTCCATGCTCCTGAAATTCCGTCCGGATGAACTGAGGCTCATCCTGGTGGACCCGAAGGTGGTGGAAATGCAGCCTTACTCCAAGCTGCCGCACCTGATCGTGCCCGTGGTGACGGACCCCAAGAAGGTGCCGAACGCCCTGCGCTGGTGCGTGAATGAAATGGAGCACCGCTACCACTGCTTTGCCAAGGTGGGCGTGCGCAACTTTGAAGCCTTCAACAAACGTCCGCCGGACGTGCCCGCGGAAGAACCTGAAGAACCGGAAAACGGAGAGGGGGATGAAGCCCTGGCGGAAGCCGTGGCCCGGGAATTCGAATCCCAGGGCGAATGGCCTGCGGAAGAAGATGATGAACTGGACCTGGATGACGAAGGCGTCATTCCCGAACGCTTCCCGTACATCGTCATCATCATTGACGAGCTTGCGGACCTGATGCAGACGGTGGGCGCGGACATTGAAACCAACATCGGGCGCCTGACCCAGAAGGCCCGCGCCGCGGGCATCCACCTCATTGTGGCTACGCAGACGCCTAGAAGGCAGGTGGTCACGGGGACCATCAAGGCCAACATTCCCACGCGCATCGCCTTCCAGGTGGCCAGCGGCACGGACAGCCGCGTGATTCTGGACAGGCAGGGCGCGGAAAAACTGGTGGGCAAGGGGGACCTGCTGTACCTGCCGCCCGGTTCCGCCCAGGTGGAGCGCGCGCAGGGCGCCTTTATCTCTGATGACGAGGTGGAAGCTCTGGTGGCACACTGCGCCTCCCAGGCCCGGCAGAAGTTTCATGAAGAGGTTCAGAAATCCCTGGAGGAACCCTCCCACGGAGGAGCGGACAGCCCGCTGGACGACGCGGAGGAGGAATGCTACTCCAAATGCCTGGAAGTGGCTCTCATTGAGCGCAAGGTGAGCACATCCCTGCTGCAGCGGCGCCTGAGCATCGGGTACGGGCGCGCGGCCCGCATGATGGACTTGCTGGAATCCCGCGGCATCATTGCGCCTGCGGACAACACCAACCGTCCGCGCAAGGTGCTGGTGGAATAAACGACAAGAAAAAGCCCCTCCGCTCATGAAACGCTTCCTTCCCCTCCCCATCCTGGCGGCGTGCGCGCTGCTGGCCGCTTCTTGCTCCCAGCAGGTGCAGCCCGTCAAAAAGACCCCCCGTCCCCCGGTGTACGTGGGGAAGGTGGAACAGGTATACCCCACCCACAACTATGTGCTGATTGCGCTGGCGGGAAATGTTTACGAGCCGGGCACCGTGCTGATCTCCCAGTCTCCGGGGCTGGAGGAAAACCGGAGGGTTGCCAACCTGATCGTGACGGAGGAACGGCTGGGCCGGACGCGCATTCCGGCGGACATACGCAGCGGCGCCGTGGAGGCCGGGGACCTGGTGTTCCTGTACCGCAACCTGGCCGCTCCGGAAAGCTCCGCGAAGAAGGATGACCCGGACCATCCGGACCCGAAGCCGGATGAAGACTGCAAGGACATTACTCCCCCGATTACTCCGGACAGCGGCAAGACGCCGGACGGCCTGCTTCCGATGCCCGGAGAGCCTCCCGTGCCGGACTCCGCAGACCAGGAGCGCATCTCCCGGGAACGGGAAAAAATCCTGCGGGAGCTGGATAACATCCCGGGAAGGCTGGATGATCCGTGGCGCGAGGCCTTTTCCGGAAAAGCGGCGGGAAAATGACCCCCGGCAGTTCCACCGGCGATTTCCCATGGGACGTAAAGCGCCCCTGCTGCCGGAAAGGCGGATGGAAGCCGGCCCTGCATGGGGAATTCAGATCCCTGTTTCCTTGAAACGGACGGATGCCTTGTTCCAGTATTCCTGATAAACGCGGTCTTCCCGACCATCAAGATTCAACTGGTACAGGCGGAAAGTGACCGGAATATTCTTGGGCTGCCACTGCTCCTCATAGGAATACTGGTAACACATCCCCAACCGTTTCATGACGCCGCCGCTGCGGGGATTTTTGACATCATGTGTAGCGGTGATGTAGGGAATGCCGTCCTTTTTCAGACAGTCCACAACAACCCTGGCCGCTTCCGTCACGATGCCCCTGTGCCAGAACTCCCTGAGCACTCCGTAACCGAGGTCATGGCTATCGTCCACGCCTGCGTGGACATATCCTATGGGCGCCGGGGCGTCCTTCAGGCAAATGGCGTAGCGATACCCGTGAGGCTGCCTGTACGCTTCCTGGTACCTCTCCCTGAACAGGGCCCGGGCTTCCTCCCGGGAGGTCAGCGGAAACCAGGGCAGATACGTATTCACCTTTTCATCACTGTAAATGTTGAACAAGGCCTCCAGGTCATCTTCTGCAAATCTTCTCAGGACCAGTCTCTCTGTCTCTAATAAGGGCGTATTGGCGGGATTCATGAATTGATGTTGCAGTAAGCTTTCTGGTTGATTCTAGTATCTGCCCGGGGAATGTCAAACGGCCCGTTTCATTCCCTGGCCCGGTGTCGCGGTGCGGAAGCCCGCTTGTTCCTTGGGGCTCTTTTATGGTTGGCAGCCACGGTGGCCACCGTTAAAAATGCGGCATGGCGCGGCTTCCCCGTCTGGGAAAAGTGCCGGAACTCTCCCGGATATGCCTATTTTTTAGATTCATTCAATAAATGCTTGTTTTTTCACAAGCCCCCATTAGGATACTCCCGCTTACACAACCCGATGACTAATTTATGAAATCCATCAAAGGCACAGAAACAGAAAAGAATCTCCTCAAGGCGTTCGCCGGGGAGTCCGAGGCACGCAACCGTTACACCTACTTTGCCGGTGTGGCCAAGAAGGCCGGTTACGAGCAGATTGCGGCCATCTTCCTGGAAACGGCTGACAATGAAAAGGAACATGCCAAGGTGTTTTTCAAACTGCTGAAAGACGCCTGTGTTGAAGTGACCCACACCGTCTGCACGGCCCCTCTGGAATCCACGGAGGAATGCCTGCTGGCCGCCGCTGCCGGCGAGCGTGACGAATGGTCGGAAATGTACCCCACGTTTGCCGAAGTGGCGGACCGGGAAGGCTTCCCCGCCATTGCGGAAACCTTCCGCAAGATCGCCACCGTGGAACAGCACCATGAAGCCCGCTACCTGAAGCTGGCTGAAAACGTGCGCGACGGCAAGGTATTCGCCAAGGACAAGGAAATCCAGTGGAAGTGCCGCAACTGCGGTTACGTGCACACCGGAGCCACCGCCCCCAAGGTATGCCCGGCCTGCGCGCATCCCCAGGCGCACTTTGAAGAACTGGCGGATAACTTCTGATCCTCCTTTCTCCAACAACCTGATTGGGGCCGGTTTCACGAGCTGATCGTGTGATCGGTCCCACCTTTTTTACATACGGACACACGTTACATTGATGGACAGGAAGCACACGTATACGGGATGGAAGGACTATGGCCGGCAGCTCTGGAAATTTGCCGGAAGCTACGGACTGGGAATCGCCCTGATGCTGATACTGCTGGTGCTGACGTTTGCGGGCACGCTGCACCAGGTGCGCCTGTCCCCATCCCTGGGGTCGGAAGCCGCCATAGAATCCTTCTTCGGCGCGCCGTACGTGCTCATTCCGCTGGGGGGGGAGCATTCCCTCATCTCCCTGCCGCTGCCCGGCATGGGCATCACGTGCACCCTGCTGTTCATCAACCTGCTCATCGGCGGCATGTTCCGCGTCCGGTGGACGTGGAAGCACGCGGGCATTCTGGTGGCCCATGGCGGCATTCTGCTGCTCCTGGCGGGCATCATGCTGGGCAATAAAATGACGGTGGCCGTGGACCAGGTGGAGCTGCCCCAGGGTGACAGGGTACACGAGCAGGCCCTGCCGTTTGATCTGCGCCTGAACCGCTTTGTGCCGGAATTCTACCCCGGCACATCCAAGCCCAAATCCTATGAATCCCAGGTAACCGTCTTCCCGGAATCCGGGGGACAGTATGATGCCGTCATCCGGATGAATGAGCCGCTACGCCTCTCCGGATGGACGCTCTACCAGATGAGCTGGGGGCAGGACTCCCTGCATCCCGGCAGGCTGATCTCCATTCTCCGCGCTTCCCACAACCCGCTGGAGCAAATGCCCAAATGGTCCTCCTATATCATTGCGGTGGGACTGCTGTGGCACTTTGGCTTCGTCTTCGGCAGATACCTGCGCCGCAAGCCGGGGCAGGCGCCCGCGCGAACGGAAGCAGTAAAAGACCAACTCAACGAACTGGAAGATGTTCCCGTTTCCGGTGGAAAACGCCGCCTGCGCCTGATAGGTGTCTGCCTGCTGGTGGCGTCCATCTTCGGAATCGGCATGCTGGCGGCCAGGCCTGCCGCCCATCTGGTGGAAGTGAAGGGCTATGCGCCCTGGTCTTCTTTCCTGGTGGAACGCGCCGGAGGAATGGCCGTTCAGGACGGAGGGAGGCTGAAGCCCGCTTCCACGTACGCGGGCTTCCATCTGCTGCGGACCCTGGGCAAGAGAAGCTTCTCCATCAATACGCCGGAGGGAAAAAAGAAAATCACCCCGGTGGAATGGATGCTGGACTGCATGTTCCGTCCGGAACTGGCGGAGCAGTACCCCGTCTTTCTGGTCAACCGGGAGGAAGTGGTCCGGCAACTGCACCTGCCGGACCAGGCGGACAAGCGGAAAAAGTACTCTTACGCGCAGATAGCGGAGCACTGGCAGGAAATGACCCGCGCCGTCCGGGAAATCCGGATGCTGGGGGAAGGCAACCTGACGGAAACCCAGAAGGAAATCCTGGCCCTCTCCCGCAACTTTGACGTAGTGCGCGGCTGGATGCTCGGCTCCCGGATCATGCTGGAAGACCCCTCCGCCATGGAGCGGATGGAATTCCCCCAATGGTTCCCCTCCGTCCGGCAGAACGGGGAACAGGGGTGGACGGCTGTCCCGGGCAAAGGGACAGGGGCCTTCCTGGCGATGGCCTCCCTGCTGGAGCGCAAGGCCCTGGGCATGGAAGGAAAGGAAGCGGACGGACTGCGGATGAAGGCGGAAGGGCTGCTGCTGGAAAAACTGGCGGAACCCAATGAAGCCGCCTCCGCCGGGGCGCGGCACAGCCTGGAAAGGGAAATCTTCTACTACCGCCTGGACCCGCTCTATGTGTCCCTGGCCGTCTTTGTGGCCGGATTCGTGTGCCTGCTGGTCTGCGCCCTCTTTCGGCCTGCCTCCAACGCTCCGCTCTGGCGGCGCTTCCTGCGGCCCGGCGGGTTCAGCCTGGCGTGGCTGCTGGGGGCTGCGGGAACCGGCGTGCTGGTGGCGGCCCTGGCCATCCGCGTGATGATCACCATGAGGTCCCCCGTGGGCAACACGTATGAAACCATCGCCTTCATCGCCTGCATGGGCGTGCTCTGCGCCCTGGTGGCGGAACTCTTCAGCAAAAAGGGCATCGTGCTGGCGGCGGGGCTGCTGCTGGGGGCCCTCTCCTGCCAGATGGGCATTCTCTATGAATCTTCCCAGGCCGTGGACCACATGGACCCGCTGGTAGCCATCCTGCGCTCCAACTTCCTGCTCTCCACCCACGTCATTACCATTGTGCTGGGGTACGCGGCGGGACTGCTAGCGGCGGTGCTCTCCCATGTATACCTGCTGGCTTCCCCCCTGCGCCTCATTGGCAGGAAAACGGAACAATCTCTGGACCGCATGGCTTATGGCATCCTGTGCTTCTCCCTGGTATTCACGCTGGTGGGAACGGTCTTCGGCGGCATCTGGGGGAATGAATCCTGGGGCCGCTTCTGGGGGTGGGACCCCAAGGAAAACGGGGCGCTCATGATCGTGCTGTGGCAATTGATCGTGCTGCACGCGCGGAAGGCCGGCTGGCTCTCTCCGTGGCTGCTCCACTTCAGCAACGTGGTGGGCGGCGTCATCATCGCCTTTGCCTGGTGGGGCGTTAACATGCTGGGCGTGGGGCTGCACTCCTACGGCTTCACCTCCGGACGGGATGCCCTGGATATCTTCTACTGGTCTGAGGCTGTCCTGTGCGTTCTCTTCATCATTCTGCACTACCGCGCGCTCCGGCGCGTGGAAATCAGGTAAGGAGGAGGAAAAACCGGAAATGATCTGGAAACAAGCCGGGACGTGGGCGGCGGTAACGCTCATGTCCTCCGTCCGTTCCCGGAATCTACCGCACCCGGTCATGTGGGCATGAAAGGGCAGGGAAGGGGACGCACTTTTCTCATTTTCTCCTTGCCGCTCCCGGTTCCCCGGTGTATATTCCCGCCACCTCAATGCACGGATAGCTCAGTGGTAGAGCGGCTGTTTTACACGCAGTTGGTCGGGGGTTCGAATCCCTCTCCGTGTACCATCAATAAACCCCGCAAGCTTCACGGCTTGCGGGGTTTTCTTTTAATACAATCCTGTGTATTAGGTAATTCTGAACAGAATTAACAAAGGGTCCTATCTTGTTGGACAAGGACAGTCTCAATAACAAATTGATGATCAGGAAATCATGGTGTTTCGAAAAGGGATATTTAAACTTGAGTCTCTTTGCGTACAGTTCCTTTTTTACATTTGTCTGGAAAATTTTCTTCCAATGTATTCAGAATGAATCTTCAAGTCGTTTATATTAAATAGATAAAGATAATTATGGGGAGATTCTTTTATAATACGAACTGCGTTTTTTGAGGAGATTTATGCAATTTCATGAGAAGTAACTGCAGTCTTAACGTATCAGACGTATTTCATTGAGAGTGCCGGAGATTCTACATTGTCTGCAAATCAGTTACCACCTGACTTACAAGACAATGAATAATACCAAAATTACTCTGGAATCCCGCTATCCCTTCGTTCCCATGTTCGCCAATGGGCAACCACAGGCTGACTTCTACGTCAACGGCGTCACCGCTCCTGTTCTCATCTCTCCTCGCTCCGCTTCCAGCGATACCCGACATGAGTGGACCGGCTACCTCAAGATCATGAAACGAGCAACCTATTTCCTTTCCCTGGATGCTGATTCCTCCATTTCCCTCTCCATTCCCTTCAAGAATGTAGAACTCACCAAAGAAGCAAAAGACTCACCCGTCAAGGCGGAAAGCGTCGTACTCGAACAGGGATATTACTGATGCCAAATTGTCCATGAGCATCATGCCGCCTTGGGGTTCGGACAGGAGTTCTGCATCGCCATTCTTTCCGACAAGGAAGATGTGCCCGACATCAATGCCTACCTGGATTCCAATGCGGCTCCGCCGGATAAGGATGGGGAAGAAGTCATCACCTTGGTCCATCTTTATCAGGACGAGGAAGACGAGAGCACCTCAAGCAGTTCTTCGGGAGGAGGAGGGGATGATTTTGAGTTTGATTCCAAGTCAAGCAGTTCGAGTTCCAGCTCAAGTTCCAGCTCAAGTTCCAGTTCCTTGTCTTCTTCCTCCAGCGAACCAGACCAGGAAGAGGAACCATGCCCATGTCCCTGTGAAGGGTGTGAGGAGGAAGGCGATGAAAACTGCGTTCAACAACAGCCCACTCCGGGCGATCCCAACGATGAACAGGACTGCCAGGGCAATGCATGCATCAATCCTTCCTCTCCCACGGGACCAACGCTTCCCGCTCCAGTCAGGTTCATGCGCAAGGCCCGTTCTTCCCCTCCCGCTACCCTCAGATCCAACAGTAGACCTTCCATGCGCTACAACCACCCCATGGCATGGACTGCTTCCTTCTCTGAAGACGAACGGAGCGTCACCGTCAAGCGTCCCTCCGGAAGCCACATCTATTTCAAGGCCCAGCAAGGCAGCTATGACGCTTCTCCTATCGGCAGCTCCAGGAAACTGGACTACCGGGTACAGTTGCTCAACGAAGATCTCACTCCCAATATCCAGGGTTCCCCTGCCTACATGGACATGGCGCTTCCTTCCGGCATGATCCTGCGTTTCTCTTCCTCTACGGGAGAGGTCGTGTCGGTCACCAGTTCTTCGGGCCATGTCATGACCGCCGAAGAGTATGCCCGCAAGGTTCAAGTAGCCTACAACCCGGACGGCTCTCTCAGCAGCGTCTATTCCCAGGCACAGGGGCTGATGCGAAGCATTCCCGGAAACAACAGCCTCATCCTGGAGTGGTATGCTCCTGGAAATGTCTCTGCCTCTAATAATAAAGAATTCACCGTCACTGGAGAACCCTATAAAACGGCCGTTTATAGAACTTCCATGGAGGATGGCGTAAAGGTGACCTACATCACCAATCAACGGGCCGGGCAGGAACCGCGGGTTATCGAACGCCGTGAGGAAGGAAACAAGATAAGCATCATCAAGGGAGAAGGGGATGAGCGCATTGTGCGCACGATTGAACGCAATGCCCTGCCTGACTCCAAGTGGGAACGCATTGAAACGGTCAGGGGTATCAATGATTCCCAACCTTCCCGTAGCAGGCGCACAGTGAAAAAGTATACCGACGGGGGATGGCTGACCATCAGCAGTACGGAGGGCTACAAGACCCCTCTGGCCCGGACCACCCTCTATACTTACAACGACCAATTCCGGGTCTCGCTGGAAATCAAACCCAACGGGGGCTACACGCGTTATGAATACGACGATCAGGGCCGCATGGTTCTGCAAGCCATGCCCTGGGCAGGCGGTGGAGAAAAAGGAGTGCGTACTGAATATGCCGACCTGAGCTTCAATGATTTCAGACCGGCAATAGAAAGAGAAGTGGTTATCGCCCCGGATGGAATGGAAACGGTGTTGCGAACAAAAGTCTACACGTATGAAGAAACTCCTCAGGTGATCCGGACGACGGTAGCAGAAACGGCCCTGGGTTCCGACCAGGTTCACACAAGTATTTCGGAAATCTACGGGGAAATGGTGGAATATCCTTATGCCCAGGGCAGGAAGAAAATGAATCAGGACATTGACGGAGTGCAAACCGTCTATGCCTATGAAGCCGCTTCGGACCATGGAGCCGTTCACAAAGTGACGGAAACTGTGCAGGCTAATGGGAGAATCAATCCCGGACAGAGTACCAGAAAGGTGGAGTATATCGCTGCCAATGGCACAACCACCCGAAAAGAGGAGTATGTCCACACTGGAGAAGACTGGTCATTGATCTCCACGGAGGACTATGAATACGATGCCGAGCTCAAGCGAATCAAAACGACGAAGGGCAACGGCCGCTTCAGCACGACGGAATGGATGTGCTGCGGTCCCTTGAGGGAAACCGACGAAGACGGTGTGATAACCAGCTACAGTTACAACACGGCCAAACAACTCGTGGAAACCATTCGTTCAGCTACTGAAACCACGCCTGAAACGATCACGTCCTACACAAAGAATGTTGCGGGAAGATTTCTTTCCATACGAAAAGACATAGGCGCTATGTCGACAGTCGAAAATATGGAATACGACAACTTGGGAAGAATTATTTCTACAACGGATATTCTTGGCCGCGCCACCAGAACTGAATACAGCAACGATGAGCTTACAACAACCGTCACCACTCCTTCAGGAGCTATTTTTGTGACGAAAACTTATTATGACGGCTCTACTCTTTGGCAGGAAGGAAACGGACAGCAAGAAATTGAAATACAGCTCGAATTGACAGAAGAGGGTATTCTCACCACCACTCTGTCCAAAGGAGCAATTCTTTCACGTACCTTGGAAAATGGTTTTGGAGAAACTATTCGGGAAGAGCAGCCCAATACTCTGGGAGGTTTCATTGTCACCAGAAATGCTTACAATGGCAAGGGACAGCTTGTACGTATTCAAACAGAGGATATGGCTCCTGAGATAACTGTCTATGACCAATCCGGCTATGAAGTGAGGCGGATCATTCTTCTGGATGAACTTTGTCCGGATGATGCTACAAAAAACAGGATCACAGAGAATACAATACGCTACCAGGCTAAAGAAGACGGGGTTTACCGGGTACATACCTCTACTAAATACAATGCCAATGGATTTCCTCTTGTTCAGACCGTGGAAAATCTTCTTTCACAATCTAATCCTATGGTGGAAAGTAAGACTATTTCTACTGATATTTACGGTCAGTTGAGTGTTCAGTGGACGGAATACATCGCTCCCACCAGACGCATCCAGTTCAGCAGGATTCCCACTTCAGACATCGTCGCGGAGTCTTTCGCGGTTGATGGATTCACCATAAATCAAACTGACCATGCAGGTTTACACTCTTCACAGGAACGTTTCTTCACTTCCTCAGGAATAACCATGAGGAAAACCGATGCACGGGGTAATGTCACTATCACAGAGTCCGACGTAGCCGGACGAACTACCAAGACGATGGATGCCGAGGGCAATATGACCTCCCTTTCTTATGGCGTTTGTTGTGATGAGCCTGTCTGCATTATTAACGCCTTGGGAGGTACTATGTGCTATTCTTATGATATTCGCGGTAGAAAGACGGCTGAATACGGAACTGCCATTCAACCCGCATGTTTCGCGTATGATGATAATGATCATATGGTTGTATTGACCACTTTCAGGGCGGATGAAGAGGATATTACCACCAATCCTTCCACCCGAACCGATGGGGATTCCACCACTTGGCTCTACGATGTGGCTACTGGCTTGGAATTTAAGAAAACCCATGCTGACGGTTCCTGTATTTCCAAAACTTATGACAAGCTTAACCGTTTGGAAACGCTCACCCAAGCCAGAGGTGTTGTAACGACCTATGAATACGCTCCCTTCACTGGAGAACTCATCTCTGTCTCCCATAGTGATGCTACCCAACCTTGGCTTTATTCATATAATCATCTTGGTCAGATAATTTCTGTCTCAGATGACTCATGTGTCAGAGAAATCTCTTATGACGTTTATGGGAGAATGATCCAAGATGCTTCTTTTGGGAAAGTGGAAAGCTGTCTCCGGGAAGAGTATGATTCTTTTGGACGATCCTCCGGATACTATTTCATGCTGGGAACTCGCATTGTTCAGCACTCTATCCTTGACTATGACCACAAAGGCTCCATAGTCGGGATGAATCTGAAAGGTCTTGATTCTCCCTTTACATGGGAATATGACAACACCAGTGGCTTCCTTAAAAACATGTCCTATCCCAATGGCATCGTTCGCAGGAATAGTTACCATCCTTCTCTTAACCTAATGGCCGCTATTGAGTATGAAGATTCCAGGAATGGAAGTGTGGTCGCCCGTTATGGTTATCAGTATGATGAATTGATGCGGCCCACTCAGCATCAGGATGATTGGAATGTTGAGACACTCGCAGCGGTGAGAAACTTCACCTACAATAAGCGAAGTGAATTGATTAATGGACAATTTCAAACAGAAGGAAATTGCAGCTATCAATATGACAACATCGGTAACCGTAAAATCTCTCAGGAATTGGAAAAGGAATTATTATCCTACGGCACCAACCACCTCAACCAATATACGGATATTACGCAGGCAGGATTAAAGTTTCAACCTGTCTACGACGCAGACGGAAACCAGATCCTTATCAAAACTTCAAAAGGAGTTTGGAAGGTAACTTATGATGCCAATAATCGCCCTGTTAGCTTTATCAGTGAAGACGGACGGACCGCAGTTTCCTGCGGATATGACTACATGGGGCGCCGCTTCCAGAAAAAAGTTACTTTCAATGAATCAACTATCAGTCACGTCTATTACCTGTATCGTGGTTATGTGCAAATAGCTGAGATTGATCTGCTGCATCCCGAACCAGTCTTGGAGAAGAGTTATCTATGGGCGCCTACGGAGACGACTGCGCCATTTCTCTTAATGATGACGTGCTGGAAGAATAATGAGACTGAAACAAGGGAGCATTTCTATTTCATTCACGATGCATTGAAGAATGTCGTCGCTATCGAAGGGGAGCAAAAAGAAAGAAGAGCTCTGTATGAATACCTTCCTTTTGGAGGAATTGCCAGAGAGGAAGGCGATATGGCCCATGTTAACAAATTCCGTTTTTCCTGCGAATACATGGATGATGAACTGGGTGTGGTTTATTATAATTACCGTTATCTTAATCCTTTCAATGGAAGATGGATCAGCAGGGATCCCATTCAGGAAAAAGATGGATTTAATTTATATGTATTATTAGGTAATTGTCCCACCTCCACAACTGATGTATTTGGATTATTGGACTTTAATAATTTTCCAAGTGTTGTGATTGCTCTAATTCCAAAGCAGGTAACGCATTCGGTTAAAAGTGCACGTCTGGGGGTATGGCCATTGCCGTTTTTCCCTCTTGTTACGATGGAAGTAAATGCCGGTATTGATGTTGTCGTTTCATCTTGTTGTTCATGTGATGGACAGAAAGGGTTAGTCGCATCCGGAATCGCATATTTGGAGGGTACGGCGGGTATAGGTACGAGTATTGGAGGCAATTCCGGCATTCGTGCAAGACGAGAAAAGAAACCGAGAGGAAAAGGAAAAAGAACTGTCTATAAGAACAAAGGAAAGAATACATATTCAAAAAAACCAGTAGGAGAAAATACAGGAGATGGAACAGGATCACGGAACGTTGGAGCGGGTGGATGTCCTGAACGCTGTCCAGATGGGAATGGGGATATTTCTCTCCTCTTTACTGTAGGAGCGTCCGGTTTTATTTCCGGCGGCATTGGAAGATTTTCTGCCGGTATTGCTTTTGATTCTCCTGTTTTAGAATGTTCAGTACCAGGAGGATGTGAAGCTTTAGATCCGAGAAAGTCTTCATCCGCTTATGCTGTCTATGGCATGGGAACAGGCATGCGTGTGCAAGCATATGGGAGAGCTCAAGTAGAGTTGAGCTTAAGAATAATGTAACTTTGATTTTATGAATAAAACATTTAATAATAAACAACTTTTAGTTATTTTTCTGTTGAGTATTTTTGCAGCAGGCATGTTATATATGCTCGTATGGCTGCTGTCTCAAATGAGGCTCTGCTGGTCCAGTGAAGAATGGCCGGAAACAAAAGGTACAATTACACAAGTCGAATATAGAAGAAAAAGTGCAGGTTCAGGTATTCATGGTACTTATGTTAATTTGGATATTGACGTAAGATTTGAATGGGAATCAAAAATGTATCATACCGGTAACCAGGGATGCAGTTTTGATATTCCGTATAAGAAATTGCATGTTGGAAAAGAAATCCCGGTTTTTGTTAATGAAAGTAATCCTGAAGAGTCTCTTTTATCAAAAGGCATCGCGGGATGGATTTGGATGGCTCTTGGAATATGTTTATTGTTTTCCTGTTTTTCATTAGTGATTATTTTTAAACAGGTTTTTAATTTATTAAAAAAGAAATAAATAATATTTAGTATTCTCTTTCCTTATCAAAGGCTTTTTATTCTATACCTTCTGCAAGCAGCCAGACTTGCAGAAGGTATATTTTTGTTTCTGTGGACGGAAATATGGCTAATGCTTATCTTCAAGATCAGCGAATTCAGTTATTGATAAAGTTGGTAGAATGGATTTGAGAAGCAGAGGAATCGAATGTTGTTCCCCCTTTTGAATAAAGTTATTCGAAGATTTTTAATTCTGCTTAATCAAACGTTCCATGAATGCAGAATGTTGAAGTATATTGAGTTATGATAAATATTAAAGGGTATGTATTTTGAAAAGAAATAATGCCAATCTGGAAAGGTTTTGTTTATTTTCGTATTATTGAATACTGTAACAATTGGCAATTCAATGTGACGACAATTTCAAATAATTTGTTTTTGCCGATATGGTGATCCTGGACAGACCTTTTTGCTCGCGAGCATGATTATTGAGAACCTTCCCTAATAAAAATGCCTGTAAGCGGTTAAACTTACAGGCATATGGTGATGTTTAGAGGAATTTCCCCGTCAGGCGCCGAAGTCCTGGGCTTTGGATTCCCGGGCCCAGGCGCGGTGCTGTTTCATGGCCGTGATGAAGGGCTTCATCAGCGCCTTGGTGTCTTCCGGCATGAGCAGTCCGGCATCGTCCATGTCCTTGGGCAGCTCGGCTGCCTGCAGCATTTCACTGGCGTCGCCCGGCAAGCCGATGGCCTTGAGGTGCCTGTACGCCTGGCGCAGGTGGTATTTGGCGTCTCCGTTCATCAGCAGCGTCCGGATGCTTTTGTCCCCTTCCGGGACGATGACGGCGTCAAACAGGACGGAAGGATTGCCGGACAGGGTTCCGTCCACATGGAGTTCTTCTCCATCCTCCGTCTTGACGGAGCCCATGTGGGGGGCCAGCACCTGGGGATGCACACCTTCCTTGTTCAGGGCGTCGCAGATTTCATCCACGGATTTCAGGCTGACTCCGTCCGCCACCAGCAGGGAGACGCGCATGCTTTTGATGTTGCCGTCCGGCTGCGCGTAGAGGCTCAAGGCCGGGTCCTTTTCCAGGCCGTTGACGGGCTTGGGAAGTTCCCGGTTGAGTTGTTCCCTGGTCAGTTCAAAGCCCAGGTTTTTGGCTACTCCGGCTGCTAGGTCCCGGTCAACGCGCGTCAGCAGGTCCACCACCCGTTCCCGGATGTACGGGCGCGTCACCTTGCCCAGTTCAAAGCTGAAGGCGTTGATGATGTGCCGTTGTTCCACGGGAGTCTGGCTCATCCAGAACAGGCGCGGCTGGGAGTAGTATTCCGCAAAGGAAGGGCTCCTGAGGCGTTCCTTGACGCCCGTTACAGGCTGAGGGCTGGTGGCAAAGCCGCCGTCTGCCGGGGATGTTTCC
This sequence comes from Akkermansia sp., assembly GCA_048388685.1. Lineage (GTDB taxonomy): Bacteria > Verrucomicrobiota > Verrucomicrobiia > Verrucomicrobiales > Akkermansiaceae > Akkermansia. The sequence continues at coordinate 19,438 of DBGCTZ010000036.1, read as the reverse complement.
CGCGGCCAGTTGTCGCCGATGGAGTTGGGATCGTAATTGGCGGGAGCGGTGTCTATCTGCGTGCGGTGGAAGCCGTCCCTCTGGTTGTTGTGGAAGGGGCAGACGGGGCGGTTGATGGGGATTTCCGTAAAATTGGCGCCGCCCAGGCGGTGCCGCTGGGTATCGCTGTAGGAGAAGATGCGGCCCTGAAGAAGCGGATCGTCGGAGAAGTCGATGCCAGGCACAATGTTGGCAGGGCAGAAGGCGACCTGTTCCGTTTCCGCGAAGAAGTTGTCCGGGTTGCGGTCCAGCACCATCTTGCCGACGATTTCCACCGGGACCAGCGCTTCCGGAATGAGCTTGGTGGCGTCCAGGATGTCAAAGTCGAACTGCTCCGCGTCTTCTTCCGGGATGAGTTGCAGTCCCAGCTCGTATTCCGGATAGTCCCCGGCTTCAATGGCCTGCCAGAGGTCCTTGCGGTGGAAGTCCGGATCCCGCCCGGTAAGCGCCTGGGCTTCATCCCAGATCAGGGATTTCTTCCCGTAAAGGGGTTTCCAGTGGAAGCGGACGAAGGTACTTTTACCCTCCGCGTTCACCAGTTTGTACGTATGGATGCCGAAGCCCTCCATGGTCCGGAAGCTTCGGGGGATGCCGCGGTCCGACATGGCCCACATGACATTGTGGAGCGCTTCCGGCTGCAGGGAGACGAAGTCCCAGAAGGAGTCGTGGGCCGTCTGGCCCTGCGGCATTTCATTGTGGGGTTCCGGTTTTACGGCGTGGACAAAGTCCGGGAATTTGATGGCGTCCTGAATGAAGAAGACGGGCGTGTCATTGCCCACCAGGTCATAGTTGCCTTCCTTGGTGTAGAATTTGGTAGCCCAGCCCCGGATGTCCCTTACTGTATCCGGGGATCCCCGGAAGCCCTGCACGGTGGAAAAACGCACAAAGACAGGTGTTTTTTCTCCCGGATCCTGGAGAAAAGCCGCCTTGGTGTAGCGGGAAAGGGATTTGTATACCTGAAAATAGCCATGTGCCCCGGAACCTCTTGCGTGAACCACGCGTTCCGGTATCCGCTCCTGGTCAAAATGAGCCATTTTTTCCAGAAAGTGGAAGTCTTCCAGCAGGGAGGGGCCCCGGCTGCCTGCTTTAAGGGTGTTTTGATCATCGGCTATTTTTACTCCCAGGTTGGTGGTGAGCGGCTGGTCCATGCCGTTGGAGCGCACGGTGTCCAGATCCTTGATTTTTTGCGTGGTGTTGTCCGGCGTCTTCATGGTACCGGGAGCGGAGGGTTCCGCATTGGGCGGCGTGGGCTTGGGGGTGGGCTTGATCACCTCCGGGTCAATCGTGTCCGTGTAGTGGGGTTCCGCTTCTGTTCCGTCCGGAAAAGGGGCGAAACGCTCTTCCATTTGCTGGGTCTTTTTTTTCATTGGTTTGTCCCTTGATGTGTTTGAATTTTTACATGGGCTGAATATTTGACTCCGGTTTCCCGCAGGATGTTCCGCCCTGTTTTGTCAGCCCGGTACGGGGAAAATGATGGAAAGACCGGAAAAGAACCTTGAATGGAATAACTTGAGTTGGGAGGCACGGGGGAAAGAATAATGCCGTTTCATTGGCATCGTGCTCTCGCCGGTGTTGAAGGAAGCATTCTCTTCCAGCGCCGGAAGCTGCATCACGGCCTCCTCCATGTTGAAGCAGGTGGGTGCGTCATTGCCTCACTGGGTGCGGTTGCCGTGGAGAGGGACGAAAGTATGGTGTCCAGATGCTTTACGGATGAATTCCGCCGGAAACTCATGATACGGAAGTACCTGATGAAGAAGGGGGAGGATGAAATGAAGCCGCAGGGGCCGGACGAAGCAAAAGCCGTGAAATTCCGCCGGGGCAAGCCGGTTGTTACCTGAATATGTGAACGGGTAAATTTCCCCGCATACGTAAATGAGGCGGAGCTTCCACAAATTTTCATAGACGCGGGGAATAAATAGGTTATGATTTTTTTGTCAATGGGGTTACCGGAGGAAGCGCTTCTGCCATGTGGCATGGACTTTTCCGGTATGGAACATTTTTCATTAGTTGTTAACAGGTTATGACGGTGCAAGAAATAGCTGAACAGAGTTTGAAGAGCCTTCTGGCTTCACTGGGTTTTTCCGCGGATATTGAAATAACGGAAACGGACGGCATCATTTGCCTGAATATTTCTTCTCCGGACTGTCAGTATATCATTGGCGGCGACGGAGACAGGCTGGATGACCTCCAGTACCTGGTCAACCGCATGGTCCAGCGAAAGATGGAGGAAGCCCCCCGTGTGAAGGTGGACTGCGACCATTACCGGGAACGCAATGAGGCCCGCCTGCTGGAAAAGGCACGTTCCCTGGCGGAACGCGTGCAGGAGAGCGGCAAGCCGATGAAGATGCAGCCTCTGAACGCCTACCACCGCCGCCTGGTGCACAATGCCCTTCAATCCATGGAAGGCATTGCGACGGAGTCCGAGGAGGGTGACGGCCGCTACAAGCGCATCACCATCCGGCGTGTTTGAAGTCCGGCCACGTTCATGAGGGCTGCAGTGGTAATAGCGTCCGCCTGTCTGGCGCTGGCAATGGCGGTTCCGGCCCATGCGGAAACGGAGGATGTTTCCGCATCCTGCGCCGCGGTTCCGTTGCCCCCGCCTCCTGTGCTGGTCGTGTACGGTTCTGCGGAGCCGGGAGCGGCGGAAGCCCGCTGGGTAAAGGCGCTGCGTCCGGGAACGGAAGAGCGGCGCGCGCTGGATGGCAAAGTGCGTGACGTTCAGTTTGTGACGGTTCCCAAACGCCCGACCCTGAAGGATTGGGAAGAGGGCGGCAGCCTGTCCCGTGCGGCGATGCACGGCGTGCGGGTGCTCCCCACAGTTGTTTTTCTTGATACCAAAGGGCGCGTGTTTGATGTGATGGAGGGAGGGGCGGATGCCGCCTCCCTGCCGGGAAAAGTAGCCCAACTGGCGGAAAAGGTGCAGCGCGTGCGTCCCGTCACCGTGGTGAATGATATTCCCGGGTGCGGTGATCCTGCGGAGGAAGCCGCCGCCATTTGCCGGGCTCTGGAGCAGGTGCCGCCGGAAGCCTGGTTCCGGGATTATCCGGGAACCATGAAACGCCTGGAAAAACTGGATTGCCGGGTTCCGGCTTTTCTGAACGCCCGTGCGGCGGCGCGCCGTCTGGAGAAAAACCGGGAAACGGCTGACCTGCTCTGTGAATCCTTCCAGGCCTGTGAAGCTCCGGCTATCCGGAAATGCCTGGAAACATGGCGGAACAGGGCGGCTGAACCCTCCTTGGCGGTGGAGGAACGCCAGCTGATTCTGCTGTCCATGGTGCATCCCCTCTGGGTCCGGCTGGAGGAATCCCTGTACCGGGACGGGCACAATGCGGAGAGTGAGGAAGCCTTCAACCGGGCGATTGCGGTCCTGGAGGAAGTGCGGGACATGGACCGCTCCAGCGTCTGCGGCAGGCGCGCGCACCAGCTCCGGGAAGAACTGAGGAGGGCGCGGCTGGCTGCCGCCCGGTATGATTAAACGGTTTCTTCCGTAAAATCCCGTAAACGGACAGGAAGGCTTCCCGGCTCCCTCCACGGAATCAAGGGATGCGTTTTTCCTTCCTGATTCTCCGGCTCACAGGAAGGGCCGGGCAAATTGGCTTGATTTTACCCATCCGTGGGGATAGTCTTCGGACCGTTATGACAGATTCATCCATCCCGGACATGATGGCGGCGGCCAGCCGTGACAAATGGACTGACCAGCAATTGGCGGCCAAGGCCGTGGAACTGGCGGAATCCATTCTGAAGCAGTCGAATGCCGGGATGCGCAGGAAGGAAAAGAAGCAGGCGGAGCAGATGGAGCGCATGATGAATGATCCGGCGGGCAAGGCGTTCACGCTGGCGCTGGCGGATCGCGTGTTCCGCCCCTCCTCCCCGGCCCGCGGAGCGGAGCTGTTCCGCTACCTGCTGGACGGGTACGGCATTCCCAGGTACCTGTCCGCCACGGACCGTCTGGCCATGAAGCTGGGCGGCAGGCTTTCCACCCAGTTTCCGGGCGTAGTGATGCCCATGATCACCAGCCAGTTGAGGAAGGAAAGCTCCAATGTGATTCTTCCGGCGGAGGAGGGAAAACTTCATTCCCACCTGCGGCGCAGGCGCAAGGCCGGCATCCGGATGAACATCAACCAGCTGGGAGAGGCCATTCTGGGTGAGAGCGAGGCCCATCACCGCCTGCAGCAGGTCGTGGACCGCCTGGGGGACAAGGACTGCGAATATATCTCCGTCAAGATTTCAGCTATTTTCAGCCAAATTCATCTGGTGGCCTTTGAGGAAACCGTGAAACTCATCCAGGAGCGCCTGCGCATCCTGTACCGTGCGGCCATCACGAATGCGGTGACCTTGCCGGACGGCTCCAAAAAGCCCAAGTTCGTGAACCTGGACATGGAGGAATACCGGGACCTTCACCTGACGGCGGAAGCGTTCAAGCGCACGCTGATGGAAGAGGAATTCATAAACCTGGAAGCCGGGATTGTGCTCCAGGCCTATCTGCCGGATTCCTGGGAGGAGCAGATGAAGCTGTGCGCCTGGGCGAAGGAACGCGTGGAGCAGGGCGGGGCGCGCATCAAGATACGCCTGGTGAAGGGCGCCAACCTGGCGATGGAAAAGGTGGAGGCCTCCATGCATGACTGGGCGCAGGCCCCGTACGGCACGAAGGCCCAGGTGGATGCCAACTACAAGCGGATGCTCCATTACGGCTGCATGCCGGATAACGCCAGATACGTGCAGTTCGGCGTGGCCTCCCACAACCTCTTTGATTTGTGCTATGCCATGCTGCTGCGTGAGCGGGAAGGCGTGCGGGACTACGTGGAATTTGAAATGCTGGAAGGGATGGCGAACCATCAGGCGCGCGTCATCCGCCACGCGGCGGACGGCCTGCTGCTGTATGCGCCCGTGGTGCTGAAGGAAGACTTTCACAGCGCGATTGCGTATCTGGTGCGGCGGCTGGATGAAAACACCAGTGAGGAAAACTTCCTGCATGACCTCTTCGGCATGACGCCGGGCTCCCGGAGCTGGGAAGCCCAGAAAAAGCGGTTTTTAAAAGCCTGCCAGGAAAAGGATGAGGTCAAGTACGGCCCCAACCGCACGCAGAACCGCGCCGCGGACCCCGTGCAGCCCACGCATTACCGGGACGCCTTCGCCAACGAACGGGACACGGACTGGTCCCTGAGGCAGAACGCGGAATGGATCAACGGCCTGATTGCCGCGGAAAAGGAAAAATCCGGGGAGGAGATTCCCTTGGTCGTCAACGGGGAGGAGGTCACCACCAACCTGTGGGGCGTGGGGCGCGACCCGTCACGCCACAATGAAGTCTCCTACAAATTTGCGTATGCGGACTTTGACCAGATTGAACGCGCGCTGGACGCCGCGGACAGGGCCCGCTCCTCCTGGGCGTCCAAAAGCGTCAGTGAGCGCGCTGAAATCCTGCACCAGGCGGCGCAGGAACTGTCCAAAATCCGGGGCGAGGCCATTGCTGCCATGGTGAGGGATGCCGGAAAGGTGCCCACGGAGGCGGATGTGGAAGTGAGCGAGGCCATTGACTTCTGCCGCTATTATGCGGAAGGGCTGGACCGTGACGGCATGAATGACGGCGTGGAAATGACCCCGCTGGGTACCGTTTGCGTGATGTCTCCCTGGAACTTTCCCTTCGCTATCCCCACGGGGGGGCTGGCCGCCGCGTTGATGGCGGGGAACACGGTCGTGTTCAAGCCGTCGGAGCTGGCCGTTTACACGGCCTGGCAGATTGTGCAGGCCTTCTGGCGCGCCGGGGTGCCCAGAAGCGTGCTTCAGTTCGTGCCCATGCCGCGCAATGAAATCTCCCGCAAATTCCTGATGGACCCGCGCCTGAACGGCGTGATCATGACGGGCTCCTACCGCACCGGGAAAATGCTGCGTGACCTGAGGCCTGATCTGCGCGTGCTGGCGGAAACCAGCGGGAAGGACGCCATGGTCATTACCGCCACGGCGGATCCGGACCAGGCCGTGAAAGACCTGGTGAAAAGCGCCTTCGGCCACTCCGGGCAGAAATGCTCCGCCGCCAGCATAGCCATTGTGGAAGCTTCCGTTTATGACAACCCGGCCTTTCTGCGCCAGTTGAAGGACGCCGCCGCCAGCCTCAAGGTGGGTGGTTCCTGGGAGGTCAACTCCGTGGTTACCCCGCTCATCAAGGAGCCGGAAGGCAACCTGCTCCGGGCGCTCACGCAACTGGAACCTGGAGAGGAATGGCTGCTCAAGCCGGAACCCTCGGAAGACAACCCGTGCCTGTGGTCGCCCGGCATCCGGCTGGGCGTGAAGCCGGGAAGCTGGTTCCACCAGACGGAATGCTTCGGTCCGGTGCTGGGCATCATCCGCGCGGAAAACCTGGAAGAAGCCATCGATATCCAGAACGACTCTGAATTCGGCCTCACCGGTGGCCTCCAATCCCTGGATGAACGGGAAATCGCCCTCTGGAAGAGCAAGGTGCAGGTGGGCAATGCCTACATCAACCGCGTCATCACCGGAGCCATCGTGCGCCGCCAGCCGTTCGGCGGTTGGAACCACTCCTCCATGGGGCCCGGCTCCAAGGCCGGAGGACCCAACTACCTCACCATGCTCGGCAGCTGGGAGGAAAAGGCGCTGCCGCAGAAGCTGCGCACGCCGGGGGAACGCATCACCGGGCTGGTGGAAAAGCTGTGCTCTGAACTGCCGGACTGCGCCAAGCGCATCCGTTCCGCCGCGGGCTCCCAGGCCAAATGGTGGATGGAGGAATTCGGCGTGGAGCATGACCCCTCCCATATCTACGGGGAAAACAACACGTTCCGCTATGTGCCCGTGAAGGGAATTCTGGCCCGTGTGGAAAACATGTCGGACGATGACGCCGCCATCCTGCTGCTGGGCGCAAAACTGTGCGGAACGGCCCTGCACCTGAGCGTGGAGGAAGGCCATCCCTGGATTCAGAAAATGAACGGCTACTATGCCTCCCTGACCGTGGAGACGGAAGCGGAACTCATCGACCGGATGCCGGATGCGGCCCAGGGCGTGCAATTCCTGCGCGGAAAGGGCATGTCCCAGGCCCTGGCGAATGCCGCCCGCGCCCGTGACGTGGAAGTGCTGGACCGTCCGGTGCTTGCCAACGGACGCCTGGAGTTGCTCGGCTACTTCCGGGAACAGGCCGTTTCCGAAACCGTTCACCGCTACGGCAACCTCATTCCGCCTCCCGGCAGTTTCAAGACCACCGGAGCGTGAGACGGGGCTTCTTTGCGCCTGACATAAGAGAGTTTTTTACCAGGGCCGGAAAACTGGACAAGCCCGGCCTCCGCGCGCCTGAATTCTATCCGCAGCGCAGTGGAAGGCACGTTCAACCACAGTGCGCCATCTTTAATCTTTCTTCACTGAAGCTCCATTATTGGCTTGCGGCGCTCCTTCCGTCCCTCCGCCGGTTCCCGGTTATTCCCCTGCCTCTTCTGCCCCTCTGTTTTGGGACTCTTTTTTCTTTTCTCCATTTTGTGATAGAACGTTTCCGGGAAACGGGTATATTTCCGGGAACGTCTGCAACGCTGCGGCGCTTCTCTTTACCACACCTCCATGAGCACCAACCAACCATTGAACTCACACGGCGGCCACATCGCATGGGTTGACTTCCTGCGCATCCTGGCCTGTTTCCTCGTTGTACTGGCCCATTGCTGCGACCCCTTCGTGGGCAGTTTTGACGGCACGTTCAACTTTAAGTCAGCCGTCTTCTGGGGCAGCATGGTCCGGCCCTGCGTCCCGCTGTTCGCCATGATCTCCGGCGTGCTGCTGTTCCCCGTCACCATGGAAATGAGCGCCTTCTATGCCAGGCGTCTTAAAAGAGTGCTGATCCCGCTCGTCGTGTGGTCCCTGCTGCTCCCCCTGTTTTACTTCGGCTACTTTGCCGCAGGCGTGCAGACGGCCAGCCCCAACATCGTGATGGACAGCTACACCTGGAGCGCCACCGTTCACAAGCTGTACACCTTCCTGTTCAACTTCAACTATGACACCACCCCCCTGTGGTACGTGTACATGCTGGTGGGCCTGTACCTCTTCATGCCCATCATGAGTGCCTGGCTGACGCAGGCCAGAAGGAAAGATGTGAAAATCTTCCTGGGCATCTGGATCTTCAGCATGACCCTTCCCTATATCCAGATGCTGGCTCCGGCGCTGGGGTATGAAGGCAACTACGGCAATATGGGCATCCTGGGCGTTTGTGACTGGAACCCGTACGGCATGTTCTATAACTTTGCCGGCTTCCTGGGGTACATGGTGCTGGCCCATTACCTGGCCAAATACCCCCTCACCTGGAGCTGGAAAAAAATGTTCGCCATCACCGTTCCCCTGTTTCTGGTCGGCTTTGCCATCACGTTCTTCGGCTTCCTGGAAACGCAGAAGCACTTCCCCGGCCAATACTCCAAACTGGAATTGCTCTGGTACTTCTCCGGCATCAACGTCTTCCTGATGACCTTCGCCATCTTTGCCATTGTCAGCAGGCTTAGGATCAAGTCCCTCCCGTGGCTGAGCAAGCTGGCCGCGTTGACCTTCGGCGTGTACCTGTGCCATTTCTTCTTTGTCCAGTGCTCCTATGACTTCGTGAACTACATCGGGCTGGAAGGCCTGCCCTCGGCGGTGAAAATTCCCCTGCTGGCCTGCCTGGCCTCCGTCGTCTCCGTGGTGCTGGTATGGCTGCTGAGCCTGAACAAGTGGACGCGCAAGAGCATCATGTAACCCCGGATGTTTTTCCACAGGGCGCTTCAGGACGGCAGCAATGCTCCTGAAGCGCTTTTTATTTGGCGGGAAGGGAAATAACGCTGTTCCGGGTAAAGAACAATGCAAAGTTCTGGACGGAGGAAAAGGCACAGGTTAGGATGCCCCTGCATCGTGCTCAGGCCCAGGTTGCCGGATGCGGAAGCTTTTTACAGGAGAAAAGCACAGCCTTCCGGTCTCCCTTGCGCCAACCCCAGGCTCACAGGAAATTCCCGGGACATCGGCGATTTCCGTAATCCGTTGGGGCTCCTATCTTGACAACTATCACTTTTTCTTTAAGGCCTGGAATCCATGCCCCGGCATGGGAGGTTGGCGCAAAACGTCCTCGGCGTTGTTGACATTCAACCTATAAACCCCCAGGCTGTCGCACCCTCACGGGTGCGTGGATTGAAACTGTATGACAAAGTTACAGGGCATTGACGGAGAAAGTCGCACCCTCACGGGTGCGTGGATTGAAACCGCGTTGTAGCTCATAGCGGTAAGATGACAGCCAGTCGCACCCTCACGGGTGCGTGGATTGAAACAGTATCAATCGTATAAGTCGCATAAGTAGTATGCGTCGCACCCTCACGGGTGCGTGGATTGAAACCGGGTTAAAAGTGAGAACCTTGAGAAGATTAAGCGTCGCACCCTCACGGGTGCGTGGATTGAAACTCTGGTATCGCCGGGGCCATGGATTCGTGGATGAGTCGCACCCTCACGGGTGCGTGGATTGAAACTCGTTTTGCGGCTCCGGGTCCAAAGACAGAACTTGTCGCACCCTCACGGGTGCGTGGATTGAAACTTACGGCTCCCGAATGGGTGAACAATACCATTAAGTCGCACCCTCACGGGTGCGTGGATTGAAACCTCTACCGGGGGAAGGGGGAGGGGGACAAACTCAGTCGCACCCTCACGGGTGCGTGGATTGAAACTCGTTTTGCGGCTCCGGGTCCAAAGACAGAACTTGTCGCACCCTCACGGGTGCGTGGATTGAAACCTAGAAAAACAACTACTCAAAAACCTGAATGTCTGTCGCACCCTCACGGGTGCGTGGATTGAAACCTCATTAACGGCGCAGGATTGGAATAATCACGTTGTCGCACCCTCACGGGTGCGTGGATTGAAACAGGGGAGAGGACGGAGAGGCAGGCAGGAGCCTGGAGTCGCACCCTCACGGGTGCGTGGATTGAAACCACCATCACTTTGTAGGGCTTGGGTACTCTACGGTCGCACCCTCACGGGTGCGTGGATTGAAACTACTGGAAGGCCGCCCGGTATATAGCCGTGGCTTGTCGCACCCTCACGGGTGCGTGGATTGAAACACTTCCGCCTGGGGCAGATCTCCGGCAATGATGGGTCGCACCCTCACGGGTGCGTGGATTGAAACAATGTACAGCTATGGATATTGCCAAGATGGCTTGGTCGCACCCTCACGGGTGCGTGGATTGAAACGTATCTTTCGATAATGGCTGCCTGATCCGCGGTGGTCGCACCCTCACGGGTGCGTGGATTGAAACTTTGTGTCTAAAATCATCCTGGTGTTAAAACAGAGTCGCACCCTCACGGGTGCGTGGATTGAAACCAGCCACTCCAACGCTGCGGCATTACCTGACCAGGTCGCACCCTCACGGGTGCGTGGATTGAAACGGCGGCCTGCATCGCCATGCTGAACTGTTCGCCGGTCGCACCCTCACGGGTGCGTGGATTGAAACTCTTAATCGTTTAAGTTCACCCAGAGCCATTCCGGTCGCACCCTCACGGGTGCGTGGATTGAAACCATTGAAGGAATCACCTATAACAAGGGCTATGTGGTCGCACCCTCACGGGTGCGTGGATTGAAACTATTTGTTAGTTAATTATCCATAGTGATTATTTGTCGCACCCTCACGGGTGCGTGGATTGAAACCATGAGGCCATGAAAGAAAGGTTAATCTTTGAAAGTCGCACCCTCACGGGTGCGTGGATTGAAACTGCATTTTGAGACGGTTCAGGGTTTCGATTACCTGTCGCACCCTCACGGGTGCGTGGATTGAAACAAGGCGCGTCGCAGTTCATCCTGCATCTTGGGTGTCGCACCCTCACGGGTACGTGGATTGAAACTCCATTAGTACCACTACCAATTTTAAGGGCATCGTCGCACCCTCACGGGTGCGTGGATTGAAACTGCCACTTCCAAAATTGAATTGGCAAATTGGGCCGTCGCACCCTCACGGGTGCGTGGATTGAAACTTTCAAAAACGGGTTGTTCAGCGTCATATCCCACGTCGCACCCTCACGGGTGCGTGGATTGAAACTTCCTCCATCGCGTCAATAACCGCCTGTGAAACAGTCGCACCCTCACGGGTGCGTGGATTGAAACAATGGTCAGTGTGACGGCCCGGCCACGCTCAAAGTCGCACCCTCACGGGTGCGTGGATTGAAACCGGGACACCGGGCACCAGCAGGGTCTTATTGTCAGTCGCACCCTCACGGGTGCGTGGATTGAAACTGCGGGCCGCGAAGAAAGGGCAGAAAGCCGCCTCGTCGCACCCTCACGGGTGCGTGGATTGAAACTAAATGAGGCGTTACAACTCGTTGAGTGTGAAATGTCGCACCCTCACGGGTGCGTGGATTGAAACACCTCGGCAAAGCGCGGATCGTCAGAATTGTGGAGTCGCACCCTCACGGGTGCGTGGATTGAAACGCTGCACCCGCAATAATACTTGTCGTTATAGTGCGTCGCACCCTCACGGGTGCGTGGATTGAAACTCCCAGGACCCCGGCCCCCAAGTTGTAAATCTCCGGTCGCACCCTCACGGGTGCGTGGATTGAAACGTGGAAACTAAACTCGCCCGCTACACGATGGATTTGTCGCACCCTCACGGGTGCGGAGATTAAAAACGGTGCTTGTGTGAGGCGCAAGGCTCTCATGCGGCACAACAAGGAGGCGCAGATTAAAGCTTTATTTCCCATCAGCAGAGGAATTAGCGTCTGGTCTGCGTTTCCTGCCCTTTTTGAGAAAGGGAAGGAAGTGCCTCTAATGGAATGACGATTCCTGCCGTTTTTCCTTACATCTGGACGGCTTGCAGTCTTTTGATGTCTGTCCGCGGGGGATTGCCGAACATGCGCTTGTATTCCCGGTTGAACTGGGTGGGACTTTCATAGCCTACCCGGAAGGAGGCGTTTCCCGCGTCCATGTTTTCCACCAGCATCAGGCGCCGCGCTTCATTGAGACGGATGCGTTTCTGGAATTGGAGCGGGCTGATGGCCGTAAGGGTGCGGAAGTGCTGGTGGAAGCTGGATGGGCTCATTCCCGCGCGGCTGGCCAGTTCCCCAATGCTCAAGGGGCGGTCAACGTGTTTTTTCATCCAGTCAATGGCCCTGGCGATCTGGTAGCTGCGGCTTTCTGCCATCACCATCTGCCTGAGCCGGCAGCCCTGTTCGTCCATCAGCAGGCGGTAATAGATTTCCTGCCGGACGAGGGGGAGGAAAACGGGAATGTCCGCCGGGGTTTCCAGCAGTTCCAGCAGGCGTTCCACCGCGTTGAGGAGTGCCGGAGTCATTTTGCTGACTCCAATGCCCCGGCCTGCGGGGTGTTGCTGGCGGGACGCCAGGCTGTCGTGAAGCATCAGCCCGGAAATTTCCTGTAGATCAAGCTCCAGCGTGAGCCCAAGGTAGGGTTTTTCCGGCGTGGCCTCCAGGATGGTGGAGACCAGGGGAAGCTCTACGGAAGAGACGACAAAGCTCTGCGCATCATAGACATAGTTTTCCTCTCCCAGCAGGATGCGCTTGACGCCCTGTGCGATCAGGCAAAGATGCGGGGAGAACATGTAGCTGTGCGGTTCCGTGGGGGATTCCCAGCGGTGAAGTTCCAATCCGGGAATGGCCGTCGTCACCTGGTGTTTTCCTTCCGTCCATCCTGCAATCATTTCAGCAAGGCGGAGCGGTTCATCCGGTTGAATGCCGGCATGGGCCGGGAGGGAACCGGGCTCTTCCCGAGTTTCCTTCTTTTCCGTTTTCATGAGACGGGCATGTTATTCCAGGCAGGGAGAAAGGGCAATCCCGTTTCCTTCCCGTTTGCAGGATCAGGCAAGAATACAGGGGGATCAGGCTACCCGTTTTTCCGGATTTCCTGTTATATTGGCACGGTCCGGTGGGAATACCGGAAGAATCAAACAGGAAGGAACAAGCAATGAATACGAAATCCATCATCACCCGCAAGGCCAGAACGCTGGCGGCAACCACGCTGGGCGCTCTCGCCCTGTCCGGAAGCATGGCCTGCGCGGCGGACAAGCCCGCGGACGCGGACAATTTTTACAAGAGCGGCAAGGTTGACTTGCAGAAGGTGAGGTTTAACAACCAGTACCACATGAACGTGGCGGGGAACCTGTTCCTGCCGAAGGACATGAATAAGGGCGCTGCTTATCCGGCCATCATCGTGGGCCATCCGATGGGGGCGGTGAAGGAACAGAGCGCGACCCTGTACGCCACGAAGATGGCGGAACGGGGGTTCGTGACGCTGGCGCTGGATCTCCCGTTCTGGGGAGAGAGCGGCGGGGAACCCAGGAATTCCGTGTCTCCGGACCTGTATGCGGAGGCATTCAGCGCGGCTGCGGATTATCTGGGCACACGGCCTTTTGTGGACCGGAACCGCATCGGCGTGATCGGGATATGCGGCAGCGGCAGTTTTGCCATCAGCGCCGCCAAGATTGATCCCCGGCTGAAAGCCGTCGCCACCGTCAGCATGTACGATATGGGGACGGCCACCCGGGAAGGCCTTGGAAAAGCACAGGCGCTAGAGCAGAGGAAGAAGATTCTGGCGGAGGCGGCGGAGCAGCGTTACGCGGAGTTTTCCGGCGCTCCTGCCAAATATACCAGCGGGACCGTGCATGAACTGCGTGAAGATTCCAGCCCCATTGAGCGGGAGTTTTTTGAATTCTACCGTAGTCCCCGCGGTGAGTTCACGCCGGAAGGGCAGTCGCCTGAGTTCACCACCCACCCCACACTTTCCAGCAACGTGAAGTTCATGAATTTTTATCCGTTTTCCGATATTGAAACGATTTCCCCGCGCGCCCTGCTGTTTATTGCGGGAGAGGAAGCCCATTCCAGGGAGTTCAGCGAAGACGCCTACAGGCGCGCCGCGGAGCCGAAGGAACTGTACTGGGTGCCAAAGGCCGGGCATGTGGATTTGTACGACCGGGTGAACCTGATTCCTTTTGACAAACTGACGGATTTTTTCAACAGGAATTTGAAGTGAACCGGGTGGGCAGTTCCGGAGAAGCCGCGGCATGATATGCCGCATCACTCCCGGAACTGCCGCAACAAGGAATGGACGAGCAAACAAAACGGGATTTAAAAGGAGAAAGGATGAGTTTGAAAAGAACAGGAGAAAACGATGATGTGCAGGAAAGGGACCACGGCATGACGCTTGAAGAATTTCTGGAGTATGCCAACACGCGCGGGCCCCTGGATACACCTGATATCCATCGCTTCATGGACAGGATGAGCAACGAGGCGCGGCGCATCACGTTCACCTTGAACGGCGCGTACCATGAGCCCGGTGAGGTGAGGGCGCTGCTTTCCCGCCTTTTCGGGCAGGAGGTGGACCCGACGCTGCGCATGTTCCCGCCGTTCTATACCGATTTCGGAAAAAATATCAGGATCGGCAGGAATGTTTTTATTAACGCCTGCTGCCATTTCCAGGACCACGGCGGCATTGTGCTGGGAGACGGCTGCCAGATCGGGCACAACGTGGTGTTCGCCACGCTGAATCATGGAATGGCCCCGGAAGACCGGATGACGACGTATCCCGCTCCCATTATCCTTGGCAGGAATGTCTGGGTGGGCGCGAACGCCACGATTCTGCAGGGCGTGACGATCGGCGACAATGCCATCGTGGGGGCCGGAGCGGTCGTGACGAAAGACGTGGCGGCCAATACCGTAGTGGGCGGTGTTCCGGCGAAATACCTGCGGGATATTGACTGACAGGGAGTGGTGGAAGGGGCCGGTACCGTGCGGGATCAGGCCTTGAATGGCTGGGAAGGAGCTGAAACTGTGCGGAAAACCGCTGCCGGGGAGGCTTTTATCCCCAGTGAATGCATGTCCGCCGGCAGCAGGTATGACAAGAAGCCGATGTGGAGCCTTTTGCGGCGGCTTGTCCGGCATGGAGATGATCCGGTTCCAGAAGCATTTGACGATGATCTGGTTGAATAGAATTTTTTTGCGCGTCATTTCGTTCTTAACCGGAAAAACAGGGGGCTCCGGCGCCGGGAGGGATGAGGGAAACGTCCTCATTCTTGATCTTTTTTCTCTGAATGCTGTCAAAGGTTTATACAATATGAACGTGCACGATCAGGTAGAAAGGATATCGGCGATGGAACATTCAGTAATTTTTCCGGACCATCGGAAGGTTTGCGCCCTGGGGCAGGGAACCTGGAAGATGGGGAAATCAGCGTTAAGGGAGGCCGAGGAGATCAGGGCGCTGCGTGTCGGCATTGAGCTGGGCATGAGCGTGGTTGATACGGCGGAGATGTACGGGAATGAGGATCTGGTGGGAGCAGCAATCCGCGGATTGCGCGACCGCGTATTCCTGGTGACCAAGGTGCTCCCCGGCAATGCCAGCAGAACCGGAACAAAGGCCGCCTGTGAGCGGAGCCTGAAGAAGCTGAAGACGGATTTCATTGATTTGTACCTGCTTCACTGGGGCGGTTCCCATCCCATTGAAGATACGGTGGCTTCCATGCTGGAATTGCAGCAGGAGGGGAAAATCAAATCCTGGGGCGTCAGCAACATGGACGTGGCGGAGATGGAACGGTTTTATGCCCTGCCGGGCGGGAAAAGCTGCGCGGCCAACCAGATTCTTTATAATTTGGCCCACCGCGGCGTGGAGTATGACCTGCTTCCCTGGTGCCGGGAACACCATATTCCCGTGATGGCTTATTCTCCGGCGGATGAAGGACGCTTGTGCTCCCATCCGGTTCTGGTGGAACTGGCTCTGAAGCATGAGGCCACCCCGGTGCAGATCGCGCTGGCCTGGATTATGCGGATGCCCGGCATCATTGCCATTCCCAAGGCCGGGTCCGTCACGCATGTGCAGGAGAATTACCACAGCCTGTCCATCAAGTTGACCGCCGGGGACCGGGAACTGCTGGATGAGGCTTTTCCGCCTCCGGGCAGGAAGGTGCACCTGGATTCCTGGTAAGCCATCCCCACCGGACGGCTGGGAGTGAAGCGGGATGGGCGGGATTTTCCCGCCAGTCTTCCTTCACTCTTTTTTTGTGTAAAAACGGAGGGGATTTCCTGATGTTCCGGGTCCTTTTCCTCCGGACGCTCTTCCCTTGTTTTCCCGATTCCACGGATGCGGGGAAGAGAAAAGGCGGGAACTTCCGTGAAGGAAGCTGAGGGCCTCCCGGGCATGTTCCGGTTTCCCCAGCGCTGTTGCCGCGGTTTGCGGAACAGGACTTCATTCGGGCATGAACAAGGGCCGTTCCTCCGGAAAAAACAGGTTCCGGGAGAACGGCCCTTTGCTGTGAAGGAACGGAGGCTTTACAGCGGCTGGGCGTCCTTCTTGGGTATCCAGACGGGTGTGTTCTGGAAGGTGCTGGCGTAGTACCAGGAGCCGCGTTCCGCCCGCAGGATGAGCGGCGTGGATTCCGGAAGGGTGATGATGGCCGGGCTGGCCAGGTCTGCCGCATGCCTGCCGGGCGTTTTCTGGGTGACGACAAGGAGGCGGTCCGCCGGGATGGATTCCGGCGTTTCCGGGTACATGATGTAGTTCATGATGGTTGCCACGGTGACCAGCCCGCTGAGGGTGGCCAGGATGGTGAGCAGCACGCCGTGCCTGCGGGTGACGGTCAGGAGCGCCAGGAAGGTGAGCATGACCGCTCCGGCCAGGATGGAGACCGGACCCAGCGCATCATGGCTGAGGTAGGTGAGCCACTGGTTTTCCGTGGTGTCCGGCGGCAGGATGGCCCCTTCCTTGCGTTCAATGAATTTCAGGTTGTACTTGGCTTCCGTGAAGTACGGGGAGAGTTCCAGCGCGCGGCGGTAGTTGAGGGCGGCCAGACCGGGCTTGTTCATGCGGTAGTACGCGTTGCCGGTGCCGAAGCAGGCGTAGGCGCGTTCCATCCTGGAGAGGTCCGGATTGGCGCTTTCCTTGCTGAAATAATCGGCGGCCTTGGCGTATTCCCCCTGTTCGTAGGCCTGTACGCCCAGGCTGTCCGCTTCCTCCGCATGTGCGGCCGTTCCTGCCAGGGACAGGGCCAGAACGGCGGCCAGGATGATCACGGGCAGCTTGGCGATGGCTTTTTTGATGGCTTGCAGAATGTTCTGACGTTCCGCGTGGGACAGTTCGTCGGAAGAGCCGGAGGGTTTGAAGGCCCTGTCATCCCGGAGCTGCAGAATCGTTTTCATGTCTTCGTTCTGTTTGGAGGGCGGAATGTAGCTTTCAATGAAGTTGCCCGCGGCGCGCAGGAATTCCGTGGGGCTGGCGTGGCGCGGGGTGGAGGCCAGCCTTCTGTAGGAGCGCATGCGTTCCCTGGCCGTGAAACTTTCCTTCTGGACTCTCCGGATGTAGCGGATCAGGGCCATGCCCAGCAGGACGACGGCAGGGATGTAGGCCAGGAAGTACCATCCCCAGTGGGCCGGGGCGGTCAGGGCGTTCATGACGGTGGCGGGCATGAGGCCGTAGATGTCCGTCATTTCCGCTACCGGGATGGTGCCCGCGGGGGGAGGCGTAGTGGGTGCGGGGGCGCCGGCTGCCGCCCCGGTGATGGCGGAAGCCTTCCATTCCAGGGGAATGGGGGCGGTGGTCACGGTTTTATACTGCTGCGTGCTGGGGTCAAAGAAGGTGAGTTCAAACGGGGGGATGGCATCCGTCTGGGCAATCGGGCGCAGCATTTGCTGGAATTCCACGGTTCCCTGGATGGTGCGGGTGTTCTGGCCCGGGTCCAGCTTGTTGGGCGGATAGAGCTTCCAGTTGGAGGCGTCCGTAAGGGCGGGGCAGGCGATACTGTGGATGTTGCCCGTACCGGTCACCTTGATCTTGACGGTGATCGGTTCATTGGCGCTGAGGTCCCGGGCATCCGTGCTGGAAGAGATGCGGAAATTCCCCACGGCATTGGTGAAGGAGGCGGGTGCTCCCTCCGGGAGCTCCTGCGCCGTGATCTTCACCTCCGGGATGGACATTTCCACCAGCACTTCAGAGCGGATGAAGTTGGCGATGAGGGGGTCCGCCTCCGGGAGGGTGGCCCGGGCCGTGACGGTGCCCGCCGCCGTGACCTCTCCGGCGCGCAGCGGGAAGAGGGTGCTCTGGAAGGTCATGACGTTCCAGTTCACGCCTTTGTAAAGCACGGAACCGCGGGGCTGTCCCCGGAGCAGTTCCACCAGCGTTGGCTCAAAGCGCCAAGCGGCCAGGTTGGAGGTGGTGATGGTGGGGGCCGTGTATTCCAGAATGTACTCCGGAGCGTAAATTTTCAGTTCGCAGCGGTCCGGCTGGTGCACGTAGGGCTTCTGGTTGTCCACGTGCCACAGCATCCCGTACGGTACGGTGTCTCCATTCATGTTCAGCGTGTTCCACTGGATGGCGCTGTACGGGTAGACGACCAGCTTCTGGGGAAGCGTGGTGTAGGTCCGGCCGTTGTTGGCCTGGAGGGTCAGGGAGGGAATCTCCACGGTGCCCACTTCATCCGGCGTGACTTCTATAGCCATCAGGAAGGCGGACTGGTTGGGCGCCCCGGGCCAGCGGATGTAGTTGCCCTGGCTGACCCAGCGCAGGCTGGCGCCCTTCACCCTGGGGAGCGGGTCCTGGCGGGCGATGCTGCCGTCCGTCAGGATGATGAAAAGGCGGGTTTGCTCTCCCGGTACCACGGCGTCGGACAGCCAGGTGGTGACCACCTGCTGCGCCACAGCCGTGACGGCCATGCAGAAGAAGAGTGAAAGAATGGCAAGCAATTTTTTCATGATGTTGCGGGGTTGTTTGAAAGGTTTGGTAATGAGGGAACAGATTAATAATCCTTGTCCGGAGGAATTTCCGGGGAACGCTGGGGAACGGGGCAGCCGGGTTCAATGTCCCTGCGTTCCATCAGAATGGCTCTGGCTTCCCGGCGGTCCTTTTCCTCCTTGCTTTCCTTTTGCGTGGCTACCGGTACGGGCTTGTCCCCTTCCGGGCGCGGCTGGGGCTGCGGTTGTTCCGCTCCCGGCGTTTCAGGCAGTCTGTCTTTTTCCGGGGAGGAGGGGAGGGGGGCGTTTTTCATCTCATTACGGCCTTCCTTGTCTTCCCGCCCCTGGGCGTTGTCCTTGTTCTGCTGGTCCTTGTTCTGCTGGTCCTTGTTCTGCTGGTCCTTGTTCTGCTGGTCCTTGTTCTGCTGGTCCTTGTTCTGCTGGTCTTTGTTCTGCTGGTCTTTGTTCTGCTGGTCTTTGTTCTGCTGGTCTTTGTTCTGCTGGTCTTTGTTCTGCTGATCCTTGTTCTGCTGGTCTTTGTTCTGCTGATCCTTGTTCTGCTGGTCTTTGTTCTGCTGGTCTTTGTTCTGCTGATCCTTGTTCTGCTGATCCTTGTTCTGCTGATCCTTGTTCTGCTGATCCTTGTTTTGCTGGTCCTTGTTTTGCTGATCCTTGTTTTGCTGATCCTTGTTTTGCTGATCCTTGTTTTGCTGATCCTTGTTTTGCTGATCCTTGTTTTGCTGATCCT
>DBGCTZ010000035.1:0-221574 GCA_048388685.1 Akkermansia sp. | reverse complement strand
TCAGTCTGGCGCTCTTTCGAACCCTTTCTGCCGCCGGGCTTTTCATCCCGTCGCCGTGTTGGCGTGCCGAGAAGTCTATCAAAAACAACCCTCTTGTCAACTTTTTTCGATATGTTTTTTCAGAGAATTTTTCAACGTTCTAAATATCACTGATTATTAACGTATTATATTTTTCTCTTTTTTCTCGAAAAAGGCCCCTTTCCGAACGAAAGGGGCCAAAACGTTTCAGGAGTCTTAAGCTTCCGCCTGTTTTTTCTTCATGGCTGCGTACTGATGCATCAGGGGCAAATCCCGCAGTGCATTCAGGGCATCCTTCTTTGCCTGGGCGTAGTCTTTTTTCTCAATCGCCATGTCCATCATGACCTCATAGCAGGCGGCGTTGTAACCGCCGTCATCCCGCGTGTTGGCATCCCTCATGATCTGCAGCGCATGCCGGGCGGCTTGATAGCTATGGGCACGCATTTCATCCGACCCATTAAGGATTTTCAGAAGATAGGACGCCAGGGAATCCGCCTGTGGAAAACGCTTCATTACCTGATCAAAGATATCGACCGCTTTCTGGTAGTCTTTTTTCTCCCAGGCCTTCCCCGCCCGCATTTCAGCCACTGTGGATGCAAACCACCCATCATCAGCAAACCGCTCGGCATTTTCCTCAATCAGTTTTGCGTACTCATCAAATTTCTTTTCTCTTCGCAATTCAAAGGATTTGCTGACCACTGCCTGCATGGCCTGCTGCTGTGCCTTCCGTTTCGCCTCCTCTTCTGCAAACCGGTTCTTGTCAAATGTGTCCCTTCGGGCCGTTTCCGCCACCCACTCAGGCATCCTTTTTATTTCCCCGGCCCACACCAGCGTTCCGTCACGGACGACGGCAGCGGCAGGGAACGAGTTCAGCTTCAGGGACTCAAAAAGTTCCGCCACAGACTGATCCGACGGCATGCCGACAGGATAAGCAGTCCACCCTTCCGGACTGGACAGGTATTCCTGCACCTGTTTTTTATCCCCCGGCATCACGCCCAGCACTACGGCCTTAATTCCCGGATGATCCAGAAGACCATATTTTTTCAGGACTACATCAAGCGTTCTCCCGGGTGCCCCGTCGCTCCAAATACCGCTCTGCCCCCGAGACCACCTCCAAAAGCTGATGAATACGGTCTTGCCGGCAGGCAGCCCTGTCAGCGCAGGATGATTGACCCAGTCCAGCTTGCTGAAAAGAGGCGTGTATTGTTTGTCTTCCTGCACGGGGCCCAGCTCCTGCACCTTCCGCGGAGGTTCAGGTTTAATTTCCGCTGCTGCCTGGTCCACCAGGGACTGGAACGTTTCCGTAGTGCCGGAAAGCTTTTGCAGCTTCGTCCACTCCCGGCTGATGGAGGTCAGAGAAAGCGCCTTTTCCATATCCTGAAGCGCTTCTTTCATATTCCCCTGCCGCTCCCGGAGCTCCGCCATCATTTGCCATGGCAGGGATGCTTCCTTGTTACCCTTCCTTGAGATTTCTATGCAGCGGTTCAGACACCGTTCCACCAAAGCAGCGTCCATTTTGCCGGCAGGGACCAGTTTCCCATCCATCAGGTTGCCGGCCACGTTGACCTGCACACGGTAATTGTCCGGATATTCCTTGCTCAGATCATCAAGCACCGACTGGGCTTCCTCAAATTTACCCTGCTCCGCCAGCACTACAGCCGGAGTCATTTTTAACTGAATCAACTGGTCCCGCTGGAATTTTCCGGATTCCTGAATCTGCTTCAATAACGCCTCGGCTCCGCGCTTCCCGCCCTTTTCCACAAGCTCGCGTAACTTTTGCTGCGTCTCACGGTAACATTTCCACTCACGGGCGCTCGCATCCGCAGTTGACGCCGGGAGTGAAGCGGCGGAAAAATCCGGTTTCAGCATGGCCTGCATGATTTCTTCCGAGAGCTTGGCAGGATGTCCGCGCCAGATGAGACGACCATTCTTAACGGCAAAAGCATGGGGGATGCCGTTTACTTCGAGGGGAGCCAGCCATTTTTCCTTGGTCTTTTTCCCATCCACATCCACCGCCATGGTGTAGGTCAAGGGAGAGGGGCGGTCCTTCAAAAATTCCTTAAGAGCCTCCGGGGATTTCCTGTCCATCACATTGACTCCGACAATCTGCATGCGCGGATTATCCTTAAATGCCTGATGGAGCTGTTCCATATGAGGCATCGCGGCAAGACACGGGCCACACCAGGTGGCCCAGAATTCAAAGATGTACACCTTGTCCTTTTCCCATTCCTTTACGGGCGTTCCCTGAAGCCATACCTCCGGCAATCCTTCCAGGGAAAGCTCAGGAAGAACTTCCGCCGGTGCAGTTGTTTTATTTTCTTTTTTTTCAGAAGAAGCAGCCAGCAAAGGCATTCCTGCAGACACCATAAAAACCGCGGAACACCCCAAGGTAATTAGAGAGCAATTTAACATGATAATACATGTACTCTTGAAGCGTGCTGAGTCAAGCAAATAGAGGAAGATGGACCCGCAACTCCTCCATCACCCGGGGCCCTTTTACAGGAATAGCCGTGGAAATGCCATGAAGAAAGGAAAATATTAAGCATTAAATTTTTTGCATAGAAGAAGAAAACAAGGGTTTCCAACATTCATACTTTTTTGAGTTTCATTGGATTTAGGAAAAAGCATTTACCTTTTAGGATACGTAAAGACAATATTATTTTCTAAAATAGAAAATATGCCAAAAATGGCTTGCTAGATTTTTCTGAATGCGAAAAATGCGCTCATGGATGAAATGAAGTCCAGCATCAGGAAGTTTCTCGCCCTTACGAAAATGACCCGGGACGAGTTTGCCGATCTTTGCGGCGTGAGCAAGAGCCAGGTTGATAAGTGGCTCTCCACTGTTCCTATTCCACCAGCACGTCAACGTCTCATCATCAGGATTATGAAAGAGGAATACGCCAAACATGCACGTTTGGCGCAGATGAAGAATCCCAATAGCATTTATGTTCCAGTTACTCCTCAGAAGTATGAAAAGTTCAGAAATGAAGCCGAACGCCACGGATTGACCGTTCCGGAATGGGCCAGTGAAGCGCTGGATGCTCTTTCCAGCATTAAGAGCAGAAGCTGAAAAGCAGGATTCCACATCCCGGAACCGTCTTAAGGAAAGAGAACATGGCGTTCCAGACGCGTCCCTCCCATCTTTTCTTCATCATTCAACCTGCATAAATACATGTCTGACGACAATATACGCACCATGGTCAAAGAATGGCTGCAATGCCAGAACCGCAAGTCCTACGAGCTGGCGGAGGAGATAGGAATCCGGCCACAAACGTTTTACGCGCAAATGAGCGTCCGCAAGATATCGGCCAATACCAAAAAGGCGCTTGCCCGCATCATTCCGGACTTGATGTCCGATTCTGATTTAAATGCCCCCGCCCCGGCGGAGGAATGCGATCCGAAGAAGCTTAAAATCAAGGAATGGCTCCGGGCCCACGGCAAAACGCGCCAATGGCTGGCGGAACAATGCCGGGTCTCCGTCCGTACCGTGCATACCTGGTTTGCCGTACGCGGCAGCATTCCCGTCACCCAGTCCCTTTTCATCGAGAAGCTGATGAGTGAAGAAGAACCCTGGAAAATCCAACTCTCCAATACCATTCCCGTGAGCTTTTCCGAGACGGAAATGTACATCATTCACAAGTTCCAGGAACGCCATCCGGACATTGACCTTCCGCAGTACGGCATGCATAAAATTCTGGAACTGTGCGTCAATATCCTCGTTCAGGATGAACATGGGGCACCCGCACCGCCCTCCGGCTTTACCAGGGTGCCAGAAGCATGCACCCAGCAGTCTTGAACGGGGGAATGCCCCAGCGTTGCATTTCATCCAGGGGCCTTTCATCCCCGTATGGCGTCCATCCGGCCCCTACCCCCCGCCTGCCCTGTTCTATCATTCCACCGGAAGGCATGCCTGATGAAAACATGCTTCCATCACATGAAAGAACCCCGTTATTCCGGGAAGAATACGGGGTTCTGAAAAATGGCACGTCCAACTGGATTCGAACCAGTGACCCACTGCTTAGAAGGCAGTTGCTCTATCCAACTGAGCTATGGACGCATGGTGCGGGAAGAGATTAACAAAGAACATCTCCGCTTGGCAAGCCCGTATCTTTTAAAAGAGCGCTTACAGACGCTCAGTCAGCGGTTTTCCGGGGAAGACATCCCAGCCAGAATAACCCCGAATTCCTGCACCAGCGGTTCCTGGCGGGAGAACATGCGTTCCCTTTCCTCCGGCTCCGTGTCAATGTAGCCGTGCAGGTGCAGCAGGCCGTGCACCATGTACCGGAATAGTTCCCTGTATACCGGCTCGTTGAATTCCGCCGCCTGCCGGATAGCGGTGTCATAGCTGATGATGATTTCCCCCATGCCGTCCCCGTGGGGGAAGGTGATGACATCCGTCGCTGTGGGATCATTCAGAAAACGGGCATGCACATCCCGGATCACTTCATCATCCACCATGCTTATTTCCACTTCATTCAGACGGGAGAGAACGGGCACAGGACCTTCAGGGAGCGCCAGAACGGCAGGGAGGCAGGCCTCCAGGGCACCATTCAGCGCTTCCGTCACGGATGGGCTGAGGAGCCCTTCTTCCAGATGATCGTAAAGTTCAAGATGCGGTTTCATTCTTCTCCGTATCCGTCCCGTCCTTTTCGTCCTCTTTTCCGGATTTCTCCGGGGCCCCGGCGCCGGTATCAGGCAGTTCCATGATTTCCGGAACCGGCTTGCTTTCCTGTTCCGCCTTTTCCTGCTCCCGGTCTTCTTTCTTTGCCTCCACCAGGGGAAGCACGGGCTTTTCAATTTTTGCCTCTGGATTGTGGGAAGGGTAGGCGATGCGGTTGTGGTGAATGCTTTTCAGCGTCTGGATGAAGCTGTTGCGGATTTTCTTGAGATCCCCGAAGGTGAGGCCGCAGTCGTCCAGATGGCCGTCCACCACCCGCTGCTTCAAGAGTTCATCCACTCTTTTCTGCATTTCCTCACAGGAGATTTTGCCCATGGAACGCGTGGCGCTTTCCACGATGTCCGCCAGGCTGACGATGCCCGTTTCCTTGCTCCGGGGATTGGGGCCCTTGTAGCGGAAATTGGATTCCACCACTTCCGGCACATCATCCGGGGAGGCCAGTCCGCTCTCCACCCGGTTCAGGATTTCATCCCGGTATTGAAGGGCCTTCCGATAAAAGAAGTAAGCCAGGGACGTGCCGTGGTGCTGTTCAATAACGTCCACCAGGGGCCGGGGAAGGTTGTTCGCCCTGGCCAGCTCCACCCCGTCATGAACGTGGTCAATGATGATGCGGGCGCTCATGCTGGGCGTCAGCTCATCATGGGGATTGGGACCGTCCATGATGTTTTCAATGAAGTAAAGGGGGTTCTGCATCTTGCCGATGTCATGGTAGTACGCGGCCACCCGGCATTCAATGGGGTTGGCGCCGATGGCTTCCGCCGCCGCTTCCGCCAGCTGGGCGACCATCAGGCAGTGATGGAAGGTTCCCGGAGCTTCCATTTGCAGCCGCTTCATGAGCGGCCGGTTCATATCCGCCATTTCCAGCCAGGAGATCGGCGTGATGATTTTAAAGACGCCTTCAATGATGGGCAGCACGCCGCTGATCAGCACACTGGTCAGCATGCTTACGCCAAACGCCACGGCCAGGCACACCAGCACGCCCACCAGGTTGTAGTCCCACGCCTGGAGGTTGATGACTCCCATGATGCAGCACAGCACCATGATCAGAAGGCCCACAAAGAAACCGGCCCGCAGCAGCTGCGCCCGGTTCCTCAGGTTATGGGTAAGCAGCACCGTGAGCATGCCGGACAGGGAGCTCAGTATCCAGAACTGGACCTGTTTTTCCGGCGCGTAATGCTCCGGCAGAATGAAGAATCCGCCGAGCATGCAGACGGCGATGGTGGCGAACATGCCCAGCAGCGGCCCCAGCAGCACCGTCACAATCAGCGGGGCCATCATGTAGGGCAGGTACAGGAGTTCATTGCCTATGTCCGACGTGATGTTGGCCGTCACATGGCGGATGAGGCCAAAGAAGAGGAGCTGGAGCAAAACGGCCCCCCAGGTAACGACAAGGGTTTTGTTCTTTTTCCGCAGGGACCCGGCGCAGAGCCAGTACATGGGCATCAGCGCCAGCGTCACGGAGAAGAGCAGGAAGGCTTCAGATACGTTGTGCCACACGGATTTCCCCCAATGGGGGCTGTAACTGCCCATCCACTGGAGAATGATGAAAACCAGAATGCACAGACCCACGGATACCGCCACGTTGGAGTCCAGGCGGTCTCCCGGCGAACGGGGCGCGGAAGACGCTTCTTCCGGGGTTTTTCCGTCTTTTACCGCTGCGGCGGCGTGCTTTTTCAGAAAATGAAACATGGTTGATTATTTAGAATACACTTCAGAGACCTCCGGAATGGTGCCCAGCCTGGCCATTTCCTCTTCAATGAGGGGATTGACACCCTGCTGCACCATCTCCATGGAGACTCTCAGGGCATTGCGAATGGCGGCGGGGGAGGAACTCCCGTGTGCGATGATGGTCACGCCCCGGACGCCCAGCAGGGGGCTTCCCCCCACGGAGTCCGCGGAGAGGCGCGCCTTCATGGCACGGAATGCGCCGGAAGCGCAGGCGGCCCCCATCATGCGGAGCGGATTGGCCTGAAGTTCTTCCTTCAGCCACTTCCCGAACGCCTTGGCTGTAGCCTCGCAGGTTTTCAGCAGCACGTTTCCGGTAAAACCGTCCGTCAGCGCCACGTCTATTTCATGTTCAAAGAGATCGTGGCCTTCCACATTGCCCACAAATTTAAAAGGGAGCGCGCCGCGCTCCTCCAGATGCTTTAACAGACAAAAGGTTCCCTTGGTGAAATCCGTTCCCTTTTCATCTTCGGAGCCATTGCTCATGACGCCCACCCTGGGCACCGGCTTGCCGTAAACAGAACGGGCCAGGATACTGGCCATAACGGCGTAACCCACCAGATGCCGGGGCTTAGCCTCCGGATTGGCGCCCGTATCCGTTACATTGCAGACGCCGAATTCATTGGGAAGCTGGGTCACGATGCCCGCGCGTTCCACGCCGTTGAGCAGCCTGAGCTTGATGGTGGCCGCCGCTACGGCCGCGCCCGTGTTGCCCGCGCTGACTACAGCGTCCGCGTCTCCGGATTTAACGAGATCCACGGAGACGGACATGGAGGAGTTTTTCTTCTGCCTTACCGCCAGCAGGCCGGATTCATTCATTTCCACCACTTCCGCGGCGGGGACGATTTCCACGCGCGGACCGGAAAGGCCCCAGCGGTCACAGGAATCACGCACCACTTTTTCCCTCCCCACCAGGTAGATTTTTTCAATGAGAGGGAAGTCCTGCAGGGCCCGTTTTGCCCCGTCCAGGTTAATATCGGGCGCATTGTCGCCGCCCATCACATCCAGTGCAATCTTCATAGTATTTGTTGAAGAAATGTGTTAGCAGAAAAAACAGCCCGCTTCAAGCGAGTTCAGCCGCTTTGCGGAGCAAAAGCGGCTGGAAAGTCAACATGGTAACGCCGGAGTACGGCGATCATTTTCAAGGCAAATGCAGTGCCTGCGGAGCTTACGCGTCCGCCTTCACCACGATTTCCTTGCCGGAACGGGTCGTATACGTACCGCAATTGGGGCAGGCGGTATGACCGGGGGTGCTGCTGCCGCAATTCTGGCACTTGCGGAGCTTCGGAGCGCGCCATGCCTGCGCGGCAAGGCGGGTACGCTGCTTCATCTTGGACGTTCTGCGCTTAGGTGCTGCCATAATCTTAGTTGGTAAAAAGGTGATTAATGATGATCCCCCAGCTCATTGAGGGCGTCCCACACGCCACTATTCTTGCTCGGGGCAGAACTGTTTACACCCGTTCCCCCCTCTTTGTCCACTCCAAAATATGGAGTTTTCGCCATACAGTCGTTTTCCATGCCTCCGTCCGCACATTTCGGGTACGCCGGAAAATCCAGGACTATTTCTTCCCGCATGGAGTCAGAAACGTCCACAACACTCTGTGAATCAATTTCAAAAGAGGCGGCAAATTCATTCACCTCCACCACGTAGTCAAAGTAGCCTAGGCACCGCACACAGCGGAATTTGAACGGGGCGGAAATATTGCCCCTCACGAATAATTCGTTCTCAAACCTCTGCACGTACAGGTCAAAAGCAAGAGGCCCAATGGAATGAACCTCTTCATCGTCGATGCCGAAGATTTCGGAATCCAGCTCGCCGCTGTACTTCTTCCCCGCTTCCGGCAAATTCTCAAGCTCTACCAGCAATCTTTTCATAACCGCATCTTACAGGCGCGCTCCGTGCCTGACAAGCAGACAGGGCGGCACCATCCACGGAAAAGGGAGGAATGACACATCCTCCTTCTTCCCCACAGTTCCCCGGTCCAGTCCTAACCGGGAGGCCATTCCAGCTTGCGGCCAGCCAGCAGGTGCATGTGCAGATGGGGCACCGCTTCTCCGGCGTCCGGTCCGTTGTTGATGACCAGGCGGAAACCGCCTTCGTCCATGCCCAGGCTCCTGGCGATGCGGCCTGCGGCCAGCATCATGTGGCCCAGCAGGGAGCCGTCTTCTTCCCCTGCCTCGGAAAGCCGGGGAATGGGTTTGCGCGGAACCAGAAGAAGATGTTCCGGAGCCTGAGGGCTGATGTCCCGGAAACAAACGCACTGTTCATCCTGGTAAACGATGTCCGCGGGGATGTCCCCGGAACAGATTTTTTCAAATAACGTGGCGGCCATAAAATCAAGGAAGGATTCGGGATGGTTTTAGCATATTCCGGGGGCCGGGGACAAGTCATTCCCTGGCGGCGGAGGCGCGGCGCAGGCGGTCCATGATGGCGCGGCCCAGTCCCGCTTCCGGAACGGCTTCCGCCACAATGACGTCAATGGATTCATTTTCATCCATCTGCCTCATCAAAGCGAACAGGCGTACGGCGGCTTCCGCCAGGCGGCCCTTGCCGGGGCTCATGGCCACTACCTCCGCCCAATCGCCTTCCTGGGCCAGATCAGACGTTCCCTCATAGGAAAGCAAACCGTACCGCACCCCTTCCGCAGGCACGAATTCCTCACCGGACTCCAGCAGCATCATGGGCTTGCGCGGCGCGTAGTGGCTGCTGAGCTGGCCCGGGGCATCCGCCGGGGCTTCTTCTGAAGCGGGCCGGGCGGAAGGCTTGCGGCGCACCACCTTCACCAGGTTCCGGAATTGTTCCCGGGTCACGGGCCCTTCACGCAGCAGTTCCAGCGCGGGCTTCCCCTTCTCGTCAAGCATGGGGCGCACAATGGTGCTTTCCAACCCCTCGGAACAGGCTCCGGCATCCAGAATCATTTCAATGCGTCCGTCCAGCTCCTTCAGCACGGCATTGGCGGAAGTAGGGCTGATATGCCCGAAGCGGTTGGCGCTGGGCGCAGCCACGGGACGCCCCAGCGCCTTGGCTACCCCGCGCATGGCGGGATGCGCGCTCACACGCACGGCTACCGTGGGCAGGCCGCTGGTCACAATGTCCGGAATGATGTCCGCCTTCGGCAGAACCATCGTCAGCGGACCCGGCCAGAATTTGGAGGCCAGCGTATGCACCAGCTCCTTCAGTTCTTCCGGAATGGCGGTATATTTGTCCACTTCCTTTCCATGATGCACATGGATGATCAGCGGGTCAAAGGACGGGCGTCCCTTGGCTTCAAAAATCCTGGCTACCGCTTCCGGGTTCAAGGCATCGGCTCCCAGGCCGTACACGGTCTCCGTGGGGATTCCCACCAGCGCTCCCGCCTCCAGCGCTTCCGCCGCGCGGACATAGAGTTTGCGGTTGTCTGACAGGGGGTCTACCTCGAACAATTCGGTTTGCATGGCCTTATCCTTGCCTGAAGGAAGCTCCTGCGTCAAGTAAGACATGGCCCCCCGGAGGGGAGGGACCCTCAAATTTGCGGAAGTGAAGCATTCTTCTCCCCGGGCACCGGAGCCCGGTCCTCCATCAGGTTCCCATTCCTCTTCCCCTGAAACCGGAAAAGGTCCCATGGCTAAAAAGTTGTTTTATCAAGCGGCTGGATTGAGTACAATCAGGCCATGAAGGGAGCCGCGCCAACATCCTTGCCAAACATCATCCTGATCGGGCTGATGGGGTGCGGCAAAACGACCATCGGGAAGGAATTGCACCGTGAGACAAGCCTTCGTTTCACGGATACGGACCAACTGATCGAACGCCAGACGGGAATGACCATCCCGCAGATTTTCAAGACTCACGGAGAATCACATTTCCGTGATCTGGAAACCGGAGTGCTGCGCCAGATGCAGACCGCCACCAGGCAAAGCCGCATCATCTCCACGGGAGGCGGCATCACCATCAGGCCGGAGAACCGGAACCTGCTGAAAAAGCTGGGCTTCGTCGTCTGGCTCCATACGGACGTTAATACCCTATACCAGCGCATTTCCCGCTGCACCAACCGGCCCCTGCTCCAGCAGCCCAACCCGAAGGCCGTGCTGGCGCGCCTCATGAAGGAGCGGCATGATTTTTACAGGGAAACGGCCCACCTGACCATTGATACGGCCAATCTCCACATTCATGAGATAGCCTTCGGGATTCTGGAATCCGCCAGGGTGTTCCGTTCCCGCCAGCAGTAGGGTATCCCGCTTTTTTCCCGCGGACATGAGCCGCTTTTCCCGTGCCGGATTTTTCCATCAGGCGCCCATCCGCACATTTGCCTTCCCCCACCGCCGCGCAAGAAACAACAAAAGGCGGTCCCCGTCAGAGGAACGCCTTCAGGAAAGATGGTAAGGAACCGGACTTAGGCCTTGCGGGCCTTGCGGATCATGGAATTCACCGTTTCAGAGGGCTGGGCGCCATTGGTAAGCCACTTGTCAACCTTTTCCAGGTCGATGGTGTAGTTTACGCCTTCCTTCATGGGATCGTAGGTGCCCACTTGTTCAATGTAACGGCCGTCGCGACGAGCACGGCTGTCGACAACTACGATTTTATAGTAAGGACGGTCCTTGGAACCCTGACGGTTGAGTCTGATTGCTACTGCCATATCAATTATAAGTAAAAGGTGTTAATGGGGAACTTGCGCGCCTTGTCACTCGCATGCGTGCGCGTTTAGCTTCCCACAGCGGGTGCAGATGTATGCGATATAATGGAGTCATTGTCAACACCAGAGTTGTTTTTCCGGTAAAAAAGCGTTCCGTCCCTCCCCGCGTCAGGAAAAACTTTCCACCGCCATGCGCCCGAAGGAATACAGCATGCTGAGGCCGAACCCCGCCAGCACGAGGGACAGCACGCCGTCCACCCTTCCGGCATGCCGGTCATAAAAAGAACGGATGGGCTGCCAGCGGAAAACAAGCGCCCACAGAATCCACCCCACCGTTCCCGTCACCACAATCAATGCGCCGATCAACACGGCATACGAAGGGTCATGATTTTTTTCCAGCAGCGGGGCGGACAGGGCCACGAAAAAGAACGTGGCCTTGGGATTCATCAGATTGGTCACCAGGGCATCCCGGTAAATGCCGGAAGCCGCGGGAATATCTGCGCCCGCGGCGACGCTCCCCTTCCCTCCCCGGGGCCATATCTTCCACGCCAGGTACAGCATCCAGCAGGAGGCGGCGCAGAACAGCACCAGTCCCAGGGAGCTGTGAAAGACGGATGCCCCCACCGTGCACGCCAGCGCCGCATGGGCGATGACTCCGGTCCCGATGCCCAGGGCGGCCATCACCCCGGCTCCGAAGCCGTAAGCCAGCGTGCTCCGGGTAACAAACGCCTGGTCCGGACCGGGAGACGCCTGAGAAAGCAGCAGGATTCCTGCAAATATGAGTTCTTCCGTCATGGGATAAAGAGGCCTTCATGCCCTGGGATGCGCCTGCCGGTACACCTCCGCCATTCTGGCCCGGGTCACGTGGGTATAAATCTGGGTGGTGGACAGGGAGGCATGCCCCAGCAGTTCCTGGACGGAGCGCAGGTCGGCCCCGGCATCCAGAATGTGCGTGGCAAACGTATGCCTGATTTTGTGGGGGGAAATGGTGAAGGGAATGGAAGACAGCTTCACGTACTTGTCCAGCATCATCTGCACGGCGCGCGCGCTGAGCCGGGTGCCTATGCGGGAGACAAACAGGGGGGAATCCTTCCGCAGGGCCGCCATGGAGGCATAGGTTTCCAGAGCCGCCAGCGCGGGCGCGCCCACAGGCAGGATGCGTTCCTTGCGCCCCTTTCCCATCACCCGCACACCCCGGAAACGGTGGTCCACGCTGTTCACGTCCAGTCCCACCAACTCGCTCAGACGCATTCCGCAGGAATAGAAAAGTTCCAGAATGGCCGCGTCACGGTAGGGAAGCCACGCGGGGGCATTGGGAGGCACGGGCACCTTGTACGGCAGTTCCAGCAATTCCAGCATCTGGTTGAGCGTCAGGAAAACAGGCAGGTTTTTCTTTTTCCTGGGGAGGGAAACGCCCGTCATCGGACTGGCCTCCAGCCCGCAGCGGCGCATCATGAAGCGGTAAAAACTGCGCAGGGCGGCAAAGCGCAGGCGGATGGTGGCCGTAGCGGCCTCATCCTTCAGTTCCTGGAACAGCCAGTCCCTCATCTGGTCCGGCGTGCAGTTTTCCCACTCCGTGAAGGAATTGCCCGCCCAGGTCCGGAACTGGCGCAGAGCGCGGGCATACACCTCCACCGTGTGGGGGGAAGCCTGCTTCTCCGCCTCCAGATATTGCAGGAAGGCCTGTTCCGGTTCCAGAGGCTGCGCCATGGTGAAAAATCAGGTTATTCCGTGCTTTTATCCTTCTCCTCCCCGGTATTCACCGGAGCCTCCCTCAACAGCACTTCACTGATGTTCGCCCGGATGAACAGGTCAATGTCGTCCGGCTCATCCATGGCATACAGAGGGCTGTCCTGATGGCTGTCCGCCAGGGCCTGTTCCTTTTCCACCGGGCTGAGCACGCCGTCCTGGTCCAGGTCATACAGGTCCATCATCTCCTTCATCTTGGTCCGGTACAGAGCCGCCGCATCCTTCATCACCACGGCATGCTCCTCCGGGTCAATGCGTCCGTTTCCGTTCGCGTCGTATTTCCGGAGGAGCATGTTCCTGGTCAGCAGGAACAGGCCGGGAGCCACCATGAAGCGCTTCTGCCCCGGAGTCCGGATTTCCACCAGGGGAACAATTTCCATCATGGGCTTTCCCGGTTCCCCGCTGGGGGGAGGAGGGGGCGGAAGCTCGCTCCGCTTGTCCGGTCCGGCATCCGGCTTGCGGGCGCCGCGGCGTTTTTCCACATGCTCCCGGAAGGCCTTGTACTCTTCCGGGGAAAGCTTCCCGTCGCCGTCCTTGTCAAACTGCATCAGGAACTTCTTCCGGGCTTCCTTCCGCGCAGCTCGGGCATCCTCCACGAGCCGGGCCTTGTCCTGCCCAGAGAGGATGCCCGTTCCGGTGCTGTCATACCGGTCCAGAACCATCTGGCGGATCAAAAGAGTCACCTGAAGGCGCTCCAGACCGGGCCTGGGCATCGCCTCAGCCTCCGGGCGGTCTCCGGAAACCACGGACTGCCCTGCCGCAGGCGGCAGAAAACCGAACGCCAGCGCTGCGGAGAACGATAAAATAAAAGTGTGGGGCAATCTCATGGTCATTTTTATTAACCCCGCCGGAAAAAGACGGTTTCAAAAATAAACATCCGCCCCTGCCGTCAGGCGACACGGGCGGATGCTGAAAACGTATGGAAAGGTGGAAAGCCTTATTTCTCCACCTGGACGATGGCGTTCTTTTCCAGTTCTACAACCACGCCTTCCGCAATCTTGAGGGAAACGGTGCGGTCATTCACCTTTTCAACAAACCCGTGCAGGCCCGCGTTCGTGATCACCTGGTCCCCGCGCTGCAGGGCCGCGATGCGCGCCTGCTGCTCCTTCTGGGCCTTACGCTGCGGACGGATCAGCATCACCCAGAACAGGACGATGATGATCACAAACATGAACATGGGGCTGCTGAGGATCTGCTGGAACATATTTCCGGATTCCTGTCCGGCGGCATCCTGGGCCTGTGCTAACATGAAGATATTCATAAAATGTTATTTGCTTTGTATCGTGCGATGAATGAATCCTTGAAGGAGCCGAACGTGCCGGCAGCTATGGCCTCACGCGCCTGAGCCATCAGCCGGAGATAGAATTCCAGATTCTGGAAAGAAAGCAATCTTAAAGCGAGTATTTCACCGGCTTTAAACAGGTGGCGCACATAAGCGCGGGAGAATTGTGTGACATGCGGATGCCCTTCGGGGTCGATCGGACGGGAATCCGCGGCCCAGCGCTGATTCTTGATGTGCATGGGACCGTCCGGGGTCAGGGCCACGCCGTGGCGCGCCAGGCGGGTAGGCATCACGCAGTCGAACATGTCCACGCCGCGGGCAATCATTTCCAGAAGCTGGGGGGGCGTGCCCAGCCCCATGGCGTAACGCGGCTTGTCCTCCGGCAGGAAGGGCGCGGAATGGTCAATGGCCCGGAGCATCTCCTCCTCCGGCTCACCCACGGACACGCCGCCGATGGCGTAACCGTCAAAATCCATGGCGGCCAGTTCCTCTGCGCATCTTTTCCTCAAATCCGCATACACGGACCCCTGCACGATGCCGAAATGGTGCTGGCGCCCCTCCCCGGAACGGGGCTGGCGCTCCCGCACCCAGTCCTTGCAGCGGCGCGCCCAGCGGAGCGTGTACCCCAGGGAGGTTTCCGCATACTTCCGGTCGCAGGGATAGGGGGGGCATTCGTCAAACAGCATGGCGATGTCGCTGCCCAGGTCCGCCTGGATTTCCATGGACCGCTCCGGACTCAGCATCATGTACGCGCCATCCAGATGGTTCTGGAAACGCACCCCTTCCTCCGTAATCTTGCGGAGACGGGCCAGGGACCAGACCTGGAAGCCGCCGGAATCCGTCAGAATGGGGCGGTTCCAGGAGGAAAACCGGTGCAGGCCGCCCATCTCCCGGATCAGGGCGGAACCGGGACGCAGGGACAAATGATAGGTGTTCCCCAGGATGATCCTTGCTCCCAGGGTCTCCAGATCCTGCGGATGCATGGTTTTGACGGAACCCTGCGTCCCCACCGGCATGAATATGGGGGTGGGCACCTGGCCGTGGGGCAAATCAAGCGTGCCCAGGCGCGCGGCCGTGGAGGAATCTTTCCGGTGAAGTGTAAAAGGCATCGTAGTCAGGCTTTCTGCAATTTAATGAAACGGGCGCGGTAAATCGGCTTTCCCATGGACTCCCACTGGAGCTGGAAATCCGTTTTGGGATAAAAAAACTCATCTTCCTCCCAGCTTGCGCGGCTGAACAGGCCGCTGCGCTCCACATGGTCCAGCACCCATTGGAAATACTCCTCATGGTCCGTCTTGAACAGGAACTCCCCGCCGTCAGCCAGGGAACGGTGCAGCACGGGCAGAAAATCATCCTGCACCAGGCGGTTCTTATGGTGCCTTTCCTTGGGCCACGGGTCCGGACACAGGTAATGCAGTCTGGAAATGTGCCCCGGCTGCATCAGCCATTCCAGAAAATAGCGGCTCTCCACCCGGAGCACCCTCACGTTCTCCAGGCCCTGGGCAGCCGCCCGGGAACAGACGCCCCGCACGCGGCCCAATAGCCGCTCAATACCCAGAAAGCGGCGTTCCGGATAACGGGCCGCCATCCGGAGCAGGAAACCACCGTCCCCGCAGCCCAAATCCACTTCAAACGGGCCGTCCGCGCCAAAAATATCGGAGGGCGCCAGCACCTTGAAAAAATCGTCTGGGATAAAGGCGGGATTTGTCATGGGAATCAACGTGCGCCTAAGATGCGTTACAAAACGGACTCTGTCAAATGAGAAGAGCCCCTCCCCGCCAACATGGCTGGAAGAGGCCCGGAAAGACGGAATCACCGTACCGGAACAGCCGGAAAGCCTCAGCCCCGGTAATAAAGGCGGTTGTAAATCTTGCGGTCGAAACGGTAATAGCGCGCCGCCCGGTGGGCCACGCCCTCCTCCTTCTCATCCAGAGGCACGATGTAGGGACGGGAGGCGATCTTCTTGTGGAAATTACGCACGTCCATCGGCTTGCCGTGAATCTCCTCATTCAGACGCCTGAGCTGGAGCGCCGTAAACTTGGCGGGCAGCATGTCGTAAATCAGGGCCGGCTCCTTCTTCACGGAAGAGCGGATTCTTTCCAGGGCCAGGTCAATGATGTCCCGGTGGTCAAACGCCAGTTCCGGAAGGCCGTCCACAGGCACCCAGCGGGTCTTGTGGCTCTCCATCAATTTGCGCAGCTTGGTGGAAATCCTCAGCATGGCCATGTAAGCCACCGTCACCAGCCGTCCGATCTTCTGGCCGGACATGGCCTCCACCCACTCCCGGTCCGCCGGATTCTTGATGCGCGCCGGCGCGCCGAAGGTATGAAACTGCTCCAGATGAGGGGAAGACATGCCCGTCATGTCAAACAGGATACGGCGTGCCGCGGCGTCCAGCTCCTCCTCCTCATAAATCAAATCGCCGGGGAGCTTGGAAATAGCTCCCGTATGCACGGATTCAACCTGCGTCTTTTCAACCAGAAGAACCTTCAGCCCTTCCTCATCGAACCCGATCAACACACAATCCACTGAGAGATGCGGATAAAATGCCTGTCTGCTCATTATGTTATCTATTATTATTGTAGTAAGTTCCCAGAATCGCACCAACGCTACGCAAGCGGCCCAGTCAAGTCAACCAAAATCAAAACCGGACCGCTCCGGGACTCCGCAGAAGCCGTTTTCCCGGAACGTAAAACGCATCAGTGTCTTGCAATCCCCCGTGTTCCCATCCATATAGAACCTATGCAGACGGGCATTATCAGAGGAGCGGCCATGCTGGCCGGGCTGTTATGGCTGGCAGCGTGCTCCTCCTCTCCCAAAAGCCGGGACTACCCCGGTTACATGACCCGCCCCTATACCATCCGGGGCCACCGCTACCACCCCATGAGCGTGGAGCAGGCCCTGTCCTATGAACAAACGGGCATTGCCTCCCACTACAACGAATGCGCCCTGTGGGGGCTCGTCAGCGGAGAAACGGCCATTGGAGAAAACGTGCGCCCCTGGCATCTGCACGCGGCGCATCCCACCCTGCCCCTCCCCTGCGAGGTGCTCGTCCAATCCCTGCGCACGGGAAAAACCGTGAAAGTCCGTGTCAACGACCGCGGCCCCTTCATTAAAAACCGCCTCATTGACCTGAGCGAAAAAGCCGCGGAACGGCTGGACATGAAACACCATGGGCTGGACCGCGTCAGAATCACCGTCCTCTCCGTGGGGGACGGCAAATGGAAGCGGGAAGCGCCGCCCTATGCCACGCCGGCGTGACTCACTTCAGCACGTTCTGCGTAGTCTTGAAATGCATCTTGGCCACCTTCGGCAGCATCTCCTCCCCATGAACGGCCACCACTTGGCGGGCGGCCTTCACCACCTGGCCGGAGGCGCCCAGCGGAAGCTTCATGCCCGCGGCCTTTCCCGCCGCATCCATCCAGTTCACAAAACGTTCACGCGCCAGGATGGACGCCGCGGCCACCGCCACGTCACTCTCCGCCCGGACGCGCTGTTCCAGCCGGATGGACAGCTTCTTGGCCGCCAGCGCCCTCTTCAGGACAAACGGATTGGCAAACTGGTCGCTCAGCGCCATGGGGCAGTCCGGCACCTTGGCCGCCAGCCCTTCAATCACCGTGGCATGGCCCCAGGCCAGGAAACGGTTCAAATTCCTGAACTCCGGATAAAGCTGGTTATACCGTTCCGGACCGATGCTCACCAAATGGAACCGGATGCCAGGCACCTTCCGTATCCCTTCCGCCAGGGAGCGGATTCTGGCGGAAGAGCCCACCAGCTTGCTGTCACAGACGCCCAGCCTGCGCAGCGCAGCGCCGATACGGGCGTCCGCATAAACGCCGGCCACCACCAGCGGACCGAAGTAATCCCCCTTGCCGCTTTCATCAATACCGAAATGGGCTCCCGTTTTTCCCTCCTCCTCTTCCGCTTCCGCGGGAAGGGACAGGATGCCCGTCACCTGCGGCTCCAGGGTAAACTCAATAAACTCGTCCGTCCCCTTCCCCTGCAAAAGCAGCTTGTTCTTCTTCTCATAAACCGTCACCAGCAGGGAGGGTCCGGCAAAGGAAAAGCGCGCGTAAGGCACCTCCCTCTTTTCAAACCCCTTTCCCTCAAGAATAGACTCAAGCCTTCCGGCCTGAGCGTCAGTCAGCGTGGTTGTAAACGTGGTGCGCATATCCTCCCTCCCGGCGCCGGAGCGTCCGGCGGCGAATAATGGAAGCATTCAAACCGCTACGGTCAAGCAAAATCCTCGCATCACGGCGTTGCGGACGCAGAAATCAAGCATGCCACGGATTATATGATTTTTTAGGAGACAAATCACGCACGCTGAACTATAAAACTCATACATTCATATCATTCTGCACTCCATATGGCTAAAACATTAACAAAACGAGACCTCGTTAACAAGATCAGCGCCGAAACCAACTTCACCCAGATCGAAGTGTTCGACATCGTACAACGTGCCGTGGACATTATCTCCAGCACACTTGCGGAAGGTGACCGTGTGGTGATTCGCAACTTCGGAACCTTCCAGGTGAAGGAAGTGAAGCCCAAAGTAGGCCGCAACCCCAAGAATCCTGACCAGGACGTGCCGATTCCCGCCCGTTCCGTCGTCAAGTTCAAAGTCGGCAAGGAACTCAAGGACCAGGTTGCCAAGCTGACCGCTTCCAAGTAACCCCTCCCGCAGGAACCAGACAAATTACTCCGGGCGTCTCCATTCAGCAATGGAGGCGCCTTTTTGTTTGCAATTTGCGCGGCAATCGTGAAAATAGGAAACCGTGAGCATGTTCCGGATACAGCATATTCTCCTGATTGCCGCCGCCGGGCTCTGCTCCTGCGCTACTGAACGTACGGTAACCACGAGCATGCAGCCCAAACAGCGCCCGGACTCCGCCAAAACGGATGCGGAGCTGATGGACGCGCTGGAGGCGAAATTTGCCGGCGGCTTCGGCCAGCAGACGGACAAGGAGGGCAATACCACCATGGTTTCCCAGAAGCGGAGTTCCTTTGAAGGGCTCCGCTACAACGGGGATACGTCCCAACTTGAAAAAAAGTCCTTTGAGACCACCGCCTTTGAAAAAAAGAAATTTGACGGAGCATCCACCCAATTTGAAACTAAAAAATGGGACGGCGTCAAATCCTTCACGGAGGGGAAAATGGACACTCCGGACTTTATTGCCCACGCCAAAGGGGTGAATACCCGGTCCTGGCAGGACGCGTCCAAACAATACGCCACCGGGAAATCCGACCTGGAAGGCCGCACCTGGAAAGGAGCGGACAAACACCTGGACCGCACCGTCAACAAGGACATTGAAGCCAGGCGGCAAAGCTTTGAACAGCCCAGCATCATGAGCGCACGGCAGGCCCAGGCGCGCACCATCCAGGAAACCCGGGAAATGATGGGGCGGACGGACTAGCTCCATCACGTTCCCGACGTGAGCCCATGCCACATTTCAGGTTCGACATTGTTTTCAGCCGCTATCTATAATTCAGCCCGTGAGTGCCAAAGACGTTCCTCCTTCCATTACCCTGCCTACCAGCGATTACTACACCATTGTCAAAATGAGCAATCATGCCGTCGTGGGAGTATTCCGCCAGCATGTCTTTGCCCGCCGCAACACGCGCCGTTACGCTCCCCCCATTCCGGAGGAGCACGACTCCTACTGCGTTAAAAGAACGCCTGAACGTGTCATGGTGCAAATCTTTCATGACGGCAACGAAGTTTACCGTTGCATTTTCGTGCCGCCTGCCGATTATTGACGGCAGGACAACCATGAACGCGCCTTTTATCAGTCTGGCCTTTTGCCTGATCACAAGTCTGATTGCAGCCTGCTCCTCCCCCTCCGGCCCCAATGCATGGACGCCGGTCACTTCCGGTCCGCCGCGCGCTCCCATCCCCCAGAACGAGGTTCTGGTGATTGATGAATACCCCATGGGGGAATACACGAATGTGGGGCACTTTAACGGTCCGGAAGGGCGCATTGTCCATGTCTCCATGGAAGACAAGGACCTGATCAACTACTTTACCAAAGAGGCGGCGGCCATGGGCGGCAACACCGTGGTCATCAGGGAGCCGCGCATCCGCTACCGTTCCGGAGAAGGCAAGAGCAGCCGGGTGGACGTCATCCATGTGCGGGAAGAAATGGGAACGCACGGAGCGGAAGACCTGGGCATGGACTCCCTGCCCATTGATGAAGAATCCCTGCGGATCTATTAATCCGTTCCATTCCTTCTGCCGCCCCGCGCGAACTTCCGTGCGGGGCTTTTTTAGCCTTTCCTGTTGGCCGCGCCGCAATGCGGACACTCCGCTCGGGAATTATCACTCCGCGCATAAAACCGGAACCCGCAGATGCGGCACCGGACCTTGTGCCTCCGGTCCAGGAAAGACCGCACCCAGCCCGTCAGCAGGCAGACCAGCACCACGGCGCAAAAACCGCCGGCAGCCACCAGGAACAGGCGCAGCAAAAACTCCGGGAGGAACATGGTCACGTCTCTTCCTCCTTCCATTCAATGGACATGGTGCCGCTCCGGGGCTCCCGGGACGGGGTCCAGCGCAGGGATCGGGCAAACCGCATGGCGGACTCATCCGCTCCGGCGCTCCCGGAAGAATTCATCAGCAGCACCTGGGAGGGCACGCCCCAGACGTCCACCACCACAAAAAACTCGCTTCTCAGCCCTGTGTGGTCTTCGCTTCTGGAAAAACCGGACAGGGAACCGGCGGTAACAATCTGTCCGTCCAGTCCCGGGGAACAGAAAGACAGGTACGGAATGCACGTGCCGGAAACATCCAGGGAGGGATTCATCATGGCGCGGATATGGAAATCCGGATGCTGCCACATACGCCAGACTTGGTCCGCCACGGTGGGCACGGTCACCGGGGGGAGAGGAGCCAGCGGCGTATCCGCTGAACGCAGGGACGGCAGCGTGATGCCCGTTTCCCCGATCGGCCCCGCCGTCACCGGATCAGCCCAGACAGGCCCCCTCACAGGCAGGGGCGTATTGCGCAGCACATACTGGTGCAGGCGCGGATTATCCGCGGGCAGAAGCACCACCGCGCCCGGCTGTTCCCCCGTCTTGCGTGCTCCCGGAACATCCACATGGACAAATAGGGCGGCGATGAACAGGCAGACGCCGAACACGAACATCCACAGCAGAATGCGCCAGCGCAGGATGCCGGTATCCCGCCAGTCGAACGTCAGCCCCAGATGGAGGTCGAAAATCTTGGCCCGGCTCTTTTTGTTCAGCTTCATGCGGCAGAATGGAAAAAGATCAATCCGCAGGTTCCGCGGCTATATAGCACGTCATCCCCTTGGCAAGCACCATGTCCACGAGCTGCTGTTCCAGGGCGCGGGAAACGGCGGAATCCAGCCGCAGGGCAATGCTCATGCGTCCGCCTCCGTTCCCCTCATGCTCCCGTGAAATCCGGTCCAGCTCCGCGGAAACGCCGGACAACCCACCCTCAATCAACCGGTTTCCGATGTAAAAAGCGGGCTGGTCCCCGGCCGTGACGGAAATAAACTCCACATCCCCCACAATGTTCATCAGGAACCGGGAGGACGGGGCCTTCACCTCATACCCGTAAGCCATCCCCACGCGGGAAGTCATGATCGTCAGCACACAGACCAGGACAACCAGATCCAGCAGGACGACCACCTGCATGAAAAACGCCCCGGTAGGCAACGTTGAACGGGTTCTGATCTGCACGCGCTTCCTCCTTCCTGGGTTACTTTACACTCCGCGCCCCGCCATGCTCTCACCCTCCTCGCGCCTCTGGCGGGCATCGCACACCAGGCAGACGGCCTCCGTGCCGGCCCGTTCCAGGGAATGCACGATCTGGCGTGAGCGGGAAGCCAGGTAGGAATAAAACAGGTAGGCCGGAATCGCAATGCTCAACCCCAGCGCGGAACTCAGCAGGGCCTGGTAAACGGCATCAGACATGGCGAGGGTGGGAGCCTTCCCATCCAGCAGGCCCGGCTGGGAATAAAAGCCCACCAGCCCCTGAATGGTCCCCAGCACGCCAATCAGCGGGCTGACGGTAGCCACCACCAGCAGGCCCCGGATATTCTTCTCAATCTGGAACACCTCCATCTGCACGGAATCCTCCGCCACGGCACGCAGCTCTTCGCGCGGGAGGCTGGAATGCGCCAGCACGGAAGAAACCACCCGGGGCGCGGGCCCCGGAAGAATGGAAGCCTCATGCCGTGCTTCATCCACACTGCCGGCGTTCACCAGCTTGGAAATGCCTCTCAAAAAATCCCCGGTATTAATCTGAATCCTGTGGAAATATAAAATCCGCTCCGCCACGACCGCCAGCGCATACACAGCCAGCACGCTCAAAACCCAGAACAACGGCCCTATCTTGATGATCAATTCATTCATAACCCTCTTTCTCGCGTTAAATCATGCATACTCCCCGTGAAAATTCAATCCAAACCTATGTAGCGCGGCACCCAAACCTCTGCAGCAGCCGCGTTCCGCCCCACAGCATAACGGCACCAATCCACAGCCAGGAACCGAAGCACAGCACCCATACTGCATCAAACAGGCACATGCCGGAAAGCAGCAGGCCAACCACCGCCTGAACGCGTGGCCTTCCCGCCTCACGCCGGGCCACCAGGGAAATCACGCACGTAAACGCAAACAGGCCAAAAGCATACCAGGCCAGTGCCGGAGGCAGGAAAGATTCCCCCGCCGCATGGGCAAACACCAGACCGGCGGCCAGAACCCACAGGCCGCGGCACAGCCCCATCAGAAAAACGGACCCACTCCACAGCTTGTGGAACATATTGTACAGGGAAATCACAATCAGCAGAAGAGCGCCCAGCGCAAACTCTCCGCCCAGCACCATATTCAGCACCAAGCCGGACAACCCGGCAGCCAGGGCCAGCAATCTCAGCACGGACACGCTCACGGCTCCGCACGGCACCGGGCGGTCCGGATAACGGGAAGCGTCCCACCGGGCGTCCACACGGTCATTCTCCCACATGCCGTACAAATAAAAGCACAGCCCCATCAGCACCACGCCGGCATACAGGCCGGCAGGCGGCAGCTCCGCTCCCCGGACAGCGGCCCAGGCCGCCGCCGCATTGGTAAACAGCGTGGGAATGTTGGCCGGACGGGAGCAGCGGACCACTCCCTGCAATAAACGGCATTGGTGCATCGCCGCACACTGTATAGGCAAAAACGGCGTTTACCAAGCATATCCACAGTCAGCAAAAGCACGGGGAATGTCCTCCCTTCCATAAGGGATTCCAGCCATACATACCCAAAAATAGATTGTCTTTACAGGGCGGTCCCCTATCATCCTGAGACATTAAAGCTTTTCCTTACCCCTTCATGAATATCAGGACCCACTTCCAGGCGCTTCTCATCTGTACCATGGCCTTATCTGCCCAGGGACAAAGCATCGTGGGCTCACAATCCTCCCTGCCCCGGTCCGTCCAGCTTCGCGGGGATGATGGAAGGGAAACGGTGCGCCCGGACGAATCCAAGCGCATTTCCCCCAATGAGGCCCCGGCCTCCCGCATCCAGCCCCAGCGCATCGTCAACCGGATAGCGGCCACCGTCAACGGACGCCCCATCACGGCCAACGAGGTCAGCGTGCGCCTCATGCCCATCGGCGCCCAGCTTGCGGCCCAGTATCCCAAGCAGGGGCCCGAATTCTACAAGCAGCTTGCCCTGGCGAAGAAAAACATCATTGAAGACCTGGTGGAGCGCGAACTGCTCCGCAACGAATTCGAAGGCATGGGCGGCGTCATCCGCGACTCCCTGATTGACCAGGAAGTCAACCGCACCATCCTCACCACCTTCAACGGAGACCGCTCCGCCTTCCTGAAAAACCTGAGCCTGTCCGGCATGACCATCCGCGCCTTCCGGGAAATGACAAAAAAGCAGCTCCAGGTCCAGATCATGCGCGCTTCCAAGTACGACCAGGAAATACCGCCCACCCCGGAAGAAATAAGGCACGAATACGAGGCCACCAAGGAACAGTACCGGGACCTCACCAAAGACAGGATCAAATTCAAGAAAATCTTCATTCCCATGCTGGGGGACGACTCTGCCTCCACACCGGAAGTCCAGCTTAACCTGGCAGAACTCATCGCCAAGGAAATCAAATCCAAAAACGCCTCCTTTGAAGACATGGCCAAGCGCTACTCCAAGGACCTGTACGCGGAAAAAGGCGGCGACTGGCCCGTTACGGAGCGCTCCACGCTCTCCCCGGAATCCGCCGCCATCATCTTT
Organism: Akkermansia sp.; assembly: GCA_048388685.1. Taxonomy (GTDB): domain Bacteria; phylum Verrucomicrobiota; class Verrucomicrobiia; order Verrucomicrobiales; family Akkermansiaceae; genus Akkermansia. The sequence continues at coordinate 197,273 of DBGCTZ010000035.1, read as the reverse complement.
GGAGCCCGGCCCGGGGAAATCATCGGGCCGCTGATAGACTCCACCGGCTTCACCATCGTGCTGGTGGAAAAGAAGGAACTGGCCCCGGCTCCCCCGCTCTCCGCCATCAAGGAGCAGATTGACATGATGGCGCGCAACAAGCGCAGCAATGAACGCTATAAAAAATGGGTGGAACGCCTCCGTAAAAAAGCCATCGTCAAGGTGTACATCTGATCCCTCCCCTTTTCCCGCTTTCCCCATTGCCGGACCGGCCATTCAACCAGGCCGGTCCGGCATTTTCTTTTCATCCCCCCTCGGTTCCTTGTCCATCAACCGAACCTTCCGCGCCACTCTCACTTCCAGGGGGACCTTCCATGCCAATGCACTTTCCGGAAGACGGGTCCATTCATACCGGATCGACGTCCCCATGTCATCACGCCGGACACGTGAAGGCCGGACGACAGAACCTGCGCATAAACCGTGTCCTGCGGAATAAAAATCTTGCAAGATTGCGGATTTCCAGTCGTAATATCACAGATATGTTCACCAACATTACACGCACGACCCTCTGCATTACTGCGTTCAGCATCGCCAGCCTCATGGCGGCGCCCCTGGACGCTACCAAAACGGAGAGCCTGGACTGGAACTGGAAATTCGCCCGTTTCGGAAAAATGCCGGACGGCAGCACCCAGCCGGAACCGGGGAAGGCCATGGGATTCGCCACTGCCACCAGTGAAGAATCCGGCAATCCGGCGGACAATGCCGTGGACGGGGACAACTCCACCCGCTGGTGTGCCGACGGCGGCAAGAGCGGAGAAAAAATCACCGTGGACATGGGACGCCCCGTGGATGTGAAAACCATCAATATCCTGTGGGAAAAACAGAACAACCACCTTTTCAAGCTGGAAGGCTCCGGTGACGGAAAGCGCTGGACAACCATTGAAGACAAAACTTCCGGACAAAACAACTCCAAGGAAGACACGGTGGAAAACAAGAGCGGCAAACCCCGCTACTTCCGCATCACCTGCACGGGCAACAACCAGGGCAACTGGGCCAGCATCCGTGAAATCACCTTTAAAAATGACAAGGGGGAAATCATCCGTCCACAGGCCGCCGCCGGGGCCAGCAAGACGGATCATCCCTCCAGCCCGGGCTTCAACGACAAAAACTGGCGCTCCCTGAACCTGCCGCATGACTGGGGTGTGGAAGGACCGTACCGCATGGACCTGCCCAATGAAACGGGCAAGCTCCCCTGGGACGGCATCGGCTGGTACCGCAAAACGCTGGAAGTTCCTGCGGACGCCAAGGGCAACCAGTTCTACCTGGACTTTGACGGCATCATGTCCCGCCCGAAAATCTATGTGAACGGAGACCTAGCCGGAGAATGGAAATACGGTTACGGCTCCTTCCGCGTGGACATCACGCCCTTCCTGAAATTCGGCCAGAAAAACACCATCGCCGTCAGGGTGGACAATCCCCCCAACTCCTCCCGCTGGTACCCGGGCGGCGGTATCCACCGCCACGTATGGCTCACGGAATCCAACCCCGTGCACATTGAGCACTGGGGTGTCTTCGTCAAAACTCCGGAAGTCACCAAATCCGCCGCCAAGGTGGAGGTGGACACCACGGTGAAAAACACCACGGACAAGCCCGTCATCCCCACCGTTACGGAAGAAATCCTGGACGGAGACAAAGTTGTGGCTACAACCACCACCAAGGGGGAAGCCATCCCCGCCGGGGAAAAAGGCAAGGTCACCAGCACGCTGTCCCTCAAAAACCCCACCCTGTGGACGCTCCAGGCCCCCCATCTGTACCAGATGAAGACCATCGTCAAGCTGGGTGACACGGTCATTGACCAGAAACTCACCAACTTCGGCGTACGCACCATTGAATGGAAGCCCACGGGATTCTACCTCAACGGAGAACGCGTTCAGCTCAAGGGCGTCTGCCAGCACCATGACCTGGGACCGCTGGGCGGAGCCGCCCATACGCGCGGCTATGAACGGCAGATTGAAATCCTGAAGGAATTCGGCGTCAACTCCATCCGTACCTCCCACAACCCACCCGCGCCGGAAATGCTGGACCTGTGCGACAAGATGGGCATTCTGGTCATTGACGAACTCTTTGACATGTGGCACAGCGCCAAAAAGGGGCAGGACTACCACAACTACTTTGACGAATGGCATGAACGCGACCTGGTCAATTTCTGCCACCGGGACCGCAACCACCCCAGCGTCATCGCCTGGAGCACGGGCAACGAAGTGCCGGAACAGGGCAACAAAAACCTGCACAGCGTCTCCCAGAACCTCACGGACCTCTTCCACCGGGAAGACCCCACCCGGAAGGTAACGGCGGGCTGCAATGACGCCAACGCCGCCCGGAACGGCTTTGGAGATACTCTGGACGTCTACGGCTACAACTACAAGCCCTGGGCGTACAAGGCCTTCTCCAAGGACCGCCCGGACCAGCCCTTCTACGCCAGTGAAACCGCCTCCTGCGTCAGCACGCGCGGAGAATACTTCTTCCCCGTGGACTGGAACAAGAGCAAGGGCTTCTTCCTCTACCAGGTCAGCTCCTATGACCTGTACGCTCCCGGCTGGGCCAACCGCCCGGACGTGGAATTCGCCGCTCAGGACGACAACCCCAACAGCGCGGGCGAATACGTATGGACGGGCTTCGACTACCTGGGCGAACCCACCCCGTACAACCTGGACGCTACCAACGCCTTGAACGTGCCGGAAGGTCCGGAACGCGACAAGCTGATGGCGGAACTCAAGAAGCTGGGCAACCGCGCTCCCTCCCGCAGTTCCTACTTCGGCATCGTGGACCTGTGCGGCTTCAAGAAGGACCGCTTCTACATCTACCAGGCCCACTGGAGGCCGGATGTCAAAATGGCCCACATCCTGCCGCACTGGAACTGGCCGGAACGCAAGGGAGAAATAACGCCCGTGCACGTCTACACCAGCGGAGATGAAGCGGAACTCTTCCTGAACGGGAAATCTCAGGGCGTCCGCAAAAAGGGCACCGGTGACAAGGACCGCTACCGCCTGGTGTGGGAAGACGTGAAATACACGCCCGGCACCCTCAAGGTGGTCGTCAAAAAGGACGGCAAGCCCTGGGCCACGGATACGGTAACCACCACCGGAAAACCGGCGGCGCTCACCCTCAAGCCGGACCGCAGTGAAATCAAGGGAGACGGCTATGACCTCTCCTACGTCACCGTGGCCGTCCGCGACGCGCAGGGCCGCATGGTTCCCCGCAGCAAAAACCAGCTCACCTTCAAGGTAAGCGGTCCGGCGGACATCGTCGGCATCTGCAACGGAGACCCCACGGACTTCACCACCATGGCCAATCCGGAAAACAAGAACATCATGAAGATCAAGGCATTCAACGGCTTGGCCCAGGTTGTTCTGCGCTCCCGCAAGGGTGAATCCGGCAAAGCGACGCTCCAGGTTATCTCCAACGGCCTCAAGCCGGCCCAGACGACCGTGACGGTTAAATAAACCAGGTACGCAGCTTCTACTCCGGCCGCCGGTTCCCGCCAGGGAGCCGGCGGCTTTTTCATGCGGCCCCTCCGGAACGGAAAAGGCCCGTTTTACACCGTTTTCCCCCGGTTGCCGGACAGGTAGGGATTGAAAGAAAAAAACTTTATGGTACCCTTTTGCGCATGTCTGATCTGCCCAAAGCATATGACCCGTCTCTGGTGGAAGAAAAATGGCAATCCCGCTGGATTGAAGAAGGTTGTTTCAAGGCTGACCCGTCCTCTGAAAAGCCTGCCTACTCCATCGTCATCCCTCCCCCCAACGTCACGGGAGTGCTCCATCTGGGCCATGTGCTGAACAACACCATCCAGGACATCTTGGTGCGCCGCGCGCGCCAGAAGGGATATGAAGCCCTGTGGCTGCCCGGCACGGACCACGCGGGCATCGCCACGCAGGTGCGGGTGGAAAAGGACCTCAAGCAGACGACGGGCAAAAGCCGCCATGACCTGGGGCGTGAAGCCTTTCTGGAAAAAGTCTGGGAATGGAAGGACAAGCACGGCGGCATCATCATCAACCAGCTCCACAAGCTGGGCTGCTCCTGTGACTGGGACCGCGAACGCTTTACGATGGATGAGGAATACACCAGGGCGGTCGGGCAGGTCTTCATTGACCTCTTCAGGGAAGGCCTCATCTACCGCGGGCGCCGCATGGTCAACTGGTGCCCGGTTTCCCTCACCGCGCTCTCTGATGAGGAAGTCATCATGACGGAACAGAAAAGCAAGCTCTACACCGTCCTGTACAAGCTGGAAGACGGCTCCGGAGCCCTTCATGTGGCCACCACCCGCCCGGAAACCATCATGGCGGACGTCGCCGTGGCCGTGAACCCCAATGATCCGCGGTACGCCCACCTCATCGGCAAAAAAGTCATGCGCCCGCTGAACGCCGCTCCCATTCCCATCATCGGGGATGAATACGTGGAAATCGAATTCGGCACCGGCGCCCTGAAAATCACCCCGGCCCATGACAAGGCCGACTTTGAAATAGGCCAGAAATTCAATCTGGAAATCATTGACATCCTTACCCCCGACGGCCATGTCAACTGCCCGGAAGTACCGGAACTGCACGGCATGGACCGTTTTGACGCGCGCCTTAAATCCGTGGAAATGCTGGAAGCCGCCGGCCTCATGGTCAAGATTGAAGACTATGACAACAAAGTGGGTTTCTCCGAACGCGCCAACGTCCCCATTGAGCCGCGCCTTTCCATGCAGTGGTTCCTCAAGTACCCCTGCGTGAAGGAAGCGGCGGATGCCGTGGCAGACGGAGACATCACCTTCCGCCCCGCCCGCTGGGCGAAAACCTATGCCCACTGGCTGGAAAACATCCAGGACTGGTGCATCTCCCGCCAGCTCTGGTGGGGCCACCGCATTCCCGTCTGGTACCGGAAGGACAAGGCGGAAGAACTCAGGAACGCTCCGGCCCTGGACGCCTCCGCGCTGGAACAGGGCTCCCTCTATGTGGGAACCACCCCTCCCGCGGATCCGGAAAACTGGATTCAGGACAGCGACGTGATGGACACGTGGTTCTCCTCCTGGCTGTGGCCCTTCGCCACCATGGATGATGAAACCCGCGCCAAATTCTACCCCACTTCGGACCTCGTCACGGGACCGGACATCATCTTCTTCTGGGTGGCCCGCATGATCATGGCCGGTTACCGCTTCCAGCATGACAAGCCATTCGGCAACGTCTTCTTCACGTCCATCATCCGCGACAAGATAGGGCGTAAAATGAGCAAATCCCTGGGCAACTCCCCGGACCCGCTGGACCTCATTGCCAACTACGGCGCGGACGGCCTCCGCTTCGGCCTCATGCGCATCGCCCCCACGGGCACGGACGTCCGCTTTGACGAAAGCCAGATCGGCGAAGGCCGGAACTTCGCCAACAAGCTTTACAACGCCGCGCGCTTCCGCATGATGCAGGGCTCCGTGGAGGAAGGCACCGCACCGCACTACTCCTCCGTCCACATCGCCATCATCTCCAGGCTCAAACAGCTTCATGCGGATGTGGAAAAAGCCCTGGCGGACTATGAATTCAACGCCCTCATCCAGACCCTGTACCAGTTCTTCTGGAACGAATACTGCGACCGCTTCCTGGAAGCCATCAAGGGCGACCTGAGGGAAGGCGCGGACCCCGCGGCGCGGGCGGCCACGCTCACCACCATGGACACGGTGCTCAGGCACTACCTGGCCCTGCTCCATCCGGTCATGCCGCACATCACGGAAGAACTCTGGGCATCCCTGCGCTTTGCGGACGCCAACGGCGGCCTCCCGCTCATGCGTACCCCCCTTCCCTCCGCGGACGGCCTGCTGGCCGGGCTGGATGAAAACCGCATCACGCTGGCAAACACCCAGGCGGCAGCCCTCTATGAGACAGCCAACAAGGCGCGCAACCTAAAAGCGGAATACGACCTCTCCAACAACAAAAACGTCAGCTTCATCCTGAAAACCGCCCACGACGTTCCCCAGGATCTCCTTTCCCGGCTGTCCATCCTGGCGAATGCCAAATCCGTCACCCGGGACGCGGACTACGCGGCGCCCAAGGGAACGCCCGCGGCCCTGACGCCGCTGGGAGAACTCTTCCTGCCCCTGGACGGTCTCATTGACGTGGAGGCGGAAAAGGAACGCCTAGGCAGGGAACTGGATAAAATTGCCAGGGAAATCGCCAAATCCTCCGCCAAGCTGGGCAATGCGGGCTTTGTGGAAAGGGCTCCGGCGGAAGTCGTGGACCAGGAAAAAGCCCGTCTGGCGGATTGGGAAGCAAAACAGGCCCAGTTGAAAGGCATGCTTGATTCCCTCTCCTAATCATCTATTCTTCCGGGGATGAATGACCTTCAACAGTACTTTGCCGGTCGTGAGCAATTCATTGAATTGCTGGAAGCAGTCGGCATAGGTACTCTTGAACAATTCGCTTCCGTTGATCCCTCCACCGTTTTGCCTGAACTTCATCAGGCAAAACGGATGCTGAAACTGAACACGGCCATTCCCCCTGCCCCTGTCTTCAGGGAATGGGTGGCTCAGGCGCTTTCATCCCCCACGGCGCCGGAACCGGAAAACCTTCCCGGCATACAGGCACCTCTCCCTCTTGCCACTCCTGTTGCAGAAGCCGCCCCTCCGGCGGCACTCCGCGGAAACCTTCCCCCTGTCCGGGGAAAACGGCCCCGGCCTCAATCCGACAGTCCCGCAAGACACTTCTCCAACAAGGCACGGCTTCAGGAAGAACAAAGCTACCAACCCGCCAAACCCTCCCATGCCCCGCAGGAACCGAAAACCTACCTGCGCAAAAAGGGCGTCAGGCACATGACCCCCTTCCGGACATGGCTGGGAGCGGTCTCCGTCCTTCTGCTCTTCGTCTCCATCCTCTTCTCCATTGCGGTAACAACGCTGGTCCTCCTCAACGGGGAACGGGGCTGGCAGATCATCAGCCTCTGCTTCGGCCCCCTGTTCCTGGCGCTCATCCTGTTCCTCTCCCTGGCTCTTCCCCGGAAATGCAGCGTATGCCGGGCGCACATCTTCTCCTTCAAAAAATACACCCGCAACAAGGCGGCGCATTGCCTCCCCCTCTTCGGCTATGTATTTGCCACGGCTCTCCACGTATTCCTCTTCCGCTGGTTCCGGTGCCCAGCCTGCGGCTCCTCCCAGCAGCTGGAGAATACCCGCTCCGACCAGAGCAGGCGCTAAGGCTGCCTCCCGCCACCTACGGTCTTCAGGGGCCGTTTAAGCCCTATCCACTACAGAAGCAATAGGCTAAGCCGCCCTGGCTCTCTCAGTGCCGTAACAGGCTCCCTGGGAGCCAATTTGACGGTTCCTCTCCCGGAACACTTCTTTCACCTCCCTGTCCTATGTAGCAGCCAGAGGCATCAACTGCCTTTTCGTGATACGTCTTCATTCGCTCCTGCCTGCACCACAAACACAGCCTGCCGTCGCCCCCCCGGCATGAGTACCCGTCAGGCTCCCGTCACGAGCCCGGCTTTTCTCCAACCCCTGTCCAAGAGAAAAACAAAAACGCCGCCCCCTTTTTCAGAGGACGGCGTTCCAAAATCCTGAGGTGTCTCAGTTAGAGCACTTCCGGAGCAAGGGAAACAATCTTCATGAACTTCTTTTCACGGAGTTCACGGGCGACCGGCCCGAAGATACGGGTGCCGCGCGGGTTGTTGTCCTTGTCGATGATGACGACGGCATTGCCGTCAAAGCGCAGCACGGAGCCGTCATCACGGCGGATCGGGGCGGCGGTGCGCACCACCACGGCCTTCACTACGGTACCCTTCTTCACGGAAGCGGTCGGAATGGATTCGCGGATGTGGCAGGTAATAATGTCGCCAATGTGGGCCTGACGGGTGCGCTTGCCGATGACGCCAATCATCTTGGCGGAGCGGGCGCCGGTATTGTCGGCCACCTGGACTAGGGATTCCATCTGGATCATGGTATCAAATCTCCTTTATTTAATGGTTGATTCCTGATTAATGGGTCAGCACTTCCACCAGTTCCCAGCACTTGAGCTTGGAAAGCGGGCGGGTTTCAACGATACGTACCTTATCGCCTACCTTGGCCTTGGAGTCTTCGTCGTGAGCGTAGAACTTCTTGCTCTTCTTGACGATCTTCTTGAACTTGGGGTGCGGGACGCGGGCAACGTATTCCACAACGATGGTCTTGTCCATCTTGGTGGAGGTCACCACGCCGATGCGCGTCTTGCGAAGGCCGGGCTTCTTGGTTGTTTCGGTTTGTTCGGACATTGGATTCTAAAAGGTTAGAATGTTCTGTTGTTACCGTAAATCCTCAGCTTACGCTTCCCCGGTTTCACCCTTGATGGTAAGGGCACGGGCAAGGTCCTTGCGGACAGTGCGGATTCTCTGGTTGTTTTCCAGCTGGCCGGTGGTCTGCTGGAGACGGAGATTGAAGAGTTCTTCACGAAGGCTGCGCACCAGAGCGGAAAGCTCCTTGGCGGACATAGCACGAAGTTCTTTGGGAGAGTTCTTGTCGGACATGGTGATGAGTAGCTTTAGTGTTGAACGCCTTGACGATAGACGAAGCGGGTGGGCACACCCAGCTTGTTGGAAGCCAGACGAAGGGCTTCGCGGGCTTGGGATTCGGTCACGCCGCCTACTTCAAACAGAATGTTGCCCGGGCGGACAACGGCCACCCAGCCTTCCACGGCGCCCTTACCCTTACCCATACGGGTATCCGGGGGACGGGACGTAAAGGACTTCTGCGGGAAAATGCGGATGAACACCTTACCTTTACGTTTCAGGTAACGGTTGATGGCAATACGGCAGGCTTCAATCTGGTTGTTGGTGATCCAACCGCGGTCGAGCACCTGAAGGCCGAAGTCACCAAAGGCAACATAGGTACCGCTGGTGGCATTGCCGGAACGGCTGCCGCGGTGCATCTTGCGGTGCTTCACTCTTTTGGGCATTAAAGGCATATCTTATTCCTCCTTGTGTTAAGTGTGATGAACAATGTGATGGCGGCTTGCTTAGGCACGCGGACGACGGGGACCGCGGGGGCCGGACGGGCGGGAGTTCTGCTGGGAGACGACTTCATCGCGCTTGTTGACCCAGCATTTCACGCCAATGATGCCGTAAAGGGTGCGGGCTTCGGCAAAGCCGTAGTCGATCGGGGTGCGGAGCGTCTGCAACGGCACTTTGCCTTCGCGGTACCATTCGGCACGGGCGATGTCGGCGCCGCCGAGACGGCCGGCGCAGCGGATGCGGATGCCGTCGGCGCCGCGTTCCATGGCTACCTGCACGGCGCGCTTCATGGCGCGGCGGAAGGAAACGCGGCGTTCCAGCTGGACGGCCACGTTTTCAGCGATGAGCTGGGCGTCCGTTTCAGGGGAGCGGATTTCCACGATGTCAATGTTGACCTGGGTGGAAGCCCCGCACAGGCCCTGGAGGTACTGGCGGATCTTTTCAATTTCTTCCCCCTTGCGGCCGATGACAAGACCCGGACGGGCGGTGTGGACGGTGATGCGGACGCTGTTCCAGGCGCGTTCAATCACGATGCTGGAGACGGCGGCGGACATCAACTGTTCCTTGATGTACTTGCGCATCACCAAGTCTTCATGCAGCTTGGTGGCGTAATCCTGGCCCGTGGCGTACCACTTGGAGCGCCAGTCCTTATTGACGGCGAGGCGGAACCCGATTGGATTTACTTTCTGACCCATGATATTAGTTCAGCTATATGTGTGTTAGATTGGAATGACTTAGCCTTCTTGATCGGCCAGTACAACGGTGATATGGGATGTGCGCTTGCGGATCATGTTGGCGGATCCACGGGCGCGGGGCATCGTGCGGCGCATGGTGGGGCCTTCATCGACCATGACGGACTTGACCACCAGTGTGTCAACGGACAGTTCCGCGTTGTTTTCGGCATTGGCCAAAGCGGACTTGAGCGTCTTATTCAGCAGGTAGGCACCCTTCTTGGGGGTGTAGGACAGGATGTCGGTCGCCTGGGAGACGGACAAGCCTTGGATTTCTTGAGCAATATCGCGCATCTTCTTGGCAGAGATGCGGGCGTATTTGTAAACAGCTTTCACTTCCATGGGTTTTTCCTCGTAGTGCAGGTTATTGATGAAGATGATTTAGTCGTTGGTTTTTACTGAGGCAGAATCTCCGACGCGCACCGGCTCGGCGGGCGCCGCAAGTTTCTGAACAAGCGCGCCACACACTTCCTTGCGGACGTCCGTGACTACGGCTTCTCCGATGGTTTGCGCTCCCCGGGTCACCTGTACCGGCATCCCGATTTGCATCCCCGCCGTCTTGCCGGCGTTCAGCACTACCACTCCGGATTCGGAGTCAATGCTGAGCACCTTGGCTTCCGCCAGGGTTCCCGCGCCATCTCGCACGGGCTGTTGCCTGTATCCCAGAACGGAATCCAGCAGGCGCAGGGAGCTTTCCACTGCGGTCCTGGAGTTTGCATCCTCGGATATGGCTTGTTTCATGTAGGCGAGGATGGCTCCGGAGAGCTTGACGGACGCCTGTTCCAGCCGCTGGATGCGGTCATTGAGAACTTCGATGTCTGCCACCGCCTGAATCAGGCGTTCCTCACTATTACCTAGCGCTGCGCCTCCCAAAGCTTCCAGCCGGGAACGGATGTCCACCAGTTGGGCGCCCGCCTTGTCGGCGTCGCTACGGGCCTGGACATAGGATGCCTTGAGGGCCGCATTCTGCTTTTCGAGACGCTCGATTCTGCGCGTCAGTGCCGCCGTATCCTCTTCCGCTCCCTGCAGCATTCCGCCCAGCCCCACAAGGGTGGTGAGGGAGTACGCAAGGATGGAAGAAGAGTTCGACATGTTGATTGTTAACTTACTGATTACTTCTTACCGATACCGCCGTGCTGTTTGAAGACACGAGTCGGGGCAAATTCACCAAGCTTGTGGCCTACCATGTTTTCCGTGACGTACACGGTGGCAAAGTTCTTGCCGGCGTGCACCAGGAAGGTCAGACCGACGAAGTCAGGCGTAATCATGGATGCGCGGCTCCAGGTCTTGATCGGCTTGCGGTCACCGGATTCAAGCTGAGCGTCGATCTTGGCGAGAAGCTTCTGACTGACAAAAGGGCCTTTTTTGAGAGAACGTCCCATGTTATATGATCCTAGTTAAAGTTATTGTGTGTTGGTTACTTGGCATTGCGGCGCTGTACGATGACGGAGTCGCTGGGCTTGCGGAGACGACGGGTCTTCTGGCCCTTGACGTGGCCCCACGGAGACTTGAGGTGCTGGCGGCCGCCACCGGACTTGGACTTACCTTCACCACCACCGTTCGGGTGGTCGACGGGGTTCATCGTCATACCGCGCACGGTGGGACGAACGCCCATCCAGCGGGTACGGCCGGCCTTGCCGGACATTTCATTCATGTGCTGGGTATTGCCGACCTGACCGATGGTGCAGTAGCAATCCTCATTGAAGCGGCGGATTTCACCGGAGGGCATCTTGATCAGGGCGTAGCCAGCTTCACGGTTGGAAACGATGGCCTGCTGACCGGCTGCACGGGCAACCTTGCCGCCGGAACCCGGACGGATTTCAATGTTGTGAACGGAGGTACCCAGGGGAACGTTCTTCAAAGGCATGGCATTGCCGACCTTGGGAGCAACCTTCTGGCCGCTTTCCACCTTCATGCCCACCTGGAGACCCGTGGGAGCCAGGATGTAGGACTTTTCACCGTCCTTGTATTCAATCAGGGCGATGCGGCAGGTGCGGTTGGGATCGTATTCGATGGTAAGCACGGTGGCGGGCACGTCAAACTTGTTGCGCTTGAAGTCCACCAGGCGGTACTTGCGCTTGTGGCCACCGCCGATGTGGCGGGTGGTGATGCGGCCGTTGTTGTTGCGGCCGCCGGATTTCTTGAGGGGTCTGCAGAGACTCTTTTCCGGAGTGGAGGTAGTGATTTCGTCAAAGGACGGCCACACCTTGTAGCGGTTAGAGGGAGTAACTGGCTTGAATGACTTGAGGGACATGATAGCTTTCCTTCCTAATAGGGGCGTTAAACGAGGTCAAGGGTTTCACCGTTGGCAAGCTTGATGTAAGCTTTTTTCCAATGAGCGGTGCGACCTGCATCAGCGCGGCGCTGACGCTTGAGCTTGCCGTCATAGTTGGCGGTGCGCACGGAAGCGACCTTCTTGCCGAAAGCAACTTCGACAGCCTTTTTGATTTCGATTTTGTTGGCGTCACGGTCAACTTCAAGGACCAGCTCGCCAGTGGTTTCCTGGAGCATGGTGGCCTTTTCGCTGATGCGCACCTTCTTGATGACTTGGTAAATGTCTTTCATGGCTTCTTAAGCAGTACGGCTGGCGAGGGTTTCTAAAGCGTTGTCAACGAGGATCACTGCACCAGCGTTCATGAGCTGTTCAATGTTCACTTCTGCGGCAGTCATCAGGAGGACTTCCTGAACGTTGCGACCGGCAAGATAGGTGGATTCGTCAAAGGAGGCGGCCACGATGAGCACCTTTTTGGCATCCGTCAGTTCCTTGACGGCCTTGATGAAGGACTTGGTCTTGCCGTCAGCCACGGAGAATTCGGAAACGGTGCTGACCTTGGAACCGGCGATCAGGTCACCCAGAACGCGGCGCAGGGCCAGGCGGCGGGTGTTCTTGTTCACCTTCTTGGTGTAGTCGCAGGGGCGGGGGCCGAAGACCACGCCGCCGCCCACAAAGATGGGAGCGCGCTTGTCACCGTGACGGGCGTTACCGGTGCCCTTCTGGCGGAAGATCTTCTTGTTGTTGCCGCTGACTTCAGCGCGGGTCTTGGAGTTGGCGGAACCGGTACGGCGGTTTGCCTGGTAGGCCACGATGAGATCATGCACGGCCTGGGAGCCCTTGTCACTGCCTACAAGCTGGATGTTGGCGGCAGCTGCGGCTTCTAATGTAAAGGTATTTGCGGACATAGATAGGTTTTCCTATAATCAATGTGAGGTTAACTAAAGCCTACTTCTTCTTGGCCGGGCGGATTACGAGGTAGGAACCGCGTGCACCGGGAACGGCGCCGGAGATAAGAATGACGTTGTCTTCCGGGCGAATGGCCACAACCTTCAGGTTCTGTACCGTGCGCTTGGCATTGCCCATCTGTCCGGGCATTTTCTGGTTCTTCCAGACGCGGCCGGGGGTGGAGCAGCCACCCACACCACCTGTACGGCGGTGCATCATGGAACCGTGGGCGGCAGGAGAGCCGTGGAAGTTGTGGCGGCGCATCGCGCCCTGGAACCCCTTGCCCTTGGAAGTGCCGATCACGTCAACCCACTGGCCGGCGGAAAAGAGGTCCACGCCGGGATCTTCAGCGCCTTCAGCAGGCAGTTCGGAAGCTTCCACGCGGAATTCCTTGAGGAGCTTGGTGGGCTGGATGCCCAGCTTCTTGAAGTGGCCAGCCTGAGGCTTGGCCACGCGGCTTTCCTTCTGCGCATCAAAGGCAACCTGAATGGCGTTGTAGCCATCCTTGTCTTCCGTTTTGATCTGGGCGAAGGTGTTGCCCTTGACGTCGATGACGGTCACGGGCACCATAGCGCCGGATTCCTGGTCAAACAGGCGGGTCATACCGACCTTTTTTCCGATAAGTCCTAGAGCCATTGTAGTGTGTCTTTCTGTTTTTTAATTACTTATCCGGGTACCAAACTAGATGCGGATCGTGATGTCCACACCAGCCGGGAGATTGAGCTTCTTGAGCTCATCAATCGTGCGGGCGGTCGGGTCGACGATGTCGAGCAGGCGCTTGTGGGTGCGGATTTCAAACTGTTCAGCCGACTTCTTGTTGACGTGAACGGAACGGTTCACGGAGAATTTCTCAATGCGGGTCGGCAGCGGGATCGGGCCGTGAACTTTGGCTCCGGTGCGCTTGGCGGTTTCAACGATCTCCAGGGAGGAGCGGTCGATGGCGCGAGAGTCAAATGCGCGGAGTCGAATGCGGATTTTTGGACTTTGCATGGACGTGCGGTCTATTGGTTATACTTCAAAGGTTTATTTATTTAGCCCTGTCGCTGACGATCTGGTCAACGAGGTTCTGAGGCACCTGTTCAAAGTGGGAGGGCTCCATGGAGTAGGAGGCACGGCCACTGGAGAGGGTACGGATGGCGGTGGAGTAACCGAACATTTCGGACAAGGGAACCATGGCCTTCAGGATACAGGCGTTAGCCTTGTTTTCCATGTTACTGATCTGGCCGCGGCGGCGGTTCAGGTCACCCATGATATCGCCCTGATAGTCGGTCGGAGTAGAGGCTTCCACAGACATGATGGGTTCCAGCATGATCGGCTTGGCCTTCTTGAAGGCGTCCTTCATGGCGAAGATGGCAGCCATCTTGAACGCGTTTTCGTTGGAGTCCACTTCGTGATAGGAACCGTCCACCACTTCAACGTGCACGTCTACCACCGGATAACCGGCGATGACGCCCGTGGTCATGGCTTCATTGAGACCGGCGAAAACGGCGTTCATGTATTCCTTCGGAATGGCGCCGCCCACGATCTTGTTCTCAATAGTGAGGCCCTTACCGCGTTCGTTCGGCTTCACGTCAATCACCACGTGGCCGTACTGGCCGCGGCCGCCGGACTGCTTGACCAGCTTGCCGTCGCCATGGGCGGGGGCGGTGATGGTTTCGCGGTAGGCAATCTGGGGCTTGCCGATGTCGGCTTCCACCTTGAATTCGCGCATCAGGCGGTCAATGATGATTTCCAGGTGAAGTTCACCCATGCCGGAGATCAGGGTCTGGCCGGTTTCTTCATCCGTCTTCACGCGGAAGGTCGGGTCTTCTTCAGACAGGCGGCCCAGCGCGTTGGACATTTTTTCCTGGTCGGCCTTGGTCTTGGGTTCCACGGCCATGGAGATAACGGTTTCCGGGAAGGTGGGGGGTTCCAGGCAGATGTCATTGTCCGGGCTGGTAATGGTGTCGCCCGTAGTCACGTTGCGGAGGCCCACGATGGCAGCGATGTCACCGGAGTACACGGCGTCAACGTCCGTGTGCTGGTTAGCCTGGATCTGAATGATGCGGCCCACGCGTTCCGACTTGCGGGTGCGGGGATTGTACACCGTGTCACCCTTCTTGAGAACGCCGGAGTAAACGCGGATGAACACCAGCTTGCCGACGAACTTGTCAGCCCAGAGCTTGAATGCCAGCACCATGGGCTTGGCATCGTCCGTAGCGGTGATTTCAAAGGTTTCTTCAGAATCCAGCGTGCTTTCAGCGTGGGCGGGAACGGTTTCCACCGGGGAGGGGAGGTAGTCCACCACGGCGTCAAGCAGGAACTGGACGCCCTTGTTTTTGAACGCGGAGCCACCGGCAACGGGGATGAACTTGTTGGCGATGGTAGCGCGGCGAATAGCCTGCTTGAGTTCCTTGGCGGTGAAGGGTTCTTCCATGAGAACCTTTTCAGCCAATTCGTCGTCCACGTCAGCCACGCGGCTCACCAGATCATGGTAGGCCAGTTCGGCTTCGTCCTTGAGTTCAGCGGGGATGTCTTCAATCGTGTAGGTGGAACCCAGACGGTCGTTGTCGGCATAGATGACAGCCTTCTGGTTCACCACGTCGATCTGGCCGCGGAGCTGATCTTCAGAGCCGATGGGGATCAGGATGGCGGCGGCGTTTGCGCCCAGCTTGTTGTGGATGTCATCCAGAACGTTGTTGAAGTTGGCTCCGGTACGGTCCATCTTGTTCACAAAGCACATGCGGGGAACGCTGTACTTGGTGGCCTGGCGCCATACGGTTTCCGTCTGGGGCTGTACGCCGGCTACACCGCAGAATACCACGATGGCGCCGTCAAGCACACGGAGGGAACGTTCCACTTCAGCGGTGAAGTCAACGTGCCCGGGGGTGTCAATAATGTTCAGCTGAAAGTTTTCGCCTTCGAACACTTTGCTGATACCTTCATTCTGAAGCTGCTTCCAGTTGGTGGTAACGGCAGCGGAGGTGATGGTGATACCGCGTTCGCGTTCCTGCTCCATCCAGTCCGTGGTGGCGGAACCTTCGTGGGTTTCACCGATCTTGTGGATCATGCCGGTGTAGAATAGAATACGCTCGGACAAAGTAGTTTTGCCGGCGTCAATGTGAGCGGAGATACCGATGTTGCGGTACCGCTCAAGAGGAGCCTTGCGATTGGGATTGTTTACGTGATCGGACATAGTGTCTGGAAAGTATCTGTAATGATCGAAAGTGAATGGTTCGGCTGACGGTCGCGGAAGGGATTACCAGCGGAAGTGGGCAAAGGCACGGTTGGCCTGAGCCATCTTGTGAACGTCATCGCGCTTGCGAACGGAGGAACCCTGGTTATTGGCGGCTTCCTTGATTTCGTTGGCGAGAGCCTTGTGCATCGGCACGCCCTTACGGTTGCGGGCATAGTTCACGATCCAGCGCATGGCCAGGGATTCGGAACGGGCCGGGTCCACTTCAAGCGGCACCTGGTAGGTGGCGCCACCAACGCGGCGGCTCTTCACTTCCACACGGGGCTTGGCGTTTTCAATGGCGCGGGTGATCACTTCCAGGGGATCAATGCTGTCCGTGCCTTCATTAGCCATGTCAATGGCGGCATAGACAATGCGTTCCGCAAGGGAGCGCTTGCCGTCCAGCATAACCTTGCTGATCAGTTTGCCAACAAGAGCGCTGTCGTAACGGGGATCACGACGTTCGATTTTTCTATAGACGCGTTTACGGCGGGCCATAATATATTAATAGGTAAGATGTTAAGTTTACTTGGCGGAGACCTTCGGACGCTTGGCGCCATACTTGGAGCGGCCCTGGCGGCGCTTGTCAACACCGAGGCAATCAAGAGCGCCGCGGACAATATGGTAGCGAACACCCGGCAAGTCCTTCACACGACCGCCGCGCACAAGCACGATGGAGTGTTCCTGGAGGTTGTGACCTTCACCGCCAATGTAGGCGATCACTTCTTCACCATTGGTAAGACGGACTTTAGCCACTTTACGAAGAGCCGAGTTCGGCTTCTTGGGCGTACGGGTCATTACCTGGAGACAAACACCGCGGCGTTGCGGGCAGCTATGAAGAGCACGTGACTTGGACTTCTCTTCCGGAGTAATACGTCCCTTGCGGACGAGCTGATTAATGGTCGGCATGTTTTCCTGCTTTGGTTGTGGTTCGTCGGTTTGACCCGATATTCAAGGCGAACATCCCTTTCAGTAAGCAGGAAGCGCGCCTTTTTTCCGGAGGCAAACCCGATAGAAAACGTATTTCTTGCGCCTTTCGGCGCGTTTGGGGACGGCCAATATAACGTGATTTTACACCATGACAAGTCTTTTATTCATCTTTTCCTAAATATTTCTTCCGTATCATTTTCCCCTGCTCTTTCCGGAGCTTTATGCCGGGCTTCCGCTTCCTTTTTCAGCTTCCTCCCCACCCAGCGGACTTCCACATACTGGTAGATGAAATAAGCCAGGACGGTTGAAATACACAGGGCAATCCCCCAGTACAGGACAGGAAACTCCCCCTCCCGGAGGTCCACTCCCCGGAACTTCCGCAACATGCGGAGCATTCCGTCCATCCCCACCTTCACCGGAGCATGAAACAGGAAAAGGGCATACGTCATCCCGGCCCCGATCCCCAACCATTTCAGCACGGGTCTGGACAGGGAAGGCAGGCGCACGCTCCACAGGGAGGCAATGCACAGGGCAAAAATTCCGGAAGAAACCACATATCCCGGGAAGGAATAATTCAGGGCCCCGATCCCCCTCCACCTGATCATGGAGGATGCCAGCAGCCATGCCGCGCCCGCTCCAATCCAAAACCACCGCCATGAAATCTTCCACCGTTCCATGTTCCAGGACGCGCACCACATCCCCAGCAAAAACTGCCAAAGACGGAACGTCACCTGGTAATACAGCCCCCCTGACTCACCCACGGCAAAAGGACGCTGGCCGCTCCGGAATGCAGCAAAAAGCACGCTGGCCGCCAGCAGCCAGATAAACAGCTTTTTCCCATAACAACGGCGCAGCCATGGAGACAGCGCCAGAAAGACCAGGATGCAGCCGATGAACCACACGGATACATTGCCCATCATCTGGGTCATCGCAAGCGTAGGCGCAATGATCAGCATCTTGATTCCCGGCCACGCGGGAACCGGCTGGCCTGCAAAAAACAGAACGACATTGCCAATGGCCCAGGCCACAATCATCACTGGCAGCAGACGCCATGCCTTTTTCCTGTAATAATCCCCTATCCCTCCTTCCGCCGTCTCTCCGGAGGAATGGACGGCTAAAAAACCGCTCAGGACAAAAAAACCGTCCACAGCCACGCTGCCCCCACAGTTCCACCCTCCACTGTAATGGAAAAAGACAACCGTCAGGCACAGTAAGATTCTCAGCAGGTCCAATCCATAATTCCTGACCGACAACATGTACGGAAGCTAACGGATAAGCAATCCGGGGTCAAGTTCCGATCCTGAGAGAAAAAGGCTTGTACCAATAATCCCCTTCTTTCCCAAGCGGGAAGGAAACCCTTCAGAAAGTGTCTCCGGACCCTGCGGTTCCTGCATGGTAGACACGGCAGAACGCCGCGCTTTTTATATTTCTTCACTGGCCTTCAATTTCTTTTCAGCTGCCGCAAAGGCCTGCGGCACTCCCCTGACTTGCCGGGCAGCAGAGGAGGCTTTCCCTTTTTCCATCCATAACCGGCAAAAACGGATTGCTTATCCGCACTCCTTCCCACACACGTATGGACACAAAAAATCCGTTCCCGGCATGCATGGCCGGGAACGGATTCCATGAAATCAAACGCTGCGCGCCGTTATTTCTTCGGCGTCACCAGGGGATGTCCGGACATTTCCGCAGGCTGTTTCAGTCCCATCAGATTCAGCAGGGTGGGAGCCACGTCCGCCAGAATGCCGTTGGAAAGATTCACCTCGTCCTTGTCCGCACCCACGTAAATCAGGTCCACCAGGTTGGTGGTGTGGGCCGTGTTCGGGGAACCGTCCTCATTGCGCATATGTTCGGCATTACCGTGGTCCGCAGTGATAAGCAACTTCCCGCCCAGTTCCAGAACCTTCTTCACACACTTTTCCAGGGCGCTGTCCACCGCCTCGCAGGCAGCCACGCCGGCTTCCACGTATCCGGTATGGCCCACCATGTCTCCATTGGCAAAGTTCATGATCACCACGTCATACTTGTCCACGGCCTCCACAAACTTGTCAGCCACTTCCTCCGCGCTCATCTGGGGCTTGAGGTCATAGGTAGCCACTTCACGGGGGGAGGGGACCAGGATGCGGTCTTCACCGGGGAATTGCGTTTCCACGCCTCCGTTAAAGAAGAAGGTAACGTGGGCATACTTTTCCGTTTCAGCGATGCGGAGCTGGGTCTTCCCTGCTTCAGATACAATCTGGCCGAAGATGTTGTCCAATTGCTCCTGTTCAAAAACAATGGGGGAAGGATATTTGGCGTCATATTCCGTGAGCGTCACGTAATTCACCTTGGGGGTCACTTCACGGTCAAAGCCGTCAAACCCGGAATACAGGAACGCATCGCTCATCTGGCGGGCGCGGTCCGCACGGAAGTTGAAGAAAAACACCACGTCGTTGTCGCGCACGCGCTGTTCGTCGCCATAGGCAAAAATGCCGGGCTTCAGGAACTCGTCCGTCTCACCCTTCGCATAGCACTGCTCCACATACTCGGCGGGGGAACAGGTGCACTGTTCGCCGCGGCCCAGCACGATGGCGTCCCACGCCAGCTTGTTGCGGTCCCAGCGCTTGTCGCGGTCCATCGCGTAAAAACGGCCGATGACCGTGATGATTTTGGCGCCGTAAGGCTTGATGCCTTCTTCCAGTTCACGCATAAACCCGGCTCCGCTGGTCGGGGAGCAATCGCGGCCGTCCGTGATGGCATGGATGCAAATGTCCCGCACACCGGCTTCATGGGCATACTTGACAATGCCGATCAAGTGGTTGATGTGGCTGTGCACCCCGCCGTCGCTCACCAGGCCCAGCAGGTGCAGGCGGGTGGAAGCTGCCTGGGAAAAAGCGGTCTTCAGCACGGCGTTCTCGCCCATGGAGCCATCCTTGATGGCGTTGTCCACCCGGCACAGGTCCTGGAAAACCACGCGTCCCGCACCCAGATTCAGGTGGCCCACTTCGGAATTGCCCATCTGGCCGTCCGGCAGGCCCACGTCTTCCCCGGAGGCGCCCAGCAGGCTGTGGGGATAATTGGCAAGCAGGTAATCAGTAAAGGGGGTATCAGCCAGAACAGTGGCGTCACCGTACTCTTTCGCGACATCAGGCCCCAACGGATTGCGGCCCCAGCCGTCGCGAATCACAAGAACGACAGGCTTTTTAGAAGACATGCGCCTTATTTACAGGCATCTCCCCCTTTTGAAAAGCCTGAAATCAGGCATTCCTTCTCGGATTCGGAAATAGCCTGCGGTTTACCCCCCTTCCCCACGCGGACAACCACGTACCTTCCCTTCATGACCGGATGTTCGGAATGGAACACCGCAAACTTCCATTCCAGGGAACTGGTTCCCACCGTTCCCAGGGTCAGTTCAATGCTCAGCCAGTCTCCCAATCCCGCGGAACTGGAGTAGTCCACGTCCACATGCACGCGGGGCCAGCCGCAGTCGGGAGAAAGAACCTCCAGCCCCCGGGAACACAGGTACTCATGCTCCACTTCCTCCACCAGGCACAGCAACCGGGTGAAGTGGGCCACGCCGGAGGCGTCCGTATCATGAAAGGCCACCTGGCGCGTCCTGACAAAGGGAATGCGGGAAAGTTCTTCAGGCATGCCTCCATCCTGCCTCCTGCACCGGAACCATGTCCAGCCGCAAATGCGTGACAATATGTCACATCGGCTTGATTTGTGACATTCCTCTCTTTATATATAGGGGTAAGCCCGGAGGGAAACGGAACCGCCGCCATGAAGAAAGACACCATTGACAAGCTGATCGGCCGCATTGACCACATCAAGGAAGAGGACCTCCAGCGCTTCTTTGTCAAGCTGGCGGAACAGCAGGGCTTTTTCCAGCAGGTATTTGAGGCCATCCAGGAAGGCCTGATCCTGTTGGATAGCCAGGGAAAAATCCTCTTCGTCAACCAGGCGGTCCTGAAGCTTCTTGACAAGGAGCCCGGCCAGGTCACCCCGGAAGATTTCTGCATCTTCCTGGGCAGGGACTGCACGTGGGACACCATCCAGCAGAGCCAGACCGCCGTTTCCCGTGACGTGGAAATCTTTTACCCGGAACACAAATTCCTGAACATCTTCATCTCCCCCATCGGCAGCAGAAACCAGGGACACCTTATTTTAATACGGGATGAAACGCCCCAGCAGAAGAGGAACGCGGAGAATATTGAGGCGGAACGCCTGAACGCCCTGACGCTACTGGCGGCGGGAGTAGCCCATGAAATAGGCAATCCCCTCAACTCCATCGGCCTGCATCTCCAGCTCCTGGCCCGGAAGGCAAAGAAACTGCCCGCGGAATACCGGACGGAGATGGAAGATCTGCTGAAAACGGCGGAGAGCGAAACTTCCCGGCTGGACGTCATCCTGAAACAATTCCTCCAGGCCATCCGCCCCACCAAGCCCATCCGGGAACCCCACAACATTGAAGCCATCCTCATGGACGTTCTGAAACTGCTGGAGCCGGAAATCCACCAGCGCGGCATCCAGATCAATACGGACCTCCCGCCGAGCCTTCCGCTCCTCAGCCTGGACCCCGTCCAGATCAGGCAGGTCTTTTACAACCTGATCAAGAACGCCTACCAGTCCATCCCCCCGGAGGGAGGCACCATTCTGGTTAAAAGCGGTTATACGGATGACAGCGTCTTCGTCACGGTGGCTGACACCGGCTGCGGCATCTCCCCGGAAGTCATGGGCAGCATTTACGAGCCTTTCCTGACCACCAAGTCCACCGGCTCCGGCCTGGGCCTGCTCATCGTGCGCCGCATCGTGAAGGAACACGGCGGCTCCATCACCCTCGCCAGCCAGCCGGGCCAGGGAACCACCATCACGGTTTTCCTGCCGCGCGTGGAACGCACCATCCGGCTCCTTCCCTCCTCCATTCCGTCATGAAGATACCCGTCCTGCTGATCGTAGATGATGAAAAGCCCACGCGAGACGCCCTGCGCATGGGCCTTCAGGATGACTATGAAGTGTACACCGCCGCCAATCTTTCCCAGGCCGTTACCCTCCTGCGGGAGGAATCCCCGGACCTGGTCCTGACGGACTTGCGCCTGGGCGGTGAAAGCGGCATGGACGTGCTGAAAGCCGCAGCCTCCCTGCTCCATCCCCCCCAGAGCATCATGATGACGGCCTACGGTTCCGTGGACGCCGCCGTAGCGGCCATGAAGCAGGGCGCGTATGACTTCGTCACCAAGCCCCTGAACCTGGATGCCGTGGAGCTGGTGCTCAAGCGGGCGCTCCATACCCGGAACCTGGAAACGGCCAACCAGGAACTTACCACCCGCATCCAGGCGGATTCCGGCCTTCAAAAACTCCTGGGCAGGTCCGCCGCCATGGAGCACGTGTTCTCCATCATCCGCCAGGTGGCGCCCAGCAGGACGACCGTGCTGATTGAAGGGGAGAGCGGCACCGGGAAGGAGCTGGTGGCCCAGGCCATTCATTCCCTCTCCGGCAGGCCGGAGAACAAATTCGTGGCCGTCAACTGTGCGGCCCTCTCTCCCCAGCTATTGGAAAGCGAACTGTTCGGCCATGAAAAGGGTTCCTTCACCGGAGCCGGGCAGCGCCGCATCGGCCGCTTTGAGCAGGCGGACGGGGGTACCATTTTCCTGGATGAAATCGGGGAGATAGACGCCGGAACGCAGGTGCGCCTGCTGAGGGTGCTGTCTGAACGGACCATTGAACGCGTGGGCTCCAACACACCCATCCCGGTCAATGTCCGCATCATCGCCGCCACCAACAAATCACTGGAAAAACTCGTCCGGGAAGGCCAATTCCGGGAAGACCTCTACTTCCGCCTCAACGTGGTCCATATCCAGATGCCCCCTCTCCGGGAACGCCAGGAAGACGTGCTTCTGCTCGCCACCGCCTTCCTGAAGGAATTCGCCAGGGAAAACAACCGGGAATTCAAACCCCTCTCCCGTGACGCCATGGAGGCCGTGCGGAATTACCCGTGGCCCGGAAACGTGCGGGAACTGCGCACCGCCATGGAGCATGGCGTGGTCATGAGCAACTCCGGGAAAATAGAACTCACGCACCTTCCCCGCCAGCTGCACATGCCGCAGCACCCGGACATATCTGGAAACACGGCGCGGGAACCCGCACCGGACAATGGGACCAGCACGCAGAATGGGCTTGTCCCCGCAGGGGTTTTGAATTTATCCTTGCTGGAACGGAATGCCATCCAACAAGCGCTGGCCCAATCGAACGGCAACAGAACGGCGGCAGCCCGGCTTCTGGGCATCAGCCGCCGCACCCTTCAACGCAAATTACAAGATATTCAACCTTCATGAACGCGCCTACCACGGCATCCCGCACTCCGTTTATCATCATTCTCATCCTGCTGCTGGCAATCACGGGAGTGCAGTACTTCTTCAACTTTAACGGCCTCACCTCCAGCGCCGCCATGGACCAGGCCCAGATTGCCCGGAACGTAGCCAGGGGACAGGGGATGACCACCAACTGGCTGAGACCCATCCAGATGGTATCCGGCAGCACCCGTTCCGGCCTTAATCCCTTCCTTTCAGACGCCCAGATCCGGGAGCAGGAAACCATCCTGGCCGGACAGGGGAAATCCCTCATCAATACGGAAAAATTCAACCCCTACGCCCTGCGGGACACGCGCAACGCTCCGCTGAACATCCTGGTGGAAGCCGCCGTGTTCAAGGTGGCGGGCGTCCACAAGTTCGACCTGTGGAAAATGACGGGCGGTTCCATGATCTACCTGCCGGACCGCATGGTGGCCGGCATCTCCTGCCTGTTCTTCATCCTGTCCGTTCTGAGCTGTTACTACATCCTGCATCAAATGTTTGACGTCACCATCGCCAGCTTCACCTGCCTGACGATGATCCTCAGCAACCTTTTCCTACAATACGCCACCAGCGGCCTCCCGCAGATGATGATGCTCTTCTTCTTTGCATGGGGGGTCCATTTCCTGTACTGCGCCCTGCGGAACCAGGAGGAAAACCGCCCATTCCTGATGCCCGTCATTTACAGTTCCCTCTGCTTTGCATGCGTCTGCCTTGCCGGCTGGATCGGCCTCTGGCCCATGGCCGGCTTCCTGATCTTCGCGGGCATCCGCTTCAGGCCGCACGGCCTGTACTGCATCCCGGGCTTCGTCATCCTGCTCCTCCTGCTGGCCTATCCCGTTTACATCAACCGCTCCCTCAGCGGGAGCTTCTTCGGTACGGCTTATTACACCATCTTCACGGGACTGACCGGCAATGAAGAAATCGCGATGAACTCCCTGGTCTCCGGGGATATTCCCATCGTCGCCCAGAAGGCGGTCACCGCCATCATCAACAACATCATGATGCAGGGCGACCTCCTCTATGAAAACCTGGGGAACCTCCCCCTTGCCATGGTATTCCTGCTGGCCCTCCTGCATCAATTTAAAAGGCCCGGCGTCAACCAGGCCAAATGGGGCGTCTTCGCCCTGTGGGTGCCGGCGGTCATCGGCATGGCCCTTTACACCACCAATAAATCGGGCCTCTCCATGGGGCAGATTCAAATCCTCTTCGCCCCGTTCTTCACGGCTTACGGCACCGCCTTTGTCCTCAACCTGATCGCAAGACACACCAACAAGGAAGCGGCTCCCGTCATCCGCGGCTGTGTCCTGCTGCTTGCCCTGCTCCTCACCTCCCTGCCGCTTCTGCTCAGCCTGCCCCAGATGGTGCGGATAGGCATCCTGACGAGCAGCCGCGGCATTCCGGCGTGGCCGCCCTATTTCCCTCCGGGGCTCAACCAGGACCTACGCACCCAGACCTCGGACAAGGAATTCATCCTCACGGACCAGCCCGCGGCTGTCGGCTGGTACGCGGACAGGAAAGCCATCGGACTCCCCAAAATGGTGGATCAATTCATGGCCCTAGAACGTATCCTGAAATTCCACGGCAGCAAGGTGGGGAGCATTCTGGTGACCCCTTCCTCCACGCTGGACAGGGATATCCGCACCGTAGCCTCCACCTATGGTGAATTCACCCCTCTCGTTCTGGAAGGCACCATGCTGGTCCAGACCAAGGACAGAAACCCCGTATACCTTTTTGATCACAGCCGCGCGCTCGCCCCCCTGGCAAAGCGCTTCGGCACCTCGGACTCCCGCCAATTCCTCCAGGGCGCGGACATGATTCTTTACAAAGACCTTTCGGAAACCGGTCCCACACCTCAGCAATAACCCATCATATGGCCAAACAACGGAAAAACGCTCCCGGATTTGAAGAATCCGTAGCACGCCTGGAAGAAATCATCCACCTGACGGAAGCCCCCGTCACCGAGCTGGAAGACATGATCGCCCTGGTGGAAGAAGGCAACAGGCTCATCCGCCACTGCCGCGGCATTCTTCATGATGCGGAACTGCGCATCCAAACCCTCAGCAACCCGGAAACCGCCCAGGACGGAACGGATACTGATGAACCAGACAGCAATGAATTCTCCCTCACCTGAACTCCCGGAACTGCTGAAAGGCATCCGCAGCCATGCGGACCTGATGCAAATTCCCGAGGCGGAACTTCCCCGCCTTGCGGAAGAAATCCGGAATACCCTCATCCACTCCCTTTCCGTCACGGGGGGCCATCTGGGCCCCAACTTGGGCGTGGTGGAGCTGACCATTGCCCTTCACCGCGTCTTTGAAACACCGCGGGACAAAATCATCTTTGACGTATCCCACCAAGCCTACGTCCATAAAATGCTCACGGGCCGCGCTCCGCTGATCCACACCATCCGCCAGCATGAGGGGCTCTCCGGCTTTGCCAAAATGTCGGAATCCCCCCATGACGCCTACGGCGCGGGCCACGCGGGCACCGCTCTTTCCGCCGCCCTGGGCATGTGCGCGGCCAGGGATCTGAAAGGGGAGGATTACCACGTGGTCGCCGTGGCCGGGGATGCGGCCTTCACCTGCGGCACCACCCTGGAGGCGCTGAACAACATCAGCCAGACCACCAAGCGCTACATCACCATTCTGAACGACAATGAATGGGCCATTGATAAAAACGTGGGAGCGCTGGCAAAATACTTCAACTCCCTTCAAACCTCGGAAACCTTCTCCTGGCTGCGGGACAAAACGGCCTCCTTCATCGAAAAGCTGGGCGGCACGCAGGCCAGGGACTTCGCCTTCAAGCTGGAAGGCACCACCAAGAACCTCATCTTTCCGTCCCTGCTCTTCAACAAATTCGGCCTGCGCTACTTCGGCCCCCTGGACGGGCACGACATCCCCACCCTGATCCGCACCCTCTCCTACATCAAGGACCTCAACGAGCCCGTCATCCTGCACGTGGTCACCCAGAAGGGGAAGGGCTACCAGCCCGCGCTGGACAACCCCACCAAATTCCACGGCCTGGGCTCCTACTGCGTAAGGGACGGGGAAACGCAGGGCACCGCCACCCCTACCTTCTCCCACATCTTCGGCTCCACGCTGGTGGACATGGCGCGTGAGGACGACTCCATTACGGCCATCACGGCCGCCATGGCCAGCGGCACCAAGCTGGACCTGTTCAAGGAAGCCTTCCCCAAGCGCTACTTTGACGTGGGCATTGCGGAGGAACACGGCGCCCTCTTCGCCTGCGGGCTGGCGGCGGAAGGAATGAAACCGTACATCGCCATTTACTCCACGTTCATGCAGCGCTGCATTGACATGATCCAGCATGACGCCGCCCTGCAAAAACTCCCCGTGCGCTTCTGCATGGACCGCGCCGGGCTTTCCCCGGACGACGGTCCCACGCACCATGGCCTGTTTGACATCGCCATGATCCGCAGCATCCCGAACATCGTCTTCATGCAGCCCAAGGATGAAGCGGAATTCGTCCACATGCTCCGGACCATGAACCATTACCAGAACGGCCCCACCGTCATCCGCTACCCCCGGGGCTGCGGTTCCGGAGTCCCCCTCCCCGCCACGGCGGAAATCCTGCCCATCGGCAAGGCGGAAGTGCTCCAGAGCGGAAAGGACGTCACCCTCATTTCCCTGGGGACCATGATCGGCATTGCCCGGGAGACGGCCAAACTGCTGGAAGCGCAGGGTTACACCGTCACCCTCATCAACGCCCGCTTCATCAAGCCCCTGGATGACGAATGCATCCGCCGGTACGCCGCGGGCAGCCGGGTAGTGTGCACCTTTGAAGACCACGCCATCAGCGGCGGCTTCAACTCCGCCGTGCTGGAATCCCTGGAAGCCGGAGGCGTCGTCACGCCCGTGGAAGCCATCGCGTGGCCGGACCAGTTCATTGAACACGGCTCGGAACCCATCCTCAGAAAAAAATATGGACTCACGGCGGAAGCCGCGTTACAAAAAATCACTCCTCACCTGAACTCCTGATCCATCCATGAGAGCATATCCTTTCCTACTGGCAGCCCTGGCGCTCGCCCTTCTTCCCGCCTCCGCGCAGCAGCCTGCTCCGGCAGCCCCCGTCCCCGCGTGGATTCAGGAATTCAACAGCCTGCCGGAGGCGTCCAGAAAAAGCTACATTGACCAATTCCGCCGGGCGGAACAGCTCTTTGCCCAGAAAAGGGCCATGGAATGCCTCTTCTCCCTCACGAAGCTGGAAAAGATTTACGCCGGAAACCCGGGTTTATATAACCTCCGCGGCGCATGCTACATTGAAATCCGGAATGTGGAAAAAGCCATGGAGAACTTTGAAAAGGCCCTGAAACTGGACCCTTCCAACCTCACCATCCGGTTCAATCTGGCGGAAGCCTACTACGTCAGCCATGACTATGCCAGGGCCATGAAAGCGTTCACGGAGCTTCTGCCCGCCTTCAAGGACAATCCCGGCATGACTTCCCTGCTGCAATTCAAGCGCTACATCTGCGCTCGCAAGCTGGACGACCAGGCTCTGGCCCGGGAACTGGAATCCCTGTACGGCCCGATGGACGATACTCCGTACTACTACTGCACCCAGGCCATCATCAAGTTCCTGGGCGGAGACAGGGACGCGGCCCAGGAACAGCTTCTTTCCGCCATCCGCATCCATGGGGGCACCAGCTCCATGCAGGCCTTTACGGACGCCATGACGGAAGCGGGCATCCTGCCCTCCCCCTACGGCCAGACCGTCCCGACCGGACAGCCGGAAAAAACAGGGCTGGAAAAACATTGATGAATGCGGAAGCGACGGTTCTGAAGCTCTATCCCCTGGGGGAGAACGGTCTGATCGTCGTCTGGTGCACGGAGGAAGGCATCATCCGGACGGCGGCCAAAAGCGCCAGAAAGCCCAACAGCCCCTTTGCCGGACGCCTGGACCTCTTCTACCAGTGCCGCATGCAGTGGACGCAGGCAAAAACGGGAGACCTGCACTCCCTGGCTTCCGCGGACCTGGTATCCCCCCGCCTGGCCCTCCGGGAAAGCTATCCCCGGCTCGCCGCCGCGGGATACTTTGCGCGCCTGTTCCTCCAAATACTGGAGCCGGACACGCCCATTCCGGAGTTTTACGACCTCCTGCAGCGGGCCTACGCCTATCTGGAAAACACGGACCCCACTCCGCGCGCCGTCCTGCACTTTGAGCAGGAACTTGCACGGCTGCATGGCATCGCCCATCCCGGCATTCCGGCCCACGTCATCCTGAAATCCCACTTCGGCAAGCTGCCTCCCCAGCGTGAAAAACTGCTCGGCAGCCTGGAACAAAAAGAAAACTGACCGGAATGCCGCACCATCCTGCACCAGCAGCGGATACGGATTGTTCCGTGCACATGGTTGACTTGTCCCCGGCCTTCGGGCAAAATAACCGGCACGGTTTTACTGCATGAAGATCCTTGACAGATACATTGCCCGCCAGCTGCTGGGTGTTACAGCCCTGGGGGTGATGTCCCTGAGCGCCCTCCTGCTCCTGGGCAACCTGTTCAAGGAACTGCGCCCCCTCCTGGTGGAAAGCGGCGCCCCCTTCAGCATCGTCATGGAATTCATCTTCCAGGTGATTCCCTTCTCGCTGATGTTCTCCATCCCGTGGGGATTCCTGACCGCGGTGCTGCTGGTGTACGGGCGCCTGGCCTCTGACAATGAGCTTACCTCCATGCGCATGTCCGGCATGAGCCTGTGGCGTCTGAGCGCCCCCGCCATCGCCATCGGCATCGCCCTTTCCGGCCTCTGCTACTGGATCAACATTGACATAGCGCCGCGCGCCAAGCAGGCCATTTCCGAGCTGCTCATCAAGGCCGCCTCCATCAACCCGAAAGGGCTTCTGCGGGAAGGACAGGCCATCACCAAATTCGATAACCTGGAAATCTACATCGACAAGCGCGTAGACGACGTCATCCACGGCATGCACATCTACCAGAAGGCGGACGACAAATCTCCCGCCGTCGCCATGCACGCGGAACGCGTCACTACGGACTTCTCCCCGGAAAACAAAACCCTCTACCTGCACCTCATCAATCCCCTCATCACCACGCAGGAAAAGGACTCCATCTCCCAAAGCGTGACCATGGATGAAATGCCCCTGAGCATCAGCCTGGACAAATCCCGCTCCCGCCGTATCAAGGCCAACCGCTTCACCAACCGGGAAATCCGGGAAGCCCTGGATACGCCCGGCTACCTGGATGAAAAACAGGCCAGGGAATTCGCCACGGAACTGCCCCGGCGCGCCTCCTTCTCCCTGGCGTGCTTCGTCTTCGCCCTCATCGGCGTGCCCCTGGCCATCAACACCCGCAGAAAAGACACTTCCACGGGCTTCGCCCTGGGCATCCTGATCGCCTCCCTTTACTTTGTGGCCCTGATCTTTGCGGACCTGTCCCGCAAAAGCGGCACCATGCTCCCCTATATCCTGCTGTGGCTGCCCAACGTCATCACGGTAGCCGTGGCCATCTACCTTCACAATCGGGCCAGGCACAAGGGATAAGCCCCCGGCAGAAGCGCCCGCCGTTGGCGCGGAATTATCTTTCACACGCCGGGCCGTTCGGGTAACATGAGGCCCATGCAGCATGTCCCCACCATCGCCATCGTCGGCAGGCCCAATGTCGGGAAATCCGCCATCTTCAACAGAATGGCTGGCAGGCGCATCGCCATCGTGCATGATGAACCCGGCGTCACCCGCGACCGCATCTCCGCTCCCTGCAAAATCACAGACCGCGCCTGCAAGCTCATGGATACGGGCGGCATCGGCGCGCGCCTGAGCGACGGCTTTGCGGACCAGGTGGCCGCGGAGGCGGACATCGCCATGAAAACGGCGGACCTCATTCTCTTTGTCCTGGACTGCCGGGACCACCTCACCCCCATTGACCAGAGCATTGCGGACCACCTCCGCAAATCGGACGTTCCGGTCATCCTGCTTCTCAACAAGGCGGACCATGAAAAGCAGGACCTGAACCTGGGGGAATTCTCCGGCCTGGGCTTCAATGACCATATCTTTCTCTCCGCCGCGCACGGCAGAGGCTTTTCGGAACTGGCCTCACGGCTGGATGACTTCCTGGAGAAAAACGGCGCACCCCTCAAGGAAGAAATGGAGGAGGAACCGGAAGACGGGGAGGAAACCGTGCCCCCCATCAAGGTGGCCGTAGTGGGACGCCCCAACGCGGGCAAGTCCTCCCTGGTCAACGCCATCCTCCAGGACAAGCGCACCATCGTCTCCGAGGTAGCGGGTACCACCCGCGACGCCATTGACGTTCCCTACCTTCACGACGGACAGCCCTACGTGCTGATCGACACCGCCGGCATGCGCCCCCGTTCCAAAAGGGACACCTCCGTGGAAGTCTTCTCCGCCATGCGCAGTGAAAAAGCCATCCGCCGGGCGGACATCTGCCTGCTGGTCATTGACATTGCCGCGGGCATCACGCAACAGGACCGCCGCATCGCCGGCATCATTGCGGAGGAAGGAAAGCCCTGCATCATCGTCGTCAACAAATTCGACCTCTTCCACCCGAACGCTCCCCGCAAGGACCGCATGGCGGAAGTGGAAGAGCAGGTGCGCCGGGAACTCTTTTTCATCAACTACGCTCCCTTCATCGCCATCTCCGCTAAAAAAGCGGAGGGCGTGGAAATCATCTTCAAGGTCATCACGCGCATCCGCCGGGAATCCCATAACCTGCCTACCACGGGCCAGCTCAACCGCCTGATCCAGCTCGCCCAGCAGATGAACCCTCCCGGAACCGCCAGCGGCTCCACCCGGAGGCTGAAAATCTACTACGTCACCACGGCGGTGGACTCCAAGTACAACACCATTCCCGTTCCGCGCTACGTCCTCTTCGTCAATGACAAGAACCTGCTTACGGACAGCTACTCTCAGTACCTGCGCAATAAAATCCGGGAAGCTTACCCCGCGCCCGGCATCCCGGTTATCTTCTCCGCCCGCTCACGCGTGCGCAATGACTGACTCCTCCCCTTCTCCGCATGCTCTCCGTCAGGAACCTCAGCGCCTCCTTCCACACCAGGGCGGGAATCGTCCGGGCGGTAAGAAACGTATCCTTTGACGTGGCGCCCGGAGAAACCCTCGGCATCGTTGGGGAATCCGGGTCCGGGAAATCCGTCACCTGCTACTCCATGATGGGCCTCATCCCCACGCCCCCGGGCCGCATTGAAAGCGGCTCCGCCCTGCTGGACGGCACAGACCTGCTCCATTGCCCAGAAAAAGAACTCCGCTCCATTCGCGGCAAGCGCATCTCCATGATCTTTCAGGACCCCATGACCTCCCTGAATCCGTACCTGACCATCGGGGACCAGGTGGCGGAGCCCCTCATCATCCATGAAGGGGCCTCCCGGGGGGAAGCGCGCGCCCGCGCGCTGGAACAGCTTGCCCTCGTAGGCATACCGGACGCGGAACAGCGCATGGGCGCCTACCCCCACCAATTCTCCGGCGGCATGCGCCAGCGCGTCATGATCGCCATGGCCCTCATCACCAGGCCGGAAATCCTCATTGCGGACGAACCCACCACCGCTCTTGACGTCACCGTGCAGAAGCAGGTGCTGGACCTCATCAGGAAACTCCAGCGGGACATGGGCACTTCCGTCATCCTCATCACGCATGATCTCGGCGTGGTGCGGCAGTACGCGGACCGCATCAACGTCATGTACGCGGGCCGCATTGTGGAAAGCGCTCCGGCCCGGGAACTGCTGGAACACCCCCGGCACGCCTATACCAGGGCGCTGATGAAATCCATTCCCGGACTCCACGCCAGGGGAATTCCCCTGTACACCATCCCCGGCCTCCCCCCCAACATGATGGAGGAACCCTGCGGATGCAGCTTCCGCCCCAGAAACACCCTGGGCCGCCCGGAACTCTGCCTGACGGACCGGGAACCGGAATTGGCGGAACTCTCCCCCAGACACTGGGTGCAGAACTGCCCGGGGTGCCTAGCTTAAATGCCTCTTTACCAGTCCTTCTTACTGCACCATTTTTCCAGCATTCCGTAAAAACGGCCCACATGGACGCCGTCCACCAGCACATGGTTTGCCTGGACGGCTACAGGCATCATCAGCCTGCCGGAAGCGTCCGGCTCCATCTTTCCCCAATGGATCAGCGGCAGGTACTGCCCGCGGAACACCCTGTAGGCGCTTGCCACCTGGGTGAACGGAATCCACGGCAGGCAGCTGAACACGGCAATGTCCGTACGGTGGCAGGGGTTGGCGCGGGCGGGTTCCGCCTTGGCCTGCCGGATCAGGGGAAGAGCGTGTTCCAGAAAAGAAGGCAGCCCGTCACGGTACTCAACCAGAATCTGCGTGAACTCCCCGTCCGCCGCCAGCACGGGAACCAGGGCGTCCACGGAATCATACTCCCACACGTCGCCATCCTCCACCCTCTGCCGCAGCTGCGGCACCCCGTTCAGCGCCTTCAGCAGAGCGAACAGGCACAGGGCGAAAAAGGAGATTCCCCGTTCCTTGGCGCAACCGTACAGGGCATCCACCCGCACGGGAGACGTAATGGAAAACATGGGACAGTCAAACGTCTGGAAATACTCGTAATGCGACCTGCGCGGCCACGTGGACAATTCAATTTTTTTCTTCATCATGGTTTAAGGTGGACTCTCCGCATCCGTCATGGAGGCCGCCAGCATCAAAATTCCCGGAAAGGGAATCTCAAAAATGAACCGTGCCTGCCATCCGCAAAAAAATAAACCAGTACCACCATCCATGCAAGCCAGAGGGCCATCAGCACTCCCCCTGGCGCCCCGCCGTCATGAGCGTACCTGAACCCAGAGTCATAAAACAAACAGACGCGCAGGATGCCCGCATCCGGCATCCTGCGCCAAGGCCAGCCCTGCAATCTTTCCCAGACTCCTGCCATATTCTGTTCCCGGGGTTTCCTATTATTCAGGATAACCCTTATTCTTCCTTATAGAATGACTCTCAATAAAAAACACCTGTTCCAGCCATTTCCTCTTTCTACCGCTCGCGGACGGAAAGCAGGTCCGTCACGGACGCGCGCTTCATGCGCCACGCGGGCAGCAGGCAGGCCAGCGTGGAGAGGGCCAGCACCAGAAGCACGGCATACCCCAGATGGGCCCAGGGCATCGTGATGGGGGGAGTGACAATGCCGAAGTGGTAGCCGTATTCCAGAATCTGGATGGAACACCAAGCCCCCAGCACACCCAACGCCACGCTCATGACAACGGCGCACAGGGAAATCATCAGCGTCTCCGCCCAGAGCATGCGCATCACCATGCCTCCCGGCACGCCGACCGCCCGCATCAGGCCGAATTCCCGGCGGCGGGACTGAACGGAGGCCAGCACCGTATTGAGCACGGCCAGCACGGCAATCACCATCATGATGATGGGAAGCTTGCTCATGGTAAAGATCACGTCGTCCCCGCGGCTGGTGACGCTTCCCCCCAGGCTTTCCCGGGTCAGCGCCTTCACCAGCGGCTTTACGCCACCGCCGCCTTCCCCTCCGTCCTCCTTCCGGCTCACGTTTTCCAGGGCATATTGGCCCAGGTCATTCTGAAGTTCCACGTTGCTCACTCCGGGCGCGGTATCGCCCCAGATGAACTGGAACCCCTGGTGTCCGTAATCTTCCTTGAGCCAGCGTTCGTCCGCAATCGCCAGGGCGGCCACAAAACTGCCGCGGCGCACGCGCATGCCGCTGGTCTTGGTCAACCAGTGCCACCCGGGGAAGGAAATGACTCCCGCCACCTTCCAGGGTTCCCCCTGCATGCCGGGGCCCGTTCCCCTGCCGGGAGGGCCGCCTGCCGGAGCATTTCCGGGGCGGCGTCCCTGAATGGACGGATTCACCAGCATCAGGTCATCTCCGGCCTTCAGCCCCACCGTCCGGGCGAACGTGTCCGGAATCAGGAGGGAGCGGGTGGATTTCAGCATGGCATAGGCTTCCTGCGGATTGCCGGAAACGAACACGGGCTTGAATAGAGGATCGCTCCCCTGCGCCATTTCAGCCACGGGAATGCCCGCCAGCACGATGGAACGGTTGCGCATGCCTGAAAAACCGGGGCTTTTCATCTGCGCCGGGGCAATGTCCGGCTCATCCACGTAAATGGGATACATCCGTGAATTGCGCAGGCTGGGCCTCGCCATCAGCCCGGGAACGTCGGAAGGCTTGAATTCCGTATGAAGGAAGGAAACCAGCGTCCCGGGCGTGGAATTATCCGGGGAGAAGGGAACCAGCATGGAGTAACCCCACGTCTGCACCCCCACAAAGAGGGCCAGCCCCACGGACATGGACACCGCGGTTCCCACGGAACGACTGAGGTTCCGGCTGAGCTGGACTTTCAGGAAGGAATGCGGCACGCGCAGCAGCAGTCCGGTGAGCCACGCGCCCGCCCACTCCGTCACGCGGACAAAGGCGGGAGCCAGGAACAGTGCGCCGGCTACCAAGCCGGGATACCCCAGCCAGAAAAAGATCCACTTGCGCGTTTCCACCTCCAGGCCCGGCAGAAGCAGGGCCGCAGGCTGGAGGGACACGCACACCAGCCCGACGATCACGGACCACACGGGAACGCGGCTGACCTTCCCCATGAACCCGGAGGAGGGAACAGCGGCTTCCAGCGGAGACTGGCGGGAAGCGCGCCACGCGGGAATGATGGAAGCCAGCAGGGCGCCGCCCACGGCGCACGCCGCGGCGGCCACCACCGTCGTCCACGTCAGGGAGGGCATGGAAGAAGAACCTTCCTCCAGAAGATACACCAGGCAGAAGCCCGCGGCCAGGCCGCCCAGCAGGGCCGGAATGCACAGGAACAAACCTTCACCTACAACCAGCAGGGCAATCTGCATGCGGCTCATGCCCAGCGCACGCATCAGGGCCAGCCTGCGGGTGCGTTCGCTGACGCCGATGCTCAGAGTCGTGAAGATGATGAAGACGCAGGAAAAGAGCACCAGCCACACGGACATTTCCGCACTGTCCTTCTGCGAACGGACAGAGCGGTCGCTGGAAAGCCGCCGGATCATGGAATCCGTATCCGCCACCACGGCGGAGGACCGTTTCAGCTCCTCCCGGAAGCTGTCCGCGAATTCCTTCTTGTCCACCCCTTCCTTGAGCCGGACGTAAATCAGATTGGGGGAAAAAGGCTTTCCCGTGATTTTTTCACACACCTTGACGGGCACAAACAGGGAGGAGAACGCAGGCCCGGACATGCCCCCCGGCCCCATGATGACACCTGGAGTGGCCTTCGCCTGCTTGACGATGCCCACGACTTTCACATCATACACGTGCGTTCCCACGCGCACGTTCATGACAGTTCCCACGCCCGCGCGGAAGTATTTGGCGCTTCCGCTTCCCAGCACGCCCACCATTTCAGTGGAGGAGGCCATGTCAGGCCAGACGCCCTCCTTCAGCTCATACGGGCATTCCGCGGCATGGTTCCCCACCAGGATGGGGCTCTGCGGGGGAATCCCCATGCGGTCCCGCGTCTGCTCGTCAAAACTGCCGCGTTCATTCCCGCAGCCGATTTGCAGGCGGGGCACCTGCCACGCGGCGTTCACGGATTCCACCAGAGGGAAGGCGGCCAGACGGGGGGCCAGCTCCGGATCGGAAAACTGCGGGTACTGCCCGGGGGGGAGTGGACCGCGGGGAGCTTCCGGCACCAGGCACAGGTCATAGCTTCCCATGTAGGCCTCGGCGTCGTTGTCGAACTCCCTGACCAGGGTGTCATAGCTCCCCATCATCCAGACGATGAGGCTGACGGAGACGAGAATGGCAAAGACGCTGACCGCCACCCGTCCGGGGGTGGCGACCAGGTCCCTCCAAATCAGTTTGGGCAGCAGCGTCATATGGCGTCATTCAGCGTGCGTTCATAGAAGGAGGACAATTCCGCAGGCCCGGCAAATTCGGCCGTGAGCCTGTCGTCCACGATTCGGCCGTCCTTGAGCACGATCACGCGGTCCGCCCACATGGCCACATCCGGAGCATGGGTCACCAGCACGAAGGCGCAGCCCTGCGTGCGGTGCAGGTCCCGGAACAGAGTGCCCATGAGCCGGGTATTCTCGGAATCCAGGTTCCCGGTAGGTTCATCCGCCAGCACCAGGGCCGGGCCGGAGACCAGCGCGCGGGCAATCGCCACGCGCTGCTGTTCCCCGCCGCTGAGCGTATCCGGCATGGCGCGCCGCCGATGGGTCAGCCCTACCTTTTCAATCATGGCGTCCAGAGCGGCGGGAGCCACCTTGCCGCCTCCCGCCAGGGAAGGCAGCAGGATGTTTTCCTCCACGTCCAGGGTTCCCACCAAGTTGAACATCTGGAAAATGAATCCCACGCGGTCCCTCCTGTACACCGTCAGGGCGGCGTCAGACATGGAACCGAGATCCAGCCCGTCCACCGTCACCGTGCCCGCGTCCGGAGGGAGCAGGCCGCCCAGCACGTTCAGCAGGGTGCTTTTGCCGGAGCCGCTCGCGCCCATGACGGCGACGAACTCTCCCTGGTTCACGGTTAAGCTGATGTCTTTCAGAACGGCAATGTCCTCGGAGCCGGACTTGAAGCTGCGCTTGAGATGCGCGACGGTAATGACGGGGGAATTCATGGCGGAGGGATGGTTAAAATGTGGTCTTCAGGCCTACTTCAAACGTGCGCGGATCGCCCACCGTGCACTGCACGGCGTGGCGGGTGGACTGCACGTATTTCTTGTCAAAGATGTTGTACACGGCCAGCCTCAGGGTGGCATCCTTCAGCCATTTTTCCGGAAGGGGAATTTCCACGGTGAAGTCAAATACGCTGTAGGAGGGAATGGTGTAATTGTCCGCAATCTTTGCGCCGCGGAACGTGGCGAAATAGGAGTCCTTGCAGCGGTACCCCAGGCCGAGCACGGTGCCGTTCATCACGCCGCCGTCAATGCGGTACTTCTGCCAGAGGGCCAGCGCATTCGGAGCGACCGTGGGATACACTTCCCCGGTGGTCCGGTTCTTGGTCCGCGTGTAGGTGTAGGAAAGGTAGGAACTCCAGTTCTTGGTGATTTCCCCGTTCAGGGAAAGTTCCACGCCTTCCGCCCTTTTGGAGCCGTCCGAATAGTACCGGTTGGTATATCCGTCTATGGCTACGGGCGTATTGTTCTGGATGATGTCGAACCAGGAAGCGGAAAACCACACCTTGTCCACCGGGCTGAACCGGAAGCCGAATTCCATCTGGTCCGTACGCCAGGAATCGGTCAGCTCCTTCCCGTTTTCATCCAGATACCCGAAATTAGGAGCGGAAGTACGGGCTGCGTTGGCAAACAGGGCTACGCGTTCACCGAACATGCGGGTGATTCCGAAGCGGGGGCTCCACGCGAACGCGTAATTGTTGTCCAGACTGAAATGGGCGTCACCGCGCACGCCGGCCAGGAAACGCCACTGTCCGTAACTGAGGACGTCCTGCAACAGAAGGCCCGCCCGCTGAACCACGGTATCCGTCGCATTGGCGCCGGAGTAGTCGCGCCCTGCGGGGAAAAAGGGAGGAGGATTGTACAGGGAGAAATAGCCGTTCGTGTTCGCAGTAGCGTTCGTCACCAGGCTGGCCCCGTCGCCATAGGTGCTGCTCCCCGTGTAGGAAACGCCCATCAGGGCTTCATGCCCCACCTGGCCGGTCTTGAACTCCGCCAGGGCGTTGGAATAGAAATTCCAGTTGATATTCCACTCGTCGCTCCAGGCTGCTTCATACTTGGCTTTTCCGGAAGCAATCATCTGGTTGTAATAGTCCTCCGTGCTGGTTCCCCGCCCGGCGGAAGAGGAAATGCCCCAGACATTATAGTCTACGTCGCTGTATCCCATGCCGCCGCCGATGCGGATCGTCCATATCTTTTCCAGCTTGCGCTCGAAATCCAGCAGGGCCAGCAGGGATTTGGAATTGAGCCTTCCGCTCGGAGAGCCGTACCAGGCGTCATACGGCCCCACAAAGTGGCCGCCCAGCACGGGGATGCCCATGGTCGCCGGCGAATTCTGATACTGGAAACTGGTGGTCAGCACCGTCTTGGTACGGGAATCATGCTGCCAGCGGAAAATGGGGGAGACCGTGTACTTCTGGCCTCCGTTGGCTCCGTTGCTCAGCCAGAACGGGCGTTCATATTCCGCGGCCACTACCGTGCGCAGGGCAAATCCATCCGTTTCATCCCCCCTGTAGCGGGTGTCGTCAATCGTTGCGCGATACTTCTGCCCGTGGTGGGAAAGACGGGCGTAAGCCGTCAACTCCGTCCGTTCCTCGAAATCAGGCTCCTTCAGGATCAGGTTGATGGAGCCGCCGGCGCCGTATGCCCCGAGCGTACTGGTCTGGCCGCCGGAAATGGACCCGATGGGGCCTTTGACAATTTCAATGTTTTCAATCAGGGACGTATCCATGCCGTATCCCATGCCCCGCGGAAGAGGCATGTTGCCTATCTGCACGTCACTCCCCGCAAAACCGCGGATGGTGTACTGGTCCGCCGTGCGGGACAGCAGCATGTCCCCCCCGGTATTGACGGAGGAATCCATGCGCAGGGCCTCCACCAGGGAATCGGACCCCTTGGAATCCATCAGGTCCCGCGTAATGACGTTTACCGTTTGCGGAACTTCCTCCGTCTTCATGTTCGTGAGCGTGGCGGAACTGACCGTATCCGCCCGCAGGGACTTGGAACGGATGGTCATCACGCGTTCCGGCATTTCCTGCGCGCCTTCTTCCGCGGCGGCGGGTTTGGTATCGGCATAGGCGGACTGGCCGATAACAAGCAGGCTCCCGATGGCGGCGGCGCGGTGCAGGCCGCGCCCCTTGCGGTGGCGGGGGGGGGTGTTCATGTTGGATAAACGCATGGGGCAAGTATAAAAAGGAACGGTCCTCCGTCCATCCCCGATTGTTAACAATTTGATAACAGGGCGTCCTTCTCCGTTCCTGCCAAGGCACATCCATCCGCGGGAAATCCGGCGGAGTCCTTACAGGCCCAGGGCACGGGCGCGGCTTTCCGCCGCCGCGTTCAGCCATTCCCGGAGCGCCTCCTTGTCTCCGGAGGCCAGACGGCCCCTCACCTCACCCAGCTGGGACAGGGCCTCATCAAACCGTTCCAGGACGGCGGGGGCGTTCTCCGTCAGGATTTCCGCCCACATGGACGGCTCTCCCATGGAAACGCGGGTGGTGTCACGAAAGCCGCCGGCGGACAGCAGCCCCAGGCGTTCCACATCTCCTCCATCCAGGGCGGCGTGAACGCACAGGGCGGACAACGCGTGCGGAATGTGGGAAATGCGAGCTACGGAAGAATCATGGTCCGCCGCTTTCATCCGGACGCAATGGCAGCCCACGCGCTCCCAGAACCGCTGAAGCAGCAGCAGCACGTCCTCATGTACATGCTCATCATTGGTCAGGATGCAGGTGGCATCCTGGAAGAGTTCTCCGGTAGCATGCTCCATGCCCTGCTTTTCAGAGCCGGCCATGGGATGGGAGCCGATGAACGCCACGCCGGCTTCCGTCAATACGGAACCCACGGCCTGGTGAACACAGCCCTTCACGGACCCCACGTCCGTCACCAGGGCGCCCGGCTTCAGCAGGGGAAGCATCCCGGAAACGAGGCGGGACATGACGCCCACCGGGGTAGCCAGAATAACCAGATCCGCGCCGCCCACCACCTCTTCCATCCGGGTGGAGGCGCGGTGCGCCGCCCCGGAAGACAGGGCATATTCCAGCGGCTCCTCCCTCCTGCCCCACAGGCGCACGTGGACATGGGGCATCTGCGCCCTCACGGCCAGCGCCAGGGACCCGCCCAGAAGGCCGGGGCCGAGAATGGCGATGGAGGAAAAGGAAAGCTGTTTTCTGGAAGGCTCGCTCATGATTTTTACAGGCAGATACGTCAGCGCCCCGGAACATGCGGGATGCTCAGGGGCGCGGACATCATTGTTCTGCGGCGGACCGCATCAGGGCACGCGGAACTTCTTGACCTCATTCGGGAAGTTGGTGTCGCGCAGCACGGTGCCGGAAGGATAGGGCTTGTTGGTGCCCCGGTTCAGAATCTTGATCTTCTTGGTGCGGTCATACGGGCTGACCACCACGGTGGGGTCCGCCGTGGGCCACGCCACGGGAATGGAAGAAGGCGCAGCAGGCTCCACGGGCTTGGGAGCGGCAATGCCGGTACTGGAGGTATCAGCCACGGGATTGGGAACGACGGGCTTTGGCACCACAGGCGGGGGCGGCGTGATGTTGCTGCTGCCGCCCACCAGATTGCTAATGGTGCCGGATCCAGTCTGGGCGGGGTCCGGATTGAATCCGGAATTCTGCCCCCCTACCGGGTCCAGAGAATTATCACGCTGAATGTCATTCAACAGGCTGCCCTGGGAGCCAGAGCCGGACGGATAGACATTTT
The DNA here is from genome assembly GCA_048388685.1 of Akkermansia sp. GTDB lineage: Bacteria > Verrucomicrobiota > Verrucomicrobiia > Verrucomicrobiales > Akkermansiaceae > Akkermansia. The sequence goes on along the minus strand of DBGCTZ010000035.1, from coordinate 156,532 downwards.
CCGTAGGATAAATGCCGATGGGGCGTTCATTCACGCGTTCCGTTTCACAGGAAGGCAGAAGGATTGCGCCTGCGGCCAGCAGCACGCCTATCGTCTGGGAAGTATTCATATGATCTCTCTTCGGGTGATGGCTTTCTGCCAGCATCCTACGGTCCCCTACCCTCATGTCAACCATAAAGCCTGTTTGCCGAACCGCTTCATGACAAGGATTCTCCGGTCTCTGGCCGTGCGCTTGCGTCAAGCCGCAGGGAGCCTCCCTGCTCCCGCGGCTCCTTTAACCCGGAAAAAACGGGTAAACAGCCCGCCATGCTCCTGTCTGATCAGGCAAATGAAGCGCCGCAAGCCCTGGCAGAACACGCCCCGGCCCGGGCCCTGCGTAAACAGATTATCCTTCCCTACCCCCGGTGATCTGCTACAATCCGCCCACATGGATGACGTACAGACATCTAAGAAAAAAATGCCCTCAAAAAAAGAATGGAGGGGGTTTTATTCCCTGATTCTCATTCAAGCCCAGAACGCCTTCAATGAAAAAGCCGCCCAGTTCCTGCTGATTCCGCTGGGCGTCTGGCTGGCCGCCAACAGCACCGTGTACGGTCCGGATTCCTGGGTCAACTCCCTCCAGTATATCCTGGCCTGCATCTTCGTACTGCCCTACATCCTGTTCTCCCCGTTCGTCGGCTGGCTGGCGGACTGCTTCTGCAAGGCGCGCATCATCCAGTTCATGTCCTTTCTCCAGATCCTGGTGCTGGGGGCCATGTTCCTGTGCTACAAGTATGAGAATATTGAAATGGCCGTCTTCTGGTTCTGCGTCTTTTCCGTCCAGGCGACCATCCTGAGCCCGGCGAAAAAGGGAGTGGTCAAGGACATGGTGGGCTCCCGCCAGCTGGGCTACGCTTCCGGCCTGATGGAGATGAGCCTGATCCTGTCCATGCTGGCCGCGCAGATCGGCATCTTCGTCTGGTTCGACATCCTTCAGGTTTCCTCCAACGACGGGTGGGAAGCCGCCGCCTTTCCCACGTTTATCCTCACCTGCATCGCCGTTCCCGTAGCCATTGCGGCGCTGACGCTGCCCCGGTATCCGGCCAACCAGACCCGGAAATTCGAATGGAAGCTTTTTTACGAGCACTTTGTGCAACTCAAGTACCTGTGGAAGCACCGTGATTTGAGACTCAGTGAAATCGGCGTCTCCTACTTCTGGTTCCTGGCGGGGGCCCTGATGCTGATTTCCCTGCAAATCGCCCAGGAACACCCTATTGACGGGAGCGGATTCAGCATGTCCGCAGCCATTCTCATGGCGTGGCTCAGCGGAGGCACGGTGGTGGGCGGCGTCATCGCCTCCATCATCTGCCGCAAGAAGATTGAACTGGGCCTCATCCCGCTGGGCGCCATCGGCTTCACGATCGGGTGCATCTTCATGTCTTTCTTCGCTCCCGGCTCGCTGCCCAGCAACATCGGCTTCGGCATCACGGGGGCCTTCGCCGCCGCGTACCTGGTGCCGCTGAACGCCCACCTCCAGGACAACTGCGACCCCTCCAACCGCAGCACGGTAATCGCCGCAGGCAACCTGATGGACTGCCTGATGGGCTTGGTGGCCGTCGGCGTCCAGCTGATGCTCCGGAACATCTTCTCCATCCAGAACCAATTCTGGGTGCTGGCGGCTCTGAGCGCGGGCATCACTATTGTGGCCTTCCGCCTCATTCCGCGTGAATTCATCCGCATGATGGGGCTGTGGATCATGCGGATCGTGTACCGCTCCCGCATCATCCACCAGGACCGCATCCCGGAAGACGGAGGAGCCATCATCGTATCCAACCACGTCACGTACGGGGACGCCCTGTTCCTTTCCCTCATCTGCCCGCGCCCCATCCGCTTCATCGTGGCGGAGGAATTCGTCGCCATCCGCTGGCTGGGCTGGATTCTGGAGCTGTTCAACTGCCTCCCCATTTCCTCCCGGAATCCCCGTGAAGCGCTGTCCAAGGCCATCCAGGCCCTCAAGGCCGGGGAAGTGATCTGCATCTTCCCGGAAGGGCAGCTCACCCGCACGGGCACCCTTTGCGCCGCCCGCCGGGGCCTGGAAATGCTGGCCAAGAAATCGCGCTGTCCCATCGTCCCCATCTACATGGACGAGCTGTGGGGAAGTATCTTCTCCTACTCCGGCAACCGCTTTTTCTCCAAGGCCCCCCTCCGCGTCCCGTACCGCTTCACGGCCGCCATCGGAGAACCCATTGCGCCAGAGGCCGTCAATCCCCGCATCGTCATCAACACCCTGCGGGAGCTTTCCTCCACCTGCCTGGAAATTGCCGCCAGCATCGGCAGGGATACCATCCTGAACCACCTGGAACGCATCGCCCACAAGCCGCTGGTCATCGCCAAAAACGCACGGCTCACGGGATACGAAATAGCAGGCTGCCTGATGAATGATACCGTGGACGCGGAAAACCCGGAACTCCGGAAGTGGCTGGCCACCCTGCTGGACAGCTCCCGCTCCCAGAGCCGCCTGTGCGATTTCTGGATGAACGCCCAGCAGCTTGAACGCGTGAACTCCCTCCAGCCCCGTGAACTGCTGCTGACCAGCGTGGGGCATGACGAGGTACATGAAACGGTGGCTTCCGTGCTGTGGCCCATCCTTACCAGCACCCCCGTGTACCTCCTCGGGGACGGGGACCACAGCATGCCGGAAGGCATCAAGCAGGTGGCGGGTTCCGATTTCCTGCGCCGCAGGCTATACAGCCTGGTTCCGGAAACGCGCACGCCGTTTTATGACTTCAGCGGGTACGGAGACCTGGTGCTTCCCAACATCGGCTGGCGACCCTGCTTCGCTACGGACCGGGGCATTATTCTGGCCATGTCCATGAAGAGAAGCGTCTTCAAGCTGGATGACGGCACCGTCCAGCTCGGCATGAGGGCCAGAACGAGAGGACGCCTGCTGCCGGGCTTCTACCTGAAGCCGCCCCTGTCCAACGTCATCGCCGGAGCCACGCTCCCCACCCCTTATTCCCTGCCGCCCAGCCTGTATCTGGATGAATCCGGATTCCTGGCGGAACTCCAGTCCTCCAACCATGAACAGTAGTACCTCCCCATCCCGCCTCCCCATCCCCCAGTATGTCATGACGCTGGCGCATGCGGCGGCGCTGCGGTCGGAAGACCCGTACCGCAAGGTGGGCGCCGCGGCCCTGGACGCGGACAACCGCGTGATCGGCACCGCCTACAATGGCTTGTATCCCGGCTTCAAGGCGCAGGATTCCTTCTGGACCAGCCGGGAAGAACGCCAGAAATACATGCTGCATGCGGAGATCAACCTGTGCAGCCTGTTCCGGAGGGGGGAAGCCAGGGTGGTGGCATGTACCACGATGCCCTGCACCTCCTGCATGCAGGCCCTGTGCGCCCATGGCGTGAAAACCATTTATTACTGCGAGCCGTATGAAAAATCAGAAGCGCCCGCCATTGCCAGCCTTTACGGCGTGGAGCTGATCCAGGTCACGGATTACCCGCTCAGCCGGCACTTCCCCCTTGTTCTGGATTGCTGAGGTTCCGGCAGGCTAATCCCGGTGCACGCGGCACGTCCATCCGGCCATGGGACGGGGAACTCCGTCAATGGAGAAATCAAGATCGGGTCCGGTTTCCGTGATGGTTCCCGAAGCAATCACGCCGGAAGTCCTTTCGGAATCGTCAAAGGATATATTCACATCCCTCATGGAGCACGCGGCAACGCTGTTTGAAGCCGGGGAAATATTCAGTACCCCGGAATTGGCGCCTCCATTGAACCGGTACGTGTAAACTCCATCATATACGGTTCTCGTCTCCATCCTGATGACGTCCACCTCCTGGCCGGTGAACTGAAGCCTGTACAGCATGGTTCCGCCCTCAAACAGGCTGACCTGCTGGCCGCTCAGGGAAACATTTCCGTCATCTCCGGATTTTCCCGAACCTCCTCCGCATCCGGACAGGAATCCAACCATCATCACAGGAAGCAAAAACAGGGCAGAAAAAAACTTCTTCACGCCAGGAAAAATGCACAATAGAAAAATATAAGTCAAGGTTACTCAATTATTATTTCATTTTTCCAACATTTTTTACATCATAAAAAAAACCGCCTGTTTTCACAGGCGGTTTCAAGAAAACACGGAAGGTTGTCAACCAATCCAGTTCCAGGTGATGGGAACCTCAATATCGGGATGCAGGCTGTGCTTGACGGGGCAGCTCAGCGCGGCCTGCTCCAGCAGCTTCCTGTCCGGATGATCCGCGGGAAGGGGCACGTTGATGACCACTTCCAACTTGCCGATGCGGCGGGGATCAGCATTCATGTGCTTGCCCACTTCCACCGTCATGCCTTCCAGTTTAATGCCCTTGCGCGCGGCCACAATGCCCATGATCGTGCTCATGCAGCCGGCGAGCGCCGCGCCTACGAGGTCCGTGGGGGAGAAGGATTCCCCCTTGCCGTTGTTATCCACGGGAGCATCCGTGGAGAGTTTGGCCCCCGAGGGCTCGTGAACCATGGAGCAGTGCAGACCGCCCTCGTACGTCGTTTTAGTTTTTACCATGACCGTATTTTATACAAGGCGCCGTGCCATGCAACACACAAACATTGAATCCTCCTTTTCTTTATGGTTCCCTTCTTTGTCATGAGAACCTTTTTGAAAGCCGCAGCCGTTTCCCTGGGTATTTTTGCCGGGGCTTGCAGTACGGGAGCGGCCCAGGACTTCGGGGCCATGAGCTTTGGCGGCGCAGGAGACTTCGGGACTCCGCAGGCCACCGGCGTTTCCCAAGCGACCGTGGAATCCTATCAGGCGGAACCCTTCGTCATCGTGACGGAGCTGACGCTGCCGGAACACTGGCATGTCTATTACAAGAATCCGGGTTCCGTGGGCATGTCCATGGAAGCCGCTCTCAAGCCCGTACCCGGCTTCCGGATGGAAGGCCCCTTCTGGCAGGTACCGGAACTGGGCCATGGAATCGTGAATTTTTACGGTTACAGCGGAAAGGCGAAAATGGCCTTCCGCGTGACTCCGGAGAAGGACGCCCCTGCGGAAGCCACCTTCACCACCACCATGACCTGGCAGATGTGCGCGGAACAATGCGCCGCTCCGGAGACCAAGGATTTCAACGTCGCGCTGAAACGCGGAGACGGACAGGCCGCCCCCGATGCGTCCGGCCTTGTCAAAAACATCGTGGGGCTTTCCACTCCCCCCTGGGCGGAAGGACTGAAGGCCCGGATTTCACAGGAAGGGAACACCGTCACCCTGCACCTGAGAACGGACGGACATCCGATTCCGGAGGAATCCGTCTATTTCTTCTGCAACGAGGGGGAAATCAATCCCACCACGCCCCAGACCTTCAAGAAGCTGGACGGCTCCAATTACGAGCTGTCCATGCAGTACAATGACACCACGGACGGCCTGTACCCCAACAACGTGCCGGACGCGGACAAGGGAAAACCGCTGGCCGCCCTCTCCGGCATTCTGCGCGCCGGGAATGAAGGCATCAACATCACCGCGGACAACCGCCCCTTTTCCGCAGGAGCGCAGGCCGGAACGGAAGCAGGCGCGCCCTCGCTGACCCCCGTTCCCGCACCGCCACTGATGGGACTGGGGGAAATCATGTTTTTCATGTTTATCGGCGGCATCATCCTGAACGTGATGCCGTGCGTCTTCCCGGTGATCGGCCTCAAGATCATGAGCTTCGTCCAGCTGGGCGGGGGCGAACGGAAGAAGGTACTGGCCCATTCCCTGACCTTCGTGCTCGGCATCCTGATCTCCTTCTGGGTGATCACTGCCATCCTGATTGCCCTGAAAGCGGACATGTTCAACTGGAGCGCGCCCGGCCCCGGCATCTTCAGCAGTGATTTCTGGCTGGGCCACGGGGCGGAAGGCGTGGTCAACTGGGCCTTCTGGTTTGAAAACCCCTGGGTGAACTTCTGCCTGCTGGGCCTGATGCTCGCCATGGGGCTGAGCATGTTCGGCGTCTTTGAAATAGGCGTGAAGGCCACCACCATGGGCAACGACCTCCAGCACCAGAAGGGCTATGCAGGCTCCTTCTGGTCCGGCGCTCTGGCTACGGTCATCTCCACCCCGTGCAGCGCTCCCTTCCTGGGGCAGGCCATCGGCGCGGCCATGCTCCAGCCGCCGCTGGGCATCGTGCTCTGCCTGACCATGATGGGACTGGGCATGTCCCTGCCCTACATCATTCTGGGAGCCTTCCCCGTCCTGACCAAATACCTGCCCAAACCCGGCGCATGGATGGAATCCTTCAAGCAGTCCATGTCCTTCCTGATGTTCGGCACCGCCGCGTACTTCCTGTGGATTTACATCGCGTTCTTTGATGCGGACAACCATCCGCAGGACATCCTGTTCCTGTTCTTCGGCCTGGTGCTGTTCTCCATGGCCTTCTGGGTGTACGGCAGATGGTGCCCCATGTACCGCAGCCGGAAATCCCGCATCACGGGAGGCATCTTCTCCGTCGTGTTCCTGCTGGCCGGCCTGTACTACATGCTGCCTCCGGAAGGAGCCGCCTGGTTTGGCCGCGGAGCAGATTCCGGAACCGGGGATTCCCCTCCCGCCGCAGCCCCCGCCCACCAGGCGGAAGGAAGTGTGTGGACCTCCTGGAGCCCGGAAGCCATGCAGGCCGCCCTGGATGAAGGAAAACCCGTTTATGTGGACTTCACGGCCCGGTGGTGCTCCACCTGCCAGGTCAACAAGGCGTCCTACACGGATGAAGTGCTGGCCGCTTTCAGGAAATACGGCATCGTCATGATGAAGGCGGACAAGACCCGCACGAACCCCGCCATTGACCAGGAACTCAAGAATCTGGGGCGCACGGCGGTTCCCGTGAATGCCCTGTACCTGCCGGGCAAAAAGCCCGTCGTCACTAGAGAGCTTCTGTCCCCGTCCTACCTGCTGGAATTCCTGGAAACGGAAATGAACCGCTGAGGAAGGCTTTTCCGCAGGCGTACGCGGAACAGGGAAAGATTTTCGCTTTTCCTGTTCAACTCCTGCCCAGCAGGGGCAGCAGCACCTCCGCCCAGGCCCGGTAGCCCTGGGGCGTCAGGTGAACCTTGTCCCGGAACATGCCATCCCGGAACGTTCCGTCCGGATTCAGCAGCCGGTCATTGATGGAAAGAATGGTCGTTCTGGGAAGCTTCAGTTCGCGCAGGAGGGCATTGATTTCCTCCTGCCGTTTGCGGAGGGGGTCCCTGGGATCGGGGCCATAGGGCGTCACCTCCATCAGGATCAAACGGGTCTCCGGAAACTTCTTCAACAGATGCAGGGCTATCTTCCGGACGCCCTTCACCGTCTGCGCTGCGGACTGCTTCCCCTCCCACAGGCCGATGTTGTTGGTCCCGGCCAGCAGGACGCAGCAGCGCGGGGGAGTCTTGACCGCCAGCTTCGTATCCTCCATGCGCCACAGCATGCTTTCCGTCCTGTCTCCGCTGACGCCGAAGTTGACGGCCTTCATCGGCAAGAACAGCTTCTTCCAGTATTCCGCTCCTTCCCGCTCCCAGCCCTGCGTGATGGAATCCCCCACGAACAAAATGCCGCATTCTTTCCCCAGCAGCTGCTCCCGGACCACCTTGTAACGGGCCGGGACCCAATGCTGCGTATTCATCTTGGGAACGTCCGGAGGATCAGGAACAACTTTTTCCGGGGACTTTTCCGCAAAAACGGAGGGAAGAGACAGGAACAGAAGAGCGGCGAACAAGGCGGGAACTTTCATCTTCCCGGTAATACGCATGCACCACAGCCAAACCTTTCCGGAGAAAATGGGAAATCACTTCCCCACCGCCTTGCCCAGCACGTCCAGAGGCTGGGAGGACAGCTTCAGCTCCCGCACCAGGAAGCGGACGACCAACAGGCTGCCCAGCGCATCATACAGGGCATCATGCCACCGGCGTCCGGGAAGCAGCGCATCCACGGAGGGAGTCAGCCCCAAGGAACCGCACAGGGTGGAGAGGGAGTAATCCGGCAATCCGGGGACGCACATCTTCCCCAGCGCCAGGGTATCCAGCCACGGACCGAAGCCGTGCCCCGGAAAACGCCGCAGGAATTTGCGTTCCGTGGCGGGATTATGGCCCACCACCACGGCCTCCCCCAGACGGGAGCGGATCTCCGGCCACAGGGAGGGGAAAGCGGGCGCATCCGCCAGCATCTCCGTGGTAATGCCGTGCACCTGGGAGGCGGACCACAGGACGGGCTTGTCCGTGGCAATGTAGGACGTCCACAATTCCGGCTCCCCTTCCAGAGACGTGCATGCGGCAATGCCTATCTGCACGGGCTGGTCCGTCTCTCCGCGGGACGCCCCGGCAGATTCAAAATCAATGGCGGCAAAGCGCAGGCTGCCGATCATGTCTGCGTTCAGCGGCATATCAGAACAACTCAAGCTGGGCGTATTCCCCGGTGGGCATGTCGTCATCCATGTCCGTATTCTTGGCCCTGGGTTCCGCCAGGCGCGTGCGCTCCTTCTTCCGGGGCCGCGTGGAATTCATTTCCAGATGGGAAAGGATGGTCTTGGCGCGGTCCACAATGACGGCAGGCATGCCCGCCAGCCGGGCCACCTGAATGCCGTAGGACTTGTCCGCGGCCCCTTCCACGATCTTGCGCAGGAAGACAATCTCCTCCTTCCATTCCCGCACGGCCACGTTGTAATTCTGCACCCCGGCCCTGGAACGGGCCAGGTCCGTCAGCTCATGGTAATGGGTGGCGAACAGGGTGCGGGATTTCAGCTCGTCATGCAGGTATTCCGCCACGGCCCAGGCGATGGAAAGGCCGTCAAAGGTGGCGGTGCCGCGCCCGATTTCATCTAGAATGATCAGGGAGCGCTCCGTGGCGTTGTTCAGGATCAGGGAAGTCTCACTCATCTCCACCATGAAGGTGGACTGCCCGCGCGCCAGGTCGTCACTGGCCCCCACGCGGCAGAAAATGCGGTCCACCAGGCCGATGTGGGCGGATTCCGCCGGAACATAGGCCCCGATCTGGGCCATCAGCGTAATCAGGGCCACTTGGCGGATATAGGTGCTCTTGCCCGCCATGTTGGGCCCGGTCAGCAGAATGAGGCGGCTTTCCTCCGGTTCCAGAAAGGCGTCATTGGGCACGAACGCGTCGCCGGAAACATTCTGTTCAATGACGGGATGGCGTCCGTTGACAATGCGCAGGGTCATGGAGCCGTCCAGCACGGGGCGGCAGTACCGGTACTGCTGGGCGCCCTCCGCCAGTCCCAGCAGCACGTCCAGGTCTGCCATGGCGTCCGCCGTAATCTGGATGCCGTCAATGTGGCGGCCCACTTCCTCCCGCAGCAGGAGAAACTGTTCATACTCCACCTGCCGGGAACGTTCGTCCGCCCCCAGGATGGTATTCTCCATCTGCTTGAGTTCCGGAGTGACGAAGCGCTCCGCGTTCACCAGCGTCTGCTTGCGCTGGTAATCCGGCGGCACCTTGTCGTAATGGCTCTTCGTCACCTCAATGTAGTAGCCGAACACGTTATTGAAACGGATTTTCAGGGAATCAATGCCCGTGCGCTTGCGCTCCTTCTCCTGAAGCCGGGCCAGCCAGTCCTTCCCGTCGCGGGAGGCCAGGCGCAGTTCATCCAGCCCGGCGTGATACCCTTCCCGGATGATGCCGCCCTCCTTGATCGTGACGGGCGGCTCATCCACCAGGGCGCGCTGGAGCAGGTCCACCAGCTCATCAAAGCTGCCCATGCGGGAACGGATGCTTTCCAGCATCTCCCCGCCTCCGGGCAGGGATTCCAGATCATCCCTAAGCGCGGGAATGCGGCCCAGGGAGGAGGCCAGCGCCTGAAGGTCCCGGGCGTTTCCGGCGCCCTGGGAAATGCGGCCCGTCAGCCGTTCCATGTCCCGGACGTTCTTGAGGCTCTCCCGGAGCTTGCTCATCAGGTAGGGCTCTTCCAGCAAAACGGAGATCATCTCCTGCCGCGCCTGGAGCTTATCCAGATCGCACAGGGGGTGGAGCAGCCAGTCCCGGAGCTTGCGCGCGCCCATCGGCGTGCTCGTCCTGTCCAGGGTTCCCAGCAGGGAAAGCTTCACGCCGCCGCGGGAATCCACCAGGTCCAGATTCCTCTGGCTGGCCTGGTCAATCAGAACCGCGCTCTCCGTGGCGCGCACGGAAATGCGGCGCAAATGGTCTGTAGGGCGCCGGAGCTGGTAACCCAGGTAATGAAGCACCGCGCCGGATGCGCCCAGGGCGGCGGTCATTTCCCCGCAGCCGAAACCGTCCAGGGAATGCACCCGGAAGTGGTTCAGCAGGTTGGGAATGGCCGTGGAGGGAAGGAACGTGTACCCATCGTAATAAAGCGTGGGATGGGCGCCGGGAAAGCACTCCGTCTGCTCGTCGCTGACCAGGAGTTCGGAAGGATTGATGCGGGACAGCTCATCCAGAAGCAGGTCCATGTGCTCAAACTGGGCCACGGAAAATTCCCCGGTTGTGTGGTCCACGCACGCCAGGCCCAGATGTTTTTTATCCTTGTACAGGGCCACGATGTAATTGTGGCGGGAGGAATCCAGCAGGTTCATGTCCGCCAGGGTTCCAGCGGAAATCACGCGGGTGATCTCCCGTTCCACCAGCTTGCCCGGCTGAGGAAGAGTGGTCTGCTCCGCAATGGCCACGCGCTTGCCGTCCTTCACCAGGCGCCCGATGTACCCTTCCGCGCTGTGATGAGGCACTCCGCACATTGGGATGCCGTGCCGCTTGGTCAGCGTCAGGCCCAGAAGGGTGGACGCCTCCTTCGCGTCCTCAAAGAACATTTCATAAAAGTCCCCCATCCGGAAAAACAGCAGGACATCTTCCGGCAAACCCTTCTTCATGCGAAGGTACTGCTCCATCATCGGGGTGGCGGTGGGTCCGGAATTACTCATAAATGACGGTGAAAGAGTAATCCGGTTCCGGCCTCAAGGCAAGATTGGAATCTTGTTAGAACCAAGCAGGAATTCTATTTTCTTATGGGAAGATGGGGAGTTTCCAAACATACTTCTTGCTTATCCTGTGGTGAGATACAAGAATATTGATTCTACTATGTCATTCCCATACTGATATGAATGATTACAAGTCCCATAAACTATATGTTCTTCCTGAAAAAAACTTTTTGAAATCAGAAAAAGAAAACGCATCCATTTCAGAGGAGGAACAACAGGAAATGGAAGAAATATGTCAAAAAATTGTTAATACTTTTGCTTCTTTCAATATCCGGGTAATTCCAGAAGAGATTCTGCGAGGCCCTACGGTCACACGATACGAGCTATTATATCCAGCCCAGAAGAAAAGTATCCGCACCCTTACACAATATCGCCAAGATATTGCCTTGGCCACACAATCAAAATATGTAAATTTTTTGCTTCCTATTCCAGGTAAAAACGCCATAGGAATTGAAATTGTCAATCGGAAACGGAAATACATTCCTCTTGGAGAAATAGTAAATGTTGCGGAATTCTTTTCTCCTTCTATCCATATTCCTATCCCTATGGGAAAAGATATGCAGGGATACCCTATCATTGAGGATTTAACGACAATGCCCCATCTGTTGGCAGCAGGAAATGCATGCTCCGGCATTTCGGGGTTCATAGACAGCATCCTGGCATCTTTGCTTCTCAAATTTCACCCCGACGAATTACAATTGATTTTGGTAGATACCTACTGCACAAGACTACAGCTTTTTGCAAAACTACCACATTTGATTTTCCCGCCGATCACAAACACTCATACAAAACCAGAAACTATGTTGGACTGGTGCATCAAAGAGATAGAGCATCGTCATCAGTGTTTTGTAAAAACAGGAACATACGACATAGAAGCTTTCAACAAAAGAGAAAAAACACTTTCCACTCCAACATCACAAGGAAACATTCCTCAATATTTTCCATATATCATAATCATTATTGATGATTTAGCCGATTTAATGGAAAAGAAAGAAACAATTAAACATCATATCGCTGAATTAACTAGAACGGGCCATACTGCTGGAATTCACTTAATTTTAGCCACTCGGAATCCTAGTACCGAAATACTTATTCCCTCTATTAAAGCTTTCATTCACGCACGTGTTGCATTTCATGTCAACAGTCCAACAGCCAGCCACCTTATTCTGGAAAGGGGAGGGGCTGAAAACCTCTGGGGAGAAGGAGACATGCTTTACCGGAAAACCCCATTCTCTCAGGAGAAACGCATCCAAAGTGCATTTATTTCTGAAGATGAGGTTCAAATGCTGACTAACCATTGCTCTCGTCAAATAACCCCTGCTCCTATTCCCTGCACACGAAAAAAGGAAGAAGAGAATGATACTTCTTCCTCGGAAGATGAAGAATGTTATCTCAAAAGTCTAAAAGTCGTTCTGGCAGAAAAGAAAGCCAGTACATCACTTCTCCAGCGGCGCCTCCTTATTGGATATGCAAGAGCGGCAAAGATGATGGATCTTCTTGAAATACGAGGAGTTATTGCTCCCGCAGATAACAGTAATCGTCCACGCCGGGTATTGATACAATAATTCGCTTTCCTAAAGCCCCAAACTCTTTCTCCTTAATTAAAAAGCCGTGCCGCTGTCAAGCAGCGGCACGGCGGGAAAAATGAGATCAAGGAGGTTAATATTCCACTACGGGAGCATCCTTCCACAGGGTGTCCATGCCGTAGAACTCACGCGTTTCCTGCCCCATGATGTGGACCATGACGTCAATATAGTCCACCACGGACCACAGCGCCACGGGCGTGTCTTCCACATAGGTGGGGAGAACCCCCGTTTTTTCCTGAACGGATTCCTCCACGCCCCGGATGACGGCGCGCAGGTGGGGGACGGACAGGCCCGTGCATACCACCATGAAATCCGTCAGGGAAGACATGCCGCGCAGGTCGTACACCCGCACATTTTCAGCCTTGGCGTCATCCGCGGCGCGGGCGCACATTTTGGCCAGTTCCATCGCATCGTTGGCTACCATATTTGATTCTCTTCTGTGTTAAATTATTTCTTTTCTTCCCTGTCCCTGCCGTACTCCTCCACGGGATTGTAGGAAAAGGGGTCCTGTTCCGCCTGTTCGTTCTCCTTCTTTCCCTCCTCAGCGGCTTCCGTGCGGTCCTCTCCGGAATCCTTCTTCCAGTCGTCCTGCTCTTCCACGTCGGAAGGCATGGGGGGCGGAACCACCTTGGCCGGGGGATTTTTCATTTCCCCGTATTCCAGAATATCCATGACCTGGGAGCCTTCCAGCGTTTCAAACTCCATCAGGGCTTCCGTCAGAATATCCAGCTTGTCCCGGTTTTCCGTCAGGATGGTCATGGCGCACTCATACGCATTGTCCACCAGGAAGCGGACTTCCGAGTCAATCAATTCCGCGGTGGATTCCGAATAATTGCGGGAGCGCGTTCCCAGGTCCCGGGCGATGTAAACTTCCCCTTGGTGCTCGCCGTATTCAATCAGGCCCAGTTTTTCGCTCATGCCGAATTCGCACACCATGCGGCGCGCCAGGCTGGTGGCGCTCTTGATGTCTCCGGTAGCGCCGCTGGTCACGTCCCCGAACACGATTTGTTCCGCGCAGCGGCCGCCCATCGCCACGATGAGCTGGTCAAGCATCTCGGAACGGAGCTGGTGCATCTTGTCGTCCGCGGGCAGCCACATGGTCATGCCCAGAGCCCCTCCGCGGGGAACGATGGTCACCCGGTGCAGGGGTTCGCTTTGCGGGGTTTTCAGCAGGCAGATGGCGTGGCCGGCCTCATGCACGGCGGTAATGCGGCGGCCGCGTTCGTTGATCGCCAGGCTGCGGCGTTCACGGCCCCAGTTGACCTTGTCGCGGGCTTCCTCCAATTCGGCTTCCGTGATTTCCTTCAATCCCTTGCGGGCGGCCAGCAGGGCCGCTTCATTGATCAGGTTCGCCAGCTGGGCGCCGGAGAAGCCGGACGTGCCGCGGGCAATCCGTTCAAAACTGGTTCCGGGAGCCATTTTCACCTTCTTGGCGTGTACTTGCAGGATTTGTTCCCGCCCCCGGACGTCCGGGAGGTTCACCACCACCTGACGGTCAAAACGGCCCGGACGCAGCAGGGCCGGGTCCAGAATGTCCGCGCGGTTGGTGGCCGCAATCACGATCACGTTGGCATTATTTTCAAAACCGTCCATTTCCACCAGCAGAGCGTTCAGCGTCTGCTCACGTTCGTCATTGCCGCCGCCCATGCCGTAACCGCGCTGGCGGCCCACGGCGTCAATTTCATCAATGAAAATCAGGCTGGGGGCCGTTCTCTTGGCCTGTTCAAACATGTCGCGCACACGGCTGGCGCCCACGCCTACGAACATTTCCACAAAGTCGGAACCGCTGATGGAATAGAAGGAGGCGTTGGATTCCCCGGCAATGGCGCGGGCCAGCAAAGTTTTGCCCGTACCGGGAGCGCCCACCATCAGCACGCCGCGGGGAATGGTGGCGCCCAGCTCACGGAACTTTTCCGGATTGCGCAGGAATTCCACCAGCTCCCATACCTCCTCCTTGGCCTCGCTGACGCCGGCCACGTCCTTGAACGTCACCTTGTTCTTATCAGGCGCAATGAGACGCGCGCGGCTCTTGCCGAAGCTCATGGCCCCCCTGGCTCCGCCGCTCTGCGCACGGAACATGAAGAAGAGAATCACCAGAATCAGGACAATGGGCAGCAGATTCAGCAGAATGCCGCCCCAGGAGCCGGATTCACGCTTGAACTTGGTATCCGGCCCCAGCAGCTGCTTGACGCGGTCTCCCTGGAATTCCAGGGTAAAGGGCACTTCCACCCGTTCAAAACGCTGCTTGTCCACGGAGGCGTCTCCCGTGGCCGCAGGCCAGACGCGGGTGGCGATCTGGCCCACCAGGACGTTCTGATTGCCGTCTTCCGCCAGCACAAGGCCGTCAGCGCCGCCCGCGATGCGGCCTTCCAGGGCCAGGCGGTTGAATTCGGGAACGGAAAGCTTCTGGGCTCCTTCAGGGATGAGGGAAACGTTTTTCCCCTGCTCCGTCCGGTCAGGGCTTTCCACTACCTTGTAGCCGGAAAGTTCGTTCAGCAGAGGCTTGTCACGGTCCGGAAGGGACATGGAGTAGGACAGCACGAAGGGCTTCGTCTCCACCTTCGGCTGAATATCTTTCTTGTACACCAGGGCATGAATCACGCCTTCAGAGCCGTTTTCACTCAGCACCACCTCCACGGGGGCTTTCGGATCGTTCAGCACCACCCGTCCCGCCTTATACTGGGCTTCAAATGATTCCAGGCTTTCCTTGCGGGGCCCCAGACCAAAGGATTCAGGGGTGAAAAAACCAAACGCGAGCACGCCCACAATAAGCAGAACCATGACCCATACGCCCCAGTTGGGGGATTCGGGTTTTCCGGAGCCGGGAAATTTAGGAGGACGGGGAGGACTGGGAGGCATTCTGTCAGACATAATGTGGTTAGCACACAGAAGTTAATGAATCGGGCGGCATGATACGCTAGTACTTGTAAAATAAAACTTTTTTCCGAGACATGCCGTATTGCCGGCGCAGGAAGGCGCCGGACCGTTCCGCATGGAGAAGAGCCTTCCGGCAATGAGGCAATAGACAGTGCGGAAGTCAGTCCCGTTTCCTTTTTCTGCGTCGTCCCTCGTGATTGGCGCTTTCCCCGTTCAAACGCTGCTGGAGGCGCAGTTTCCACTGGGGCATCTTTCCTTCCGTTTTAGCCGCGTGAAAGCCGTTCCCCTCCCGGCTCTTTTCCTGCCACGCGTGCTCTTCCTGGGCTTTCCGCCTTTCCCGGCGCCGCTGTTCCTGAATTTCCGCCAGCTTCCGGGCCCGGCGGATCTCCACACGCTTGCTCACCTCTCCATGGGCTGACGTCACGCGCCAGGGACCGATGCGGTGCGGGTAGGTGATGGGAGCGCAGATCAGCTCCGCGTCCAGAAAACGCATGGAGGCCACCAGCAGGTTCTTGACGTTCGCCAGCAGGCCGCCGTCTGTCCAGACGCCGCCCATGCCCATTTCCAGAAGAAAAGCCAGGTGAAGCGTTTCCGCCTCCGAGGCCAGAATGGAAAAATCCCTCAGGGAGACGCCCTCCGCCGGCTCCTCATCCGGAGCGGCTACGGAAGCGGCCCGGAGAAGGAACATCGTATCCCTGACCTTGCGGCTCAGGGCGCAAACCAGTTCCCCCACCTTGGGACGGGCGTCAAAGCGGTAATCCTTCACCTCCACCAGCCACAAATCCCGGCGTTCCGGATGGTACAGCAGGAAATCCATTTCCTTGCACCCTCCGCAGAAATTCTGCGCCTGCCGGGAATAATAGTCCGAGCACTCAATGCGGCAAACGATGTAGCCTTCATCGATCCAGAAACGGTGGACTCCCTCCACGTAATGAGCTTCTGACGGCTTATGACTCATAGCTCAGCTTCAAGTACCTGTCCGCCTGCTCCACTTCCGCCTCAAGAGATTCGATAGGCCCCACATCCTCCAGGGATTCTCCCCAGGTTACCCTTACCCCGGAGCGGTCGCCCCGCGGAACGCTCATACCGAAAAACTTCCTCTGCACCATGGCGTTGCGCGGTTCGGAAAGTTGGATCATCAACTCCCGCAGCAGGAACAGGCTGTGGGAGGACAGAATCACCTGCACCCCCGTTTTGGCAAGCCCCGTCAGGGTTTTCACCAGCACGGGCAGATGGGAGGCGTTCAGATTCATTTCCGGCTCATCCCAGAACAGCACGGACCCCCTCTTCACGGAACCGTTACGAATCAGGTAGCTCAGCGTCCCCAGCCTTTTGAAACCTTCCGCCACCAGGCTCATCTCAATCGGCTCCTGGCCTGGCCGCTGGAGGAAGAACCGCCCGTCACGCTTCACCACCTCACCGCCGATGATCTTTTCCAGCCTGGCTACCACACGCCCGGCGTCCGTACTGATGGGCTGCGCCGCCGCATCCACATCCAGGTAGCGGCAGAGGTCCCAGATTCCGCCATCCAGAAACTCCGGAAATCTGCTTCCTACCTGCACAAAGCTTGGATAAATGGTCAGGACCTCCCGCGCCGCCAGGAACACCACCGGCACGTTCAGGAAGCGCTGGGGCATTTCCTGAATGGTCAGTCCCTCCTCCTCATGGCCAGCCTTGAAATCAAACACCACGTTTCCCATGCCCTCCGGCACGCCGTCCCCCTCCATGGAGGCCTCCACATGGGCGTGGGCGTTACCGCGGTTCCGGGCGGTCAGCCCGGCCAGCCCGCGGGACGCAAACACCCGCATCAGGTCCTTCCGGAGCCTCTGTTCCTCCGCCCACTTCTCAGGCAGAGACTTCTTGCCCCCGTCCGCGCTCCATTTGGCTACGGTATAGCACAGCTTCAGCAGATGGCTCTTGCCGGAATCATTACCCCCCACCACTACATTGATTCCCGGAACAAACTCAAAATGTTCACTCCCGGGAAACACCGTCACGCCGCTCACCAGTAGGTCATGTATCATACCGTTCCCAATGTAGCACAGGAGCGCATGCCGTAAATTACAAATGCCGCCAGTTTCCGTCACAAAAAAACGCCGCACGCCAGGCGCATCTCCCGGGAAACGCAGAAAAAAACGCAAGCGTCTCTTCTCCGCCGCATTTTCCCGTTCAGGCCCGGATGCAGCGGGAAGGCGGCACATTTTAAGCTTCCCATTGACGGGCTCCTTATTAAAGTAGTCCGCATGAGCGCACAATGGACCACCGCCAGGGAATATGCGGATATCAAGTATGAGACAACGGACAACGGCAGCATCGCGAAAATCACAATCAACCGCCCCCATGTCCGCAATGCCTTCCGTCCCCAGACCGTGAACGAAATGCTCAATGCCCTCAACGCCGCGCATGAAGACCCCAAGGTGGGCGTGGTCATCCTGACTGGAGAAGGCCCGGACGCTTTCTGTTCCGGAGGCGACCAGAAGGTGCGCGGAAACGCCGGCTATATCGGTGAAGACGGCGTGCCCCGCCTGAACATCCTGGACGTGCAGCGCACCATCCGCACGATGCCCAAGCCCGTCGTCGCCATGGTGGCAGGCTACGCCATCGGCGGGGGCCATGTCCTTCACGTCGTCTGTGACCTCACCATCGCCGCCGACAACGCCAAATTCGGCCAGACGGGGCCCAAGGTAGGCTCCTTTGACGGCGGCCTCGGCTCCTCCTACCTGGCGCGCATCGTGGGCCAGAAAAAGGCGCGGGAAATCTGGTACCTGTGCCGGCAGTACAACGCGCAGCAGGCACTGGACATGGGGCTAGTCAACACCGTGGTTCCGCTGGAAAAACTGGAAGAGGAAACCCTCTCCTGGTGCCGCCAGATGCTCCAGCACAGCCCCCTGGCCCTCCGCTGCCTGAAGGCCTCCCTGAACGCGGACTGCGACGGACAGATGGGCCTGCTGGACCTGGCCGGCAACGCCACCCTGCTCTACTACATGAGCGAGGAAGCCAAAGAAGGCAAAAACGCTTTCGTGGAAAAGCGCGCCCCGGATTTCTCCAAATTCCCCAGGCTCCCGTAACTCCTCCGCACCATGCCCCACTCCCCCGACAACGAAGGCGCACCCCGGAATGATTCCTCCGGCAGGGAACCCCTGCACGACCTGCCGGATCATGAAAACATCGTGGAACATTTCTACGATCCGGAAGAGCAGGCTTCCCAGGAAAAACCCGTCCGTGAAAAAACGCCGTTCTCCCTGATCGGCAACCTTATCTTCCTGTTCACCATAGCCATTCTGGCGGCCATTTCCTGGCTGGTTTACTCCTCCTGGCAGCCCCAGAACACATCTGAGCTTCCCGGCTTCCGTCAGAAGGACAATGCCCCGGACATCCCCAAAATCCTGAAACAGGCCATCAACCGGGACGCCTCCGTTTCCTTCTCGGAAGAAGACATCAACCGCTACCTCGCCTCCTCCGTCCACCCGCAGCAGCACGGGGCCCTGGCCATCTTCGCCACCAATCCGGCCGTAGGCATCCGGCTTCATGGCGGCAAGGAACAGCCGGACGGCACAATCGGGGAAGGCTGCATGGAAATCATCATTGAACGTTATACGGGCATCGACTCCCGCCAGACGATTTCCCTGTTCCTGACGCCCTTCCAGTCCATGGACCCGCACAACTACATGGCGGTCCAGACGCGCTTTGAATTCTACAATGACGAAACCCTGCCGGGCGGCATTCACGTGGGAGGCACCATCGGCAGACTTTCCGTTCCCCAGGGCTACATGATCTTCCTTCTCCCTGCGTTTGAAAACCTGCTCCAGGCCTACCTGCCGCTCGTCCACATGATTGAGGAAAGCGGCATGGGCATCCACATCAGCGAAGGAAGGCTGAACCTGACGCCCCCGCAAAAGCGCACGTTATAACAGAAAACCCTCCGGATAGCGGCGGGTTACTGGATGCGAAAGACTAAAGCGTCCTGCAGCCCATTTAGTCTTTTTCCAGGTCCCTGACCATCAGAGTCATGTATTCCTCCGGCCAGGAATGGATGATCTGCCCGGCGTCATTGAAGACCGCTACCAGCCGGATGGAGTCCCGGCCGTCTGAAAGCACCATCACGGTTTCATCCTTTTCAAAATCATACCGGGGCTTGCCCAGCTTGAAGGCGGCATTCCGGCGGTCCGTTTTCAGCCAGGCGCGCGCCTGTTCCATCGTCAGGCCCCGCAGGGCCCGTTCATCCCTGAACACGCGCCTGGCCGCATTCATGGCCGCAGGGGTGGACGCCACCATGCCGTTCCGGAACGGACGCGTTTCCCACATGCGGTCAATGTCCCGGTCCAGCGCGCCGCCCATTCCGCCGGAAAGGAAGAAGACGGCCGCAGGCCAGAGCAGAAGAATAACCACTGCCCACGCCGTCAACCGTTTGCGGCTCTTGGAAAGCGCCGCGATGCCCTGGGCTATCTTTCCCCATTTCTCCACCAGTTCTTCATCCGCACGCCCGAACAGGAAGTTCACCTGCCTCTGTTCGATACCCTTCCGCAGTTCCGCCACCGTCTTCCCCTTTTCCGGGGCCAGGTCTTCCAGCGTGGGGCCTCCCTCCACAAAATGACGCACTATCCTGGGCCACAGCACGGGAACCACGGCAAACCGGAGGGTGAGCAAAACCAGGCTGCCCACCAGGCAGCCGCTGATGAACAGGACGTCAAACGGACGGCTGAAAAAATAGTCCGGATTCCACATCCAGATAAAGGGCGCGGCCAGATAAATCCCCAGTGAAAACAAGCACCACGACCACACGATGGCGGAAAAACGGCTGACCGCCACGGCCACCCCCGCCAGGAACAACAGGGAACCCAGGACAATTCCCCAGGGGAACGCCCCGTAAATGGCGGCCAGAAAAGCCAGAATCATCAACGCCATGCCCGCGGGCTGCCGAACTTGTTGCATATCCGGAACGTAGCACAAGCCCCTGAAGGCATCAAGAAAGGAAGGCGCCGCAGTCACACAGCGCCGTATCCGTTTACTTCAGCCATCCGTACTCCATGATGAGCGCAGCTTCCACCTCTTCATTCTTGGCCGCTTCAGAGTCCAGACTCTCATACATGGTTTTAATGTCTTTTCTCTGCGCCAGGTATTCCTTGCCCGACAAGGCCAGCCGGGATTTTTTAAACTCAATTTCCTTCAGAATCACCTTCTTCCAGGTTTCAAACCTTTTCCTGCTCTCCATCAGCGCGGCCACCTTGATGCGCCTCTGCTGCAAATCCATAATCACCTTCTTCTGCATCAGATCATGGTTTTCCTTGGCCGTCTTGTATTGAAACCATGAGGTCAACCTGGTATCCAGCTCTTCACGCAGGCTCATGTTCACCTGCATGTCTCCGGCTCCCGCAAAGAACCCCTGGTAAGTGCCGCCCGTACTGGAAAACAGGGAGGGGCTGTAAAAATTAATATCCACGGAGGGAAAAAACTTCATCTTGGCATTCAGCACCTGCAATCTGGAAGCCTCCAGTTCCATGGCCACCATGGTGACCACCAGCAGATCCAAATGGCGGGTGGCCATCTTGTATTTTCCCCAGTCCAGCCTAGGCATCGTTTCAGGCCTGACGAGCCACCGGGCATTCATATTCCCCATCAGGGAAGCAAATCCCTGGGAAATCTCACTTATTCTTTTATCCCATTCATCCTGGACAATTTTTTTCTGAACCCCATCGTCATCATAAGGGATGGAGTCCAGCCGGTTCTTATGGCTGATACGGGCGTTCTGATAGGAGAGCACCTGCCGGTACAGCCTGGACACGAGTTCCCTTTTTTTCATCTCCAGGGTTTTCCGGGCCGTATAAACGGCGGACTTGGCCGCATAATAATCAAAAGGTATCTGCGTCAGGGACGGCATGTTGAACAGAATGTTGGTATTATACTCCAAATCCTGTGTCGTCACCCGCGTCAGGTCGCTCAGCTCCTTCGTCAGCATCCAGTCCAGATTCACCCCGGGAATGACCTGGGTGTATACGCTGATCACGGAACGTTCCGTAGCCGTGAGAGCCTGTTCCGAGCGCTTCAAGTCCAAATTCCCCTCCATCATGAGGGCCATCGCCGCATCCCATGAGATTTCCCTGCGGGGCAGCTGGTCCCAGTCCGGAATGGTTGCCATTTTGTCCATCAGCTCCACCGTCTTTTTTTCCATGTGCTTATCCACGGAACAGGAAGTGCACGCAACGGCGCACATGAAGAAACACAGCACAGTCTTCCAGCAGGTCGTTCTGAATGGACTCCGGAAAAAGCTGAAAACCGGGGGAAAAAGAAGCATACGGGTGCTGGTTTCATAACTTTTGCCCCTGAAAAGTCAAGTACCAACACGGCAAACCCGGGAAAAGAAGGAAGGGGAATATCCTCCAGGCCCCCGCATTTCACCGCCGTTCATTTTTGAAATGTGTTCCATTTTCCTGATTTCCTTCCTTGACAGATCATGCAAAATACTCCAGTGTCCCCAATAAACATTATCTATAGTTATTTGTTATGCTCCCTCTTTCTAAGACCGTCTCCATGGCTTGCTGTTCTCTTGGACTCCTCTTTCTTACCCAGTGCGGCGGAGGGAGCAACAGCGGCGGCAGTGCCCCGGAAACCCTTAACGGCACCGTCGTATCCGTCAGGCTGGGTATAACAGCTTCAAATTTCCCGAATATCTTTGAACTGGTCACCACCCCTAACGGGCAATCCGAACTTCAGACAAGAGGGTCTTCGATTGAATTATGGAATGGAACCCCGACCGTGATCTACCACAAGACGGCCGACAACGTAGCCACCATGAGCCTGCGCTGGATTGAAGGGAAAAACAACACCACTGCCAACTCCCTGGATATTCCCGTTCTGGAATTTGACCAGACCACGCACGCAGTTGCAGGCGGGGACGGAGCAACGCTCTCATACCAGCCCGCAGGGGAGGACATGCAAACCCTCAATGCCGTCAGCGCAGACGTCACCGTTACCTATAACAACTAATTCCTCCTCCGCCTCATTCATATAATTCCACTATTTTCCATCTATATGAAAACTCGTTT
Organism: Akkermansia sp.; assembly: GCA_048388685.1. Classification (GTDB taxonomy): domain Bacteria; phylum Verrucomicrobiota; class Verrucomicrobiia; order Verrucomicrobiales; family Akkermansiaceae; genus Akkermansia. Next base: position 134,108 of record DBGCTZ010000035.1, on the reverse strand, counting down.
TTGCATCATTGCTTCCGTTCTCGCCCCCTCCTTCCTGTGCACTTCCGTGCTTACAGGTTGCGGCGGTTCCAGCCAAAATGAAGAAATCTACCTTCCTGTCGGAACTGCCCGCAATGTGGAAGTTTCATTGGAAAACGGCCACGTATATACGCTTGCCTTTGAAGTTACCTCCTCACATAACGCTTACGTTTACTCCGGAGAGAGCGCAGACCCCAGCGCCGCCTCCCTTCACGTCAGGGGATACATTCCCGCTGATGACTCCGCGGCGGAAGTATCCCTGTACTGGTACACGAACAGAGCCGGGGAGGACGCTTTCCCCTGTTACCTGATCATGACTGACGTTAAAAATGTCACCAAGGGTAACGGAACCGCTACGTGTGCCGTATCTGACCTTTATTTTGCCAATCCCGCCGTTACGGACCGCCCCGGAACGCTGAAGAAGTTCAACAAATAAATACCTGGATTATTCCTTCCCCTGATTTTCAAAGGCCTGCGGATTTCTTCCGCAGGCCTTTTCATATCCGCTGAAACAACTCTGCCTTACCAGGAAGGATAATCCATCCAAGCGAATGGGACGGAACATGCGCTTTCCTACTTCAAGACCTTTCCAATAGGACGGTAGGCGGAAAAGGCGACCGGTATGGATGACAGAATCACGCAGATCAGAAGAGAGATGGCCAAAAGCCATAAATCCTGCCTTATGTCTTCATACGTCAACACAGCGTTCCCCAATTTAAAGAACTCTCCCAGCACGATTTTCTGAGTCTTCATGAATACCCATACCGCACCGGCATAGGAAATGCCTATGAGGAAAATGTTCTCAGCAATGAAGGTCAGCACCAGGAGGAACGGACGCACCCCGAAACTTTTCATCAAGGTATAAACATACTCGTTCTGGCGGAATTCCATGGACGCCAGGGCGATCAGAAGGATGCCCACAATAACCGCAATGCCTATGGAAAAACCGGTCCGGCATTCCATCTGGTTGCTCATCAGCACCTCCAACCTCTTCAGCATGCCCACGTGGGTTTGAACCATCGTCATGCTTCCATCATAGCGCACCATATTGTTCAGCGTCTCCTCAATATTCTGGATATTGGCGGCGCTCATCTCATGCACCCTAATGACATAGCGGTCATTGCTTACCGGGGTGGACTGTCCGGTATTGAACGACCCTTCCGGCGCCAGAACGATCCCGGAAGGATACAGTTTCCCTAAAAGGTGGTTCTCCGGCAATGGAGACGCATTCAATGAGAAGTCAAATTCCCCGATGGAGACTTCACACGGCCCCGGTTGCAGGGAACTTCTTTCCGGGTGGAACAATAGAACTACCGGAACGTCTTCCAGCCCCAGGTCAGCAAGAAAAACGCAGGACTCCATGTTGTACTCCAGAATGGGGAAAACCGCCTTTCCCACACGGGCGAAGCCTGCCGGAGAGTCTTTCAGGGCCAATACGTCGCAGCCATACAGGGAGGGCAGGTCATGTTGAAGCAGATTACTCTTGGAAGGTTCGCCGTCGCGCACGGTATCCAGCACTACAATCAGATCTGCCCCGTTCCTCTTGATTTCATCATGCAGCATCTTGGCGGAAAGAACGTAATTCGCAAGAAAGGAAAGAGCGCACAGAGAGAGGAAAAAGGCCACCAGCACACGGGAAAGGGGGCTGGCCGGTCTTTCCCTCCACCGGTGGAGCGTATCCTTAAAGAGATACAGGCTGATTAAAATCAATGATTTCATGAGTCAGGTCAAAAAGCCGGGAATCATGCGTACTCAAAATACATATCTTATCAGACGGATATTCCCGGATCAATTTCTTGATGATCTCCGTGTTGCTGTCATCCAGGCCGGACGTAGGTTCGTCCAGCAGCAGAATATCAGAATCCTTCATCAGCGTGCGCGCCAGGGCGGCACGCTGCGCCTGGCCCCCGGACAAACTGCCGGCTTTCTTGTGGCGCAGGGATTGCAGCCCCAGGCGGTCCACCAAGTCATCCGCTCTTTCCGTCCATTGTTTTTTGGGGAGCATAGCCATCTCCGCGCATAACTGAAGATTTCTCTCTACCGTAGCCAGAGGCAGCAGATTGATCCCCTGAAACATGTAGCTCACTTCCTTGCGGCGGTAGCGCGCATCAGTCAGGTGGCGGCCTCCCGGAGCAATCACCTTTCCGCGCTGGGGTTTCAGATAGCCAGCCAGAATTTTCAGCAGCGTGGTCTTGCCGCACCCGGAGTATCCCTTTAAAATAGTGATTCCGGATGAAAAAACCCTGTTGTAATTTTCAAAAATCCATTGCTTGCCCGAATAACTGAAACAAACGGATTCACATGCCAGTTTCATTTTTTCCGAACAATCAATTCCGTTTCCCCACTGACGACCAGTTCCAGATCAGGATGCGTTTTTTCCAGAAGCTCCTGCCAGGAGGAGCATTTCCTTCCCTCCGGGCTGGAGGCCAGCCGGACCTTGTTGAGGCGGAGCACTTCCCCGGAGGGAGAATAGTAAAGCCTGGCCGTACAGTTGGAACCCAGCATGGCGTGAGCCTGGTCGTGATCCTTCGGAGACAGGCGGAAAAAATAGGCCAGCAAATCCCCCCCTCCGGAAGTGTTTTTCTCTACACGCTTGAACGCAAAGTTCCCCTTCAGCATGGAACCGTCACTCATGGGAACAGCCAGGTACAGGGATTCCGGCGGCAGCCTGGTCAAGTCAGGGTCCGCTATGGAAACAGTGATGTAATAGGCGGAATCGTCACAGACGGTCGCAACGGCAGAGGAGGCGTCCAGATACAGGGATACGCTATTGTCCCGGGGTAAGGAAAACTGGTACTGAAGCTTGCCGTCAAAGGGCATCCTGAGAATGTATTTTTCCTCTTTCTTGCTGAAATCCAGCCGGGCCTTGTCCCCCACCATCGCCAGCTCCTTTTTGGTCAGTTCAATCTTGTCCTTCAGGGATTTTTCCGCACGCTCGCCCCCTTCCGGCTGTTTGCTGGCGTACTGCCTTTCCTCCCTGGACAGGGAAGAATAAAATTTCATTTCCTCCAGCTGCTTTTCCAGGTCGGAGAGCTCCTCCTCCTTGGCGATACGGTCTTTCAGAATTTTGACTTCCAGTTCCCGCCGCTCCATCTCAATTTCATCCTCATTGACCGTAGCAATGATGGTATCACGCCGGATACGGCCGTCTGCCGGAATCCAGTTGCTGACGATACCGTCGGCAGGCATGCCGAAAGAACGTATCCTCTCAGGAACGATCTTGGCCCTGAACGTATTGATGAAACAGGCCGCGCCATCTTCCTGCGCGTTTGATACAGCCTCCGTTCCGAAACCATGCGGCAGAATGGAGGCCAGCATGCACGGAAGCGCCGCCAGGCATAATTTTCCCCAATTTCTCAACATATTTCCCTCCAAAAGAAAAAGCGCGCTCGTCCTTCACGAACGAACGCACTTTGAATATAAAACTTGTGACTCATGAGCCACTTGGTGACATGGTCAATCACTTGCCGGAAGGATAGTAGAACACCGTGCCATCCGTTCCCGCCCATGGGTTTCCGGGAGCGATGTTCCCTTCTCCGTTCTGAACTCCGCTGATGAATGAAACGGTCCCCGTGCAGGTGCCTTTAGCCGTGTCGTACTTGGAAGAAGCCTCAAACGTGATGTCCATGTTTACCGAAACGGAACCGTAGAAGATCACCACAATCGGACCGGGCAGCGTCACTTGGCCTTGGGCGATTACGAAGTTGCCCACCAGGGACCCCTTTTCAGCGCTCGTCCTTCTGTATACCATGTGAGTCGTGGCCGGAATGGAAGTACCAGCCGCGGCTCCCTGAATTTTCGCCAAGGGAAGATCGGTATCATTGCCGTCCAGCTGGAGGACGAGAGAGGAAGAGTTAGCCGGGTTTACCTGGTCCGTAATCGGCACGTTCATATCCAGCCTGCTTCCGGCGGGAAGACAGGTCCCTTCTCCACTATCGCCGCTGCCTCCGCAGGACAGAAATCCGGCAGACACTGCCGTCAGAGACAAGAAAGAGAGAGAGTACTTGTTAAATAAACGGGCAACCATAATGGAAAATGAGTTTTTTCCAAGATAGTGATTCTTTGGAGAACGTCAACAAAATAACTGCACTGATCCGCATCGGCGCGTTGCGCCATGGGCGGAAAGCCCCGGAGGAAAGAAAGGGAAGCCCGGTCCAGGAGCGCCCGCACTTCTGAACGCGAGGAAGAGGCCCCACTATCCCGGCACCTTCAACACCGTGCTCCAAAGGTCCGCACCGCCCGGAAAGCAGGCCTACCTGGCTTTTTCCAGGCGCCGCTTGAGCACGCGCCCCGTGATGAAGAGGGGAACAGCACCCATCAGGAACAGCAGCAGGGAATCCTTCCAGGGGGTGGGCACCGTGCCTTCGTCCGCGCTGTAGCCGGGATCGTCCGGAGCCTTCCCCGTGTTGCCCCACGGAAGGGGCTGGCGGCGCGCCAGGAAAATTTCCGGACGGTCCAGCGTATCCCGGCTGACGCGCTGGATTTCCGCGGATTCATCCAGCATCACAATGCGGTCATTCACATAAAAGGATTTGACGGAGGGCTTGCCCTTCCCCTGCTGTTCCAGCCGGGCAATCACCTGCTTGTAGTTCTTCTCATAGCCGTTCACCGCGGCCCTCCGGACCTGGCGGACCGCGGCCTTGGCCTGTTCCGGATCATCCGCCCCAATGGCGGCGATGTGAAGCAGCGCCATCTTGAGCAGCTTGAATTCTTCAAATTCCCGGTTGTCCAGATGGGGCTGCGCCTTGAGCTCGTCCACTTTCTCCTGAATGGTTTCACGTTCCCGTTCCCAGACGTTTTTGGAGGCCTGGTCCACCACCATCATTTCAAAGGAGTAGCGCAGGGGACAGAATTCCGCCACCAGCGGGACGCGTCCCGGCTTGAGACGCCCGTGTTCGTCCGTACGGTGGGCGGACCACGGGATGAACTGGTTCATTTCATCAAAGTGAACGATAGCCCCGGCCATCAGAATCTGGGGGATCAGCAGCAGCGGCACCATGTTGAGCGCCGCCCGCTCCGTCTTGGCGAAGACGGAGACCAGCAGGGACAGGCTCACGCCGATGAAGGCCGTCAGGGTCATGGTTCCCAGGTAAATCAGGAACATTTCATGGATTTCCAGAATGGCGTTCCCCACCCACAGGAAGAGGGCGGACTGCACGGCGGAGAGCCCCGTAAGCACCAGCGCCTTGGCAAGCACATACCCGGTCACGAATACCTTGGCGTTCCCCTCGCGCTTGAGCAGGGCGCGGTCCTTGAGCACCTCGCTGGCCGCCCCGGTCAGGCCGAAGAACATCGCCACGATGATCGCCAGGAACAGGTAGGAAGGGATGTGAAGAGCGGTGGCAAAGGTATACTCCGGACTGGAAGAGGCGCGCAGGGTCAGGGAAATCAGCAGGGCCAGCACCGGCCCTTCCAGCAGCATGGTGTACAGCCCCATGCGGCTCCGCACCCGGCCCAGGAACGTGCGTACGGCCCAGATGCGGAACAGGCGCCAGAGCTGCATCACGCTGCGTTTGGGAGCGGGCGGGAATTCCAGCGTGCCTTCATACAGGGTTCTGGGCGCTCCCCCCTCATGGTGGTGTCCCATGACGTTGCGGAACCGGTACCCCTCAAAGCGCTCCTGCCACAGCCGGGGATGCTGCCGCCTGCGGCGGTCATGCCAGGAAAGGGGAGCTTCCAGCACCTCAAACACGTAATCCGCACCTCCGGCCGTCCGGGCCTCCTCGGAAACGTCAATGGCCATGTCCACGGCCGCCTTCCGGAAATACCGCATCATGCCCGGCACGTCTCCCCAGTACGCCATCTGGCCGCCATGGTCCAGCACCAGCACCTTCTGGAACTGGTTCAGGATGGCGGTGCTGGGCCGGTGCATGGTGGCAATCACCATTTTGTCCCGGCTCATGTTCTGCATGGTCTGCATGACCAGCTTGGCGTCGGAGGTAGAAAGGCCGCTGATGGGCTCGTCCAGCAGGAACACGTCCGCAATGCCCGCCAGGTCCAGCCCCAGGTTCAGGCGCGTGCGCTCTCCGTCGGAAATGGTGCGCGCATTCATCTCTCCCACGCGGCGGGAGGCGATGTGCGTCAGCCCCAGGAATTTCAGGATGGCGTTCACGCGGCGCACGCGCTCCGATCTGGTCAGACGGGGCCGGCGGATGATGGTGGCCTGCGCGATGTGTTCGGAAACGCTCATGGCTGCGTCCAGAATGTCCTCCCGCGGAATAAAGGCAATGTAGGGCCGGATCAGGTCCGGGGCGCTGTACAGAAGCTGGTTGTTATAGCGAATGCAGCCGCGTGTGGGCGGCAGGTGCCCGGCCAGCATGGACAGCAGGGTGCTTTTTCCGGACCCGCTGGGACCCAGGATGCACACCATCTCTCCGCGCTTCACGGTCAGGTCAATGTTATCCAGCACGCGCCCGGAACGCATGAATTCCTTGGTCACGCCCTCCACGCTGAGGGTTCTGATGGCATGGTACTCTTCATCCAGCACCCCGGCGGAAAAACGGCAGCGCAGGGCGTGGTACGCGTTCAGGTGGACCACGTCGCCGTCGCGCAGGGATACCCTTCCTCTCACCGGCCTGCCGTTGAGCAGCAGCGGCATGGAGGCCTCCACCACTTCCAGCCAGCCGGAATTGGTAGCGCTGGAAAAGGAAACCTCCAACACCACGCCGGAAGCCAGCCCCGGCGTCAGCAGCATGTCTCCCTTGCGCGCCTTTTCCGGCAGATTGGTCACGCGCAGTTTGCGGGTGCCGGGGTCCAGGCGAAAACGCCGCCCGATGTCCGACATGGAGTTCTGCACCTCTCCCATGGAGAAAGGCCCCTCCCCGTCCAGCGTGAAGGAGGAGTAATAGGCCATGCGCACATTTTCACCGGGGTACAGGCGCCGCCCGTCCACCACAAACTCCACTTCAGGCCTCAGCACTTCCACCTCGCACGCCAGCCCCATGTTCACGCGCACCTCGCTGGCGCGCGAGCGGACCCGGCTGATTTGCAACGCCCCGTTATCCAGGGAAATGTAACACGCCTCCTGCTTGCCGGAACGCTTGCAGTCCAGGAAAAACGCAAAGTCCTCAAAGCTCAGCGGACCGGAAGGCAGCAGAACCACCTGTCCGTTGGTCAGGGGCATCACCCCGCCGGGAGCCAGATGGCGCCCGCGCACCACAATGGGCTTGGAGCCGTCATTCACCACCAGCACCAGGCGGGAACACCGGATCAGGCGGAAGGAGATGCCCTTGTCCTGCTCCGGCAGGGAAACCTCCGCGCCGATGCCCGCGGAAAAACTGACGCTGTAGGCCGGTTCCTGGGCTTCCACGTCCGGCGTCATCAGGAGCTGCCTCAGCAGGTTGGCCGTACCCGGCAGTTCCAGGCCGTACGTCACCTGGTCAAACAGTTCCCCGATCATCCGGGAGTCTCCGGTATTGATCAGCAGGGAGAGAACTTCCAGCGCAATCGCCATGCGTTCCGTTTCATCCCTGCCGGAGGCGGCGGAAGCGAGCACGTCCGCCACCGTCAGATTGGCCCGCATGGACCGCTCAAAACGGTTGGAAAGCCAGCGGTGCTCCACTTCCGGAAAGGTATAGCGCAGAATGTCCAGCGCGGCGTCCGCGTCACGCGCGCTCAGGTGGCGGCGTCCGCTCAGAATGGTGGCGAACAGGTCCACCAGCGTACCGGCGTGCACCTTCATGGACCCGTCGTCCCGGCGCAGCCACGGCACATACGCGCCCAGCGTCCTGACCAGGTTGAGCCTCCAGTGAATCAGCTTGGAAGGTATGTCAAAAAACCATCGGATCATGCCAGGAAACGCGTTGCAGGGAACAGTAGTACAGGGATTCTGAGCCTACCTCAAGCGCAACCGGAATTTCACGGAGAAATGACAATATTTTCTGCACCTTTATCTTGCAATAGGTCTGGAGGAAGTATAGTTCTGTCCAATGTTCATGCTTTCCATGAGAAAGCGAGCCAAATACATAACACTATCACAACATGGATATCTTAGTTTCTACTCTTTGTGACTTCGCCGCCGATTATCAGGGCAAGCTTTGCATCCAGGGCGGTTTTGACTCCCTGGTCGCCCGTCAGTTCCCGGTCGTTCATCCCGTCTGCGCCGTTGCCCTCCGCATCTGCCTCACCCCTGAAGACGAAGGCACCCACGAACTGGGCCTGAGCATCGTTGACGCCGACGGCACGCCGCTGGACAAGGAACGCATGCCCATCAAGATCAACTTCCCGGTGCCCGCTTTCCCGGAAGGCGCTTCTTTCTTCACCCGCAACCTGATCATGAACTTCCAGGGCCTGCGCTTTGAGAAGCCGGGCAACTATTCCATCGACCTCACGGTTGACGGCGAACTGGCCTCCCGCGTGCCTTTCCGCGTGGTGCAGGTGCAGGAAGAAGCTCCCCAGGCTTAAGCCGATTCCTTTTCATCAAACCGCCTTCCGGACTCCGGAAGGCGGTTTTTTATTGAAGTGATGGAGTGAAAAAAGCTGCTGCGTGTCACCCCAAAAAAGCGTTACAAGGTAAAAAAACAGATTACTTGCCGGATTCCGGTTTAAAGCGGGCTGCTTCCGATTCGGCGGTGATCCTGGCGGGTTCGATATGAAGGAGTTTCCTTATAGCTTGGCCCCGATCGCTCTCCGTCATCGGAAAGTAAATGACGTCGTCTCCCAGATCATAGGAATCCAGGCCGGGGATACTGTCCGCCGGAGCAAAAGATTCCGGCGTATCCGACAGTTTTTTTACCTCCTTGGAGGAGGCAAGGGTATAATACATATAATTACCGGAATACAGTTCCGTTTTAGGGGAGCTGCCCGGTTCCGGTTTAGAGAAGCTGACCGCAAAGTGTTTATGGGCAGCCCAGCTCCACTGGATCAGAGCCTCTACAGGAATGTCCCCCCGGAGAGATTGGACGACGCGGGCGTAGTATGTTATCTCCTGGTCCGTTTCTACCGTCTTATAAATAATAACCGCCAGCAGAATGTCGCTTCTCCGCAGGTACATGGCCGGGCTGTAAAGAGAAGCATCCGCGGCCACTTCAGCCTGCGTGGGAAAGGGGGGAGAAGATGGCGCCGCGCTGGCCGATACGGTTATCAGTCCGGAAAGAAAACAACAAAAGAGTGGTGTTTTAACCATAGAAATGGATAGATTGCTTTCTTTCCCATTATGTTCAAAAACGGAACGAATGCTTAAAAGCATTCGCTCCGTAAAAAAGAAGTTGATGAATTATTCAGCGTCTTTCAATGTCGCCCGATTGATTAACCAAATGGGGCCAGTCAGGAAACTTCCAATGGAGATGTTGTCTCCCGGGCACATTCCTGCGTGCCCCTTTCCGGCAAACACAATAATGTCGCCCGGCTGCGGGCTGCAATAGCCTGTATCCTGACCGTCGGCATAGTCCGGGTCGCCCAAGAGCTTTTGCACATAAGCGGCCATGTCCCTTGCACGGATGATAACGTGGGTCTTGCCTCCCAGCGCATCGGCGTTCGCCTCGGCTCCGATGGGCATAGCCCCGGCTTCATCCTTCAAGTCCTTTCCGAATGAACTCAGCGCGATACTCATTCGCAAGGCGCAGCTGTTATAATAGTTGCGCAATTGCTCAGGAACATTGTCCTCAACTTCCTTTAAGTGCCCCTGATAGAGCCACCCTCCGATATAGGACCAAACCTGCCCGGGATTGGGCATGGTGACATAATCCACCACATTGTAGCATTTGAGCAGTTTTTGGGCATCCTCCGTCTTCCAGAGATTGGTGGGGGCATCAATTTCCCAAAGTTCCAGGTCTGCACCATCCATTTGAGGAAGGAATTCTTCCGCATTGGGATAGGGGGCAATAGTATCCGGAACCTTCAGGTTCTCATGATGAAGCTTGACATAATGGTAGCCTTCCTTGAGTTCCTTCTTACCCTCGGCCTTCTTGGACGCGTTGTTACCTTTGAGTTCCACCACTTTCTGACTGTCGATTTCCAAGTAACCATTGTCGTCCATCTGAATGGTAAAGATACACTCCTTATCGAAGGGAATACGAATGTATCCTTCCCAATCGTGAGACCCGGTTTCTTCCGTCTTATGCCAGACGATCCTGGGCGCGTCCTTTTTCTTCACCTTATAACGAGGATTATTCTCGGCATCCAGCGGGTGGAATGGTTTATTTGATATAGCCATCATGTTATGTTTTCTAATCATTTATTGTTGTATAAACTGAATACTCAGTTCTTAAAAATCTTGAAAAAATTGTCGTTCCTTATCAATACGTTTAACGCGTAGTCCAGCCCTCATCCGGCACATGAGGAAAAAGGCTAAAACGACCCGGCAATCGAGCGAAAAATCAAGGATATATAACCATTGATTATCAACAATTATACATCAAATTCCTTCCGTTCGGAACGAAGAAGTCGCAGGTTCGAATCCTGTCAGCATGAACAATTTTAAAATTGCCTTCGTTCTGTTTTTTTGTTGTTTAAATATTGATTTTCAATCAATCTGGAAATCAACCCCAAAACGATGGAAGGAGGTGTTGGAGAAGATTTTCAAGGAAAAAACCTCCCTTGCTCTCCGGATAGCATTTCAACGATGAAGGCCATCTTTGAACAAGCTTCACTCCACTTCTTTTTGCGTTCAGCAACGCCCTTTTTCATTGCGGTCCTCCGGGGGATTGACCATGATACGAACTGCTCCGACCAATCATGCAAACCCCACGCCTCCAGTACGACAGGATTATCATCACGGGCGCCTCGTCCGGCTTCGGGAAGGCCTTTGCCGGAACGCTGGCCCCTCACGCAGGGGAGCTGGTGCTCATCGCCCGCAGTGAAGACGCCCTGCGGCAGCTTGCCGCCGCGCTGGAGGAACGCCATCCCGGCCTGCGCGCTTCCGTACTGCCGTGCGACCTCGCGGATGAAGCCTCCCTGGACAGGCTCGTTTGCCACCTGGACAGCTTGGTTCCCGGCAAAACCCTGCTGATCAATAACGCGGGAGCCGGTGATTACGGAGAGTTCGCGGACGGCTGCTGGAAAAAAATACGCGCCATGCTGCGCCTGAACGTGGAGAGCCTCACCCGCCTTTGCCATGCCCTGATTCCCGGCATGAAACGGAACGGCGGGGACATCATCAACATCAGCTCTCTGGGAGCCCTGCTCCCCATCCCGGATTTTGCCGTTTACGCAGCCACCAAGGCTTACGTGTCCAGCCTGTCGGAAGCGCTGCGGCTGGAACTGCGGGAGCACGGCATCCGCGTGCTGGCCGTCTGCCCCGGCCCGGTTTCCACGGGGTTCGGAAAGGCGGCGCGCCGTCCCGAATTTACCGGAAACATGATGCCGGGGAGGAATGCTTTTGACACGTCCATTGAAACCGTCGTCAAGGACAGCCTCCGTGCCCTGGACCGCGGGCGCGCCCGTGTCTTCCCCGGGATGAAGATACGGCTGGCGGCCCTGCTGCTGGGCATCGCGCCGCTGGGGCTGATCCGCTTTTTCATGGGCAGGCGCCCACGGAAGGTCCAGCCTTCCTCCAACGATTTCCCCTCTTCAGCATCATGAAAACCCACCGCCGCAGAATGCCCCGCCTCACCTGGTTCAAGCTTGCCGTCTGCATCTGCCTGGCTGCCATGGCGGCCTCCTTGTTCACGCCGTATCCGGCCCAGATCATCCGCGCCCTGAAGGGAGAGCCGGAACGGGAAACGGATTCCGGCGCCTACCCGCCGCATGAATCGCGCCCTGCGGAACAACCGGGCCAGGAAGAGCCGGCCCCTTCCGTTCCCCCCACTCCCGCCGGGGGGCACGAGGATTCACGGCTGGCGACTCCCTGGACGCTGGAACGCACCATCGCCCTGCCTCCGGTGCAGTATCCCCCCTTCCCTCCCGTGCTTCCCACCAGACCCGCGGAAGGTGCCATGACGAATATTTACGAGCTGGCGCGCGGCCTGAACCTGAAAACGCAGGTCAATTTCCAGCCCGGCACCCTGGCCTCCAAAGACAGGAAGACCAAAAGCAATTACCAGATGACCCTCACCCTGAACGTCAAACAGCCCAAGGCCCTGACAAAGAAGGAGGACATCCTGAACATCAACCCCAAGCTGGAGGATATGCTTCCCGGCCTGCCCGTCCTGTTCAAGCAGGCGCGCGTTTCCCCCTATTACGGACAGATTTACGTCCGCAAGCATACGGAAATCCGCAAGAACCTGGCCTCCCTGCTCAAATTGCTGGACCGCCATAATTTTTACGACACGGAAACAATTTTGGAGACCACTTATCCGGACACGGGCAGAAAACTGCTCTGGCTCCAGAGTGAAATGGACGTGGTTTCAGACGGCTCGGACGGAGACCGCCTGTCCACCATGCCGGATAAAATCCTGAAGAGTTCCTTCTACCAGCCCAGCACCTCCTACCGCTGGAAAAAGCGCACGGACAAGCCCAACCCCCTTCTCAAGCCCTGGCAGCAGCGGCTGGCCTCCTACAAGAAGGCGCTGGAAAAAGCCCCGGCGGCGGAAAAAGCGTCCCTGCGCCACAAGATTGACCATGCGGAACGGGTCATTGAAGAACTGAAACGGTACAGCTTCCTGATTTCGGAATACGATCCGTTTATTGTGGTGCCGCTGGGCGTGGTCAACCAGTCCTCCCCCTTCTCCCCGCAGTTCGGGGATTATGCCGTCGTCATCGTAGGGGACAAGCTGTACCCGGCCCTGGTGGGGGACGCCGGACCGCGCTACAAGACGGGGGAAGGCTCCCTGCGCCTGAGCCAGGCCATCAACCCCAAGGCAGGCCCGTACAGCCGCCCCGTCTCCGACCTGGTGGTCAGCTACCTGATTTTTCCCGGTTCCGCGGAGCCGGAAGCCGGACCTCCCGACTACGCCAAACTTACGGCCAAATGCCAGGAATTGCTCAATGACATCGGCGGAACAGGAAAAGGCTTCAAGCTCCACCAGTGGGAAGACCTGCTGGCGCCCAAGCCCCCGCCTGCTCCCCCCGCGCCCAAGTCCGGCAACACGGCGGAAACGCCCGCGAAGGATCAGAAAAAGACGGATGCCCCGGCGGACAAGCCAGCGGAAAATCCGGTCCCGGCCTCCCCTGTGGAAACAGCGCCTTCTACACCTCCCGCCACAACCGCCCCGTAGCCTACAGGGCTTCCTTCCAGGAAAAGAGGAAGGCCTTCCACATCCGGGAATAAACGGCGCAGCGCGTGACCTTCACCTTTCCGGCGCCCGGCTGCTGCGGACGCTGAAGCAGTTCCAGCGTGTCCAGCCCCAGCCATGCGGGAAGCACGGTAGAGAAACGCAGTCGCCCGTTCCGCAGGGATTCCGCATAAAACACGCCTTCCTTCAGCCAGCGTTCCGCACGGTCCAGCCATGGTCCCGCATCAGTAGAAGGCAGGTAGCTTCTTCCCCGGGAGAGGTCTTCCTCCCGGTCCCGGAGGATGTTCACCAGCTGAAGCCCCATGCCGTAATGCGTGCCCCAGCGCAGAAGCTGGTCCTCCGGCTGGGTGCTGAACTCCGCGCCCAGCACCAGCAGGCCCAGCCTGGTCCAGAACTCTCCCACGCAGCCGGCCACCATGTAGGTGTAATGCTCCAGAACCTCCGGGCAGGAGACGGAGGAGTTTTCCTCAAAATATTCCAGGTCCCACGCCTGCCCCTCCACAATGGTGCACAATACCTGGCGCACCAGCATCTGTTCACGGGGGGAAAGAGCTTCCAGCAGTGCCAGGCATTCCGGAAAACGGGACAGGAGTTCCGCCTCTCCCCGGTGCGTCTGCACGGCGGCAAGAATACCCAGCCGGCCAAAACAGGTGGAGGCGGTCTCGCGGGAAGCGTCCCCCGCCACCGTCTCACCCATCATCCTCAGCAGGGCCAGGCGCTCCCGGCAATCCATGTCCACGGTATCCGCCACCGTATCCGTGGCGCGCGCCAGCAGGTAGCCCACGGCCACGCCGGGCCGCATTTCCCGGGGCAGGAAGCGCATGCTCAGGTAAAAGGACCGGGAAACGGCGGATAGGAGCTGATGAAGGCCTTTCATGATTTTTGAATTCCCAGCCTGTGCATTTTGTAATGGAGCACCCGGGGGGAAACGCCCAGTTCACGAGCCGCCGCGGACATGTTGCCCGGCGAGCGTTTCAGCGCGGCGACGATCAGTTCCCGCTCAAAGGAGTCCACCATGGTGGGCAAATCCGCGTGGTCCTCCCCGTCCGGGGGAGGCGGGGCTTCATGGCTGGGCATTTGCAGGGAGGCGGGCAGGTTGTAGCCGTAAATACAGTCTTCCTGCGCCGTGATGACGGCGCGTTCCATGCAGTTTTCCAGCTCCCGCACGTTGCCGGGCCAGTGATAGGCCATGAGCATGTTGATGGCGGGGGTGGACAATCGCTTGATGTCCTTCCCGTATTTCAGGTTGAACTTGGAAAGAAAATGCTCTGCCAGCAGCATGACGTCTCCCTTGCGCTTGGCGAGGTCCGGCATGACGATGGGGAAGATGTTCAGCCGGTAGTACAGGTCCTCCCGGAATTTGTTTTCCGCCATCAGTTGCTCCAGATTGCGGCTGGTGGCGGCGATGAAGCGCACGTCCGAATGAAGTTCCCTGTTGCTCCCCACGCGGGAAAACGTCTTTTCCTGGAGAAAGCGCAGCAGCTTCACCTGCATTTGAAGGCTCAAGTCCCCGATTTCATCCAGAAACAGGGTGCCGCCGTCCGCCGCCTCCGCCCGGCCAATGCGGCGTGCGGTCGCTCCGGTGAAGGAACCCTTTTCATGGCCGAACAGCTCGCTTTCCAGCAGGTTTTCCGGCATGGCCGCACAGTTCAGCGTGACCAGGGGCCTGTCCTTCCTGCCGCTGAGGTTCACCACGGCGCGGGCCACCAGTTCCTTCCCGGTTCCGGAACTGCCCCGGATCAGGACCGTGGCGTCGCTGGGCGCCACCTGGCGGATCTGTTCATACACCTGGAGCATGGGGCGGCAGTTGCCGATCAGCTCTCCCGGATTGGTGGTCAAAAGCTGGCGCAGCTTCTCGTTTTCCGCCATCAGGGCGGCTCGCTCCTCATGCGCCTGGAGGCTGGCCGCCAGCGCGTCCCCCACAATGTTGCCCACAATTTCCAGGAGCTTCTGGTCCCGTTCCAGGTCCGTGTTCCGGTCCACTGGGCGGTCAATGCTCAGGGTGCCGATCACTTGCTGCAAATGAATGATGGGAACGCAGATGAACGCCACCTTTTCCCCGCTCTTGCGCGTGCGGGTGCGGTTCAGGAATCTGGAATCCTGTGAAATATCCTCAATCACATGAGGAAGGCCCGTTTCAGCCACATGGCCCGTAATCCCCTCCCCCACACGGTAATGGCCGCGTTTCATTTCCTGCTCGTCCAGTCCGTGGGACGCTTCAATCATCAGATCATTCCCGCGGCGGATGGTGAACGTGCCGCGCAACATCTTCATGCGGCGGTAAAGAACGTCCAGGATATGCTGGAGCAGGGCCGCGCCGTTGCGTTCATTGACAATGGCGGAGCTGATCTCCCGCAGCACAACCATTTCCAAATCAGGTGACTTGTTTATTTCATTCATGCTGTCAGGGGCTGGGCGGATATTAACCGTACGGCGTTGCCAGACCAACTATTTTTTCCTGCTCCGGCATGACGCCGGAGAAAGGAAAGGTACCGCAAATGTGGATAACATGTTAGCACTTAATGATGGTTATGTTGCTGGCGAGGTTGAAAAGAAGTTTACAAAATTGTAATGTGCAGAACTTGTCACGTGCCGGTTCACATGCCCACGCCTCCGCCGGACTCCCTTTTCATCATTTCCGTGATGACCTGGAACAGAGCATTGCGGTACAGCACCCCGTCCAGCTTTCCGGTATTTTTCCAGACCACGGGGAAGGCTCCCAGATGGGTCTGCTCAAACAATTTGAGGGCGTCCGTCAAATGAGTGGACGCATCCAGCACAGGAGACCCCGGACGCACCAGTTCCCCGGCGGTCAGCGGAGGCCCTTTCCCCTTCTCCGCCATCTTCCTGCGGACGGCCAGGAAATCATCCGGATAAATGGCTCCTTCATATGTGCCGTCCTTCTTCACCACAAAGATCAGGTCCCCCGGATTCCGCAGCATCAGGGCGGAAACATCGTCCAAAGTGGCGTCCGGGGCCACCTGCGGCACCACATGGCGCGCCAAGTCATGCACATCCACCTGCGCCATGGGCAGGCTGACGACAGAGGCCGGACTGCCGGACAAGCTGGCGGCATACATGGACCGCGCGCGGATCAGGCGCCCCGTGCCGTAGGCGCTCACCACGCCGATCAGCAGGGGATAGATCATTTCCCCGCTCATGGAAAATTCCACTACCATCACCAGGGCCGTCAGGGGAGCCTGGGCCGCTACGGCAAAAAAGGCCGCCATCCCCACCATGGCATATGCCACGGTATGGTTCCCCTCCATGCCGAAGGCCGTCAGGATGGTGCTGAAAATAAACCCCACCATGCTTCCCACGTACAAGGTGGGCGTCATGGCACCCCCCACCGTTCCCACGCCGAATACGATTGCCACGGCGGATACCTTTACCAGAAGCAGGATGAAGGCCTGCTGCATGCTGTAATCCTCATTCACCAGCCCGGTAATCAGGTCCTGCCCGTTGCCCACCACCTCCGGATAAAATACCGCAAACACGCCCACCACCAGCCCGGCGCCCATCAGGCGCAGCGGCAGGAAGGACTGGCGCCCGTTCAGGTACTTGGTGGCCACATCCAGCAGGCTCACCCATCCCCTGGCCGCGATGGCGGCCACCACCCCCAGCCCGATGCACCAGAGGGATTCGGAAAATACGGCAAAGCTCTCAAACGATGAACTGTACAGCGGGGAGGGGTCCCCCAGCATGTGAAGCATCACGAATCCGGTGCAGGAGGCTATCAGAAGAGGGGCCAGAATGTCCATGCTCACGGTGCCGATGATGATTTCACTCACAAACAGGCATCCGGCAAACGGGGCATGGAACGCCGTCGTAAACCCTGCGGCCGCGCCGCAGCCCACCAGCAGCCTGAGCCGTGGGATGGACACATGCAGCCGCTGCCCCACTTCAGACGCAATCAAAGCGGAAGACTGGATGATGGGCCCTTCCTTGCCGATGGCCGCTCCGGAAGCAATGCTCCATGCTGCGGAAAACACCCTCAGGGATGAGGCCCGGAATTTGATCAGCCCGTTCCCGATGGACATGGCCTCCATGTATTCCGTAGCCTGCCCCGGCATCCTCCTTTTCAGAAACAGCAAAATGCACCCGGCCACCAGGCCGCCCACCACCGGAACAAACATGCGCCACTCCGGCTCCACCTGGGAAAAGGTGCCCACGCGGGAGTCCGACCAGATGCCTGTCAGAATCCACTGGATAACCTCCACCGTCCATTCAAAAAACAGGGACATGCTGGCGCCCACAATCCCCACGATCACGGCCCACACATAGGTCATCTGCCTTTCCCCCACCTTCCAGTGATGGAACATCCTTAAAACCCACCCGTACCAGACGGAATCGGACGGCTTTTGAGGCTCGGGAGATGGAGAATTCATGGGCAAAGCGGCAATATTATTTCATTGTGACAAAAAAACGCCTCCGGATGTTCGATGCCGCAGAAAATACCCGTCCGCTCCCGTCATCCGGCCCGGAAAACCGCAGTGGGAAGTCTTCCGCTCTCCCAAAGGTCTTGCACCACGCCCGAAACCTGCTACACCGGAAGCACCCCAGCCCTTCATTCCATGTCCAGCTCCCTACCATCCGCCGCCCAACGGATATCCCCACGCTGCCGGGCGCTCACGCTCCTGCTGATTGCCTGCGCCATCCTGGGCAGCCAGCTCCATGACGGCAGGCATGCGGCCTCTGGCTGGCCCACGGAACGGGAGGTTCTCTCCGGCCATTCCATTTTCGGCCAGCCGGGAGACCGCGATTCTCTGGTCTCCATCCCTCTGCCCTACCCGTTAAGGCCCTCCTGGTCTCCGGATACGGAACTCACTTCCATTACCTGCCACCGTCTGATAGCCGGTCCGCTCACCAGGATTTTCCAGAGGACGCAGGAACATTACGGCATGGAACGCATCCGGGAACTGCGGCTGGACATTTACGGAGGCTGCTTCAACAATCGTCCCATCCGCGGAGGCAGCCGCCCGTCCCTGCACGCATGGGGCATAGCCGTGGACCTGGACCCGGAGCGCAACACCCTGTACATGAGCGCGCCGGAAGCCGCTTTTTCCGGACCGGAATATGACGCCTTCTGGTCCATTGTGGAGAGGGAGGGGGCTTTCTCCCTGGGCAGGGAACGCAATTACGACTGGATGCACTTCCAGTTCGCCCGTCCGTAACGGCCCGCACGTCAGAAGGTATATTTCAGGTTGATGCCGTAATAGAAATCATTCCCCAGACCGCTCTGCTTCACCACCGTCAGCGCCTGGCTGTAATTGGTGAAGAGCTCCACGGTCAGGCGGGAGGTGGCGCGGAAGGTGAAGCTCAGGTTGTAGTCCAGCGCGTTGGACCCGTGGTGCACCGCCGTACCCACATACCCCCCATTGTAACCGTAACGGATCACGGCGTCCACCCGCACGCAATCCGCTATGTCTTCATGCATGCCCGCAAAGGCGGCGTAATAACCACGGAACGTATGGTTGTTGTACTGCCAGTACAGGTCCGTACCGCCAAACCAGCGGTCGGAAAAATGGTAGGTGCTCTTCAGGCCGGGACGCGGAATGCCCTTGTCCCCCGGAAAGACGAAGCTGTGCTCATACCACGGCATGATCGTCCAGTTTCCGATTTCCTTGATGTAATCCAGCCGGTACTTCAGTTCCGCATGGTTCTGGTGGTCCGTGGAAACGCCGTACCATATTTTCCCCACCCACTCCTTATACTGTATTTCCGGAACGAACGAGCAGAGGGAGCCGTCCCACAGGTCAATGCCTTCACACTCGTACTTGCTGGCCCATCCCGTCTGGAAGCGCAGATAAACCCGGTCATCCGTGGGACCCGCCAGGGAAAGAGGGTGCGGGCACGCCGTCCTCAGGTAGTAGGATTGATCCCGGCAGCCCCCATCGGACCCCCAGGCGCCGGAGCATGACAGCGCACCCGTGCAGGCCGCCAGCAACAATTCCGTTACGGTTTTCGTTTTCATATGATTATATGGCTGGATGGGCATTTCCTGCGGGGGCGCGTCCGGAGGGGAACTGCGGTCCTTGACGCCGCGCTGCCGCTCCGGTTCTCACTGCAAGCCGGCCATTCGCCCGCCTCCGGATAAAATGCCTTCTGAAGATGGGACCAAGATTGGAAAAACAACATTCAGTTCCAGGAGCCAAAAAAACAAATTTTCCCTGAAAGATTGTGTCAGCAAATTTTGTATTTAAAGTTACGCATATGAAGTTTCTTATTCCCTCACTCGTCTTATGCTCCTGCTTTCCGTCAGCATTCTCGCAGGAACAGATCATCCCGAAACCCGCGGAAATCACTTTGCTGAAGGGACAGCCGGCCACGCTTACCTCCGCCTCCGCCATCATATGCGCCACCCCGGACAAATCCTTCATGAACCGCGCCAGGCAATTGCAGCAGATGCTCAGTGAGGGGACCGGCCTTCCCCTGCCTTTTAAAACGCCCCAGGAAGCGCCGAAAAACGCCGTCTCCATCACTATTAGAAAAGACCCGGCTCTGGCCTCCAAAGGGGAAGAAGCCTATTCCATCCAGTCCTCCCCCAGGGAAATCATCCTTTCCGCGGCCAATGCCAAAGGCATCTTTTACGCCGGGCAGAGCCTGATCCAGATGCTGCCCGTCATTTTCCACGACGGGAAAGCGGATAAATCATCCGTGAAATGGGCCATCTCCGAGACTCCGTTTACCATCGTGGACTACCCGCGTTTCTCCTGGCGCGCCCTGATGATGGATGAAGGCCGCTACTTCTTTGGAGAAAAGGTCATCAAGCAGCTCATCGACCAGATGGCCCTGCTTAAAATGAACACGCTCCACTGGCACCTGACGGACGATCCCGGCTGGCGTATTGAGATTAAAAAGTATCCCCGGCTCACCTCCATCGGTTCCAAGCGGAGGGAATCGGAAATCGGCACCTGGAACAGCGGCAAATCCGACGGAAAACCGCACGGAGGCTTTTACACCCAGAAGCAGATCAGGGACATCGTCCAGTATGCGGCCCGGCGCAACATCACCATTGTCCCGGAGATCGACATGCCCGGACACATGAGCGCAGCCTCCGTCGCATACCCGTTCCTGAGCCTCAAGGCTCCCAGTGAAGTGCCTACCAAATTCATCATCAATACGGCCCTGAATCCCACTTCCGAAAAAACCTATGCCTTCCTGTCCGACGTGCTGGACGAGCTCGTCTCCCTGTTTCCCAGCAAGATCATCCACATTGGAGGAGACGAAGTACGCTATGCCAAGCAATGGAAAGGCGTTCCGGAAATTGAGGAGTTCATGAAAAAGAACAATATGAAGAGTTATGCGGATGTCCAGATGTACTTCACCAACCGCATGTCCGACATCGTCGCCAAAAAAGGACGGCGCATGATGGGGTGGAATGAAATTTACGGCCATGACGTCAACGGAGACGGAGGAGGCAAGGCCGGGGGCAAGCTTAACCCGAATGCCGTCATCCATTTCTGGAAAGGCAATACCAATCTCGCCAAAAACGCCATCAAGGACGGGCATGAAGTGATCAATTCCCTCCACAGCTCCACCTACCTGGATTACAGCTACGGCAGCATTCCCCTGCAAAAGGCATACGACTTCGAACCCATTTTTCCAGGGCTGGAAGAACAGTACCACTCCAAGGTCAAGGGACTGGGCGCGCAGATATGGACGGAATGGATATCCAACGTGGACCGTCTCCACCACCAGGCATTCCCCCGGGCCTGCGCCTTTGCGGAAGTGGGCTGGACTCCCGTGGACAAGAAGGATTTTCCCGATTTCAAGAAGCGTCTGAAGGAATACGGCGAACGCATGGACCTGATGGGCATCAAATACGCTAAAAACGTTGTGGACCAGATTGACAAATCCGACTTTTTCAATACTCCCCAGCTCGGAACCTGGACCCCGGACAGCGTAGCCGGCAAGGAACTTTCCTTTGACGCCACCAAGCTGGTCAAATCCCCCGGCAAGTATACGGTCACCCTGCTCTATGAAAAGGGGCCCAACGCCGTGGAGATAGAATCCGTGGCCCTGTATGAAGGTGACAGGGAGATTGCCAGGGATGCTCATGCGGGCAAGAGCGGCGCCCAGAAGGAAAATATCCGGTACACCCTGAACGTTCCGGCTGTCAAACCCAACGCCGCCTATACGGTGAAGGCCAGGCTCAAAGGGTCCAAGGGGAATGACAGCTACGGAACCGTTTACTGTGAAGTACCGTAACCTTTACCTTCCCATCAGGAACCTAACAGGTGAAAAAACGGCGGAAAACAAAATTCCGCCGGTACTTCCCGCAGTGGAATGAACGGTTTTTCCGGATGGGGCAGCAAATCGGTCCCGGGCATCCATAAAAAAGGTACCAGGGGCTATCCCCCGGTACCTGAATAATCGGAATCATCCGCCAGCGGTTTCCCCCACCCGCGTCTGCGCCATATCTTCGCAAACGCGGGGGAGGAATCAGGCGCGGATCACATGTCATCCGTCACGTTTTCCACGTACTGGAAAAAGAGGCTTCCGTCTTCACCGCAGATGCCATAGTCCTTGGTATCCTCGATATTCGCATTTTTGATGCGGGTAATGATATAGACTTTGGAGAATAAAATTCCCCATTGTCCATATTTGTTTTCATTAAACCAGATGTGATGCTTGTAATGCGGTTCGAAGTAGATGGTTCCACCATCGTCCGGATCGGCAATCGGACCGCAGTACTTGACAATAATACGGCTGATTCCCTTGTAGCACCACTCCCTGCCGCATTGCGGCTTCTTGGAGAGGGTGGTACTCATCTCAATGGTGGTATTTGTCACATCATAAGACAACTGGTCCTCATCATGGTATTTGATCCCCTTTTGAGGCAGGTTGAGCTGGTTCTTGATGATGACCCCATCATAAATGAGGCGTCCCCCTTTCCATTCCGTTTCCGGTGGAGCTATTTCCCCTTTCAGGAAGCAGGTCCCTGAGAGAGAAACCATAATGGCACAGGCAATTTTGTTCATGGTTGCTTTCTATTTTGTTGTTGTTTTAGCAATTCCCTTTTGAGGAATTCCTTCATTTCCTGAACGGATTTTTCAGGAGGGGTCTTCGCATCATCCCGGTACTGGCGCCAGTCAATGTGCAGCTTCGCCATGAGGCGCAGTTCCCTGAGCGAGAAAGGAACGGTTCCCGGAGCATGCGGCATGAAGTCCCGTGACCGGTTGCCGATGTAGTAAATCTGGCTCTGGTCCCATGAGCGCTTCATGGTTTCATCAAAGGAGGCTCTTACCTGGTCGTCACTGATTCTGGCTTCCCACTGGAGGCAATCCGCCAGGCAACCGCCCTCCGCCCGGTTCTCCCGGGCCTGCCGCCACAGGGAGAGAATGTACCGGTTCTGAAGACTGCATGCCGCCGGCGTCAGGTACTTGCGCGTGTATTGCAGCTCATACAGGGGCTTGCACACAACCTTCTCCCTCTGCCCCAGGGTGGCTCCATTCACTCTCTCCGGAGTGGGGACAATGCCCGCCAACGCACCGGCCACGTAATAGGGCAGTTCCTTAGGCATGCGGATTTCCCACGGTATCCTTTCAGTTACGAATACACCGTTTAAAATGGTATTGAAGGAGCCGTTCCGGCAAACACGGAACAGGTAAATTCCCCCTTTCCTGCACATGAACCTCTTGTAAACCCCAGACCCCGCAAATCTGGAAACGCGCGTGCGCGCCTCCACCGGGAAGGAATACCACTGCTCCATGATAGCGGCGAGTTCATTCCCCCACTTGTTCTGTTCCCCTATCGCGAGGTCTCCTTCAATATTGAACTGGAGCGCCAGGGTGGAGGTGGAAGGATGCCTTCTGGCTTCCACCACATAATCCCGCCTGGATTCATTGGAGAGATAACCGTTGGGATTGTAGAAATACAGGGCTACCTCATGGACGCCTTCCGGCACCTCCACTACCACCCAGATATCGGGACCGTCCACAAAGGAAGGATACACTTCCCCGTGGTCGTCCCACTCCGCCTCCGTCCGTACGGAATCCGTAGGATCGAAAAGAACGTTGCGGTTATCATTTTCCTTGATGCTGTGCACCCACCAGCGCAGGGCATCCCCCTTGTTGCGGTTGAGCCCCATCAGGCCCTGGATCCAGTAGGTGCATAGGACTCCCTTGTACCCGGGGTAGCCCGGGACGGAGGAAAGGGTGCGGTATGATATCGTCTTGGCCTTAAAGTCGGAATTGCCCATGGGCGCATTGGTGGCGCACAGCGTGGCACGCGTCATGCCGTACTTTCCGCACCAGTCCCCCTTGGTGGACCAGTCTTCTCCCCGGAAGACGATGCTCTTCCCCGCATGGGCATCCGCACCCAGCTTTTCCAGCCTTTTCAGGGCTGCGGCAGGGTCCTCCATCCGCGCCGGAGACGGAAAGGCGATCTCGTCATCCTGCTGCTTCCTGTCCAGTTCATAGATCAGGGAACCTTTTTTCAGACCGACAAGTCCCTTACCATACGTCCCAGCCAGGACACTCCCGTCCTGCAACGCCAGCAACGAGGGCACATCCACCTTTTCCAGCCCTTTCCTTATCCTCTGGCGCACTGTCATCTTTTCAGCATCCAGCACATCCACCCCCTGCGTCCGGTAGCCGATGTAAATATCCTTTCCCTGCCTCATGATGGAGGAAACGAAATCCTCAGACAACATTCTGGAATTCCCCTCCCCCGGCACGGCCGTCTTCCGAGCGGCGGAACCATACAGATTGCTGTTCTTCTGGGCATAATCCCGGCCGCGCATAAAGCGCCAGGAACTCATGCCATTGCTGTATCCAAGGCCGGAGCAGGTGCCTACCAGCACCTGGTCCTTCTCCGTACAGGCCAGAACATTGCAGATATTGGAGGGCAAGCCGTCCCCATAGGGCTGATAGGGCTGCCGGGCAAACTGCCTGGTATCCCAGTACCAGGGCGCCTGGACGTTTTTCCACTGCATGTACCCCGTCTTGCGCGGTGAATAGGACACGCCTCCGCAGGCATACGCCAGCCACAGGTTTCCCCTGCCATCAAAGGCGGCGGAGGCTACCTGGTCCTCCACCAGTCCGGTGGACCGGTCCAGCGTCTTCCAGGAATCACTTCCGGGATCGTAAACGGAAACGCCTCCGGACGTGGCAACCGCCACGTCTCCGGAGACGGGGGAAACGGCCAGCGCATAAACGTGCTCCCCGTTCAGGGCGTTGATGCGGTCGTACATCTTCCACTCCCTGCCGTTGAAAACGGCCACCCCGCTGTCGTCCGTGCCCGCCCAGATCCGGCCCTGCCTGTCCTCAGCAATGCAGGTGAAATTCTTCCCTTTGGGAAAACCGGAATAATAATCCATGTTAAGCCAGGACTTTTCATATGTCCGGTCACCTGTCTGAAGACGGTAAATGCTTTCCTTTTCCCCTACGGCCCAAATGGCGCCGTCACGCGCCACCAGGGTACCGCGGATAAACCGTACCGGGCAATCCGGAAGCTGTTCCGGGACCTGGATGGATACCGTCTCCGCTGCGGACCATGCCCCCAGCAGGGGGAAAACCAACATGATTGTTCCTATGAAATGTTTGAATTTAATTAACATAACCAATTATTTCCTGATTATTCTGTGAGAATATTATCGCATTTTACGAACGTCAATCCATTTTCAATTTATTCGAAGTTTTATCCAATCAAAAATACACACAATGCGTTTACTGTAAGATACATAATTCATTTAATATATGTTAGTTATATAGATTATTACGATTTGCGAAAAAACCAAAACGAGGCCCTTCCACACCCCGCACAGAAAAAAATGCGGGCATCCGGTTGATAAGCGTCAGCCAGACGCTTTTCCCCAATGCAAATCTTTTTCAACCCCTCCTCTCAATCTTCATAAACACCGAATTCCGAATCCGAAGTCAACAGGAAAGTTTGGGTTAAAACGGGTTAGCGGAATTTGGACTTTGGGAATTTGGATGAAGGACAATAAATGGAGAAATAATTTAAAATCACAACTGCATGAACGTCTTTATTTTTGTGCGTCAGATACATCACAACGGATTCGGAATCCGATAAGTGTCGGGTACCGCAGGGTTTTTCCCCTCTTGAATTTGATTTGAATAATCAATCTGTAACCGCATCAATTTCATGCAACCTCATTTGCCTCATCAATTAACAGCATGGCTTATGGCTGCAGCCTTCTTCGGGACGTTTGCCTCCCAATCCCAGGCTGCCGGAGAAAGCATCAGCATCAATTTCGGTACCAACGAATCAAACGGCACCATCACGGATTCCTCCACGGCGGGGCTTGACCCCGTCCTCGGCTCCAACTGGAACCAATTCAGCGGGGCCTCCCAGTCCACGGCCCAGGACCTGAAGAACAACAGCGGAGACGCCACTGGAACGACCGTCACCTGGTCCAGCAAAAACACCTGGCGTGGTGGGGACACCCCGAGCACCGGAGACGGCCAGATGCTCAAAGGATACCTGGACGACGGCAGCGGAATCACCATCAACGTCAACAATCTGGATTTCCTGACCTACGGCGTCTACATTTATTGCAATACGGACACCGCCAACGGCAACTTCTCCGCCAAGACCGTCAACGGCGTTTCCTACACCTGGAATGGCACCTCCACCGCGCCCGGCTCCGCCGCATGGGGGGCCACGGGAACCTATGGGCAGGCCGTGGAAGGGACCAACACTCTCTATGTAGACGGCCAGACTTCCTCCAACCTGACCATCACCGCCCCCGCCAATACCTCCGGCTCAGGCTCCCGCGGATGCATTGCAGGCATCCAGATTGTCAATACCTATGACGGCGTTAAAATCACCGCCACGCTGGACGGAACGGCTTCCTCCGAATGGACGGCCTCTCAACTGGGAAACGCCGCCTGGACGGATTCCGCAGAGGGCGCCGGCACCTACGCCTCCATCAACGTCACCAACGGCCCGGCCGCACTGACAATCGCGGACGGCCAGACGCGCAGCACGGACGCCATCCTTCTGGCCGGCGGCAACATGACCGTTTCCGGAGGCACCCTGAACCTGTCCGGACCCGGGATTCTCCGTGCGGCGGAAGGCACCACGCTAACCCTCTCCAGCGCCCTGACGGGCAGCGCCACGCTGGATGGAGCCGGTTCCGTCATCATGAACGGGACCAACACCCTGACGGGCCTTTCCGGTTCCGGCAGCCTGACCCTGGGAGACAATGCCTCCATTTCCATCACGGGAGACGGCACGTCCTTCTACACGGGTTCCCTGACTCTGGGCGAGAACGCCTCCATCACGGCCACCAACCCCAACTGGACCTTCACAGGCACCCTGACCATGGCGGCGGCCAGCTACAATGCCAATGATTCCTGGGCTCACAAGGCCGCCTCCCTCACCCTGACGGGATCCGGAGACGTGGAATACACCTTTGAAAGCGGCACGCTGATCCCCATCACCCATGCGGACAGCTCCCTGACGGTCCACAAGGTGACGGACGGCACCGGCACGATCAACGCCGACCATTCCTCCGACATCGCGCACCTGGTCATTGACGCCGGCACAGTCAACCTGGCTTCCAGCGACACCACCTATACGTTTGAATCCGTCACCATCGGGGAGAATGCCAAGCTGAGCCTGAACGGAGTAGGCGTCGTTTTAGGCGGCACGCCGGACATGCTGATGAAATCCGGCTCCACGTTTGAAATGCTCAACTGCAAAGCCTTCGGTGCGGATACCCCCCTCAATGCCAACATCACCGTTGACGCGGCCGGCTCCGGGGTAACCATCTCCGGCTCCCTGTACGGAAACGCCACCAACCTGGGCGGAACCATCACCGGTGAAGGTGAGCTGCTGGTCACCAACGGTTCCAGCGGCAGCAACAATTTCACCATCTCCTCCGTCATTTCCGACAAGGACGCTTCCCACCGGATGAGCGTAAAGGTGAACAAGAACAGCTCCACGGTTACCTTCTCCGGCAACAACACTTACACCGGGGGCACCTCCATCGTTCAGGGAACACTCCAGACGAACTCCGCAACGGCCCTGGGCCAAGGTTCCGTCCTTGTCCAGGGAGGAACGCTTAATGCCAACAACCAGGCGCTTGCCAACGCCATCACGTTGCAGTCCGGCACCATTCAAAACCTCGGTAGCGCCTCCGCTCCCAAGGACATCACCGTCGGCCTGACGGGGAACGCCACCATCAACAACTCAACGGTTGTTCTGGGCAACGCTTCCGGCACCCCGCTGGCCTCCACCGGCCAGGTGCTGACGCTTGCCGGCACAACCTCCGCCACGCTGAACAACGCCGCCTTCAATCTGTCCAGCCTCAATACGGCCCTGATCGACATGCAGGGAACATCCACCCTCAACGTGACCGGCGGCCTGACGCTGAACCTGGCCAGCGACCTGGTGCTTGACTTGAATTCCCTGACGATCGACCTGATTACGGTGGGCGAAGGCACCTCCCTGGCGGAGAATATTGACTGGGACGCACTGCTCACGCTCACGCAGGACGGCCAGAACCTGCTCTGGGACGGCGTTACCTACAATAACGGAAGCCTGACCTTCACCGGCCTCGCCGTACCGGAACCCGGCACGGCCACACTGGGCCTGCTGGGCCTCACAGCCCTGCTGATGCGCCGCAGAAAGAAGGCCTGAGGATCCTGAAACAGAACAACTCTTCCAGGGGCCGTTCCCGCCAGCAAGGCGCGGAACGGCCCCTGTTTGATCTATCCAACTCTAAAAACAAGAACCTCTCCAATCCTGAAGCTCTTGTTTGTAATTTTATTGATTTCCGGATAAAGAACAACATCTCCGCCTCATACCCTCGGGATGCTCGTCATATTTCCTTAACTAAAGTAAAAGTAGGATCTTCATCTTTTCCGCTGGTCCCAAAATCATCCTTATTCTCCATTTTTGTTACCTTATGCAGGGCTGTGATATAGACTTGTGAATAAAGGGTTCCCGATGTTCCAATTTTATTTGAATCATTAGCAAAGGGAACATCATTTTTCGTATCGACGAATATCAATGCCACATAGATATCTCCAGTCATGGATATCCGCACCTCATGTATTTTTTTGTACAACCATTCCTGTTTTTCCTTAGGATTTTTATTGAGGCTTGTGATCACCGACACTTTACCAGGCATAATATTGTAGGCATTTTTGACACCCTTTTTTGCTTCCACTCCCTTTTGAGGAAGCGCCGGCTTGTTAATAATGGAAACCCCATCATAATTCAGATGAGTTCCTGACCACTTGGTATGCTCCCCGGTAATTTCTCCCTTAAGCATATTCATGCTCAAAAGACTGATTCCCGCGGCTAATATCATCTTATAGTTCATGTTGTCGTTTTCTTTTGGGATTCACGTTCAAGGTATTTCTTCATTTCCTGAACTGATTTCACAGGAGACTGTTCAGCATCATCCCGATATTGCCTCCAATCAATATCAAGCTTATCCATCAAATAAACTTCATTTACGGAAAAAGGTATCGTGCCCGGGGCATTTGGAACACATTCCCGGGATCTGAGGTCCGGATAATAAATCTGACACTGGGCCCACGCAGCAGCCATGGTCTGATCAAAAGAAGAACGAACATCAGGAGAGTGCATTCTGGCTTCCCATTGAAACCAGTCCTCCACACATCTGCTCTTTTTCTTTCCTTCAATCGCCTCACGGTATGAAGAAAGAATGTACCTGTTTAAGAAAGAACATCCTGCGGGTGTAACATACCGTGGATGATACTGGAGAGTGAGCAGCTGATTGAGAAGGACTTTCTCCTCCGGCCCAACAACAGAAGAATGAATTCTCTCAGGGGAAGGAATAATACCTGCAAATAATCCATCAATATAATAAGGCAATTCATTCGGCATTCTCATTTCCAGAGGAAGAAGAGCATTGATGAATATCCCATTTAAAATAGTATTGAAGGAACCATTCCTGCAAACATGGAAAAGGTATACGCCACCTTTTTTGCACATGAAGCGCTTGTAAACTCCGGACCCCGCAAACCTGGAAACGCGCGTGCGCGCTTCCACCGGGAATGACTGCCACTGCTCCATGGAAGCGGCAAGCGTCTTCCCTTTTTTAGTGCGGTTCCCAATTTCAATATCGGCTTTATTATCGAACAGGCTTTGAATGGAAGAAGAAAAAGGATGCCTGTGGGCTTCCACCACATAATCGCGCCTGGATTCATTTTGAAGATACCCGTTGGGATTATAGAAATACAGGGCAATTTCATGAACCCCCTCCGGTACTTCCACAGCTACCCATATATCGGGACCGTCCACAAAGGAGGGATACACTTCCCCGTGGTCATCCCATTCCGCTTCTGTTCTTGTAGAAT
Source organism: Akkermansia sp. (assembly GCA_048388685.1). Classification (GTDB taxonomy): domain Bacteria; phylum Verrucomicrobiota; class Verrucomicrobiia; order Verrucomicrobiales; family Akkermansiaceae; genus Akkermansia. The sequence continues at coordinate 104,674 of DBGCTZ010000035.1, read as the reverse complement.
CACTGGGATCAAAGAGAACATTGCGGTTTCCCAGTACCTTGGAACTTTGTACCCACCAACGCAATCCATCTCCCTGATTGCGGTTAAGCCCCATCAGGCCCTGAATCCAATAGCAGGGATAGACTCGTTTCCATTTAGGATCATCAGCACTCGTTTCCATGCGGACAGGCAATTGCTTGGCCTTGAACTCGGAATTATTCATGGGAGCATTCATGGCGCACAGCGTGGCGCGCGTCAGGCCATACCTTCCGCACCAGTCTCCCTTGGTGGACCAGTCCTCCCCACGAAACACCATACTCTTTCCCGCATGCGCACCTGCCCCCAGCTTTTCCAGTTTCTTCAAGACCATGGCCGAATCCTCCATCCGCGCCGGAGACGGAAACGGGATTTCATCATCCTGCTCCTTCCTGTCCAACCGATAAGACCGGGAACCCTTTTTCAGACCGACCAAACCCTTCCCATATGTCGCAGCCCAGACGCTGCCGTCCTGCAGCGCCAGCAGGGAGGACACATCCACGTTCTCCAACCCCTTCCTGATTCTCTGGTCCACTCCCATCGTTTCGCCATCCAGAACATCCACTCCCGCCGTCCGGTAACCAATGAAAATATCCTTCCCGCTCCGCAGGATGGAGGAAACAAAGTCCTCCGACAGCATTTTTGAATTCCCTTCTCCGGGAACTGCCGTCTTCCGCGCGGCCGCACCGTACAAACTGCTGTTTTTCCGTGCATAATCCCTCCCCCTCATAAAACGCCAGGAACTGATGCCGTTGCTGTACGCCAGGCCCGAACAGGTTCCCAGTAATACCTGATCCTTATGGCCGCAATACAGTACATTACAATTATTGGAGGGGAGCCCATCCCCGTACGGCTGGTAGGGCTGCCTTGCAAACTGCTTCCCGTCCCAGTACCACGGCGCCTGCACATTCTTCCACTGCATATACCCTGATTTGCGGGACGCGCAGGATATGCCTCCGCAGGCATACGCCAGCCAAAGATTCTCCCTGCCGTCAAAACTGGCAGAGGCTATCTGGTCTTCCACCAGTCCCGTGGACCGGTCCAGCATCTTCCATGAATCATTTTCGGGATCATAGATGGATACTCCTGCGGACGTGGCAACCGCCACCTCACCGGAAACGGGGGAGGCCGCCAGCGCATAAACATGTTCCCCATTCAGGGCATTGCTGCGGTCATACATCTTCCACTCCCTTCCGTTGAAGACAGCCACGCCACTGTCATCCGTCCCCACCCAGATGCGGCCAGCCTTGTCCTCCACAATACAGGTGAAATTCTTTCCTTTGGGAAAGCCGGAATAATAATCCATATTGAGCCAGGACTTCTCATACGTCCGATCCCCAACCTGGAGACGGTAGGCACTTTCCCCCTCTCCTACGGCCCAGATGGCTCCGTCCTGTGACACCAGGGTACCGCGAATGAAGCGGACCGGGCATTCAGGCAGTTGTTCCGGCACCTGGACAGAGGCAATTTCCGCCTCACCCCACATCCCCGTAACAACCAGCAGTATAGCAACCGCACTGCATAAATTTCTGAATATGACACTCATTATCCTTTTATAATATTTTTTGTATAATTGATGCATCATTCAAAGTCAACCAAATGAAAATTATTTTTTAATGTGAGATCACAGAAACTTACTCCATTTCTACGTTCAGGATCAATATGCTGCCTTGAAAAGATCAATGGATGTTCCGGTAATGGGATCAATAAAACTTGAAAACAAAAAGGGACCCCCGCTTGCGCGGAGGCCCCCGGCTTTACCCCAAACAGCAGCAGAGCGCTGAATGATTTGTCAGGAATGCATGGACAGGGCGTGGCGGTATTCCACCGGGAAGACCTTGGTGAATTTGCCGCGTTCTTCCGGCCAGTTGCTCAGCAGGTCATGGGCGCGGCGGCTCTTCGTGGCCATGTAGTGCTCATAAATGAGCTGGAGCAGTTCCGCCTCATCGGCTGAATGCGGCAGGACGGTTTCCAGGTCCACGCTTTCCAGGTTGCATTTCCGGTCAAAGTCATTGTCCGCATCGTACACGTAGGCCAGGCCTCCGGTCATTCCCGCGGCGAAGTTGACGCCCACCTTGCCCAGGACGGCCACGCGGCCCCCGGTCATGTATTCGCAGCCGTGGTCGCCGATGCCCTCCACCACCATCGTGGCTCCGCTGTTGCGGATGGCGAAGCGTTCCCCGGCCTGTCCGTGCAGGAAGATTTTCCCGGACGTGGCTCCATAGCCGATGACATTGCCCGCAATGACGTTGTCTGACGGAGCATAGGAGATGTTGTCCGGAGGCCGCACGACGATCTTGCCGCCGGAGAGTCCTTTTCCGACGAAGTCGTTTGCCTCTCCGGCCAGCTCAAACGTAAGGCCGGGAGCCAGAAAAGCCCCGAAGCTCTGTCCGGCGCATCCGGTGAAATGCACCTTGAGCGTATCTTCCGCCAAACCGCGCGGGCCGAATTTCATCACCAGCTCCCCGGAGAGTTCCGTGCCTACCGTCCGGTCCACGTTGCGGATTTCCCGGAAGAGTTCGCAGGATTTCCCCTTTTCCAGCAGGGGCTTCACGTCCGGCAGCAGGTGGCGGCGGTCGTAGTTGTCCAGAGGCTCCTTTTTAAAGGAGGGGTCAAACCGCCGTCCGTCTCCTTCCGCCGCATGCAGGATGGAAGAGAAGTCCAGATGCCGAGCCTTATAGAAGTCAATGGCCCTGTTCATGGAGAGCAGGTCCGTGCGTCCCACCGCCTCGTCCAGGGAACGGAGCCCGAGGGAGGCCAGGATTTCACGCGTCTCCTGCGCCACAAAGCGGAGGTAGTTGATGACGTATTCCGGCTTCCCGCTGAACTTGGCCCTCAGGGCCGGGTCCTGCGTGGCGACGCCCACCGGGCAGGTGTTTTCATGGCATTTGCGGAGCATCGCGCAGCCCAGGGAAACCAGAATGGCGGTGCCGAAACCGAATTCCTCCGCTCCCAGCAGGGCCGCCATCACCACGTCCCGCCCGGTGCGGAGCTGGCCGTCCACCTGGAGCCGGACGCGGGAGCGGAGCTTGTTGAGCACCAGGGTCTGCTGCGTTTCCGCCAGTCCCAGTTCCCACGGCAGCCCGGCGTGTTTCACGCTGGTGAGGGGGGAGGCCCCCGTACCGCCGTCATGCCCGCTGACCACCACCACGTCCGCATGGGCCTTCACCACCCCGGCGGCTACCGCGCCGATGCCCACTTCCGAGACGAGCTTCACGGAGACGCGGGCATCCGGGTTGGAGTTCCGGAGGTCATAGATCAGCTGGGCCAGGTCTTCAATGGAGTAGATGTCATGGTGCGGAGGCGGGGAGATGAGGCTGACGTTCGGCATGGAGTGGCGCAGCCGGGCAATGTACGGGTCCACCTTGTGGGCCGGGAGCTGGCCGCCCTCTCCGGGCTTGGCGCCCTGGGCCATCTTGATTTGAAGTTCGGATGCGTGGCGCAGGTAGTTGATGGTCACGCCGAAGCGTCCGCTGGCAATCTGCTTGACCGCGCTGGAACGTACTTCACCTCTGGCGTTGGGTTCGTAGCGCGCCTCGTCCTCGCCCCCTTCCCCGGAATTGCTTTTCGCCCCGATTTTGTTCATCGCGATGGCGATGGCCTCGTGGGCCTCCGGACTGAGGGACCCCAGGGACATGGCTCCGGAGACGAAGCGGCGCAGGATGGAGTCCTCGCCTTCCACTTCCTCCAGCGGAACAGCTTCCACAGGGGTGAACTCAAACAGCCCGCGCAGGGTGCAGAGGTGAGCCGCCTGCTGGTTGCTGTATTCCGCAAATTCACGGTACTTTTCTCCGTTGCTGTCCCGCACGGCGGTGCGGAAAGCCTGAAGGGTCTGCGGGTTCCAGAGGTGGTTTTCCCCGCCCTTTTTGTACTTGTACTGTCCGCCCGCGTCCAGGCTGCCCTGTTGTGCGGAGGCGCCCGCGGCGCGCTGGCTGCATTCCGCGGCTATTTCCTCCAGCCCGATGCCGCCGATGCGGCTGACGGTGCCGGGGAAGTATTCGTCAATCAGTTCCCTGTTCAGCCCCACGGCCTCGAATAATTGGGAGGAACGGTAGCTGCGCAGGGTGGAGATGCCCATCTTGGACATGATTTTGAGCAGCCCCTTGTCAATGGCGTTGATGTAGTTGCCGGCGGCCTTCACCACATCCAGCGGGCAGTCCTGCGGTGCAGCCAGGGAGGTGACCGTAGCCAGAGCCAGATAAGGGTTCACCGCCGTGGCTCCGTAGCCCAGCAACAGGGCGAAGTGCATGGTTTCCCGCGCTTCCCCCGTTTCCAGAATCAGCCCGGCTTCCGACCTCAGCCCCGCCGCCGCCAGGGCGCGGTGCACCACGGAACAGGCCAGCAGGCTGGGGATGGGGAGGTAACCGGAGCCGATGTTCCGGTCCGTCAGCACCAGGATGCGCACGCCGGAGCTGACCAGCCCCACGGCGGATTCCGCCAGGTTGTCCAGGGCTTCTTTCAGTGCCTCTCCGCTCTTCCCTTCCGGAAACCGGATGGGAAGGCGCGCGGATGGAAAGCCCTTTTCCCGGATATGGCAGAGACTGCCAAGTTCCTCATCCGTGATGACGGGACGCGCCATCTTGATCAGCCGGGCGTGTTCCGGCGTTTCCTCCAGAATATTGGGATGGTTGCCGATGTAAGTCGTCAGGCTCATGACCAGCTCTTCCCGGATGGGGTCGATGGGCGGGTTGGTGACCTGGGCGAACAACTGCTTGAAGTAGTTGAACAGGAGCGGAGCGCGGCCTGAAAGAACGGCCAGCGGCGCGTCGTTCCCCATGGAGCCGATGGGCTCTGCGCCCTTCATCATCATGGGGCGGATGATGAGGTCAATATCTTCCTGCGTGAACCCGAACTGCCGCTGGCGAGCGGTCAGGTCCGGCATTTCCGCGGAAGCGGAGATGGAGTCAAACAGGGAACGGACGGAAATCTTGTTCTTTTCCACCCAGCGGCGGTACGGCCTGCGCCGGGCCATTTCATTCTTGGTCTCCGCATCGGACACCAGCCGGTGGTTTACCAGGTCGCAGTAAATCATTTCACCCGGGCGCAGCCGTCCGCGGTGCGCGACTTTTTCCGGGGGAATGTCCACTACGCCCGCTTCCGAGGCCAGGATGAACATGTCGTCCGTGGTCAGCGTGTAGCGGGCCGGGCGCAGGCCGTTGCGGTCCAGCATGGCCCCGGCGTTGATGCCGTCGGAAAAGACGACGGCGGTGGGACCGTCCCACGGTTCCATCATGGCGGAATGGTATTCAAAGAACCCGCGCACATCCGGCCCCAGGTGGTAGTTGACGCCCCAGGCCTGCGGCATCAGCATGAGCATGGCGTGGCGCAGGTCGCGCCCTCCCGCCACCAGCAGTTCCACCATGTTGTCCAGGCAGGCGGAATCGCTCTGGCCGGGAAGAATCAGGGGCAGCAGCTTCTGCATGTCATCGCCCAGCAGGGGAGAGGACAGATGGGGTTCCCGCACCTTCAGATGGTTCAGATTCCCGCGCAGGGTGTTGATTTCCCCATTGTGGGCCAGGTAGCGGAAGGGATGGGCCAGACTCCACGTGGGAAAGGTGTTGGTGCTGTAACGCTGGTGCACCAGGGCCAGGGAAGACTTGAAATGCCCGTTGGCCAGGTCCTTGTAAAATCCCTCAATCTGCGTCCCCAGGAACAACCCCTTGTACACGATGCTGCGGCTGGAGCAACTGCACACGTAGCAGCCCTCCACGCGCCGTTCCATGTCGCGGCGCATCACGAAGAGCTTGCGTTCAAACTGCGCCTGGTCCGGAAAGCCGCTGCCGTCAATAAACAGCTGCCGGATCAGGGGGCAGGTACGCCGGGCATTGGCGCCGATGCTCTCCGGGTCCACGGGGACCTGCCGCCAGGCAATCATGCTGCCGCCATTCTCCGTGACGGCGGCTTCCAGTTCCTCTTCATGACCACTGCCGCCGAAGATCATGGCGACTCCGTATTTCCCCCTCGCTGGAAGCTGGTTGGGAAGAGCCAGACGGAAGAATTCATCCGGGAGCGCCAGCATGATGCCCGCGCCATCCCCGGTTTCCGGATCGCTTCCCACCGCGCCGCGGTGCATGAGCCTCTTGAGAACGGTGATCCCCATTTCAATGATCTTGTGGCTCGGTTCGTTTTTCAGGTCCGCCACCAGACCCACGCCGCAAGCGTCCCTCTCCTGTTCAAAGTCATACAAGCCCTGCGGCGCGGGGATGCCTGTCTCGAATTGATCACTATTCATCAGTTTGCTGTTTCTTGTTTGGGTTAAGCTGCCTTCTTTATAGCAAAAAGCGTGCCAACTTTTCATTCAGTCCGCACCGGAACTCCAAACCAGCGTCCGATACTCCGGTTTTACAGGCTTTTTCCCGTGACATCGTTCCGTTCTCCCGAAAGAAGGAGATGGATAAGGAAACTCCGGAATACCTCTTTTTTACATTTTTGTAAATATGCTTTGCGCCTGTTTTTACATTTCCGTAATATATTTCCGGCTCGCTCTTGGCAGTTTTTCAGAAGGCTTTCCCCTTGAATCATATCAAAATGTATTGATGTTCATATCATTAATATTTCTTCACCCGTTCCGGTTCCTGTGGTCCAAAAAAGTTGGCACGCTTCTTGCTACATAAAAGACGTAACAGTTAACCATGATGAGTGACTCTACCAGAACACAAGCCATCAGCGCCATCGCCTCCCTGCCCGTGAGCGGAGTGAGCGAGAGCGCCCCTGTCAGCATTGATTATTACGGCGCCGACGTTTTCAGTACGGAGGTGATGAAGCAGTACCTGCCCAAGGATACGGCTAAAACCCTTCTGGCCACCATCCAGGACGGCCTGCCGCTGGATGCGGACATTGCCGCGGACGTGGCGCATGCCATGAAGCAGTGGGCCCTGGAACGGGGAGCCACCCATTACACCCACTGGTTCCAGCCCATGACGGGTTCCACAGCGGAAAAGCATGATTCCTTCCTGGACCCCAGGGGCATGGAGGCCATCATGAGTTTTTCCGGCAAGAACCTGATCGTGAGCGAACCGGACGCGTCCAGCTTCCCCTCCGGCGGCCTCCGCTGCACGTTTGAGGCCCGCGGCTATACCGCGTGGGACCCCACCAGCCCCGCGTTCATCAAGCGCCACGGCAACGGGGCCACCCTGTGCATCCCCACCGCCTACTGTTCCTACACGGGCGACGCGCTGGACAAAAAGACCCCCCTGCTCCGCTCCCGGCAGGCGCTGGGCAACGCCACCAGAAGGCTGATGAATTGCTTCAACCTGCCGGATTCCCGCGTGACCATCACCCTGGGCGCGGAACAGGAGTATTTCCTCATTGACAAGAATTTCTACCTGAACCGCCCGGACCTGGTCCAGACGGGGCGCTCCCTCTTCGGCGCGCCGCCCGCGAAGCACCAGCAGCTGGAAGACCACTATTTCGGCTCCATCAAGCCCCGCATCCTGAATTTCATGAATGACGTGGAAACGGAGCTGTGGCGGCTGGGCATTCCGGCCAAGACGCGCCACAATGAGGTGGCCCCGGCCCAGTTTGAGCTGGCCCCCCTGTTTGAGGACGTGAACCTGGCGATCGACCACAACATGCTGGTGATGGAAATCCTGCGCCAGCAGGCCAGCAAGCACGGCCTGGTGTGCCTGCTGCATGAAAAGCCTTTTGTGGGCGTCAACGGCTCCGGCAAGCACAACAACTGGTCCATCTCCTACGGGGACAAGAACCTGCTGGACCCCGGCACGGACCCGCAGCAGAACGCCATTTTCCTGACCGTGCTGACCGCCATCATTGAGGCCGTGGACAAGCACAGCGACCTGCTCCGGACCTCCGTCGCCAGCGCGGGGAACGACCACCGCCTGGGCGCGAATGAGGCTCCCCCCGCCATCATCTCCATTTTCCTAGGCGACCAGCTCAATGAAGTGATTGAGAATATCATCAACGGGGAAGCCGGCTGTGGCAGACGGAACGACACGCTCAAGATCGGCGTGGATACGCTGCCCGTCCTGCCGCGGGACGCCACGGACCGCAACCGAACCAGCCCGTTCGCCTTCACCGGCAACAAGTTCGAGTTCCGCGCTCCTGGCTCCGCCCAGTCCTGCGCCGGACCCATGATTACCCTGAACACCATCGTGGCGGAGGCCTTTGATTCCCTGGCGGAAGAGCTTTCCTCCTTCGCTCCGGAAACCTTCCTGGTCCAGCTCCAGGAAACGCTGAAGCGCAGGATTTCCGCCCACAAGAGGATTATCTTCAACGGAGACAATTATTCCGAGGAATGGGTGAAGGAAGCGGAGCGCCGCGGCCTGCCCAACCTGAAGGACACGATGGACGCCCTCCATACCCTGGTCAACGAGAAGAATCTGGCCCTGTTCGAAAAGTACGGCGTGTTTTCCCGGCGGGAGCTGGAATCCCGGTTTGAGATTTTCCTGGAAGAGTACCACAGGCGCATCCGCATTGAAGGCCGCCTGTCTTGGGAAATGGCCGCCACCATCATCCTTCCCGCCCTGCGCAATGAATACAAGCAAACCGTTTCCGCGCTTTCCAGGGCGCTGGACGCCAAGCAGGCCACCGGCACCGCCGCGCTGCGGAAGCTGGCGGACAAGCTGGGCGATGCCCTGGATTCCATCGTGTCCGACCTGGATGCCCTGGAAACGGCGCTCACGAGCTGCCATGAGGACATCCTTGCCGGGATGTCCCGATTGAGAACCAGCGTCGACGCAGCAGAAGCCCTGGTGAACGACCGGTCCTGGCCTCTCCCCAAGTACCGGGAAATGCTGTTCATCTATTAGGGCGCAGACGCCGCTCCGGAGCCGCGCCGCCCTTCTGCGGGGAAGCCTCTTCCCGCGGCTGGACCGGTACGGTTCCGGAGCACTGGCGCGCCCTGGTTCCGCCTCCATTTTTTCCGTCGTTTCCACCTCATCCCAACCCCTGAAAAATCCGCGTCATTGGCCGTAAAAAAACTTTCCTCAGGAGCCCTGCGGGCACTTAATTCCCCCGGCGGAAATCCACGGCCCAGAACCACAGGATTCTTCCATCGCCATTATGCCTAAAGATACCTCCATCAAAAAAATTCTCGTGATCGGCTCCGGCCCGATCGTCATCGGCCAGGGCTGCGAATTCGATTACTCCGGCACCCAGGCCTGCAAGGCCCTCCGGGAAGAGGGTTATGAAGTGGTGCTCGTCAATTCCAATCCCGCCACCATCATGACGGACCCGGAGACCGCCCCGCGCACCTACATTGAACCGATCACCCCGGAGTTTGTGGAGAAGATCATCATCCGGGAAAAGCCGGATGCCCTCCTTCCCACCCTGGGCGGCCAGACGGCCCTGAACTGCGCCATGGAGCTGTTCCGCAGAGGCGTGCTGGAACGGGAGAACGTGCGCATGATCGGCGCCAACGCGGACGCCATTGACCGCGGGGAGGACCGCAGCCTGTTCAAGGAGGCCATGATCCGCATCGGCCTGGACGTGCCGCGCTCCGGCATCGCCCACACGATGGAGGATTCCCGCCAGGTAGCCCGTGACATCGGCACCTTTCCCCTCATCATCCGCCCCGCCTTCACGCTGGGCGGCATGGGCGGCGGCGTGGCGTACAACAAGACGGAGTTTGAGGAAATATGCGCCCGCGGGCTGGACCTTTCTCCCGTGTCTGAAATCCTGATTGAAGAATCCCTCATCGGCTGGAAGGAGTTTGAAATGGAAGTGATGAGGGACCGCGCGGACAATTGCGTAGTGATCTGCTCCATTGAGAATATTGACCCCATGGGCGTGCACACCGGGGATTCCATCACCGTGGCCCCCATCCAGACCCTGACGGACCGGGAATACCAAGTCATGCGTGACGCCTCCTTCGCCGTCATCCGGGAAATAGGCGTGGAAACGGGTGGCTCCAACATCCAGTTCGCCATTAATCCAGCCAACGGACGCATGATCGTCATTGAGATGAATCCCCGCGTTTCCCGTTCTTCCGCGCTGGCGTCCAAGGCTACCGGCTTCCCCATCGCCAAACTGGCCGCCAAGCTGGCCGTGGGCTACACGCTGGATGAACTGCGCAACGACATCACGCGGGAAACGCCCGCCTGTTTCGAGCCTACCATTGACTACGTGGTGACGAAGGTTCCCCGCTTCACGTTTGAAAAGTTCAAGCAGGCGGACGAGCACCTGACCACCTCCATGAAATCCGTGGGGGAAGCCATGGCTATCGGCCGCACATTCAAGGAATCCCTGCAAAAGGCCCTGCGCTCCCTGGAAACGGGCCGCTGGGGCTGGGGGTTTGACGCCAAGGCTCCCCGCAACGCAACCGCGGAGGAAATCACCCGGAAGCTGGGCGTTCCCACCGCGGAACGCATTTTCTGGATACAAACGGCGTTCAGCAGCGGCTTCACCTTGGAGGAGGTGCACCAGATCACCCAGATAGACCCCTGGTTCCTGGCCCAGATGCAGGACCTGGGGAAGGCGGGCGACCGCCTGGACACGCTGAACCTGCGGGAGGCCAAGAAACTGGGCTTTTCAGACAGGCAGATCGCCCTGGCGCGCGGAACCACGGAAGAGAACATCCGGAAGGAACGCACGGAACAGGGCATCATTCCCGGCTACCGCCTGGTGGACACCTGCGCGGCGGAGTTTGAGGCGTACACGCCCTATTTCTACTCCACCTACGGGGACGAGAACGAGGCGCGCGACACAGGCCGCAAAAAAATCCTCATCCTGGGCGGAGGACCGAACCGCATCGGCCAGGGCATCGAGTTCGACTACTGTTGCGTGCACGCCTCCATGGCCCTGCGGGAGCTGGGGTATGAGACCATCATCGTCAATTCCAACCCGGAAACCGTCTCCACGGACTACGATTCCTCCGACAAGCTCTTTTTTGAACCCCTGACGCTGGAAGACGTGCTCCATATCTGCGAGCAGGAAAAGCCGGACGGCGTCATCGTCCAGTTCGGCGGCCAGACGCCGCTGAATCTCGCCAACGCCCTGGAAGCCCACGGCGTGCCCATCATCGGCACCAGCCCGAAGGCCATCGACCTGGCGGAAGACCGCAAACATTTCTCCGCCCTGCTGAAGGAACTGGGGCTGAAGCAGGCGGACGCCGGCACGGCCACCAATGTGGAGGACGCCGCCGCCATCGCCGCACGCATCGGTTATCCGGTGCTTCTGCGCCCCTCCTTCGTCCTGGGCGGACGCGGCATGATCATCGTGTATGAGGAGAAGGAGCTGCGCCAGTACATGACGGAGGCGGTGGAAGCCTCCGAGGAGCGCCCCGTGCTGATCGACCGCTTCCTGGAAAACGCCGTGGAGATTGACGTGGACGTCATCGCGGACCGGGAACGGGCCGTCATCGGCGCCATCATGCAACACGTGGAACCGGCGGGCATCCACTCCGGGGACTCCGCCAGCATGATTCCGGCCATGGGCATTTCCATGAAGATGCACAAGGAAATCACGCGGGCCTCCAAGGAGCTGGCGCGCCGTCTGAACGTGTGCGGGCTGATGAACATCCAGTTCGCCGTGAAGGAGGAGCAGCTTTACGTGATTGAGGTAAATCCGCGCGCCTCCCGCACGGTTCCCTTCGTCTCCAAGGCCATCGGCAAGCCGCTCGCCAAGCTGGCCGCCCAGGTCATGGCCGGAAAGACGCTGGCGGAACTGGGCTTCACCCAGGAAATTACGCCGGAATACCACTGCGTGAAGGAGGCCGTCTTCCCGTGGGGCCGCTTCCCGGGCATTGACGTGGTGCTGGGGCCGGAGATGAAGTCCACCGGGGAAGTCATGGGCATTGACCCGGACCCGGACATCGCCTTCGCCAAGTCCCAGGTCAGCGCCTTCAACCCGCTGCCCACGGAGGGCAAGGTGTTCATTTCCGTGAATGACCGGGACAAGGAACGGGTGCTCCACATGGCCCGCCAGCTGGCGGACATGGGCTTCATCCTGTGCGCCACGCGCGGCACGATGATTCACCTGCTCCAGCACGACATTGAATGCGAACGCGCCTACAAGGTGAACGAGGTGCGCCGCCCGAACATCGTGGACCACATCAAGAACGGGGAGATCAATTTCATCATCAACACGCCCGGCTCCCATGACGCGCGGGCGGACGACATCATCATCCGCTCCTCCGCCATCGCCACCAAGACCTCCTACTGCACGAACCTGGCATCCGCCCAGGCCTGCGTGAACGCCATTGAGGCGCTGAAAAACAGGGACCTCCAGGTCCGCACCATCCAGGAATACCACGCTGAAACCCTCTAACCCCGCACCATACAGAATACCCATATCATGAGAGCCATTCTCGCACTGGAAGACGGCAGCGTCTTCATCGGTTCACACTTCGGAGCCACGGGCACGGAAGTGGGGGAAGCCTGCTTCAACACCTCCATGACCGGCTACCAGGAGGTCCTGACGGACCCGTCTTACAGTGGGCAGATCGTCACGATGACCTACCCCCTGATCGGCAATTACGGCATCAACCCGGAGGATTACGAGTCCGGCAAGGCGCAGGTCAGCGGCTTTGTGGTGGCGGAACTGGCGAAGGTCCCTTCCAACTGGCGCGCCACGGAGGCCCTGGGCCCGTGGCTGGAAAGGCAGGGCGTCATCGGCATTGAGGGGGTGGACACCCGCAAGATCGCCAAGCACCTGCGTTCCGCCGGAGCCATGCGCGCCTGCCTCACGACGGAACTGACGCCGGAGGAAGCCGTGGAAGCCGCCAGAAAGGCCCCTTCCATGGAAGGCTGCAACATGGTGGACAAGATCGGCTCCCATCCCATGACGCCAGAGGAAGTGGACGCTCTGGTGACGGACAGGGAACTGCACCCCGTGGAGTACGACATTGTAGCCTTCGACTTCGGCATCAAGTACAACATTCTGCGCCAACTGCGGGAAAACGGGTTCCGCGTGACGGTGGTCCCGGCCCACACCACGGCGGAAGAAGTGCTCTCCATGAAGCCGGACGGCGTGTTCCTTTCCAACGGTCCCGGGGACCCCGCCACGCTGACGGACATCCACCGGGAGGTGGGCGCCCTGATCGGGAAAGTCCCCATGTTCGGCATCTGCCTGGGGCACCAGATCATTTCACATGCCCTCGGAGCGAAAACCTTCAAGCTCAAATTCGGCCACCGCGGAGCCAACCATCCGGTGAAGGACCTCCGCACGGGCAAAATCAGCATCACATCCCAGAACCACGGATTCGCCGTGGACCCGGCAACCGTGCCGGACGACGTGGAGATCACGCTGGTGAATCTGAATGACAGCACGGTGGAAGGCATCGCCCACAAGACGCTTCCCGTCTTCAGCGTGCAGTACCATCCGGAAGCCGCTCCGGGTCCCCGGGACCCCCAGTACCTGTTCCGGGACTTCAGGCAAATGATCGCATCCTGCAAACAATAAGCTGTACCGGCAGAAACCGACCTCTTAATGAACCAGTGCATTTTCCTCGTCATCATGGGGAAAATGCCCTAGTTTTGCCGGAGGGCATGACTCGCGCCTCCGGAGGATTCTTACCCTTAATCCTCCCGCACCAACAAACACCTGTTACATCACATGAGCAAAATCGCATTAATCTCCGGCATTACGGGACAGGACGGCTCTTTTCTCGCAGAATTCCTGATCGACAAAGGCTATGAAGTACACGGCATCCTGCGCCGTTCCTCCTCCTTCAACACGGGACGCATTGAACACCTTTACCTGGATGAATGGGTCCGCGACATGAAGAAGAACCGCCTGGTCAACCTCCACTACGGAGACATGACGGATTCCAGCTCCCTGATCCGCATCATCCAGACCGTGCAGCCGGATGAGATTTACAACCTGGCCGCCCAGAGCCATGTGAAGGTCAGCTTTGACGTGCCGGAATACACGGCGGAAACGGATGCCGTGGGCACCCTCCGCATGCTGGAAGCCGTCCGCATCCTGGGCATGGAAAAGAAATGCCGCATTTACCAAGCCTCCACGTCCGAGCTCTTCGGCCTGGTGCAGGAAGTTCCCCAGAAGGAAACCACTCCGTTCTATCCCCGCTCTCCCTACGGGGTAGCCAAGCAGTACGGGTTCTGGATCACCAAGAATTACCGGGAATCCTACGGCATGTTCGCCGTGAACGGCATCCTGTTCAACCATGAGAGCGAACGCCGCGGGGAAAACTTTGTCACCCGCAAGATCACGCTGGCGGCGGCTCGCATCGCCCAGGGCATGCAGGACAAGCTTTACCTGGGCAACCTGAACGCCCTGCGCGACTGGGGTTATGCGAAGGATTACGTGGAATGCATGTGGCTGATTCTCCAGCATGACAAGCCGGAAGATTTTGTCATCGCCACCGGGGAAATGCACACCGTCCGCGAATTCTGCACGCTGGCCTTCCGTGAAGCCGACATTGAGCTGGAATGGGAAGGCGAAGGCGTGGAAGAACGCGGACGCGACAAAAAGACGGGCAACATCCTGGTGGAAGTGGACCCCAGGTATTTCCGCCCCTCCGAAGTGGAACAACTGCTGGGCGACCCCACCAAGGCCAAAACCCTCCTGGGCTGGAACCCCACCTCCACGCCGTTTGAAGAACTCGTGCGCATCATGGTGCGGCACGACATGGAATACGTCAAAAATCCTGTCAATTGCTGAGATGGAAAAGAACAGCGCCATCTTCGTAGCCGGGCACCGCGGTCTGGTAGGGTCCGCCATCTGGAAATCCCTGGAAAAGAAGGGTTATTCCAACCTGATTGGCCGGACGCACCGGGAACTGGATCTGGAAGACCCGGCAGCCGTCCGGGAATTCTTTGACCGGGAGAAGCCGGAATACGTCTTTCTGGCGGCGGCGTTCGTGGGCGGCATCATCGCCAACTCACGCTACCGCGCGGATTTCATCTTCCGCAACCTCCAGATTCAGCAGAACGTCATCGGGGAAAGCTTCCGGCACGACGTTGCCAAGCTTCTCTTCCTGGGGAGCACCTGCATTTATCCGCGTGAGGCCCCCCAGCCCATGAAGGAGGACGCCCTGCTCACCTCCCCGCTGGAATACACCAACGAGCCCTACGCCATCGCCAAGATTGCGGGGCTGAAGATATGCGAAAGCTTCAACCTGCAGTACGGCACCAACTACATCGCCGTGATGCCCACGAACCTGTACGGTCCCAATGACAACTTCCACCTGGAGAATAGCCACGTGCTGCCCGCCATGGTGCGCAAGATCCATCTGGCCAAGTGCCTGATGGAAGGAGACTGGGACGCCGTGCGGAAAGACATGGACGCCCGCCCCGTGGAAGAGGTGGACGGAACGGCCCCGGAAGAAGCCATCCTGGCCGTGCTGGGCAAATACGGCATTACCCCCGGTTCCGTGGAACTGTGGGGAACGGGCACGCCCCTGCGCGAATTCCTGTGGAGCGAGGACATGGCGGACGCCTGCGTCCACGTGATGGAACAGGTGGATTTCAGCCATTTGAAGGGAGAAGACCGGGAAGTGCGTAACTGCCACATCAACATCGGCACCGGGAAGGAAATCTCCATCGGAGATCTGGCGCGCCTGATCTCCGCCAAAGAAGGATACCGTGGAAACCTGGTTTTCAACGCGGACAAGCCGGACGGCACCATGCGCAAGCTGACGGACGTTTCCAAGCTGCACTCCCTAGGCTGGACTCACCGGGTGGAACTGGAGGAAGGCGTGGAACGCATCTACCAGTGGTATCTGGGCCAGACGGGGACCGCCGGACATTAACACCACCCATGAGCCATCTTCCGGACAGCCAGGATACAGCCCCCATCAAACCCAGCCTGTGGGCGCTGAGCCCCCTGCTGGTTTTCTTCCTGCTTTACCTGGTCATCTCCGTAGCCGTACGGGATTTTTACGCCGTCCCGGTGACGGTGGCCTTTACGGCGGCGGCTGTCTGGGCCGTGCTCATCACGCACGGAAAAAGCATGGCGGAACGGGTGGATCTGTTTTCCTCCGGCGTAGCCAACAGGAATATCCTGATGATGATCTGGATATTCGTGCTTGCGGGCGCATTCGCCCAGTCCGCGAGGGACATGGGCGCCATTGACGCCACCGTGCAGCTCACCCTGCGCCTCCTGCCGGACAATCTGCTGCTTGCCAGCGTCTTCATCGCCTCCTGCTTCATTTCCCTTTCTGTAGGAACGTCCGTGGGCACCATCGTGGCGCTGGCCCCCGTAGCCACGGGACTGGCGGAGGCCACGCAGGTCAGCGCCGGGATGATGACGGCCATTGTAGTGGGAGGCGCGTTTTTCGGAGACAACCTCTCTTTCATTTCAGACACCACGATCGCCGCCACCCGCACGCAGGGCTGCGCCATGCGGGACAAGTTCCGGGCGAACGTGAAGGTGGTTCTTCCCGCGGCCCTGCTGGCCCTGGCCTGCTACGTGCTGCTGGGCTGGAACGTGCAGTCCCCTCCCATGGGAGATGCCTCCATTGAATGGATGAAGGTATTCCCCTACCTGCTGGTGCTGGTGACGGCGCTGGCCGGCGTCCATGTGATGGCCGTCCTGACGCTGGGCCTGCTGGCAACGGGAGCCGTGGGAGTGGGCATGGGCTACCTCCCCCTGATGGGCTGGTTCCGCGCCATGGGCAGCGGCATGACCGGCATGGGGGAACTGATCATCGTCACCCTGCTGGCCGGAGGCGTGCTGGCCCTGATTCGCTACAACGGCGGCATCGCCTACATCATCGGGAAAATCACGGCCCACATCCGGGGACGGCGCGGGGCGGAATTCAGCATCGCGGCCCTTGTATCCATGGCCAACCTCTGCACGGCCAACAACACGATCGCCATTATTACGGTGGGTCCCATCGCCAAGGAGATCAGCGACAAATTCCACATCCCGCCCAGGCGCAGCGCCAGCATTCTGGACACGTTTTCCTGCCTGGTCCAGGGCGTCATCCCCTACGGGGCCCAGATGCTGATGGCGGCGGGCATCGCCCAGGTTTCCCCCCTCATGATCATGGAGTACCTGTACTACCCTCTGATTCTGGGAGTTTGCTCCATTGCCGCCATCGCGCTGGCTCCCGGAAAAGGGAGACGGGGCAGGAAAAGCTGACGGTTCCCCGCTCACAGGACGTTCCGGGCCAGCTCCTTTTTGTTACCGACATGTTATCTTTGTTATCTGCATGTTACTCAACATATGGCGCTCGTATGTTATCATACATGCATGAGCCTTCACATAGAACCTACAGAAGAGGCAATAGACACTCTGCGCAAGGAAAGGCGGAAAAATTACATTGCCGCACTGGCGACATCTTTTCTCTCCGTCATTCTGGCCGGAGCCATTCTCTATTCCCTGACCATCATCATCGCGCCCCCGGAAGAACCCAAGGTCGTGGGCTACATCACGCCTGACGACGCTCCTCCGGCGGATACGCCTCCCCCGCCGGAAGTGCAGCGGGAAACCTCCTCTTCCTCCCATGCGGAAACACCTGTCAAAGTAGTGGTGGCTGCCGCCGCGGCCCCGGTCAACCTTCCCAAGATTGACATTGATCCTCCGGATGAACCCGTCATGCTGGAGGAAGGCACCGCTCTGGGCATGGGGGACGGATTCGGCCCGGACCTGGGGGATTCCACCTCCGCATTCGGCACGGCCCAGCCCTCCGGCAGTACGCTGGTGGGCACCTTTTACGATGCCAAGCAGACGCCCGGAGGACGCCCCACCAACATGAACATGGAACAGTACCGCGCCTTTCTTTCCCGTTTTGTCAACAAGGGCTGGAGTGAATCGGAACTGAACCGCTTCTACAAGGCACCCCAGCAGCTTTACGCCGCCCAGTTCTACATTCCCAGAACTCCCGCCAAGGACGCGCCCAAGGCCTATGGATGCGACGACAAGGTGAAACCCAGCCAGTGGCTTGCCATTTACCGCGGCAAGGTGCGCGCCCCCAAATCCGGCACGTTCCGCTTTGTGGGGCTGGGGGACGACTACCTGGCCGTCCGGTTCAACAACCAGAACGTATTCGACTACGGCTGGGAATCCGCCTCCCTGGGGAAGATGACGGCAAACAACGCCCAATGGCTTGACGCCATGGAAGGCAAACCCGGCAACGACGCGCAGAAAAAGGAACTCAAGGACATCGGCATCAACGTTCCGCCCGTGACGTTCTACAAGTACGCTACTTCCGGACACTGGAACAACACCATGCGCGGCGTGGCCGCCGGCAAGCCGTTCACGGTCGAGCAAGGCAAGGTGTACCCCATTGAAATCTTGGTCAGCGAAGGTCCCGGCGGGGAATTCGGCATGACCCTGCTTCTGGAGGAAGTGGGCGTGCCCCCCATGAGCAAGGACCCCAAGACGGGAGCTCCCATCCTTCCCCTGTTCCGGACCAACTACGGCGTGCCGAAGCCGGACAAAAACAAGGAATACGTGCCGTTTGATGAAATCGGCATTGTCTGGGAATCCATCAAATAGCCGGAAACGGCCCGGCTATTCCCCCTTCATGCCCGCAGGCTTCCTGCGGGCATTTTTCTTGTCTGGCCGCCAAGGATGGCCTACGCTTCCGCTATTATCATGCAGCCCTTCCGATTTCATTCCATCTACCAGCCCCGCATCTGGGGCGGCCAGCACATGAGAACCTTGCTGGGCCGGGAACTGCCCGACCAGGAAACGGCCTACGGGGAAGCCTGGGAAATCAGCGACCGCCCGGAGGCCATGAGCGTGGTGCGGGAAGGGAAATGGGAGGGGATGCCCCTGCACCAGTTGTGGGAGGAACGGAGGGAAGAAATTTTCGGCCCCGGCTATGGACGTTTCCCAAGCTTTCCCCTGCTCTGCAAAATTCTGGATGCCCGGGAGAATCTTTCCGTCCAGGTGCACCCTCCGGAACGCACGGCAGCCGCTCTGAACGGAGAGGTTAAAAATGAAGTCTGGTACGTACTGAACGCGGATCCGGACGCCCTGATTTACGAAGACATGGAGGAAAACGCCACCCCCGGAGACATCCGTCGCGCGGCGGAAACGGGCCGGATGGAAGAGCTGATACGCTCCACCCATTTGAAGGAAGGAGAACACCTTTACATCCCTGCGGGCCTGGTCCACGCCATCGGCGCCGGGCACCTCATTGCGGAGATCCAGCAGAACAGCGACACCACCTACCGCCTTTACGACTGGAACCGGACGGACGCTTCCGGAAAAGGCAGGGAACTGCACATGGAACAGGCGCTGGATTGCATCGCGGAATTCCGGGAACTCAGCCGGGCCCCCGGCTACCTGACCGAAATGCCGCATTTCACCCTGGAGGAATACCCGCTGGACAAGGGGCAGCGGTTCACCCAGCCGGACGCCTCCCGCTTTGCCATTTTCACGGTTCTCCGCGGCTCCGTGGCATGGGACGGAAAAACGGCGCGGCAGGGGGAATTCATCCTTTCCCCGGCAGGCGCGGACGCCGTAACCGCCGCGGAACCGGGAACCGTTTTGCTTTTAACAACGGTTTAAACGGCCCAATATGACAAAAAGCGTGAAGAATTCAGCACAAAGCTAAAGCTTTCACACTTTTTCGTTGCAAAGAAGTAAGGTGAATCTTAGCTTGAACTAAACTTTTCCCGCATCAGCGCCGCAACTCCCCATCCCGGACAGCCGTATGAGCAATATTTCCACCATCGCCACTTATCTTGGCCGCGTCTCAGGACAGCTCCAGCCCATGCTGGAAAAAGTCCGGGGCATTGATCGCCGAACCTTCCTGATGGAAGCCGCCGCCCTGCTGGCCCTGACCAGTTGTTCGGAACCCTCCGGCAAGGCCGGAAATGCTCCCATGATTTCCTTCAAACCCTCCGGCGTCCCTCTGGTGAAGCGCTCTCCGCGGCAGCTCCTGGCGGAATGCAACGTGCATGCCATGTTCATGCCCAGCTCTTCCCCGCTGCGCCGCCGCTCCTCCCGGATGAAGCCGCGCTTCATCACCATGCACAACACGGAAAATCCTTCCGCAGACGCCATGCAGCACGCCCGCGCCCTGAATAACGGCGCCCTGCACTGCAACTGGCATTATACGGTGGACCCGTACGTAGCCATGCAGCACATTCCCCTGAATGAAACGGGGCGCCATGCAGACCGCGGCGGCCCCGGGGACCTGTACTCCATCGGCATTGAAATGTGTGAAAAGAGAGGCCAGAGCATCGTGAAGACCTTTGACCGCGCCGCTAAGCTGGCCGCCTATAACATGTATGCCCATGACATTCCCCTCCGGAACATCGTGCCGCATTACTACTGGACTGGCAAGCGCTGCCCGCACCTGCTGCTGGACAACGGCAAGCCCGGCTTCAAATGGTCCTGGTTCATCTCCCGCGTGGATTATTATTTCCGCTGCATCAGCTGAACGCGGTTCCGCGCCTTCCCGCGCTCCGGGATTGAGGACGAATTGAAGGCACCTTTCCGGGAATGTCCTTCTTCCTTTTTCCGTCATGCGAATATGGCGGATGAAGTTTTTTGAATCAATGCGTGCTCCGTGCGCTGCATCATGGGAGGCCATCCCGATTCCTGAACCTGTGCAAAATCACCCCATTCAAGGCGCGCAGCAACCGGGAATCCTTTTACAGGTACGGCGTACCCCGACAGCCTGACTGCCGTAGAGCGGCAGCATGTCTTATCCCATGCAAAAAGAACCGGGGTCTCTTGAAGATATCCAGTTCTTTTTTCTGGGAACGTGATGGAAGTAAAAAGAACTCCGCAGCTGCCAGGTCCACGCACAAACCTTGACAACTGCGGAGCTGCGCTTACACACACTTATTCATCCAACAAAAATCACTCAGCAGAGCTTCCATCAGGAGTGGTGGAAAGCCGTGCCTTCTTCCGCCGTCATCGGGGAAGTGACCGGGTGCTTCTCGAAGAAGTCGACCATGCGCTTGAAGTCTTCCAGGAAGAGGTCTGCGAGGTCCTTGGAGAAGCCCTGGCGGACCATGACGCGCATCACCACGGTATCCTGGCAATTCGCCGGGAGGGTGAAGGCGGGCACCTGCCAGCCGCGGGTTCTCAGCTTGTCCGAGAGGTCAAAGAGGGTATAGTTCGTCTTGGCTCCATCCTTGATGAAGAAGCAGACGGCGGGAATGCCCTTTTCCGGATCGCCCGTGCAAATGAATTCGTACGGCCCCAGCTTGGAAATCTCATCTGAAATGTACTTGGCTACTTCGTAGGCCTGGGTATGGATGTTGGTGTACCCTTCCTTGCCCAGACGGATGAAGTCATAGTACTGGCAGATAATCTGCCCGGCCGGCCGTGAGAAGTTGATGGCGAAGTTGGGGATTTCCCCGCCAAGATAGTTCACATTGAAGATCAACCCTTCGGGCAGGTCGGAAACGTCCCTCCATACCACCCAGCCCACTCCAAGCGGAGCAAGACCGTACTTGTGGCCGGAAGCGCTGATGGACTTGACGCGGGGAATGCGGAAGTCAAAGACGATGTCCGGTGCGCAGAACGGGGCGAGGAAGCCGCCGCTGGCGCCGTCCACGTGGATGTCCACGCTGATGCCGGTCCTGTCTTCGTAATCGTCCAGGGCCTTGGCAATTTCCGCCGGCAGTTCATAAGCGCCCGTATAGGTCACGCCGAAGGTGGGAACCACCACGATGGTGTTTTCGTCAATTTGTTCCAGCATGCTGTCCACATCCATCTTCCATTTTCCGGGGGACATGGGGATTTCACGCATTTCAATGTCCCAGTAACGGCAGAACTTGTGCCAGCAGATCTGGACCGGGCCGCATACCAGGTTGGGCTTGTCAAAAGGTTTGCCGGCGGCTTTCTGGCGGGCTCTCCAGCGCCACAGGGCAGCCATGCCGCCAAGCATGCACGCTTCACTGGAGCCGATGGTGGAACAGCCAATGGGCTTTTCATCCTGGCTGGCATTCCAGAGGTTGGCAATGATCGCAGCGCAGCGCATTTCAATGGCGGCAGTCTGGGGATATTCATCCTTGTCGATCATATTCTTGTTAATACTGATATTCATCAGCATCCTCACCTGCTTTTCATCCCAGGTCTGGCAGAAGGTGGCGAGGTTCTGGCGGGCATTGCCGTCCAGCATCAATTCATCGGACACCAGCTGGAAGGCATCTTCCGCGCGCATGGCGTAATCCGGGAACTGATCCTTGGGGAGAAGGTTGTCTGCTTCCGGCGAGCCGAAAATCGAATTTTCGGCACGGGCTTTATCGGGTTTTTGATTTGGATCAAACATGACGGTATCTATTGTTTCATCGTTTCCGGGCCGGCCGTGAGAGGCCGCCCGCATAAAGGATAGAAGCCGGCGGGCATAAAAGTGTTCATATTTCTATTGTCATCCACCTCCACATGAGCTTTCTACAAAAATACAGGAACATGATTTGATTTGTCCTTCATCCATTACTAAAAATCATTAAATTACAGAATTTGTTATATTTCCTGACCTATGCTTATAAAACACTCTATGTATGACACAGACCATATTTCCCCAGATGGGGAAGCCGGACGTTTTCACCCTCAACTGCGAACCGCCAATATCTGTTAGAATACCCTCCGGAAACAGCATGTCATTGATTGAGAAAAAACGCACGCCAGAGACTCTTACAGTTTCCAGACGCCGAAGGCAGCGCGAGCATCCCCCCACCCGGGCGCACGGGCGAGGCACGGCCCAGGTCTGGATTTCAAATCAAGAACCTTACCGCATACTAATGAAACCTAAATTCGCAGTATCCGCCATCCTCCTCCTGATGACAGCCTCCCTGGCACAGACGGGAACAGCCCAGCAGGCTCAAGACCTTTATCAGGGCACCGTCACCACCCGCCAGGAGACACAGGACAGCATCACTTACGCCTTGAAGGAGGATCTGAGCTTTTCCGGATTCCGGACGGAAGACACCGTTTACGCAGGAAGCGTCTTCTTCAACCAGCTGGCGGACTACACACGGCCCTCCAGCGAGTCCGTCATGACCTTCACCGGCACGGGGATGTCCATGAGCTTTGACGATTGTTCCTCCCTTCACAGCAACCGCTGGGTCAATGATAACGAAGGCGGAGGCGCCATCCGCGGGGAAACGCTCATCTTTACGGATATGGGCGACCTTTCCTTCAATAATTGCAAATCCGTCGTCAATGCGGATACCAACGCCGGGGGAGCCGTGAACGCCAGGGGAGACATCACCTTCTCCCAAATGGGCAACGTTTCCTTCACCAACAATCTGCTGGGAGACGACAGCCAGCAGGGCCAGGCCCTGGGAGGCGCCCTGTTCACGTGGGGAAAGATCGACTTTGAAAATACCAAGTCCATCCTGTTCAGCGGGAACTCCACCGGACACTCCCCCACCAGCGCGCATTCCAACATCGGGGGCGCCATTTACGCAGGGGCGCATGACTCCACCTCCACCGCAACCAAGGCCTATATTCCCGCCGGGGAATACGCGCTGACGTTCCATAACGTTAGGGGAGACATGACCTTTGAAGGCAACTCCGCATGGATTGCCGGGGCCATTTACGCCTATGCAGGCGCCGTGGACGGCTTCCCCGATTCCGGCGGCGGCATGAAGATAGATACGGTGACAGGCAATGTGGTTTTCAAGAACAACAAGGCTGATGCCGGCGATCTGACTTCCGACTGGAACGGCAACTTCGGCGCCCTTTACAGCGGATTGGACCTGGACATCAGCAATGTGGGGGGAGACCTGCGCTTTGAAGGAAACAGCGCCAGCAACAGCGCCGGAGCCTTCGGCGTCAGCGGCAGTGCCAACTTCAGCAACATCGGCTCCATCACGATCATCAACAACCATGCGGAAAATAGTTATGCCGCAGGCTGGATCAGCAAGGACTGGACCGTGACCAATACTGGGAACATCACGATCTCCGGAAACACCTCCAACCGCCAGATGGGCGGCGTGGCCGTTTTCGGCGACACCGCCTTCAACCATAACGGAAACATCACCGTGGAGGAAAACTCCACCAAGGGTTCCAACGGCGCCCTGCGCTTTTACGGAACCTTCAGTGTGGCCAACGCCGGAAACATCTCCATTTCCAACAACCATGCGGACAACTACAACGGCGCCATGGAAGTGACCGGGGACACCTCGTTCAGCCATACCGGAAATATCACCATGAACGGCAACACCGCCGGCTGGCATTATGGCGTAGGGCAGTTCCACGGAAATCTTTCCTTTGCCAGCACGGGAGATATTTCCATCTCCAACAACAGCTCTCTGGACTATGGATACGGAGCGCTGCTGGTGGACGGGAAAACGTCCTTTGTCAATACGGGGAAGGTCACCATTTCCGGCAACTCCGCCAAATGGGACGTGGGCGCCCTTCAGGGAGCCAACGGGGTGGAATTCATCAACAACCGCGGCGGCGTGCTCATTGAAAACAACTCCGTGGACGGCACTGCCGGAGCCATGCTCCTCTATTACAAGGATGCCGTTTTCTCTGCAGACCAGGGAGACATCATCGTTAAAGGCAACACGGAAAAACGCGGAGGGGAGAATCCCATCCTGAACTCCCTGGTGTTCGGCACCAACGGTACCGTTTCCATGGACAGCGTGGTGCTCCGCGCCCAGGAGGGAAGGACAGTCACCTTCTACGACCCCTTCCGCAATGCGGGAGATGGAGCGGAGTATGAAAACATCGTTTATGACTTCAACAAGTCCGAGGGAGTGGATACTACTCCGTACAACGGAACCGCACCGGAATTCACCGGAACCATCCGCTTCTCTGGAGCGGAAGCGGACAGGCTGATCACCCAGGCAGCCGGAGAAACGGAAACGGACTGGCAAAACCGCCTGGCGGAATCCAAGTACTTCAACGTCAGCGGCAAAACCACCCTGCACGACGGCACGCTGATTCTGGAAGACGGAGTGACCTACGGCAATAAGGATCTTGCCAAGAACTCCTCCTTCACCGTGAACAAGGGCATCCTGGAAATCACGGGGAACAGCTCCGTGAACAGCAAGGATATCACCATCGAATCCGGAGTAACCCTGAGAACCGGAAGGGGAGCGGCCTTCCGGGCGGACACGATCGACATCAGCAAGGGAGTCATTTTTGACTTCCGCCCCTTCATGGACGATTACAGCTCCGGCCTCAGCATTGTGGAAGCAAACAGCCATACCATGGGCGGAACCATGGGGGTGGCGGATTCCCTGGAAGACTACGCCCACAAGCGGTGGGCCACGAAGCAGCGCTTCCTGGCCATGTCCATTGAAGATGCGGCCATTCCCGGCACCTCCGGTGACTTTGACAGCATTTACTCAACCGCCACCGGAACCGATACCGTCAACTCCCCCTACACCTACGAAGGGTACTGGACCAAAGAATGGGAAGACCAGGACGGCGACGGTGTAAACGACCACCTGTACGCCGTATGGAACCCCACTGAAGGAATTGAAGAGATTCTGCCGGAACTGGCCGGAGCGGACATCGGCAACTCCATGTGGAGCTCCGCTTCCAACATGAAGTCCGTCTCCAACGCCGCGCTGGGCCAGGTAGGCATCACCCGGTTCCTGATGGGCCCGAAGAACAACTTCTGGATCAAGGGAATGGGAGACTTCACCTACCATGGCACCCGGGACGGCATTGACGGCTATGACTACAATGGCGGCGGCTATGCCGTGGGCGGAGACCGCAGGTTCACCCCGAATACCATTCTGGGTGCAGCCTTCGGCAACCTGTACGGCACCAACAAGAGCCGGAGCTGGCCCAGCGAAGTGGACCAGACCTCCTACGTTGCACTGCTGTACGGTGCATGGAGAAAGCAGATGGCGTCCAAGGACATGCTGACCATCAGCGGAACCGCCGGTTTCGGCTGGACGACCAACAAGCTGGACTCCTACTATGACGGAGGAGCCTCCCACGGCAAATGGCAGAACAGGATGGGCTTCGCCACCCTGCAGGCCACGTGGGACCATAGTCTGAACAAGGGCTGGACGCTCTCCCCCTTCCTGGGAATCGAGTATACGCAGGTGAACCAGAATTCCTTCACGGAAACGGGATATGACGCCCGGCACTTTGACCGCGGGAACCTGAAGAATCTCAGCCTGCCGGTAGGCGTAGGCATCAGCAAGGCGCTGCAATTCAGCAACGGCGTGCTGTGGGTGAACAGCCTGTCCGTGAGCTACGTGCCTGACGTAGTGCGAGACAACCCGGAAACCCGGGCCACCCGCCTGCTGAACGATTACAGCTGGACCGCGAGGGGCTCCCGCCCGGACCGGAACGCCGTGCGCCTCAACTATAACAGCACCGTGGTCATCAACCCCAAATGGACGGCCTACGCCGGCTATGAATTCGAAGGCAGAAGCCAGTCAACCTACCACCGGGTCAACGCCGGGGTAAGCTACGCCTTCTAAGTCGCGCAAGACGGCGGCGGGACGGTTCCGTACCGTTTGCCATGCGCCCCACACCCAGTCAGCGGGCTGCAGTCTTCACGGATTGCAGCCCGTTTGATTTTTCACGAAAGGGCGTACCGGAAAAAGGCCATGACCGTACGGCGGAATTATCTTCCCGGAGCTTCGCTCACGTACAGCACATGAGGATACAGGGCAGAATCCGGCGCCACGTTGGGATGGTTGAATTCTCCAGTTCTTTTCATCCCGGCACGCTTCATCACAGCCTCCGAGGCAAGGTTCACACAGGCGGTGAAGGAGTATACCCGGTCAAAACCCAGGCGGAAAAAACCGTGTTCCAGGCAGGCCCCGGCTCCTTCCGTGGCGTAGCCGTGCCCCCAGGCTTCCGGCATGAAACGCCAGCCTATTTCCACGCAGGGCGTAAAGTCCGCTTCAAAGTCCGCCCAATGGAACCCCTGCAATCCGATCAGGGCGCCGGAGGCTTTAAGCTCCACGGCATACAAGCCATATCCTTTTTCCTCCAGCTCCGCGCGCATGCGGTCCCACATGGAACGGGATTGCTCCTCCGTCATGACGGACGGGAAGAAGTGCATTACCTGGGGATTGGCATTCATGGCAGCAAAAAAGGGCCAGTCCCTTTCCTCCCATGCCCGGAACGCCAGGCGTTCCGATTCCGGAAACAGCAGCTTCTCTCCCGGCATGGCGTCAGTTGTACATGGAAAGTTCCGTTTCCAGCTCACGGCAACGGTTGACGCGGAACTGTTCGTCCAGCTCCAGAATCTGGCTGTGGCCCAGGCTGTCCTTGATCGTAAGGTTGACTTTGGAGCGGCCCGGGTATCTTTTCAGGATGTCCCGTATCTGCTCCAGATTTTTTCTGGTGTGGCGCAGGGGGCTGACGATGATGTTCAGCGGTCCCTGGTCCCCGGCCTTGGACCTGCGGCGTTTGCCTCCCAGCGGGTCCACGCCCTGCGCGGCCACGCTCTTGGCGGAGGTGCGGTCATCCTCCCGGATGTTGGCGCGCACGGCAACAAAGACGCCCGGTTCAAGCCCGCCTTCCATTTCCAGCGCCTTTTCATAAACGTCCGACCACAGCAGCACCTCAATGCTGCCGGTGAAGTCTTCCAGCGTCATGACGGCGAACTTCCTTCCGGCCTTGCTGATCTTGGGGATGACGGAGCGCACCATGCCGGCGATCTGGTGCTTCTGCTTGAGTTCATGTGATTCCAGCGTGTCAATGAGGCCAATGCGGGTATATTTTTCTGCATCAATGATGCCGCGCATGGAGTCCAGGGGATGGCCGCAGAAGTAGGCGCCCAGCAGGTCTTTTTCATCTCCCATGCGCTGATCCTTGGGCCATTCGGGAATGGCGGGCTCATCCTTCACCCGGGGGGCTTCAAACGTCATGTCAAACAGGGCGCCCTGACCCAGGGCCTTGTCCTTGTGCACCTGGGAAGCTCCGCTCAGGGCCAGGTCCACACGCTCAAACAGGGCGCAGCGCGGCTCCAGCGTCCAGTCCAGCGCACCGGCACGAATCAGGGATTCCAAAATCTTCTTGTTGACGGATTTGGAATCCAGCCTGTTGCAGATGTCCTCCATGCTGGAGAATTCTCCGTTGCGCTTGCGCTCTTCCAGAAGAATCTGCATGGCGCCTTCTCCCACGTTCTTGATGGCGGCCAGACCGTAACGCACGGCCAGCTTGCCGGAGGGGGTCTTTTCAGGCGTGAATTTAAGCATGGATTTGTTCACGTCCGGTGGGAGGATTTCAATGCCCATGCGGTTGGCTTCCTGAATGAACACGCCGATTTTATCGTTGTTCGCTTCATTGGACATCAGGCCGCAGAGAAATTCCACAGGGAAGTGGGCCTTGAGGTAGGCCGTCCAGTAGGAGATATGGCCGTAGCAGGCGGAGTGGGATTTGTTGAACCCGTACCCGGCGAATTTTTCAATCTTGTCAAAGATGGCCGTAGCCGTCTTTTCGTCAATCTGGTTGGTTTTCCAGCACCCTTCCACAAAGTGGGCCTTTTCCTTGGCCATTTTCACGGGGTCCTTCTTACCCATGGCGCGGCGGAGCAGGTCGGCCCCGCCGAGCGTATAGCCCGCCAGCAGTTTGGCCGCGGCCTGCACCTGCTCCTGATAGATCATCACGCCGTAGGTTTCTCCGCTGACCTGCTCCAGCAGCGGGTGCTCATAAACTACCTGGCGCAGTCCCTTCTTGACCTCAATCATTTCATCCATGAACTGCATGGCGCCCGGACGGTACAGGGCCAGCAGGTCAATAATGTCTTCAATCTTCTGGATGCCGTAGCGCCGGCAGGTATCCACCATGCCGCCGGATTCCAGCTGGAACACGCCCATCGTGTCCCCCCGGTTCAGCAGGTCCAGCGTTTCCTTGTCATCCAGCGGAACGGAGTCCAGCTTGAAGTCCGGGACTCGCCAGCGCGCGTATTCCTCCGCGTCATGCATGACCGTCAGGGTCTTCAACCCCAGGAAGTCCATTTTCAAGAGCCCCACTTCATAAATGGCGCTCATGTCGCACTGGGCGACAACGGCGGCATGGGGGTCGGAAAGATCGTCACGGGTGAGGGCCACATGTTCGTCCAGAGGGCGGTCACCAATTACGACGCCCGCGGCATGCACGCCCACGTTGCGGATGAGCCCTTCCAGGCGTGTCGCATAACCCCAGAGCTCCGCGTATGTTTCATCGGATGCGATCAGTTCACGCAGTTCCTCGTTGCTCTTGTAGCTGGACTGAAGAGTCACCTTGGGGCCGGTTTCAATCAGCTTGGAGATGCGGTCACCGTCCGCATAGGACATGTCCATTACACGCGCCACGTCCCTGAGCACGGATTTGGCGCCCATAGTGCCGTATGTGATGATATGGGACACGGCGCGCTCCCCGTATTTCTGCCGCACGTAGTCGATCACTTCCGGACGGCGGGTCTGGCAGAAGTCAATGTCAATATCCGGAGGGCTGACGCGCTCCGGGTTCAGGAAACGTTCAAAGATCAGGCCGAACCGCAGAGGGTCGATGTTCGTGATCTTCATGGAGTACGCCACCAGGGAGCCGGCGGCGGAACCGCGCCCCGGACCCACGGGGATGTCATGGTCCTTCGCCCAGTTGATGAAGTCTGCCGTAATCAGGAAGTAGGAAGGGAATTTCAACTGGTTGATGATGCCCAGCTCATAATCCAGGCGGTCACGGAGTTCCTTGTCCGTCGCCACGCGTTCCTTCCCGTACCGTTCCTCCAGGCCTTCATAGCACACCTTGCGCAGGTATTCCTCACGCGTGGAACCGTCCGGAGTGCCGAATTCCGGGTACTTTTCCGTACTGGCGGAGTCCAGCTTGATGGTGACATTGCACCGTTCCGCGATTTTCAGCGTGTTTTCCACGGCGTCCGGATAGTCCCGGAACACCTCCCGCATTTCTTCGGGAGATTTCAGGTAGACTTCCGTGGAGTAGCGCATGCGCTTGGGAGAGGCCAGTTTTTCGTTGGTGCCCACGCAGATCAGCACGTCGTGCATATCATGATCTTCCTTCCGGAGGAAGTGCACGTCATTGGTGGCAACGATGGGGGTGTTGGTCTTGCGGGCAATGCGTACCAGCTCGGGAAGGCACTTTTTCTGTTCCTCCATGCCGTGGTCCTGAAGCTCCACAAAGATGTTGTCCTCCCCGAAGATGTCCTTCAGCGCCAGCAGGGCTTCCTCCGCCTTTTCAGGCTGGTCGTTGAGCAGCCATTCATTCAGCGGCCCGGCGATGCACGCCGTACAGCAGATGAGCCCTTCACTGAATTCCCGCAGGGTGTCCATGTCCACGCGGGGCTTGTAGTAAAAGCCTTCCAGATGGGAGCGGGATACCAGCTTGACGAGGTTCTGCCAGCCGGTTTCATTTTCCGCCAAAAGAAGCAGGTGCGTGTATTTGCGGCGCCCGGGAAGCTGTTTTTTTACGCCGATGGGCGTGGGGGAGAGGTACACCTCACAGCCGAAGATGGGCTTCACCGGCTGTTTCTGCGGTCCTTCCGGGTGTTCCTTGTTCCAGGCGGCTACGGATTTGTTGAGATTGTTTGCCTCCATCACGAGCTCAATGGCTCCGAAGAGGTTGCCGTGGTCCGTAACGGCGACGGCAGGCATGCCCATGCGGGAGCATTCCGCAATGAGATCCTTGATATGGACGGCGCCGTCCAGCAGGGAGTATTCCGTGTGATTGTGGAGGTGTACGAAGGAACCGGGCATGGATGAAACCTGTGTGCGGTGAATATGTAGGATCAGGAGTTAACGGGGCATTCAGCCTTCATGGCTTCCACGCATTCCCGGATGAGGTCCGGCCCGCGGTAAAGGAACCCTGTGTAAAGCTGGACGAGACTGGCCCCGGCCTTGATTTTGGCGACGGCGTCCGCTCCGCTCATGATGCCGCCTACGCCGATGATCGGGATGTGCCCTTTCAGCTCGGAAGCGAAGGCTGCAATGACTTCTGTGGACCGCTCCGTCAGCGGAGCGCCGGAGAGGCCGCCCGCCTCTTCACGGCGCGGACTGCCTTCCACCCCGGCACGGGAGAGCGTGGTATTCGTGGCGATGAGGCCATCGAGCCCTTCATCCAGAAAAATGCGGCTAAGTTCCGCAATGTGTTCCTCCGTCACATCCGGGGCCACCTTCATGAAAATGGGCACGCTGCGCCCGGTTTCCGCGGCCAGGTTGGACTGCTCCGCTTTCAGGGAAGCCAGCAGGCGCGCGGCAGGTTCCGCGGCCTGGAGTTCCCGCAGGCCGGGCGTGTTGGGAGAAGAGAAGTTGATGGCGATGTAATCCGCCACGGGCCACGCCGCACGCAGGCAGGTCAGGTAATCCTGGGCCGCATCTTCATTGGGCGTCACCTTGTTTTTCCCGATGTTGACGCCCAGGACTCCCTTGAAACGAGTGGCGGAACGGATATTCTCCACCCCGTCCGCAATGCCGTCATTGTTGAAACCCATCCGGTTGATGATGGCACGCTGGGGAATCAGACGGAACAGGCGCGGCTTGTCATTGCCCGGCTGCGGCCGCGGCGTCAGCGTCCCCACCTCCACAAAGCCGAATCCGATCTGGCCGAACGCATTTACCGTGTCCGCCTCCTTGTCCATTCCGGCGGCAAGGCCTACCCGGTTGGGGAATTTCATTCCCAGGATTTCCACGGGGTCGGAAGGAATATCACCCATCAGGAGAGGCAGTACGCGCATTTTTTCTGCCAGGCGCAGTCCCCACAAGGTCACATTGTGGGCGGTTTCCGGATTCATTTGGAACAGTACACTTTTGGCGACGGAATATAAGGCGGGTGACACGATGCGGAGAGTGTATCATACCCTCCTTTAGGGTCAAGATTGGGAAGCGTCTTGCCGGGATGATTTTATCCGTTACAATTCCCTTCCATGAACAGGAAGGAACGCCTCTCGTCCTGCCGCCTATATGGCATTGTGGATATGGGATACACCGTTGAACATCAATTGCTCTCCGTTACGAAAAAATTGCTGGCAGGCGGTCTGAGCATCCTCCAGCTCCGGGCGAAAAACCATGCTCCGGAACGCATTGAGCAGATGGGAAACCGGATGGCTCCCCTGTGCCGCAAATACGGTTGCCTTTTCATCATTAATGACTATCCTGAAATAGCCCTGAGCACCGGGGCGGACGGCGTCCATCTGGGCCAGGACGACGGAGCACTGGCGCCCGTGCGGGCCATGCTGGGTCCGGACGCCATCATCGGGCGTTCCACGCACAGCCCGGAACAGGCCTTGGAAGCATTCCGGGAACGGGCGGACTACATCGGGTTCGGCCCCCTGTTTCCTACCGACACCAAACCGGGAAGGCCGGCCATCGGCCTGGAAGACATTGCAGGTGTCCGGCGGCAGCTTCCGGAAGAATTCCCGGTCTTCTGCATCGGCGGCATCAACGGGAACACACTTCCCCTCGTCCTGGAGGCAGGCGCGTCCAGGGTCGTCATCGTCTCCTGGCTGCTTACGCACCCGGACATCACGGGAACGGCAAAGACACTCAGAAAGACGCTGGGAGAAGTGTAAGGAAAAACGCCGTCCCTTACCGCTTTCCCTGCTCTTCCTCTCCCTCTGCAGAAAGAGCGGGCCGGGAAATCAGCAGAACCGCCGTATTCACGATCATTTGCAGGACGCGGTCCTGATCCTTCATCCACGGCTCCTTGTCATGAAGTTCCAGCCGGGTGACGTATTTCCCAAGCGTGGCATGGAAAATGGAACTCATGATATGAATGTGCCAGGAAATGGAAAGCTCGTCGTCCCACGGGCAGAACTGCCGCACCCTCTGCGTCATTTCCCGGATGAGCGGAGCATAAAATTCGTCGTAAATCTTTCTCCCCAGATATTCCGGCTCCTGGGGCAGCCGCCACAGCAGGCGGGCGTGGTCCGGACCGCCCAGGCTTTTATCCAGAAGCAGCCGGAAAGCGGGTTCAATGAATGCCCGGGCATACGCGCGCAAGGACGGATGAAGATCCGCCTCTTTCAGCATTTTCATGCGCGCTTCCATCAGAGGTTCCGCATACTTCCTGAACACGGCAAGGTACAGTCCCTCCTTGTTTTCAAAGTAGTACACAATGGAGGCCAGATTCACTTCCGCCTCAGAGGCAATCGCCCTCATGGTCACTCCATCAAACCCTCTGAGAGCAAAAAGCTTCTGCGCAGCACGAAGAATCTTGCCGCTGGTTTCAGCAGAACGGTCGGACTGGGATTTGCGGGCGGGGGACATCGTTGCAGAACATCAAGGGTATGGCAGCCTAACGGGAGGAACGGCTTGAACCGATAGCCTTCACCAATTGCTCCATGTCCTGGGAAGACTGGACAGCCTTGCCGTCCTTGTCCACCAGAATCATCGTAGGAATGCCACGGGGAGCCACTTTCCTGGCCAGCTCCGTCAAATCCTTCTTCAACAGGATGGGCCAGGGCATGCTGTTGGCGGCGGCCCATTTCTGGGCGGCTTCCAGATTCTGGTCCAAATTGCACATGATCACTTCCACATCCGGATTGTCCTTCACCGCCTTATTGTACGCTTCCACGCTGTGGGGAGCATTCCGGCAGCACGGACCGCACCAGCTCGCGCTGAAATACAGGATGAAGTGCCCGGGATTCAATTTCCCGTCCTTCTTCTTCAGCTTGCCGTTGTCCAGCATGTAAGTCTTTCCCTTCATTTCCCCAGCCACGGGGCCGGACGGCACGGAGGACCATTCCGAGAGAGGCTTCCCGATGACATCCTTGTGTTCCTCCAGCCATGCGCGGTCTTCCTCGGAAAGCTTTTCCAGCGGCATCGTGATGGGCTTCTTGGCCGTGGTCACCAGCTTGACGGTTTTCATGTTCAAGGCGATGGGGCGTGCCTCCACCGTGGTGCCCGTGTCCTTGTTCGTCCAGGTGCGGAGAGAGGGGTCCTCCGCCGCGCCGGGAGAATCGGCAAAGCAGAAGGAGGAGCCCAGCAGGAACGCGGACGCCAGCAGAATACGCAAAGGAGAAAATTTCATGTACACAACGCTGATATACTCTTTCCTATCTTCCATGTCGAGAAGCCGATTCCAGAATTTGCCTGGCCTGGGCATGCCCGGGATCACGGCGCAGGGCTTCCGCGGCAGCGGCGGCGGCGTCACGGTAACGGCCGTTGCGGTAAAGCATCACGGCCAGCGTGAATGGGATGTCCGCATTTTCCTTGTCCAGGGAGGAACAGTTTTCCAGGTCCTGGAGAGCCTGCTCCAGACGCCCCACCTTTTCATTAAGCAGGGCGCGGTTGAACAGGGCGCGGATGAAGGAAGGCTCTATTTTCAGGGCGGCATTAAAGGATTCCAGCGCTCCGGGCTCATCATTGTTCTCTATCTGGCCCAGCCCCAGCAGGTACCACAGGTTGGCATCCTTCGGAGCCAGCCGGACGGCCTCCTTCATCTGGTCCACCGCTTCCCGGCTGCGGCCCTGGGAAGCCAGGAAAACGGCATAATCCCGGTGCACCACGGAAGACGTGGCGTCCCATTTCAGAGCCTTGGCAAACCATTGTTCCGCGGCCTTCGCATCCTTGCGGCTGATGGCTATCTGGGCCAGCTTCATCGCCCCGGAGGGCTGGTCCGCCTGGTGCAGCGCGGCGGCGGTCAGTTCCTTCATGCCGGGACTGTCCGGCGGCAGGGAATCCCGGAGGGCCCATTCTGCCTGCAAGCGAACTACCTTGAATGGGTCATTGAGCAATTTGCCCGCAGCGGGATTGCCCGCACGGCCCATCACCTTGGCGGCGGCGGCACGCGTCAGGGCGTCCGGGTCCTTGACTGCCGCTGAGGCCAGTTCCTGAACGGCCGGTTCATGCGCCCAGGCATCCATCAGGTCCAGCAATGTGGCGCGCCAGGCGCCCACTTCTTCCCGCTTGAAGCATTCCATCAGCAGCGGCAGCACATCTTCCCGCCCTTCATAAGCACGCTGCACGGCCCGGGTGCGGTCCCTGTACTGCGCCATCTTGGGATTGGCCCCGTAATATTTTTTCACCGCTTCCGCAGCCCATTCATTGCTCTTTTCCCTGTGGCACATGGTGCAGGCATTGGGAATGCCCAGCTCCACGCTCAGGAGGGGGTCCGGAGAATTGAAGGAGTGGTCCCTGCGCGGGTCCCGGGCCATGTACAGGCTTTCCGGCATGTGGCACTCCACACAGCGGGCTCCCATGCTGGACTGGGGACACGGCGTATGTTTGGACATGTCAATAATGGGGGCCTTCACCCCGTTTACCGCCTCCCCGGTGCCGTGGCACCGCAGGCAGAGCGTGTTGTCCTCCTGCGGGAGCTTCAGCGTTCCCGTATGCGGATCATGGCAGTCCAGACAGGTGACACCCGCCTTCCCCATGCGGCTCAGGCGCAGGCCGGTCTCACAATAGTCCTCATCCCGCTGCATGCCGTTGGGCCAGAAGACGCCCGGCTGCACGGGAAGCACGAGCTGGAAATGGTTGTCAAAACGGTCGCCTATGGCAAAATCGTGATCGAATTCATCACGCCGGGCATGACAGGAAGCGCAGTTGTCATGAATCTGTTCCGGCGTCAGCTTGTTCTTGGTGGAAATCATGCACCCCGTCCCTGCCTCCGGCTTGTCCAGCAGGGGGCCGTGGCACTGGATGCAGGTCACGCCGGGTTCCGTCCAGGTGGAGGCGTAACGGTCCTTGACCGGATCATAGTTCTTATGGAAGAGGGACATGTGGCACCACGCGCACTGCGTGTTCCAGTTCATGCCGCGCCCCGTCCAGTGCCCCCAGTCTCCGGGCTGCCGGGCATCCTTGCCGAAGATGTCAAACCACTCCTTGCGGTTCACGTCCCACGCGGCGCTCAAAGTGTGATAGCCCCCGTCCTTGGCGGGCACCAGGTACTGTACCAGCGGAATTCTTCCCGTGGCCCATTCCGCGCGCCAGGCGGTATTGGACTGGCCGTCATGCACCATGCGGCCCTGGGCATCTGTGGAGAATTGAAGAATGCTGCTGTGGGCGTCCAGCTTCATGTTGTGGAACGCCTCGGATTCCCACTGGTCCCCCAGCTTGCGGAACGCCCAGGCGTGGTCTGAACCGGCCCATTGCCGGAATTCCTTTTCATGGCAGGCCCCGCACTGCATGGAGATGGGCACTTCATTCTGGTCCCAGTGCTCACTGCCGCCGGAAAAGACGGCTGGCTGGGCTTCCGCGCCGGAGCGCCGGTCCATCCATGCCTTCATCATCGTTCCCAGCCCGATCAACGCACCGAGAACAACAAGAAGAACCACCCACTTTTTCATGGAGGATTTGTTCACGGAAGCATTAGTAGACTCGGGTTTGGACATGACGGAAATATTTTGCCATATCCTACGCGCTCCACCAAGGAACTTTTGCACAAACCGGGCCGGTTCCGGAGGATTCCCCCGGACTTCCGCGGCTTATTCGTCTTCTTCCAGTGCTTCCTCCCGCATCAGGGGAGTAATCCGGGTCACGATGCAGCGCTCCACGCCGCCGTTTTCCGTCCTGGTTACCCTGAATTCCAGGCCCAGGTAACCGACCACGTCCCCAACCTCCGCCGGAGCTTCCAGCAGATTGAGAATCAGGCCGCCCACGGTATCAATCTCCTCGTTTTGCAAATCCATGTCCATGGCTTCCCCCAGCTCCTCAATGCGGGCCAGGCCGGACACGTCACAGGAGAAACCCACCGCATCCCGGGGCAGCTCCGTCAACACGCGGATGCGGCCGCGGTCCCAGCCCATCACCTCGGAAAATACGTCTGTCAGGGTCAGCAGGCCGGAGGTGCCGCCGTGCTCGTCCAGGATAATCGCGAGGCGCACATTGTCCTTCCTCATGATTTCCACCACGTTGTCAAATTTCACGGTCTTGGGTACCTTGGGAATGGCATGGACATATTCGGGCGTCAGAGACTTCCTGCGGAACATGATGCGGAACAGGTCGCGCGCATGCACCATGCCGACTACGTGGTCCAGGTCACCGCGGTAGACGGGGTAGCGCGTGCGGCGGGTGCGGCGCACGATTTCCCGTATCTTCTCATGCCCGGCACCTTCCGGAATAGCGTCTATCCTGACGCGCGGGGTCATCACCTGATGAACGTACAGGTCATCCAGGTCAAACAGGGCGTCCATGATGCGGCCGGATTCCTCCGGCAGAGCGCCGTTTTCATGGCTCTCCTCAATGATGTACTGAAGTTCTTCCGCGGAATGGTAGTGGGATTTGGATTCATTCCTGTCCACCCCCAGCAGCCCCAGGAAAAAGTTGCCCAGGGCGTTCATGCCCACGACCAGCGGATACAGGCAGAGCTGAATCACGTACATGGGCATGGTGATGACGAGGCATAGCTTGGTGGCATATTGAAGGGACAGCGCCTTGGGCACCATTTCCCCGAGCACGATGTGCAGGTACGTCAGCACCGCCACGGACAGGACGCTGGCCGCGCCATGCTCCACCAGCCAGGAGGACCATCCGTACTGGCCCAGCCATTCGTGAAGCCATCCGGCCACGGCGTGCTCCCCGTACATGCCCAGCCCCAGGCTGGCGAACGTGACGCCGAGCTGCGCCGTGGCAATGTAGCGGTCCTGAAGACGGGGCGTTTTCAGCACTTGGGTGATGCGCCGCGCCACCATGTTGCCGGATACGGCCATTTGCTCCAGCGCCGCGCGGGGGGCGCCAAGCAGCGCAAACTCCGCGGCCACAAAGAGGCCGTTCAGCACAATCAACAGCAGAATAATGAAAATCGTCATCATATCTCCACCCCGCTTTCCATGGCGGATTCATCCTCCTTCTTTTCCGGAGGCAATAGAAGGATGGAGGAAACGCGGTTGTGGTCCATCTTCTCCACCACCAGCACGCGCCCGGCAATAATGAGGCGGTCCCCCTCCTTGGGAATGCAGGACATATGCTTGATGACGGAGCCCCCCACGGTAGCGGCGCCGTTCATCAGGAAAGGCACCAGGCATTCCGCCTTATGGGCGCGCATCATGCCGGGGATGCGTATGGAGCCGTCCGGCAGAGTTTCCACCTTCTCCCCGGAGCGGATGAATTCCTCATCAATGTCCCCCACCATTTCACCCAGCAGGCGTTCCAGCGTCACCAGCCCCACGAACTTGCCGTATTCGTCCAGCACAAAAGCTTCCTTGGCCTTGTCTTCCCGGAGCCGTGACACCAGCATTTCCACCGTCTGCATTTCCATCACGCACGGCACTTCCCGCAGCATGGAGCGCAGGGGAGGCAGAATGCCCTTTTCCGCATACGCGGCCACCATATCCTTGATATGCAGCATGCCGATCACGGACTCACGGTTCCCCTCATAAACCGGAATATGGGTATGGGGCCTGTCCGCAATCATCTTCAGAATGTCCTCTTCCGTGGCGTCCACATCCAGGCAGACCAGCCGGAAACGGGGGATCATGATCTGTTCCACCGTGCGTTCCGCAAAGGAAAGCGCACTGTGCAGCCGCTCATGTTCATCCTCCTCCAGCATGCCGCCCTGGTGGCTCTCATCCAGCAGCATGTTGATCTCCTGCTGGGAGTGGATGTGCTGGTGGCCCCCCGGCGGCAGGCGGAACAGTTTGAGAAGCAGCAGGCCGCTTCCGTTCAGAAAGTCAATGAACCACGCGAAGAAGGTCAGCGTCCAGCGCATGGGATAATAGGTGTACAGCGCCGCCTGCCGTGGAAACTGCAACGCCAGAGACTTGGGCATCAATTCTCCCAGAATCACCTGCAGCACCGTCAGCCCTACCAGCACAACGATGGCGGAGGCGGAATTGGCCATGACGGAATCCATGCCGCCAAACCGTTCAAACAGGGGAAGCAGGTACGCGGCCAGCTCCACCTGCCCGTACGCGCCCAGAACCAGGCTGGAAATGGTAATGCCAAACTGGCAAGCCGCAATGTAACGGTCCAGTTCCCGGGTACTCTCCAGAATTTTGAGCAGGTGCGCAGCCACCTTGCTGCCTCCCTCCGCCATTTCACGAATCATGTTGCGGCGCACGCTCACGGCGGCGAATTCTGCGGCAACGTAAAAGGCGTTGACCAGAATCAGGAAAAGAATAACGAAGATGATAAAAAGAATCATGTATGGAGAGGGTGTCCGTAAAACGCAACGGGCATCCGCATCATAGGAATCAAGAAAATCCTGTCAAGAACGGGAAGCAAAATATTCTGCCATCCGGAAACCACATTTTCCCATGCTCCCTCTTCCACCATTGCTTCCCCTTCCTGTCTCATGCTATGGTGCGGCCATGCCCTCTATCCGACTCCTGCTGTTCCCCTTGCTTTTTCTGAACCTCTGCCTGGCCGCCGTGCCGGAATCCCCGCCGCCGTTCAACGGCCAGTCCATGGAGCGGCTGACTTCCCTGCTGGGTATCCCCTCTTCCTCCGGGGCGGAAGCCCCGCTCCAGCAATTCTGGCTGAAGCACGTGGCGCCCCTGGCGGACAGCTCCGGCACGGACGCGCATCAAAATGCCTGGGCCATCTTCCGCAGCCCGGACCCGGACGCCCCGGAATTGCTGATAGACGCCCACGTGGATGAGGTGGGCGTGGTCATCTCAGACATCACGCCCAACGGTTTTCTGAAGGTGAAGCCCGTCGGCTTCCCGGACTTCCAATCCATGCTTTCCTGCCCCTACCGCTTTGACGGAGCGCACGGTCCCGTCACCGCCTTTGCTGGCGCGGTGCCGGGCTGGTGGCTGAACCGCGCTCCCCTTCCGGCAGGAGGAGAACACATCCTGTTTGACGCGGGGGCGTCCAGCGCGGAGGAAGCCCGGAAGATGGGCCTGAATTCAGGACAGCGCGGCGTTCCTGCCACCAAGCCGGAACTGCTGCACGGCTCGCGCCTGATGGCCCACGGCCTGGACTGCCGCCTGAATTCCTTCATGCTGATGGAACTGGCCTCCTTCCTCTCCCGGCATCAAAAGGACCTGAAATACCATGTGACGCTCCTTTCCTCCTCCCAGGAGGAAATAAGCCTCGTCGGCGCTACGGCGTATTGCGATAAAAACCGCCCCAAACTGGCCATCGTCATTGACTGCACGCTGGATACCGTCCAGCTTGACGATCTTCCCTCCCGTGACGATAACGGAAGGCTGACCCGCCAGGCCATGGGAAAAGGCCCCGTCCTCTTCACCCATGACAAGGTTTTTCATCAGCCCGTCACCGGGCGGCTTCTCCAACTGGCGGAGGAGCACAAAATTCCTTTGCAAAAGGATGGCACCTTCCCTCCCGGCATGGCTAACTTTGTCCCCGTCAAACTCTACGGGGGTCAGGCAGCCTTCCTGGGGCCTCCCATCCGCTACATGCACTCCCCGCGGGAACTGGCGGACCTGAAAGACGTAAAAGCCACGCTGGACTTGCTGGGCCGTTTCCTGTGCACTCCGCCCTCCCCGGAAGTGAAGGCGGCAGCCATGCAGGAAAGGAAACAACCTTCACCCCCGGCATCCGTGCCCGCACAGTAAAAGCTCCCGGCCAAATTCAAACAGCCCCGTTTCCGGTTATTCCGGGAACGGGGCTGGAAGTTTAAGGGATCAACGGGAAAACCGTTATTCCGTGATGCCGGCGGCTTCCGCTTCGGCAGCCTTGGCGTCGCGCAGAGCAGCGCGGACGGACATCTTCACGCGACCCTTGTCATCAATGCCGATGCACTTGGCGGTCACCACGTCTCCCACGCTCACAACGTCTTCCGTCTTGGCGGTACGGCCTTCGGCCAGCTCGGAGATGTGAATGAGGCCGTCCTTGCCGGGAAGCACTTCCATGAACGCGCCGAAGGTGGTCGTGGAAACGATCTTGCCGGTGTAGAGCTCACCGATTTCAATGGTCTTGAACATGCGGGTGACGAGTTCCAGAGCACGGTCCAGGCCTTCCTGCTTGGAGGCGTAGATGTGCACGGTGCCGTCTTCCTCAATGTTGATGTCCGCGCCGGATTCAGCCTGGATGGCCTTGATGTTCTTGCCGCCGGGGCCAATCAGCTCGCCAATGCGGTCGGCGGGAATCTTGGTGGTCTCAATGCGGGGAGCATTCGGGCTCATCTGGGCGGGAGCGGCAATGGCGTCATTCATGACCTTCAGCACGTCCGTGCGGCCGGTCTTGGCCACATGGATGGCTTCTTCCAGAATGGAGAGGGGGATGCCGGGCAACTTGAGGTCAAGCTGGTAGCCCGTCACGCCTTCAGACGTGCCGCAAAGCTTGAAGTCCATGTCGCCGTAGAAGTCTTCGGAACCGATGATGTCCAGAAGGGTCTTGTACGTGGTGATTTCATGCTGGTCATTCTGTTCCGTCACCAAGCCCACGGAAATGCCCGCCACGGGGCGCTTGAGGGGCACGCCGGCCGCCAGCAGGGACATGGTGCCCGCGCAGACGGAGGCCATGGAGGTGGAACCGTTGGATTCCATGATTTCAGAAGAAATGCGGATGGCGTACGGGAATTCCTGTTCGTCCGGCACTACGGGAGCGATGGAACGTTCCGCCAGGGCGCCATGACCGATTTCACGACGGTTCTGACCGCCGAAACGGCCGGTGTCACCTACGGAGAAGGGAGGGAAGTTGTAATGCAGGATGAAGCGCTTCTCATTCACGCTGCCCGTGTAGTTGTCCATGTACTGGCGTTCTTCCATCGGGGCAAGCGTCGCCAGGCAGACGGACATCGTTTCACCGCGGGCGAACAGGGCGGAACCATGCACTACGGAGGGCAGCACGTTGATTTCCGCGGTCAGGGGGCGCAGTTCTTTGAGGGCGCGGCCGTCGGCACGCTTGTCCTTGTCCATGATGGAGATGCGGAAGGCCTTCTTCTGAATGTATTCAAAGACCTGCTCCACGTCAAAATCCGTGGCTTCCGGATGGCGTTCCTTGATGGCGGCTTCCACTTCGTCACGCAGGGCGCCCACCTTCTTCTGGCGTTCCACCTTGGAGGCGGCATAGATGGCGTCTTCAATGCGGTCACCGGCGATTTCATAGCCGATTTCCAGCAGTTCCGGCTTGGCAAGGCAGAGTTCATAGGAACGCTTTTCCTTGCCGCAGACGGCGCGGAGTTCTTCCTGCTTTTCGCAGAGGACCTTCACGTTTTCCTGGGCCAGGCGCAGGGCGGCGATGAAGTCTTCTTCCGGCAGTTCATTGGCGGAGCCTTCAATCATGATCACCTGGTCCTTCGTCCCGGCAAACACCAGGTCAAGCTGGCTGTTTTCACGCTGGGAGTTGGTCGGGTTAATGATGAACTGGCCGTCTACGCGGCCCACGCGGACGGCGCCCACGGGTTCGGCAAAGGGGAGGTCGGAAACGACGCACGCGGCAGAAGCGCCGTTGATGCTCAGAATGTCCGGTTCGTTTTCACCATCGGCGGAGAGCAGAAGGGTGATCACCTGCGTATCATAGAAGTAGCCCTTGGGGAACATCGGGCGCAGGGGGCGGTCCGTCATGCGGCACGTCAGGATTTCCTTTTCCGTGGGACGGCCTTCACGCTTGAAGTAGCCGCCGGGGAACATGCCCGCGGCAGCGGCCTTTTCCTTGTATTCCACGGACAGGGGGAAGAAGGTCTGGCCTTCCTTGACTTTGGTGGCGCTCACCACGGTCACGAGAACCACGGTGTCGCCGCTGCGGACAACCACGGCGCCGTCGGCAAGACGGGCCATTTTACCGGTTTCAATCGTGATGGGATTCGTACCAACGTTGCATTCAACTGAATGTATGCTCATTATATTTCTTGTCTTTCAGTCACCCGCAGCCTCATCAGCCCATTCAGGCCGGCTCCGGGCAGGAAGCCTGAATGGCGTCAGGTACGGGCAGTGCCTCAGGAAGAGTGTTATCCGCAGCAGCTTTTTCCCAATATAAGAGGAACACTGTCCGCGCGGCAGGGCGCACATCCCAGATGGATCAAACGCTCCGGCCCAGTCTTACCGGCTTGACAGCCTGTGAAAATCTGAAAATTTCT
This sequence comes from Akkermansia sp., assembly GCA_048388685.1. GTDB lineage: Bacteria > Verrucomicrobiota > Verrucomicrobiia > Verrucomicrobiales > Akkermansiaceae > Akkermansia. The sequence goes on along the minus strand of DBGCTZ010000035.1, from coordinate 62,032 downwards.
CAAGGCATGCCCGACAGAAACGCACCGGGAAACTAGTCCCCGAACGTCGGATGCCAGCATAAGCCCTATCAAGGAGAATGCAAGCAAATAGTTTGATAGCCCCGTGGTTCCGGACTTTTACCAACTGCGTTCTAACGGGGACACCTTTCCCTGACAGGCACAAAAACGGCCGCCGCGGAAAACCGCAACGGCCGTATCAAACGGGAATGTGCTCCGCCGTTTAGCGGCGAAGGCCAAGACGCTGAATCAGGCTCTGATACTGGGCCAGATCTTCACGCTTGACGTAATCAAGAAGCTTGCGGCGCAGAGCCACCATCTTCAACAACCCACGGCGGGAAGAAACATCATGCTTGTTCGTGCTCAGGTGGTCGGTCAGGTGCGCGATGCGCTGGGTCAGGTGGGCGATCTGGTAGCTGGAGCTACCGGAGTCCTTTTCGTGCATCTTGAATTCCTGCAAATTGATTTCGTTACTCATAAGTGTTTTCTTTGAATGTATTTAGCTCGTGGCAGCGGCTAATCGACACTGTGAGGGCGCCAACTATGCACCATCCCGTCTCAAAAGCAATTCAAATCTCATCATCTCTGTGAATTCACATCCTTTCCTGCGGGCCGGCCTCCGCCAAACTCCCGGTCCCTTTCCGTAATGGGCCGCATCACGCGGCAGGGATTTCCCACAGCCACCACGTTGGCGGGGATGTCCTTCGTCACCACGCTGCCCGCGCCTATCACGGAATTGCGGCCGATACGCACGCCCGGGCCAATGACCGTATGGCCGCCTATCCACACGCCATCCTCAATGGTGACCGGCAGCGCAAATTCCAGACCGTCCCGCCTCAGGCCCGGGTCCACGGGGTGCCCGGCGGTGTAAATTCCCACATTGGGGCCTATCAGCACGTCATTGCCTACCGTGACGGCAGCGCAGTCCAGCACCACCAGGTTAAAGTTGGCATACACCCGGTCCCCCAGCCGGATATTGATGCCGTAGTCGCACCGCAGGGGAGGCTCCAGATAACAGCCCTCCCCCATATGCCCGAAGAGCTCCCGCGCCACTTCCCGGCGCAGTTCATCTTCTTCCGGAGCAGACCGGTTGTAACGGAAGACGAGCTCGCGCGCCCGGAGGCGTGCCGCGGTCAATTCGGAATCCTGGGCATGGTACAAACGCCCGGACAGCATGTTATTCCAGTCCTTCGAGGCCATTGGATGAAGAGGGGTTCACGGCATCCGCGCCGGAAGAGGGCAGCGGCATGTTCTCCCGTTCTTCAACAGACGGCACGGCCGCGGCACCCTTCTCCACGGATGCCTCCGACTTTACAAGTTCCTCCTTCCCGGAGGAAGAGGAATTTGCGCCAGCCCGCGCAGGGGACGGCCTGTGCACCGTCCTGAAAATATCGGACGGCTTTTTCTGAAGCTCGTGAATGTTCCAGCTCCCGTCCCGGACGACCACGCGGGTTCCCACGGGAGCCACTTCAAACAGGTTCTTGGCAATCAGATGGGGTATGCGGATGCAGCCATGGGAGGACGGGTGTCCGGGCAGGTACCCTTCATGAATGCCCACAGCCCCGTTCACCCTCATGAAATAAGGCATTTGGGCCGCTTCAAACCGTTCTCCGGGACGCGCGGCGTCCTTCCGTATATCCCCGTCCCGCTGTTCTCCGGCGGCATTGATGAAGGAGCCGTAATAGGAATGGTGGTCCGCATCCTTGGAGGAAATCCGGAAGTAGCCCGCAGGCGTCATGCCTGACCTTCTTCCGGAACTGATGGGGCCGTACCCGATGCGGTGCGCCCCGCGGTACACGTACATCATCTGCTTCTTCTTATCCACGATCACCAGAAGCTTCCCGGGCAGGGACGGATCATCCTCCCACTTGAGCAGGTGCCCCGGAATGGTTCCCGTTTCCTCAAAATAGCCGGTCAGTTCCTCCACCGGAACGCTGGAAGAAGACCCGGAGGAATTTCCTCCCGTCGTGCCGCAGGAGGAAAACAGGAACGGAACGCACAGGCACGGAACCAGCAAATGGAAAAAGGGGAACTTCATCTCGGGGAGTCGCATCACTGCGTTAGACAACGGAGGGCCGGAAAAAGGAACCGCTTTTTGACAAAACTGTCAACCATCAATCAAAAAAATCCTTTTTCCGGCCCGTTCCGCATCCCTACCACATCCTGGCGCGCCTGCTGCGTCCGCCGTCATTCCCGGGCCCGTGGAGCAATCCGTGGGACCAGGCCTCCGCCAGGGTACGCGCGGCATCCGCCGTATGGGAATGTCCGTCATGCACGGGGCTTTCCGTCACGGCGCCGGACGCACCGGGCGGCCTGGACCGGTACAGTTCCAGATGCTCCACCCCGCCCGGCTCCTCCTCCCCGCGGCCATTGCGCACCCGCTCCTGGGTACGGGCATGGAAGAAGCTTCGCTCCAGCAGTTCCCGCAGCGTATTGATGCCGCGCCAGATATCCGTGGTCCTGGGGACAACGCGCACGTTCGCCAATCCCAGCCTCCCCATGTTCTCCACGTAGGAAATGCCGTGGGCGTCCCTCCGCGCGGCGTCGTGGGGCAGCAGATGCGCCGTCACTGCCACGCCGTGCCGGTTCTCCCATTCCCGCATTTTTTCCACGTAATGGGCCAGGGGCTGCTGGTTGGCGGCATAGTAGTCCAGCCAGTGGAAACTATCCCCCAGCACCTGCACCAGCCAGATGGCCGTGTGGTCGCTCAGACCCAGGTCCCACGCCGTGAAGGAAGGAGCTTCCGGGTCCGCCTTAAATTCCACTCCCACGCGCCCCTGCTCGCGCAGGGCCATGATACGGCTACCGTAAATACTTCCTTCCTCCCCGGTAGAGAATGCCTCCTGCGGCGTTCCCGGGTATTCCTGCTTCATGGAGACCCCCATCACGCGGGCCATACGGGCGTACCACCTTTTCTGCCCCGCATCCAGCGCCACTCCGGTTTCCCGCTCCAGGGAAAGAAAATACTCGTCCAGCTCCCGGCTCCACCTGCCGCGCCCCGGCAGCGTGTATTCCTCCTGGTCAAACCAGCTGAAAAAGAAGAACCGGAAATCCAGCGGAGACAACTCCCTGCCCATGTTTTCCATGGCTTGGCGCGTCAGTTCGTAGTTCACGCCGTACCGTCCCCCTTCATGGGTGCTCTCCTTCAGGATGAAGCCGCCGGGGGGTACCGTATTGATCGCCCCCGTGCGTATCTCCCTGGCCCGCCACGGGGCATGCACGGAAACGTGCGCCAGCTCGGAAACGTGCAGGAACTGCATGGTGCCCCCGCGCAGGTTCGTTCCCACGCGCACATCACTTCCATTGGCAAAGGCCAGGCGGGTGCGCGCGGCCGTGCAGGGACGCCATACTCCCTTTTTCTCCACCCCGGACAGGCTCTTGATCCTCTCTCCCAGCCGGGCCAGCGCCACATCCATGGCGGAAGGCTCGGGCGGCACGTAATCCAGATGGTCCCAGGCAAAATGCAGCTTGGCAAGCTTCTGCTGGGCGTCCGGCAGGCTCTTGTCAATGATGCCGCAGTGAAAGTTGGACCGGAACAGGCTCATATCCAGCATCAGCATGGCCACATACGTGGAAATGCCCAGCTGGCGAGCCTTCAGGATGTCGTTCCTGTACCACAGCCTTTCATGAAGCCGCCGCTGCGCCCTGTTCAGGGAAAAACGCTGGAGCTGTCCCGCCTTGTTCTCAATCCAGTACAGGTGTTCCAGCCGCCAGAGCTGGCTGGACAGCACGGACCGCCACGGCAGACTCCACGACTCCGTCAGATGATTAGAAGTTTCCATGTTCCTCCACCAGTTTCTTCAGCAGGATTCCCTCGTCCGTCATCCCTTTCAGGGCTTCCGTCCCCCTGTCCAGGGGCAGGCGGTAAGCCAACGGGTCATTCAGCACGTGGGAAACGAAGCGCAGAGCCTGCACCATGACGGGGTCAAGCAGGTCCAGCCTGCCGCGCAGATAGCCTTCCCGCACGCCCAGCTCCTCATACAGCCGGATGACGTCCTCCATGAAGCACCCCACGGCCTGTTCCCGGTTCCACCAGAAGCGTTCCTGCGCATCCGCATCCGCCAGCGTTTCCAGAATCCGGCCCAGGGACCTTGCCCGGCTTTCCTGAACGATCTCCGGGAAGGGCTCCTCTCCGGCTCCCGTGAAACATTCCAGCGGGATATAGGAATCACGCCCGGCCTCCGCAGGCAGTCCCCGCCTGTCCAGATACACGCCGTTCCACGCATGCACCACATACGGCGCACGCGCCTGCCTCACGGGACTTTCCGGAATGCCCGGCATCAGGCGCACGGTATGCCCCGGGTCATCCGGGTCACGGTAAAGCACGCAATTGGCGTACATCGCGCACGCCTCCTCCGGATCAGGCAGGAACGGAAGCATGCCGCCCTTCACTTCATCCTGCCGGTGATCCAGAACATCAATCAGGGTTGCGGCTTCATCCAGGGGAAGCTCCCGGCTCCACCCCGCGGGCACGCCCGCGGGAGCCGCCTCGGAATCAACCCGGTAGGTTCTTCCCCGCCAGATGATGCCGGATTCCGCGGCTTCCGGACGGTTCGCAAAGTCCCGCCTCACCACGTCCAGCGTCTCCACCGCCCGGACTACGTCCGGACGGCTGCGCCACGCGGCGGGAGCAGGCACGCCGCGCCTGACGGAAAAATCCTCCTCCACATAGGCGGGCGCATCCAGAACGGGTGGCGGGAGGGGATCCCCCATGGCCTCCAGGGAAACATCCCCGAGGCGGAGGGGTCCGTGTCCATTCCCCATCCGGAACGGACGCCGCACCAGACGCAGGTACAGACCGGGATGCTCCGGGTCCGGACGCCATGAATTCAACTGGGGGAACTCCCGGAGAGCCCGGCCCAGTTCTTCCATGCGGCGCTCCGCCAGGCGTTCTCTCCTGCGGTCGGAACCGCCGCCGTCCAGAGCGGCCAGGGAACGCACCAGGTCCGCCCTCACGTGGTCCGGAGCGGTGGACAAAAGCCTCCCGGTCATCAGGCTGTGGGCGTACCTTTCCATCATGGGGAGATGCACTTCCCCACCGCCCGCGTTCCAGGCGCGTTCCGCCCGTATCCGGTCATTCATCCCCACGGTTTCACGGAGCATGCCCATGAACTCGTCGGTATCCGGTCCCTCCTTCAATGTTTCCTTCAGCTCCGCGGCGCGGCGCACCAGTCCCTCAAGGGGTTCGGGCGTGCGGTCCGGGCTTGCGGCGCCGTAGCGCGCCCAGGAAGCCACCGTTTCCGGAACGGCGTCATGATCCAGATGGGCAAAGAAATATTCCTTGGAGAGCTGGGACAGTTCTTCTATCAGCTTCGTCTCTCCGGGCAGTCTCCGGCGGCGCGGAACGCGGCCCAGATGCTTCAGCATTTCCCACGCGCCTTCCGGAGAAAGCTGGTCCGTGCGCATCAGCCGGTCCCAGACCACCTCCGCCTTATCCTCAATCAGGGCCAGGGGATTGTCCGTGTTATGGAGGCGCAGCCGGTGCATCACCAGCCCCTTGGCCGTTGGAACGGGCATGTTGTCCGCATCCACGCCCAGCCGCTGCACCTCACCCACATACTTGCCGTGAATATCCATGCGCTCCTTCAGGGCGTCCCGGCTCATCAGCGTTTCAGCGGCCACACGGCCCCGGCCCGTGACCTCCAGGCGGTCCCCGGAGCCCACGGCCCCGCGCACGCCGTACCCGGCCCTCAGCATATCCGCCACCGCCATGGACGCCAGGCTGTCATACAGGCAGGAGAGGCGTTCCCCCTGCGCGTTCTCCAGCTCCGAGGTCAGCCTCAGGTAGTTGGTATCCCATTCCGGATGCCCGTTGCGGGCATGCCACTCCCAGCTCCGGATCAAATCCCTCTTGGCCGTGCACGCCGGAGAGAACATCATGGAAACATGGGCCATCAGGTCCGCCCCGGCGGCATCCCGCGAAGGGTGCCAGTCCGACCACCTGCCATTGGGATACTTCACCCTCCACAGCCTTTCCCCTTCCCTGTTTCCGCGCGAAGACTGGAACAGGCGCGGCGTCAGGCGGGACAAATTTTCCACCGCTCTTTCCATACCCGGATAAATGCGCGGCACCGCCCGGGACGGTCCGGCATCCAGCCGCGGCATATCCAGCACGGAGGCATACCGGGCCACGTGCTCCGGCTCCACCTCCAGAAAACGGGACAGCATCCGTCCGTAGCTTTCCACCGGCGTATAACCGCGCCCCACATGGACGTCAAATTCCTTCATGTTGGGAAGCACCTGGAACAAGCTGTTCACGTCCGCCTGGGTCCCCCACACAAAACGGTTCATTTCCCGCAATTCCGGACTCACCCCGTGACGCTCCCGGTCTCCCAGGGCGGCCATCATGGAACTCATCCGGGACAGGGCGGAGGGCAAGCCGTCCGGTCCGGCAGCCTGCTCCAGCAGTTCCGGAGCGTGCAGCAGGGCGCTGCCCTCCTCCAGCCAGAGGCGCGCCCGGGCGCAAGCGCCCTCGTCACGGCAGAAGGTCTCCCACAAACGGCGGGCTACATGGGCAGACACTTCCTCATGGGAAGCGCCGTGCACCCGCTCCATCACCCCCTCGTAAACATTGGCGCGCGTCCGGCGGTCCGTCTCTACGGTGACGGCGTCCCAGTCCATGCCGGAAAGGGAGGCGCTCCGGCCCGCTTCTTCCGGATAAGCCAGCAGCAGCATCCTGTACGGACGGTAGGCGCGTTTCTTCAGCCTGTCTTCCACAAACGCACGGCGCAGGCTGTCCGCATGCACATCATAATCCGCCGCATTCCTCAAACGCCACGGAATTTCCCGTCCGTTCCTGTTCCGGGCCAGGCCCAGGTCTTCCTCTTCCATCCGGCACAGGGCTTCATACCAGGAGGAGAGGGCCTCCTCCACGGAATTCCGGCCCTGCGTTCTCTTCATCTCCACGCCGGGCGCAGGCTCCACCTCATAAACGCGCCTGCCCTCCGCCCCGGCGGCTTCTCCCACGCGGGGAAGTCCGGCCCGGAGCAGCCATTTGGTCCTGGCCTCCGCATGGTCCGGGTGCGGAAAGAGCTTCTTCAGCACCGCTTCCGACTCCGGAAAATCCCTCATCTTCCACGGCTTCGTCCTGACGGGGGAAGGCATTTCCAGAAAATCCCGCACGTCCTGCTCCGTCCTTAAAAAGGGTTCCCCGGCTTCATCCAGCACACGGGACCATTCCATGGCCTTCCGGGAAATGTACAGGGATCCCCACAGGGGGGAATCACGCAGGGATTTTTGCAGCATCTCCCCGGCGCGGCGCACGTCCTTCTCCCGCAGAATGCGGGCGGCGGCTTCATCCGGAATGCCGAACGCCTTGAGCAGCGCGCCATTCCCCAGCAAGGTTCCGGCATGGCGGAAATGGTGCAGGGAAGCCTTCCCGGCGCCGATCAGCAGGAACGGCATCATCATGGCGGCCTCCCTCAACTGGTCGTCCACGGACATCTGCCTCTCCTTCCATCCCTCCCAGTCCACGCCTGATTCCTTATCGGTAGCCGCTCCCACGCCCTCCTGAACCACCATGGGCGTCAGTTCCATCAGCTTGTTTTCCGTCGCCATCTTCACCGCGTCAGCAGCCATGGAGCCCGTTCCGGAAAGAACCGCCCCCATGCCGCCGGAAGCGAACCTCACGGCCCGGAAAGCGCGCATCCCCTGGCCCAGCATCCGCTGACCCAGCTTCGTCATGCCAAAGGAAAGCAGGGTATTCATCCCCCCGGACACCACGGCCCCGCCCATCTGGGCGTCAAACACGCCGTCCGGATTCATACGCCGGGCATCCGCCATGTGGCGGCCCGTTTCCCCAGCCATCAGAACGCCCAGCCCCGCCGGACCGCCGAACGCCAGCGCGGTGGACGCGCCCTGCTGGGCCATGTCCACCAGAAGCTCCCGGAACCAGGGGGAATCTTTCCCTCCACGCAGCGGGGAGAACTCCATCCTGGCAAAATTCCTCAGCTCCTCAAAACTTCTGGAATACCTGTCCAGCGCCTCTTTTTCACTCCCTTCCGGAAGGGTCCAGGCCGCGCCATTCACGGCCAGCTGGGCCACATTCTCCGCCGCCTCCGCCGCGCCGCGCTTCAACGCGGCGCCCAGGGCGTCCCGGAAAGCAGGCCGGGAGCGCAGGTACGGCGCCATCATACGGTATACCTTCTGCCGGTCCCCATCCCCCAGGGACGCCAGGCAAGCCACGGCGCGCACCACATCCGGAGCGCCGGCGGCAACCTTCCGGTTCAACTGCACGGCAGGGAAATCGGCAGAAGCCGGGGCCTCGTTGGCTACCAGCCCTTCCAGTCCCTTCCGGATGATTCCGGCGGCCTCCTCCAGACGGTTCCTGTCATCCAGCGCATCGGATACGGCCCTGCTTTTCAGTTGTTCCGCCACGGCCTGCAAATCCTCCGGCCACGCGGAAACGGCTTCCCGGCGCCGTTCATCCGGCGCCATCCCGTTCCCGGCCAGCGTCCGGTCATATTCCTCCTGGTACAGTTCAAACAACGTTTCCCGCTGGGAAAGCCGCACCTGGTTATGCATGGAGACGGCCACAAACAGTTCGTCATCAGACTTGCCGGACGCCCCGTACTGCCGCGCCACCTGTTCCCGGATTTCCTTCCAGTCCCGGCGTATGCGCTCCCGGGGAATCTCCCCGGAATCCGCCACCCAGGACTGCATCACGCACGCGGCCACCCGCTCGCGGTCAGCCGTTCCGGGCGGATACATGGCTTCCGCCTTCTTCCTCACTTCCCGGGGAATCGTCATCACGTCCCCTGTCAGTACGCTGTTCCAGTACTCTTCACGCGCCGCCGCTTCCGGCTCGGGGTTCTCCTCCGTGCCAGAAACTTCGGCAAATGTCCCGGCCATTGCCGGAACGGGATTTTCCCCCATGGGTGCGGAGGCCATTTCCGGCGCTCCAGCTTCCACTTCCAGCATCCCTTCATTCTCCAACTTCATCCCACTTTCCATCATTGCCTTCCTTCCTTTCCCTTGTTCACATTCATATCTCTGAATCCCACCCAGCCTTCATCCTGAAGCCGGTTTTCCTTTTCAAAAACTTTCTCCAGCTCTTCCGCCGGCTGCTGCGGAGACCTCTTTACGGCCTCCATCAATTCCATCTGGACGCGCCTCCACTCCTCCACCGCCCGCGCATCCCCCGACGGCCCCCAGGCCCCGCTGCGGAACAGGGAGGACAAGCGGCGGGAGGCCGCGCGGCGCGCCTCCTGCGGAACCTGCATCATCACCTCCCGCCTGCGGAGGAGTCTTTCCACCTGCGGCGCGGGCAGTCCGGAAGTAGCCACCTCAATCATGGCGTCCGCATCCCCCTCTCCCCCGCTGTCCTCATCAACCAGACAGGTCATGCGGCACAGCAGCATATCGTCCTCCGGTACGCTGACGCCGGAAAACTCCGCCTCACGCCTCCGGTCCCGGGACGCCGTATAGCGCCTCAACTGCTCGGAACTGATCAGGCCGTACCTTTCTGCATTCGCCAATCCGTCATCCCGGAGCAGGCCGCCCCCGGACACCGTGCGCGCCACGGAATCCGCATAACGCCGTTTCAATTCTCCATACGCCGCTACGGCCTCCTGCGCCACTTTCCTTTCCTCCGGGGTTTGGAGCGATCCCCCGTCCCCGGAAACAAGGCGCACCGCTTCAACCGGATCACGCCGCACCTCCTGCACCGCCTGGTTCAGGGCCACGCGGCTGCGGACAGACTCCGCCATGCGGTCGGCTTCCTCCCCGGTCACAAAAACGCCGCGGCCCTCCTCAATCCTGCGTTCCGCCAGTCCGGCCTCCCCCTCCTCCACAGCGGATTCCACGGCTCCGGCCCAGGACCGGCGCGCCTCCTCCAACTGCCCCAGGCGGGACCTCTTTTTCAAATAAATGCTTCCGGCGGATTCCAGATTCTCCCTCGCCAGTTCCACCCGCTCCCGAACCGGAGCGGACAGCGTGACGGGAAGATAAGAAGGGAGCCGCTCCGCCAGAGCCTTCCTCCACCTCTCCTGAACCTGCTCCGGTTCCCCTCCGCCTTCCAGCTCCCGCATCACGTCCTGTTCAAAACGGTACAGACCGTCGCGGGCCTGCGCCCACTGTCCGGCGTCCCTCACCTCCTGCATCTCCCTTACTGCGGTTCCTGCCGTTCCGGCCAGTTCCATAGCGCCCGCAGCCAGGTTCCGCACTCCGGCGGCCTGCGCTTCAAACGCGTTCAACGGAATCACGCCGGACAAATCCGGAGCCACATGCAGCATTCCAAAATCCTGTATTCGTATAGCCATCGTTAATGGACTCCAAGCTAGGAAGCGGACGGAAGGCCCGGCATCCATTCCAAACCGTCAGCGTCCGGCACTTGCCTCTTGCCAAAACCGTACCGTTCCAACATAATTAACCGCATGCCCCGCATCCGTTTCACCGCCGCGTACGATGGACGCCCGTACCTGGGCTGGCAGAGCCAGCCGGGGGGCCGCACCGTGCAGGATGTTCTGGAACGGGCCTTTTCCGCCCTCTTCGGCTCTCCGGTGCGCATCCACGGCTCCGGCAGGACGGATGCCGGCGTGCATGCGCTGGGCCAGGTCTTCCATGTGGACGCGCCGGGCACCCACCGCATTCCGGCGGACAAATGGCCCACCGCCCTCAACACGCGCCTGCCCCATACCATCCGGGTCACGCATGCGGAATACGCGGAGCCCGGCTTCCATGCCCGGTTCAGCGCCGCGGGAAAAACCTACCGCTACTGCATCTCCCGCGCCCCTGTCCTCAGTCCTTTTGACGCCGGGCTGGTCTGGCACCGTCCGCTGGCGTGGAGCACGGACACCCTGAAACAGGCCGTACGGCTTTTTATGGGAACACATGACTTCAGAGCCTTTGCGGCTCTGCGCGGCAATGAACCGCGCCCCATCCCGGAAGACTACTTCCGCCGCACCATCACCCAGGCGGAGGTGATGCAGGAGGAGGATCACGTCTTCATCACCTTCACCGGAACGGGCTTTCTTTACAAGATGGTGCGCCTCATGGCGGGTGCGGCCCATGAAGCGGCTCGGGGAAAGATGACGCTGGATGAGCTGGCGTGCCTCATCCATTCTCCGCGCCCGCTCGACAAAAGCCCTTTCTGCGCCCCGCCGGACGGTCTCACGCTGATGCAAGTATACTACCCGGCTGAAATCCCGGAAAACCAGCCGGAATGAGCCAACAACAGTGTGGAAGCCCTACCTCCGGTCCACGCCGTACAGGCCTTCCCGCCTGATCAGGCTTTCCACTTCCGGATTCAAATGAGGCACCGGACATAGGCCCGTGCGGAGATCATGCCGCACACGGGTGGAGGAAGCGGGTTCATCCCCCTCAATGAAAACGGCGCGCACCCCTTCCCTGGGAAGCGGAGCGCCGCCGCGGTGATACACGATGAACGTTACCAGCCCGGCCAGATGCTCCCACCGGCCCCACTGTTCCAGGGAATCCCACTGGTCCTTGCCCATCAGCCAGAACAGCTCCGCTCCCGGATAACGGTCCGCCACGGATTCGGCCACTCTCCAGGACCACGAAGGCGGCGGGAGATTCAAATCCGTACGGTCCAGCACGGCCCAGTCCAGCCCCTGAAGCGCCAGTTCAATCATCCGGCAGCGCCGGTCATCCGTGACGGCGGGGGCCTGCTCCTTCAGCGGAGACAGGGAACACGGCATGAACAGCACGCGGTCCAGCCCGCGATAGTCACGCGCATGGGCCGCCACGCGGACATGCCCTTCATGCACGGGATCAAACGAACCGCCGAAAATGCACAGTTTCACCGTTCGTCATCCATCAAAAATCAAAGTCCTTCCGTGCCCTTGTAAGGCAGGAACCCGCCGATGGGCACGCGCACCATTCTCTTTTCCAGAGGCAGGCGGCGGAAGCGGGTGATGAAATCCGTCAGGCGCCCGTAATTGCGCTCCGTCTTGGGAATTCCCTGCTGGCCGCAATTCACGTCCGGATTGTAATGCAATTCAATGTGAAGGTGCGCCGGATACATCCCGCGGTTCGTGCCGATGGTGCCCACCTGCGTGCCGCGGAGCACCAGCTGGCCCAGAACCACGTTAATATCGTTCAAATGGGCGTAAAGTGTCTGACAGCAGAGCACTTTCCCGGATTTGGGCTCACGGAAGGCATGGCGGACAATCACCACCTTTCCCCACGCGCCGCGGGCGTCCGACGCATACGTCACCACCCCGTGGCCTACAGAATAAACGGGATCTCCCAGGTCGGAATTGCCGCCTCCGTTGCCGTTCCAGTCCTCGCCCATGTGGCGGGGGCTCTTCACGCGCAGGCCGCGGGACCGGTAATAGCCGTTGCCGTCAGGCTTGCCCACCGGAAAATCAAAACCGTCGCAAAGGGGGACGAGCGCGAACTTGCTGTCCCGCCGGGCCATATAGACGGGAGCGCTCTCGCTGATAAATGCGGACCCGGTCAGAAGAACCAGCGCCAGCAGTAAAAAACGGAAGTAGGACATGGGAACAAAAGTCCTCTGTATGCTAAACGGACGCCTGTCCCGTATCAAGCCGAATTCCCCGCATGTCGGAGTTAGTGCATGCTAACACTCTTCCATGCTTTCCCGCATTCCCTTTCAACTTGACAGCACCAGCCCCGTATGAAAGAAAAGATGAGTTTCTCCCGTATTTGGCAACACACGTTTTTTCTGCATGAACAAGCTCACCTCCCTCTTTCTCGGAACGGTTCTCTCCTCTTCCATGCTGCCCGGATGGGCCGCAGATCCGCCCAAGCCCTACGGAGCCGTGCCCACCCCTGCCCAGGTCAACTGGCAGCGCATGGAATTCTACGGTTTCATCCACTTCGGTCTGAACACCTTTACGGGCAGGGAATGGGGCTATGGCGACGAAAACCCGAAAATTTTCAATCCCACGGACTTCAATGCCTCCGACATCGTTTCCACCTTCAAGAAAGGCGGCATGAAGGGCATGATTTATACGGCCAAGCACCACGACGGCTTCTGCGCCTGGCCCACCAAGTCCACGGACCACAACATCACCAAGAGCCCGTGGAAAAACGGCAAGGGAGACGTGGTCAAAGAATTCGCCCAGGCCTGCAAAAAAAACGGCATCAAATTCGGCACCTACCTCAGCCCGTGGGACCGCAACAATGCGGAATACGGCAAAGAAGGATATCTGGACGTTTACTACAAGCAAATCCGCGAACTGCTGACCAACTACGGCCCGGTCTTTGAAATCTGGTTTGACGGAGCCAACGGGGGAGACGGCTACTACGGCGGAGCCAAGGAAAAGCGCAACATCGGCGATGCGGAGAAGTACTACAACTTTGAAAAAATCGTGGAAATGATCCGCAACATCCAGCCCAACTGCATCATCTGGGGCGCGGGCCACTACGGGGACGCCCGCTGGGGCGGTTCTGAAAAAGGCCACGTCAACTACCCCCACTGGAGCACTGTGGGGCTGAACGGCGGAGGCGGAGGCACGGGCAAGCGCGGCGGCGAACGCTGGGTGCCCGCGGAAGGGGATACCACCATCAATCATTCCGGCTGGTTCTGGCACCAGGGCCAGGCTTCCCGCGTCAAATCCCCGGAAGAACTCATGCAGGTATGGTTTGACTCCGTAGGCCGCGGAGCCAACCTGATCCTGAACGTGGCGGCGGACAAAACCGGCAAGCTGGACCCCGCGGACGTCAAATCCCTGATGGAATTCAAGGAACTGCGCGACAAACTGTACGCCAAGGACTACGCCCTGGGCGCCACCGTTACGGCCAGCCAGACACGCGGCAACGACAAGAAATTCGCCCCGTCCAACATGACGGACGGCAACATGGAGACCTACTGGGCCGTGGAGGACGACAACCTGACGCCCACCGCCTTCATCACCCTGCCCAAACCCGCCACCTTTGACGTCATCCGCCTGAGAGAGCAAATCCGCCTGGGCCAGCGTGTGGACTCCTTCAACATTGACGCTTTCATCAACGGCAAATGGGTCTGCATCGACAACGAAGGGAAAACCATCGGCAACCAGGTGATGCGCCGCCTGAACCGCCCCATCACCACCCAGAAACTGCGCCTGCGCATCACGGGCAGCCAGGCCACGCCCTGCATCTCTGAAATCTCCCTCTTCCGCCAGCCGGCAGGCGCGGTGCGGCCTTCCATCTTCCGCCGCGGAGACAACCTCATCATCCTTGCGGACGGCAAGAACAAGATTCTGTACACGACGGACGGCAGCGAGCCCAAGGAAGGTTCCTCCGTATACAGCCAGGGCGCCAAATTTGCGGAAAGCGGCACCGTCAAGGCGCGCTGCCAATTCTCCAACGGAAAGCTGGGTCCCGTCAGCCAGGCCAGGTTCGGCATCAGCAAAACCGGGTGGAAGGTGAAAAGCGCCACTTCCGGAAACGCGGCGGCGGCCATTGACGACAATCCGGAAACCTCCTGGTTCGCCAAGGCGGACGCCCCGCAGTCCTTTGTGGTGGATATGGGCAGGCCCTACCAGCTTTCCAGCTTCTCCTACCTGCCGCGGCAGGACGGAAAAACCTATGGAATGACGGACAAGTACCAGTTTGAAGTCAGCCCGGACGGAAAAACCTGGACGAAGGCCGCGGAAGGGGAATTCTCCAATCTCCGCGCCAATCCCATTGAGCAATCCGTCAATCTCAAGAACGCCGGCGAACCCGTACGCTACTTCCGCTTTACCGGAACGGATTCACTGGACGGCAAGAGCGCTTCCGCCGCGGAAATCAACGTCTTCGGCACTCCTGCAGGCAAATAGAACTCTTCCTCTTTTCCGCATGAAGGCGTTCCGGTTGTTCAAGACCGGAACGCCTTTTTCATGAGACTCCCTGTTATGAACCATGGGCCTTGCACGGGAGGGTGAAAACCATGCCGCCCTTACCGGACGGATAAACGGCATGGCGAAAACGGTACCGGCCAGCCGGGGCGGCATGGTTTAACTTCTCTTGCGCCGCATCAGCAGGCATGCAATGCCAAACGCTCCCAGCATGGCTGAAGAAGGTTCCGGCACGGGTTCCGCCTTCAGGTTGCTTGCCAGGCGAAGCTTCTTGGCCTCGGGGGAAGGAGCCTCCAGGACATCTCCCGTAATCAGGGATTCCAGGGAAAGCTCCTTTTCACCGGAATCCACGATGGCCTCATCCGCCCCCTGTTCCGGATCAGCGGAAGGGCTAGTTCCCGGATTTTTATCCGGAGAAGCGGCTTTGTCCTTGTCGTCCGACGGCTTGGAGCTGTCCCCGATGTCCGGGACATCAGGCTTGACATGGTCTGCGGCAAATCCGCCTCCTATTCTGGGCGGACTGCCGTAAAAGCCGCCACCGCCGCCGCGGGAAACCAGCGAGCCGGCCAGGGGGCCATACACGGCTTCACGGGCCAGGACTTCCTCACTGTGGGGCATGTAGGACTTGCCATAGGAAAACATGGCTACCACTTCCCGTTCCAGCTTCCAGGATACGTCCTCATCCAGAATTCCCCTGGCCTTCACCTGCACGGGCATGGACATTCCCACTCCCTGGAGCGGCTTCCCGTCCATCACGGAAAAGGCCTGCACCATACCCCCGCGGGAGGATACAAAACGGTACACGATGTAATAACCGGCAGGAAAGGAGGGGGAGGAAACCGTCAGGGCTCCGCCGTCGTTCACCTCTTTCACCATCTCCGGGGAGAGAGGCAGGACGGCGTCCGTTTTAATTACCAGCTCCTCGCCGGGAGTTGGGGCTCCGGGGCCTGAACCGGAAGACGCGGCGGCGCATACCAGCGGCGCGGTCAGTGATAACAGGGCAATGGCGATCTTGGTCATGATAAGTGTATTGAAACCGCCACGGCTCCGTATCGTACAACGGATGACCCATAAATGACACTGGCCCCGGGAGGGAGTACACCTCTCCTCTCCATCAAGGCGGACCTCCCGGAAATCAAAACACGCCAATCAGGAAGCCCATCAAGTCACAAAGAAGAATTCCAACAATGTTTTTCCTCTGGAAATCCGTTCCGGACACGCCTTTTTCCAGCCCTGCCATCTCTGTCATAATCCCTCCTTTCCCGGTCCGGAACGCGCCAGTTTCCGGATAAAAGCCCACCAAAAAGGGCGCATCCCGAAGGATGCGCCCTGTGCAAATCATACCGATGGGAAAAACTTATTCCTGGCCGCTGAAATCAGGCGTAAGAATCAGGAACTGGTCGCTGACGTCCTTGCCCCTTCTCTTGGGGATGAAGGTGTCCTGAAGGTTGTCGTTGTCATCCAGTTCCAGAGTCTTGGCGCTCTGGGCGGTCGTGAAGATCAGAACCTTGCCGCGGAAGCTTTCCGGGTCAAAGCGGACGGCATTGCCGGCCACGACGGTGCTGCCGTCTTCACCGGGAAGAACGGAAGTAACCATCAGGGGGTATTCACCCACGGAGCTGCCGATGCCCACCTTCTTGTTGTTGTCACCCTTGCGCATGACATAGGAGATGCCCACTTCACCGGGGGTCAGGGCCTTGCCGTCATAGATTTCACCGTCGGGGGTGACGGTGGAACCGCCGGAAGGAGTCTGCACCTTGGCATAGAAGTTGCTTTCGGAAACGGATTCGTTGCCCAGAAGCTGGCGGAAGTAGTCATTGGAGGTGTCGCCCTGAAGCGCGCCCAGGCCCGTCATGTAGTTGTGCTGCGCCACCACGCGGTCAGCGGTGATGTCATCCGGGAAGTTGCCCAGCTTGCTGTTGGACTTGAACTCGTTCATCGCCACGCCCACGTTCTTCATGTTGGTCAGGGCCTGCATCTGGTCCCCCTTGTTGATCTGGTTCAGAATCGGACCGTACGCCACGGAAGCCAGCAAGGCGATAATGGCGATAACAACCAAAAGTTCGATCAGGGTGAACCCCCTGCGTAACTGGCGTGTTGCAAAAGATACTTTCATTGTTGGATATGATGGAATGTTTACAGTTTAAGAAAACCGTACGTGGTTATCTATGTTCGTCTCTACTATTAGCGTGATTTCCCAGTCAGGACAAGCATATTCTCACAAAAATGTTGGGCCTGGAAGGGCGCCGGGATTCCCCCTGCGCCCCCGTTTGCCGGGACCTGGAAAAATCCCGCGCCAGAGGAAAAACCACGCCTACCTGCCGCTGCCGAAAAAGGCGCTCAGGTCTTCCAGCGCGCCGGCTTCCGGCTTGTCCGCCTCGGCAATCACCTGGCGCTGAAGCTCCGCAATCTCGTCCAGGCCCTTGCGGCCCAGTTCCAGCATCCGGTTCATCTGGTCCGCTGTGAACACGGCTTCCTCCCCGGAGCCCTGCACTTCCACAAACTCCCCGTGGTCCGTCATCACCAGGTTCATATCCACCTCCGCGTCCTTGTCCTCCACATAGCAGAGGTCCAGCAGGGCTTCCCCGTTCAGCATCCCCACGGACACCGCGGAAACCAGCCTCTTCATGGGGGATTCCGCCAGCTTCCCGGAGGCCACCAGCTTGTTCACGGCAATCGCCAGAGCCACGGAGGCCCCGGTGATGGAAGCGGTACGGGTGCCCCCGTCCGCCTGCAGGACGTCGCAATCCACCCAGATCGTGCGCTGGCCGATTTTGCCGAGGTCCACCGCAGCCCTCAGGGAGCGGCCGATCAGGCGCTGAATCTCGCTGGACCGTCCGTCCAGCTTCCCGGCTGTAATATCGCGGCGCTTGCGGTCAAGCGTGGAATAGGGGAGCATGGAATACTCCGCCGTCAGCCAGCCGCCTTCCACGCGCTGAATTTTCATCCAGCGGGGCACATCCTCCTCAATCGTAACGGCGCAAATCACCCTGGTGCGTCCAAAGGTTACCAGCACGGAGGCCGTGGCGTTCGGGGCAATGCCCGTTTCAAAGCTGATCGGGCGCAACTGGTCCACAAGTCGTTTATCCTGACGTTCCATGCGCGGAATCATGACGGATGCGGGCCGTTTTTTCAAATGGAAAGATGGAATTCCCGCACCAAACCGCTAATATCCCCTCCATGAAACTCCCCAGCACCCGCGTGGCCGTCATTGACGTGGTGGCCCTCTCCCGCCAGATGATGGAACACATGCCCCGGCTCACCGCCTGGGCGGAAGGGCGGCGCGTTTCCTCCTTCCCTCCTGCCTTTCCTGCCCTTACCTGCACGGCGCAAAGCACCTACATCACGGGGCTTTCCCCGCAGGAGCACGCTATCCCCGCCAACGGATGGTACAACCGGAACATGAGTGAAATCCAATTCTGGAAGCAGTCCAACAAGCTGGTGCAGGGACCGCGCCTCTGGGAAAAGCTGCGGGAGCGGTTCGGCCCCGGCTTCACCTGCGCCAAGCTCTTCTGGTGGTACAACATGTACTCCACGGCGGACTGGACCATCACGCCCCGCCCCATGTACCCGGCGGACGGCCGCAAAATCTTTGACATCTACACCCAGCCCATGGAACTCCGGGAAGCCATTAAAAAGGACCTGGGGGAATTCCCCTTCCCCACTTTCTGGGGCCCCATGGCGGGCATCCAGTCCTCCCGGTGGATAGCGGACGCCGCCCGGTGGGTGGAACGGAAGCACCGCCCCAGCCTCAGCCTCATCTACCTTCCCTACCTGGACTATGATCTTCAGAAATTTGGTCCTTCCTCCGCGCAGGCGGCACGGGCGGCGGAGGCCATGGACGGCCTCCTGCGCGACCTGATCGGCTTTCTGGAACAGCAGGGCGTCACTCCCATCATCCTCAGCGAATACGGCATTTCCGACGTCTCCCGCAGCATCGCCCTCAACCGCCTCTTCCGGGACCGGGGCTGGATCACCGTGAAACCGGAAATGGGCACGGAAATGCTGGACAGCGGCGCCTCCAGGGCCTTTGCCGTGGCGGACCACCAGACGGCCCTGGTTTACATCAATGATCCCTCCATCAGGGAGGAAGTGAAAACCCTCCTCACGGCCACCCCGGGGGTGGAGGAAATCCGGGAAACGGACTTCTCCGGCCTGAATCCCGCGGCTCAGGAACGCCTGCCGGACTTCACTGTCATCGCGGAGCCAGACGCATGGTTCACCTACTACTACTGGCTGGACGACGCCAAGGCCCCGGACTTCGCCCGCTGCGTGGATATCCACCGCAAGCCGGGCTATGACCCCGCGGAAATGTTCTTTGACCCGGCCCTCTCCTTCCCCATGCTCCATGCCGCGGCCTTCCTGCTGAAAAAGAAGCTGGGATTCCGCGCGTTAATGAAAGTCATCCCGCTCAACGGGGACCAGGTGAAGGGCTCCCATGGCCGGGACAAGGTGCCCGCCAACCAGCAGCCCGTCTTCATCGGCCCCGCAGGCCTGCCGGAAATCCATTCCGCGCAGGACGTGCATGAAGCCATCCTCTCCGCCTTTGCGGAGGACTGACGGTAGCGGCGCGCATATCAGCGGGCGTCCGGCCGGGGATCATATTCCAGCCCCGGGCCCTCCCGGTAATGGGCTCCGTCCCACAGCACGGGAATGCAGCAGAAAAACCAGTCCCGCTGCCCGTTGTCACCCTTCCAGTGCCCGAAAACGCTGCGGATCAGCACTTGGTTCAGACCCTTGCGGAGCTTTACCTTCACGGGAGGACAGAAAAATACCCCTCCCAGGTCAGGGGAGCTTCCTCAATGCGCCCCGTGCCCCAGCCCGTCCACGGCAGGCTCTTGAACGGCCACTTGGGCGGCTTCACCCGCTTTCCGTTCAGCCACACGTCCCCGCCGGAAAAATCCCAGCTGCCCTGTTCCGGAGCCCGCGCGCTACAGTAGCCCCCGGAATGCCCCCACATGCCGTTCAGGCCGAACATCAGCCACACCTCCTGATCCTTCGGACTGCGGATGGAAGTCAGCGCATAGCACGTCCCGCTCTCCTTCCGCACATCCCCCGACATCAGCGTGGGCCAGTGGTCCAGCCTGTACCGTTTCAGGTGCATGTTAAACATGGCGAAAAGATGCCTGATATGCACCGCTCCGCCGTAAGCGGGCGTGCTCTTCCAGGCCAGCGTCCGGCCCCCGTTCTGATAAGATGCGGCAATCTTCCGTTCCGGCTCAAAGGACGCGTCATTCTTCCCCTGGTGGTCAAACGGACCCACCAGGCTCCACGCAATATCCGCCTGCTTCACGTACGCAAACGGCACCCCCCGGAAAAACCTGTCCCGGTGGGAGGTCAGGCGCCCCTCAAACTCCCGGAACTCCGTCCATCCAGCCGTTCCCCTGGGGGAAGCTGGGCCATGTAATTCTTCCTCTTGGTGGCGCCTCCCCGCCAGACGCGTTCCGCAAACGTCAGCACGCAGGGGTAAAGGGGGTACTGCTCCAGCACCCTCTTCTCACTGCTCAGATTGCCGTCGCACCAGATGGGCATGATGGCTCCCAGCGCCTTTTCATCCCCACGGGGCACCTCGCACGGCTGCTGGAAAAACACTTGGTACACGCCGGACTGGGAATCCGCCCAGTCAATGTAAAAGCCATTGGTGTCGATGCGCTTCATCCCCTTGTCCATCCGGGTTCCGGCCTCATTCTCCCCCCAGCACATCAGCACGGAATCCCCGTCATGCGGGCCGCCCGGCGACCACACGATCACCTCCTTCCCCTTCCCGCGGATATGCTCCTCCCTGCGCGGCACATCCTTCCCCGTTCCCTTCGTGACCCTGGAGGGATACGGAATCAACGCAGGAGAGGAAAACTCCGGCACGGGGGCGGTGACCACTTCCGCCGCCGCCAGCATCCATGGGGCACATACCAGCAGGACAGCAAAAAACTGTACGGGAACACTGAAAACTCCGGATAAAAACATCCCCTTATATACGGCATCCTCTCCCGCTGCCTGTCAGGGCCAGGCTTCCAGGGGAAGCCGCCCCGTTCCTCTGGTCTGTTCAAGCACCATCAAAGGCTATCCCGCGGCGTTCCGGTTCCGGAAAGACACAGGGAGGCTGGGGAACATCCCTGCCTCCATCCGTCCAACCGCTTCCGGGCTCAGCGCAGGCGTTCCAGAAGGGCGTCAATATCCATGGAATCCTGACCGTGGATCAGCTCCCCGAGAATGGGAGCGTCTGAAAACTCCTCCACCATGCTCCGGTTCGTCACGCAGGCGGTATCCCATTCATCCTTCACGTTATTGAACACCATGCCCAGGCATTCCAGCCCGCGCGCCCTGATCGCGTTCAGCGTCAGCAGGGCATGGTTGATGGCGCCCAGCTTGTTGCCGATCACCAGCAGAACGGGAAGCTTGTAATCCGCGGCCATGTCACTGAAATTCCGTCCGGGGCCGATCGGGACTTCCCAGCCGCCTACTCCTTCCACCAGCACGCATTCATGGGCGGCGGCCAGGGCCTCATAACCGCGGCGGATGGCGTCTTCATCCACCACCGTATTCTCCAGCCGCGCGGCCACGTAAGGACACGTGGCGTTCTTCAGGAAAACGGGATTCAGCTGGTCCAGCGTCAGGCCCTCCGGTCCGGCTTCACGCAGATGGCGCGCGTCCTGCCTGTCTCCGCAGGCCACGGGCTTAAATCCCGCGGCATTGATGCCCGCTTCTCTCAGGGCCTTGACGATCAGGCAGCTCACGTAAGTCTTGCCGACTTCCGTATCCGTTCCGGTAACAATGAAATTCCTCATATCAACAATTCAAATTCAGGGGTGGGATCTTCTGATTTCCTCAAGCTGCCCCCGGGAGGAAGCACCGTCGGGCGTAGTCACCCAGTGATTGATAAAAGACCAGATGATCACGGCCAGCACCAGGCAGAACAGCTTGGCCGGCCAGTTAAGCAATAGCAGTTTTTTCATTGGAAGAAGAAATATTCAGCAGTTCTTCAAGGCGTCCCTTCAGTTGTTCCGGCGTCAGGTTGCGTTCCAGCTTGCCGCCCACAGCCAGGGCAATCGCCCCCGTTTCCTCGGACACCACCACAACGACGCAGTCGCTCTCCTCGGACATCCCCACGCCAGCCCGGTGCCGCAGCCCCAGAGTGCGGTCGCTCATCTCCTTCTGGGAAACCGGGAACACGCAGGCGGCGGCGGAAATGCGGTCGCCGGAAATCACCACCCCCCCGTCGTGCAAGGCGGTCTTGGTGTGGAAAATCGTCAGGGCCAGCTCCGGAGAAAAAATGGCGTCCAGCTTCACGCCGGAATCTTCAATCATCTTCATACTGATGCTCCGCTCAAAGGCGAACAGGGCGCCGAACCGCTGGTTGGAAAGCTTGCTGACCGCCTTGCAGAAATTGTCCAGGAAGTCAACGCGCTGAAGCTTGGCGAAGGAAGAGAAAAACGGATGGCTGCCCAGCTTCGCCAGCCCCACGCGCAGCTCCGGCTGGAAAATCACCACCAGCGCCAGCGCCAGGCCGGGCGCGAAAATGCGCGTCAGGATCCATGAAATCACGTTCAACTGGAAGAAAAAGGCCAGCACCACCAACGCCAGGAAGCAGGCGAACAGCCCCACCATGATGCGCGCGCCGCGCGTTGCATGAAAGGCGCGGTAAATCTGGTACAGGAACACCCACAGGATAAAAATTTCAACGATCGCCCGGAGCGCATCCTTGATCATAATCCAGTCCCACATGGGCACAAGCTACACAACAACCCGCATGATTGCAATACCGATCATCTCCTGTGCATTACGGGATGCCGGGCATCTGAAATGGATAATAAGGCATGGTCCGCTCGTTATTCCCTTACAAAGCCACAGGAAGATCAAAGAGGTGATTTCTCCACCTTCTTGGCGAAAGGGGACATTTCCCTCAATTCAATAGAATGTGTCTTCCCGTATTCCTTCATATAATCGGAAACATCAAACATGATCACTTGGCTATCGTCTTCTTTTTTCAAACTCAAGCGGTTGATGAATCTATTTCCGATCATCAATAATAACCTGTTATATACTTCATACCCCGGATAGTTTGTTTGCAGGTATTTCGTTTGCAATGCATGCACCTGTTCCGCCGTAATGGCGTTCTTTAATAAAGCAGGACTGGAATAAGAGGTTCCTTCCGGCCAATTTGTTTTTTCAACAGGCTTGAACAATTTTAACTTCTTGGAAAGTTTCTTTAATTCTTTTTGGTGTTTCTTTCCGGCATCGGCCATGTATTGGCTGGTGTCGAAATAGCGTGTTAATCGATCGCCCTTTCCGTTTTCCAAATGCAATACTTCTATGAATATTCCGTCTCCCAATAAGTCGGTCTCCTGAATAACAAGTTGATAAGAAGGATAATTCTTTTCCACATACTCCAGGAACCATTGATCCAGGTCGTCTTCATTTTTGATACCTTTGACCGGAATGGGATTTTCACTTGAAGAACCTGCTTCAGCCTCCATTTTTTTATCCCCAGCCTCTTTATGTTTCACATCATCACCAAACACGATGGGAAAAAGGCACAAAACCACACCTATGAAACTAATTATTTTCATGCTCCTTACATTGTTTTTTCAGTTGTTTCTCCAGACTTTGCCGAATGCTCTTTTCCGCTCTCAAGGTAGCGGCTTTTGCATCCGCAAGACCGACTTTTCCAGCTTCATAAAAATCTTTTTGATTATCTGACAAATGATTTTGTTGTCCTATTTGCCAGGGGGTTTTGAATTTATGATTATGTACAAACCTGTATGCATACACTAGATGAAGTTCTGCGAAATATTTATTACTGCTTGTTGCAAATGCCGCCCATTGTATAACGTTGGCATTCTGGGCAAGATTTACAATTTCCAAATTTAAAAGTTTTTTAAAAGCTTCTTTGGAAACGTCACCCTTATCATAGCCTTCGGGCCCTTTGATTGAAGGAGGAGTTCCCCCAAGAAGTGTAAAAAAGCGAACAGCCACCAATTCGATACGGCACCTCCTGTTAACTGATTCATTAGCTATGGAGAGGGTACATATGCATAGTAACAAAATGGCATATTTACCCAATAGCACTCATATTTATGATGTTTTATTTTACATGGTGTACTCAGTCAACAAAAATCATTTAGACGAGATGAAGAGCTGCATACAGTAAACCACTTTACTATTGCCATACAAAAATCGCTTTGTTATAAGGAGTAACATGAAACTCCGGATTTATCTCTCTTTGTTCTCGGTCGCCCTTATCCTTACGGTTTCTACGGGGTGCATCATTTCCCACTGCACCACCCCCGCGGACGGCGGCGCCCCGGTCGCTGTGGTCCGCCCGGGGCTGGAGCAGGAGCTGAAAAAGGACGTCCGCTACCTGGCCAAAGACTGCCACCCGCGCCCGGCGGGTTATGAAAAGAACCAGGCCAAAGCGGTCCAATACATCGCCCGCTCTCTGGCGGCATCCGGGGCCACGGTTATCCGCCAGCCCTTCACGGCGGACAAGCGCACCTTCGTCGACGTCAGCGCCATCTTCCCCGGCAAATCCGCCAAAAGAATCATCGTAGGCGCGCATTACGACACCTGCGGGGACACCCCGGGAGCGGACGACAACGCGAGCGGCGTGGCCGGACTGCTGGCGCTGGGACGCATGCTCAAGGGCGTCTCCCCGCATTACACCATTGAACTCATCGCGTACGCCAATGAGGAACCGCCCTACTTCGCCACGGAACAGATGGGCAGCGCGCAGCACGCCCAAAAACTTTATACGGAGCAGATAGGCGTGAAAGCCATGATCTGCCTGGAAATGATCGGCTACTTCTCGGACACGGAAAACAGCCAGTCCTACCCCGCCGCGGGCATGGGCGCCCTGTACCCGGACAAGGGAAACTTCATTGCTATCGTCGGCAACTGGGACAGCGTCAAACTGGCGCGGGCGATCCAGAAAAACATGCAGCCCTTCCTGCCTACCGTGCGCCTGAACCTGCCGCAAATCAAGGGCATGTGCATGGACTTCTCCGATCACCGCAACTTCTGGGCCAAAGACCTGCCTGCCGTCATGATCACGGACACCTCCTTCTTCCGGAACCCGAACTACCACCAGGCCGGGGACCTGCCGGAAACGCTGGACTATGCCCGCATGGCACAGGTGGTCCGGGGCGTGCACCAGGCCGTGCTGCATCTGGCGCAGGACCCCAAATAAAAGAGGATCACACGGAACACCCGTGAACGGACAGCCTCGACAACCTTAAACGGCCTGCCCGTCCATGATCATGATAATGCGGTCCCCCCGGCGGGCCAGGTGTTCATCATGGGTCACGATCACCAGCGTCTTGCGGGACTCGTCCGCCAGGCCGAACAAAAGGTCCAGCACCTCCGCGCCGTTCTTCCGGTCCAGGTTGCCGGTAGGTTCATCCGCAAAAATAATCGGGGCGTCGTTCGCCAGCGCGCGGGCGATCGCCACGCGCTGCTGCTCCCCGCCGCTCAGCTCGCTGGGCAGATGGTTCAGGCGGTGGGACAGGCCCACGCGTTCCATCAGCTCCGTCACGTACTCCACGCGGGGCCTCCTGCCGATGGAGGAGGCCAAGCAGGCGTTCTCCAGCGCCGTCAGCTCCGGCATCAGCAGGTAATTCTGGAAAATGAACCCCATGTTCCGGTTCCGGAACACGGACCGGGCCGTGGCGGACAAGGCGTAAATGTCCGTGCCGTCAATTGTTACCGTCCCCTGCTGGGGCGTTTCCAGCCCGGCCAGCGTATACATCAACGTGGTTTTTCCGGCTCCGCTGGGGCCGCACAGGAATACCTTTTCCCCGGAGGCAATATTCAGGTCCACCCCATGCAGAATCTCAATGGACTTCTTGCCGATGGAATAGCTGCGGTGGAGGTTGGCGGCGGTAATCACGGGCGCAGTATAAGGGAATCCGTACGGGATTAAAGTTCTATATTGTCGATAAGACGCACGTCGCCGAAATAGACGGCGGCGGCCATCAGGGCCGGTTCCCGGTTCTCTTCCAGCGGCTGCATCGTCTCCGCATCCACGATCTCCAGATAATCGATGTGCGTGCCGGGCACGGCCTCAATCATGGCGGCGGCATGCTCCTTCACCGTCCGCACGTCCATTCCGGCCCGGAACTCTTCCCGCGCCTGAAGCATGGCCTTCCGTATCACCACGGCCTGTTCCTTCTGTTCCGGCGTCAGCCGGGCATTCCGGGAGGAATAGGCCAGGCCGTTCCCGTGCCTCACGATCTCCGCCCCGTGGATATGCACCGGAAAATCCAGGTCCCGCACCATGCGCCGGATAATCGCAAGCTGCTGGTAATCCTTCTTGCCGAAAATGGCGTCCGTGGGCTGCACCAGATTGAACAGCTTGGCAAGCACCGTGCACACGCCGGAAAAATGCCCCGGACGGGAGGCGCCGCACAGGGTAGCGGACAAAAAGCCCTCCTCCACGGTGATGCTGCGCACCCCGGAATACATCTCCTCCGGAGCGGGGGAAAACACGTAATCCACCCCCGCGGCCTCGCACACTTCCAGGTCCTTTTCAGGGGTGCGGGGATAGGTTTGGAGGTCAGAGGAGTTATTGAACTGGATGGGGTTGACGAAAATGCTGGCCACCACCACGCCGTCCTCTCCCGCCAGATTGCGGGCCTGCTCCAACAGGGCGCGGTGCCCGGCATGGAGGGCCCCCATCGTGGGAACCAGAACCACATGGTCATGCTTGCGGTGGTGCTTGAGCAGGGCGCCCTTCAGCTGGGCCTTCGTGGAAAATGTTTGCATGCGCCTAAAGTGGCCCCATGATGACAAAAGTTCAATCCTGAAATATACCTAGAAGATTGACGCATGTTTTTCCCTATGTAAACTGACAAAGTCAAAAGACGCTAAAAATGATGAGATTCTTCAAAACAGCATTATGTGTATCCGCAGCAATGGCATTGAGCGCCACTGCCAACGCCGAGCTTAAAGTAGCAACGGTGGACGTGCAGAAACTCTTCGCCGATTATTACAAGACCCATGAGGCCCAGGCTGAAGTGGACAAGGCCGCCCAGACCGTGCAGGAAACCAACAACACCCGCGCGGAAACCATCAAGAAGATGGAAGCGGACTTCAATGACATGGTCAAGAAGCTTCAGGACCCCATGCTGAATGAAAAGGACAAGAAGGACCTGGAACAGAAGGCCCAGATCAAGCGCCAGGAAGTCATCGCCCTGGAACAGGAACGCCGCGGCTTCGTGGAACGCCAGCTCAAGTCCCTCCAGGAACAGATGAAGGTGCGCTCCACCAAGATCATGGGTGAAATCACCAAGGTTGCGGAAGGCTTCGCCACCAAGGGGAACTATGACCTCATTCTGGACAAGAGCGCCCAGGCCCTCCGCTCCAACCAGGTCTTCGTTTACACGAAGCCCAGCATGGACATCACCCCTGCCGTGATGAAGGAACTCAACAAGGACGCACCCAAGGACTTTGACCCCACCAAGAAAAAGACCCCGGCCGTTCCCGCCGCTCCCGCGGCTCCGGCCAACTAACCCTTGACATTATCCCCGGGAAGGCGGAATCATACTCCCATGAAGCTTACACTTGAAGCCGTGGCCGCCCTCACCGGGGGAAAAATCCTTTCAGGCGACCCCGAACTGACTGTGTTCGGGGTCGCTTCCCTTCTCGACGCCACCCATGAGGAAGCCTCCTTCCTTGGCAACGAGAAATATTTCCAGGACTTCCTGCACACCTCCGCGGGAATCGTCCTGGTGCCTCCGGGCCTTCCCGCGTACCCGGAAAATACCGCCTTCGTGGAAGTGGAAAATCCCTCCATGGCGTTCAATGCCCTGGTGAAATACTTCATGGCCTCCGCCTACAAGTTCACTCCCGGCATCCACCCCACGGCCATCATTGATCCCACCGCCAGCTTCAATCCGGATAAAATCCACGTGGGGGCGTATACCTGCATCGGCGCGCACTGCGTGATCGGGGACGGCACGGACATCGGCAACGGCTGCGATATCGGTGACGGCGTCATCATGGGCGAAAACTGCCGCCTGCACGCCAACGTCACCATCCGTGAACGCTGCAAGCTCGGCAGCCGGGTAACCATTCAGCCGGGCGCCGTCATCGGTTCCGACGGGTTCGGTTTCCTGATGGGGGACAATGGCCGTTACGTAGGCATTGACCAGGTGGGTATCGTGGAACTGGGGGATGACGTGGACGTAGGCGCCAATACCACCATTGACCGCGCCAGATTCGGACGCACCATCGTGGGGGAAGGCACCAAGATTGACAACCTGATCCAGATCGGCCACAACGTCGTCATCGGCAAGCACTGCGTGATTGTTGCCCAATCCGGCATCGCCGGCAGCACCAAGGTAGGCGACTATGTAACGGTCGCCGCACAGGTAGGCATCTCCGGGCATCTTAAAATCGGTTCAAAATCCACCATGGGAGCCAAAACGGGAGTCATCGCGGATATTCCGGAAAACGTCGCCTACTGGGGTTTCCCGGCATCCCCGTTCAAGGACGCCAGCCGTCAATACGCCTGCCTCCGGAAACTCCCGGCGCTGCTCAAGGAATTCCACGCCCTCAAGAAGAGCCTGGAATCCGGCGGCAAGTAACGGGTGCCCTTCTCCGGACTCCCCGCGGAACCTACGTTCCCGCAAGGCGCTTCCTCTTTTCCTACGCCTGCCCCGTCCCCCAGCGGCGGTGCAGGAACCGTTCCAGCGGGGAAAACAGAATCTTGTCGGACAGCAGGCCAATCACCACGATCACGAACATGATGCCCACCACCTGGTTC
This sequence comes from Akkermansia sp., assembly GCA_048388685.1. GTDB lineage: Bacteria > Verrucomicrobiota > Verrucomicrobiia > Verrucomicrobiales > Akkermansiaceae > Akkermansia. Next base: position 33,529 of record DBGCTZ010000035.1, on the reverse strand, counting down.
ATCGCGTTCAGCTCACGTCCGTAGTGCAGGAGCTGCCCCAGGCCGAACCCGGTCAGGATGGGCACGAAAATTTCCGCCGCCATCAGGGAGCGCCACGCAAAGGCCCACCCCTGCTTCATGCCGCTCACCACAAACGGGGCGGAAGCGGGCAGCGTCACGTGGATCAGGCAGTAAAAGGGACCCGCGCCCATCGTGCGCGCCGCACGGGCGTAAATGGGCGGCACGTTCCGCATGCCGTTGGCTGTCGCCAGAATCACGGACCACAGCGTCCCCATGATCACCACGAACAGCATGGCGCCCTCCGTCTGGCCGAACCACAGCGTAGCCAGCGGCACCCAGCACACGCTGGGCAACGCCTGGAACCCCAGGGAAACCAGCCCCAGCGTGTTCTGCACAAGCTGGAAGCGGGAACACAGCATGCCTAGGGGAATCCCCATGAAGAGGCCTATTCCGTACCCCATTACCAGCCTCTTCACGGTAATCCAGGAAGACTCCTCCAGAGAACCGTCCATGAAGGAGGAGCGCAGGTACTCCCATACCTCCAGCGGAGAAGGGAACAAATAGGGCTTCCACACCTTCTGGTCGCTCAAATACTGCCACACCCAGATCACCAGGATGAAAAACACGAGCGAACATCCATGGGCCGCCCACTTGGACCATTTATGCCTGTTCATGCCATCGCTCCTTTCAGGTCATGGGTAATGCGGGCGGACAACTGCGCCAGGTCACGGTTATTGATGTCCCTGGGATGGGGCAGGTCCACAAGATACTCCTCCCGGATGCGCCCGGGGTGCGGAGTGAAAAGCACCACACGGTCCCCCAGGCACACGGCCTCCCGCATATTGTGCGTGACGAAGATGATCGTCATGCCGCAGCGGAAATGAATATCCTGAAGATCCTGGTAAAGCTGTTCCCGGGTCATCGCGTCCAGCGCGGCAAAAGGCTCATCCATCAGCAGGATGCGCGGGCTGGTAGCCAGGGCGCGGGCCAGCGCCACGCGCTGCTTCATCCCGCCGGAAAGCTCATGAATGTGGGAATGCGAGCAGTCCTTCAGCCCCACCAGCTCCAGATTCTTTTCCGCAATGGCGAACCGCTCCCCCCGCGTCAGGCCCGGCGTCAGCTTCAAGCCGAACATCACATTCCCCAGCACGTCCAGCCACGGAAACAGGGCGGACTCCTGGAACATCACGGTGCGGTCGCGGCCCGGTCCCGTCACGGGCACCCCGTCCAGCTCCACCACTCCGGAAGAAGGAAACTCCAGCCCGGCGATGATATTCAGCAGGGAAGTCTTTCCGCAGCCGCTGGCCCCCACGAGGCAGACGAACTCGCCGCCCCGGATATTCAAATTGATCCCCTCCAGGGCCACCACCTTGCCGCGGCGCCCTTCAAACACCTTGCTCACATCCACAATACGGAGCTTGCACCCTCCGGGGCCGCAATGTTCTTCACCCATAATCATTTTCCCGCGGCCTCCTTTACCATGGTCAACTGTTCCTCTTCCGCCAGCGGTTCCTCCACCGCTTCCGGCACCACCAGTCCGGTCACGTCCGGAACCTCCTTCATGAACCCCGCTTGATGGGCGTCCTGTACAAACTGCTGGAGCTTCGGAAGAGAAATCCTGTCCTTCATCACGATGCTCTTCCAGGCCTGCGCAATCAGCGCCGGGTCTATTTTGGAACGGGTAAGCTCCTCCAGTTCCCGGACCACAATCGCCTGGGCCTCCTCCGGATTCCGGCGTATCCATTCGTTCAGCTCCTCATGCGCCTGCACCAGCGCCTTCACCACCTCCGGCTTTTCCTTGAGGAACTCCGCCCCGCACACCAGCACGGTGGCCATGGAGTCCTTCTCATCCACCAGCACCTTCCCGCCCGCCGTCATCACCAGGCGGCTCACCCACGGCTCCACCGTCCATACGCCGTCCAGCCTGCCCTGGCGGAACAGGCTCAACTGCTCCGGATTGGGAGTGGGCAGAATCGTCACGTCCCCGCCGCGCTGCGTTACGTGCAGTCCGCCGCGGGAAAACCAGGCGCGGGCGGAAACGTCCTGCGTGTTGCCAAGCTGGGGTGTGGCAATCACCTTGCCGCGGAAATCAGCAGGCTCCTTCAGCGTGGAATCCTTCGGGACCACCAGGGCGGCGCCCCCCTCCACCGCTCCGGCGATCATCCGGATATCCTCCCCGCGGGAACGCACAAACGCGTTGATGGCCGGGCTGGGGCCTACGTAAGCCAGCTCAATGGACCGCGCGAACACAGCCTCCATGGCGCTGGGGCCCGCGTTATACACATACCAGTTGATCCTGACGTCCTTCCCGGTGGCCTCCTTCAGGCGTTCCTCAAACCATCCCTTTCCTTCCCGTGAAAAATGGTGCGCCACCAGCCCCTGCACGTGCGTCACGTTCGGGAAATGGCCGAAGTTCAATTCAATGACATTCGGGTCCTCCTTCTTCCTGTCTCCGCAGGAAACAGCCATTAGGCAGAAAAACAGAGCCGGTACAATCTTCAGGAATCTGGGATGGGACATGAACAAAAGGAACAGGTTACTGGGCACAGCCGTCTTCCGCGCCCTTTCAGGCACCGACTAGCAGAATGAACAGCCGGCGGCAAGAATCCGCTGGCAACAACTTTGTCACAATGTGGACAGCAGGAATGCCCATTTTGTTGAAAAACAATCCCGCATTCCGGACCGGAACCGGGCTTTATTGACAAACCCTCACGTTCCCGTTACAACAAGGCGCCGCCTTCCCCGCCATGCCGTATCATATCCATCAGCCGTACCCCGGAGCATGGCTGGGCCTTCCTCCGGATGAGGAGCGCCCGGTGCCCCGCGCCGTCAGGTACCGCTGCATCCTCCTGCTGCTCCTGTATTGGGCCGTCCTCTCCGCCATCCCCCAGGGAGCTTCCCGCCAGGCGGAGGTGGGGACCCTTCTTCCCGCCTGGATGGGCGTGCTGGAACTCACCCCCTTCCTGCTGGTTCCCGCGTTCCTCTTCCTGGCCGTGCGTACGGCCGCCCAGTGGAGGGCCCTGATGACCGTTGTTTATGCGGGGGTGCTCCTGAACCTGCTGATGAACCTGGCGCTCCCCGCGGAAACCATGTGGGGGGACCTCCCGGCCTCCGGCTCTTACGGCACGCTTGTCTGGCCTGGAACGGACCACCGGGAATGGCTGGTCACATTGCCGCGTTTCTCCCGGCTCTGGGCCCTTATTATTTACGTCTTCCTCTCCGGCAAGGGAGCTTTTCCCCTGCTGCGCCTGCTGGCTCTGGCCTGGTGGTTCCTGCTGTGCCTGGCGCCCGTCAACACGGGCATGGTGGGGTATGGGGACATCCTGGGGCCACTCGTGATCATTGCCCTTGTCCTGGGCGGCATGCACCTGGCGGAAAAACGCGCCTCCTGACGCCCATGAAAAAGGATGGAGCGGCCATTCCACGAAGGAAACAGCCGCCCCGGCGCCGACGGGCATCATCCCGCGGAAGACGGCCTCATCCGGCATCCCGTCCGCAATCCGTTACTTCCAGATCACTTCAAAGATATTGACGGAACTCCCCTTCTTGCCGGTCAGGCCCAGGGCCTTCACCGGCTTCTTGACGGACTTCAGGCTGAACGTGTTCACCTTCTTCCCTTTGACAAGATTGCCCACGGGGACCCAGCGTCCGTCGGCCCCGCAGGCCAGCACGGACGCTTCCTTCCCGTCCGACAGGACGATGGCGGAGTTCGCGCGCGGAGAGTCACAGGGTATCTCCACCTTTTCCGGAGACAATTCCACCGGAAGGAACGTAGCCAGGTTGAAATCCCCCGCCGCTCCGTTGTCCGCGGACTTGCCGCCCTTGTTGGCGAGATTCAGCCTGAACTCTTCCAGGGTCACCTCCTGCGGGGAAGACCCGGCGTTCACCAGCCGAATTCCTTTGATCACGCCGCCGATCTCTGCGGAACCGTCCGCCTTCAGCGGAATCTCCGTCCAGGCCTTCCCATCCATGGAAATGTACAGTTTGGCCCACTTCATGTCCGGCGTCTTCACATTGACCGTCGCGGATTCCACGGACGCTCCGGCGGGAATCTGAAGGCCCAGGGACTTCTTCGGCGGGAGGGGATGCACCTCCATGATGCGCTTGAGGGAAATATCCTTCTCTCCGGCTTCAACCAAGGCGGTCTTGAATGCCGGGGCGTCCGTCAGCACGGAGGGCGCGGCGGGGGCATTCACCTTGAAATCACGGATGGCTGTCCACACATCAGCCTTTCCTCCGGGGACGCCCTGCACCGTAGCGCGGTAGCGCACAAAGCGGCCTTTCTTGCCGCGGCCCTCGTACTGCACCCGCACCCCGGAGGACTCCGGCATCAGGGGGGACCAGGACTGCCCGTCCATGGACACCTCCAGCTGGCCCCTGTTCACGGCATCCTTGTCGGAATCATTGCGGCCCATCACGATGGAAACGTTGCGGATCTCCCGCGGAACGCCCAGGTCCACGCCAAAAAAGTCACCCTTCTTCTGAACTTCCTTGCAGTAATAGTAAGACTCGGGATCGTCATCCAGCATCTTCTCAATCCCTCCCTTGGCCTTGGTGGAAACGTACGGCTTCACACGGCCCACGGTCTGCCCGCTCACGCGGGAAAGCACAGGGGTGGACCCCATGTCCAGCAGTTCCCGCACGGCGGGTGCCATCACCAGTTCGGACGGCTTCACGGCGGTCTGCCACTGGGAGCTCTTTTTGGTCACCTCCGTCACGTGCTTGTTGATGGCCTTGCTGATCTCCTTGCTGTAGCGCTGCATCTCGGCCAGCAGGCACGCGGCCTCCATGGCGTAATTCAGCGCGCCGGAAGTATTTCCCGCCTCCGTGGCCTCAATCATCTGCATGCTGTTCATTCCGGCTTTCCCCAGGGACTCGAACTGAATGAGCCACGGCTCCACTTCCGCGATGAAGGCGGGATTGTTCGCCTTGGCCCGGATCATGTCCGGAGCCTGGGCCATCCTGGCAAACTCCTCCTTCAGGCGGTCAAACGCCTTGCTCTCGGCGACCTTGCCGCCGCGGCGGCACAATTCCAGCACCTCTTCCACCACGGGAGCGATCTCCACGGATTCCTCCTTGCGGTAATTGTGCCCGCTCGGCCCCCCGTCGCTGTTGTGGTTGGCAAACGTCTGCATGGCGGAAGCGCAGCCGGGGAACAGGATGCGGATGCTGTCCTTCCACGTCTTGTCCGAATCATACGCCTTGGCGTTCCAGGTCATGTTCGCTATGCTGAACAGGGAAATCTTGGACGCTTCCGGCTTGTCCATCGGGTTGGAAGCGAACCCCTGCATGAACGGCATGGCATCCTCATCCACGCCATACGTGCGCCCCAGGAACAGGGCGTGGCGCACGTAATCCGTCACCGGGAAATTCCACCAGATGAACGCGGGCCTTTGCAGGTACTTGTTGATTCCCTTCAGGGCCGGGGTCTTGATGTCGCTCACGATGCCTGAACCGGTCCACATGATGCCGATGTCCTTGTCCAGATGTTCCCCCATCACCTCATGGTAACGGCCCCCGCCTCCGGAATACGCCGTGGGGCACACAATCAGGGGAGTCACGTCCGGCTTCTTGTGGATAAACTCCTTGTTCAGATAATTCAGGAATTCCACCTGGCCTTCCGGCTTGGCGCCCTCCCCGCCGATGTCGTCAAAAAACACGGCAAAAGAACGGAACCCCAGATCATACATCATTTCAAACTTCTTCACGGCCGCCTTCCGGTCCGCCTCGCCCCAGTGGATATCCGCGCCCGGGTGCACGGCCCAGACAAAGTTCACCTTGTTCTGCTTGGCGATCTTCACCAGCTCTTTCAGGTCCTTGGCCATATCCGCGGGATACGGCTCCCGCCAGCGCTTGGAAAAACCGTGGAATACGTCGTCCTTCGGGCCGTAGATGTACGTATTCATCTTGTACTTCCCGTAAAACTTGAACTGGCTGATGCGTCCCTCCTGCCCCCAGGGCAGACCGTAAAAACCTTCAATGGTGCCGCGGAAAGGCACATCCGGCCAGTCCAGCACCTCCACCACTGGAACCGTCACGCCGGAAGCGCTTTTCTCCGCAAGCTGGAGCAGCGTCTGGGCCGCGTAAAACAGGCCCTGGTCATCATACCCCGTCATCCGGATGCCCTGGGGCGTCACGCTCAGGGAATAGGCCCCGGCCTTCTGCGGAATATTTCCGGCGCTCTTCTTCCCCCCCTTGATGATGGACATCTGCACGGGCAGCCCGTTGGGGGCAATGGAGAACATGCTCTTCAGCGCGTTCACGGTAGGCTCATCCCGCACCCCGGACAGCTTCAGGGCCGGAACCGCCACGGAACCGCCGCTGCGCGTCATCTTCTGCGGGATGGGGTACACCGGCAATTTTGCCGTCTTTTTGGCGCGTGAGGCCGCAGGTGCGGTAGAAGAGGCAGGGGAAGAAGACTGGGCCAACACCGGAAGGGCCAGGCTGGCCCCCAGCGCCGTGACGGCCGCCATGGATCGGAGAGAAATCAGGTTCATATGTGCAAAAGTAAAAAGCCTGTACAGGACAAGTCCACGAAACTACGGACGAATCGCTCCACTTCTAACAGGGCGATTCCCGTATGTCAAATTACTTCGCCCCGGTACAGGGGACGGCTCTCCCGGACAGCTCCGGATATTCTGCCGCGTTCCTCATGCCGTCTCCCGTTCCGGACAACAAAAACCCGCCGCAGGAAAATTCCATTCCAGGGGCGGGGAAAACAAGGATTTCCCTCTTTAATTTTTGCCGAAGAACCCGGAAATATCAAAATAAACCACCACTTCCCCGCCTTTTTTTGTCTTGATCGTGATCACATCATAATACTTGCCTTCATGCTTCATGAGTCCCTGCTTGAGCTTTTCATCATTCCTGTACTTTTTCTCAAGCCATTTCCTTTCCGCGGGAACTCCATCCATGGAATCCCTGGCGCCGACGATCACGACTGCCTTTTCAAAACTGGAGCCGTCCCCTCCCTCATAGGTGATGCGGGCGCGGGCCTCTCTTTTTTCCAGCCGCTGGGGGACCTCCGCATCTGCGGCCTGGACCACGGCGCACAGGCCGGAACATAACACAAGGGAAAAGATGGGTAGTAAGGTTTTCATCCTGTTTGATCTATATCCAAAGTCCGCCCCATGTAAAGCCTCCTTTCAAGAGGGGGAGCACTGGCAGGGTTCCATGGGAATCAATGAACGGGAAATCATGAAAAAACCGTGCTTTAACCGCCGTTTCCGGGACAGCCGGTCCCGGCCTACAGACACGCCGCCACTGCATGCAGGGTCTTGACACAAGCGGTGCCACGAGTCGGAACATCTTTTTCCGGAGAAAACAGGAAATTCCGGCCCACTCCGGCGGAAATGGCCGCCTGAATGTCCCGCTCCCGGTCGCCCACGGACACGCAGGACGCCATATCCAGCCTATGCACGGCGGCGGCTTTCAAAAACAGACCCGGGTTCGGCTTCCGGTCAGGATGCGCGTCGTCCACGCCGGGACAGTGGAATACGTCCGCAATCTCTGCCCCGGCGGCGCTGAACACGCCCTTCATGTAATCCGTCAGCTGTATGAAATCCTCTTCCGTAAACATGCCGCGGCCTATGCCGGACTGGTTGGTGACCACAATGACCAGATATCCCTTGGCCTTCGCCTGGCAGCAAAGTTCCAGAATGCCGGGCACCAGATGAAAATCCTCCCTGCGGTGCACGTATCCGGTATCCACGTTCACCACGCCGTCCCGGTCCAGAAACAAAGCTTTACGCGCCATACATTTCCTGTTCCACCAGCTCACAGACCAGATGGCCCACGGCAATGTGCATCTCCTGAATGTTGTTCGTGGCATGAGAGGGAACGGCAATGCAGAAATCCGCGCAGGCCTTCATCTCCCCCCCGCCCTGGCCCGTCAGGGCCACGGTCCGGACGCCCATCCGGCACGCCAGCTCCATCGCCAGGACAATGTTCCGGCTGTTGCCGCTCGTGGAAAGCCCCACCAGCAGATCCCCCGGGCGCCCCACCCCTTCCAGCTGCCTGGAAAATACGGTTTCATACCCGTAGTCATTCCCCACGGCGGTCAGGATGGAGGTATCCACCGTCAGGGCCAGTGCATTCATGGCGGGCCGGTTCAGCTTGTAGCGGCCCACCAGTTCGGCGGCCAGGTGCTGGGAATCCGCGGCGGAACCGCCATTGCCGCAGAACATGATCTTGTTCCCGGCCCTGAGGGTATCCGTGCAGACGCGGGCTACCTGTTCAATTTCCCCGGCCATGGCGGCCAGGGCCTTGAAATTATCCGCTATCCCTAAAATCTGATTCCTGATGTACTCGCTCATTCCGGACTGTTCTTCATGCGGTTGATAATATTGGTGGAGGAAAATCCCTCCAGACGGGGCAGCTCCAGGGCCTGTCCCCCGTAAGATTTGACGTACTGCCCCTCCGGCCAGCGTTCCAGCGGGTAGCCCTCCTTGGCGATCACGTCCGGACGCAGCTTCTCGATCAGCGGCAGGGCCGTATCCTCATCAAACGGCACCACGTAATCAATGAAATCCAGGGAAGCCAGAAGCAGGGAACGCATCTCCTCGTTATTGACGGGCCTGTCCTCCCCCTTCAGACGCTTGATGGAGGCATCCGTATTCAGCCCCACAAAAAGCACGTCACACGCTTCCCGCGCCTTCATGAAGGAATGCAGGTGCCCCAGATGCAGCAAATCAAAACAGCCGTTCGTGAACCCCACCACCTTCTTCTCCCGGCGGAAGCGGTCCGCCAACTCCGCGGCGGCTTCCGGCGTCAGGATATTGTTCCGATGGTGCCAGGAGGAGTCCTTCCGGGCTTTCTCCTCCAGCGCCTTCTTCAGCTCCGCTCCGGTCACGCTGGCCGTTCCAAACTTGCCCACCACGATTCCGGCGGCTACGTTGGACACCGCCAGCGCCTCCGGCACCGTGGCCCCGGCGGCCAGGGCCGCGCCCAGGCTGGCCAGGGAGGTATCCCCCGCGCCGGACACGTCAAACACCTCCCGCGCCTCCGTGGGGATGCAGACAAAATCGGATGGATTGGCGGAAGGAATAAAAATCATGCCATGCTCGCTCAGGGTAACGAGCAGGTTCTCAATGCCGAACTCCGTGAACAGCCGCCGCGCCCCTTCCACGGCCGCGTGTTCCCAGCCCGGCACGGAAGGATTCAGCGTCACGCCCGTAGCTTCCTGGAACTCCTTCATATTCGGCTTTACCAGCGTGGCTCCCCTGTAGCGGGAATAATCCGCCCCTTTCGGGTCCACGATCACGGACTTGCCCGCCGCCCGGCACCGGGCGATCACGGCGGGAGTGGTTTCCCCGTCAAACAGGCCCTTTCCGTAGTCGGACAAAAGAATGAGGTCCGCTTCCGGCAGACAGGCGTCCACCCGTTCCAGAAACCGGGAGGCCAGCTCCGGAACCATTCTCAGCGGCTGCTCCTGGTCCGCCCTCAGCAAATGGTGCCTGCCCGCCACAAAACGGATCTTCACGGTGGTCTCATACCCTTCGCACTCCACCAGTTCCGGGACACAGCACGTTTCTTCCAGAAAACGCCTCACCTGCCGTCCATGGCCGTCATTGCCCACCACGCTGATGAAGGTGGTGCCGCACCCCAGCGCGCACAAATTGCGCACCACGTTGCCCGCACCGCCCAGCATGCGCGTTTCCCGGTCCATCTTCATGATGGGGACCGGAGCCTCCGGGGAAATCCGGCTGACGCTGCCGTACAGGAATTTGTCCAGCATTACGTCCCCGATGCAGAGAATCCGCACCCGGGGAAATCCGTCAATCAATGTATGCAGCCGGTTCATGGGAGATGCTCTTTTCTATCACGCCCCCCGCCCCAACGCAAGGACAGTTGAAGCCCACTCCGGGGCCGGAAAACCGGACCATGCGAGCATTCCTGCCTGTCAGGGACGCCGGAACCCTTATTTCAGGGGTAAAAAATGGGTCAGCCATGATAAAAATCTTGACCTGTAAGCAGGAAAGCACTACGTATTGTCTCCCGTTCCCGGACGAATAGAAAAAGGAAAACAAATCATGCGTGAAGTTACCGTAAGAAAAGGTGAACCTATCGACCGCGCTCTTAAGCGCCTTAAAACCAAGCTGGATGTTGAAGGCATTCTGGACGAAATGCGCCGCCGCCGCGCCTTTGAAACCCCGATGGATGAACGCCGCCGCAAGGCCCGTTCCGCCAGCAAGCGCAACAAAGTAAAGTGGCGTTACAGCAACAGGAGCGAAGAAGCCGCTCCCGAAACCACTGAAACTCCCGTTTCCGCTCCTGAAGCTTAAATCAGTATTGGTTCGGGAATAGAACCCATTTCAAAAAGGGCAACCCTTTCTCAAGGTTTGCCCTTTTTGCTTCCCTACGCACATGAATCAATCCGCCCAGCTCTTCTCCCGCGCGCGCGCCGTCATCCCCGGCGGCGTCAACTCCCCCGTCCGCGCCTTCCGCAATGTGGACGGCGACCCCTTCTTCGTCCAGTCCGCCAGGGGCGCCTACATCACGGACGCGGACGGACGCCAGCTCATTGACTACATCGGCACATGGGGACCGGCCATTCTCGGCCACGCTCCGCAACCCGTCATGGACGCCGTCCATGCCGCCGTGGACAGGGGGCTGGGCTACGGCATTCCCGCTCCGGCGGAAGTGGACATGGCGGAAATGATCACGGGCATGGTGCCCTCCGTGGAAAAAGTGCGCATGGTGAACTCCGGCACGGAAGCCACCATGTCCGCCATCAGGCTGGCGCGCGGCTACACCGGACGCCGCAACATCATTAAATTCATCGGCTGCTACCACGGCCATGTGGATTCCCTGCTGGTGGCAGCGGGCTCCGGCGCGCTCACCTTCGGGGAACCGGACAGCGCGGGCGTGCCCAGGGAAATGACCCAGCTCACCATCACGGTCCCCTATAACGACCGGGAAGCAGTGAAAAAAGCCTTTGAACTCCATGGGGACGACATTGCCGCCGTCATCCTGGAACCCTTTCCGGCCAACGCCGGGCTTTACTTCCCGCAGAACGACTTTCTCCATTTCCTGCGGGAAATTACCCTCCAATACGACTCCCTGCTCATCTTTGATGAAGTCATGACGGGCTTCCGCGTCGCGCCCGGCGGCGTGCAGCAGCTTTACGGAATCACGCCGGACCTCACCTGCATGGGGAAGGTCATCGGCGGCGGCCTTCCCGTGGGGGCCTTTGGCGGCAGGGCGGAAATCATGGACTGCCTCTCTCCGCTCGGCCCCGTCTATCAGGCGGGCACCCTCTCCGGCAACCCGGTCGCCATGGCGGCGGGCCTGGCCCAGCTCCGGGAACTCCTGAACGGAAATGCCTATGACCGCCTGGAACAGCTCGGCGCACGCCTGGAGGACGGCATCCGGGAGGCCCTCCGGAAGCACGGGAAAAACTACACCTTCCACCGTGCGGGCTCCATGTTCTGCCTCTTCTTCACGGAGGAGGAAGTCTATGACCTGGACACCGCGCAAAAGGCCTCCAAGGAGCTCTTCAAGCCCTTCTTCTGGAACATGCTGGAGCAGGGCGTCTACTTCGCCCCCTCTCCGTATGAAACGGGTTTCATCTCCACAGCCCATACGGAAGAAGACATTGACCGTACCGTGGAAGCCGTTCATACCAGCCTCTCCAAACTGGGGTAATGCCCCTGATTTGAAGTGACAGGCTACTTTCCTTGCCCTATAAGGATGCCATGAGACAAATGACGGGGTCCATGCTGCTTGTACCCGCAGCGGCCATCGCCGCCGCCCCCCTGGCGGCTGCGGAGGAAAGGACCATCCAGCTTACGGAGGCTGAAAAACAGGAAATCAGAACGGGGAGTGAAAGCCTGCTGGGCCTCACCCTCCGCTTCCTGCATGATTCCTGGCCCCTGGAGATCATGTACCCGGGGGAGGCGCAGGAAGAATTCCACTCCATCCTCCACTGCTACCAGATGCTGGAGCAATTCCGGCAGACGGGCAACCTCCTGCTTCAGGCTCCGGACGGAAACACCCCGCTGCACCTCTGCATTGCCCTGGGATTGAACCCATTGGCCATCCGGATGATAGAAGCCGGGGCCCCCGTCAATGCGCAATCCATCTTCATGCATGACGGCACCAAGGAGCCGGGGGATACCCCCCTCACCTGGGCGTGCCTGTCAGGCCTTTACATGAACTGCACGGCGGAAGACAGGCTGCCGCTGGTGCAGGCCCTGCTCAAACACGGGGCCAACCCGGACCAGCCGGGACCATGGGGAGTCACTCCATTCATGTACTCTGCCGCCCTCAATGATTCCGACCCCGGGCAGGAAAAAATAGCCCTGGCCCTGCTGGACGCGGGTCCTCCGGACCTCAAGCGCAGGCTGAACGCCCAGGCGCGCGGCGTGGGCTTCCTCAGCCTTTCCCGGGCCATTTACGAACGCCTCATCAAAGCCGGATTCGACGTCAACGAACGTTTTTTTGAAAGCAAGCAGTCCCCCCTGCACCTGGTCTGCACCAAGGAAAAGCCGGCGGAACGGCTTATCCCCCTGATTGAACTTCTCATCAAGGCGGGAGCGGACCCCAACCAGCCGGACGTGGACGGCCTGACGCCGCTGATGGTCTGCAACTCTCCGGAGGTGGCCGTCTTCCTCATGGACAACGGAGCCAATCCGGCCCTCCGCAACGATGACGGCCAGACCGCCTATGACTTCCACATGAAGAACGGTTATCCCCCCATTGCGGCAGCCATTAAAAACTGGCAGGCCAGACAGAAAAAGGCGGACAGTTCCCCTTAACTTGTTTTCGCGGCCTTCTCCGCCGTCTTTTCTCCCCTTGGTCCCCGGAAAAGGAATCTTTCCGTTCCCTCCGTCAATAGGGGTCGCTGAAAACGTGCCGGAGAATACGGATGCGGCTGTACCGGAACGGAGAAGGAAACGCAACATCTCTCCCGGGCATGAAAAAGCCGCCCCCGGCATAGGAGGCGGCTTTGAAAAACATAGGGAAAATGTTATTCCTCCGCTTCAATGCCTTCACCGATCAGCGTAAGATCTTCCGGCATTTTGCCTGTAGTGAAGTAGCCTTCAATTTCTTCCAGGGAGCGTCCCTTGGTTTCAGGCAGGAAGAAGGTCACCGTAATGAAGTACAGCACCGTAATGCCGCCCAGCGTGAAGAATACGCCGGAGTAGCCGCAACTCCCCACCCACGGGAGGAAGGAACCGGCGATGATCGTGGAAACGAGCTGGTTGATCAGCAGCGCAATCGCCATGCCGTTGGAACGGATGCGGGCGGGCATCAGCTCAGACAGAGCCAGCCAGACGCACACGCCCGGACCCGTGGCATAAAACGCGATGAAGATGATGAAGAACGCGGTCACGCCCCAGCCCATGGCTGCATCCGGCTTTTCGCCCAGCTCCGCCTTCAGGATGGAGACGGGTTTCATGGCATAGCCGTCCTTGCCATTCACCACCATTTTGTTGGTAGAATCCGGGACGGCCTTGATCACGGCCAGGGAAGCCTTGTCCTCTTCCTTCTTAATGTCCTTAGGGTCCTTGGTCAGCTCGGCAAATTCCACCACGGAAAGCTGGGTGGAGGAGCCCATCAGGAACTGGTACCAGGCGGGGTTGGCTTCCGGCTGGTCATAGGTGATGATGAGCTGCATCTTGTTGATATCCTTGTCACCCATGCCGTTCTTGGCAAGCAGGTCCTTGACGAAGGGGGAATCAGGCGTGCGTTCCAATTGCAGCGTGCGGATGGAGCCTACGTCCTTGCCCTGTTCAAACTCCTTCTGAACGGAAGGATTCTGGGCGGTCAACAGGGCGGCCACGTCTGTGGTCACGTCCTTGCGGGCTTTTTCCACATTATTGAACAGGAAGCCGGTGCCGAGCAGGCCCACCACAATGCCGGCGGTGCCGATCTTGAGCAGGAACTTGCGGCCCTTGCGGTCCACCAGGACCATGGCGACGATGGTCATCAAGCAGTTCACCACCTTGATGGTGAAGTCCGCCCAGTTGGCGGTGGTGCCTTCCAGGCCCGCCTGCTGGAATACCTTCACGGAGTAATTCAGCACGGAGTTAATACCTGTAGCCTGCGTAAACGCCAGGACGAGCACCGCCAGAACAAAGGGATAAACATACTTGCGCTGAAGAAGGGATTCACCGGAAGAGCTCTGCTTCTTGAGCTCCTCGGCCTTCTGCTTCTCTTCCTCTTCAATGTGGACCATTTCATCAAACACTTCCTTGGCGCGCACTTCTCCGTAACTGCGCACCAGCACGGCCATGGCTTCATCCTTGCGGCCGCGGCGGAACAGATAGCGGGGGGATTCGCTCAAACGGAAAGAACCGAAGAACAGGAAAAGGCCAGGAACGGCGCAAACCCAGAAAATGGCCTGCCATGCCATAATCTTGGTGGAAGTAAGCGTTTCTTCGCTGGCTCCGGAATTTTCCACGCCGCCCACATAACTGGCGGCAAGCAGACCCACCACGGCAGCGAATACCAGACCCACCGTCAGCAGGAACTGGAACATCCCGGTCCCTTTGCCGCGGGACTCCGCGCTCAAACATTCAGCCAGATACAGAGGAACCACCACGCCCACAATACCGGCGCTGGCACCCTGGAGAATACGGCCCAGCAGCATGATGCCGAACACTTCCTGGGACAGGCAGATCACGGGAATACTCACCGTGAACAGGGCGGCAGCTACAGTAATCAGCGCCTTGCGTCCCATCTTGTCCGCCAGATACCCGGCAAACAGGGAAGAAAGCACGCTGCCGAAAAGCACAGCCGCCACTACCTGGGAAAGCTGGGAGGGGTTAAAACCAGCCGTCTGCTCAATGTAGGGGAGCGCCGCGGCAATCACGCCGACGTCCACACCATAAAGAAGGCCGCCCAAACCGGCCATGATGAGGAGGTAGCGCATGTATCGCCTGGCCGCATCCGGAACGGCGGCCTTCATGTTTTCTTGGTCTGTCATGGTCGTTGCATTCTAGTAAATTGGCTTTTCTCCGCAACCAAAAAAGAGACGTTTCCGGACAAAAACAACTTTCTCCCCCTTGAAATGCATTTAAATAATGGAAATGCCACAGGGAAAACGGACGGGAGCCATTAAAGAAGAAAGGATTCTTTAAAGCAATTCCCCTCATTTTCTGCTTTCTTCATGGGGAAAGAACAGAAAAACCTTCCTTACGCATCCCGGATACCGCCAAAAAAAGCAGTTCCATCCCCCGGGCGGAGTACGCATGGAACCATACGCCGCCACGGCCTCCGAATGCAGAGGACAACCTTAGTGGGGAGCCCGGGAGGAAGAATCTATCCCCAGCCGCTTTTCAATCAGGTTTACGGACAACTCCGCGCACAGGCGCAATTCGTTGTCCGTATCCCTGGTGAATGCCTTGAGCGCGGAAAGGGAAGCTTCCGAACCGATTTCTCCCAAGATGCGTGCGGCGGAACGTTTCAGCACAAAGTCGTCGGACTCATTCATCAGGCGGATAATGTCCGCTTCACCCGTGGGACCTGCGGCCTTGCACTCCTCCTCCCATTTCTGGGGGTCCTTTTTCCATTCATCCAGAAGCAGCGCAAAACTCTTCTTTTCCGGACCGCGCAGCAAAAACCTCACCAGGGAGGCCGGAATCTCGCAATCCGCCTTTTTCAGCTCCTCAGCCACATAATAAACCACACGCTGGGCTTCCGCATCCTCCGGGCGGGCCCATACCACCAGGGCGGAAGCCAGAGCAGTCACATATTCCGCATCACGGCCCCACGGCTCCCGGAGAAGCTCCACCAGCTTGGCGGAAACCTCAGGGCGCATCCTGTCAGGCTTTACGGACGCCAGACGCTTGGCCGCGGCAATGACGCGCCGGATGTCCAGGCAGGACAATTCCTTTAAGTTAGCCAGCACGAAATACTGGTGGCGTTCATCCTGCAGCGCGGCGGAAGCGGGCCGGGCTTCAAATTTGTCCCGGTTCAGAATCACTTCCACAAAAAAGCGTTCCTTGTCCTGCAAAGTCACTTTCCCCATCTTGGACGCCACGTCCACAAACTCCTTGAATGTAATCGGAGTGGGGGTAATCACGAACAGGCCGCCACCCGTTCCCTTGCGGTTGTAAAAAATCGGTTCGTCCTCGGACTGGGTCATTCTCTTCAAATACGCTTTCACCATGTCCCGGTTGGCGGCATTCACCCCGACCACCCAAACGCCCAACACCCCCTGGTCCTCCTTGAGGTCAATGGCGGCGAACAGGGGCTTCAAGTCCCCTTCCCCATAATTCTGGACGGAAGAGGCCGGACCGGCAACCTGTTCCCAGCCCATGCTGGTAAAGCCGGAGACGTCTTCCTCCTCAGGCTGGGAGGTATTTTCCCTGCCACCAAGCAGGGAGGGATTCAGCTTCACCGGATAAACAAAAGGCAGGGACGCAATGCCCCCCGCGATCAGCAGGCCGAGCAGAATGAAAACAATCTTGTGCCTCCGTCCGGCGCACGCCATCAGCCCCCCGGCCAGACAGGCGAAAAACAGGGCGAACGCCTTCTGCTGGGGCTGCTGCAGCATGGAGAGGAAGGAGGTTCCGTCCATCTCGGAAGAAGCATTGTAAAAAAGCCAGACGCAGCCGGCGGCAATGACCAGGGAGGCGCAAAGGCACAACAACTGAATCAGCCCGGTCTCCATCAAGGCGCTCTGGATGGCTTCCCTCCGGTCCTTGGGGGTATTGACGGAGATGGCCTTCTTCGCCCGGGCGAAAGGCTTCCTAGAAATCAGTTTTTCCCTGTCGCAAAGAAATTCATGGCCGCATTTGCTACAATTCACCATTGAGCCCTCCGCAGAGGAAGGAACATTGATATGTCGTTTGCACTGTGGACAATTCAGATTCACCTGAGCCAAATATGCACGTTTTTGATTCTTTTGCAATACCTCTCTTCCAAACTTTCCTTTTGCCGGGTATGCTGCATAAATTTTCAAGGATGCACCATTAAACTCCATTCCAACAGTTTTCTCCCTTCTCCCAGTCATCCGGTTTTCACCTTCCTTTTTAAATCCGTCCAGATCGTTTAAAAACAATATTTTCCACACCATCAAACCTTTCCGCTAAAACCTGCAACCATTCGGCAGACCGGACCAACGCCTTTCCCTAGTAAAAGACTGGGGATTTTTTACCCCCTCTTCACGAAAAACATACTTTCTCCAATAAACCTGCATGGAAATTATTTAAATTTTATGACCGGAACCCTCCGGCAAAAGATAAAAAACACTTTTTATCGCCGCGTTGTACCCCATGTCATTCCGAATGAACACACTTGCAGAAGAGGGATTTTGGTAGTAGAATTTTCGCCATGTCATTGCAGCCTGCCGAACGCCGAGATTTCATCCGCGATATGATTTCTGATGACCTTGCCTCCGGCAAGCATCAGGCACCGGTAACCCGCTTCCCCCCGGAACCCAATGGTTACCTCCATATCGGACATGCCAAATCCATCTGCCTCAACTTCGGTATCGCCCAGGAATTTCCGGGCGCGCGCTGCCATCTGCGCTTTGACGACACCAACCCCAGCAAGGAAGACCAGGAGTATGTGGACAGCATCCAGGAAGACATCCGCTGGCTGGGCTTCGGCTGGGGGAAGAACCTGTTCTTTGCCAGCAACATGTTTGACTTTTTCCACGAATGCGCCGTGGCCCTTATCAACAAGGGACTGGCCTACGTGGACGAACAGACGGTGGAGGAAATACGCGCCCAGCGCGGCAACGTGAACGTGCCCGGGCAGGAATCCCCCTACCGCAACCGCTCCGTGGAGGAAAACCTGGCACGCTTCCAGGCCATGAAAAACGGGGAAATTCCGGAAGGAAAAGCCATCCTGCGCGCCAAAATAGACATGGCGTCCAGCAACATGAACATGCGTGACCCCGTGCTGTACCGCATCATGTTTGCGGAACACCACAACACGGGCAATGCCTGGTGCATCTACCCCATGTACGACTTTGCGCACCCGCTGGAAGACGCCTACGAGCACATCACCCATTCCCTCTGCACGCTGGAATTTGAAAACCACCGTCCCCTGTACGACTGGGTGATTGAAAACTGCCCCGTGCCGGCGCGCCCGCGCCAGACGGAATTCGCCCGGCTCAACCTCACCTACACCGTGATGAGCAAGCGCAAGCTGCTTCAGCTGGTGCAGGAAGGCCACGTCACCGGCTGGGACGACCCCCGGATGCCCACCGTCTCCGGCATGCGCCGCCGCGGCTACACGCCAGCCGCCATCCGCAACTTCTGCCAGACCATAGGCATCACCAAATTCAACGGATTCACGGACGTGGCCCTTCTTGAATACAGCGTCCGGGAAGACCTGAACGCCAATGCCCCGCGCCGCATGGCCGTGCTCAATCCCCTCAAGGTCACCATCACTACCCTTCCGGAAGACGCGGAGGAAATGGCGGAAGTGCTGAACAACCCGGAAAAACCGGAAGAAGGCAGCCGCCAGATCCCTCTCACCCGGGAAGTCTGGATTGAACGGGACGACTTCATGCTGGACGCGCCCAAAAAATACTTCCGCCTGGCCCCGGGACGCACGGTACGTCTCCGCGGCGGATACTGCATCACCTGCACGGACTACAGGCAGGATGCGAACGGCAACATCACGGAAATTCTCTGCGAACACATTCCCGGCACCATCGGCTCCAATCCGCCGGAAGGAATCCAGTGCCGTGCCGCCATCCACTGGGTAAGCACCCGGGACGCCGTGGACGGTGAAATCCGCATTTACGACCGCCTCTTTACGGAGGAAAACCCGGATGCGGCGGAAGAAGGCTTCCTCTCCGTCATGAATCCCGGCTCCCTGACCGTCATCACGAACGCCAAGCTGGAACCCTCCCTGGGCGCCGCGGAACCGGAATTCCACTGCCAGTTTGAACGCCTCGGCTACTTTGTAGCGGACCGCAGGGACCACGTGCCCGGCCAGCGCCCCGTATTCAACCGCACCGTGGCCCTCAAGGACTCCTGGGCCAGGAAGCAAAAATAACCTTCTTTCAATTCATTTCCCTATATGGACAATCAACTTCAATTCTGCACCGTTGACGAAGCCGTGGAAGAAATACGGCAGGGACGGATGATCATCGTCACGGACGATCCCGGCCGTGAAAACGAAGCGGACCTCATCATTGCCGCCGAGTTCGCCACTCCGGAAGCCATCAACTTCATGGTCACCCACGCCAGAGGCCTTGTCTGCGCCCCGCTCTCCCCGGAACGGGCGGACGCTCTTCAGCTCCCGCTCATGACCTCCGTCAACCGGGAAAACATGTCCACCGCCTTCACCGTCTCCGTGGACGCGGCCCATGACATCACCACGGGCATCAGCGCCGGGGAACGTTCCCTGACCATCCGCACGCTGGCGGACCCCAGGGCCACCGTGAACGACTTCGTGCAGCCCGGTCACACCTTCCCGCTCCGCGCCGTTCCCGGCGGGGTGCTGCGCCGCGCCGGACACACGGAAGCCACCATCGACCTCGTGCGCATGGCGGGCCTCCAGCCTGCCGGGGTGTGCTGTGAAATCATGAAGGAAGACGGCACCATGGCCAGGACCGGCGACCTGGGGGGGTTCCAGAAAAAATACGGGCTGAAGGCCTGCACCGTGGCGCAGCTCATCGAATACCGCCGGGCGAAGGAAAAGCAGATCCGCCTGGTGGAAACTGTCAACATGCCCACGGATTACGGAGACTTCATCTGCCATCTTTACGAATCCCATCTGGACGGGGCCCTTCACCTGGCCCTGGTAAAAGGGGAAATCTCCGCGGACAAGCCCACGCTGGTCCGCGTGCACAGCGAATGCCTCACGGGGGACGTCTTCGGCTCCCGCCGCTGCGACTGCGGCAGCCAGCTCCACACCGCCATGCGCCGCATCGCGCAGGAAGGCGGCGTGCTGCTCTACCTCCGGCAGGAGGGCCGCGGCATCGGCCTGGCGGCAAAACTCCATGCCTACAAGCTCCAGGAACAGGGGCTGGACACCGTGGAAGCCAACCTCAAGCTCGGCTATCCGGACGACCTCCGGGACTACGGCATCGGCGCCCAGATCCTGCATGACCTGGGAGCGGACCAGCTCCGCCTGCTGACCAACAACCCCCGGAAAATCGTGGGTCTGGAAGGCTTCGGCATTAAAATCACGGAACAGGTTCCCCTCATCATCCCCCCCAACGAACAAAACAGCAAATACCTGGCTACCAAGAAATGCAAGCTGGGCCATATCCTGTAACCTTATCCCTCATCCCTTCTCTTCATGTCCACGGAACTCCCTCCCCGCCAACGCCCCACGGGCACGCGCGCCAAAATCTGCATCGTCGCCTCGGAATACAATGAGCAATACACCCAGGCCCTGGTAGACAACTGTTCGGAAGAACTGGAAGCCGTGCTTCCGGCGGTGCGGCTGGAAATCATCCGCGTTCCGGGCGCCTTTGAAATCCCGGTGACCATTAAATCCGTCCTCTCCCGCTCTCCGGAAAAACGCCCTGACGCCGTCGTGGCGCTGGGAGTCATCCTGCGCGGCAGCACGGACCACGCGGACCTCATCGGCTCCACCATCACGCAGGCCCTCATGCAGGTGGCGCTGGAATTCACCACGCCCGTCATTCATGAAGTCCTGCTCCTGAATGATGAAAAGCAGGCCTTTGCCCGCTGCATCGCCTCCCAGCTCAACCGGGGCCGTGAAGCGGCCCGCACCGCGGCCCGCATGGCGGAACTCTTCCTCAACTCCCTCTCCCGGCAATAAGCCCCATTCCTCTCCACTCCTTCTCCACCGCCATGCTCTCACGCAATCAAATCAGACAAGCCGCCCTCCAATACCTCTACGCCGCTTCCCAGGCTCCGGAAACGGAGCAGGAACAGGACGAGGGCATCTGGGATATCCTGATGGAACCCTTCCGGGGGGACTACTGCAAACTCAGGGCCAAAGCCGTTTCCGGCCACCTCACCAGGGATTATCCGGACAAGCTGCGCCTCTTCGTCACCCGTGCGCGGGAAACGGCGGACAAGCTTCAGCATGACCCCCTCACCCTGCCCGTGCGCGACCAGCTCCAGGACCTGCTGGTCAAGGAAGGGGAATTCAACGCCTCCCTGCTCCAACTGAAAAAGGCCCTGCATGAAGACCCCTCCAATGACAGGGGCACGCTTTCCGCCGCCTGTGACGCCGCCCAGGAGCTCAACACCACCCTGATGCAGATGCGCCGCCGCCTGCTGGACGCCCTCAGGGACTTCCCGGCCTACAACAGCATCTGGGCTCCCCTCATCTCCTCCTGCAACAAGCTTCAGGAAATCAACGACCGCATCAACTGCCTCATCCACCCGGACGGCCGCCCCTCCCTGGCGGAAATGAAAAAGGTGGTAGAAGCCGGACAGGATGCGGACGAGCTCTACCGTGAATCCAAAACCCTGGGAGAAGAAATCCTGCGCCGCCGGGACGAACTGGACGCCGCCATCAACGCCACGCTGGAAAACTACTCCCCGGAGCGCGTCAGCGCCATTGACCGCGCCATCCTGCGCCTGGGAGCCTATGAACTCCTGCACCGCAAAGACCTTCCGGCCCCGATCGTCATCTCGGAAGCCATCCGTCTGGCGGAGCGCTTCTCCTCCGCGGAAGCCACCCGTTTTATTAACGGCGTGCTGGCCGGCATCTCAAAAACGGAACGCCCGGCGTAACCCACACCCTGCACCATGGCTGGATTCTTCAAAAAACTCTTCACCAAATTCTCACGCGGCGCCAAAATAGACTGGGACGAACTGGAAGCGGACCTGGTCACTGCGGACATCGGCATCAGGCGCGCCATGAACATTGCGGACCAACTGAGGGAAAGCAAGGGCCTGGATGCGGAAAACCTGGTGGAAGCCACCCGCGAAGTCCTCCGCCAAGCCTTTCCGTCCACCGCGCCGTCCCTGCCCGCCCCTCCGGAAGGCAGGCCGCTGGTCATCCTGGTGGTAGGCGTCAACGGCACGGGAAAAACCACCTCTGCCGCCAAACTGGCCCACCTGCTGCAAAAACAGGGCTCCCGCGTTCTCCTGGCCGCTGCGGACACCTTCCGCGCCGCCGCCGTGGAACAGCTCCAGAGCTGGGCGGACAAGCTGAACATTCCCATCTATAAGGGAGCCCACAACCAGGACCCCGCCTCCGTCTGCTATGAAGCCCACACGCAGGCGCTCCGGGAAGGCTTCCAGTACCTCATCTGCGACACCGCGGGACGTCTCCACACGCGCCACAACCTCATGGAGGAACTCTCCAAAATCCGCCGCACCCTTGCCAAGCAGGACGCATCCTCCCCCCACCGCACCCTGCTGGTGGTGGACGCCACCACGGGCGCGAACGCTCTGGCGCAGGCCAGGGAATTCCACAAGGCCACTCCTCTGGACTCCGTCATCATCACCAAGATGGACGGCTCCGGAAAAGGCGGCGTGGCCGTAGCCATCATGGATGAAATGCACATCTCCCCGGCCTTCCTGGGGACGGGAGAAGGCGCCGAAGACTTTGAACCCTTCAACCGGGACCGCTACGTAGACTCCCTGCTGTAACGGGCCTTTCCGCTTCCATGCCCCCGCTTCCCCTCATCACCGCCCAGACGGAGGAAAAACTGCTCGCCTTCCTGACGGAGCACGGCCACACCAAATTCCGCGTCCAGCAGATCATGGACTGGGTCTGGCGCAAGCGCGTCACCTCCTTTGACGCCATGACCAACCTTTCCCCGACGCTCAGGACCCTGCTGGCGGAAAACTTCCGCTTCCACGCGCCTGAAATCGTGGAAGTCCACGGCTCTGCGGACACCACACGGAAATTCCTCACCAGGATGGAAGACGGCAGCCTGGTGGAATCCGTCATCATTCCCGCCGCCGCTGCGGAAGACGGGGAGCAGGCGGACCGCATCACCCTGTGCGTCTCCTCCCAGGTAGGCTGCGCCTTCGGCTGCAAATTCTGCGCCTCTGGCCTGCTGGGGCTCAAGCGCAACCTCACCACGGGGGAAATCATCGGACAAATCCTTTCTGCGGAATCCATCGCCGGAAAACGGGTCAACAACCTCGTCTTCATGGGCATGGGGGAACCGCTCTCCAACATTGACAATCTGCTGGACGCCTTGGAAATCATCACCTCCCACCGGGGGCTGGAAATAGGCGCCCGCCACATTACCATCTCCACCTCGGGATTTGTTCCCGGCCTGAAAAAACTGGCCGCCTATCCCAAGCAAATCCGCCTGGCCGTCTCCCTGCACGGAGCCACGGACGAGGTACGGGACCAGATCATGCCGGTCAACAAAAAATGGCCCCTTTCCCAGCTCATTCCCGCCCTGGAGGAATGGGGGCGGGACAGAAACCAGATGCCTACGCTGGAATACATCCTCATCAAGGATGTGAACGACTCCCTGAAGGATGCGTCCCACCTTGTCCGGATCGCCAAACAACTGCATGCCAAGGTCAACCTCATTCCGTACAACACCGTGAAAGGACTTCCCTGGGAACGCCCCGCGGAGGGACGTTGCCGCGCGTTCCGGGACGCCGTCCACAAGGCGCGCATCCCCGTCACCATGCGGTATGAAAAAGGCCATGACATCAACGCTGCCTGCGGCCAGTTGAGACTGAGGAGGGAACAGGAAAACAACGGAGACTCTTCCACCTGCCGCGCCTAGGCCTTTCCTCGAATTTCCTGAACTGCGGACAGTATTTATTTTGCCCGGCGCCCCCGGTTGTGCTATTCCTTTTCCGCCGGATGCCACCCATCCCGCCGCCGCATCATGGACACTACGGAAACAACTTCATCCTCCCCACTGGAACTGACCAAGGCTCCCCGCAAAGCCCCGGTCCTGAACCTCCGGGACATTCCGCAGGCTCCCGGTCCGGAAAAAGGCGTGCTGGCCCTCATGGCCATGGACCCCGCCACCTACGTGGGGCAGTGCGTTACCATCGGCATGACGGAAGACTACTTCTACCTGCCTGCCCACAAGCTACTCTGGCGCCTCTTTCAGAGCCGCTACAATAAAAACGAACCCATCGACATCGTTTCCATCACCCAGGCGCTGGAAGACATGCACCAGCTGGAAGCCGTGGGCGGAAGCGCGGGACTGGCGGAAATCTACACCTTCACCACCACCGGAGCCTACTTTGAGCACTACCTCAACGTCCTGAAGGATAAATTCATCCTGCGCTCCATCATTGACATCGCCACCCAGTCCACCACACAGGCCTTTGACAACCCGGATGACGTGGCGGAACTGCTGGACTCCGTGGAAACGCACATCTTCCAGATACGGGAACGGTACAACAGCGCCAAGGATGAGCAAAGCCTGGCGAACATCCTCAAGCAGGCCGTCACCAACTTTGAAAAATTCATTGCCAGCAAGGGACAGATCCAGGGTCTGACCACGGGATTTGAAGAACTGGACAAAAAGAGCAATGGCCTCAAGCCGGGGGACATGTTCATCATCGCCGCCCGTCCCTCCATGGGTAAAACCTCCTTCCTACTCAACATCGTGGAGCATATTTCCCTGAATGAGAAAAAACCCACGCTGCTCTTCTCCTGTGAAATGCCCGCCGTCCAGATCGTGGAACGCCTTCTCTTCGCCCGTTCCGGCGTCCGCAGCCGGGAAATCATCAAGAGGGGCAACCTCACCCAGCTTGAAATGAAACACTTCAAACAGGCGGTCAAGGAAGTGGGGGATTCCCAGCTCGTCATTGACGACACTGCGGCCATCTCCATCAACGAGCTTCGGGCCAAGGCCCGCCGCGTCATGCGGGACCAGGGCGCCCTGGCTGCCATTGGCGTGGACTACCTCCAGCTCATGCGCTCCCACTCCAAGCAGGCGGCCAACAGCCGCGAACGAGAAGTCGCCGAAATCTCTGCCGGTCTCAAGGCCCTGGCCAAGGAACTCAAGGTCCCCGTCATCGTGCTCGCCCAGCTCAACCGCGGCCCGGAAAGCCGCACGGGGGCCAGCCTGGGCGTGCCCCGCATTTCCGACCTTCGTGAATCCGGCTCCATTGAGCAGGACGCGGACATGATCGGGCTGCTCTACCGCTCCGCCTACTACGCGGAGGATGAGGAAAAACGCCAGCAGATGGCCGGACGGGCCAATCTTCATTTGGCTAAAAACCGCAACGGCCCTACGGGGGACGTCCCGCTTCACTTTGAAGCGGAACTCATGCGCTTCTCCACGCGTGAAGCGGACGAGCACGACCAGGAAAACGAATAAACCAAAACTTCCCTGGCCGTCTTCTCTGCGGATTAACAATCCGGGAAAGGTATCTTTAATCTGAATCCGCCGTAAAATTCAAGAAACGACGGGGTTTAACACAGAAAGCTTATCCCACACATTGCCAAGGATTTTCTCCATTCCAGGCATGTATATTTTATATAAACTTCTGCAACCCAAATTTTACCATTGACTCCGGATTGTTAATCCGATAGGTTCGGAACGATTTCGGCATTCTCGTCCGGAATCGTTCCAATAAAACATCTCTGTTTTCAGCATGAAAAAAACCTTATCCATTGCCGCCCTGCTCTGCGGACTGTGCACCGGACTCCATGCCGCCAGCATGGTCACGACCTGGACTGGCGGTGCCGGGCCTACGGAAGGCAATACTTATGATGTGAACAACGCCGGAAACTGGAGCAACGGCGTTCCCAACCGCAACGGCAACGCCGGACCTGACGTCATCTTCGCCAACACCGGCACGATCAATGTGAGCGGCAGTCTGGTAGATACATCCGACGGCGGCAGCATCACCGTAACGGGCAACAGCAACGTTACCGTGGGAGGCACCCGCTGGACGGGTAATGTCACCGTGGGTACCGGTTCCACCCTGAACCTGGGGCAGGTGGACTTTAAAAGCAGTCAAATCACTCTGGACGGCACCCTCAACCTCAGCGTCTGCGGGATTGACCCAGGCGGCGACGGCGCACGGCTTGTTTTCGGCATCGGCGGTATTCTGAACGTGAGCCAGAAAATGTGGGGAGCGGGCAGCTTCTCCGTCTCCGGGCTTCTGGCTACCATATCCATGGACATGGCCGCAGGAGAATTCCAATTTGTCACGCGCACGCTGGTCACTACCGGCGGTTTTGACTCAGGGGATGTTTCCCTGGGGGACTTTCTGGCAGCGGACGGTAGTTCCCTGACCAAGGCTTCCGCCAGGATGGAAGGCAACGCCGCTGACTACCAAGGTCAGTACTACGTTTACAAGGACGGGAACGACATCAAGGTTCAGTACGTGGTGGCTGGCGCCGTTCCGGAACCCGCCACGGCTACGCTCAGCCTGCTGGGGCTGGCCGCGCTGATGATGCGCCGCAGGTGCGCCTGATTCCTTAAACCTCTCCTACTTTTACTCAAGGGCTGTGCGTTCAAGGCGTACAGCCCTTTTGCATGTTCGTGTGACGGAAACGTCACGGAAAACATCTCCAAGCATTTTACCATGGGCGTAGGATGCTTCCATTATCATTCCTTCAAAACTATGGATGCCCGCGCCAAATCACTCCATGAACGTTTCCGCACGCTTATCTCCCTCTTCTTCGGCCTCGCCATCGGCTGCGCCCTCCTCTTCGGGGACTCCCGCTGGGAAATGTCCCCGCTTATTGAAGAAAGCCTCATGCTGCTGGCCTGCTTCATGGCCGGCATAGGGGCCTTTGGCCGCATCTGGTGCTCCCTGTACATTGCGGGGTATAAAAATAACATCCTGGTTATTGAAGGACCGTACTCCATGTGCCGCAATCCTCTTTACTTCTTCAGCTTCATCGGCGGCATAGGCGTAGCCTGCGCCACGGAAACCTTCACCATTCCGCTCCTGACGGCGCTGGCCTTCGGCATCTATTATCCGTCCGTCATTAAAAAGGAACAGGAACGGCTCATCTCCCTGTTCGGGGAAACCTACCGGGACTACTGCCGCAACGTCCCCTCCTTCATTCCCTCCCTCTCACGGTTAAAGCCGCCGCCCGCCACCTACTCCGTCAATCCCGCGACGTTCACGCACAACATCGTGGACGCGCTGTGGTTCATCTGGTTCATCGGCATCTTTGAATTCATCAGCGGCCTGCATGAAGCCGGGATACTCCCCGTATGGTTCCTCATTCCGTAACCAACTCCCTTCTTCTGGCGTCCAGAAGCCCGGCCAGGGCCTTCTGGGAAACCATCCGCCGGAAGGAATCGCGGTCCCGGGGATAAAGCATCATCTCCGCCCGCGTTTCTCCCCCGCGGAAAGCCCAGGCAAGCCAGACGGTGCCCACGGGCTTTTCCGGCGTTCCCCCTCCCGGACCCGCGATGCCGCTGACGGCCACGGCCACATCAGCCCCGGAACGGTCCAAAGCCCCTTCCGCCATCGCCTTCACCACGGGTTCGCTCACTGCACCATGAAGTTTCAGAACCTCTTCCGGCACCCCCAGCATCTTGGTTTTTGCCCGGTCGGCATAAGTCACCCAGCCAAATTCAAAAACTACGGAAGACCCCGGCACGTCCGTAATCCTCTTGGCAATCAGCCCCCCGGTACAGCTTTCCGCCGTCGCCACCTTCAGCCCCTGCGCGGCCAGATGGAACACCACCGCCTTCTCCAGGGAAGCCCCCGCAGGGGTCAGCACATACGCTCCGGCCAGGATGCGCAGGCGCGCCTCCCCCTGTTTCAGAGCCACCTCATCCCCCACAAGACGCACGTCCACCTCTCCGATACGTGCGCAGTACGCCACCTCCAGCCCCGGCACTTGGTGCAGGGAACCATCCACCAGCTCCTGAAGATCGCTCTCTCCGATGCCCACCAGGCGGAAAACGCGCAAATGGGGGATATCCTTTTCCGCCAAATCCTCCAGCAGCGGCATCACGGACTGCTCCACCATCGGCTTCAGCTCTCCCGGAGGCCCGGGCAATAAAATAAACATGGGCAGAGAACCGCTGGCGGGCATCACCAGGCCGGGAGCGGTGCCGTTGGCATTCTCCAGCACTGCGGCCCCGTCCGGAACCATGGCCTGCTTGAAATTGCACTCCGCAATGGAAATTCCCCTGCGCTCAAAATAGCTCTTCAGACCTTCCGCCACACGTTCGTCACGGTGCATGTCCACGCCGCACACGTCGCACAGGGCCTCTCTGGTCACATCGTCGCTCGTCGGTCCCAGGCCACCGCTCACAATCACGATGTCCGCGCGCCGGGCGCTCTCCCTCATGGCCTCATTAATGGCGTAGCCGTCGGGAACCACGGTCTGCCTCTCCACGCGGAATCCCGCCTCAAACAGCCTGTTGCCCAGCCAGGCGGCATTCGTATTCACAACGCTTCCCAGCAAAATCTCCGTACCGGTGTTGATCAATTCAACCCTGATCTGATTCATGCCGCCAGTATGCTCCCGTACCGGCCCCGTGACATGCAACAATCCTGCCATGTACTACAAAAAACTTCATTTGAACGCCCTGTAGGATACAGTGGGGGCACTGACAAAGACTATGAGCACACCTTCCCGGCCCCGCGCCACCAAAATCATCTGCACCATTGGACCAGCAACGGACACTTCCGACATGCTGGGCCAGCTTATTGAAGCCGGAGCCAATGTCTTCCGGCTCAACATGAGCCATTCCAAACACGACTGGGTCCGGGAAGTCGTCTTCCGCATCCGCCGGAAGGCGGCGGAACTGCAGGCGAACATAGCCATCCTTTTCGACCTCCAGGGGCCCTCCATCCGCACCGGCGACCTGGCTGAACCCTATCACCTGAAAAAGGGCGATACGCTGGAAATACGCCTGAGCACGGCCAAGCCGGAACTTCCCTTCTCCACCACGGTGAACTATGACGGGCTTCTGCAGGACGTCCAGGTAGGCCACACGATGGTGGTGGACAATGGCGGCATCCTCATGCGCATTGAGGAAGTACGCCCGGACAGGCTCATCTGCAAGGTGCTCACGGAAGGCGTCTTCGGCTCCCGCCGCCACATCAACCTCCCCGGCGTGGCGCTGCGCCTCCCCGCCCTTACGGAAAAAGACCTGGCGGACCTAGCCGTGGCCGTGGAATGCGAGACGGACTACGTAGCCATGTCCTTCGTCCGGGACGCCGCCCACATTGCCCAGCTCCGGGAACACATTGACAATCTCGGGGGAAGAGCCCAGATTGTCGCCAAAATCGAAGACCAGCAGGCCATCCGCCACATTGACGACATCATTCTGGCCGCAGACGTCATCATGGTCGCCCGCGGCGACCTGGGCATTGAAGTCAGCATTGAAGAACTTCCCATCATCCAGCGCCGCATCATCCGCCACTGCCACAGGCTGGGGCGCCGCTGCATCGTAGCCACGCACATGCTGGAATCCATGATCACGCAGCCCACCCCCACCCGCGCGGAAGTCACGGACGTTTCCAACGCCATCTTTGAACAGGCGGATGCCGTCATGCTCTCCGGAGAAACCTCCGTGGGCAATTATCCCGTGCGCTGCGTGGAAGTGCTGGACTCCATCGCCCACCGCATGGAACGTTCCGGCAACCTCAACTTTGCCGCGTCCGCCATCCTGAACGGAGACCGCCAGAAAGCCACCAAGGCGGCCATCTCCCTGGCGGACTCCGTGGAAAACGCCTGCATGGTCATCTTCACCCGCCGCGGCTTGGCCGCTACGCAGGCTGCCGTGCTCAGACCGGAACGGGCGGCTATCTTCGCGTTCAGCAATGACCCCGTCGTCGTCCGGCAACTGGCGCTGGCGCGCGACGTCACCGCCTTTGAGTCCCCCTTCCTGAAGGACCCGGCCCGCATGATCTCCACCGCGCTGGATTTGCTGAAGGAAAAAGGACTCATCATTTCCGGGCAGCCCGTCGTCATCCAGGGGGACAGCCTCCAGGGAGAACTGCTGGCGGACTCCATCATCTTCATGCGCGCGGAATAAAGGCGCGGCTTCTGCCGTATATCTCTTCAGGAGCCGCAGAGGCCTGCTGAGCTCCCTGAAGGTATCCTCCCCATTGGGACTGTCAGGAAAATATCCTGTCCCTCCACCATATTCCCTGATGGCCGCTCTACTGGAAAATAATGCTTCAGGTCATTCTTTTTAAAAATCTTCATCCTGCCTGCCAAATCAATCCTCTCTTAACAAAAAATGTCCTCCACCTTCCATGTGACCCGGGAAGCAGCCATATGGCCTCTCTCCGCCCCCCTGCGGGAGCTTCTGCTGGACGCGGACCCGGATGAACGCCAGGTGGCGGACCATCTGGCCCACGGCGAACTATACGTCGCACGGAGTGCAGGTTCTCTTGCCGGAGCCATCGTCATCCGTCGCATGGCGGATGACACCTGGGAAATCATGAACTGCTCCGTCTCTCCCGAATACAGAAGGCAGGGCTGCGGAACCTCGCTGGTGCGGCACGCCCTGAACGCCATCAGAGACAAAGGAGCCCGTTATGCGGAATTGGGAACGTCCGATGCCGCCCCCGGCCCCATGGCCCTGTATGAAAGTTGTGGTTTTCGGACGGCAGGCATCATCAAAAACCACTTTACGGACCATTATCCGGAACCCGTCTGGGACAACGGCGTGCAGTGCATCGACATGATCCGCATGCGTGCGGACCTGTCCCTTCTCCCTCGGGCTTAAAAGGTATAAACCAGGCTGACTCCCGTCACCCAGCGGTTGCCCTTCACCAGCGTCCTTCCATACATCCGGTTCACCCCGTGGGCACCCTTGCCAAGCCAGTACAGCCCCACAAACGGCTCCACAAAAACGTCACCGAACAAACGGTAATTCGCCGTCACCCGGACGTACAGTGACTGCCAGCCATTGCTGCCGGAAGGCCAGTAGGAGGAACTCAGCACCGCGCCGAACTTGAACCCCATGTAAAGATTTTCCGTAAACCGGGAATCCGATCCCATGCACATGTCAAACCACCACCCCGTAATGCCGTAAAAGGAATAGGCAGCGCTCCCCTGCGCGTAAAAACCGGGCAGGAAGCCCAGATCATGGCGCAGAATCAGGGCAGACTCATACGTCGTGCCGCCGTTGCCGAACAGGCGTTCGGAAGCAAACCCCGCCAGTCCTCCGTCATTCGCCCGGAGGGATAACGCGGCATAAGTGGCCTTTCCAAACTTCCGCTGGATACCGAGATCGGCCACCGTTTCATTCTCCATGTCCACCGCCGGGTGCCCCAGGAATATTTCCTCCTTCAGGGCCAGAACCAGGGAATACCGGTCGTTCAGGTCGCTTCTCCAGTCCAGACGCAGGGGCGCCGTGGGATTGCATCCTCCGGGAATCAGCCCGCGGAACTCGTAATTGGTGGAATAACCTGCCTTTAAGTTGCCGCTCACCGGCCTCAGGGGTGGATCGGAAGGAACATCCGGAATGCGTGATTCCGCCAGGGAAGCTGAAATGGAAACGGCCAGAACCGCCCCAAGAGCAGAAAAAAAGGAAAAATTCATAAACTCGGACCTACTGTGCTGCGGCATTCTGAATAAAAATGTTCCCGCTGGCAACAAGCAAAAAAGGCGCGGGGAAATTCTCCTCCGCACCTGGGGCTTTATTCAGCATCAACCCATTCACTCCGGAAGGAATAACCAGGACCGAACCGGATTCCCATGCCGAAGCTCCCGCAAGGTCTGCCGCTTCTCCGCCCTTCTTCCGGAAGGTCTGGACAGAGAACAAAAAAGGAGCGGCGGATTACTCCGCCGCTCCTGAAACATGATTCAATCGTAAGCCAGACGGCTTAGAAGGAATAAACGAGGTTGGCACCAGCCACCACGCCGAAGTTCTTGTAAGGCTTGGAACCGGCGTCCACACCCTTGTTAGCCTTCAGAGCGCCGTTGCCGGCCCAGTTGCAGCTGATAAAGGGAACGACGGCCAGATTCTGCACACCCAGCTTGATCGGCAATTCAGCCTTCACCCACCAGGCCTGAGCGCCGTTGGACATGAAAGCGGACTTGCTGTCAAAGTAGCCGGCGGTAGCAGACATGCCACCGGTGATCACGATGTCCGTGGCGGGGCAGATGGTAGCCTTCCAGCCCACATACGGCTGGAACCACCATCCGGTCATGCCCTGGAAGCCATAGCTCGTGGTCACACCGGCGAACCAGTTGCTGCACAGATCATAGTTCAGGTTCAGATAGAATTCCTGAGCCACGGAATGAGCGTGACGCTGGCCAACAGCGCCATTGGCAAGAACACTGCTGTAGTCATACTTGGCAAAGTTGCCGAGCAAACCGCCATGAATCAGATTCCAGCCGAGGGTGGTGGACAGATTCTTCAGCAGACCGTCCTGATTCTTCCAGCCAAGGTTGAAATTGGTTTCATTGTGGAACGAAATATCCTTGTTGCCAAGCAGCTCGTGACCAGAGGTCAGGGAGGTGTAGGAAGCAGCGCCGACGATGGAGTTGGCGTCGCTCAGCTTGTAATTCAGATTTACACCGGCAGGGATAACGCTATCCCCTCCCACCAAAGCGTGGGAAGCCACGATGCCGCGGCTGGTGTAATTGGAGGCGTAACCGGCGTAGATATCGCCGGACCACGGGCTGACAGTCTCCACCGGAGTGGGGGTTACAACTGTAACGGGAGTACCCGCAAAAGCAGCGCCGGCAAAGGATGCCACAGCAGCTGCCACAGTGATGATGTTCTTGGTTTGCATGACTATTACTTGGTTAGGGTATTAATTGTTGATTTGCTAACAAGGAAAGAAAAATGCCTTTTCCCCCTTGTTAAGGAAAGTGAAACATTTCCGTCACAAATGTAAAGCCTTTTCTCCCGCATGATTAATTATCCTCTTTATTCCAAACACTTACATCAGCCATCCCCATGACAAAGAGAAAGATTCTCCACACCTTGTCAAACTTACCTTTCCATGGCACAGGGGGATAAAGGCATTCCGCCCCGGCCAGCCGTCCGTCCCCCCTCAGGGAAGGGGACGGATTTACCAGCACCCGGCGCCCGCAGGAAAGCAGCATGGGCATATCCGCGGAACTATCGCTGTAGGCGGCGGCATTTTGCAACACACCATGCTCAGGCAGAACGCCCTGCGAACGCAGACGCTCCACCTTCACGCAGCCCTTGTTATTGCCGTTCGGCAATTCCGGCATCGGAGGCATGCGGCCATCCAACAGGACATCCGTTCCCAAAACGCCGTCAAACCCCAGCAAATCTCCCAGAGACCCGGCATAAAACGTGGGGGAGGCTGAAACCATGAGACACAGGTCCCCGTTCTTCTGATGTTCTTCCAGCCGTTCCTTCAACTCAGGATAAATCCATCCCTGTGCCAGAACCCCAAACTCCCTTCCATACTGCGCCACCGTTGCTGCGGGCAGTCCCCACAGGTAAATGAGGTAAGCGCGCTTCATCCGGTTTTCATCCCATATTCCCAGGATATAAAGAGGGATGCAGGCCAGGAAAAGCAGCACCAGCAGACGCCTCCAGGGATGGCGCCTTATCACGAAACAGGAAAAAACATACTGCGTATCCCACGGCAGCAGTGTTCCGTCCATATCAAAGAGGGCCACCCCCCTCCCGTTCAAATCATCCGTCATGCCGCCCATCCTATACTTCCCGCCCCTAACTCTCAACTCTCAACTCTCAACTCTCAACTCTCAACTCTCAACTCTCAACTCTCAACTCTCAACTCTCAACTCTCAACTCTCAACTCTCAAC
>DBGCTZ010000034.1:0-1381 GCA_048388685.1 Akkermansia sp. | reverse complement strand
TTGCACGCCAGTTCATCACCCGCGGCGCCCCCCATGGACAGCGTGAACTCCAGGATGGAGCCCGCGTTCAGCGTCGTATTCCCGGACAACGTGGCGGAACCGGACAGGATGCCCCCGCTTGCAACCAGGATGTCGTTGCCCAGCGTCACCGAAGTCCCGTCCGTGCCCAGAGTGAGGCGCGCGCCGGAATTGACGGTTGCCAGCCCCGTTCCCAGAGCATTGTTGGAAGCCGCTCTCAGCGTGCCGCCGTTGATGTTCGTTCCACCGGAATAGGTGTTCTTTCCGGAGAGGAGCATGATTCCGGCGCCTTCCTTGGTGAAAGAACCCTTCACCTTTCCGGAATTCACCACATTGGCGGAAACGTTCAGATCAGAGGCCGCCGTGCCGCGTTCCACGGTGAACACGGTGGGATTGGCGGCCCGCAGCTGCACGTTGACACGCTTGATCTCCGAGGCCGTGTCCGAGGTTTTGACATTGACAACGGAATTCGTCCACATGTCCATGCGCCCCCCGGCGATGCCGTCCATCGTCCCGCCTTCCAGGGTAAACACCGTATTTTTGAATGTCTGGTTCCTGGTATCGGCCAGATAAAGCACGCCGCCCTTAATCTCCACATTTCCCACGCAGGCGTCATTTCCGGAATACCCGAAGCTGTCTCCGCCCCGGAGGGAAACGGTACCGCCGCGATTGATCACCACATCCCCGCGTATCATCCCTTCCGCGCCCCCGGCAATCAGGGTCAACGTTCCTTCATTGACAATAGTTCCTCCCGTATAAATCTGACGTTTCTGGATGGCGAGCAATCCAGTTCCGTTTTTCACGAAAGCCCCGGAGCCGGAAATTTCCGCATTGATCAGGAGCATGCCGGGGTTATTGAACTCCAGAATTCCATAATTGACCACCGCTCCGGTTCCCAGGGAACCGTTTTTCTTCCCATCGCCCACCGCCAGGATGCCCGCTTCAATCCTCGTGCCGCCGGAATAGGAATTGGAGCCCGTCAGAAGCAGGGTTCCATCCCCGGTCTTGACCAGGGAACCGCTCCCGGATATTTGGCCGGATTCCAAGGCGGTGCCGGTTTCCACTTCCGCACGCAGCAGGGAGCCGCTTCCCGCCAAGACTGCATCTCCGCTATGATTACCACCGGAGAGGAGGCCGTAAACGCCCCCATCCGCCACTTCCACGGAAGAAGCCACCAGTGCATGCGCCCCCGCCGTAAAACGGGCTCCGCTGCCTACCTTCACCGTTCCCGTGGAAAAAGCGGCTGTCTGCCAGTCGTTCTCATCCACATACCCTCCCGCGTGCAGCGTGTGGACTCCAGCCACCTTCACCTCTCCTCCCTGAACCGTCCAGGTCCCGGAATTGAGAATCACTCCGGACAGGT
>DBGCTZ010000033.1:0-38530 GCA_048388685.1 Akkermansia sp. | reverse complement strand
GGACTTCATGGACTTCATGGACTTCATGGACTTCATGGACTTCATGGACTTCATGGACTTCATGGACTTCATGGACTTCATGGACTTCATGGACAAAGTAAAGATTAAGTCCACTCCGTCCATCAGGTCCATTCTGTCCGTTTAAACCACCTCATCATAAAAAGGAGCCGGATCTGATGATCCGGCTCCCTGATGATTAAGGTATTTCCCTAACGGCAGGCCTTAGTCGGCGTACTGTTCGTTGAGGGCTTCCATGATTTCCCTGGAGGCTTCCGGGATGTTGGTGCCGGGGCCAAAGATGGCCACCGCGCCGTGTTCCCTCAGGAAGTCATAGTCCTGGGCCGGGATAACACCGCCGCAGAAGACCAGAATGTCCGGACGACCCTGCTTGGCCAGTTCTTCCACCAACGTGGGCAGCAGAACCTTGTGGCCGGCGGCCAGGGAGCTCATGCCGATCATGTGCACGTCGTTTTCAATCGCCATCTTGGCGGTTTCTTCCGGCGTCTGGAAGAGCGGGCCTACGTCCACGTCAAAGCCGAGGTCGGCATAGGCGGAGGAGACCACCTTGGCGCCGCGGTCATGGCCGTCCTGGCCCATCTTGGCGACGAGGATGCGGGGACGGCGCCCCGTGCGTTCGGCGAAGTCATCCGTCATTTTGCGGACTTCCTCCACCAGCGGATCTTGACCATAGGATTGAGCGTACACGCCGGTAATGAGTTTGATTGGTGCTTTGTGGCGCCCGAAGTGTTTTTCCAGGGCGGAGGAGATTTCACCCAGGGAGGCGCGGGCCTTGGCCGCCTTGATGGCAAGGTCAAGGAGGTTGCCTTCACCTGTGCGGGCGCATTCGGACAGGGCTTCGAGAGCAGCTTCGCACGCGGCGGAGTCACGTTCCGCACGCAGCTTGTGCAGGCGGGCGATCTGGGCGTCCCGGACGGTGGTGTTGTCCACTTCCAGAATGTCCATCTTGGCTTCCTGCTCCAGACGGTATTTGTTGACGCCGATGATCGGCTCCTTGCCCGAGTCAATGGCGGCCTGGCGGCGCGCAGCGGCTTCTTCAATGCGCATTTTGGGCAACCCGGTTTCAATGGCCTTCGCCATGCCGCCGAGTTTTTCCACTTCCTGAAGGTGGGCCCAGCCCTTGCGGATTAGCTCATTGGTCAGGTATTCCACGTAGTAGGAACCGCCCCACGGATCGATTACCTTGCAGATGGTGGTTTCATCCTGAAGCTGGAGCTGGGTGTTGCGGGCGATGCGGGCGGAGAAGTCCGTCGGCAGGGCGATCGCTTCGTCCAGGGAGTTCGTGTGCAGGGATTGCGTGTGGCCGCAGGCGGCGGCCAGGGCTTCAATGCAGGTGCGCGTCACGTTGTTGAACGGGTCCTGCTCCGTGAGGGACCAGCCGGAAGTCTGGGAGTGCGTGCGCAGGGCCAAGGACTTCGGGTTCTTGGGGTTGAACTGCTTGATGAGCTTGGCCCACAGCACGCGGGCGGCGCGCATTTTGGCCACTTCCATGAAGTAGTTTTTGCCCTGGGCCCAGAAGAAGGAGAGGCGCGGGGCAAAGGCGTCAATGTCAATGCCTGCCTTGATCCCGGTACGCACGTATTCCAGGCCGTCCGCAAGCGTGTAAGCCATTTCCAGGTCCGCCGTGGCGCCGGCTTCCTGCATGTGGTAGCCGGAGATGGAAATGGAGTTGAACTTGGGCATGTACTTGGACGTGAACTCAAAGATGTCCGCAATGATCTTCATGGAAGGGTCCGGCGGATAGATGTAGGTGTTTCGCACCATGTATTCCTTGAGGATGTCGTTCTGGATCGTGCCGGAGAGCTGGTCCAGCGTGCAACCCTGTTCCTGGGCGGCCACAATGTAGAAGGCCAGCACGGGCAGAACGGCGCCGTTCATGGTCATGGAGACGGACATTTTGTCCAGCGGAATGCCCTTGAAGAGGATTTCCATGTCCAGGATGGAGTCCACAGCCACACCGGCCTTGCCCACGTCACCCACCACGCGGGGGTGGTCGGAGTCATAGCCGCGGTGCGTCGCCAAGTCAAAGGCGATGGAGAGGCCCTTTTGGCCGGCGGCCAGGTTGCGGCGGTAGAAGGCGTTGGATTCCTCCGCCGTGGAGAAGCCGGCGTACTGGCGCACCGTCCAGGGGCGGGCCACGTACATGGTGGCGTACGGTCCGCGGAGATTCGGGGCCACACCGGCCGTGAAGTCCAGGTGCAGGCAGTCGTCGTACACGCTTTCCGAGTAGGTGGGCGGAACGGGAATTTGTTCATTGGTCATCCACGTTTCCGTTTCGGAAGCCGTGGCCGGGGCACCAGCCTTGATTTCAGGATAGGAGGCGGATGCAAAATCAGGAATATTGCTCATTGAATGAAATAGGTTGGTGGTTTTTAAAGGCCGATCTTGTTCTGGATAGCTTCAATGGTGTTGTAGCAGTTGGCCTTGACGTGGATGAAGATATCCACCCCGGCTTCCTTGAACGCTTCCACATAGTCGGCCGGATAACCGGCGAGGGCCACCATCATGTCCGGCTTGATTTCCTTGAGCGCCTTGCAGAAGGCGGGAACGATTTCCGGATAGGTGTCGTCCGTGGAACAGATCACGCACACGGCGCAGCCGCTTTCCGCGGCAGCCTTGGCCGCCTCTTCCGGGGTCTGGAAGCCGGACGGGTAAACCACGTCCAGGCCGCCGGCCCGCAGGAAGTCGCGGGAGAAGTCCGCACGGGCCTTGTGCTGGCGCAGCGGTCCCATGTTGGCAAAGAACACCATTGGGCGAGAACCCTTTTCCTCCACCCAGGCGTCAGCCCTGGCGAGGAGGGATTCAAAGCGTTCCGCCAGGCGGCGCTTCGGAAGGGCTTCGATTTCCAGGGGGTCGCCGCACTTGCAGTCAGCTCCCGCCACCAGGGCCTTGTTGATGAGGCAGGTGGAAAAGCCTTCGGAAGCGGCCTTGCAGGCGGAATCCACGCTCATGCCCACTTCAGGCACCTGGACATCCGCATTCTTGCAGCAGCCGTGGCCCTGCGGTGCGGAGCAGGCCGCGCCTTCCGTCGGTTCCAGCTTCTTTTCAGCCAGGTTGACGTATTGGTTGACGCCCACGATGGACTGGCGGCGCTGGTCGGCCAGCTGGTAGCGTTTGGCGGCGGTGGCGTTCACGCTCTTTTGAATGGTTCCGGCCTGAAGAGCCTTGATGATGCCGCCTTCCTTTTCAATTCCCTGGAAGACATCCCAGATTTTCCGGGAGACTTCATCCGTCAGGTTTTCCAGGTACCAGGAACCGCCGGCGGGGTCCACCACCTTGTCCAGGTTGCATTCGCCCAGCAGGATCAGCGGGCAGTTGCGGGCGATGCGGCGGGAGAATTCGTCCGGCATGCGCACGGCGGCGTCAAAGGGAAGCACGTCAATGCTGTCCACGCCGCCCATGATGGCGGAGAAGGCCTGCGCGGAACCGCGCAGCAGGTTGACCCAGGGGTCCACCTTGGAAAGAGTCCAGAAGGAGGTGCGGGCATGGAGCTTGATCCTGGCGGCTTCTTCACTGCCGCCGCATTCCTTCACGATGATGGCCCAGAGTTCGCGCAGGGCGCGGATTTTGGCGATTTCCAGGAAGAGGTTGGCTCCGATAGATACCGTAAAGCGCATATGTTCCGCGGCTTCATCCACGGAAACGCCGCGTTCCTCCATAGCACGCAGATAAGCCACGGCTGTAGCCAGTATGGCGCCCACTTCTTCAAAGGCGGAAGCGCCGGAGTCCGCATAAGGCAGCCCGCTGACGCCGATGGTCTGGAAGGCGGGAGCGTTGGCGACGGCCCATTTGGTCATCACGGCCATCTGGTCATAGTAGGCGCAGATGCCCTTCCCTCCGCAGAGGGAGCCCTTCATCACGGCCTTGCCCACCGGATCGTACAGAACGCCGCCCTTGAGGTCAGCCGTGCTGAAGCCGGCGCCCTTGTACGTGTTCAGGAACATGGAGAGCGTACCCAAGCCGCAGGAGCCGGGCGTGATGTACACGGGCTGCTTGTCCAGCTGGACGCCCTTGAGCGCGGCATTCCAGTCAGCCTGATTGCGCAGCTTCAGGCCGCACTTGCAGTTGAGCTGCACGTTCACGGCAGTCAGGCCGCGGTCCAGGTCATTCAAGAGCTTGCTGTTGAAATCTTCCGGAGTGGAGGCGGGAATGCTCTGGGCGATTTCGCAGGGTTTTTCCATGTAGCCCAGCGCACGCGTGCCGCGGCGGTACGGGAACTGCCCGGCAGGCATCACCGGAGCGTGCTCATCCCATTTGTTATAGATGGGGTGCAGGGTGATTCCCTCCACAAGCTTGGTGAAAAGCTTCTTGTCAAAATCAGCCCCTTTCAAGGCAGCGACGGCTGCCTCACGCCATTCGGCGTATGTGGCTGGTGCGAATTCTCCGAAGTCAACCTCCGGAGCCGTTGTTTTGTTTCCCTGTTGCATGGCGAAGTCAATGGGTAAGGCCTAATATGTTGGTTTTAGTCATGCGCAAACCAGGCCAGATTTAAAGCGCAGCGTTATTTTAGGAAATCAAACTATAAAGTCCAGCGATAAAAACACTTCAAGCCCCATGAATGCGAATTTGCTCCATCACGCGCGGCGAGCTTGCAAAAACGATGTAATTGGCGTAAATACCGGGATTAAGCATGCCCTCCTCAACTACCGTCAAACTTCCTGACCAGCTGGTCAGGCAGCTTCACTCCTTCCGGCGCCGCCTCAGAACGGTTAAGATGCTGGAAGCCGTATGCCTTGCAGGTATTGCCGTGATCCTTTCCTACATTCTCCTGTATCTCTCCGACAGATTGTGGGAAACGCCCTCAGCCGTGGGCTGGATTCTTTTTTTCACCGCCGTGGGCGGCCTGGCGGTTTTCATCCCGCTGTGGAGTTTCCGGTGGGTGTGGCAGCGGCGCAA
This sequence comes from Akkermansia sp., assembly GCA_048388685.1. Classification (GTDB taxonomy): domain Bacteria; phylum Verrucomicrobiota; class Verrucomicrobiia; order Verrucomicrobiales; family Akkermansiaceae; genus Akkermansia. Next base: position 33,616 of record DBGCTZ010000033.1, on the reverse strand, counting down.
GGAAGCCCAGCTGGCGCGCCTGATTTCCCGGATGGACGCGGCCCTGGGGGACCGGCTCCTGGGCGTCATTGAGCTGGATTCCGAAAAGTACGGTTACCAGTACAGTTCTGAAAAGTTGAAGGTGGCCGCCATGGAACAGGTGGCCCGTGAAGTTTCCTTACGGGACCTGACGGTCAATATCCCCAGGCCCAGCCACAAGAAATTGTTTGCCCTGCTGGCCGTCCTGGCAGTCTGCACGGCTGGCGTATGCATGGTGAGCCCGGAAGCGGCGGGGAACGCCCTGGAGCGCTGGCTGCGCCCCTTCAATCCCCCGGAACGCTACACGTTCACGCAGCTGGACCGCACGCCGGGTTCCCTGGTGATTCCCCTGGGGGAAAGCTGCCTGTATGAACTCAAACTGACGGACACCACCAAATCCCGCCCGCAGACGGGGGAATATTTCTTTCACAACAGGGTGCGCCAGCAGGCCCCCCTGGCGGACGGCGCTTACAAAGTCCACATTCCGCCCATGCAGCAGCCGGATACGCTGGAGTTTTTTGCAGGGGACATCGCGCGCCGCATGAAAATCATTCCCAAGGCCCGCCCATCCCTGCTGGGCGCCACGGCTACCGTGGCCTACCCCGCCTACATGGCGCGCCCCGACGGGCACGAGGCCATGCGCGCCGGCGTCATTTCCGCTCCGGCAGGCTCCTCGCTGACGCTGGAGGTAACCGCCTCCCAGAACCTGCTGTCCGCGGCCACCGCGCAGGGAAAGCCGCTCCGCGTGAAGGGGAGCAGCGTCATCATCCCGGACGTCCGCCTGGAGAAGGATCCGCAGGAAATAGAACTGACCTGGACGGACCGCGACGGCCTGGACGCCTCCCAGCCCGTCCGGATACGCCTGGAACCGATTGAAGACAAGCAGCCGTCCATTTACCTGAGAGGCGGGGAGCATGACCGCTACGTGCTGGAGGATACCAGCATTGAACTGGAAGTGGAAGCGGCGGACGACTTCGGCCTCCGGGAAATGGGAGTGGAATGGCAGGGTGAAAAGTCCTTTTACGACGAGGAGGATGGACCGGAAGCCGCTGCGGCTCCGGACCCGGGAAAGGTCGGCAAACCCGTTCCCGGCCTGCGCGGGGAGAAGGTGCTGGCGGACGGCAATCCCACGCAGACCAGCCTGAAAGGCACGTACCTGTTCCAGGCCAGAGCGCTGAAACTGTCCCCCCAGCGCGTCGTCGTGCGCGGCTTCACACAGGATTACCAGCCCGGAGGCAGGCGCGTTTATTCGGAGCCCATGATCATTTTCGTCCTCTCCAAGTCGGAGCACGCCCAGATGATCCGCAATGAACTGGAGCGCATCACCAGCGAGCTGGAGGGAATGATCCGCCGCATGGACGCCATGACGGACGAGGCGAGGCGCATGAAGGGGATGGAGGAGAGTGAATTGAAAAATGCCGAGACCCAGGAGCGCCTGCACGCCCTGGCTGACGAGGAGCAGGCCAACAGGCGCGAATTGAGCGACCTACTCAACCGCTCTGAGGACCTGTTTAAGGAGGCCTCCCGCAATTCCCAGATAGACCCCGCCGGCATGAAGGAGTTCATGAAGGGCATCTCCATGCTGAAACCCATTCCCAACGGCCCCATGAAGAAGGCGCAGAAGCAGTTCCGGGACTCCGCCTCCGAGAACCGCTCCGCGCAGGACAGCCGGAAGGACCTGGACGACGGGGAGAGTTCCCATTCCGACGCCACCCAGGCCCTGAAAGATGCCATGAACCAGCTTTCCAAGTCCGCACAGGACATGGAGGCCAGCACCTTCGTGGCGCGGCTCAAGCAGGCCGCGGCCAAGGAGGATTCCATCGCAAACGCCCTGGTGGGCCAGATCAACATCATTGTGGGCATGACCATGGATGAGCTGGACCCCTCCACCAAGCGGGAGATGGAAACCATCGCCACCCTTCAAAACGCCTCCACCCAGGACATCGGCTGGATTCTGGAAGACCTGAGTTATTACAAGTCCCGAACGGAGGAACGCATTTACAGCGACCTGTACAACCAGATGAACGCCTTCTCCCTCCGGGAAAAGCTGGACCTGGTGCACGGCAACATCCTGAACGCGATCACGGCGCGTTCCATTGACGAGTCCCGCCTGTACGCCTCTACCCTGCGCCACTGGGCCAAGCTGATAGACGATTACAAGAAGAACCGCGGCGGCGGAGGGGGCGGCGGCGGTGGAGGAGACGAGAACTCCATTTCAGACGCCGAGTTCGAGTTCATGCTGAAGATCATCCGCATGATCCAGCAGGAACAGGATATCCGCATGCGCACCCGCGCCGCCGAACAGGAACACCGCAAAACCCTTACCTCTCCCGCCGCATGAATACCGTCAGCCTGCAAGCCATGCTCCTGGCTCTTTCCCTGCCCTGCGCCGCCGCTGCGGAATCCGCCCCGGAGTATTCCCCCAAACACAAGGAAACAGCCTCCAAGCTGGCCGGACAGCAGGACGAGCTTCAGGCGGACACGTCCGACCTCATCATGGGAGAAACCAATGAAGAAGTGGTGGAATTGCTGAAAAAATGCCGCCACGCCATGAATGACGCCGTGGACCTGCTGGAGATTTACAATACCGGCGGCCAGACACTGGCGGCCCAGTCAGACGTGATCGAGCTGATCTATCAGGCCGCCAAGGCCAAGATGAGCGATTCCGGGGGAACTCCCAAACCGGGAGGCCAGGCCCTGATGGACATGCTGCGCCAGCTGCTGGGCATGGACAGCGATTCCCAGTCCGCGGAACAGCAGGAAGGAAGCGGCGAGGGCGAGGGAAAAGGGGAAGGCGGCTCACAGAAAGGCAAAGGGAGCAATCCCGGACAGGGAGCGGACGGCAAATCCAACATGGCCTCCACCCAGGACAAGGGCGTCTCCAACCCGGACATGGCTACGGAAACACGCTCCGTTCCCAAATCCACCGGGATGTCCGCGGACGACATGCCTTCCGAATTCCGCAAGGCGCTGGATGCCTATAACAAGACCCTTCAGAAATAGCTATCATGAACACGGCTCCCTCACTACCCGGCGCCCGTCCGTGAAGAATCAATTAATCCATTTCCCCCAATGAAAAAGCCCCCCGTCTTCTTCACCCTTATCCTCGCCTGCTGTATGGCGGCTGTCCCGCAGAACGCCGCCGCCCAGTCCCCCGTGAGAATATCCTCCCCCGTGCCGCCCCAGGTGGAACTGATGTACGTGAAGGGGCTCCGGTACCTCCAGAACGCCCAGAAAACGGACGGCACCTATGAAGGCACCTACGGCCAGGAGCCCGGCATCATCGGCTTCTGCCTCATGTCCGTGCTGGCCCACGGGGACGACCCGAACACAGGCCCCTACGCCACCATGGTGCGCCGCTGCGTGAATTACATCCTGTCCAAGCAGAACAAGGGGTCCGGCTACATCGGGGATTCCATGTACAACCACGGTTTCGCCACCCTGGCCCTGGCGGAGGCCTACGGCATGGTGCGGGACGACCGCATCGGCCCCGCCCTCCGGAAAGCCGTGGCCCTGACGCTGACCGCCCAGAAGAAGAACAAGACGGGAGGCTGGCGTTATTCCCCGGAATCCACGGATGCGGACAGCACGGTGACCGGCTGTCAGATCGTCTCCCTGTTCGCCGCGCGCAACGCGGGAATTCCCGTTCCGGACGAGGCCTTTGAACGTGGCCTCAAGTACATGGCCTCCTGCCGTGACAAGAAGGGCGGCTACGGGTACACCAGCCCGGCGGGCCCCCGCGTCACCCTCACGGCCATCGGCTCCCTGACGCTGTCCCTGGCGCACCGCAAGGGGGACCCTTCCTTCAAGGATTCCCTGGCCTACCTGAAAAAGAACCTGAATTACCGGGATTCCTCCTATCCGTTCTACTTTGAATATTACATGTCCCAAGCCCTGTTTCATGCGAACCAGGAGGTATGGAAGGAATGGAATTACAAAAACATGCGCTACCTGGGCGCCTCCCAGACCCCCAACGGTTCCTGGCTTTCCGACCATTCCGCCGCCTATTCCACCTCCGCGGCCCTGCTCTCCCTGGCGCTCAACTACAGATTTCTGCCCATTTATGAAAAATAGCATCCGCCTTTCCCTCCTGCTGGCTCCGGCGTTCCTGCTGAGCTCCTGGGGCAATTCCGTCGTGGACGTGGTCACGGACAGCAATTACCGCCTCCGCGGGGAGATCGTCTCCTACGGGAAACAGGGCATCGTCATCAAGCACCCGGCCATGCGCCAGCATGCGGTCATCCTCCCGTCGGAAATCCGGGCGCTTTATTTCACCGGAACCTCTACCCCGGACCTCCGCTCCAGGGACAAGATTTTCATGGCTACCGGGCACCGGGACATCATCCCCTGCAATATCATCTCCATCACTCCGGAGAAGGTGCAGTACCGGGACATGCTGGGCAATGAACGCTCCGTCCCCCGCAGCCAAGTGGCCGGCTTCCGGCTGGACACCATCCAGGAAAAGGGCTTCTGGCAGGAACCCCTGATCTTTGACAACAGCTGGGTTTATTCCAGCAACAGGGGGGACGACGACTACCGCACCCAGGCCGGAAGAAAACTGATGAACGCCCTGAAGCCGAAAATCCAGGGTGACAAGTACCAGTACAGGCTGGGCAACAGCGATTATCCCACCTGGACGCCCCTGTACAAGAACATCGGTCTGGACCCCTCCTCCTTCACGTTCCGCACCACGCTGACGATGGACGGCAATAATGACCGCGCAGGCATCGTCTTCTGCTTCGGGGGGAATGAAAACATCTCCTTCCGGTCCAATTCCGGGAGCAGTCTGAACAGGCTCATGCTGAGCATCGCTCCCGGCAAATGCACCCTGCTCCGGGAGCAGAAATCCGGCATCATCGTCCTGGGGGAAGTGGATATCCCCACGCCCACCCTGACGGAGGGCGTGGACATCAGGCTGACGGCTTCCCGCCAGGGAGACCATGAACAGGTGTACGAGCTTCTGGTGGGCGACCTTCCCCCCAAGCTGATGACGGACCCCACTCCGCCGGAACAGCCGTTGCAGGGAGACGCCTTCGGCCTCCAGATGGAAGGTCATGTCTCCCTGACCATCAGCAAGCTGGCCCTTTCCTCCATCACCCTGAGCGCCAAGTCTGTAACCAAGACAGGCCGCACGGATACGGATCTTGTGCTGACCCGGGAGGAGGATGCCATTCCTGGCACCATTATCAGCTACAACGGCAGGATCAAGATACTGACGCTTTCCACGGACAAGAAATATCCGGACATCCCACAGGAGTTTTCCATCCCGGGCAAGTACCTGGATACGGTCTTTTTTGCGGAACCCAAAAAGAAGGAGGATTCCCGTATGCCCGTGCGCCACAGCATCCTGATGAAGGACGGTTCCCGGCTGCATGGCGACATCCTGAGCATGGATTCCGGAAAAATCATTCTGCGGCACTCGCAGCTCGGCCAGATTTCCCTGCCCCTGAAAAATATCACCCGCGTGGAATTCCTGAATTCCGCACAACCCTCCCGCTCCACCCCCTGATGCCCTCCCTCATATGAAACAAGCAACAACGCTTTTCCTGGGCGCCTGCGTCCTGCTGGCCGCCGCCCATCTGCCCGGCGCCCGGGCGGAAGGGGTCATTACGCTTAAATCCGGGGAAAAACTGCCGGGCAGCCTGGACACGCTGGACAACCCGTACCTGAAAGTCCAGTCCAGCATCCTGTCCAGACCCGTGGACGTGAAAGTGGAGGAACTGGACGAGCTGGTTTCTTCCCGCCCGCTGGATATTCCGGAGCAGTTTTCCGTCATCCGGCTCGCCAACGGAGATGAATTTTACGGCACGCTGAAGGCGCTGGATGCGGAAAGCCTTCAGCTGCAAACCGCGTGGGGAGGCCTGCTGCCCGTCAACAGGAAGTACGTGCAGCACATCGGATTCGATTCCCAGAAAGCCTATATCCGCAATGCGACGGAATCCCTTCAGGGCTGGAAATCCTCCGCCAACAACATGCTTCCGGAATGCCGCAACGGCTACTGGATCATGCGCGGCTCCAACAATACGGACCTGCAAACCACCTTCCCCATGCCCCCCCGGCTCCACGTGCAGTTCTCCCTTTACCATACCAATACGTTCCGGATCAACCTCAGCCTCTGGCAGGACCCCAATTCCGGAAGCAGCATTGACCTGGTTCTCTCCCTGGAAAAGGCGGAACTTGCCAAGAACAGCTCCGGCCAGTACCGGACGCTCGGCAGGGTCAAGCGGGATACGCCGCGGAACTGGTATGCGGACAAGACCATCAAGCGTTCCGACGTTCATTTTTACGCGGATCCGGAAAAGGGAAATTACTACCTGTACATCAACGGCGAGCAGGTAGCCCAGTGGGAAGAAGTCAAAGAGATGGACAACATCTTCGAGAATGAAAACGAGGATGAGGATGAAGAGAAGGACGCCTCCAAAAAGCGTGAATTCAAACCGGGCAGCACATTGATCGTGAGCGGTTATGACGGCCTGAACATGGCCATGTTCAATCTGAACGTATTTGACTGGAACGGCGCTCTCCCCCATCTGGCGGACGAACAGGACATCATCTCCCAGTACGACCAGAAAGCCCCCACGGACAAGGCCCTGCTGGTGAACGGGGACGTGCTCAGAGGAGCCATTTCCCTCCAGGAAGACGGCACCATCCGCATCAAGTCAGATCATTATGACGTCACTCTTCCCACCGTCAAGGTGCGCGCCTTGGACCAAAAGAGCCAGGAAGGGAAGAAACTGCCGGAAGACGAGTCCGACACGCGCGTTTTCCTGACGGACCAGAGCATTCTTTCCCTGAACCTGGAAACTCTCAGGGACGGCTTCATGGAGGGACGTTCCGCCGCCATCGGAAAAGTCAGAGTCCCGCTGGAATCCATCAGAAAGGTCCAGTTCAACCTGCAAAATCCGGAACTCCGGAAGCAGAGGGAAACTCCGTTCCGGGGCAAATAAAGACAGCCCTCAACTTCCTTCCGGGAGAAATCCGCCGGAAGGAACGCGGGGCGGCGCCTTTAGTGCGCTTCCATTTCCTCCGACCGGCGCACGGCGCTTTTCACGGCCTGAATCAAGGCATTGCGGAATCCGCATTCATCCAGCGCATTCAGGGCGGCGATGGTGGTGCCGCCAGGCGAAGTAACTTCATCCCGCAACGCCATGGGATGCTTCCCTGTGTGCTCCTGCATGCGGGCGGAGCCCAGCATGGTTCCCACGACCAGCTCCAGGGCGGTTTTCCGGGGCAGCCCCATGGCTACGCCCGCGTCTGAAAGAGCGTCCAGCACCGTGAACATGTAGGCGGGCCCGCTGCCGGAAATGGCGCCCACGGCGTTCATTTTGGATTCCTCCACCTTGTAAACGGAGCCGCAGCCGGAGAGCAGCCGCCGGGCCGCCTCCTCATCTTCATCCGTCACACCGGCTCCCGTACTGTACGCAATGATTCCGGCCAGCACCATGCACGGGGTATTGGGCATGGCGCGCACGATGCGCGTTCCATCACTGGCACAGGCCTCCATGTCATCCAGGGAAATGGCAGCGGCTATGGAAATCAGGAGCGGAAGCTCCGCACCGCGCTCGGAGAGGGAGGAAATAAGCGGAAGAATTCCGTGCGGCTTCACGGCCAGAATGAGAATCTCCACGGCATCCGCCGCAGCAGCCTCCGTGGACGCTTCATGCACGCCCGGGTATTCCTCCTGAAGGGCCTGCACGTTTTCATGGTGATGGTCATACACCCAGACTTCCTCCGGAACCACGGCTCCGGCCTTCAGCATGCCCCGCAGCAGGGCTCCGCCCATTTTTCCCAGTCCAATGATACCTGTTTTCATGATTGATGATTTTTTGCAGTTAAAAGCACAAGTGATTTACAGAAAGTAAAATATTAATTACAGCGTATGAAAATGAAAGGGAATTATTATTGAGCCTCTTTGCAGAAACAGCCCTCCACATGGTCGTTCACAAAGCCGACCGCCTGAAAAAACGCGTAGCAGATCGTTGAACCGAAGAATTTGAAGCCCCGCTTTTTCATGTCTTTGCTCATCGCGTCCGACTCGGGAGAGGTAGCGGGGATCTGGTCCAGAGTCTTGAAATTGTTAACAATAGGTTGATGATTGGGAAAGAATGACAGGGCATACTTGTAGAAACTGCCGAACTCTTTCTGAATAGCCATAAATAGTTTCGCGTTATTGATTGTGCTCTTGATTTTCAGACGGTTTTTGACGATTCCATCAAATTGCATCAATCGGTCAGCGTCTTCCGATGTCATTTGCGCTACTTTCTCCACATCAAAGCAATGGAAGGCTTCCCGGTATCCTTCGCGTTTCCGGAGGATGGTAATCCAGGCTAATCCCGCCTGGGCGCTTTCAAGCACCAGAAACTCAAACAGGGTCCTGTCATCCGCAACGGGCCGGCCCCATTCTTCGTCATGGTATTTTATGTATAGCTCATCTGTTCCGGCCCAACCGCAACGAGCATTGATGACATCCTTCATACTATTTCATGTTAAAATTCCTTTTTCCTGAACAGCCACGCGGCCAGCGTCATGTGAAAGACAAAATACCCCAGCGTCATCAGCGCCAGCGTGCCGAACAGGGAAAGGGGAATCATCTGCCCGTTCAGGGCTGAATCCGTCACGGAATAAATCTGGAAGTTCGGAAAAATCAGGGAGAAAAGGCGGCTGCCCGTGAGCTCCCACCAGGAGACGCCCCCCGTGCCGGACCCCACCCACAGGGAAAGGGCCTGCGTCTGGAACAGCCCCGCCAGGTATACCATGAACGTCAGAAGCGCGCTGATGATGGTTCCATTGGTAATGCAGGATATCAGCAAGGTCAGGGAGGATAGAACCACGAACTCGCACATCATCACCCCCAGCCCCGTCTGCACGTTCCAGGTGGCGCCCTGAAGGCGTATCCGGTCCAGGTACGGCTGCATTTCCTCCACGGTATAGCGTCCCTTCAGGGAGGCGATCTGTTCCGCCACCACCGTATCCGTCCGCAGCCACAGCACCAGCGTCATCACGGCGTCCATCAGCAGCACGGCGACCAGGGTGAGGGCCAGTACCCCCAGCACCTTCCCCATCAGGTAGTCAATGCGAGGCACAGGCTTGCACAGGATGGTATACAGAATGCGGTCTTCCGCATCCTTCGGAATGATCAGTGCGGTGGCCGCCACGCAGAAAAACAGGCCGAACACCCGCATGGCGCCGTAAGCGGAGTTTTTCAGCAGAACCAGCTCATTGATCCCCCCGGTTTCCGGCCCCAGCACCGCACTCAGGCGGAAGGAGCTCAGGGCCAGCAACGCCACGGCAAACAGGCCCAGAAAGACAAACACCTTCATCCGCACCAGCTGCGTGAAGGTGGTACCGGCAATCACGGCCATGCGCCTGGGCGAAGGTATATAACCGGAGGTAATCCATGCCATGCGGACCATCTTGCCGTATTCCGGAACAAATAAAAGAGCTTTTTATTTCATGTGCTGAACTCCTTCCGCCTTGAAGAACCCTCCCTCCCGTGCTCTCATGGGGCGCGTATGAGTTTAAGATCCCAGCTGGAAGAACTGCTCCCGGAACTTTTGCCTTCCGATCCGGCCCAGGCCATCAAGGGAACCGAGCTCATCCGCCTGGTCCGGCTGAGACTGGGAGAGGAATATTCGGACGCCTCCCTGCGCTACCATTTCTCTTTCATGGCCTCAGAGCCGGATTCCGAAATTGCCAAGGTGGAACGCGGCCAGGGTTATTACAGGCGCGTGCGGGACCGGGACGGCAAGCCGGCGCCCAGAGGGCTGCTGCCCCTGTTCCTGGGAGAGAACGAACCGGACGCCTTGAACTGCCGCGCCAAGGCGCTGGCTCTGGCCGTGCGCCAGTATGATACCACGGGCCGCGGAGTCTTTGTATTCAGCACCAGTGAAACGGGCACCTCCTGGGTGAAGCCGGACCTGGCCGTGGTGGAATGGCCGGAAGGGGAATGGGAGGGAAATGCGCTGGTGTTTGATAAAAGCGCGCTGCAGCGCCGCCGCATGATCGGCGCGCCCATGATGGGAATCCGCAGTGTCTGCGTGGCCCGCATGCCAGGTGAAGAAGACGCCAGGAGGGAATTTTTCCGCACCCTCGCCACGTCCCGCTGGGCACAGTGCGGGGAGCTCGTCATTGTGGGGGAACTGCCGGATGATTCCGAATGCGCCGTCCTGCGCAGCCTGGCCGCGGAATTCGGCGTAGGAGTCCTCTGCCTGGAGATTGCGGACGAACGATTGTGCGAACTGCCGGGAGCGGAGGAGATTTTCAAGGCGGGGGACGAGGAATGCGCCGCCCTGCTGGCGGAGCTCACGCCCGTGCGCCTGGCTTCCGGCCGGGTGAAGGCGCTGGAAGCGGACACAGGAGAAACCCTGGGCGGGGAATTCGGCGCCCTGTTTGACTGGCTGGCCGCCTGTCTGGAACGCGGCAGCGTGGAGGAATACGAATTCCGGGTTTCCTGCTATTGACCGCCAACAGACAGATACTTGACAGAACTTGCTTATTGAATTAAAGATCTCTCCAACCCCAACCCGCCCACCTACCTGACATGGAACAAGAAACCCTGGTTTACCCTCTTGCAAACAATACGGTTTTGCAAGACAAGTACACGATCCTGAACGTCCTGAACGCCGGAGGCTTCGGCATCACTTATCTGGCGCTGGACAATCCCGGCTCCCGGTACGTCGTCATCAAGGAATGCATGCCTGACGCCTATGCCTACCGGGACATGGAAACCGGCTTCGTCTATCCCCGGGACGAACAGACCGCCCTCAATTTCGCCCAGAGCATTTCCAATTCCCGGCAGGAAGCGTCCGTGCTGTCCCAGCTCAGCCACCCCGGCATTGTGCAGGTGTTTGACATCTTTGACGCCAACGGCACCTGCTATTACGTCATGGAAAACATCCAGGGGCAGACTCTGTTTGACCTGATGACCACCATGCGGGCCACCGGCCAGGCCATGGAGCCTACCCGCGCCACGGACCTGCTGTTCCGCCTGCTGGATATCCTGCATTACCTTCATGCCATGGGCGTGTACCACTGCGACATCAAACCGGGCAACATTTTCATCCAGCCGGACGGCACCCCCAAGCTGATTGACTTCGGTGCCGTGCGCACCAAGACCCTCCAGCACCAGGGCCTCGTCCAGATCACTCCCGGCTACACGCCGCCGGAATTCTACCCCGGGCGCCGGAGCGAAATCGGCCCCTGGTGCGACATGTACGAACTGGGAGCCACCTTCTACGAATTGCTCACCGGCCAGGTTCCCCAGCCCGCGGACCAGCGTTCTGTGGTGGACCGCAATCCAAAGGTTACCGGTTACGCCGCCCTGCGGCAGACGTACCCCATGAACTTCCTTTCCGGGATTGACAAGGCCCTGTCTCCGGACGAACGCAGCCGCTTCCATTCCGCCAAGGCATGGAACGACTATATCAACGCCATGGCTGCGGCGGGCACCCTCCAGGCCGGAGGGGTGGCGCGGAAAGCCCTGCCCAAGGCCCGGAAAAAATCTTCCGCAGGCACCGCCTTCTTCATCATCCTGCTCATTGCGGCGGCTGCCGTCTGGATATGCTGGAAGCAGGGGCTGATCAACTTCTGATCCATGCCTCCATGATTGACCTGGCGGAAGAACTGAAGGCTTTTGCCGTACGGGGGATGCATCTGCCGTCCCTGCACGTGGACCCGGCTTCCATCCGGGCCGTGATGGTCAATGAGGTGGTTCCGGAACTCCCGGAGGATGATTTTTACGGAAGCGCACCCGCTCCGCGGTACCTGTCCACCGCCCTGCCCCTGTTCCGCCAGGCGGGACTTCCCGCCTCCTCCATCCGGAAGGTGACGGACGCCGGCATTTACATCACCAACGCCATCAAGACGCCCAAAACGGAAACCACCGTTCCTCCGGCCATGATGAAAGAGAGCCTCCCCGTGCTGGAACGGGAACTTTCCCTCTTTCCAAATCTCCGCGCCGTGATGCTGATGGGGGACGTAGCCAAAAAGGCGTTCAACCTTGATCGCCCGTAACAAGATGGGGAAGAACGCCATTCCCGCCGGGTCCACCTATAAGCTCCACGGCACGGCGTTTCATTCCATGGGCTGACGGATATTCCCCTCCTACATCATGACGAGGCGCAACCTCCTGATTGAAAAATCAAAGATGACCATGGCTGCGGAGGATATCCGGGCCATGCTTGAATTCATCCGCGGTTAGGAGTGTGTAGCTCAGGAGCCGCAGGATACACTCTTCAATCCCCTCCCGCAACAACAGGCGGCACCCATCATAGAAAGGGCTGAACCGTACTGGTTCAGCCCTTTAAATCTTCAACTGAAAGCCGCTTTTACAGGCTTTCCCCAAAGTCCTGGCGGTACTTGGCCGCCAGTTTTTCAGGCCAGTCGCTCTTGGCGCAGAGCTTGCCCATGAAGAAGCGCAGGACGGGCGGTTCTTCCACAAATTCCAGGCCGCCGATCAGATCGCGGTTGTCGTAAAGCCACTTCATGCGGTCCGCCACGTATTTGACCTGGGAGAGCGTGAAGACGCGGCGCGGGAAGGCCAGGCGGAGCAGTTCCACATCCGCCAGAATGTCCTTGCCGTTTTCGTCGCGGACGCTGGAGAGCGTGCCGCGCTCCATGCCGCGCACGCCGGAGGCGATGAAGAAGGCCGCCGCCAGAGCCCCGGCGGGGTAGTCCTCCTGCGGAATGTGGGGCAGGAAGCTCCCTGCGTCAATATGGGCGCCCAAGCCTCCGGCGGGAGTCACGCAGGGAATGCCCATGTCCACCATCTGGCTGATGAAGTATTCAATGAAGGAGGGGCTCTGGGAAATCACGGTCAGGTCCGTGGTCTCATACAGGCCCACAGCCATGGCCTCAATTTCACGTACGGAGATGCCGCCGTAAGTGAGGAAGCCTTCAAAGAGGGGAACGAGGTGTTCCATCTTTTTGGCGATGGCCCGGTCATTCGTGCAGATGCCGCCGCCGCGGGAGGAGGAAACCTTGCGGGCGGAGAAGTACACCAGGTCCGCCAGTCCGCACATGGTTTTCAGGATGTCGGCGCAGGTGGAGTCCTTGAATTCGTCTTCCCGCATCTTGATGAAGTAGGCGTTTTCCCCGATCAGGGAGGCGTCCAGCACCATCATGATGCCGAACTCGTCGCAAATGCCGCGGATTTCCCGCATGTTGGCAATGGAAAAGGGCTGTCCGCCGATGAGGTTGGTGGAGGCTTCCATGCGCACAAAGGGAATTTTGTCCGCGCCGTGCCGGGCGATGCAGTCGCGCAGCTTGGCCGGGTCCAGGTTCCCTTTGAACGGGTTGGTGCTGACCGGGTTGACGGCGTCATCCGCCACCAGTTCCTCAATCTTGCCGCCGTTCAGGTCAATATGGGCGTGCGTGGTGGTGAAGTGGTAGTTCATGGGGACCACGTCCCCGGGCTTCACGAAGGTGCGGGCAATGATGTTTTCACAGGCGCGGCCCTGGTGGGCGGGAAGCAGGTATTCCTTGCCGAAGACGTCCCAAACGGCCTGCTTCAGGCGGTCAAAGCTCTGGGAACCCGCATAGGCGTCGTCCGCCCGGAACATGGCGGCGATCTGGTTGTCGCTCATGGCATTGACGCCGGAATCCGTCAGCATGTCCAGATAAACGTCATTCGTGCTTAACTGGAAGGTATTGAACCCGGCTTCCCGTGCGGCTTCCAGGCGGCGTTCCACGGGAACGAGGTGCAGCTTCTGTACGACGCGGACTTTGTGCAGTTCCAGGGGAATCTGCTCTCCATTGTAAAATTTGACAACGTTGGATGGTTCTGAATTCATAAAATAAAAGATGAATAAAAGTGTAGCAGAATGAGTCCTTTCCGCAACATAAAAGGAATGTTCCCGTGTTTTTGCGCCTTCCGGAAAGGCAGGTATGCCGCTGGCTGGAAAAAGGTGGAACTTCCCGCTGCAAGCCCCTAGCGTGAATCCCTATGAAAGAATACTGGAAATTGATTCAGCAGCATCTGGAGCTGGACGCGGACGGCATCCCCGGCCCCCGAACGGCACAGGCGCTGATGGAAAAACTGGACATTCGACAGCCGGAACACTCCTGGCCCAGCCAGGAGGAGGTGCGCTCCGGAAAATCCATCTTTGGCCAGGCCGGGGATGAACGCAATCTGACCAGCATCAGGCTGCCCTACATCATGAGGCTGGCGTGGGATACGGACACCACCGTTTCCACCATGCGCTGCCACAAGCTGGTGGCGGAACCGCTCACCCGCATTTTCCAGGCTACCCTGGACCATTACGGCATGGAGAAGGTGCGGGAACTGGGGCTGGACCTGTTCGGCGGCTGCTTCAACAACCGCTCCATTATCGGCGGGAAGGCCACGTCCCTGCATGCCTGGGGCATTGCCGTGGATATGGACCCTGACAGGAACGGCCTGAATATCCCGGCGCCCAGGGCGGCGCTGTCCGGCCTGGATTACGCGGCCTTCTGGCAGTTCGTGGAGGCGGAGGGAGCCGTATCCCTGGGGCGTGCACGGGATTACGACTGGATGCATTTCCAGTTCGCCACCCTTTAACGGGCGTCCTTATTCCGTGCGCCAGCCCTCCTCCCAGCGCCGGCGGAGGGCGGCCCAGTCCGTCCCTTCCCCGCCATGCCCCAGGAAGGAGCGTTTTTTCAGCTCCCGGAAGTTTTCTCCGGGCAGATGGAGCAGTTCCCCGCGGTCATAGGCATCCTGGTCGCACATGCCGTTGAACACGGGCGTCCACTGCCAGCGGCGCACGCCCAGGTAATTCTTGAATGTATCCACCAGCTCCGTCGTGCAGTTGGCGGTGACGGTATTGTAATAGCGCGGATGCTTGTGGAGGCTGTTGATTTTCTCCGCAAAACCCAGGAAGGCCTTTTTCAGGTTCTCCCTGTCTATGTTGATGCGGTACAGGTACATGTCTTCCTTCCGGTAATTGGCCCGCAAGCCGAAGAGGTCTTCCTCGTCCGCCAGAATGTAAATTACGTTGAATTGCTTGTACAGGCCGGGAATGGTTCCCTGCTCCACTCCTTCCGGAAGCCGCGTTTCCACGGACAGGGCCAGATGTTTTCCATCCTCGAAGCCGAAGGAGAGCATGGTATGGGCCACAAAGTCCATGCCGTCCCAGTGGCTCACGGCAAAGTCCAGCGTGGCAAGCTTGTCCAGATCAAAACGGCGCGTGACGTAACGCGCGTCAAAGTCCTGCTCCGTCCGGTAAAGAAAACTGCGCACGTCCTTCACCATGATTTCATTTCCGTTGATTTCCACGAAGGGCAAGCGGCTCCAGGAAGTCTGCCAAGACTTGTCGTTCGTAGCCGGAATGCACAGATAATAACCCAGAAGCAGGGCGAGCACACCCCAGGAGGCGCGCCAGAACACGGGCCGCTTCCTGCGGAAAACGAAGGCGCAGGCCATGGCCGCCAGGTAAAGCCACACCAGCACTGGGCCGCCCCATACCTGGTAAAATACCACGCCCGCCGCCCAGACGGACAGGCCGAACCATGCCGCAAACATTAGGACGCGGGCGGCTGTCAGGCCCGCATGGCGCAGGGAAGGCAGGTGCATGGGAGATTAAAAAGAGGCCGCGCGTTCCGGTTCCTGAAACGCGCGGCCCGTGAGGATTATCTGAAGGAAAGGCCTTTCACCTTGTCCGTCAGGGCTTTCAGCACGCGCTGGTGCGCGGCGTCCACCTCCGCAGCCGTAAGCGTCTTGGCCGGGTCCCGGTACAGGAAGGTATAGGCAATGGATTTACGGTCCGCCGGAAGCTTTTCACCGGAGGGGTCCGTGAACACGTCAAAGCAGGAATAGCTGACAAGCAGTTTTTCCCTGGCGGATTCAATGGCCTTCACGATGTCTGAGTTGGGGGTGGAGAGAGGCAGTTCCATGGCCGCGTCACGGGAGGAACCGGGGAACTGGGGCAGTTCAGCGGCTTTCACGAGCGCGGTGAGGACTTCCTGCATCTTGCGCAGGTCCAGTTCCGCCACGTACACGGGCTGGTTCAGGCCCAGTTCACGGCAGCGCGCCAGGGACAGGCAGGCGAAATAGCCGCAGGCCTTCCCGTCCAGCTGCACGTCCGCTCCCAGGGCGGCCTGTTCGCGCGGTTTGGCGGGCGTCAGCGTAAAGCGGTGGCCCGGGGCGAGTGCTTCCATCACGGCCAGCAGGTCTTCAAAGGAGGCCTGTTCCGGACGCGGGTCCGCCCAGGAACGCGCCATGCGGTCCCCGGAAACCAGGATGCCCAGGGTATCCGTTTCAATGTCCGTGCCCTTGCCGCCGCCCGTATTCCGGAAGACGCGGCCAAGTTCAAAGAAGCGCAGGCCGGACACGCCCTGGTTGCTGTTGCGCACGGCGGCAGCAATCAGGCCGGGCGTGTGCGCGGGGCGCAGAACGGAGTGGTCCTCACTCAGCGGCAGGGCCACGCGGATAAGGTCACCGTCCTGAAGGGGGCGCAGGGGCATGGCGTCCTTCACCTGGGCGATGGTGCCGTCAGCGGACTCGGAGGCGATGAGCTTGATGGTCTGGGTTTCATAGAACCCCAGGGCGGCCAGCTTGCGGCGCAGGCCCATCTGGAAGTTGTAGGCGATGTCCACCGGGGATTCCGTGACGAAGGGGCCGGAGAAGCGGGAAGGAATGCCGTCCAGGCCGAAGACGCGGACAATTTCCTCCAGCAAATCACAGGCACGGGTCAGGTCCAGCCGGTGCGGCGGGATGAGCCAGCATTCCGGGGCTTCCGGAACCTGCATCAGGCCCAGCGCCGTCAGGATGCGGGCGCCCTCCTCATGAGAAATGGCTCCGCCGGAAATCTGGTCCAGGGCCTTCCAGGGAAGCTTCACAAAGCCCAGTTCATTGGTCACCGTGGCGCCCTTCCCCTGTTTCAGGGAGGGGAAAATCGCGGTGGGACCGTCCGGATGACCGCAGGAAGGCATACAGGCATGGGCGGGATTGGGCACGGGAGCCCCGGCCACATACGTTTTGGAGGCCGTTCCCCCGGCAAGCTGGAGAATCAGCTCCACGGCGCGCACGGAGCCGCGCAGCACGTTCCAGGCGGAGGTGCCGCGTTCAAAGCGGTAGGAGGAGTCGGAAGAAAGAGCCAGCCTGCGGGACGTGGAGCGCACGGAGGAAGGCCGGAACCAGGCGGATTCCAGAATGATGTCCGTGGTGGCGTCCGTCACGCCGCTTTCCTCCCCGCCCATCACGCCGCCGATGGCGAGAGCCTTGCCGGACTGGTCCGCTACGACCAGGTCCGTGCAGTTGAGCGTGTATTCCTGGCCGTCCAGGGCCTTGAGGGTTTCCCCCTCATAAGCCGTGCGGGTGACGATGCCGCCCTGCACCTTCGACGCGTCAAAGGCATGGAGGGGCGTGCCCAGTTCATGCAGGACGAAGTTGGTGACGTCTACAATGTTGTTGATGGGGCGCAGGCCGATGGCCACCAGGCGTTCCTTCAGCCATTCCGGGCTTTCCTGCACCTTCACGCCGCTGATCTTCACGGCGGTGTAGTACGGATTGATCTCCGGCTGATCCAGGCGCACGAAGTCTCCGGCGGGTTCCAGCTCCACCCCGGCATCGTCAATGGATACGGGCCTGTACTCTCGTCCGGAGATGGCGGCCAGTTCATAAGCCATGCCGTTGTGGGAAAGCAGGTCCGGACGGTTGGGCGTCACTTCCACCTCCACCATGGTATCCGCCTTCACGACCTGGGAGATCGGCGTGCCGATTTCCAGTTCCGGCGGGAGAATCCAGAGGCCGTGCTCCTTGTCCGGCAGACCCAGCTCGGAAGCGGAACAGAGCATGCCGCGGGACTCCACGCCGCGCAGCTTGCCCACCTTGATTTCAAAGTTGCCGGGCAGCACGGCTCCAGGCAGGGCGCAGGGCACCTTGTCCCCCACCTTGTAATTCTGCGCGCCGCACACGATCTGGTGCAGCGTGCCGTCGCCCACGTCCACCTGGCAGACCTTCAGGCGGTCCGCCTGGGGATGCTGTTCCGCGGCGGCCACGCGGGCCACCACCACGTACGGGGAGTCCACGCCCTGCTGGCGGATGTCTTCCACTTCAATGCCGGCAAAGGTCAGCATGTCCGACATCTCGTCCACGCCCAGGCCGGACAGGTCAATGTACTGGGAAAGCCAATTAAGGGAAATCTTCATATCAGAGTAAGGTAAAAGTTATTGGAATTGCGCCAGGAAGCGCACGTCGTTCTCAATCAGGGCGCGGATGTCGCGGATGCCCCAGCGGATCATCGCCAGGCGGTCCAGGCCGATGCCGAAGGCAAATCCGGTCAATCCGGTGTAGCGGCCGTTCACGCCGGGTTCCAGCCCCAGCTCACGGTCCACGGCTTCAAACACGTTCGGGTCCACCATGCCGCAGCCGGCGATCTCCACCCAGCGGGGCTCCTGCCCGGCGGCCTTCAGCTTTACGTCAATTTCAAAGCTGGGTTCCGTGAACGGGAAGAAATGGGGGCGGAAGCGCACCTCCGTATCGGAACCGAACAGGGCGCGCAGGAAATATTCCAGCGTCCCCTTCAGGTCGCCCACGGAAACGTCCGTATCCACGTACAGGCCTTCCAACTGGTTGAAGGCGGAAAGGTGCGTGGCGTCAATCTCGTCACGGCGGTAGGCGGAGCCGGGGGAAATCACGCGCACGGGGGGCGTCTGCTTCTCCATGGAGCGGATCTGCACGGTGGAAGTGTGCGTCCGCAGCAGCTTGCCGGAATCAAAGTAAAACGTATCCTTCTCATTGCGGGCCGGGTGGTCCTGCGGCGTATTCAGCGCGTCAAAGCAGTGGAACTCATCCTCAATCTCCGGACCGTCCGACAGGGCAAACCCCATGTGGCGCAGGATGCCTATGGCTTCATCCCGCACAATCGTGAGGGGATGCAGGCCGCCCAGCGGCAGGGAGCGGGCCGGAAGCGTCAGGTCGATTCCGGCCACGGCGGCCTTGTCCGCCTGGGCCTGCACTTCCTCCAGCTTGGCGTCCAGGGCTTCCGTGATGGCCTTGCGGGCCTCGTTGAGCAGTTGGCCGACGACGGGCTTTTCCTCCTTGGGAACGTCCTTCATGCCCGTCTGGGCCATGGTCAGTTCCCCTTTTTTGCCGAGGATGGCTACGCGCGCGTCTTCCACGCCGCGCCTGTCAGACACCTGGGCGATGCGCGCCAGGGCGTCCCGTTGAATACGTACAATCTCTTCCTTCATAAAATTTGACGGGCAAAAGCTTACCCGTCCCCCCCGCCAGCGTCAAGCCCTTCGGACGGCGGGGCATCTCCAAAAAACAAAAGAGCCGGAGTAGAAAAGAGGAAGGGAAGAACGGTTCTCTCCAACTAATCACTAATCCTTAATCATTCATATTTCCGTGAAAAAATCACACGTACCCCGGCTGGGCGGACATGCGGCCGGAAATCATGCCGAGCACGCAGAAAAAGGTATAAACCAGGCAGAACGTCAGAAAGGAGCCGTCCGGGTGCAGGAAGGAGGTAAACCACAGGCTCAGCAGGGCGCCCATGGTAAAGCCGATGCCCTGGGACATGCCGGAAAGCCTGATGGACTCGGAAGGAGTCCGGGCGCGTTCCACCATCAGTGCCATGCCGCGGCTGAAAACGGTTCCCGTCGCCAAGCCGAAGAGAATGGCCATCCAGAGAGCCCAGTCCAGCGGAAGGTACAGAATGCCCCAGCAGGAAAGGGCCGCCAGCGCCATGGCCATCACGATGAGAAGCCCCCGGCCCCCGGTGGCCTTTTCCAGCGCGTGTGCGGAGAGCGTGGCGGGAAGCTGGGAAAACATGGCCACGGAAAGGATGAATCCGGCGTCCACGTAGCTCATTCCTCGTTGCCTCAGGAAAATCGGAATCCAGGTGTAAAAGAAGTAGGCCGCCCCCACACGGCTCAAATAAAAGACCGTGACCTGCCAGGCCTTGCTGCTGCGCAACAGGTTGTGTCCGGAAGCCTCCGGATCGCGCTGAAGCACGCCGACCGGATGCTTGAGGAAGTAGGCTCCCCACACCAGCATGCCCAGCAGGATGGGAATAATCCACACCCCCAGGCCAAAGCGCCAGCCGCCCAGCACGTTGGAGATGGGAACGGACAGTCCGGAGGCTACGGCGCTTCCCACCCCGATCATGGCGCTGTAAACGCCCATCATGGCGGAGGCGTGGTCCGGGAACTGGTGCTTAATCAGGCCGGGAATGGCCGCCCCGGCAATCCCCATGCCCAGACCCATCAGAATCATGCCGCCGTACAACCCCGTCACGCCGTCCGCACTGCGCCAGAAAATCCCGGCCACGGCCAGAAGCTGGAACCAGAAAATGATCTTCCACGGCGTCATCCAGCGCGCCACGCGCGGAGAAATGGGCGCAGCCACGCCCAGTACAAATACGGGCAACAGGGCAAACAGCCCTGAATTTTCCAGGGAAAGACCCATGTCCTTCTCAATCGTGCCCAACAGCGGATCCGGAGAATCAAACCCGGTGCGCAAGTTGAAACAAATGATTAAAAAGGCCACAAACAGCAGCATCTTTCCCTTCATGCTTCCGGAAGTTCCTGCCTTATCCATCCCATGTTATACAGTCCGGCGCCTGAGGCCGTTCAAAAGTAAGAAACTTTTCCGGGAAACTTCCTGCCCGGTTGAATGGAATGTGGAAATGGGACCGATGGACAAGGGGACCGAACCCGAACGAATCAAACGGTTGTTGTGAAAAAGGATTCCATAAGGGCCGGGAACCCACCGGGCGGTGGGACAGCCTTGGTATTAAAAACAAATCCGGAGCGCAGCGGAGGGGCGTTTATATCCTTCGCCGGCGTTCACTTTCTTTCCAGTTGCCGCAGGGTTTCCAGCGCTTCTTCCTGTCCGGGACGCGGAATGATCAGGGGAGCAAAAACGGGGAACGGGCACCCATTTTTATCCCTCCTTTTCCATTTTCCCTCACCCATAACTAAAAAACACCATGCAGTTAAAAAAGAAGGTCTTATGCCCTCCCCTCTATTTTATATTCCTATAGGAATATCTGGAATTAAACTAAATTCCCTTGACGGTAAGTCCTTTCAGTATTACAAGCGGATATGTTTACTACATGCTCATCCCCTGAAAAATGCCTCCAGTATGCCGATAAGCTCCAACGCTTCGGCATCAATTTTCTGAGAGTAGCCGTCTTCATCGTCTTCGCCTGGATTGGCGGCCTCAAGGTCTGCCAGTATGAAGCGGACGGCATTGTTCCCTTCGTGGCCAACAGCCCGATGATGAGTTTCTTCTATAATAAGGAAGCTCCCGAATACAAGCAGCACATGAACAAGGAAGGCGCCGTGGTGCCTGCCAACATCGCCTGGCACAAGGAAAACAACACCTACGGCTTCGCCTATGGACTGGGAGCCCTGATCGTCACCATCGGAACACTGGTGCTGCTGGGCATCTTCTTCCCGAAGGTGGGCATGATCGGCGATGGCCTGCTCATCATCATGACCGCGGGCACCCTGTCCTTCCTGATCACTACACCGGAAACATGGGTGCCCAATCTGGGAGGCCCCAACCACGGCTTCCCCTACCTGTCTGGAGCCGGGCGCCTAGTCATCAAGGACATCGCGATGATGGCCGGAGGTTTCATCCTGCTGGGCACGGACTTCAAGCGCATCCTGAAAGCGCGCCTTGGCCGGGCCAAAGCCGGGGAATCCTGCTGCTGCAACAAATAACAGTTCTTTCCGCCACCATCTCGTCCTTCACCGTCCCTGCCGAAAGCAGGGACGGTTTTTTATGTACGGCCATTCCCGTATAACCGGATGGAGCGCCGCGAGTCCTTGCGGCAACTGAAAGGAAGCGAAGGAAGAACTATGAAGAGTGGAGCCTTGGGCCGTGTCCTGCTTTCCAACCGGCCCGGGAGAGGGAAATTTCCCCACTGTTCCGCTAAATTTCTCCGGGTAGGGAGTGCAGGCACATGTACAGGGCGTCCGTGCTGTTTTCCAGAATGTCCATGGTCAGCTGCAACGGCTCCGCGTAAATCCCGGGATCATCCTTTTCTCCCATTTCCGGCCTCACACGGAACGCAACCCGTTCCTTCCGCATATCCATTTCCGCATGGACGTCTTCCTGTTCCCCCTGGCGTCAAGCCTGATCCACCTCTCCGGCTTCTTCATGTAGGGCGTGGATGCAGTACCCGCTTTCCGGAGTATCTCCCAGCCTCAGCCTCTGGTAGCCTATCCCCGCCGGAATGCCGCAGGCCCTGAGCAGGGCCGCAAGCAGGTTTGCCTTCGCCCAGCAGATGCCCGTCTTCTTCCGCAGCGCGTCCGACGCCGTAACCGTCCCCCGCCTATCCTGCGCATCCAAGGAATGGCTGATTTCATCCCGCACAAAATGGTAGAGGCTTCTTGTCAGTTCCAGTTCATTCTCCGTCTCGGCACGAAACCGCGCTGCCGTGTCCAGAACCAGTTCATGCGTCCAGTCTGAATATAACGGCTGGATTTCAAATATTCGCTGATGTCCCTGACGATGATAGCCATGCTGGCTTACTACGGATGTCCTGCGCAGCCCATACCTGCCCCCGGAGAAAGCACAAGCTAAAACGGGAAGTAGGCTCTAGCTGTAGCATGTAACTTCACAGAGAATCGCCAATCCCTAGGAGGGAGAGACGGTTCCATCTCGGCGGGGAGCGGCGGTTTGATTCGGTCATGTTTCACATTCCGCCCAACCGGGTAAACCCGGTTCTTGGTCTTCGTATCCGCAGCTCAACGAAGGGGAATTCCCTCTTCTCCTTTTTCCGTTCGGAGTTTGCAGGCAACCGGAACCCCTCCACTCCCCATGAAAAAGCGCCGCCGTTCCGGAGAACGGCGGCGCCCGAACACGCTAACCTCTTAAGTTGTTATTTGGCGGGGCGCTGGCCGTAAGCCAGCGTACGCTTGCCATCCCAGGAGACAGCCTCAATCCGGGTGGAACCTTCCGGGTAGGGAACCGTGGTGGAGGAGTTGTCCCTGGAGTCCGTCCCCACCATGGTGATGCGGACCAGGTCCTTGTCCTTGTAGGTTTCAAAGACGGCGGCGTTTTTCCACACGTCATGGGAAATGATGCGCTTGTCACCCTTTTCCGTAATGCCCTGGTTGTATGTTCCCCGGACGGGCAGGCGGTTTTTGTACGCTTCCACGCTGTTGACGGAAAGGTAGTAAATGACGGGGCTTTCCGGCTTCTTGTACTTCCTGGCGTAGGAAATCAGGTTCTTGCAGTCGGCTTCCGTGATGGTCATGCGGGCGCAGGTGTAGTCATCCAGTTCCTGGTCAATGGGCTTGAGCATGCCGGTCTTCTGGAAGAAATCCGTCAGATCCTGTTTGGAGACGTCACAGGCGTTTTTCATGAACGCAAGCTGAAACTCGCCGTCCTTCTTTCCCTTGGTGTCCATCTTGATGGCCTTGTAAAAAATGTCCGGATAGAAGTCCGGGTTGCCCTTTCCGGCCACCTTGAAGTACAGCTCCAGTTGCCACAGCGGAGCCAGCTTGACAAAGTGGTCATGCACCATCGGGCGGTTGTCCCCGCCGGAACGCTTGTCTGGACCGGTCTGGATGAGCCAGTTTTCCCCCTTCATGATGCCGTTGTTGAGGTAGGCGTTAAAGCGGCCGCCGATCATGTTGCCGTCCCCTCCGTTGATGCGTTCATGCTCCAGGCGCATGCTGGTAGGGTTCAGCATGTAGTTTACGTACGCGGAGTAAATGTTGTTGGAGACTTCCCCAAGGGACACCCATTTCATGGCGGGGCGCACTTGGTTGACGTGGCCGAATTCATGGGCAATGCCCCAGGCGCTGCCGGGGATCTTGTCCGGGTTGCCCACTTCCCCCATCGTGCCGTTGTGGAAGGCGGCGCCCGTGCCGTCCGCGTGCATGAAGCCCTTCCAGATCACGCGGCCGAACATCCGGTTTTTGGGCAGCATCTTGTACTTGTACAGCCCCATGATCTGCTGCTCCATGCCGATGATTTTGTCATACAGGGCGATGAGTTCCTCTCCCTTGTCCGGGCAGAATTTTTTGAGTTCCTCCACCGGATACACCAGATGAACGCGGTTGCCTACGATGTCCACGACTTCCGTGGGGGAGTTTTCCAGCATCTTTTTCCAGTCGCTGTTCCTGCTTACGCCGCCCACGAACACGCCGTTCACCTTGCCGGACGGGATGGACAGGTGCACTTTGGGGGCCTTCTTGTAGTTGGGCGTGAAGTATTCAATGTAGCCCAGCCCCTTGTTCTTCGCCTTGATGATGTTGATTCCCGCCTTGAGAGGATAGGAGCTGTGGCCGCCGTCGCGCCCGAAGTTGTGAATGACCAGGTTCAGCTTTTCATCCCTAGGGTTTTCCATGACCAGCACCGCGTCCTCCCCTTCCTCAAAAAAGATGCCCGTGGGGTTCTCAAATTTGCTGTACTGGCTGGTACGCAGGCGGTCCGCCAGGTCCTGGACCGGTTCGTACGGCTCCGCCGTGATGGCCCGCGCCTTGCGGTCATATTTTTTTTCCGCCATCTGTTGCGCGAGCCCGCGCACGAAGGGGTCCTTGATTTTGGCGATGCGGTCGCGCGTGACGCCGGGCTTCAGCGCCAGCATGAATTCATTGGTGAAGACGTTGGAGTCCACCGCCTTCAGGCCCGCTTCCGTAACCGGTGCGGATTCAACCTCCTGGGCGGAAAGCATTCCGCCGCCCAGCATGCCGCAGAGAGCCAGTAAAAGAGCCCCCTTTTTCAAAAATGGTGAGAAGATCATGTTTATATGATAATACTGATCAGTTTGCGGGATTGTTTCAAGGAAATTTGCAGGGAAAGCCTCATGCCGGGGAAAAGCCTTTTTGTGTGACATGGAGTGCTTATGCCCGGCCTGAAAAACTGTCCATCCCCTTGACGAGCTCCGTATAATGGTGCCCGCAACATATTTTTCCACATGAATACAGAAACGCATCCATTTCAGGCAGAAGTCCGGCAGTTGCTGGACATCGTCATCAACGCCCTTTACAGCGACCGTGAAATTTTCGTCCGGGAGCTTGTTTCCAACGCCTCCGATGCCCTGGAGAAGCTGCGCTTGAAACAACTGACGGATTCCAATATCTACCAGCCGGACAAGCCCCTGGACATCACCATCACTACGGACAAGGAGAACAAGACCATCACCATCGCGGACACCGGCATCGGCATGACGGAGGCGGACCTGGTAGAGAATCTGGGAACCATCGCCCATTCCGGCACCAAGAAGTTCATGGAGGCCCTCAAGCAGAAGCAGGAAGGCGGCGCGGACCTGATCGGCCAGTTCGGCGTGGGGTTCTACAGCTCCTTCATGGTGGCGGACCAGGTGGAGGTATTTACCCATTCCTACGAGCCGGAGGCGGCCTCCCTGCGCTGGACGTCCAACGGACGGGAAGGCTACAGCATTGAAACGCTGGACGAACCGCTGGACCGCGGCACCCGCATTGTCATCCACCTGAAGGATGAGTACGAGGAGTTTTCCCAGGAATACCGCGTGAAGGAGCTTCTGCGCCGTTATTCCAACTTTGTGGGCTTCCCGATCAATTTCAACGGAGAGCACATCAATACGGTCCAGGCCATCTGGTCCAAGTCCAAGTCCGACGTGAAGCCGGAGGAATATGACGAGTTTTACCAGTTCATTTCCCACACGGACGAAAAGCCCATGTCCTACATGCATTTCAGCGCGGACGCGCCCATCGTGCTGAACGCCCTGCTCTTCATTCCCCAGAGGAACCCGGAAATGTTCGGCTTTGGCCGCGTGGACGCCAACGTGTCCCTGTACTGCAAGCGCGTGCTGATTGATGCCAAGCCGGAGGGGCTGCTGCCTGAATGGCTGCGCTTCCTGAACGGCGTGGTGGACAGCGAAGACCTGCCTCTCAATATTTCCCGTGAAATGCTCCAGGACAATTCCCTGGTGCGCAAGATCAGCGACATCATCACCAAGCGCTTCATCAAGCACCTGGACAAACTCGCCAAGGACGAGAAAGAGACCTACAAGGAATTCTACGGCCAGTTCTCCCGCTACCTGAAGGAAGGCGTGGTCACCTCCTGGCCGAACAAGGAAGCCCTGGGCAAGCTGCTCCGCTTTGAGTCCACCGCCACGGACGCGGGGGAAACGACCTCCTTCGAGGAATACGTCACCCGCATGAAGGAAGGGCAGACGGCCATTTACGCGCTCACCGGCCCCTCCCGCTCCCATCTGGAAAACAGCCCGTACCTGGAAGCCTTCAAGGCCCGCGGGTATGAAGTGGCCTTCTTCACGGACCACGGGGACGAGTTCGTGCTGGACTCCCTGTCCAGCGTGGACGGCAAGCCCGTCACGATGATCGACCGTGCGGACGTGGAGCTGCCGGAGCTGGAGGAAGAACAGAAGGACGCCCTGCCCCAGGAGGAAGCCACCGCTCTGGAAGAATGGATGAAGGAACTGTATCCGGAAAAATTCTCCAAGGTGACGCTCGGCAAGCGACTGGTCAGCGGTCCCGCCGTGGCCCTGCAGACCGGCAACGACATGGGCCCGGAAATGCGGGCCTACATGAAGGCCATGGGTCAGGAGATTCCCGAAAGCCATCCCCAGCTGGAACTGAACCCCTCCAATCCGCTGGTGAAGAAGCTTTCCTCCCTGCGGACGGAAAACCCGGAACTGGCACAGATGGTGGCGGACCAGATCGCGAACACCGCCCTGCTCCGCGCCAGCATGCTGGATGATCCCGCCGTGCTGGCCCAGTCCTCCCAGGCCCTGATGGAGCAGCTCCTGCTGAAGTAGGGCTCCGGCGGAAACGGCCTTGTTTACAAGCCGCTCCCGGCCGGGGGCGGCTTTTCTTTTTACCTCTCCGTCATGAACGCTTTCCACCACGTGCCGCGGCACTTCCTTTTCCTGAAACTGGCCTATCAATCGGCCATGTGCCTGCTGGCCCTGGTGGCCGTGACGCTGGCCGCCATTGACCTGACTTCCGAGGCCGCCGAATGGGAAGTCACGGCGGACCGGGTTATTTACTGGATTTTCGTGCTGGATTACGTCACCCGTTTTTCCTTCAGTCCGCACAAATGGACCTTCATGAAGGAGCATGTCTGGGACCTGCTGGCCATCGTTCCCTTTGACGTGCTGTTCCGACTGTTCCGGTTTGCGTCTCTCGGGGAGATTCTGCGGCTGGCCAGGTACCTGGACCTGTTCTCCTACGCCATGCGGTTCACCACGCGCATCAGGCGTTTCTTCAATACGAACGGATTTAAATACATCTGCATCGCCGCCCTGGTCATCATCCTGCTGGGGGCCGTGGGCATTCACCTGGCGGAGGGAATGAGCCTGCCCAACGGCATCTGGTGGTCCTTCGTCACGGCCACCACCGTGGGCTACGGAGACACGTACCCGGTCACCACTCCGGGGAAGTTTCTGGCCGTTTTCCTGATGCTCACGGGCATCGGCTTCGTGGGGACGCTCACCAGCACCATCACCTCCTTCTTCCTGCACCCCCATGCGGGGGAACCCCTTCCGTACCGGGAGGAGGAAATTGAGGGGATCAAGAAGAAGCTGGACAGCCTGTCCTCCATGACGGATGCGGATATAGACACCATGGCGGCCATGCTGAAAACCCTGCGGGACGCCCCTCGTTCACCCTCCGTTCCGGAGCAGGAAACGCCAGCCTCCGGCCCAGCGGAAAACTGACAAAAATCCGTCTGGCATTGCTCGGACAAACGCGGACAATCCTCCTCGTCAGAGGGTTCATAACCTGCCCCTCCCTTTTCCAACTTTTCCGCCTTTCTCCATCATGCCAGCCACCAGCCCCCCCCGCGCCTGGGCCGAAATCGACCTCGGGGCCATCCGCCATAACCTGAACGTCGTCAAGCAGGCGGCCAAGGGAG
Organism: Akkermansia sp.; assembly: GCA_048388685.1. Classification (GTDB taxonomy): domain Bacteria; phylum Verrucomicrobiota; class Verrucomicrobiia; order Verrucomicrobiales; family Akkermansiaceae; genus Akkermansia. The sequence continues at coordinate 5,802 of DBGCTZ010000033.1, read as the reverse complement.
AGTTTTACATGCCCGTGGTGAAGGCCGGAGCCTACGGCCACGGCCTGGAACAAGTCTGCCGCACGCTGGATTCGGAAGGCATCGCCTTCTTCGGCGTAGCCAACGTGGGGGAAGCGCGGCGCATCAGCCAGGCCGGGTGCCGCACCAGGCCGTACATCCTGGGCCCCGCCTTCCCGGAGGAACGGGAGGAAATCGTGCTGAACGGCTGGCGTTCCTTCATCTCCACCATGGAGGAAGCCGTGCATTACAATTCCCTGGCGCGGCTGTACGGCAAGACGCTCCCCATTCACATTTCCGTGGACACGGGCATGGGCCGCGGCGGCTTCCTGCCGGACCAGCTGGAAGAGCTGCTCTCCCGCCTGGGGGAACTGGACAGCCTGTACATGGAAGGGCTGGGCGCGCACCTGCCCTGCGCGGATGAGGACCGGGAAATCACGCTGAAGCAAATCGCCCGCTTTGAACAAATGGCCGCGCGCATCCGGGAAAAACTGCCCCTGAAATACTGCCATCTGGCCAATAGCGCCGCTTCACTGGATTATGACATTCCCTCCAACAACATGTGCCGCCCCGGTCTGGTGCTGTATGGCTTTTCCCCCATTCCCTCCCCCTGGGCCGGGCAATTGAAACCTGCCATGGCCCTGTTTTCCCGCCTGACGGTGGCGCGCACGCTGCCGGAGGGGCACGGCATTTCCTACGGAGGCACCTTTGTGACGGACCATCCCACCAAAGTGGCTACCGTGGGCATAGGCTACGCGGACGGCTACCTGCGCTCCCTGGCCGACAAGGGCGCCCGCGTGATGGTGGAAGGCGTTTCCTGCCCGCTGCTGGGACGCGTGACGATGGACCAGATCATGGTGGATGTAAGCAACGTTCCCCATCCGGAACCGGGCATGGCCGTGGAGATCATGGGGCCGAATATTCCGGTGACGGAACTGGCGGAAAAGGCCGGCACCATTTCCTGGGAAATCTTCACCGGAATAGGCCCCCGCGTGCCGCGCCACTACACCCACTGAGGCACCTGACGGAGAAGAGGTTCACGCTGTCCGTTTATTCCGTGCGGTGCCTTCATTCCCGATTGACGGTTTGCCGTAAATATCGTTTAGTTAACCAACATGATGAAAGTTTCCACCAGAGGCCGTTATGCCCTGCGGCTGATGATTGATCTTGCCCAGCACCGGGACGACGGCTACATCTCCCTGAAGGAGATTTCCGCCAGGCAGGATATTACCGTCCGGTATCTGGAACAAATTATCGCCATCCTGCTGAAAGCGGGCTTTGTCCAGAGCTTCCGGGGGAAATCCGGCGGCTACCGCCTGTCCCGTCATCCGCGGGAATACACCACAGAAGAGATTCTGAAGCTGACGGAAGGCTCCCTTCTCCCTAACTCCTGCACGGCGGCTCCGGAAAGTCCGTGCCCGCGGGCGGCAAGCTGCGCCACGCTGCCTTTCTGGCGGGGACTCCAGCAGGTCATTGAGAATTACCTGCACTGCGTCACTTTGGAAGACCTGGCGGAACAGCAGAAGGAAATAGGCTGCGATTACGGCGCTGGCATTTAACCGGCTCCCTGCGGGCCGGAATGTTTTTTCACATCACCTGTCTTTCCGGTTCCATGTCCCACTTTTCCCACCCGGCTCTTGACATCTTTTCTTCCTTCAATTATCTATTCCCTACTTTCCCGATAGGAATATAAAAAAATATGAGCAAAAATTATCGCTTTGAAACACGCCAGATCCACGTGGGTCAGGAAAATCCCGACCCGGCCACGGATGCCCGCGCCGTGCCGATCTACGCCACCACTTCCTATGTCTTCAAGGACTCCGAACAGGCGGCAGCCCGTTTTGCCCTGGCGGAGCCGGGAAATATCTATAACCGCCTGATGAACCCCACGGCGGATGTGCTTGAAAAGCGCATTGCCGCCCTGGAAGGCGGCATAGGCGCGCTGGCCGTAGCCACCGGAGCGGCCGCCGTCACCTATGCCGTCCAGAACATTGCGCGCGCCGGGGACCACATCGTTTCCGCCGCCAACGTGTACGGGGGCACCTACAATCTGTTTGCCAACACGCTGGCCGAATCAGGCATTGAAACCACCTTTGTGGATTCCAGTAATCCGGACAACTTCTCCAGGGCCATCCGGGAGAACACCAAGCTCCTGTACGTGGAGAGCCTGGACAATCCGAATTCCAACATTGCGGATATTGAGACGCTGGCGGAAGTGGCGCACGCCCACGGAATCCCCCTCATGGTGGACAACACCTTCGCTTCCCCCTACCTGTTCCGCCCGCTGGAACACGGCGCGGACGTGGTGGTGCATTCCGCCACCAAATTCATCGGCGGCCACGGAACGGCCATGGGCGGCGTGATTGTGGACGGCGGCAAGTTCGACTGGACGCAAAACGATAAATTCCCGGGCATCAGCCAGCCCAACCCGAACTGCCACGGCGCCGTGCTGGCGGACATCTGCGGCCCCGCGGCCTACATCACGAAAATCCGCATCACCCTGCTCCGGGACACGGGCGCCACCATCAGCCCGTTCAACTCCTTCCTGCTCCTGCAAGGCCTGGAAACCCTCTCCCTGCGGGTGGAGCGCCATGTACAGAACGCCCTGCGCGTGGTAGACTACCTGGCCGCGCATCCCCAGGTGGAGAAGGTGAACCATCCTTCCCTCCCGGACCATCCCAACCACGGCCTTTACCGGAAATACTACCCGAACGGCGGCGGCTCCATCTTCACCGTGGAAATCAAGGGTGGCGCGGAAAAAGCTCGCAGGTTCTGTGAAAGCCTGGAATTATTCTCCCTGCTCGCAAACGTGGCGGACGTGAAGTCCCTGGTGATTCACCCGGCCTCCACCACCCACTCCCAGATGACGGAAGAGGAACTGAGGGGAGCCGGCATTACGCCCTCCACGGTGCGCCTTTCCATCGGCACGGAACACATTGACGACATCCTGGAGGACCTGGAACACGGGTTCCGCTCCATTCTCTAACGGTTGAACGGCTACAACGCACCTAACTTCTAAAATCATGAAAATTTACAGCAACATTACGGAACTGATCGGCGGCACTCCGCTGCTGGAACTGACCAACTACGAACGCAAAAACGGCCTGAAGGCCACCATCCTGGCCAAGCTGGAGTACTTTAATCCCGCGGGCAGCGTGAAAGACCGCATCGCCCAGGCCATGATTGACGCGGCGGAAGCCTCCGGGGCCCTGAAGCCGGATTCCGTCATCATTGAGCCCACCAGCGGGAACACGGGCATTGGCCTGGCGGCGGTAGCCGCCTCCCGCGGGTACCGCATCATCCTGACCATGCCGGAGACGATGAGCGTGGAACGCCGCAACCTGCTGAAGGCCTACGGCGCTGAACTAGTGCTGACGGACGGCGCTCTGGGCATGAAAGGGGCCATCGCCAAGGCGGAGGAACTGGCCGCCGGACTGCCCAATAGCTTCATTCCCGGCCAGTTCGTCAACCCGGCCAATCCGGAAGTCCATTTCCGCACCACCGGACCGGAAATCTGGAATGACACGGACGGCAAGGTGGATATCTTTGTGGCGGGCATCGGCACCGGCGGCACGATCACGGGCGTGGGCAAGTACCTCAAATCCCGCAATCCGGAAGTCAACATCGTGGCCGTGGAACCCTCCGCCTCCCCCGTGCTGACGCAGGGAACGGCCGGTCCCCACAAAATCCAGGGCATCGGCGCGGGCTTTGTCCCGGACACGCTGGACACCTCCGTGTATGATGAAGTCATCACCGTGACCAATGAAGACGCCTTCGCCACCGGCAAGGAGCTGGCGCGCACGGACGGCGTGCTGACGGGCATCTCCTCCGGAGCGGCTCTATGGGCCGCCACAAAGCTGGCGGAACGCACGGAAAACGCTGGCAAGACCATCGTGGTCCTGCTGCCGGACACGGGGGACCGCTACCTCTCCACCCCCCTCTTCACGGACTAATCCTCCCGTCTCACTTGCCATGAAAGAATTCAACCTCCATCTCTACCTGGTCACTGATGAAGCGGCCAAATGCCGCCACAGCCTTCTGGACACTGTCCGAAGGGCGGTGGACGGCGGTGTCACCATCGTGCAGTACCGCTCCACCAATCCGGACGCGGGCACCTGTTACCGGGAAGCCCTGCCTATCCGGGACCTTCTGGCTTCCCGCGGTGTTCCCTTCATCGTCAACAACCGCATTGACCTGGCCCTGGCGCTGGACGCGGACGGCGTTCACATCGGCCAGAGGGACCTTCCGGTTCCGTCCGTCCGGGCCATGATCGGCCCGGATAAGATCCTGGGGCTCTCCGTCTCCAACCCGGACCAGCTCCGCGCGGTGGATGCCTCCCTGGTGGACTACCTGGGCATGGGGCCCGTCTTTCCCACCATCTCCAAACTGAATGCTCCGCCCGTGCTGGGCGTGGAGGGCTTCGCCGCGCTGGCGTCACAATCCCCGCTGCCCGTCGTCGCCATCGGCGGCCTGGATGCGGCACGCGCACGCCAGGTGCGCGCCACGGGAGCCGCCGCAGGCATTGCCGTAGTTTCCGCCATCTGCGGAGTGGAGGACCCGGAAGCCGCCGCACGGGTGCTGGTCTGACCGGACGCCTTCCGGAAATATAGAAACAACGAGCATTCTTTCAAGCGCCATGCCTCCATCACCCGATCTTGCCGGCGCCGTCTCCTCCGATCTGGAAAAGATCAGGGCGACGGCTCCGCTGGTCCTCTCTCTAACCAATTCCGTCGTACAGCCGCTGACGGCCAACCTGCTACTGGCCGTGGGCGCCGTTCCCGCCATGCTCAATGACGCGGAGGAAGCGGTAGAAATGCTCCGCGGCGGCACCGGCGCCCTGCTGGTCAACCTGGGCACCGTGACGCGCGAACAGGGCTCCGTCATGCAGGCAGCCGTGCAGGAAGCCAACCGGCTGAACATCCCCTGGGTCCTGGACCCGGTGGCCGTTGGCGCTCTCTCCCTGCGCACGCGCCTGGCGGAGCAACTGAAGGAGCAGACTCCCCGCATCATTCGCGGGAACGCTTCTGAAATCATGGCCCTAGCCGGTTATTCCGCAGTCACCAAGGGACCGGAAAGCACCAGTTCCAGCTCGGACGCCCTCCAGGCGGCCAAAGAACTGGCCCTCCAGACGGGAGCGGCTATTCTCGTCACAGGCCCCACGGATTACTCCACGGACGGCCATCAGGTGATCGCCACGGAAAACGGACATCCCATGATGTCCCGCGTCACGGGCGTGGGCTGCTCCATGGGCGCGCTGACCGCCGCCTGTGCCGCCGTCTCCCCCAGCCCTCTCCAGGCCGCCGTCTCCACCGCCGTTCTGATGGGCATTGCCGGAGAACTGGCCTTTGAAGAAAGCCCGGCTCCCGGCTCCTTTGCCGTTTCCCTGCTGGACGCCCTGTACCGCCTTTCTCCCGAACAGGTGGCACGGAAAGCCCGCATTCTCCCCCTCCGAATTCCGGCACCTATCCTGCCGCAGGGGAAATTTTAAAAGCGCCGCAGCCGTCCGGGTCTCCGGAGGATGCGGCGCTCTCTTTTAACACGTTCAAGGACTATTCATGCCGCGGCGCGGAACGGCGCAGGGCAAGTGCCCCCAGCGCCGCCATCAGCAGCATGGCGGCGGAGGGTTCAGGCACCGGCGCAGGGGCAGGAGCAGACAACAACGCCGCAGAGTCCGCACGGGCCTCCATGCCCGCCGCATTGGGCGTCCACACCATGTTCACCGTCTTGCTGTCCTCTCCATTCTGGAGACTCCATGAGCCGTAGCCGGAATAATCCCCGGCTCCGGACAGGTCCAGCGTGAACGTT
>DBGCTZ010000032.1:0-1186 GCA_048388685.1 Akkermansia sp. | reverse complement strand
TAGGACCGTTATAGTTACGGCCGCCGTTTACTGGGGCTTAAGTTCAAAGCTTCGCTTGCGCTAACCTCTCCCCTTAACCTTCCAGCACCGGGCAGGCGTCAGCCCATATACTTCACCTTACGGTTTTGCATAGACCTGTGTTTTTGCTAAACAGTTGCTTGGGCCAATTCTCTGCGGCCAGCTCTCACTGGCACTCCTTCTCCCGAAGTTACGGAGTCATTTTGCCGAGTTCCTTAACAATGCTTCTCCCGTCGGCCTTAGGATTCTCTCCTCACCTACCTGTGTCGGTTTACGGTACGGGTACAGTACAAACAATAGCGGCTTTTCTTGGCAGCTGGCTCACACATTTCCCTACTTCAGTTCGGTATGCATCACGTCTTCGGATTATAGAGCGGATTTGCCAACTCTACTCCTACCTCGCTTGCCACGGGATTCCATTCCCGCTAGTGCTCTCCCTCTGCGTCCCCACAGTTCTGTTATACTGCAGTACAGGAATTTCAACCTGTTGTCCATCGGCTACGTCTTTCGACCTCACCTTAGGCCCCGACTTACCCAGAGCAGATCAGCTTTACTCTGGAAACCTTGGGTATTCGGCCGGAAGGATTCTCACCTTCCTCTCGCTACTCATTCCGGCATTCTCTCTTCTTAAAAGTCCACAGCTCCTTCCGGTACTGCTTCTTCCCTTTAAGAATGCTCCTCTACCAATTAACTACGTTAATTCCTGAGCTTCGGTAGTGTGTTTCAGCCCCGGACATTTTCGGCGCAGGACCTCTCGACCAGTGAGCTATTACGCACTCTTTTAATGTATGGCTGCTTCTAAGCCAACATCCTGGTTGTCTTTGAAATCCCACATCCTTTTCCACTTAACACACATTTTGGGACCTTAGCTGCAGGTCTGGGCTCTTTCCCTTTTGACTACCCAACTTATCTCGTGTAGTCTGACTCCCATGAATCATCTTACTGGCATTCGGAGTTTGATATCCTTTGGTAAGCTTTGACGCCCCCGCGGGAATTCAGTGCTCTACCTCCAAAAGACTCTCATGAGGCTAGCCCTAAAGCTATTTCGAGGAGAACCAGCTATCTCCGGGTTCGATTGGAATTTCTCCCCTATCCACACCTCATCCCCACCCTTTTCAACGGATGTGGGTTCGGACCTCCATTGCCTTTTACGGCAACTTCATCCTGG
>DBGCTZ010000031.1:0-231158 GCA_048388685.1 Akkermansia sp. | reverse complement strand
GCCGCTTTCCCGGAGAGAAGGGAGGGCGGCGCCTTTTTTATGGGGAAAGGGGAAGGAGGGAGAATGGACTCAAGGGACGAAGTGGACAGAATGGACTAAAGGCTTGAAGTCGTCCCAAGAAGGGAAGGAGGCAGAGAGAAGAAGGGTATTCCGTTCAGCGCGCGGAAAGGTGGCGGCTTCTGAAGACGAAGCCGACGGCAAAGGTGACCAGGGTGCCGATCGTCACGCGCCAGGGGAACGCTATTTCCGGAATGTATTGTTTCCAGCTGGCGGGGAGGGGAATGAGCTCTGTCAGGAAGGCAATGACCAGGAAGCCCGCCGCCATGGCAATAATATTTCCCCTGTCGTTTCCCCTGGTGCGCGTAAGCATGCCCAGCAGGAAAATGCCGAGCAGGGAACCATAGGTGTAGCCGAAGATGCCCAGGGCTATTTGAATGATGCGGACGTCCGGATGGTGCACCACGTACCACGCCGTGACGGACCCCACAAGAATGAGCAGCAGGGAGAATGCCGCCGTCCCCCACCGCACGCACCGGAGCAGTTCCCGTTCCGTGGCCTCCGGCTTGAATACTCCCTGGTACCAGTCCTTGGTGGCGGTGGTCGCCAGGGAGTTGAGGGCCGTAGAGAGGGAGCCCATGGCGGTTGCCAGCAGTCCGGCGATCAGCAGCCCGCGGATGCCGTTGGGCAGTTCATGGATGATGAAGTAGGGGAAGACGTGAAGCTGGGGCGTGTCCGCGGGAAGAGCCGCGGGCGTGGACTGGTAAAAGACATAGAGAAGAATGCCCGTGAACAGGAAGACGATGACAATAGGGAAGTCCAGCAGGCCGGAGACGATAACAGCCCTTGTGCCTCCTTTTTCCGTTTTTGCCGCCAGCATGCGCTGCACCATGTCCTGGTCCGTTCCGTGCGTAGCCATGGTGATGAAGGTGGCCCCCAGGAAGGCCGCCCATACCGTGTATTCCTGTCCCAGAATGTGGGCGCACTGCTGCAGGAAGTCCAGGCCTTCCTTCGTTCCCCAGGAGAAGAATTTCCAGTCGTCACCGCCGTTCATGGCGGCGGAGATGGAGTCCCATCCTCCGGGGATGTGGGAGAAGAGGATCCACAGGGCGGAGAGCATGGAGACGCCGAGCACAACGGCCTGGAGAACGTCCGTCCAGACGACGGCTTTCAAACCGCCTATGGCTGTGTAAATGGTGGTGGCAATGGAGATGGCGACCAGCGCCCCGATGTATAGCAGGACAATCTGGTTGGAGTCCGCCGTGGCGCCCGTCATGAATTGGTAGGCAATGACCAGGAGAATGCCGGCAAAGTAAAGCCTGGTTCCGCTGGCGAGCACCCGGCTGATCAGGAAGACCATGGAGGCCGTGCGGCGCGTCAGGAGCCCGAACCGTTTTTCCAGGTATTCGTAGATGGAGACCACTTTGTAATCATAATAGGGCTTGAGGAAGAGCTTGCCTACGATGATGCGGCCCAGAATGGTACCGATGCAGAGCTGGGCATACGTGAAGTTGCGCGTATGATAGCCTTCCCCCGGGGCGCCCAGAAAGGTGGCCGCGCTGATTTCAGCCGCCAGGATGGAAGCCAGAATGGCCCACCAGGGCAGGGAGCGGTTCCCCAGGGCATAGTCCGTCAGGGAGTTCTGCTTTCTTCCCGCATAGATGCCAATGCAGAAGATAGCCAGAAAGTAGACGGCGATGACGAGAAGGTCCGGGAACATGCCTGGAGAGAGAAGGCCTTTTCCGAATCATTTTTTCGAAAAAGGCCCCGGGCTCAATGAATGGTCAGGAGTGGCTCTTGTGTTCCAGCGCAGCGGAAACCAGGCCGGAGAAGAGCGGATGGGAGCGGTTGGGAGCGGACTGGAATTCCGGGTGGTACTGGCAGGCAATGAAGAAGGGATGGGTGGGAAGTTCCACAACTTCCACCAGCCCGTGTTCGTCATTGACGGCGCTGATGACCAGGCCTGCGTTTTCCAGTTCTTCACGGTAGGCCGGGTTGAATTCGTAACGGTGGCGGTGGCGTTCCGTTACATTGTCTTTGCCGTACAGCTTATGCGCCAGCGTTCCGGGCTGAATGAGTGCCTTGTAGGCGCCCAGCCGCATGGTGGCCCCCATGGCCTTGATGCCCTTCTGTTCTTCCTGAAGGCTGATGACGGGATGGGTGGTCTTTCTGTCAAATTCCGTGGAGTTGGCGTCGTCCATGCCGCAGATGTGGCGGGCGTATTCGATGACGGCCACCTGCATGCCCAGGCAGATTCCCAGGAACGGGATGCCGTTGGCGCGCGCGTATTCCACCGCCTGTATTTTTCCTTCAATGCCGCGGTCTCCAAAACCGCCCGGTACCAGGATGCCGTCCACGGAACCGATCAGGACGGCAGCCCCCTTTTCTTCAAGTTCTTCCGCATCCACCCGGAGGATTTCCACGCGCGCGTCGTTTTCCGCACCGGCATGGGTGAAGGATTCATAGATGGATTTGTAGGCGTCCTGAAGGGCGATGTATTTGCCGACCACGGCAATCCTGATGGAGTGGCTGGGGCTGATGACGCGGCCTACGTAGCGCTGCCAGTCCGCCAGGTTGGGCGCCGGAACGTCCAGGCCCAGCCGCTTGGTGACAATGCGGTCTATCTTATCCTGGCTGAGGTCCAGGGGGCATTCGTAAATAGTGTTTTTAACGTCGCGGAAGGCGATGACGTTTTTGGCCTCCACATTGCAGAACATGGCGATTTTACGGCGTTCGTCCTCGCTCATGTCGTATTCCGTCCGGCAGATGATCACATCCGGCTGAATGCCGATTTCCCGGAGCTTGGCGACGGATTGCTGGGTAGGCTTGGTTTTCATTTCCCCGGCAGCCTTGATGTAGGGGAGCAGGGTGACGTGGATGAAGCAGACGTTGTCACGGCCCACTTCCAGGGCGAACTGGCGCAGGGCTTCCAGGAAGATGTGGCCTTCCATGTCCCCTACCGTGCCGCCGATTTCCGTGATGATGATGTCCACGTCGGATTTTTCCGTGAGTTCATAGAGGCGGTCTTTGATCTCATCCGTGACGTGAGGAATGTATTGAACCGTTTTTCCCAGATAATCCCCCCGGCGTTCCTTCCGCAGCACGCTTTCAAACACCTGTCCGGAGGTAAGGTTGTTGAGACGGGAGAGGCTGCAATGGACGAAGCGTTCATAGTGGCCCAGGTCCAGGTCCGTTTCAGCCCCGTCATTCAGGACGTACACTTCCCCGTGCTGGAACGGGCTCATGGTGCCGGGGTCCACATTGAGATAGGGGTCAAACTTTTGAAGGGTGACCTTGAGACCGCAGCGCTCCAGCAGGGTACCGATGGATGCCGCAGCCAGTCCTTTGCCGAGAGAGGAGACGACACCACCTGTGACGAAGATGTATTTCATGTTTATGGTTCCTAATGTGTGTTTAATAAGATCTGTTCCACCTGGTCCGCCTGTTCCGGAGTATCCACACCCACGCTGACGTGGTCCGTCAGGATGACTCTGATTCTGGCGCTGTTTTCCAGCGCGCGCAATTGTTCCAGAGATTCCGTTTGTTCAAGAGGGGTGGGTTCCCAGCGCACGTAGTTTTCAAGGAAGTCCCGGCGGTAGGCGTAGATGCCCAGATGGCGCAGGGGAGGCGTGATGCGGGGATGGCGGGCGTAGGGGATGACAGAGCGGGAAAAGTACAGGGCGTCTCCATTGCGGGCCAGGGCCACCTTGACAATGTTCGGGTTGTCCAGGTCTTCTTCTTCGGTAATGGGGCAGGCCACGGTAGCCATGGACAGGGCTTCATCGGAGACGAGGGCGTCCGCCAGGCTGTCAATCAGGGCGGGGTCAATGAGGGGTTCGTCCCCCTGGATGTTAACCACATGGGTGGCGCCGGGGAAGGACTGGACGGCTTCCGCCAAGCGGTCGCTGCCGCTGGGATGGTCCGGGGAGGTCATGATTACCCTGGCTCCAAATGCCGTGGCTGCATCAAAGATACGCTGGTCATCCGTGGCAATGGCAATGTCATCAAGGCGGGAACATTGGGAAACGCGTTCCCATACGTGCTGGACCAGGGGCTTTCCTGCAATGAGGTGAAGCGGTTTGCCCGGAAATCTGGAGGAATCCCAGCGTGAGGGGATGAGGCCAATGATATGATGACGGGGATCTGATGCCATGGAGAAAGTGGAAACGCTTCGAAAGGTAGCAACTCCCCCTGAATTAGTCCAGCCTCAAGCATCAGGCCACCCGTTTTTCCGGAGAAGCGGAGCAGCGGTCAGCCGGAAATGGCGGCAGTTCCCGTTACTTGGGGATTTTTCTCCGTCTTCCGGATAATGAGCGGCGTATATTCCCTGCGTACGTGGAGGGGTACGTACAGCCCTTCCTTTTTGGCGCGGGAGAATAATACCTTGATGATGCCCAGGGAGATAATGTCCTGCGGGATGGTGATGCTGTCCCCGAAGATCAGGAGAAAGGCGACCGGCTTGATGAAGTAGAGGGTGGAGATATACAGAATTCCCAGCTTGTATTTGTGGTTGCGGTAGATTCTGCTGATGATCCAGGCGTAGGTCATTCCGATGACGGACATGATGAAGTAAAGGGACAGCCCCACGTAGCCGAGCGTTTGAATGGTGGAAATGGGGCCGCTGTGCCATATGCCGTTCCATGCAAAGGAGGACTGGTCCTGCGAGAGGTTGTAGGCCTCTTCATAAATGTTGGCTTTCACGATGCTGATGTCTCGTGAGAATCCATCGCCGAATACCTTGTCCTGAATGAAATGCTCCCGGTCGTCAAGCGCCCATTCCCACATTTCCAGACGCCAGTCCGTGGAACCCTTCGCATCCATTCGGGCTTGTACGTTAACATCCAGGAAAGGCAGGGCGGAAAGCGTCCGCTGAACGCCGAAAGGCAGGGAATGAAGAACCCCGGCGGAGGAAAGAATCAGAAGCATGACCAGTCCGAATGCGGGCGCTAAAATGCAGGATACCCATCTCCTGTAAATCAGGGAGATGAGGAAGAAGAGGAGCAGCAGCTGGGCGATCTTGGAGCGGAAGCCGCTGATCATTACCCCGACACAACCCAGAATGAGGAGCCCTCCCCGCCAGGGACGCTTGATCATCTGCCAGACGGAGTAGTTGATGATCAGCAGTTGAAGCACCAGTTGGGAAATAAGGAGGAAGGCTCCCTGCCGCTTGTCTTCCGAACCGGGTCCCGCCGCAGCTGCGGCTGCCGGGTCCACTCCGGCGGAATCCGGTGAGATGATATTCCGGGCCGTCGTGAGCAGCGTAAAGGCAATAGTCAGGAAAACGGCCCATTGCAGCACTTTTCCCAGCTCATGGCTGGTGGTTCTCAGGGAGGAAAGACAGAGGTAGGCGAGAAGGGCTTGAAGGAACATGATGTATCCCTTGCCTCCGTAATAGTCTTCCAGCACGTTCAGTCCAAGCCCGAAGGGATGGCTCAGGAAGACATAACCCGCGTGCATGAAGATCAGGAGAATGACGACGTCCAGCAGGGGAATGGAATTCCAGGTGAGGGAGGAACGCTTGATCATGACATTCCATAAGTAGAATGGAATGGTGATGCAGTAGGCAAAGAGGGGAGCGTAATCCCTGATTTCCCCTACAGGCAGGAAAAGAATGGGAAGCCATATCCACAGGTACCAGACTTTTTCCTTCATCAGGTACAATCCGGCGAGGACGAATGGGGAAATCGCGATGGCGATGGAGAGGACGTCTCCTTCAGCCGACATGACGCCGCCTACGATGGCAAGGAGAATGGCAACGACTGAAATCAGTACAATTTTAAATAAATTACCATTCATAGGGCTACCCGTGATTCCCGCATATAGGACAATGGCAGGAAAAAGAGATGGATGGTGGAGTATAGGGGATTCGAACCCCTGACCTTCTCATTGCGAACGAGACGCTCTACCAACTGAGCTAATACCCCGTGGGAAATACCGGAAGGAATCTAGTCGATCTCCTTTCCAAAAGCAAGCGTAATTCTTAACTTGGGGAGAATAGGCCGGGAATCAGATTTAGCGGGTGACCTGTTTTTACATTTTTTATCACGGATGGTCATCAACACGGAGCAGGCATACGGAAGATTTTTACTCCGGATCAGTCCCTGGAGAGGTGCAGGATGGGAATTTCAGGAGATTTTCTGAAAAACATTAATACCGGGTAATATTTTTATAATTCCGGAAGAGGAGAAACGATCGTTTTAATCTTGAAGAGAGCCATTTGCCGCATGGCTGCTCAATGCCGTAATGCAGGATGATTCCGACCGCGATTAACAGCAGGCACGAGAGGAGCCAGAAGAGAGCTGAAAATGTTCCATGATGGGATGGCGTCCAAATATACTGCATGAATTTCAGAACGGGGATATGCAGCAGAAAAACGGCATAGGTCAGAAGGCTCGCCTGATTAACCAGATGAATGACGCCGGGCGGGATTTTAACGGCCCGCGGCGCATTAAATTTTTCCAGTGAACATGCACTGGAAATGGTCAGGACGGCTATCAGCGTATCCGGCAGGAGAAACCCCCATGGATATGTTTTCTTCCCTAATCCAGAATGTCCCGATGAATGTTTGATAGAGAAGATAAAGTGTTCCGCAAGCGAATATGACAGGGCTCCACGAAAAGAAACGTGCGTGTTTTTTGTAAAGCTCTGCTGCATAGCAACCTGCAAGAAATTGCCATAGGCGGTAGGGAAAATAGGAATAAAGCGTTTTGTCCGGTTCCAGAAAGAAGAGGCAGGCCAGTGCGGCTGCAAAACTCAGCGCCAGCATGGGGAGGAGGTATTTACGTCCGTAGGCCACCAGAGGAAAAAGAAGTACCATGAGGATTTCAATTTTCATATACCATAAAGGGTAATTGTCGCCGGTATATTGGTATACGAATTGATTGCCGCCGAATGAGGCAATGAGAACACTGACCAGGTTGTTGAAGTCAAAATGGCTTTTGCAGGACAGGAGCGCCGATAGAAGGAAGGCTGTGAACAATAACGGCCACAGGCGGGCAAATTTGGAGATGTAGAAGGAAGAGATATTGAATTGTTCCTTTTTCAGCGTGAACATCATTAGAAAACCGGACAGGATGATGAACCAGTCTACACCCACGCCTCCTCCAGCAGGAGACCACCATTTCCAGTGGAAGACGCAGATCATCAGGCACAGGAGGATCCGGACGAGGGAGATGCCCGGAATAAAGGAAGAGGATTTCATGAAAACAGGGTATTAATGCCCTTCCTTGTTCCGGATGCGGTTTTTGAGATGGGCTTCTTCAAAGAGACCATCCATGTACAGGCCCACGGCTTGAGCCTTTCTGAGGCTTTGAGCTGCGTTCTTCAGGGCCGGAAGTGCTTGTTCATAGGAAGGGACAGCTCCTTTTTTCAGGAGGGAGGCTTCCACAATGTGCCATCCCCATTTGCTTTTAAGGAGCACAGGCTTGTTGTCGGGAACGTTTGCCAGGTCCAGACCCAGGGTCTCCGCAGCGCGGGCCGGGTTGATCCAGCCCAGCTCTCCGCCCGCAGGCGCCGTCCGTTCGTCTTCACTGAATTCCCTGGCAAGCCGGGGGAAGGATTCTCCGGATTGCAGGCGTGCCAGCACCGTTTCCGCCGCCTGCTTGACCCGGGCGTCGTCCTTGTGCAGGGTTGCCAGGAAGATGTGCCGGGTTTTACGGAGGTCAGGAGTTTTAAGCTGGTCCCGGATCAGGCCGTAATATGCCTTCAGGTCTTCGTCAGACGGCTCCGCCGCCTGGGCCGTGGCCCGGTAAAGCTGTTCCGTCTGCTTGAGCCGCGCCGCTATTTTTTCCTGGAGTTGCTCCTGCGTGGTTTTCTGGTCATGCAGGGTTTTCAGGTATTGTTCCGTGTTTCCGTCAAAGCGGGAGCGGATTTGTTCCACGGCGCGCGCAGCTTCCGCGTTGCGGTTGGGAAGCTGGAGGTCGTTCACCCTGGTTTTCAGCCGCAGGAGGGAGGAAGAAATCAGATCGTACCTGGCACGCGGGGCAAGGTCATTGGCCACATCCAGCTCATGGGTGAGCCTGATGCCGCCGTCCATGTCCAGCACGGGAGGCTGGCGCAGGAGCCGGAGCTCCGTCACCCTCCGGGAAAGCTGGTTGGTCGTGAGGGGGTCTCCGTACACTTCCGCAATCCGGGCGGAGTTGTCTCCGGCTGGCCCCGGCATGGGTTTCAGGTAGGCGTCCATCCTGCCGGCCAGGAAGCCGTGCCAGAGAAACAGGTCCCCCACCAGATAGAGCAGGAACGCTCCATAGATCACGAGCTTGAACGTGAATTTTCCGGTGGGGGACATGATAAAAGGACAGGGAGAGAACTGCGGGCCTAGTTTCCGCCGCCGGAGTCTGCCAGACGGGCGGATTCCGGGGGAAGGAAGTTGCGGAACCTCTTCTTTTCAATGCACTTCATGTAGGCTTCCTCCGGAGAGACGATGCCCTGCTGGAGTTTTTGCCAGATGGCGTCATCCATGAATTGCATGCCCATGGATTTCCCGCCTACGATGACATCCGGGATTTTCTGCGTGGCGCCTTCACGGATGATGGCGGCCACGGCGGGCGTGGCGAAGAGGATTTCATTTACCGCTACGCGTCCCGGCTTGTCGCTGCGCTTCATCAGGAGCTGGGCCACCACGCCGCGGATGGAACCCGCAAGCATGGTGCGCACCTGGGACTGCTGGTCGGACGGGAATACGTCAATAATACGGTCAATCGTCTTGCTGGCGTTGTTGGTGTGCAGGGTGCCGAATACCAGAAGGCCGGTTTCAGCCGCCGTGAGCGCCAGGGAAATGGTTTCCAGGTCGCGCATTTCACCCACCAGCACGATGTCGGAGTCTTCACGGAGGGAAGCCCGCAGACCGTCCGCGAAGGAGGGCGTCTGAAGGGGCACTTCCCTCTGGGTGACGATGGATTTTTTATTGGGGTGGACGAATTCGATAGGTTCCTCCACCGTGATGATGTGCCGTGACTGGTTGCTGTTGATGTAGTCAATGATGGCGGCCAGCGTGGTGGATTTGCCGGAGCCGGTGGGGCCCGTGACCAACACCAGGCCGGACCGCATGTGGGCGAATTCCTTCACCACGGTAGGCACGCCCAGCTCTTCCAGCGTGGCGATTTTGGTGGGAATGAGACGGAAAACGGCTCCCAGGCCGTGCTGCTGCCTGAAGTAGTTGCAGCGGAAACGGGAGGTTTCATCCATTTCATAGGCAAAGTCCAGGTCCCCTTCTTCCAGGTATTTCTGAAAAGCCTGGGGATCACAGATTTCCGCGAGAAGATTTTTGAATGCCTGGCCTTCCAGGTTCTCGTCGGAGATGGCGGAAATAGTCCCGTTGACGCGGATTTTCGGGGGCTGGCCTTCGCTGAGGTGAAGGTCGGAGCCGCCGGCTTCTACGAGATATTTAAAGTATTGGTCGATAACAGCCATAACAGGAGTGTGTCAAAAGATTAAAGATTACTTGATTCCCAGGAAGGACTTCATGATGGTTTTGTCTTCCGCCCGGAAGAGGCAGTCGTCCGTGGTGATGAGGCCCGCCTGATGCAGTGCCCTGAGGGAGTCGTCCATCAGAATCATGCCCTGGGCCTTCCCGGTCTGGATGCAGCCGGGGATCATGAAGGTCTTGCCTTCACGGATGCAGTTGGCAATGGCGGGCGTGTTGACCAGCATTTCAATAGCCAGGGCGCGGCCGTTGCCGTCCGCTCTGGGAACGAGCTGCTGGGAGATGATGCCGCGCAGGGATTCACTGACCATGATGCGGATCTGGTCGCGCTGTTCTACCGGGAAGACATCCAGCACGCGGTCCACCGTACGGGCCGCGGACCCCGTATGCAGGGTGCCCAGCACCAGGTGGCCGGTTTCAGCCGCGGTGAGCGCCAGGGAGATGGTCTCCAGGTCACGCATTTCACCCACCATGATGACGTCCGGGTCTTCACGGAGCGCGCCGCGGAGCGCGCGAGCAAAGGACTCCGTGTGCTTGTGGACTTCACGCTGGTTGACGTGGCAGTTTTTGGACGGGATCAGGTATTCAATGGGGTCTTCCAGCGTGATGATGTGGTCGTGGCGGTCCTGGTTGATGAAGTCCACGATGGAGGCCAGCGTGGTGGATTTACCGGAACCCACGGAACCCGTTACCAGAATGAGGCCGTTGGTGTAGCGGGTGAGGGGCACCACGTATTCCGTCGGCAGGCCGATTTCCTCCATGGTGCGCACCCGCGTGTTGATGATACGGAAGCAGATGTCATAGCCCAGGCGCTGCTTGACCACGGAAGCGCGGTAGCGGCCAAAGTCGTTGGCATAGGCGAAGTCCACATCCCCCCTCTGCTGAAGGCGGTTCCATTCCGGGTCTTCCAGAAAGCCCCGCGCGAGAACTTCCGTGTCCTGGGGCGTGAGCTTGGGCGCTTCCTCCCAGATGGGGAGAAGCTGGCCGAATCGGCGCCAGGTAGGGCGGCTGTTGACGGCAAGGTGGATATCGGAACAGTCAAAGTCCTGTCCAAGCTTAAGATATCCGTCGACGTGGGGCAAAATGTATTCGCTCATGTTGTGAATGCAGCAAACTGATAAAGCTACATACTAACGAAAACGGGGCTTTTTTGACCAGCAAAAAATGATAGAGAAATGATTTCTGTGCGCCCGTCCTTCCGGGGCCGCGGCAGGAAGCGCGGTTTTAGGGAAAAGGGCGGGCAGGGAGGTTGCAGGGGCTTGGGAGAAATGCGTTTTTCAAGCACGCCTTTTCATCCCGCTGTCTTCCATGGCTTGCAGAATGATTCCGCCTTTCGCCACCAGATAAACCGGGCGGAAAACAAAACCGCCCTGATGGATGAGTCCGTCAGGAAAAGGCCTTCCGGAACTGTCCGGCGTGTGCTCCGGTATTCCTGCAAGAGGGAAGGAACCTGTTATTTGAACAGGCTGAAGATTTTTTTGCCCGCCATGTCAAATCCCATCTTTTTCAGGGAAGGGAAGGCCAGGGTAATCAGGATTTCAATGATAAAGCGGAAGATGGGGGAATTGATCCAGCTTACGGAAGAATGCGGAGGCCGGGGAGTCGGATGGCTTTTTTTACCCGTAAACATCCGGATCAGGAGAATGCCCCCCACGGTGCCTACAATGGAACCGATCACGGGCAGGGACATGGCCCTTTTTTTCAGGCGCCGGAAGTGGTCAGCCTGCTGCTGCGTCTTCTGGGCCAGAACATCCGCCTCATTGACGATATCCAGCCGGGAGGAAGCCACCCGCATCAGGAGCGCGAGCTTTTCTTGAGAGCCATTTGCAGACATGATAAATCCGTTTTGAGTTCTTCCGCCGTCGCCGGGGCGATGGGCGTAACATGGGTGCGGCTGAAGAGGATGAACGCCACGGCAGCCGCCAGGAGATGGACACCGGTGGTTACGGCCAGTCCGGCGATGATTCCCCAGAAATAGGCCATGACCATGGTCAGCAGGCACCACAGGAACAGATAGCCGAAGACGGCCATGAAGGCGCCCAGCAAGAGCAGGGCCATTTTTCTGACCAGCCTTTTGGACGCTTCCTCCAGTTCCAGCTTGAGCAGGGCGGCCAGGGCTTCCACATGGGCCAGCGCCGCCGCTCCGGTTTCACGGAGGGACCGCACCATGGCCGCTCCTTCTTCCTTTTCCTCCACAATGGGGGTGACGAAGGTGCGTTTGAGTTTGTCAATCAGTCCCATGGCTCGGCTTGAAAGGGGTGGGCGCTCCATGCGCCGGGGCGCATGGAGCGGAATGAGGGGTTAACGGCGGCGGATGAGCATGCCGATGAGGAGGCCCACGCCCATGGCGATCAGCACGGACTGGGTGGGTTTTTCCTTCACATATTCTTCACCTGCTTCATGGAATTGCTTGGCCTTGTCACGGATGACTTCACCCTTTTCTTGGGCGTAGTCACGGATGGTGGTGGCCTGTTCCGTGGCGGCCTTGCGGATCTGGTTCACTTTAGCCGCGGCGAAGGCTCTGGCCTGTTGAAATCTGGTAACGGCAAGCTCGCGTGCGGAAGGGCAGGAGCAGTTGGTGTCATTTGCTGCTGCGGTCGGTTCAAGTTCGGTTTGGTTGTCTTGCATGGTTGATTAGAGTATTACGGGTTGGTTCCTGTTGAAAAACATGTCGGCTTACATATTTTCGCCTCTCACATTAGGGATTATTTAGCACGCTCCCCACTATTGGCAAGTGTGTAAAGCGGCTTCACCCGGAATTGTTCGCGTTCCTTAGCGGCGGCTTCCTGAAAAACCGCCGCGGGGGTCCGGCTTGACCTGGGGCTCGTTCGGATTCCGGTAGCGCAGGATGCCGTAATCCCTCAGGTTGCGGATGAATTCCTGAGCGTTGGAGCGGAAGCGGGCATCGTAAAGGAGCAGTCCCAGGAAGCCCTGGTTCTTACGCGCATCCGCCGTGAGGGAGGCGATTTGTTCGGATGCCTTGCGCAGGGCGGTCAGAGTGGGGTCCAGGTTGTTGAACTTTTCTTCCGCTCCGGTAATGAACTTGCGCGCGTCCTGCACAGTGTCCTTAATGGCCGCTACGGAGGTGCGCGTTTCTTCCATGATGGCCGGGAGCTCTTCTCCCGCCTTGTTCATCTGCGCCAGCACGCTGCCCACGTGCTTGAGGTTTTCCTGGTTCAGGATGCCTTCATTGATCAGCTTGGTGGTCTGGGCAAGTCCTTTGGCTGCCTCCCCGATGTTGTAAATGGCTTCGTCAATGTTGTCCGAGTTCTTTTCAATCTGCTTCAGGATTTTCAGGATTTCCTCCGTAGCCCCCACGGCGTTGTTCTTGATCTTGCTGAAATCGCTTTCCGCCTGGCCGATGACCGTGGCGTGAGGCTCAATATATTCGTGCGTGGGACGGGCCGGAGGGACAATGTCAATGTATTTGTCCCCCAGAATGTTCTGCATGTCCACGCGGAAGACGGAACCTTCCTGGATTTTCACGTCGCTCTGGATATTGGCTTCCAGCATCACTTCATTGCCGGAGGGCAGGAGCTCGGGGGCCTTGGTAACCTTTCCCACCGTCACGCCGCCCAGGCGGAGCTGGGAGTCCTTGATGAGGCCCGCCGCATCCCTGAAGATGATGTTGATGGGGTAGGTCTGTTCCTTGGAGGTCTTGATGTTGCCGAACCCCAGGATGACGCCGATGATCATCAGGATTCCGGCAATCAGGAAGATGCCCACCCAGGTTTCCGGCTTAAGTTTCTGCTTCATGGCACTGTGTAAAATGGTTAATGTTTCCGTTCACGTTCCGCCCGTTCCAGCAGAACCCGTTGAAAGTTTTCATGCCTGCCGGTCAGGGAGGCCCAGTCTTCTCCGGAATCCCCGTACAGGAACCGCTGGAGGGCTTCATCCCTGGAATGCAGGAGTTCTTCCGGAGTTCCCGTCCAGTAAACCTCCCCGTCCCTGAGATAGACGATTTTGTCCGCAATGCGGATCACGCTGGGCATGTCATGGGAGACGATGACGGTGGTGATTCCCTTGTCCTTGCAGATTTCCCGGATGAGAAAGCTGATGCTGTCCGTGACGATGGGGTCCAGGCCTGCGGTGGGCTCGTCATACAGCAGGCATTCCGGCGTCATGACGATGGCCCTGGCTACGGCCACGCGCTTGATCATGCCTCCGGAGAGGCTGGCCGGCATTTTTTCCTGCTGGCCCAGCAGGTCCACGGAATCCAGAGCGGCGGAGATGCGGGAATCCAGCTCGCTTTCATTCCTGATTCCCTCTTCCATCAGGGGGAAGGCCACGTTTTCCCCCACGGTGAGGGAATCAAAGAGGGCCCCTTGCTGGAACATGAAGCCGATTTTACTGCGGATTTCCTTCTTGATTTTTTCCGGCGCGCCGCTGATGCGCCTGCCGTCTATTTCCACATAGCCGCCCAGCGGGTCCATCAGGCCGTCCAGATGTTTCAGGATGACGCTTTTTCCCGCGCCGGACCCGCCGATCAGCGCCATCAGTTCCCCCTTTTCCACGTCAAAGCTCACGCCTTTCAGCACCTCCTGGGTGCCGAAGCTTTGTCTGAGTTCATGAACGCGGATGAATGGGTGCATGGCGACGCGGACGGGTTACCTCATGAACCCCATGGGGAAGATGGAGTTGAGGATCATGGTCAGGATGAAGTTGGCGATGAGCAGGGCCACGGAGGCGTACACCATGGCCTGCATGGTGGATTTGCCTACGCCCACGGCGCCGTTCGTGGTGCTCAGACCCTCCCGGCAGGAGATGGTGGAGATGATGAGGCCGAAGACCAGGGCTTTCACAAGCGCCACCGTGATATCCCCCATGGTGACGAATTTGCTCATGAAGTGCATCCAATAGGCCTGATCCACGTTGAAGGACGTGATGCTGACGATGTAGGCGGAGGCGATGCCCACCAGCACGGCCTCCATCATCAGGATGGGCATGGAAATGAGCATGGCCTGGATGCGCGGTTTGACCAGGTAATCCACCGGGTCCACGTTCATGGAATTGAGCGCGTCCACCTGCTCCGTGACCTTCATGGTGCCGATTTCCGCCGCCATGGCGGACCCCACGCGGCCCGCGAGCATCAGCCCGGTGATGACGGGCCCCAGTTCCCGGAACATGCCCACGGCAACCACGGCCCCGCCCATGGTTTCCATTCTCACCGTCTGGAGCTGGAAGAGCGTCTGGGCTTCCAGCACGGCTCCGGTGAACGCTCCGGTGATGATGACCACCGGCTGGGACTGCACTCCGATTTTTGCAATTTGTTCCACAAGAACACGCATCCGGAACTTGCCGGACCACATGCAGGCGCACACCCGGTAAAGCAGCAATCCGATTGATCCCAGGCGATCAACCAGCCCTAGAGCGGCGCGGCCGACCATGGTGGCTAAATAGAATTGCATGGCTTCTACTAATCACTTCTTCCGCTGCAAGAGCAAGCGCAATGTACGCCACGGGAAGAAAAGGAAAATGCCCCGTCAATCCATCAGGCGGTGCACGTAAGGCGTTTCCGGTTCGCCGGGAACGGAGCGGAGCATGAGCCGCGGAGGCAGTTTCCGCCGTATCCATTCGGAGGCGCGCGCCTGCCGCTGCATGCGGCGGATTTCCTGTTCCCATTCCGGGAACCCGTCCGCCAGCGGCGTGGCGGATTCATGCTTCCGGTGCAGGCGTATCAGGAGGCTGTCCCGCAGGACCGCATCCGGCCCGGGAGCGAGGAAACCGGGAAACAGGTCCGCCAGCTCCGTCTCATACAGATCCCCCAGCGGCATGAAGTCCGCGGCCAGGGCACCCGGAAGAAGCCGGGAGTTCATCATGACGTCCGTTCCGTTCAGGGAGGAAAGCAGGAGGGCGCCATCCTCCTGTGCCCACTGCCTCATGCGCCACATGGCCGTGAAATGTCCGTCCGGTCCTTCACCCGCCGTATCTGCGGGGAGGACCCGTTCCCTAGTCCGGATGCCCAGCTTGTCCGCCAGGGCTTTGGCCCGGGTGAAGTCCCGCTCCGGAATGCCGGGAAGACGGGGAAGAAGTCCCGTGATGGTCAGGGAAGGCAGCGTTTCTTTTAATAAATGGGCCAGCAGGGGGGGGGAGGAGGGGCTTTCCAGCAGGTTCAGGCACGCGGAGCCGTGCCCCGTTTTCAGGATGAAATCCGCCAAACCTTTCCGGAGGGCGTGCCGGAGCTGTTCTTCCGGCGCGGGCAGGGAAGATTGCTGTTCCGTGGAATTCTCCGGAGAAATGACGGCGGCATCCCGTTCAAAGAGACATAGCCTGCCGAGGAGGCTTCCACTCCCGGACCAGGCGGAAGACGCGCCGGGAAGCAGGAAAGGACCCTCCGCCCCGGCCAGACGCAAGGTGAACACCGGAAGCCCCGTTTTCTGCGCCAAACGGCGGCTTTCCTGTTCCTCCTGTTCCAGCAGCCCCTCATGCCACGCGCCGGAAGGCGTGCGCAGCAGCAGGTCCGGTGCCGGGGAGGAATCCCCCCAGGGAAGGATGGAAAATCCGGCCTCTTCCGTGGTCCGGGAGAGGCCGAAGACGGGGACGGAGTCCATGCGGGATGCAGGATAGAAGACAACAGCTTCCTGCGGAAAGGAGAGACCGTTCCGGAACAGGTGGAAGCGGAAGCCTTCCCCATGCGCCGCGCCCAGCAGCAGGGGAGCTTCCGCAATCTCCCGCGCCAGATAGGCCAGAGCCGCCCGGTGCTGGGACTGGAAGCCGCTGCGCAGGGCCAGTTCTCCAGTGTGCATGCCGCTCAGGGCCAGGGGAGGGCAAAGGACCAGCTCCGCCCCTCCGTCCAGGCAGGAACGGTACAGTTCCACGATGGTTCTGAGATTCCGGGGGAAGTGGCCGGGGATGGTTTCCGGCTGGATCAGTCCTGTCTTCAGCATGCGGCGGCAGGTTAGATCATTCCGGGAAGGCGGGCAAGCCGGGATGCACGGGGCCTTTCTCTCCGGACCATTCCTGTGGAGTTTTTTATCGCAAGGAGCTTGTCATCCGCGGTCTTCATGGTATGATCTGCTCCGATTGCGCGCCGTCCGTTCTCGGGCGCATCAATCCGGAACTACTTATGAGGAAACAGTCAACACAGGGGCAGGAATCCTCCATGCAGCGCGCCGTGGCCTTGTGGCGCGAATATCTTCTCCCTTATAAAGGCACGCTGGTGTGGGCTGTGATCGGCGGCATGGTGGCCGCCATTGCCAGCGGCTTTGGCGTTCCAGTGATTTTGCAGGAAATGTTCCCCGTGATCTTTGACGGGAAGCCGCTTCCCCCGTGGGCGGAACGCGTCATCCTGTGGTATGTAAAGCCGGAAAACCTGCCCTGGGTCACGGTGTGGGCCACGGCGGCCATGCTGCCGCTGGTGGTGGTGGTCAAAGGCGTTTCCTCCTTCATCAACGTCTACCTGCTCTCCAAGATAGGGCTGGGCGTGCTGGAAACGCTGCGGCTCAAGGTATACCGGAAATACCAGGATTTATCCCTGGCCTTTCATGACCGCCAGCAGAAGGGTGACCTGCTCAGCCGCCTGATGCAGGATACCCAGTTCCTCCAGGGGGGGCTGGTGCAAATTGCCAATGACCTGATTATTCAGCCCCTGACACTTCTGGCGGCGCTGGGTTTCCTGATTTACCGGGCCTCCGTGAGCCAGCAATTCCTGATCCTGCTGGCGAATATGCTGCTGGTGGGCGTCTGCGTGGTCCCCATCCGCTACATCGGCAAAAAATTGCTGGCCCGCGCGCGGGTGGTCCAGTCCAGCCAGGGGGATCTTTCCTCCACTCTCCAGGAAAACTTCTCCTCCCAGCGGGACATCCGCGCCTTTGAACTGGAACAGCAGCAGATCGGGCTGTTCAGGAGCAGGATTCACCGTTACATCCAGGCTTCCATCAGCGCGGTCAGGTGGCAGAGCCTGCTGACGCCCCTGATTGAATTCGTCAGCGCCATCGCCATGGGTGCCACTCTCTTTGTAGCCAACATGAACGGCATGAACATGGGAGACTTCGCCGCACTGGCCACGGCCATGTACCTCTGCTATGAACCGGTCAAAAAACTGGGGGCGGTCCATAACAAGGCGGAAACCCTGAACGCCGGGCTGGAGCGCATCAACCATGTGCTGGACGCTCCGGATGACGTTCCGGAACCGGAAAACCCGAAGAGCCCGGAGGAATGGAAGGGGGAAGTGGAGTTCCGCAACGTGTGTTTCGGCTATC
This sequence comes from Akkermansia sp., assembly GCA_048388685.1. Classification (GTDB taxonomy): domain Bacteria; phylum Verrucomicrobiota; class Verrucomicrobiia; order Verrucomicrobiales; family Akkermansiaceae; genus Akkermansia. The sequence goes on along the minus strand of DBGCTZ010000031.1, from coordinate 213,536 downwards.
AGGAGGACGCCCCCGTCATGAAGAACATTGACATCCGCATTCCGGCGGGACAGGTGGTCGCTTTGGTAGGCCCCAGCGGCGCCGGGAAGACGACGTTCATCAATTTGCTCTGCCGCTTTTACGACGTGCTTTCCGGCAGCGTGAAGGTGGACGGCATTGACGTGCGGGACATGGGCAAGAAGGACCTGCTTTCCCACATCGCGCTGGTTTCCCAGTTTCCCGTGCTGTTCCGCGGGTCCGTGGCGGACAACATCCGCATCGGCCGTCCGGAGGCTTCCGATGCGGAGGTGCAGGAAGCCGGGCGCATGTCTGCCGTGGACAGTTTCATCCATGAGACGGGGGAAGGGTATGCCCGCATGATCGGGGAAATGGGGGAAGGGCTTTCCGGCGGACAAAGGCAGCGGGTTTCCCTGGCGAGGGCCTTTCTGAAAAACGCGCCCATCCTGGTGCTGGATGAAGCCACGGCCTCCCTGGACATGAAGAGCGAGGAACTCATCCAGAAGGAGATTGAAAAACTGGCTTCCGGCCGTACGGCCTTCATCATTGCCCACCGGTTCAGCACCATCCGCATGGCGGACCGCATCCTGGTGCTGGAAAAGGGAAGCATTGTTGCGGATGGAACGCATGAGGAGCTCATGGCCTCCTCCCCCCTGTACCGGGAACTTTACAACAAGCAGCAGATGGTGGCGGAAGAGGAAGGAGGCGCTTCATGTTAAAACAATTTTTAGAATATGCGCGGTACCTGAGGCCGGTGATGAAGCTGTTCATCGCCGCGCTCGCCGCCGGGGCTCTGGCCGCCGCGGCCAGCGGGTTCGGCTTCCCGCTGATGATCGCCAAGGTGTTCCCGGTGGTGTTTGACAACACGCAGATTCCGCCGGAGCTCCGGGACATCCTTGCCAGCATGGTGGCTCCGGAGCACATGCACATCGCCATCCTCGTGGCCGTGTGCTCCCTGCTGCCCCTGGTCTTCGCCATCCGGGGCATCGGCACGTTCTTCAATGTGTACTGGATCAGCATCGTGAGCATGAAAGTGCTGGAGGAAATCAGGCTGGACGCCTTTTCCAAGCTCCAGGAACTGCCCCTCTCCTTCATTGACCGCCAGAAACGGGGCGATCTGATCAGCCGCCTCATCAATGACGCTGCCAACGTGCAGGGGGGCCTCGTCATCGCGGCCAATGACATCATCAAGCAGCCGCTGACGCTGCTGACCGCTCTGGCGTTTCTGGTGTACAAGGTCTTTGTGGACCCGAATACGGCGGTGGTCCTGATGAATCTGGGGCTGATTGTCCTGGCGGTGTGGCCCATCCGTTTCTTTGGCCGCCGCGTGATGAAGAAGGCCAAGCAGGCGCAGGACGAGCTGGGCAACATCACGGCTGCGGCGCAGGAAAACCTGGCGTCCCAGCGTGAAATCCGTTCCTACGGCATGCAGGAGCAGCAGGTGGGCCTCTTCCTGGGGCTGATCCAGCGGTTCTTCCGGATTAACCTGAGAACGGTAAAGTACAGGCACTTCCTGGTGCCGGTGCTGGAAATGGTGACGGCGCTCGGCCTGGGCATCCTGCTGGTGAGAGGCCATGAAATGGGCATCACCAAGGCTGACTTTACCGCGCTGGCGGCGGCCCTCTTCATGTGTTACGACCCCCTCAAGCGCCTAGGCGTGACGCTGACCAACCTGAAAAGCGCGCATGCCTCCCTGGAACGCATCAACTACCTCCTGAAAGAACCGGACACCATGCCGGAAGCCGCCAATCCCGTTCCGCTGGGGAGCGCCACCGGACAACTGGACTATGACGGCGTTTCCTTCTCCTATGACGGCGCCCGCAAGGTACTGGAAGGCATTGACGTTCATATCCGCCCCGGGGAAGTGGTGGGCCTGGTGGGGCCCAGCGGCGCCGGAAAGACCACCTTTGCCAGCCTTCTGCCCAGGTTTTACGACGTAAGTTCCGGCGCCCTGCGCATGGACGGGGTGGATGTGAGGGACGCGTCCCTGCATGACGTGCGCAAGAACATCGCCTTCGTCTCCCAGCATCCCGTCCTGTTCCACGGCACCATCATGGAAAATATCCGGATGGGGCGGCAGGACGCCACGGATGAGGAAGTGGTGGAAGCGGCCCGCGCCGCCGCCGCGGACGGCTTCATCATGGGCATGCCGGACGGTTACCAGACCGTGCTTGGCGACGGAGGCAGCGGCTTGTCCGGAGGCCAGCGGCAGCGCGTGGCGATCGCCCGCGCCTTCCTGAAAGACGCCCCCATCCTGATTCTGGACGAGGCTACCGCCTCCCTGGACGCGGAGAGCGAGGCCCAGATCCAGCATGAACTGGACCGCCTGGTGGAAGGAAGGACCGCCCTCATTGTGGCGCACCGTTTCAGTTCCATCCGCGTGGCGACGCGCATCCTGGTATTTGAGGGGGGCCGCATCGTCGGGGACGGCACGCATGCGGAGCTGTACGCCTCCTGCCCGCTGTACCGGGAATTGTATGACCGCCAGTCCCTCTAGGCAGGGAAGGGACGGGCGCGGAAGATTATTTCCTGTGGCCCGGATTTGGGCGGATATGGCGATTTTTTCTCAGGCCATGGTGGAAAGAGCTATTGTCAAACAAGAGCCATGATGTACTATTCCGCCAGCATGAATACACTGGATGAATCTCTGACGAATGCCGTTAAAGAGGGGAAGCTTTTGGAGTCTTCCCTGGCCAATATCCGCCTTCTGCTGGCCGGAACCAAATCCCCCATTGCGCGGGAGGCGGTAGAGGAACTGGCTTCCGCCGGGGACTGGCAGGAATTGAATGACCGTTTTTACAAGACCCTGGCCTTCGGCACGGGGGGACTGCGGGGCCGCACCATTGGCAACATCGTGACGAAGGCGGAGGAGGGGAACGGCGGCGTGAACGGCCGCCCGGAATATCCCTGCGTGGGTACCGCCTGCATGAACTACTTCAACGTGGGGCGCGCCATGCGCGGACTGATCATTTATGTGAAGAAGCATGTGGAAGCTACGGACCCGGGCAGGAAGCCCCGCCTGGTCATCGGCCATGACACCCGCCACTTCTCCCGCGACTTTGCGGAATTCTGCGCCAAAATAGGCACGGACCTTGGCTGTGACATCTACCTGTTCGACAGCCCCCGGGCCACTCCGGAAGTCTCCTTTGCCATCCGTGAACTGAATGCGGATTCCGGCGTGGTGCTGACCGCCAGCCACAACCCCTCCCATGACAACGGCTTCAAGGCCTACTTCAGCGACGGCGCCCAGCTTGTGCCCCCGCATGACAAGGCCGTGATTGCGGAAGTGAACTCCCTGACCTCCGAAGAATATGAACCGCTGCCGGAAAACCGGCGTGGCGCCCTCCACGTGCTGGACGCCTCCTTTGACCGCATTTACATGGACCGCCTGAAAAGCGTGCTGCTCCGTCCGGAACTCTTCAGCAAGGGCGGCGCCAAAATCGTTTACTCCAACCTGCACGGCACCGGGGGCCACATCATCGTGCCCCTGCTGAAGGAACTGGGCTGCAACGTGCAGACCGTGGCCGCGCAGGACGTGCAGGACGGACGCTTCCCCACGGTGGCCTCCCCCAACCCGGAAAATCCGCCGGCCCTGGCGCTTGCCATTGAGCAGGCGGACGCCTCCGGCGCGGACATCGTCATCGCCACGGACCCGGACGCGGACCGCATGGGCGTGGCCGTGCGCGGGGAAGACGGAAAAATGCACCTGCTGACCGGTAACCAGATCGGCTCCCTGCTGGCGTGGTACCGCTGCATGAGCATGTCCGACCTGGGCATCATCAATGACTCCAACCGCTCCCGCGCCGTGATGGTGAAAACCTTCGTGACGACGGGATTGCAGGACGCCATCGGCAACCACTTCGGCTATGAAGTGGTCAACGTGCTCACGGGCTTCAAGTACATCGCCCAGAAGCTCGGCAAATATGAAGAAGCCATTCCGGCGGAAAAACGGCAGGACTACCGGAAGATGAGCGAGGCGCAGACGCGCGCCCTGCGTCTGGAATACAGCCGCTACTTCGTCTTCGGCGGAGAGGAAAGCTACGGTTACCTGGCCCAGGACTTTGTGCGTGACAAGGACGCCAACTCCGCCGCCATCATCTTTGCGGAACTGGCGGCTTATGCGGAAAGCATCGGCAAGAGCCTGCTGGAACTGCTGCATCAACTCTTTGAACAATTCGGCGTGTACCTGGAAATGGGCAAATCCCTGGTCATGGAAGGCGCGGACGGCGCGGCGAAGATCGCCGCCCTTTCCGCCTCCTATTCCGCCAATCCGCCCACGGAAGTGGACGGCGTGGCCGTCAGCGGCATCCGCGACTTTTCCAAGGGTGACATGGTGGATGCGGAAGGCGACCCCATCCCCGCGGAAAAGATGATCTTTGTGGACCTGGCGGACGGCCGCAGCTTTGCGGTGCGCCCCTCCGGAACGGAACCCAAGATCAAATACTACCTCTTCGGCCACGGGAAGCCGGGCGTTCCGGTAAAGGAAGCCCTTCCGGCCGTACAGGCCTCTCTGGACTCCCTTTGGGCCGCCGTGGAGAAGGACGCCCATGCCCGTTCCAACGGCTAAATGTTGTTGATTTCTTTCCCCCGTCTACCATGTCATGTGGACGGGGGAAATTTATTTTCTTGCCAAGGGGACAGGAATTCCGCAGTTTATAATCCTTATGACACTTGCGGTTCAAAAAAGTCTCTCCGTGGCCGGTGCGTTATTGGCTGGCCTTCTTCTCTCCTCCTGCTCCTCCACCTCCCAGCAAGTCGAAGCTCCGGCCCGGTTGCCCGCGTACCACTTTGTACCGGGAAAAACGGCTGTGCTTCACAACGGGAAAGCCATTGCCCCCAGGAATGCCCCTGCCCAGGTCAAGCGTGCCATTGCCGCTGCCAACTCCCTGGTCAACAAGCCCTACCGCCTGGGCGGCGGCCACAGGAAGCACTATGATTCCCATTATGACTGCTCCGGCAGCACTTCCTTTGTGCTGAAGGAAGCCGGGCTGCTCACCTCCACCCGCCACTCCAAGCTGTTCCTGAACTATGGGCAGAAGGGGGCCGGGGACTGGATCTCCGTTTATGCCAAAAACGGGCATGTCTTCATGGTCATCTGCGGCCTCCGGTTTGACACCACCGGAAGCGGCCGCCGCGGCGAAGGCCCCCGCTGGAGGGTGGATGGCCGCAATGCCCGGAACTTCCTGGTGCGCCACCCCACGGGACTCTGATTCCGTCCGGTGCGGCGGAAACCGCGTTTTTTGCGTATGTTCACGCAGGCTTTCTTGATCAACGGAAAGTAATATGCTATCAGGTGCGAGGACGTTGGTAGTTCCTTGACTTTCATGGCTAAGACAAAAATTCACGTAGGGCTTGAGATAGGGACAAGCAAGACTTGCATGGTCGTGGGCGAAGTAAAGCCTGACGCGACCGTGACGATTATCGGCGTGGGTGAAGTTCCTAGCGAGGGCGTGGTCCGCGGCGAGATTGAAGACACCTCCAAGGTCATCCAGTGCATTTACGATGCGTGGAACATGGCCCAGGACCACGCGGACGTGGACATCATGACCGTCTACCTGTCCGTGACCGGGGCCCACATCGTGGGGCAGAACAACCGCGGCACCTTCCGCCTGCCCCCGGATGAAAGCATCATCTCCCAGGAGCACATGGACGAGGTGACGGAAATCGCCCGCGACATCGCGCTGGGGCCGGAACAATTCGTCCTTCACCGCGTGCCGGGCCTCTTCTCCGTGGACGGGCAGGAAAACCTGACCAATCCCGCCGGGCTGACCGGCAGGACGCTGGACATTGACTGCCACATCATCCACGGCATCAAGTCCCGCATCACCAACTCCTTCCGCTGTGTGCGGGAAGTGCCCCTGGACATTGCGGATGTTGTCTTCGCCCCCATCGCCACGGCCCAGTTCGTGCTCAACAGGCAGGTCAAGCAGGCGGGCGCCCTCCTTATTGACATGGGCGCGGGCACCACGGATTACGTGCTCTACCTGGACGGCCAGCTGGTGGCCTCCGGCTGCGTGCCCCTGGGCGGCGACCACATTTCCAATGACATCACGCTGATGACCGGCATACCGCTGGCGCAGGCGGAACTGCTCAAAAAGACGGAGGGAGACGCCAACAGCTTCTCCGGGAAAACCAATGAAATGGTGCGCGTGCGCGGGGAAGGGAACATGAAGGATGCCGCCATTGAACGCAACGTGCTGAATGAAATCATCCGCTCCCGCCTGCTGGAAATCTTCAATCTGGTCAAATCCTCCCTGCCCAAGGACACCTTCAAGGGCAACCGCTGCCACGGCGTTTACCTGTGCGGAGGCGCCAGCCTGATGCGTGGCGTCGGGGAACTGGCCTCCCACGTCTTCGGCGTGGCGATCAGCCGTCCTACGCTGGTCAAGAATGGAGCCCCTTCCTACCTGGATGACCCTCGCTACTGCACGGCCATCGGCCTGATACGGTACGCTCAGATTCTGGATGCGGAACTGCCGCCGCAGCGCCCCTGGCTGGGGCGCATGCTGGGCCTCTTTTCCAGGAAGCGCTCCTGATCAACCTCTACCCCCCACTCAAATACCATGCTGGACTTTTTCCCCCAGGACCCGTCCGGGCTATCCGGAAAAATCTGCCTGTGCGGCATCGGCTCCGCAGGAACCAAGGTGATGGAAGAAGTGCTGCTGCTGGCTCCCGGCGCGGCTTCCGTATGCGCCATGAACCTGGACGCCCGTCTGCTCAACGCCTCCGCCGTTCCGTGCAAGGTCCATCTGGGGGCCAGGCTGACGCGTGGGCTCGGTTCCGGCGGGGATGCCTCCGTGGGAGCGCAGGCGGCGTGTGAAAGTGAATCTTCCATTCTCCGGGCGCTGGAAGGCAGCGCCCTGACTGTCATTGCCGCCGGGCTGGGAGGCGGAACGGGTTCCGGCGTGGCGCCGGAAGCGGCACGGCTGGCGAAGGAGCAGGGCTCCTACGTCGTCAGCGTCGTCATCCGTCCTTTCCGGTTTGAAGGGGAACGCCGCGCCGCCCTGGCGGATGAAGCGCTGTCCCGGCTGGCCCTGTATTCCGACTTGGTGCTGCGGTTTGACAATGACGCCATGGAAAGTTTGATTGACCCGGACAAGGGAGTCCTGGAAGCCTTCTCCGTCGTCAACGCTCTCATCGCCCGCGCGGTGCTCATTGTGCCGTCCCTGCTGAACTCTTCCGGCAGCCTGCTCCGCGTGGGGCTGGATGACCTGATCCGGGTGGCCGGAACGGGGAAGGGAATCTGCTCCTTTGGCGTGGCTGAAGCGTCCGCGGATAACTCCGCGGCGGACATGCTGGACCAGGTCCGGCACTCTCCCCTTTTCCTGGAAAAACGGCTGGGGGAAGTGGACGACGTTCTGGTGCTGGTGCGCGGCGGCAGTTCCCTGACCCTGCGGCGTCTGGAAGAGCTGGTAGGCGGAGTGGCGGAAATCCTAGGGAATGGCGTGCGCCTCCACATCGGCGCCTCCGTGGCTGAACAGCCGGAAGACCGTCTGTCCCTGACCGTGCTGGGCGTGGTGCTCGTGGATGGTCCCGCACCTGCTCCCGTTCTCCGTCAGGAAACGGCGGCTCCCGCCGTGCTTGTACCGGAAGAAGAACCTTTTATCGGGGCGGGGAAAACCATCATTCAGCATGCGGTCCCCCCGGCTGTGCCTGAACCGGAGCGGCATCCGGAGCCGGAACCCCCCGTTGCCGTACCTCCCATCTCCCCTGTCCTCAGAAGGGACGACCGTGAACTGGAAGAAGAACTGGTGCCCGTCAGGCCTGTGCCGACGTTGCCGGACGTAGAGGAATCCACTCCGGAGTCTGCCCCCGCTGTGGAAACATCCGGAGTTCATGAGGAGCCGGAAGAAGAACTCACCCCGGTTCCGGACATCAAGACTCTGGAAGAAGGGATTCCTCCGGAGGAAGGAGAGGAAGAACGTGCGGGACACGGCCTCTTTGCGCGGGTACGGCCCCTCATTCTGGACGGGGAAGACCTGGACCTGCCCCCGGCGCTGCGGAAAAAGAAACCGGACCTGAGCTGATGCCGTCCCCCCGTACGTCCAGGGTGTGGTTTTGGGCGCTGGTTGCCGCCGCCCTCTTGTATGTGGCTTTGGTCAGCTGGTGGAGCCCGTTTACCTCTGACACGTACCATCATGCCTTGACGGGCATGGAACACCGTTTTTCATTCAGCCTGGTGTGGGAGCGGTGCGTCGCCTCCTACATGACCTGGAACCCCAGAATAGGGGAATACCTAGCCTTTGCCGTGGCGACGGCGGGCAAATGGCTCTTCATCCTGCTTAACCCCTTCGTGCAGGTCGGCATTGCGCTGGTGATGTTCTACCTGGCTGTGGGGCGCAGGGTTAATCCCCGTTCCTGGCCGGACGTCCGCCTCTTCGGATTGGGCCTTCTCCTGTTGTTCACGTGCACGTCCCGTCCCGGCGTCACCATTTACTGGCTCTCCGGCGCCACCAACTACTCCTGGGCTGCCGCCCTGTGGCTGGGTTTCCTGTGCCTGTACCGGGGACTGCTGGAAAAAGGGGAAATAAAAGAAGAACGTGGAAAAAACGGCTGGGGAAGGTGGGCCGCTGTGCTGGCGCTGGGCTTTCTGGCGGGCATGACCAATGAAAACAACATTCCGGGAACCTGGCTGCTGCTGGGAGCCCTGTTCATCTTCATCCGCTTGGTCCGGAAAAGAAAACTTCCACTGTGGTTTTATGCGGGATGGGCGGCGCAGATGGCGGGTTCCCTGTGCATGCTGCTGGCTCCCGGAGTCTCCGCCCGGATGAACTCCGCCACGCCCGGCTGTGCGGAACCCCTCTCCGGCGTATGGGACAGGCTGGAAGCAGTTCCCGTGCTTCTGCTCCGGATGCATGAATACCTGGCTCTTCCTTTGTTGCTGGGCGTGGCGGCTGCCTGGATTCTGTGGAAATGTTTCCGCAGGAACCGGAATGCGTTCCAGCCATGGAAAATTAAGATTGGGACGGCTGCTGCGTACATCCTGACGGCGTATGCCATGGCCCTCTCCTTTGCCGCCGCCGTTGTCCCGGCGGACCACGCCATGTTCTCCGCCACTCTGCTATTCTGCATCGGCGTGCTGGCGCTCCTTCACGCCTGGTACGGTATCCCCGCCGCCCTGCCGCGTCCCCGTATCTTTACAGCCGCTTTTCTGGGTCTGTCCGGAGTGTGCCTTTTCTCCACCCTTCACGACCACCTGCTCCTGTTCCGCCAGCATGAAGAACGCGTCCGCCTGATTCTGGAACAGAAAAAGGCAAGCGTTCAGGAAGTTGCCGTTCCTCCCCTCGTTCCTCCCTCTCCCTGGTGCTCCTTCATCTTCTGGGTGGACCTGTCCCAAAACCCGGAAGACTACGTCAACCGCGGCGCAGCCATGTATTATGGCATTAAGAATGTCCGCATTTCCCGTATGAGATAAGGCTCGGAGGATATTTGAAAAGATGGCACGGTTGCCGTTTCAATTCATGCATCCCGTGTGGGATGCGACCAAAGGTGACGTAATGGTCATGCCATACGTCGTCGTTTCAATCCACGCATCCCGTGTGGGATGCGACATGCTGACGCCTCCATTAGCGTTGACCGCTCCATCGTTTCAATCCACGCATCCCGTGTGGGATGCGACTTTTGGGGCCAGCCTGATTGACGATGTGATGCCGGTTTCAATCCACGCATCCCGTGTGGGATGCGACGTGCCAGTGGGAAACAAGATGCCAAGTCAACCGAGTTTCAATCCACGCATCCCGTGTGGGATGCGACAGTTCCCCCTTATGGAAAACCCCGTAATGTCTCCGGTTTCAATCCACGCATCCCGTGTGGGATGCGACGCTCGTCCTGGAAGGATTTAATTTCCTTGGCAAAGTTTCAATCCACGCATCCCGTGTGGGATGCGACAGACCAGCTTCCCAACCGCCCCCTGGTTCAGGAGGTTTCAATCCACGCATCCCGTGTGGGATGCGACACGGTGCCCCACTAAACTAAATGATAAACGCTCGGTTTCAATCCACGCATCCCGTGTGGGATGCGACAGGGCAATCTTGGTAGCGGCTTCAAGTACACTGTCGTTTCAATCCACGCATCCCGTGTGGGATGCGACGCGGCATTCCGGGTACGGCTTTCCTTCCACTTCCGTTTCAATCCACGCATCCCGTGTGGGATGCGACCCCAGTTGGCGGACCCCTCGGAAACGAGTTTGCCGTTTCAATCCACGCATCCCGTGTGGGATGCGACGGTAGCCGTCGGCGTCCGGTTTTTCCGTAAGATAGTTTCAATCCACGCATCCCGTGTGGGATGCGACCACGGGGCGCCCCCAGTTGCGGCAGGCATTGATGGTTTCAATCCACGCATCCCGTGTGGGATGCGACCGCAGGACCGTGACCGCCGTTGCCCGGAGACTGTGTTTCAATCCACGCATCCCGTGTGGGATGCGACCAGGGAAGGGAGAGTGAAAACAATGACTGAACGGGTTTCAATCCACGCATCCCGTGTGGGATGCGACCTCCTCCAGCCTTTCGTTGGTCATGGCAGGGACGGTTTCAATCCACGCATCCCGTGTGGGATGCGACAAAACCCATGAATCGTTCCACGCGGTCCAGGGTGGTTTCAATCCACGCATCCCGTGTGGGATGCGACGCACCATATCGCGCCCCTCTCCCAAGAAGTCCAGGTTTCAATCCACGCATCCCGTGTGGGATGCGACCAGCCCTGGAACGCCTGATTGACTACCGGCACCAGTTTCAATCCACGCATCCCGTGTGGGATGCGACCAACTCCATGTGCAAGGATTGGCGTCATAGCTCCGTTTTAATCCACGCATCCCGTGTGGGATGCGACCCATTCTTCCTTCATTGGATTATTATCAATAACGGTTTCAATCCACGCATCCCGTGTGGGATGCGACTACGGTATCAGGCCAACTGCTTTTAGATTGGCTGGTTTCAATCCACGCATCCCGTGTGGGATGCGACCCTGGACAAGCCATGCGTGGACATATTGGAGCAGTTTCAATCCACGCATCCCGTGTGGGATGCGACCCTCTCCCGCCTCGTCCCCGGTAAGTTGCAGGTTGGTTTCAATCCACGCATCCCGTGTGGGATGCGACGGGCTGGAGGGTACGGTCTTTTGCCTTCTGGCGGTTTCAATCCACGCATCCCGTGTGGGATGCGACAGTTCGCTCTGATAGGCTACCGGGTTGTACGAGGTTTCAATCCACGCATCCCGTGTGGGATGCGACTTGCTAGTAATGTGGGCTTTCATTATCTTTTGTCGTTTCAATCCACGCATCCCGTGTGGGATGCGACACATTGCAACTGCATACTAACCCTCTAACCGACAGTTTCAATCCACGCATCCCGTGTGGGATGCGACAAATGAGGTAGATAGTCTTTATCTCCTTACCCTTGTTTCAATCCACGCATCCCGTGTGGGATGCGACTGTCCTTTACGCCGTAAACCTCCCCACACGCAAAGTTTCAATCCACGCATCCCGTGTGGGATGCGACCCAACTAAGTACTCTCTATCAATCACAAATGGGGTTTCAATCCACGCATCCCGTGTGGGATGCGACTCCCACGGATGCAATGATTTTTGTGGCTGACGCGGTTTCAATCCACGCATCCCGTGTGGGATGCGACCGCCGCCATTGCAAAAATGGTAACCCTAGCCGAGGTTTCAATCCACGCATCCCGTGTGGGATGCGACAATTGGGAAACCACGGTAAGACGTTGCACCATAAGTTTCAATCCACGCATCCCGTGTGGGATGCGACTTAACCCACTGCGGAGTACGGGTGCCCGTGGGGAGTTTCAATCCACGCATCCCGTGTGGGATGCGACTCAGGCTCTGTCTGCCTGGGCGGATGATGACAAGGTTTCAATCCACGCATCCCGTGTGGGATGCGACACGGCGGCTAGCCCGGATTGACCGCCGAAAATGGTTTCAATCCACGCATCCCGTGTGGGATGCGACTACATCTATGGATGCCGCCTGATAGGTATGGCGGTTTCAATCCACGCATCCCGTGTGGGATGCGACAGCTTGGGAGCTAGCAGTTGATGGCCAGTGGTGCAGATGTTGTTTTGCGCCAACCTGTTCCTTGTACTGTTGCTTTCAAGTTCGTTGTTTTTATTCCGGTGATGTCAATGTTCGGCACTCAAGGACTTATGTAAATCGCCGGTCTCCCGGGAATTTCCTGTGAGCTTGGGGTTGGCGCAAGCAGGGAGAAGGGAGGCTGAATTCAGCCCCATCCGCCTGCCCGCCGAGTTGAATTCAAGTTTATCCGGAATCCCCGGAGGAGTCCAGTTTCCTTTCCCATGGAAAGGAGGTAGCATTGATTCCGGCCTTTAATTCAGCGGAATCCCATAGGAATGCAGTTTTTTGAATTCACTGCTTTTGGGACCTTCGTCGGTGACGCCGTTGTTGGGGGCGGCGTAGGTGTCCAGGGTCATGGAGTCCGGGTAGATGGTGAGGATGTAGTAGGCCGTGATGCCGGAGCGGTATTGCAGAGTTTTTACCCGTGACCTGGCGGGGAGCAGGAACGGGGCGGGGAGCACCTTGTTGCCCGCGGGAGCGCAGATGAGGGAGGTGAGGGTGTTTTTTCCGTCCGGGGATTGGATCATGTACAGGTCATGGGCGTGCAAGTGCCCGGTAACGACAAAGCGGACACCCGCTTCCCGCAGGTTGCGGTAGAAGATGTTCTGCTGCTCCGCCGCGCTGTCGTTGTAGCGTCCCCACAGGCATTCCCGGAATTGCATGGGCGTTTGCAGGGTGCGGTGGGTGAAGACCAGGCAGTGGCGCGGTACGGTGCTGGCCTTGCTCCTGTTCTTTTTAACCCACGCGCTGAAGTCCACCATCTGGTCCGGGGTCAGGTCAACGTCCATGAAGTACAGGGAGGCGTTTTTATGGCGTATGCCATAGTTCAGCTTTCTGGTTGCCAGTCCTTTGGCTCCCTGCTTCCGGGTGGGCAGGAAGAGTTCCCTGAATTGTTCCGCACGGAAAGGGATGGATTCATGGTTGCCGCGCACGGCGTAGAAGGGGATGCCTTTTTCCTCCAGGATTTTATTGAGTTCCCTGCGTTTGGGGAGGCCCTTGACGGGGGCGTCTCCTTCCATGTCAGCCAGGTCTCCCACCTGGATGACCATGTCCACCTGGTGTTTCAGGATTTCCCCGTACAGGGTTTTGATGAAGTTGACGGCTACTCCTTCGCTTCCTGCCATGCGCTCGGGAGAGTCATGCGTGTCCCCGATGATGGCGATTCTCCATGGGGCCGGTTCCTGCGCCTGTACCAGTTGAAATAGAAAGACGAGAACTAGTGCGAGGTATTTCATCACGCCCCGTTTTTACAGCCCGTCCCCTTTCGGAGCCAGAAAAATTATAGATGTTGCGGAAAAACGCGGCGCGGTCAGTGGGATACGGAGCTGGAAAAGACATTGATGACCAGCACCCCGGCAATGATGAGCGACAGGCCCAGAATTGCCGGCAGGTCAAGATGCTGTTTGAAGATGATCCACCCGATGGCGGAGATGAGCACAATGCCCATGCCGGACCAGATGGCGTACGCAATGCCTACCGGAATGTTTTTCAGCACGATGCTCAGGCAGTAGAAGGAGCCCGCATACCCCAGGACAGTCAGCGCGGAAGGCAGAAGCCTGGTAAACTGGTCGCTCTGCTTCAGGAAAGAGGTGGCGACGGTTTCCAGAACAATCGCCAGCAGCAGGATGAAGTATGTTTTCATGGATTCGCGCTTGTTGAAGGAATCTAGAAACGGGCCGGAAAGATTAGGGGCGCTCCATTTCCGCGCCGGGAAAGATATGGAGAGACCATGAAAGCCAGGCATTTAAAGTTTCAACGCCTGGCTTCCGGTAAGGTGTACGTCCCCCGGAGGGTATCCGTTATCAGTGGACTTGCAGGGCTTTGGCCTGTTCTTCCGTGAGTTCCACGCATTGCCAGGGGAGGCCGCGCTTGTTGAGTTCATCCATGAAGGGGTCCGGATCGTTCTGCTCCATGTTGAAGACGCCCGCGCCGGACCATTTGCCCGTGAGGATCATTTCCGCACCAATCATGGCCGGAACCCCGGTGGTGTAGGAGATGGCCTGGGAGCCTACTTCTTCAAAGCATTTTTCATGGTCGCAGATGTTGTAGATGTACACGGCCTTGAATTTGCCGTCTTTCACGCCGGTGATGACGTTGCCGATGCAGGTTTTCCCCTTCGTGGTCTTGCCGAGATCCCCCGGGTCCGGCAGCACGGCTTTCAGGAATTGCAGCGGAATGATTTCCACGCCGTTGTATTTGACCGGGTCAATGCGGGTCATGCCCACGTTTTGCAGCACTTCCAGGTGCTTGAGGTAGTTCGGGGAGAAGGACATCCAGAACTGCGCCCGGCGGATGGTGGGGATGTGCTTGACCAGGCTTTCCATTTCCTCATGGTACATGCGGTAGATTTCATAGGTGCCCACTTCCTGCGGGCATGTGAAGCTCTGGTGCATGCTCATGGGGGCGGTTTCCCGGAAGGCGCCGTCTTCCCAGTGGCGGCACGGGGCCGTCACTTCCCGGATGTTGATTTCCGGGTTGAAGTTGGTGGCGAAGGCCTTGCCATGGTTGCCGCCGTTCACGTCAATGATGTCCAGCGTATGGATTTCGTCAAAGTGGTGCTTGAGGGCCCACGCCGTGAAGACGTTGGTGACGCCTGGGTCAAAGCCGGAGCCCAGCAGGGCGAAGAGGCCTGCCTTGCGGAATTTGTCCTGATACGCCCACTGCCAGGAGTATTCAAATTTGGCCACGTCCCGCGGCTCATAGTTGGCGGTGTCCAGGTAGTTGACTCCGGTTTCCAGGCAGGCGTCCATCAGGTTGAGGTCCTGGTAGGGAAGGGCCACGTTGATCAGCAGTTGCGGCTTCACCTCCCGGATAAGGGCCACGGTGGAGGGCACGTCGTCCGCGTCCACGGCATGGGTGGTGATGTGGACGCCCGTTCTGGCGCGCACGTCGTCCGCAATGGCGTCGCATTTGCTTTTCGTGCGGGAGGCCAGATGAATATTCTGAAAAATTTCCGGCAGCTGGGCGCATTTATTGGCTACCACATGCCCGACGCCCCCTGCTCCAATGATTAAAACCGTATTCATCATATGACTTGTACCTTAGTAGAGGCAGGCTGAAAAGCAATCCCGGATTTGGTGCAATAGTGTCACTCCTTTTCCGGAGGTTGCGTCCGTTCCCGGCGGATGCACGGAGCGGTTTCCCCCGGGAGTGTGTGCGTCCTTTTGGGAATTTTCCAAAAATGATTGAACGAGAGATTGACGCGGGGTGTCGGACTCTTCAATATTGAATAGTAGATATGATTAGACAAATTCTGCCAATAGTTGTTGCCGCCTGCGTTGCTCCCTGTTTTGCCGCGGAAGGCTGGATTACCGATATGGATGCCGCCAAGAAGCAGGCAGCCGAACAGAAGAAGGACCTCATGATCGAGTTCACCGGTTCCGACTGGTGCCCGCCCTGCATGCAGCTCCGCGCCAATGTGTTCAGCAAGCCTGATTTCCAGAAGGAAGCCTCCAAGGACTTTGTTCTGGTGGAACTGGATTATCCGCGCAATAAGGAACAGTCCAAGGAAATGAAAGCCGCCAATGACAAGCTGGCCCAGCAGTACGGCGTGCAGGGGTTCCCGACGATCGTTTACGCGGATGCCTCCGGCAAGCCGTTCGGCGGTTTTGTGGGCGGCCGTCCCAAGGAAGACGTGATGAAGTCCATGCAGGACGCCTTGAAGAACAAGGCAGCCCTTCAGGCAGCCGAGGCCAATGTTGCCAAGGCCACCACGGATGAAGCCAAGGTTGCCGCCCTGATGGAAGTGCTCAAGCTGGCTCCCCAGGATTATGTGGATACCTTTTACGGTGACGTGAAGGCGGAAATCAAGAAGCTGGACAAGGATGACAAGTCCGGCCTGAAAGCCGCCGACGCCCACTCTGACCAGCTCAAGAAGGAACAGAAGGACGTGCAGGATTACCTTGCCGGCAAGCTGACGGACAAGACCACCCCCGCGGAAGCCCTCCAGGTGGTGAAGGCTTATCCGAACCGCGACAAGCTTCTGCCGGAAACCCAGCAGGATTTGCTGATGATGGAATTCGGCACCTACCTGAATTCCACCGGTGACGTGGACGGCGCCGTGCTGATTCTGGACAAGGTGGCTGAATTGAAGCCGGGTACGGAAGCCGGTCAGCGCGCTCCCCGCATCAAGGCCGGCATTCTTGCCAACAAGGATCAGATCAAGGCCCAGATTGACGCCGCCAAAAAGGCGCAGAGCAAGTAATCAACGCTCCCTTTCCCTTATCCCCTGATTAAGGAAAACGGCCCCGCAGCAGTTCATGCCGCTGCGGGGTTTTCATTTTCCAGGGGCGGGTTTGTTGGCCGGCGGTTCCGCTGGCGGGGAAGAAGAGGGAAAAGAGGCGCCGGCAAGGTCTGGGAAACTGTTTGGAGGTTGGATGGAAAGTCTTGAAAGGACCGGAAACCGCTTTCCGGGTCTTCATCGTTGAATCATCTTCCGGAGCGTGGCGGAGAACATTCTTCCGCCATAAAAAGCCGGTCCCGGCATGATGATACCGGGACCGGCGGGTTGCATGCTCTCCAACCAGGAGAAAAGGGGTTATTGAAGCTTGATGACGGTGTCCAGGCTGTCCCAGGTTACGCCCGCGGGCAGCGTGATTTTATACTGCCCGTCTTCCTTTTCCAGCTTGGCGGCTTTTCCGTTGCCATTGCCGTTCACGATGACGGTCGCCTTCGTGAATTTCTCCCCGAGGTCCTTGATGACCAGCGGTTCGGAACCTTTCAGCTCTTTACCTTTCTGGGCGATCAGCGGACTGACGTGAAGATAGACGGTCTTTTTCCCGCTGGCGTTCGCTTTGTAGCAGCTTCCGCCCCAGGGCTGCTCCATGTAGGGACCGCCGCGGGTGTTGTAAATGGCTTCCCGGTAGGGCGCTATCCACTTGCCCATGGACAGGAAGACATTGGCCTGTTCCGGGTCAAAGGTGCCCAGCGGCGTCGGCCCGATGTTGTAGAGCAGGTTGCCGTCCTTGACCGTGTTGTTGATCAGGAATTTGATGGATTTTTCCAGCGGCACGGTTTTTGCCTTGGAGGTGTAGGACCAGTTTCCTGTCCAGTGAGTGCCGGGAATGTTGGCTACGGTCATGCAGCTTTCCCACGGGGTTTGGTTGTTGAACGGCCCCAGCTTGCATTCAGGCGTCAGGAAGTCGCCTTTCAATTCCTCCAGCAGGTCGGCCTTGTTGCCGCCGCCGCGCGTTCCGTTCATGCGGTTGTTGATCAGGATGTCCGGCTGGTACTGCTTGATGCGGCGCACCATGGTGCGCGGGTCCCACTGGTTGAGGGAACTGTTCCCCAGACTGTCAAACCAGATGATGTCCACCTGGCCGTAGCGGGTGAGCAGCTCACTGAGCTGGCCGAAGTAGTATTCCAGATAGCGGTAGTGCTGGCCGGTCAGGTAATAGGGATTGAACCAGTCGCGCCCGGAGTAGTAGAAGCCCACCTTGAGCCCGGCGGCATGTGCCGCCTCCGCAAACTGTCCCACGATGTCCTTTTTGTAAGGGGCGGCCGCTACCGTGTAGGTGTCGTAGTCGGACGGGAAGTTGCTGAAACTGTCGTGGTGCTTGGTGGTCAGCACGGCGTACTTCATGCCGCTTTTTTTGGCAATGGACATCCACTTGCGGGGATTGTACTGCTTGGGGTTGAAGTTCCGGTAGGCGGAGTCATATTCAAAGTCCACCATATTTTTGTGTCCGCTGGCGCTGTCCTTTGGGCGCGCCGCATTGCGTTCCCAGCTGATTTCCCGTTCCAGCAGGGAGGAGGGGTTCCAGTGCAGGAACATGCCGAATTTGGCGTTGCGGAACCACTGGAGCTGTTCGTCGCTGGCCTTGAAGTCAAAGAGCTGGTTTACCGCTTCATTGATCAGGTCGCGGTCCTTCACCGGGGAGAACAGGTCTTTTTCCGGCGTCAGGATGACCAAGCCTTCCGCCATGGGCTGCATGCGGAAGTTGTCCACCGGGGCGCGGTTTTCATCTCCCAGCCAGAGGTTGAGCTTGAGCGCTCTGGCCACACTGCCCAGTTCATAGGCTTTCTGGCCTCCGGCTTCCTCCATGATTTCATCCGGCAGTTCCTTCTTGAAAACGGCCTGGATAAAGGGCTGGTTCAGGTAAATTTTTCCGTTTTCGCGGAAGGGGCGCAGGTTTTCCGGTATGGCGGTCCGCTCGTTGCGCACCATGGCGTAGGGGGAGGCGTGCAGATTGCCCGTTCCCACCGTGAAATAGACGGAGTCCTTGAGCTTTTCCTTCAATTCGTTCTGAAGATCCGCCACGTTTTCATGATAGCTTTTGCCGGAGTCAAAGCGGTTGGTGATGTCTTCCGCCTGTTCTTCCGTCATGACCGGGCCTATCCAGGCGCTTTCAATGGCGTCCTTCGTTCCGGCTCCCACGATGATGCGGAAGTATTTTCTCGCGTCCTTGTCCGTCAGGGTGTAGGATTCCGCGTCTGTCCCCTGCTGGACGAGCACGGGTTTCCCGTTTCTGGAGTCGCTTTTTTCCCAGCGGATGACGGGAGACGGGGATTCGCCTTCCGGAGCGGTGTAACGGCTTTCCAGCGTGGAACCCACGATTTCCTCTCCTTCTATGTACGCCCTGAGCCAGGGCGCCGTGTTTCCCGCCAGGGACGGCGCTGCAAGCACGGCCGCCAGCAGCGTCAAAAAACAAAACAAATGGTGTTTGAATTTAAACATGAAAAGACACTAGACTTTTATATTTGGAAAATCAATTTCAAGGAAGGGGCCGGGAAAAAGACCAGAAGCGCGGGATTTCCGTACCCCTCATTTCTTTAAGGTGAAGCCTTGCACGGAGAAGGGAAACCTGACAGAATCCGCGCATGCGCCTGTTCATGATGTTCTGTGTGATGCTTCTGCTCGCCGGATGCGACACGCGCACCAGCGTGGAACGTGCTCAGGAGGAAGGTATTCTGATTGTCGGAAATAATGTGGAGCCGCAGAGTTTCGATCCCCACATCGCCACTTCCGTTTCCGATTTCAAGATCATCAATTCCGTGATGGAAGGGCTGTTGCGGGGGGATTCCGGGGATGACGCCGTATTCCATCCCGCCGTGGCGGAGTCCTGGACGCACGATCCTGAAGCTGTCCGGTGGCGTTTTTCCCTGAGGAAGGACGCCGTGTGGAGCGACGGCGTTCCGCTGACGGCCCATGATTTCGTTTATGCCTACCACCGCCTGCTTCATCCGGAGTTTGGCGGACGGTACGCGGACATGCTTTATCCCCTGAAGAATGCGGAGGCCTATAACAGGGACCGCCGCAGTCTGATTTTATGCGGTCCCGGTTCCCGGTTTGCCGCGGAAAACGGGCTGAATGACTCCCTGCTGAGCCGGGTGGACTGGGGAAAGCTGGATGCCATGGGAGTTCCAGGATGGGAGGAGATGCAGCGCGACCCGTCCCGGTTGGCGTGGCCGGAGGGCATGCCGGAAACGGCCGTCCGAAAGATGGCGGCGCTCATGCTGGAGGATGCCCGGTCCGGGCGTCCGGATTTATGGAATGCCGCGGATGTGGGGGTGCGCGCCGCGGACGGCCATACCCTGGAGCTGACGATGCGTTCCCCCATGCCCCAGCTTCCCCTGCTGCTGCTCCACTGCACCTGGTTTCCGGTTCCCCGGCACGCGGTGGAGGCCCATGGCGGCATGATGGACAGGACGGGCGCGTGGACGCGGCCCGGCGCCGCGGTGGGAAACGGTCCTTTTCTGATGGCGGAGCACCGTTTCAATGATTATGTGGAGGTACGGCGCAATCCCCGGTACCGGAACGCCGGGGCCGTGCGCCTGAACGGCGTGCGTTTCCTCCCCACCGTGAACGGCTTCACGGAGACCCGCATGTTCTTCAACGGCAAGCTCCATGTGACCAACAACGTGCCTCCGGAGATGACGGCGTACGCCCGGGAGCGGGGGAAGGGTGGTTTCTGCCAGGATGATTATTACGTGACTATTTTTTACCGGCTGAATACCGCCCGCGTTCCGCTGAATGACGCCCGCGTGCGGCAGGCCCTTTCCCTGGCGGTGGACCGGGAGGCGCTGGTGCGTGACGTGGTGTGCGGGGGCGGCCAGCCGTGCTTCGGCTTTACGCCGGACGGCGCGGGCTACAGGACGCCGCACGGGGTGGAGTTCAGTCCGGAGAAGGCGCGCGCCCTGCTGGCGCAGGCGGGTTTCCCCGGCGGAAAGGGCTTTCCCCGGCTGGAGCTGATGACCACGTCCCGCGAGGTGCAGAAGACCATGGCGGAGGCCATCCAGGGCATGTGGAAGAAACACCTGGGCATTCACGTGGACATCCGTTCCTGTGAATGGACGGCTTACAAATTCGCGCAGAATTCCATGCAGTATGATTTCAGTTCCTCCTCCTGGTCCGGGGATTATCTGGACCCGTCCAGTTTTCTGGATTTGTGGAGCTCCGCCTCCGGGAACAACAATACGGGCTGGTCCCATCCGGAGTATGAACGGCTGCTGGCGGAAAGCCGCGCCACGGGAGACCAGGAGAAGCGCATGGCCCTGCTGGCCCGTGCGGAAGCGCTGATGCTGTCGGAATCTCCGGTGATTCCCCTGTACTGGGCCAAGCGGTCCTACCTGAAGAGGCCGGAGGTGCAGGGGTGGCGCCCCCTCCTGCTGGACAACCATCTGTTTGAGGACATGAGCCTGGAAACGCCTCCGGCGCAGGGAAGGGAGGCCGCTCCGTGACCAGGATGATTCTGAAACGCCTGGGGCAGGGGCTGCTGGTGCTCCTGGTGCTGGAGACGGTGACGTTTTTCCTGATCCGCCTGCTGCCGGGACACCCCTTTATGGGGGAGAAGAAGCTGCCGGAGCACGTCCTTCAGCAGCTTCAGGCCAGCTACGGTCTGGACCAGAGTTCCCTGGTGCAGTACGGCCGCTACTGGTGGAACATGCTGGCCCATGGCGATCTGGGGCCGTCCCTGGTGAAGGAGGGCATCAGCGTGGCGGACATGATCGGGCAATCTTTTCCGGTTTCCCTCCAGCTGGGCGTGATCGGCATGGTGATTTCCATTCTGGTGGGCATTCCCGCGGGAATCGTGGCCGCCCTGTACAAGAACCGGCTGATGGACTGGTGGGTGATGCTGGTTTCCATGGCGGGCATCTGCATTCCCGCCTTCGTGGTGGCTCCGCTGCTGGGCGTGGGCCTGGGCATGAATGTGCCAGGCCTGAGCGTGGCGGGGTGGGATTCTCCCGGCTGCGTGGTTCTGCCCGCGCTGACGCTGGGGCTGGTGAACGCCGCCTATCTGGCGCGCTTGACGCGCGGCGGCATGCTTGAGGTGCTGGGGCAGGATTTCATCCGGACTGCCCGCGCCAAGGGCGCCGGCCCCTTCCGCATGGTCTGGAAGCACGCCCTGCGCGGAGGCCTGATTCCGGCGCTTTCCTACCTGGGGCCCGCCTTTGCCGCCATGATTACCGGTTCCTTTGTGGTGGAGACCTGCTTTCAGGTTCCGGGCATGGGCCAGCACTTCGTGAACGCCACCACGGACCGGGATTATTTCCTGATCCAGGGGCTTGTCCTGTTTTACGGCATTCTGATCGTGGCGGCCAATCTGGCCGTGGACCTGGTGCAGATGGCCGTCAACCCCAGATTGAGAACGGAGTCATGAAGAGCGGGGGATGGAACAATGCGGAGGAACAGGGTTCCTCCCTGTGGAAGGACGCTTTTCTGCGGCTTTCACGCAACCGCGCGTCCATGTTCTCCCTGCTGGCTCTGGCTGTGATTGTGGCGGCCTGTTTCCTGGGCCCCCTCCTGCCGTGGCTGCCGCACCCGAATGTGCAGGACTTGGCGCGCATTGCGGAAAGCCCCTCCTGGGAGCACTGGTTCGGCACGGACCAGCTGGGGCGGGACCTGCTGGCCCGCGTGCTGTACGGAGGCCGCATTTCCCTGCTGGTGGGCGTGGTGGCTACGGGCGTTTCCCTGGTGATCGGCGTGACGTACGGCCTTGTCTCCGGTTATGCCGGGGGACGGCTGGATTCCCTGATGATGCGCCTGGTGGACGTGCTTTTTGCCCTGCCGTTCATTGTGCTGGTGATTATCTTCTCCCTGTCCGTGGAGGAACCTGCCCAGCGGCTGACGCAGTGGGTTTCCGGCATCACGGGATGGTCCGTGGAGATGGTGAGCCCCATGACCGGGCTGATTCCCCTGTTCATCGCCATCGGCGCGCTGGGCTGGCTGACGCTGGCGCGCATCGTGCGCACGCAGACGCTGGAGCTGAAGGGGCAGGAGTTTGTGGAAGCGGCCCGTTCCCTGGGCATCGGCCATATGAAGATTTTATTCCGCCACATCGCGCCCAACTTGTTCGGTTCCGTCATCGTGTACACTACGCTGGCCGTTCCGGGCATCATGCTGCTGGAAGCCGTCCTGTCCTTCCTGGGGCTGGGCGTAAAGGCCCCCAATTCCTCCTGGGGCACGCTGATCAAGGAGGGGGCGGACCGCATGGAGGTGAGCCCGGAATTACTTCTGTTTCCGGCGCTTCTGTTTTCCGCCACCCTGCTGGCGCTGAATTTCCTGGGGGACGGCCTGCGGGACGCCCTGGACCCCAAGTCTTCCAGGGATTGACCTTCTTGAATCAAAGAGAATGAAAGTTGCGTTAACGATCTCCATGCTGGTTATTTCCAATGTCTTCATGACGTGGGCGTGGTACGGCCATTTGAAGAAAGGTTCCCCGGCGGATGACAAGCCGCTCATGCTGATTATCCTGATGAGCTGGGGAGTGGCGTTTTTCGAGTACTGCTTCCTGATTCCGGCCAACCGCTTGGGCAACGCGGGCGGCCTGAACGTGGCCCAGCTCAAGATCATTCAGGAGGTCGTCACCCTGTGCGTATTCATTCCTTT
This sequence comes from Akkermansia sp., assembly GCA_048388685.1. Classification (GTDB taxonomy): domain Bacteria; phylum Verrucomicrobiota; class Verrucomicrobiia; order Verrucomicrobiales; family Akkermansiaceae; genus Akkermansia. Next base: position 190,626 of record DBGCTZ010000031.1, on the reverse strand, counting down.
TGCCCTGTTCTACATCGGGGAGAAATGGAAGTGGGACTACCTGTGGGCCTTCCTGTGCGTGCTGGGGGCGGTTTTCTTTGTCAACAGGGAGCGCATGCTCGGGTGACAGACGTGACAGACTTTTTTCCTTCATATTCCTCTCCTGGAGTGGTCTTACCATCCAGAAAGATGAATATGAAAATAATACCGATTATTGCCGCAGCAGCCGTTGCCGTTCTGGCCGCAGGGTGCCATCACCACCATGACAACGACTATTACCGTCCCGGTCCGTCGCACCATTACAACCATCATGATAATAATAATGGCTGGCGCGGCAACCAGAACAGGCCGCGGCCCCAGCACCGCCCGCATTACGTTACGGCCAACCAGACATCCTATCCCCGCCTGTACCAGCTCATGTAGGTGAGAAAGGCTGGTCCATTCAGGGAACAACGCTGGCAGGAGGGAAATCCGTCAGGAGCGGTTGTGTTGACATGCCGTTTCTTCCTCCTTCCGGAGTCCATGCCGCAGGCGCGGATTCCGGCGTCATGCGGCCCGGTCCAGGGAACCGGCGCGGGTTCCGCGGGGTTCTTTAACGGGCCTGATGCTTCGCGCACGGGATATAAGCTTGAAAAGGCGCGGTGCCCCCGGCACTCTATGCGCCAGATCAATGACTATAGATGAGCAATTGGATATATTGATGGGCGGTACCGCCGTCGTGATCAGCCGGGAAGAATTGAAGGAGCGCCTCAAGCTGGGGCGTCCCCTGCGCGTGAAGCTGGGCGTGGACCCTACCGCGCCGGACATCCACCTGGGCCATACCGTGGCTATTGAAAAACTGCGCCAGTTCCAGCAGCTGGGCCACCAGGCCATTTTGCTCATCGGGGATTTCACCGCCACCATTGGCGACCCCTCCGGACGTTCCGTCACCCGCCCCCCCCTCTCCCGTGAACAGGTGCTGGCGAATGCGGAGACGTACACCAAGCAGGCGTTCAAGATTCTTGACCGTGACAAGACGGAGATCGTCTACAACGGGGACTGGTTCCGCAAGATGACGTATGAGGAGGTGCTGAAGCTCAATTCCCGCGTCACCATGCAGCAGATGCTGGCCCGGGAGGATTTCAAGGCCCGCGTGGAAGGCGGCAAGGAAGTGCGTCTGCACGAGATGCAGTACCCGATCATGCAGGGTTGGGATTCCGTGGAAATCCGGGCGGACATTGAACTGGGCGGCACGGACCAGTTATTCAACATCCTGGTGGGGCGCGACCTCCAGAAGGAGGAAGGCATGCTGCCCCAGATCGCCATGACCATGCCCCTGCTGGAAGGCCTGGACGGCGTGCGCAAGATGTCCAAGTCCTACGGGAATTACGTGGGCGTGGATGAAGCGCCGGAAATGATGTTCGGCAAGATGATGAGCGCCAGTGATGAGCTGATGGACCGCTATTACCTGGTTCTGCTGGGCGAAAAGCGGGACATGGACCTGCACCCCATGGAAGCCAAGAAGCTGCTGGCGTGGAAGATTACGGCCCGCTACCACGACCCCGCCGCCGCGGATGCCGCGCGCGCGGACTGGGAAACCCGTTTTTCCAAGAGGGACCTGGCCGCCGCGGACCTGCCGGAAGTGGAGATCGCCTCCCTGCCTGCCGGGATGAATGCGCTGGCCCTGGCGTCCTTCCTTTTTGAGACCGTCTTCCAGGTAAAGAAGTCCAACGGCGTTCTGCGCAAGGAGCATTTCACGCCCGGCGCCATCCAGTTGAACGACGTGAAGGTGACGGACCCCGCCGCCGTGCCGGAGCTGGCACCAGGCAGCGTTCTGCGCCTGAGCAAGAAGCACGCCGTGCGCTTCAAGTAGGTCACCTTCCTTCATCACTCCATGCCGGGATTCCTTTCCAAATTGGACCGTTTTACCGTTGGCCTGGTCGTCAGCGTAAGCGCCGGGATTCTGATTCCCTGTTCCGGCGTGTGGGATACGGTGTTCAGTCGCCTGAGTGATGCGGCCATCATCCTGCTCTTTTTCCTGTACGGGGCCAAGCTTTCCCGCCGCTCCGTGTGGGAGGGGCTGATGCACTGGCGGCTCCAGGGGCTGGTGGCCGTGAGCACCTTTGTGATTTTCCCCCTGCTGGGGATTCTGAGCATTCCCATGTGGAACAGCGTGCTGGGGCCGGACTTGTGCATGGGCATGCTGTACGTGTGCATGCTGCCCTCCACGGTTCAGTCCAGCATTGCGTTCACTTCCATGGCCGGGGGTAACGTGGCGGCGGCCATCTGTTCCGCGTCCGTTTCCAGCCTGCTGGGGGTGTTTCTCACGCCCCTGCTGGTGGGGCTGGTGTGGTCCCGCGGCGGAGAAGGGGGCGTGGATTTCTCCACCTTCCTGAACATTTGTTATATTATTCTGGTGCCTTTTGTCGCGGGACAGCTCGCCCAGCGCTGGATAGGCAAATGGGTGGTCGCGCATCGGAACCTCACTTCCTGGACGGACCACAGCACCATCTGGCTGGTGATTTACACGGCGTTCAGCCATGCCATGATCAACGGCGTGTGGAAGAACCTGCCCTGGCTCTCCCTGGTGGAGGTGCTGGCATTCTGCGCCATTCTGCTGGCCGCGGCCCTGTGGCTGACGGCGTTCCTTTCCCGCAGGCTCCATTTTTCCCGTGAAGACCGCATCGCGATCATTTTCTGCGGCTCCAAGAAGAGCCTGGCGACCGGCATTCCGATGATGAACGTGATTTTTGCAGGCGCGCCCATCGGGCTGCTGGTCATTCCCATCATGGTATTCCACCAACTTCAGCTGATGGTATGTTCCTTCCTGGCCCGGAAATGGGGAAAGGACGTGGGGAGGAAGGAAGGGGATGTTTTGTAATTTATTTCCCCTCGGCCGCGCTGCGGTGGAATCTGTTTCTTCCAGCCTGAACCCGGGGCATTAATTCTCCGTCAGCCTCAGCACCCCGTCGCACTGCATATCCCGGCCCGGCACCACCACATGGTTCCCGTAGGACGGGATTTTGGCGGTTACGGGCCTGTTGCGGAATTTGGACATGAAACGCTGGAAGGGCTCCATGTCTTCCGGGACGATTTTCACTTCCGTATAGGCGGGGTTGGACTCCACGTCCGTGATCTCCACCCGGAAGGAGCCTACGCCGTTGCCGTCCGGCGTGTAGAATTCCAGGGATTCCTCCGTGGAGGAGGGGTGCATGAAGAACAGGAAGAGCATGATGCCCAGGGCCACCAGGGTGACGACGGTCAGCGGAATGTTTTTTCTGAGTGGTCTGATGTGCATGCCTGCTTTTCCTTTCTTTCATAAGATTATGGGTTTTACTGGGACGTGTCAACACCTCCGGAAGGAAGCCATGACGCGGATTCCCCCATGTTCCTTTGGTGGAACGGTTTCCGCTGCCGGAAGCGTGGAAGGAAAAAGGGTTGCGTCCGCGGGGCAATGTGGTAGCTTGTGCGGACAGAGGGAGCCCTATGACCGTGCCCGTAAAGATACTGTCCGCGTTGGCCGGACTGAGCCTGGCCGGAAGCGTTCATGCGCGCATCTGGACCAATGACCGGGGCGCAACCGTGGTCGCCGTGCTGGTGGCCGTACGGGATGCGGAGGTGGACCTCAAGCTTCAGGACGGGCGCGTGGTGGCGGTGCCCAGGAACGTTTTTTCCGGCGCGGACCAGGCTTACATTCTGGAATGGGTGAAGTCCGGCGGCACGCTTCCGGATACGGATGCCGGGGCGGAGAATCCCCCCGTGCAGGGCGGGAGCCCCTCCCGGTACGCTCCTCTGGAACCGAACTGGGACATCCCGTGGCCCGCCGCGGCAGCGGCTCCCTCCTTCCTGCTGGTGAAGACCGTGCAGGAGACGGACGAGCTGAGCGTGTATGAAACGGACCATTTCATCCTTGAGTCTCCGGGGAAGTTGTCGGAGACGGAACGCATGGTCCTGGCGCGGCGGTTTGAAACCGTTTTATCCGTTCTGGCGGGCGTTCCGATGAATCTGACGGTGGCGCGCCGCCCCTCCCGCAAGTACCTGGTGCGCGTGTGTTTCCAGGAAGAGGATTTTGACCGGGCGCCGGGTCTGAAGAATGGCAGGCTCAAGTTTTCCCCCACCAGTTTCACGGTTCTGCTGCTGCGGGACAGCAAGGGAAAGCCGCTGAAGCTGGATGCGGTGGACCCGCGTTTTGCCGTTACTCACTGGGTAACGCAGTCCATGGACCTGGAACACTGGCTGGTGGACGGCTTTTCCGCATACATGGCTTTTCTTCCCATGGTGAAAGAGGCGGCGGTATTCCGGAAGCTTCCCGCAAGGCTGGCCTCCATGCTTCCCCGCGCCGTGCGCACCGGGAAAGAGCCGCTGCCTGCGCTTGCGGACATGCTGGCGCGGGATTCCTCCCATTCCGCCGCAGGTCATGACGGTCCCGTGAAGGGGGATACGGCAGGGTACTGGGCCGGCCTGTTATGGACGGTGTACTGGTGCCATCTGGAGGGGGAAGGAAAGTCGGAACGCCTCCGGCGCTATCTGAAAGCCTGGGATGCGGAGGACGGCGGGAAGGCGCGCGGCATCCTGCTGGACGGGAAAAGCCCGGAGGAAGTGCAGCAGGAGATGGCGGCAGCCTGGAAAAAACTGGGCGTTAAGTTGAAGTTTGCGCCGCCGTCCCCTCCCTCTGCGGACAGGAAAACGGCGGCGGATAAGTAACAGGAAAAACGCTACGTCCCTGATTCCTCCGGAAACCGGGCCGTACCGGGTCAGATGGTGCCGTTGAGCTTTCTGCCTATCCAGAAGAGGGTGAGCAGGAAAAGAAGGGCGGCGAGCGCATAGGGATTGCACCAGAGCAGGATGCGCGTTTCCATGGGCGGCGGTACGGGCAGGTCCTTGATTTCCCTGATGAGCTGCTGAATTTCCTCTGCCTTCACCATGCGTCCGCGCGTGATGGAGGTTATTTCCTCCATCAGGGCGGTATTGACGGGCTGGCCGGTTTTTTCCAGCGTTTCATTCATGGTGATGACCGGAAGCGTGACGGCTTTGTCCGGCTCTGCGGAGGAGGAGGCCGTGAGCTTCCATGTGCCGGGACGGTTGATCTTGACGGAGGCTGTGAAGGAACCCCAGGTGTGGTCCATGTTTTCCATCTGCACGCGGCTGGCGGTGCCTTCCGGCGCGGTGATGTCCAGGAAAACCTCCCCGTCCTGAAGGGGGGCCCCCAGCTTGTCTGAGACCATGGCCGTGACGGTCAGCGTATCCCCCAGGCGGGGACGTTCCGGGTTGGGAATCAGGCGGATTCTTTCCCCGGCGGCCATGTTGCGCTGGTAGCTCATCCAGCGGGCCACCTGGCTCCAGAAGCGGTAGTGGTATTTGTCCTCTACGCCGCGCCGCCAGCGCCACGCGGAGTCCGTGCCCATGAAGAGGACTTTTCCGTTGCCGTAGGACTGGGTGACAATGAGGGGAATGCGCCCGTAGGCATTCTTGTCCGCCGCATGCACGGCCAGCACGGTGGTGCCGGCCTTGGGACGTTCCACGGGGGCGTACCAGTTGAACCCCGGCAGGTTGCGCCACACTTCCTCATTTTCACTTTCCGTATCCGCCAGCATGGTGAGCAGGGAGCCGCGGCCCTCCGGCGTCAGGATGAGGGGGGAGGGTGCGGGCTGGGTGGTGCCTTCCGGCCTGGCGGTGAGGAAGGTGACGGGCATCAGGTCTCCCAGCTCGGAATTCAGGAGTTCCATCTGCTTGCCCTGGTAGCCGGGGAGGAAGACGATGCCGCTGGCCTGGTTATTCACCATGCCCTTGAGCAGGGCCGCCTGCTCCCTGGTCAGTCCCCTGGGGCCCAGCCCCACGTCCCCGATGAAGATGACGTCATACTGGGCCAGGTCTTCCATCTTGTCCGGGAATTTGACCAGGTAGCCGGGACCTTCCCCCATTTCCGCGATTCCCGGATGAATGAGCAGGGTGTGCACGTCCACGCCCGGGTCACGGTACAGGGCATTCCGGATGAAGCGGTATTCCCAGCGCGGCAGCGTATCCACCACCAGCACCTTGATGGATTCCCGCCTGCCGGCGATGCTGAAGGAGGAGGCGTTGTTGTTCCGCATCCGTTCCTGGGGCTGCACGGGCAGCTTGAGTTCCAGCGTTTCCGCGCCTTCCTTTTCTATTTTCCACAGGACGGAGTCAGACACTTCCCCCTGGGCCGGGATGGTGACCGTACGCGTGACGGTTTTCCCGGTGTCCCTGGAGGTCAGGGTGAGCGTGGTGCGCGTCTCCTTGCCCAGCGTGCTTTTAATGGTGAAGGGTATTTGCACCGTCTCCCCGATGATGCCGTACGTGGGGGCCTTCACGTCCTGAAGGGCCAGGTCCGGCAGGGGGTAGGGGCTGCCTGCGGGAATGATGAAAAGGGGGATACCCCGCGTGCGCATGCGCTGGGCCTGCGTGAGGACGGAGGAGGGGGCGTTATGGCCCCCGTCCGTAAACATGATGACGGCCCGCAGGTTGTCCGAGGAGTGCATGGCGTCCTCCAGCGGCTGGGCCAGGTCCGTGCAGGCCATGGCGTAATCCGGGGAATCCAGGGATGGGGGTGAGCCGAAGGAGGCGTTTTCCACCACGTGCGTGTCTTTCAGGGATTCCGTGCTGTTGCCCTTGATGAGTTCCTGCACGTAGGCCGTGCGGGTGATGACGTGTTGCGGGGTGAGCTCCACGTCCTGCGTTTCCATGGAGCCGGAGCGGTCCTCCAGAATGGATACCTTGGGTTTTTCCTGTGGGGCGGAGGTGATGACCCATTCCGGCTGGAAGAGCAGGAAGCAGATGGCCCCCAGAATCAGCAGGCGCAGAAGTTCCAGCTTGAAGGTCAGCGGGCGCCGGTTGCGCTTGCAGGCAATGCGGCTCATCCACACGCCGGCGGCCATGACCAGGATGGCCAGGATGATGCTTAACGCGGTAGGTTGAAGGCTCAGGCTCATGGACGGGTAGCGGGGTTGGGACGTTTGGCCGTGTGCCGGGGCAGGCACAGGAAGGCTTCCAGAAGCAGGCAGGCGAGGGAGATGATGAGGAAGAGTTTCCAGGCTTCCTGTACCAGGGAGGGCGTTTCCGCCGTGCTCTGCATGGAGCTGATGGAGGCTTCCGGCAGAAGAAGTCGGAGCTTCTCATCAGTGATCTGGTCCGGGTTGTCTTCAGACCAGGGGCGGTTGACGGCGTAGGTCTGCGCTCCCAGGCGGTACACGCCCGCCGTGTCCGCCGGGGAACCGGAGGGGGCGGTGCCCTGGGCATTGTCCATGCGCACGGGGCTATCCGTGGCGGATTGCGGCAGAGCCGGGTCATTCACCCGGAGGGAGATGGCGGTGGAGAAGCGTTCCGCCCCCCGGTCCGCCATGCGCTGGAGCAGGGGAAGCAGCAGGTGGCCGTCCGCTAGGTTGGACCAGGAGTATCTGGGGAGGGTTCCCAGGAACAGGGCTGCGCCCGTACCGTACCGGACCTGGGCGACGGCGCAGGTGCCGTCATCCCAGGAGGCCAGGGCGCGGTATTTTCCCAGCAGGGGCTTGCGCCGCACGGCGCGGAGCCGGTTGGCGGGGATGGCCGCCTGGTCGGACCCGTCCCGGAGGAAGCCGCGTTCGCGATCCCAGGTTTTCAGGCGGTAATATTCGTCCGGAGGGGCCGTTTCCATCGCGCCCCAGGAGACGCCCAGGAACGGGTGGCGGGTGCCGTGGGCCGTGTCGTCCGGGAGGAAGAGGACGAGCCCCCCTTCTTCAATAAAGGTCCGGAGTTTTTCTTCCATCTCCGCGCGCGGCGGCGGTCCGTACCAGACGACCATGGACTGGGAGGCCAGCTGGGTCTGCGCGGCCCGCGTGCTGCCGGGCATGGAGGCTTTCCTGTTGGGCAGGCCGGGAGGGGCGGACATCAGGGAGAGGGTTTTTCCCACTTCCCCGGCGGGGCCGCAGATCAGGATGTTGGCAAGGGGCCTGGGCGCGAAGGTGAAGAAGGAAACGTCATCCCTGGTGAAATCGTCATGAGGCAGGGAGACGAAGCCGAACCCGGATTCCTTGCCCTGGGGCAGCGGAATCTCTTTCCGTATGGTGGTGGTTTCCCCGGCCAGCTGGAGCGTGGCGGAGGCGGCGGCATTGTCCACGGAAAGGTGCACAGGGACGTTCTCCGTCTGGTTGGGATTGAAGCCCTGGCGCAGGACTTCCAGGTCCAGCACCAGCCTGCCGTTGTTTACCTGGGCCTGCCGCACCCTGATGCCCCGGTTGTTTTCCGGCCTGTCCCGGAGGGCCATGATGCGGATGGACGGGGGGATGGCGAGGGCTTTCAGGCGCTGGCGCACGCTGGGCCAGAGGGGAGAGTCCGGCTTCCAGGAGGAGGCCTGCATGTCTGAGGCAATCCAGATTTCCGTCTTTCCGGAACCGGATTCCTCCAGATAGGGGATGGCTTTTTGCAGCAGGGCCGGGATGTCCGCGCCGCCGTCCGTGGTCTTGCTTACGGTCAGGTCCGCCAGGGCTTCCGGGGCGGGAATCTGGGTGACGGCTGCGGTGGTGGAGTCAAGCAGGGAGAGGCGGCAGCTGCCCAGTTGCGCAAAGGTGGATTCCACCAGGGGCGGGATGGCGTCCCGCAGGGAATTGGTCTTGTCCGGACGGGCGTCCATGGAGGCGGAGCGGTCCAGAACCAGCAGCACTTCATTCAGGCCGGAGCTTCCCCAGCCGAAGAAGCTGCTGAGCAGGGGCCGCGCAAAGGCCGTCACCAGCGCCGCCACGGCCAGGACGCGCAACGCCAGAATCAGGTAATGCAGCAGTTTTTTCGTCCCGCGGGTTTCCCTGGCCGCGCGGAGCAGGAATTCCATGGCCGCCCAGTGGACGGACCGGTGCCGCCACCGGTTGACCAGATGGATGATGATGGGAATGGAGGCTGCGAAGAGGATCCAGAGCAGCCAGGGGGAGGTAAAGGACATGGGAGGGGTAGTTGCGTATTCAGTCCTGCTTGTCAGGTAGAGGGCGGGTCAGGCAGGAGCTGGCGGAGAATATGCAGGGTCATTTCTCCTGTGTTCCGGAAGGATTTTTCCCCCAGAATGCCCATGTTGTCCCTGGACGTGTGCCACCAGTTGCCGTCCTGAAAATCGTCAATGAGGTTCAGCGTGTCCATGCCGCGCTCCATGAAGGGAACGTGGTCGTCCATGATGGCGTAGCCGGAAACCCCCCATTCTTCAGGGGAATAGCCCAGTTCACGGATGGCGCGGGAGTAAACCTGGTACATGGACTGGGGCGTCATGGCCGGAATGCGTATCTTTTTACCCTGGCGCCCCACCATGTCCAGGTTGAGCAGCCACCGGGGCAGCGGCTGCTGCAGGGAGGCCGCGTAATACTTGGAGCCGTACAGGCCGTCGTCATTGTCCATGTGCTCGGCAAAGCTTTCTTCCCCGTCAAAAAACACCAGTTCCATTTCCCTGGCCCGGGCGGGTTCTCCGGCCAGGATGCGGGCCGTTTCCAGAATGGCGGCGGCGCCGGAAGCGCCGTCGTTGGCTCCCGTGAATCCGGGGATGCCCGGCTTGGTGTCAATATGGCAGGTCAGCAGGCCCTGTACAGGGGCGCGGAAATCCGGGTCCGTGCCAAAGCGCGCCCGCAGGTTGGTGAACCGGATGGGACCCTTGGGCGTTTCCTCCTCAAAGGATTGCTCCCGGCACGTCCAGCCGTGTTTAGCCAATTCTTCTTTCAGGTATTCCAGTTGTTTGCGGTAGCCGGGGGTGTCCGGGTTCCTGTCCCCCATCTCCGTGATCCGGGCGGCATGGAACATGGCGTTCCCGCCGTTAAAATGGTCCGTTTCCTGCAACTGGGCGGGAATGGTTTCCGCTCCGGGAGGGGGCGTTTCCACGGGTTTTCCGCACTGCATCAGCAGGGCCGTGAGCAGAATGAGTCCGATGCGGGGCGTCATGGGGAAAGGACGGGGTGGAAGGTTTTATTACTTGGAGTCCGACCATTCATCCTGTCCCAGAAGTTCAAGGATGCGGATGAAGTCAGCCTTGCTGGAAAAGGTGATCTCAATGGAGCCTTTGGCTCCCTGGCCGGAGATGTTTACGGGCGTGCCGAACTGTTTGGAGAGCACGCTGGAAATCTTTTTGTACTGTGGGGAAGAGGGCTTTCTGGCGGGGGAAGGTTCCGGAGGGTTGAGAATCTTCTGGATGGCCTTCTCCGTCTGGCGGACGGTGTAGCCCTTGTTGACGATGTCGCGCCCGAGCTGGATCTGCTGGTCCTGATTCTTGATGGAAAGCAGGACTTTGGCATGTCCCACGCTGATGAAGGCGTTCCCCAGCATGTCCTGGACCGCCTGGGGCAGGTCAAGCAGACGCATGCTGTTGGCGATGGAGGCGCGGGATTTGCCCACCCGCTTGGCGATGTCTCCCTGCTTCATGCGGAATTCCGTTTTCAGGCGCATGTAGCCGGAGGCCTCTTCCAGCGGGCTGAGGTTTTCACGCTGGAGGTTTTCAATCAGCGCCAGTTCCAGCACGTCCTTGTCTGAAGCTTCCCGGATGATGGCGGGCACGGTGGAAAGGCCCAGAATGCCGGAAGCGCGCCAGCGTCTTTCCCCGGCGATCAGTTCATACTTTCCGCTCTCCGTTTTCCGGACGATCAGCGGCTGGATAATGCCGTGCTCCTTGATGGAATCCACCAGTTCCGCCAGTTGTTCCGGGGTAAAGATGGCGCGGGGCTGAAGGGAGCTGGGAATGATGGAAGCATGGGACAATTGATGCACAACGTCTCCCGCCTGGGGAGCCGCCAAGGATTCACGAGACAGATTTTGATTAATAAGGGCGTCAAAGCCTTTCCCCAGAGCCGGTTTTGCCATAGCAGAGAAGAAACTAGCATGATCCTGCGCCGTTTTCAACAGGGTATTTGTTTCCTGAGACGGAAATTCCCGCCCTCGCGCCCGGTTGGCGGAATGCGGCGGCTATGGAGGCGCGCGGCGGCGCCCCATGGCCGGAAGACAGCCCCGGAAAGTGTTAGATGGGGGGCCTTTCCAGTGGTTCCGGCGGGGGCGGAGACGTTTTCTTTTCCTCTGGACGTGTCAGGCGTGTTGCCGTGCCCCCTGCGGTCGGTTCAAAGATGGGTGTGCCCCGAAATGGTCCGCGGTTGCGGGCGCAGGCCCGGCCCCCTGCGGGACGGTCCCTTTTCCGGGCAATGAACCATCAAATGAACAAGATGAACAGTAATAACCAGCTTAATCATGGGGGAGTTTTCCTCCCGGAACCCTTCAGCGCCGCCATCCGATGAACCTCAACCTGACGGAAGAACAGAAAAAGGCCGCTCTGGAGGCGGGAAAGCAGGGCATGAAGGATGCCTATGAAAAAAGCAAAACCAGGACCGGCCTGAAATGGTGGGAGCGCCTGCTGTGGGTGGTCCTGGCAGGGGCGGCCTATGCGGCGTCCGTCCTGCTGGGCGGTTGCGGGCATACCGTTGATGTAACGGCGCAACGTACGGAAATCTGCAAGGACGGCTCCTGCCTAGTGCTGGAGCCGGGCCACCTCTCCTATTACCAGTCCCAGCCGGAAACGGAAGTGCCACCTGTTATTCAGAGAATCCGGAAAGCCAAGTGATTCCGGCCGTCCGGTTCGTGGAGGCCATCCCGGCCATCCGGACGGCCTGTGAAGAAAGGAGCATGGAATGAATGCGTTATCAGCCGCCGCCGCCTATTACCGGGCCGCGGGCAGAAGGGCGGAAGAGATGGAGGAAGACGGGCGTCGCCAGGACGTATGCGTCCTTACTCCGGAGCTTGTCCTGATGGCGCGCCGGGTGGATTCCGCCGCCCCGTTTTGCCTGATTGTCAATGTTCGCTGCCGTTTTGAACCGGAACGGTGCGACGCCTGGCACCTCCATTTTCTGGCGGGGAACGTGCGGAAACTGCTGTCGTATGAACGGGAGATTCTTTCCCTGCCGTGGATTCTGACCCAGCACGGGAAGCGGGGGGATGGGCGCCTGGTGAAATTGTCTTCCTCCCGGTTTTGCCGTCTGCTGGGAGCCTCCGCGGATGTGGAGCCGGTTTCCTGACGGCGTTGGGGAAATAAAAGTGTCCATGCAGGGTGTTCCGCATGGACGCTTTTTTCATGGAAGTTGTCCTAAGCCAGGGAGCGGGCGAACTGGTAGGCGTCGTCACTGCGGCTCAGCCAGCCCTTCCCGAAGATGGGGAACTGCCTGCACGAGCGGTAAAACGCCTTGCGCCGCTCGTTGAGGCTGGCGAGGAATTTGGCTTCGCCGGACCGGGCAAGAACGGTTTGCAGCGTCTGGCGGGTCTGTTTTCCGGGAATGCCGTCTTCCGTGAGGGAGCCTCCGTGGTCATTAAGGGCGCGCTGAAGAATTTTCCCGGTGTTCCTGCTGCCGGAATTGAAATAATGGTCCCGCAAGATGAATTCCGTGGCTGGATGGGCGTCCGAGCCTATCCAGGTGCGCACGGCGGAGGTGTTGTCCAGGACGTATTGCAGGCAGCCTTCCCAGGCTTCTTCCCGTTTTCCGGCATCCAGCAGGGCTTTCAGGCGGTTGAAGACGGCGGGTTCAATGCCGTCGCAAATGCCGCAGATTTCCCACTTCCCGCCCTTGTCGGCGGCAGGGAGGCGGGAGACGCGCAGGGAATTCGGGCCCGTAACGCGGTCATCTTCAAAGCGGAGGATGGCCGCGGCCATGTTTTTTTCTGTAGTATTCATTGGTTCAACGATGGATGGTGTTTCCGGGAACGGCAATCCGTGCATGTTCAAGAGGGGAAACGGCTTTTTAACGTGTCCCTTTTTGGTTGCGGAGTTGAGGGAGAACAAACCGGCTTCCCCGGAAGCATGGTCCGTGCGTTTGGCCGGGTAGTATCCGGCGCTCCCCTGTTGTCGTCATTCCGTTCCTCCTGGGAGGAGACTGGAACCATGGACGGCAAAAATCATCACGCCGGAAATTTGCAGAAGCCAGGGAAGAAGGCGGATTGCCTCTGCTTCCCCGCCTTCCACGGGAGGGACAGGCGGAATGCCTCACGGTTTTTCAGGGCATGAGAGTCCATGGCACGGAGTGGGTTCCCGTGTGGGGGAATTTATTTTGACCGGGAAGGAGGATTAAGTCTTGCGTCCTATCGGAAATGGTGTAACTGTTAAGGAACTTTACGTTAGGATACTTCGCCCCTCGGCCTTCGGGCCGGGGGGCTTTTTATTGCTTTCTTCTCCGGACGCGGGAAAGGTGAATCAAGGGAAAAGGTATCGGGCCCCATTCTCCCCGTCATTCAGCAATGTGCGCTCCGGCGGGGAGGTCCGGACCCGTTTCATGGCCGTGGCGCGGGTCTCCGGCCCCTGGTCCCCTGCAACGCGCAGCCTGGCGTGCGGCTATTCCGTGCCCTCACGAAAAAGAAAACCCCTCAAGCGGTAAACTTGAAGGGTTTATGATGGAGCCGCTTGTCAGATTTGAACTGACGACCGTCCGCTTACAAGGCGGGTGCTCTACCACTGAGCTAAAGCGGCGTGGTAAATGTGGTGGCCCATATCTACCGGAGATGGCCCGTTGTGGCAAGCCGAAAATGGGGTGGCAGGTACGGCGCGCCCCGTTTTAAACGCTTCAGGACTCAAACAGGGAACCCTGTTCCAGCGCAGGTCCGGAAGGCGGTTCCTCCTGGCCGGGGGGCAGCGCGGCCGGGGGCGTTTCCGTGTCCGGTGCGGGCGCGGCAGCCGCCTGTTCCGTTTCAGGGGCCGGGGTTTCTTCCTCCGGTTCCCCATCCCCGGATTTGGCCGGGGCCATGATGCGGGAGACGCGTTCCACCGGATGCTTGGTGATGATGTTGCCCTGGGCTCCGCGGTTTTTGATCCTCAGCTCGGAGAAGTGGAAGGGCCTGACCAGGTTGCGGAGTTTCAGCACGGCCTTCAGGTACACGTTCACGCTGATCTGCGCGCTGTTTTCTTCCGTCTCATGCACGGAGAAATGGAAGATGCGCGTTCCCTTGGTTCCGAGCGTAAGGGGATATTCCTTGTCCCTGGTGAAGCCGCCTATGTGGAAGCGTTTGGCGTATACGGGGCCGTCCCTGCCGTCCCGGTAAATCAGGTTGAAGACGGGGTCGTCATCCTTCTTGATCACGGAAATGTACAGGGGGTTTTTACCGGCAAAGAACTTGTCCTGGATGCGTACGATCTTGAGCACGCCCGTGCTGTCAATGACCAGCACGTCGTCCAGCGTAGAGCACTTGCAGACGGGATTCCCCTTCTTGACGCCGTACCCGGCGAAGCCTTCTTCATCAATGTACAGCGTTTCATTGGCCACGGCCACCTGGGCGCGGTCCACGGAGCTGAAGGAGGAGATTTCCGTTTTCCGCGGATAGGCTGCGCCGTATTTCTTGCGCAGGGATTCAAACCAGCGGATGGTGAACCTGGTGATCTGGTTGAGGTTCTTCTGCGTCTGTTCAATGTCCGCCTCAAGCTGCTTGATGTGCTGGTCCGCCTTGAACGCGTCAAATTTGGAGATGCGCTTGATTTTGATTTCCGTCAGCCGCACCAAGTCGTCCCGGGTGATGGGCTCGCGCAGTGCGGCGGCAAAGGGCTGCAATTCCCGGTCAATGGTGCACAGCACTTCCTCCCACGTTTCGGAATCTTCAATGGAGAGGTAAATGCGGTTTTCAATGAAAATCTTTTCCAGGCTTGCCTGGTGCCACGCCTCGTTGAGTTCCTTGAGGCGTATTTCCTGCTCCTGGCGCAGGATTTCCCGAGTGGAGTCCGTGTTGTAGCGCAGGATGTCGCTGACGCACATGAACCTGGGCTTTTCCTCCACAATGACGCAGGCGTTCGGGGAGATGCTGACCTCGCAGGCGGAGAAGGCGAACAGCGCTTTCCGGGTCTGCTCCGGGTCCGCTCCGGCGGGAAGGTGCACCAGGATATCCGCGTGCTGGGCCGTATTGTCCTCAATGCGGGCAATTTTAATTTTTCCCTTTTCCGTGGCGGAGACGATGGAGTCAATCAAGAGTTCCGTGGTGACGCCGAACGGTATTTCCGTGATGCGGAGGAGTTTTTTCGATTCCGTGATGATGCGCGCCCGGATGCGGACGCGTCCCGTGCCGCGTTCTCCGTCCCGGTAATTGGTAGCGTCCATCACGCCTCCGGTGGGGAAGTCCGGCAGGAGCTGGAAGGGCTGTCCACGCAGATGGGCGATGGAGGCGTCAATTAGTTCATTGAAATTGTGGGGGAGAATTTTGCTGGAGAGGCCCACGGCAATGCCTTCAGCCCCCTGGGCAAGAAGGAGGGGGAATTTGACGGGAAGGCTGACCGGCTCCTTGTTTCTGCCGTCATAGGAAAGCTGCCATTCCGTGACCTTGGGGCTGAAAACCACATCATGGGCGAAGGGAGTGAAGCGTGCTTCAATGTATCGGGAGGCCGCCGCGGGGTCTCCGGTCAGGATGTTGCCCCAGTTCCCCTGCGTGTCGATAAGCAGCCCTTTCTGCCCCAGCCCCACCAGTGCATCCGCAATGGAGCGGTCGCCGTGCGGGTGGAATTTCATCGTGTCGCCCACGATATTCGCCACTTTATTATAGCGCCCGTCATCCAGGCGGTCCATGGCGTGCAGAATGCGGCGCTGCACGGGTTTGAACCCGTCATTGATCTTGGGTACGGCCCGTTCCAGAATGACGTACGAGGCGTAATCCAGAAAGTAGTCGGCATACATGCCTTCCACGGACTGGCTCGCGGGAGCGATGTGGGCGGGTTGAGTCACGTCCGCCAATATTAAAGGAATTGTTCCGGAGGGGCAAGTGCGATCTCCGGAAAGAAAATAGCCGGCCCTCCGTTAAGGAAAGCCGGTTATCGGGAAAAGGAATGGAGAGATGGGCTCAGGCCTGCTTGGCCGTCAGCCTGTTTTTAAGTTCCTCCGCTTCCGCGCGAAGAGTGTCAAGCTTGGCAGTCTGGGCTTCAAGGTCGGCAATTTCTTCCAGGACGGCTGCCAGGCGGCGCAGGTCTGCGGGCTGGGCCGCTGCAAGAGGCTGCGTCTTGGGGGCGGCTGTGTTTTTGGTGCCGGGCTTGCGGCCGCGTTTGGCCTTGGTGGCCTTCATCCAGCTGGAGATGGTTACCGTGCTGATGCCGTAGCGTTCAGCGGCTTCCTTCTGGGCCCCTCTTTTGTTCTGGGTTTTCCGTTCGGCAATGAAATCAAGAACGGATTGTTTTTCTTCAGGCGTGTAGCGCCTCTTGTTTTTGGTGCTGTCGTTGGAATTCATGATATTGACGAGTGGTTCTTTATTTAATAAAAGGGCTGGATGGTAGCAAGAAAAAAGAGCATGTATTTTGACATGATTTAAAGGATCGTTTAAATAACTGACGCATGTTATTGAATTTCAGTTAAGAATAGCCTGTTTTATTCGCGTTTTTTATCATTAAAGAATGGCATTGTTTAATCATTGGTGCAAGGGCCCGGGCAGGATGTTTAAACGTCTTTTTATTTTCCGTACGGCATGAAACCTTTTTCCGGAATTCCTTATTAAATCAGGGATTCCGGCGTGCTCCGCGTCCCTCCGTCAGCCGGGATTTTGAGATTGCAGGGTCGCGGAGATCATGTAAAATCTCCCCAATCTTCCAGCAATTTTATCATCATGACAGATCAGCCAGAATCCCCGTCTTCTCCAGAGGCTCCCAAATTACGCCGGCGCCTCGTCACGGCAGCCCCTGCGGCGGCGCCCAAAGTAAAGTTTGTTTCCCCCGCCGCTGAAGGCGTAGAAGTTGCCAAACCGCGGTTCCTCACTCCTGAATTGCAGGCCAAGCTGGTTCAGGAGCAGGAGGAAGCCGCCCGCCGTGCTGCGGAGCAGGCGGAAGCGGACAGGATTGCTGCGGAAAAGGCCGCCGCCGAGCAGGAAGCCGCCCGCATTGCCGCGGAAAAAGAGGCTGCCAGAATAGCCGCAGAGGAGGAAGCCGCCAGGATCAGGGCGGAGCAGGAGGCCGCGGAAGCTGCGAGGATCGCCGCGGAGAAGGAAGCGGCACGCATGGCCGCGGAAGAGGAAAGAGCCCGGCTTGCGGCGGAGCAGGAAGAAAAGGAAGCCGCTTCCAAACCCATGGCGGACCCCGCCGTGGACGCCCAGATCCAGGATGCCCTTGCCAAGATAGCGGAGGCGCAGAAGGCCTTGGCGGACGCCCAGGCCGCCGCCCTGGCGCAGGCCGCCGGCGTGGTGCCCGCGGCTGCCCATGAGCCGGAACCCGCTGCTCCGGAACCTGCCCCGGCGCCCGCTGCGGGCACCGTTCCCAAATTGAAAGTTTTCAAGACGGCCCCCGTTCCCGCCAAGGCGGAGGAAGCTCCTGCCGCCGCCCCGGATGAAAGCTCCGTGCCCCGGCTGAAGGTGCTGAAATCCCCCCTGGGCGCAGCTCCTGCGCCTTCCCTGGCGTCTGCCGCTTCTTCCCAGCCTGTGCCTGCCGCGGCTGCTTCCCCCACCGGAAGCGTTCCCCTGCCGGGGACCGGCGGCATCCAGCCGCCCGTCGGAACGGACACCGCGCGGGAAATGGTCGCCTCTGTGGATAAATCCAAATCCCTGCTGAGGGGCGTGATTTACGGGGTGTGCGCCCTGGTGCTTGCTGCCGGGGGCGTGGGAATTTATGCTTGGCATACCAACAGCAAGAAGGACCAGGTGGAAGGGGAAAACGCCCGCTTGAATGCGCTGGTGGTGGAAGGCGGCAAACTGGGCCGCAGCCGCCTGTTCGATTCCAAGAATCTTGGCCGCGTTCCGGACGTGAAAGTCGTGCCCAATGCGGAGGACGCCGCTCTGCTGCTCGCCAATGTGAGGGGAGCCAAGGGAAACCGGGAAAACTGGCCCGGAGCCGCCCACCTGGTTTCCATCATGGCCCAGATGGATGACAACATCGCCCGCCAGGTGGTGGAAGACATGAAGAAAAACGTCGGCAGGTACAGCAAGGAAAAATACTCCATGATGGTGACGCTGCTGGCCAAGTCTTCCAGCCCCGCCATGCGTGACCTGCTGAAGGACCTGTACGCCTCCATCAGCGAGAGCAAGAACAAGAAGATTCAGGACAAGCAGGCCGTGGTGCTCAAGTACATGCGCTTCGCGATGAAGCTGGATGACCTGGACGACATCATGAAGATTCTCCAGCAGAAGGATGCTTCTCCGGACCTGATTTCCTCTGCCTTCCGTACGGCCCGCTACCTGATTGACGAGGCGCCCCCCGCCAAGCGCGTGGCCCTGTCCTCCAAGCTGCTGGAGTACCAGAAAAACATGCCGGAGGAAAACGTCAAGATTCTCTACAAGCTGCTGGCCCGCACGGGGGACCCCAAGGTGCTGGACATGATGGAAAAGAGCTACAAGGAAGACCCCAAGAAGGCCCTGGCCATCGTCACTGCCTGGGGGGACTGGAATACGGATGACGCCGTTCCGTACCTGTTCAAGGCATGGAAGGATGAATCCCTGCATGAACGCGTGCGTACCCAGGCCCATGACTCCATTCTCCGTGTGCTGTCCGTGGACCGTGACCGGGATGACAACGCCACGCTCAAGCTGTTTGATCCGCTGATCGCGGACGCCAAGACGAGCGAACGCCGCCAGTTCCTGGTTTCCGCCTTCAAGAGGCTGAGCAACCGCCCCTATGTGATCCGCCTGCTGGGCCGCATCAAGCAGACGGCGGAAGACCACAGGAATGAGGTGGAACCCAAGTTCCAGGCCGCGGAGGAAGCCCTGTTCAAGGCGGAAGACAAATTCAAGGCCAACCCGAACGATGCCGCCGCCAAGGCTGATTATGAAGCCAAGGAAAAGGTTTATAATGAGCTTGCCAGTGAAAAGACTGGGGAAGACAAGGTGATTACGGCCGTGGAAAAGGCCCTGGAAAAGGTGAAAAAGACGCCCGTTCCCACCAAGAAGGCCGCATCCGGTGATGACCGGGAGGACGACGAATCTTCCGTCATCAAGACCATTTAACCGGTTTTGCCAACCGTATCCGGAAACCGGAGGGAGAATATCCCTCCGGTTTTTTGTGGAAAGAAACCGCACAGTGCGCCGCAAGTCCTGGCGGCAATTGAAGGGAAGCGAAGGAATACTAAAGGAAGGAAAGTTGGTGATTCAAGGAGAGCAGCCGTTGGCTGTCCAGTTATTCAAGAGCCGCAGAGGCCCGCGGCGCTCCCTGAAGGCGTGGGGATATGCCGTGGGTAATTTTTCTCCGGGAACCATGATTCCATTTCTGGGCGTGGGCGGCTTCCGTCCTTACCAGACGGGATGGAACATGGGAAGAGGATATTCCGGGTTCTTCCTCCCTTACAGCAGCAATCCCGCCTGGTACACCAGCGTAGCCGTCAGAAAGCCCAGCAGCGTCAGTCCCGTGAATTGCGCCAGTGCAAACCACCAGGTGCCCGCCTCCCGTTTGGCGACGGTGACGGTGCCGATGCAGGGCAGGGCGATCAGGCAGAACATCATGATGCTGATGCCTTGCAGGGGGGTGTAGCTGGCCTTGAGGCGGGCATTCAGCGTTTGCTGGGCCGCGGGACCGGAGTCACCGTCCTGCACGGCAAAGAGGATGCCCATCTGGGTGACGAAGATCTCCTTGGCGGCAAAAGCGCCCAGCAGCGCGGAGTTGATTTTCCAGTCGAAGCCGGCCACTTGCGTGACGGGCTCCATCCAGTGGCCTATCTGTCCGGCATAGGAATGTTCCATGGCCGCGGCGGCGGTCGGCGCGGTGCCTTCCTCCGGTTTGGGATAGGTGTTCAGGAACCACAGGATGATGGAAGCCCCCAGGATGAAGGTTCCAGCCTTCCGGACATACATGAAGGCCCGGGACCACATCAGGGAGCCCACCTTCCTCAGGGAAGGGACGCGCAGGCGCTTCATGTGGTGAAGGGAGTCCCGCTGCACGGTCTTGAAAAACGTATTCTTCAGGAGTCGGGCGCAGCAGAGGGCCAGCAGGACGCCGCTGGCGTAAATCACGAAGAGCACGGTAGCCTGCAAACGGGAGGGAAACAGGGCGGAGACGAACATCATGTAAATGGGCAGACGGCCCGCGCAGCTCATCATGGGCAGTACGGCGATCGTGACCAGCCGGTCATTGCGCGCGCCGATCCTCCTGGTGGACAGGATGGCGGGAACCGAGCAGCCGAAGCCCAGCAGGAGAGGCGCAAAGCTGCTGCCGTTCAGCCCCATGATTTTCATGATGCGGCTCATGAGGCGGGAGACCCGCATCATGTACCCGCTGTTTTCCAGCACGGTAATGGCTCCGAAGAGAAGCACCACGTTCGGCAGGAAGGCCAGCACGCCGCCCACGCCGCCCACCACGCCTTCACCCAGCAGGGATTGCAGGCGGGGCCACGGTTCCAGCATGCGGCTGGCCCAGACGCTGAATATCTGCGTGCCCGTCTGGATCAGTTTGACCAGAGGATCCCCGATGGCAAAGCTCAGGAAGAAAATGAGATAAACAATGCACAGGAAGATCAGGGAGCCCCATATCCTGTGCATCAGGACGGCATCCAGTTTGGCTCTCCACCTGTTTTCCTGCGCCTCTGCCTCCCGTACCATAAATTACGGGGCATAAATTAGACCCTGCTAATTTGACAGGCAAGCCTAAAAATCACGGCTTTGCGTGGAGATGGCTCCGGAAGCGGCAGGTCCGCTGTACGGGCGTTCTCCCGGTCCCTTTCCGGAGGTCCGCCAAGGGTGAAGGGCAGTCCGGCTGCCGTTAACGGCGTATGGCCGCAAGACCCTGAATGAAAAGAATGGCCGCCGTGGAGCCGAAGATCATGGAGGGCAGCCACTGGAGTATGTACAGCGGGTCCGTGGAGTCATTCCCGTAAGAGGGAAAGATCAGCGCCAGGACCAGCGCGACTAGGGCGAGCCCCCACGCCAGGTAGGATAAGGCGGGGATGGCGTTGCCGGTTTCCGCGGTCACGGGCTGCCGGCGGGTTTCTTCCATGGCCTCGCGTGCGCCGGCGTCCTGTCCGGAAAAAGCGGGCTGTTTTCTTTTAACGGGAGGGAGGGAAGGCGCTTTTCTCATGGCGCTTTTCTCAGCCTGCCCGGAGGGGGAAGAGGGGGCTTCCCCGAAGGGAAGCCCCGTTTTAACGTGAATCAGGACGCCGCATGAGGAGCAGCGCATGCCGGCTTTTGCATCCAGTTCAGCCGGGTAGGTGTACCCGTGCCCGCACTGGGAGCATGTGGCGGATTCTCTCATGATTCAGGTTGAATGGCTGTTGTTAGTCGTCCAGGGGAAGCAGGTCCACCAGGTCCGCCTTGGTTTCAGGCCTTTGGCGGATTTCCTGAAGCTTGTCCGCCAGCTGCTTGCAGATGTCCGGATGCTGGGCGGCCACGTTGTTGAGTTCCTTCGGGTCCTTTTCCAGGTCAAACAGGCTGCCGCCTTCCGGGGACGTGCTCATCTTGGCGGAGGCACCGTTGATGCCGTCGCGGATGGATACGCCGGCGGGAATGAACTTCCACTTGCCGTGGCGGATTGCCAGCGCCTTGCCGGTGCTGTTGATGACGTGGTAGTCGCGGCCCTTGGCGGATTTGCCCAGGATGGCGCTCATCACGTTTTCAGAGTCGCGGAAGGAATTGGCCTTGCCGGGTTCCAGCAGTTGTTCCAGGGAGGCGCCCAGGTCCATCTGGTTGAAGAGGGCCTTGCTCGTGGTTCCGGGCTTGACCACTCCGGGCCATTTGACGATGAACGGAATGCGGGAACCGCCTTCCAGGATGCTGTACTTGCCTGCGCGGAAGGGGCCGGCAGGGGAGTGGGTGGCATTGTCCCGGACGGCAAAGTCCTTGTAGCCGTCGTCAAGCACGGGGCCGTTGTCGCTGGAGAAGATCACCAGGGTGTCCTTTTCCAGCCCGTTCTTTTGCAGGGCTTTCGTGATGCGCTGGACGCAGTCGTCCAGTTCCACGGTCACGTCGCCGCGTACGCCGTGTTCGCTCTTGCCCTCAAAGCGTTTTTCCGGGCAGCGGGGCACGTGGATATCGTGCGTGGCAAACATGAGGAAGAACGGTTCCTTGGCCTTGGCGCTCTTATTGATGATGTCAACGGCCTTTTCCGTGATGACGTCCGCGTTTTCCTCATCCTTCCACAGGGCGCTGGTGCCCCCCTTCATGAAGCCGATGCGGCCAATGCCGTTGATGACGGCCTGGTTGTGGCCGTGGCTCCACATGAGCTTGAGCATGTCCTTGTTGTCCTTGCCATTGGGCAGCCCCGGGAAGTTGTGCCGGTAGGATACTTCAATGGGGTCGTTCGGGTCCAGGTTGCGGACCTTGCCGTTCTCCAGAATCACGCAGGGAACGCGGTCCCCCGTGGCGGCGAAGATGAAGCTTTCATCAAAGCCGATCTCGTTCGGGCTGGGAGAGATGTGGCCGTTCCAGTCGATCTTCTTTCCCTTTTCCCCCAGGCCCAGGTGCCACTTGCCGACCATGTAGGTCTTGTAGCCGTGGGACTGGAGCATCTTGGGCAGCGTGGGTTTCTTGGTGTCGATGATCAGGGCGGCGTCCCCCGGCAGAATGCCCGTGCCTTCCTTGCGCCAAGGATATTCCCCGGTGAAGAGGGCATAGCGGGAGGGAGTGCAGACGGAGGTGGTGGAATAGGCATCCGTAAAACGGACGCCCTGCTTGGCGAGCTTGTCAATGGCAGGGGTGGGAATCCCCTTGGCTCCATAGCAGCCCACGTCTCCGTAGCCGAGGTCGTCAGCGTAGATCATGACGATGGCCTTGGGTGGCTTGATCTTGGGCGTGGTAGCAGCCGGACAGGCCGCTGCCGCCGCCACGGCCAGCATCAGGTGTAATGCAGTTTTATTCATGTTGGTGTGTGTTGTTCTGTGGTTGATTGAGAAGATGGGCGGAGGGATGCCGCGGGCCTTTCAGGGGGTGGTCCGCCTGGCTTTCGTTTTCTGGCGGGGCTCCTCCGGAGGCTCCGTCATGGGGCGCATGCTGGCGTTCTGCCAGATGTACCGCTTGTAAAGGACCTTGATGGCGGCCGTCAGCGGGACGGCCAGCAGGGCGCCGATCAGGCCGCCCAGAATGAGCGTCCAGATCAGCACGGAAAACATGACCGTGAGCGGGTGCAGCTCCACGGAGTCCCCGACGATTTTCGGCTGGATGACCCATCCGTCAAACTGGTTGACGGCCAGGAAAATGCCGGAAACGATCAGCACGTGCTGGAAGTCCCCCCACGTGAACCAGGCCAGCAGCACCGCGGGGATGAAGGCGGTGATGATGCCCAGATACGGCACGATGCCCAGCACGCAGACCGCCGCGCCGATGGTGACGGCGTACGGAAGTCCCAACAGTTTCAGGCAGATGGCGATCAGGATGCCTTCAATGATGCTCACCAGCATCTGGCCGCGGAAGAAGGAAATCAGGTACCCGTTGATTTCCTCCATGGTGTCCACCACGTCTTTTCTGAATTTGGAGGCTTTCAGAGGCAGGATGCTGGGCCATTTTTCCCTGATCTTGTCCGCCTCCAGCAGGAAATAGAAGGCAAAGATGGGGGTGATCAGGATGCTCACCATGATGCCTATGGTGCTGTACAGGGCCCTCCCGCCGGAAGTGAGCCAGCTCATCAGCTTGTCCTGGTAAAAGGAGGAATTGATGGTCATGTACGCCCCCAGTTTTTCCCGGGCGGTTTTGGCGTTTCTCAGGTCCTGGAGTTCCGCGACGGAATAATGGCCCGTGTTCAGTTCCCGCAGGCTCGTGCTGTAAACGCTGTCGATGGTGCGGGAGATGAAGGGAATTTCAATGGTGGAATCGATCAGCTCTGACGTCTTGTCCCAGAGTTCCATCCGGTTGTCGATCAATTCATCCGTCTGCCGGATCAGGGGCGGAAGGATGGTGGCGCCGAAGCCCACCAGGACGGCCAGCGCCGCGAACATGACCGTGACCACGGCCCAGGGCCGGGAAAATTTGAAGTGGACCAGCCAGGAGACGATCGGTTCCAGCAGGTAGGCGATGACGGCGGCAATCAGGATGGGCAGGAGCACCGGCTCCAGAAAGCCCAGCACCTTCACCACTTCAAAAATGACGAAGGCCGCAATGCACAGCATCACCAGGATGGAGACGCCCGTCAGGGCGCACCAGCAGGTTCTCCTCTGGAAGGATGAGGGAATGCCGGAGGCGCCGATGGCGTCATGGGTATTCTGTTGCTGTGCGTTGTTCATGCCGGTTGCAGAGAGATGGCTGGAGGGGGAGGGAGTCAGGCGGGAGGGCCTTTTTCCGGTTGGCTGTCAGGGGCCGGGGAGGGTTTCTCCGCAGAATCGGCGGGCTGCTGATCCCCGGCATTGTCCCGGGCCTGATCCTTTTCCTCCTGCTGTTTGACGTGGTTTTCAAACTCCTTCTCCGTAATGGCCTGGGGCGTGGGGTAATAATCCCCGGCAGGGGGCGCGGCCGGAACTTCCCACTGAATACGTACCAGTTTATTCCTGCGCTGGACCACAACGCTGGCCTGCGCCCCCCGCTGGGTGGTTACATATTCTACGAGATCCGGGTACGGATTCTTTCTTCCATTGATGGAAACGAGCACATCCCCCGTTCTGAGGCCGGCGTCCCAGGCGGGCGACCATTCGGCCACATAGGCCTTCATGGGGCCGTTTCCGTTGCGGTCCTGGATGAAGGTTCCGCCCACCAGGTTGAAGGAGGCGGGGGAGGGCATGCGGTGGCTGGTGGAGCTGAAATAGAGGGCATTCCCCGGGCCGTCCAGCCAGAACTGGCGCGCGGCCAGCGCGCCGTACCCCAGGATGATGTCAATGTCATTGGGGATGCCCATCACGTCCGGGTTGGCGAAGCTTTCACAAAGCAGGATGTTTTTCAACTCCAGGGAACCGAGCTGAAAGGAACTCACGTGCATGCATTCATGCGCGTAAAATCCTCCCGCGGCGGGGCTGTAGCCGGAATACACGCTGACGAACGCGTCCGGGTACGCCTGCTTGATGGCGCTCCAGCGTTTCTTGGAGATATAGACGGCATGGGGAGCGCCCGTATCCAGAATGATGCGGCGTCCGTGCTTGTCCGCAATCTGCGGGTAATCGGAGCCGGGGATCAGGGCCAGCTTGTGCCAGCCCTTGATCTTGGAGGGAAGCTTGTTGAAAAAACGGTGGGAGCGTTTGGGGTAATTGATGTTCCACACATACTTCTTGATGCACTCCCAGCCCAGCAGACCGTCATAGGGGGCCTGGTCCACCATCACCACGTCCTGCTTCCGGGAGATGGGTTCCCCGTCCTCCTTCAGGGAAATGGGAACATTGGCCGAGCGCATGGCGCCCCTGCCGCGCAGGCGTGCGCCGATGGATTCCACCGCGGGGGAAAAGAGCAGGGACGTCTGGACGGCGCCCGTATCCACTCCCATCATCAACTGTGTTCCGGAGCTCCAGGCCAGGGCTACGGGGGTGCCGTCCAGCGGGTTGGCCGCGTCAATGGGCGGCGAACTGCTGTCCTGGATAGGCCGGTGCGATACGCAGGAAACGCATAGCACGGTTGCCAGAAGCAAAATGGAGGAACGAAACATAAAGCATTCCATTTATAACAAACAGACCAGAGACTGGCAAGGTTTCCTTGCTGCCTGCGGGGCATTTTGGCGGCATTGGAGGGGAAAACTTGCCGCGGAGGAAGGATTTGATAATGTAGAACGATGATATTCAGGATATTGGCGTGTATGGTTCTTCTGGGTTCCATGTCATGGGCATATGCTGTTGCTCCTCCGGTTTCCGGCGTTTCTCCTTCTCCGGAGCTCCGGCTGCTCCAGGCATGCGTGGAAAAAGGCGGCGGCAATGTCATGGTTTCCCCCTTTTCCCTGGATGAAACTCTCCGTTACATGCTTCCGGGAGCGGCAGGAGAGACGAGAAAACAGATGGAGGCTATTTTGCCAGGGGATGGCGCAATCAGGAAAGAGTGGTCTTTTTTGTCGGAGGACCTTTCCCGGTCGTTGCGCTGTTCTTCCGCCAACCGCGTTTTTGCGGACCGGTCCGTGGAGTTGGAGGAAGACTATCAAAAGGCCATCGGGAAGGATTGCGTAACGCTGGCCCCGTTCCGGGAGAACATGATGGACGCTGTCCGGCAGGTCAACGCCTGGGTGGCTAAAAACACGGAGAACCGGATAAGGAATCTTCTGAATCCGCAGGAAATGAGGGACCGGACGGTGCTTGTGCTGGTCAATGCCATGTACATGAGGGGATTCTGGGACAGCAAATTTGAAGAGAAAACGACGGCAGGAGTGTTTTTCCGGGAAGACGGCACCTCCTGCCGGGTGCCCATGATGAAGCAGCAGGTTTTTACGGAAGGAAGCTCGTGGCCCAGGCAGGGCGGCAGGTATGATGAAAAGGATGGCGTGCGTGCGGCCAGCCTGTTCTTTTCAGGAGGGAAGGGAGCTCCCGTATTTATGGCCGTTCTGCCTCCGAAGGGGAAAAAGCTGAAACAATTCATTTGCGGCATGACCGCAGAGGAATGGAACCGCATCCTGTCCGCCCTGTCCGTCCGCGATGCCTCGGAAAAAATGCGTCGGCCCGGCGGAAAACCTCTGGAACAGTATTCCAGATACCACTTGCGGCTGCCCCGTTTTTCCCAGGCTTCCCCCACGCTCTCCCTGAAGGAATCCCTGGAGGCCCTGGGAATGAAAGACGCGTTTACCACCCGCGCTGATTTTTCACGCATGGGAAGTTGTGCGTCGGAACCCTTGAAAATCCATGACGTGTACCAGAAATGCGCCATCAGGGTAAGGGAGGACGGCCTGGAAGCTGTGGCCTCCACTGCCGGAGATATGGAACCGTTTGCCGGAACTCTCCCTCTTGGGAAGGGGGCGGAAATAGAATTCAACCGTCCTTTCCTGTGGCTCATTTACAGCCCGGAGGACCGGGCGGTGCTCTTTGCCGGAACTTATGCCGGCCCGGAAGACCGGAAACAGGAATAGGGAGGCAGGAAGCCTGCGTGCTCCCAAAAACCTTGATTTCCGCAGGGGGCCTCTATAGGGTGGGGGTGCGCCGTTATGACCACCCCTACGTTTGAAGATGCCGTGAGCCGCATTGTGCAGAAAGACTCCCGTTTCTCGGAACGGGCGTATGTCTTTCTGAAAGATGCGCTGGATTTCACCATGCAGCGCATTGAAGAGCAGGAGGCCGGCTCTCAGCGCCATGTCAGCGGACAGGAGCTGCTGGAAGGCTTCCGGGACTATGCCCTGAACCAGTTCGGGCCCATGGCCTCCACCGTGTTGAAGGACTGGGGCCTGCGCAGCGGAAAGAATGTGGGAGAGATGGTTTTTTTACTGATTGAGGAAGATGTGTTTTCCAAGCAGCCGGAAGATTCCCTGGACGATTTCAAGGGATTCATGAGTTTCCGCAAGGCGTTTGAGGAGCCTTACGAATTCCAGGATTAGTCCGGTTGACCGATACTTACCGCCATGAGCAAGGACCCCGATGTACGCTGGCCCGCTGAATGGGAACCGCAGGAGGCCGTCTGGCTTTCCTGGCCCCACCGCAGGGATTTGTGGCAGGGCGCCCTGGATGAACTCCAGCAGACTTACGGGCGCGTGGCTGCGGCCATCGCTCCGCATGCCCGCGTGTGCGTGAATGCCGCGGAGCCTCTTCATCCGGCCATCCGGCAGGCGATGCAGGGCGCCGGGGTGAGGGAGAAACAGTACCGCCTCTTCAACCACCCCACCGATGACGTCTGGTGCCGGGACCACGGCCCCGTCTTTGTGCAGGACGTGAAGAACGGC
Organism: Akkermansia sp.; assembly: GCA_048388685.1. GTDB lineage: Bacteria > Verrucomicrobiota > Verrucomicrobiia > Verrucomicrobiales > Akkermansiaceae > Akkermansia. The sequence continues at coordinate 163,052 of DBGCTZ010000031.1, read as the reverse complement.
TCCCTGATGCTGGCGGACTGGCAGTTTAACGCGTGGGGCGGCAAGTTTGCTCCCTGGGACCTGGACAACGGCATTCCGGCCCTGATCAGCGCCGCGCTGGGGATTCCCGTGCGCAGTTCCTCTATGATTCTGGAGGGGGGCGCCATTGAAGGCAACGGGGACGGCCTGCTGGTAACGACGGAATCCGTGCTGCTGAATCCCAACCGCAACCCGGAATGGAGCCGCGCCGCGATAGAGGAGGAGCTGCGGCGCATGCTGGGCGTCAGGACCATTTTCTGGCTCGGTTCCGGCATTGAGGGGGACGATACGGACGGCCACATAGATGACATGGTGCGCTTTGTGCGCCGGGATGCCGTGGTTTCCATCGTGGAGCCGGATTCCTCCTCCCCCCATTACCGTGCCCTGGCGGAGAACAATGAACGGCTGCAGGATTTGAGATGCGTGGACGGCTCCGGCGTGGAAGTCGTTCCTCTGCCCATGCCGGACCCGCTCCGGGCGGAGGACTGGCGGCTGGAGCAGCTTCCGGCCAGTTATGCCAATTTCCTGATCGTGAATGACGCCGTGATCGTTCCCGTGTTCAACCAGCCCCGGAATGACGACCGCGCCCTGGGCATTCTGCGGGAGTGTTTCAGCGGAAAACAGGTGGTGGGCGTGGACGCCCGCAAGCTGGTGCTGGAAGGCGGAGCCATCCACTGCATCACCCAGCAGCAGCCCAAGCCGCGGAAGGAGGCGCCATGAGTATGGAGGGGGGCGTAACGGTAGACGTGATTCTGCCGATGGAGAAGGCCGGGGACGAACGGGTGCGCCGCGCCGCCGTGGCGGAAAAGCTGGGCATTGTCCCCTCCCGGATCAAAGACCTGCGCCTGCTGAAGGAATCCATTGATTCCCGGCAGAGGAAAATTCTATTCCAGCTCCGTTTTCTGGCGGGGGTGGATGAACCGTTGCCTCCGGAGCATCTCCCCTCCCGGGATTATCCGCCCGTGAAACCCGGGGCTCCGGCGGCGCTGATTGTGGGATTCGGCCCGGCGGGGATGTTCGCCGCCCTGCGCTGTCTGGAGCTGGGGATGAAGCCCGTGGTGCTGGAGCGGGGGAAGGACGTATCCTCCCGCCGTTTTGACCTCGCCCCCATCCTGCGGCAGGGGATAGTCATTGAAAACTCCAACTATTGCTTTGGCGAGGGCGGGGCAGGCACATTTTCGGACGGCAAGCTGTATACGCGCGCTACCAAGCGCGGCCCGGTGAGGGAAATTTATGAGATATTCGTAGCCCACGGCGCGCCGCGGGAAATCCTGACGGACGCCCATCCGCACATCGGTTCCAACCTGCTGCCCAATGTGGTGAAGGCCATCCGGGAGACCATCCTGCGTGCAGGCGGGGAAATCCATTTCAACGCCCGGGTGGAGCATCTGCTCCGTTCCGCGGACGGGCGCCGCATCCGCGGCGTGGCCTGTGCGGATGGCCGGGAGTTTGCGGCGGACGCCGTCCTGCTGGCTACCGGGCACAGCGCGCGGGACGTGTACCGCATGATGCTGGCGGAGGGGCTGGAACTGGAGCAGAAGCCTTTTGCCGTGGGGGTGCGCATTGAACACCCCCAGGCGTTCGTGGATGCGCGGCAGTACCACCTGCGCCCGGACCGGAAACGCCCGGAACAGCTCCCGGCGGCGCGCTACTCCGTGACCACGACCATTCAGGACCGCGGTGTCCACTCCTTCTGCATGTGCCCCGGCGGCTTTATCGTTCCCGCCGCCACGGAAAATGACGAGGTGGTGGTCAACGGCATGTCCCTGGCCCGCAGGGACTCCCCCTTTGCCAACGCCGGCTTTGTGGTCAGCGTGCATCCGGAAGACACGGAAGCCTTCCGCAGGGAGCACGGAGTGCTGGCGGGCGTGGCGTACCAGAAGGCGCTGGAAACCGCTTCCAGCCGTGCCGGAGGAGGCATGCAGAAAGCCCCGGCCCAGAAGGTGGAGGATTTCCTGAAAGGGCGTGTTTCTTCCTCTTTGCTTCCCACCAGCTATCACCCCGGCATTGCATCCCATCCGCTGCATGAACTGCTTCCGGCGGAAATCGTCTGGCGCATGCGGGAGGGATTGCGGCAATTTGATCATAAGTGGCGCGGATTTGCCGGGCCTTCCGCCCAGCTCATCGGCTGTGAGACCCGCACCAGCTCCCCCGTGCGCATCCCGCGGGACTCTGCCACGCTGGAGCATCCCGGCCTGGAAGGCCTGTACCCCTGCGGGGAAGGCGCCGGTTATGCCGGAGGCATTGTCTCCGCCGCCCTGGATGGCCGCCGCTGTGCGGAAGCCATGGCGCAGCAGGTGGCCCGTTGAGGTCAACCGTCAGATTCCTCTCCGGACTGTATTCAATGCTGAAGCCCAGTTGGATGGAATGCGGGTTCTGTCTCCGTTCGACTTGGCAAACTGATTTTCCGGTCCTAATGAAGAAAATGGAGGTTTTGAACTTTTCCCGGTAGAGCTCCTTCAGAGCCGTAAAATCATGAAGGAAGAGGGGATTACCGCAGATTTCGAACGATCGGGGGGCGTAACTGTCCAAAATGAGCCATGAGAGTGCCCCGGATGTTGTTATTGCTGTGCCCCGTGTGGCTCATGCTGCCCGGAATGGCGCAGGATGTGGGCGCTCCCGGCATGGCGAATGTGGATTTGGAAACTCCTTCCGGGCAGAAGCTGGCGGAAGAGAGGGCGTCCATCCGCAAATTTTTCGTACTGCTTTATTTGGCTGTGATCCTGCCTGCCATGGAAAACCAGAACGATATTTGCAGGGAAAAAGACCTTTATCCCCTCATGCTGGCGGCTTTTCCCGAGCAGGAACTGAAGGAATGCCCGGAGGGGCTCCAGAACCTGATGAATGCCCGGGTGCAGGAACTGAAGGATGCCGTGGCCGGAAAGAAGGAATTGAAGACTGCCCCGTTTAATCCGGAGGACCGGGAACTGTTCCTGTTCCTGGCGCAATACGGCATGGAGGACGTGTTCCAGCAGGCCATGAACTGGATAGGCCGGGAAGTCAATACCCGCGGCAACCTGGACCAGGAATCCTTTGTCCAGGCATTCAGGAAATTCCGGGACCAGGTGCGTTCAGGGCATCTGGTGATGCCGGAGGCGGTGGAGGAATGAGCCCGCAGCCGGGATTTTCCCTACATACGCCCGGAACTGGCCGAGAGGGCATGGAGGAAAACTCATTGCCCGCGAACGTTCCTGTGCTATGCTGCAACCATGTCCGGCGTGAGTCGTTTTTTATTGATTGGTTTGTTGTCAGGCGCCCTGTGCCCTCTTTCCTCCCGGGCACAGGATATTGCCGCGCCGGAAATGCCGGACCTTGATTTGGATACGGAGGTTGGCAGGAAGCTGCGGGAGGACCGCGCCGCTATCTGCACTTTTTTGGCGGTGGTATCCCTGGAGCAGATGGTGTTGGTGATGGAGGGAGAGAATATCGCGCCCGTGGATGAACAAGCGAGAATCAGGCAATCCCTGGCGCTCATCCCCGTGAAACCCCTTGCCCGGTGCCCGGAAGATTTCCGCCAGACCATACTGGAATGGAAGGATACGTGTGAGAAGGCGCTGAAGGAGGCAGGCTCTATTCCCGATGAACTGAAAATACAAATGGGAAAAAACGTGACCTTGCTGATGGAGAAATACAGGGTACAGGAGGTTATGCCGCCGGTAACGCGCTGGGTGATGGAGAAAGCGGGAGTGTCTTCCCTGGAAGGGGATGACGACGCTGCCAAAAAAGAGATGCTTGAACGCCTCAAGGAATTTAAGGAGAAGCTGGCATCCGGGGAGGTTGTCATTCCGGCGGAAACCATTCAGCCGGAGAAGAAATAGGAAGCTCCCCCGTCTGGCATCCGTTCCGGCGGCGGGCAGGAATGGCGGAAATGAAGGAGGGCCTTTGAACCATGGTTCCTCCGTTTTTCCAGAAGTGGAAATAGTATTGGCAGTCGTGGACCGTTCCTGTAACGTGGCTTTATGATCAGCCTTTTTCGTTGCCGGGTGGTTTCTTTCCTCCTGATGGCGCTCCCCGTCATGTCCCAGGACGTGGCGGCGCCCTCCATGCCGGAGGTGGACGATTATCGCCGGACGCCGGAATTTGTCAGGGGACGGGAGGCTGTCGCCAGGTACATGTTTTTCTGGGCGTTATGTGGCCGGATAGTCCTCCTGGAATCTGATGCTCAGGGGAATATGGGTGATGGAATAATCGTCGGGCGTCTTCTGAACCAGTTTCCTGAAAAAATTCTGGACGGGTGTCCGGAAGTATTCCGCAAAGTATGGTTGGAACCTTTGGAAAAAACAAAAACCGCTTTGAATGAAAATCCGGAGTGGCTGGAAACTCCTGAAGGTAAAAATCAGATAAAAGAGACGGAGAAGGCGCTGAACTATCTGGAGGAAGAATACGGAGCCGGAAAAATGGTGCAATTGTCGGGAGAGTGGATCAATAAGTGGGTGGGGGACCGGGAGCAGAATGTTCCGGAGACGGTCTTGAAGAAGCTGCTTCAGTTGAAGAATGACCTTGAATCCGGAAAAGCGACCGTTCCCCTGGACGATATTCTTCGCTCGGGCGCTGATGAGGAGGCAGGGGGCTGAACGTTCCTTCCCTTTTTCCCAAGTTACGAAAAACGGCCAGTCCGGTCAGGGAAAAGACGCGGGCCGGCTTGGTTTGCTCCGGCACTCCCGGTCTTCCGCCTTTCATTCCCGGCGGTGCTCCACTTTTTTTAAAGGTTAAGTCTTGCCAGGGCAGGGGGCTTGGGTCCATAATCCGAAAGTTTCACAACCGCACACACAGCCATGAAAGTCATCGTTATCTACGGCAGCCCGAATGATAAGCCCTTTATGGAACCCGCCCGCGAGTATTTCACGCAGGAGAACGTTCCGTATGAAGAAACCGTCCTGTCCGCCCACCGCGACCTCCCGGAACTGGTCAGGTTCCTGGGTGAGTTGGAAGCCAGCGGAGAAAAGGCCGTGATTCTGGCCGTTGCGGGCCTGTCCGCCGCACTTCCCGGCGTGGTTGTCATGAGCTGCTCCCTTCCGGTGATCGGCGTGCCCGTCCCCGGCGGTCCCCTGAACGGCATTGACGCCCTGCTGGCCATCGCCCAGTGTCCCGGCGGCGTGCCCTGCACCACGGTGGGCCTGCACAAGAAGACCCCCGTTAACGCCGCCATGGCCGCGCACCGCATCCTGAAGCTGGCCGGCTTGTAACTTCCACCTCTTTTCCATCCGGCTGATGACTCCTCCGTCACAGGAAATCGTGTTGGACGGCCCGGGGATTTCCCGTGCGCTGGAACGCATGGCCCACGGCATCGTGGCCCGCTTCCCCGGGGAACCGCTCTCCATCGTGGGCCTGCTCAGCCAGGGGGACATCATCGCCCGGAGGCTGGTGGACCTGGTGAAGGAACTGGGCGTGGAAGCCCAGTACGGCTCCATTGACATCTCCCTGTACCGGGATGACATCTTCAAGCTGGAGGCCCGCCCCTCCCTCCGCTCCTCCAACCTCCCCTTTTCCACGGATGACATGAGGGTGGTGCTGGTGGACGATGTTCTTTACACGGGCCGCACCATCCGCGCGGCTCTGAACGCCCTCTTTGACTATGGGCGCCCGGCCCGCATTGAGCTGGCGTGCCTGATTGACCGCGGTGGAAGGGAAGTGCCCATCCAGCCGGACTACACGGGCCACGTGCTGGACCATGCCGGGGCCAAGGTCATCGTAAGCATGAAGGAGGCCGACGGAGAAGACCGTGTGGTCATTGCCGCCAATTAGACAGTTTTCCAATCCATTCCACGTTTTCCATGAATCCCCGCAAGGATCTACTCAACATCTCCTCGTTGACCGACGAGGAAATTCATACGCTGCTGGATTCGGCCGGTCCGATGAAGGAGCTCTTCACCAAAAGCGTCAAAAAGGTGCCTGCCCTGAAAGGGAAGTCCGTTTTGACGCTTTTTTATGAGCCCAGCACCCGCACCCGTTCCTCCTTTGAGGTGGCGGCGGAGCGCCTGTCCGCGGACGTGACCAACTTCACGGTGTCCACCTCTTCCGTGGTGAAGGGGGAATCCGTGCAGGACACGATCGCCACGCTCCAGGCCATGAAGGTGGATTACGTGGTCGTGCGCCATTACAACAGCGGCCTGCCGAACGTGATTGCGCGCCATACCTGCGCCAGCGTCATCAACGCCGGGGACGGGGCGCATGCCCATCCTTCACAGGCCCTGCTGGACTCCTTCACCATCCGGGAGGTATTTCCGGACGTGAGGGGAAAGCGCGTGCTGATTGTGGGGGACATCCTGCATTCCCGCGTGGCCCGCTCCACCTCCCTGCTGATGAAGAGGCTGGGGATGGAAGTGGCGTACCTGGGGCCCGGCTCCCTGGTCCCCCGCACGGAGCATTCCGGCATTCCCCGTTTTTCCGATTTCAACGAGGCGTTCGCGTGGAAGCCGGACGTGATTTACCTGCTGCGCGTGCAGAAGGAGCGGCAGGACGCCCCCTTCTTCCCCAGCGCCCGGGAGTACAACAAGATTTACGGCGTCACGGAGGAACGGCTGGAACGCATTTCCGGGGAAGGCCTGTACATCATGCACCCGGGGCCGGTCAACCGCGGCGTGGAAATCTGCGACCGGGCGATGGACTACGAGCGCTGCCTGATCAACCGCCAGGTGGAAAACGGCATCGCCTGCCGCATGTCCATCCTTTACCATCTCACCCCGCAAACCCAGCACTGAATTGTTCATGAAAACTTCCGTACTTATTCGCAATGCCCGGCTGGCGGACGGTTCCGCTCCGGTGGATCTTCTGGTTTCCGGAGGGGTGATCGCCAAAAAGGCTCCCGCCGGAATGTTGTCCGCGGATTCCGCCGGGAAGGTGCTGGACGCGTCCGGCAAGCTGGTGCTCCCCGGTCTCTTTGACATCCATGCCCACCTGTGCCAGCCCGGACGGGAAGACAAGGAACGCATTGCCACGGCTACCGCAGCCGCCCTGCATGGCGGCGTGACCGGCCTGATGGCGATGCCGGATACCGATCCCGTGATGGACAATGCCGCCCAGATCACCACATTCATGGAAATCTGCCGCACGGACGCGCTGGTGGAGGTCATTCCCTCCGGCTGCCTGACCAAGGGAGACGACGGCGAGGAGCAGGCCTCCTATGACTCCCTGCGCGCCAAGGGCGTGCGCTTCATCACGGACGGTGATCGCGCCCCGGACAACATGCTGCTGCTGTACCGCGCCATGCAGTACGCCAGCAACCTGAACCTCACCTTCGCCCTGCGCGGGGACGTGCCGTCCCTGACGGCGAAAGCCACCATGCACCCCGGCACCACCTCCTACCGCCTGGGGCTGGCGGGCTCCCCCTCCTGCGCGGAGGAGATAGGGATGGAAACCCTCATCCGCCTTTCCGTGGAGACGGGCAACTCCCTGCACGTGCAGACCGTTTCCACCGCCGGAAGCGTGGACATCCTGCGCCGCTGCAAGCCGGAAACCGCCGGACTGAGTGCGGAAGCGGCCCTCCACCATCTCCTGTTCACGCATGAGGATGTGGGCCGGTACGATACCAGTTACAAGACCCTGCCGCCCCTGCGGGATCAGTCGGACGTGGACGCCCTGATTGCCGCGGTGAATGACGGCACCATTGACTGCATTGTTTCCGATCACACGCCCTGCACGCCGTTTTCCAAGCTCCAGGACTTTGTGGTGGCCCCCCAGGGCATGATTGCGCTGGATACGTTCCTTCCCGCCATGTACCAGTACCTGGTGGAACCCGGAAAAATGTCCTGGCAAACCGTGGTGCGCGCATGCAGTGACGCCCCCCGCAGGCTCATGGGCCTGCCGCCCATCTCCCTGGAGGAAGGCGCCCCGGCCAACCTGGTGGTGTTTGACCCGGAAGGAGAAACGCCCGTGACGGATGAAACGCTGCGCAGCCGCGCCCGCAACACCCCCTTCCTGGGGAAGACCCTGAAGGGAAAGGTGGAAGCCGTGATCCTCGGAGAAGAGCTTCACAGCTTTTAACGCCCTCCTGCTGACTGTTCCCTGTTAACTATTACCTGTTAATTATCCTTGCACCCCATCGCCCGCGTCAGCACGTGTTATCCGGACAAGTTCGGCGTGCCGCGCCAGAGCGGCCTGGTGCCGGGCGCACGGGCGCGGCTGGTGTTTGAACCGCCGTTCCGCAGCCCGGACGCTGTCCGCGGCCTGGAAGGATTTTCCCACGTGTGGCTGATCTGGGTGTTCAGTGAAAACCTGCGGGAAGGGTGGAGCCCTACCGTCCGGCCTCCGCGCCTGGGCGGGAATGTGCGGATGGGAGTATTTGCCACGCGCGCGCCGTTCCGTCCCAACCCCATCGGCCTGTCCGCCGTCAGGCTGGAACGGGTGGAGCTGCACCCGCAGGACGGCCCGGTGCTGCACCTTTCCGGCGTGGACCTGGTGGACGGCACGCCCATTCTGGACATCAAGCCCTACGTTCCGCTGGCGGACTGCATTCCGGAGGCCTCGGAAGGATTCACCTCCTCTCCCTGTGAACGGCTGGACGTGGAAATTCCCGCTGCCCTGGGTGCGTCCCTGCCGCCGGAGGAACTGGCGGCGCTGACGGACATGCTGTCCCTTGACCCGCGCCCCCGGTACCAGGATGACCCGGAACGGATTTACGGCCTCCTCTTCTCCGGCTGGGAGGTGAAATTCAGGGTAATGGAAGGACGTGTGCACGTGCTCTCCCTGGACCCCCTGGACCGGGGAACACCTACGGGAGACCAGGATAAAGAATAGAAATTCCTGCGTTGTATCCTGTACCCGGGGCTATGCCGGCCATTGATCTTTGGTGATCCGTGATGATCCGTGCCTGGCCTGCCAGGACAGGGTGCGGGCTTGCTTTCCGGGAAGTGGAAGAGTAGCCTTTTCCAGGAATCCGGGGATGAAGCCGGATGGCATGAGGGAATGAATAATGACCGGCAGATAACTGAAGTCTTTGAGCGGAACTTCCGTGATTATGGGGAACTGGGCGCCTCCGTTTCCGTCTGGAAGGAGGGGAGGGAAATCGTTTCCCTGCATTCCGGTTTTGCCGCGGCGGATGAAACGCGCCCGTGGACGGACCGTTCCCTGGTTCCCGTTTACTCCGCCACCAAGGGGGCCGCTTCCGCCGCGCTGCTGCTGGCCCTGCACCAGGGGGGAGCCTCCCCGGAAATGAGCATGGGGGAACTGTGGCCGGAATTTCCTCTGCCTTACGCGTCCATCGCGCAGATGATGTCCCACCAGTGTGGCCTGGCTGCCTTTTCCCGTACGGCCAGCGTGTTTGACCATGAGGACTGCGTGCGCGCCCTGGAAGAAACCGTTCCGGCGTGGCAGCCCCCGGAGCATGGCTACCACCCGCACACCTACGGCGTGATGCTGGATGAGCTCATACTGCGCCTGACCGGGGAACGTCTCTGGCGTTACTGGGAGGAATACATCCGCGCTCCCCTGGATCTGGACTTTTACATCCGCCTGCCGGAATCCGAATTCGGACGGGTAGCCACCCTGTACCCCGGCAAGAGGGACATGTCCAACATGGGCACGCCGTTTTATCTGGAATACATGAAAAGGGGAACGCCCGTGAACCGTGCGTTCAACACGCTCCTGGGCCTGAACAGCGTAAGGCAGATGAACACGCCGGAAGCGTGGACGTCCGGCGCTCCGGCATTCGGCGGCGTGGCTTCCGCCCGCGGCATGGCGAAATTCTACCAGGCGTGCCTGGGGCTGGATGAACTCCAGTTATTCCCGGCGGCGGTGCGCGGCTGGATGCGGGACATCGTCATTGACGGCCCGGACCTGACCCTGAAAACGCCCACCGCCTTTTCCTGCGGCTTCATGCACGATCCCGCGGACCCCGCCACGGGCCGCAAGCTGCGCCACCTGTTCGGTTCCGGCGGCTTCGGTCACGCCGGGGCGGGCGGCTCCCATGCCTTTGCGGACCCGGCCCATGGCCTTTCCTTCGGCTACGCGATGAACCGCATGGACCTGAACGTGCTCCCCGGCGTGAAAACGCGCCTGCTCATTGACGCGGTGATGAAGGAAATCCAGGAGGAGCCGGAGGCCTGACCTCCTCTCCCGCAAGAGCCGGGGGGTACGGAAAGGAAACCTGTTTTTCCGGAGTGGCGGAAGAATTTCCGGATGCAACCCCCGTTTCAGGGGCGGCTGTTTTCAGGGACTTGTGCCGCTTCTTCTCCAATGATCTCATGGGGTATCCATCCTTCCTCCCCGTCTCTCGTTCTCCTGACCCATGTCCATCCGTTCAGCGTCTTGATTTTAGTGATCTCTTCCCCCGGGTCTACGTTCAATTCCCTGGCGCTGTAATCTTCCAGCACCGTTCCCCGCCTTCCGCCTTCCGGGCAGTCAATGAGTTGAACGGGAACCCATCCCCCGTGCCCCCGGTTGTTTTCCGCCCAGATCCAATCCCTCCAGTTTTCTTCCGGAGCCCTTTCTCCCAAAGTGACGCTTTCCCCCTTTTCCAGCTTGATGGGATGCTCATATTCCGTCCGGTGCAAAGCGATTGTTTTAAAAATCCTACGGGTGCTCATGAGATGAATACTTCTACGGAGAAATTGCACCGTGTTTTTCAAGAAACAGTGTACTGGGCGGCTGCATTCTTCCTGACCCCTGCGGGAGGTTAAGTTCCGTATTCTTTGAACCCTGCCATTTTCAGACTGGAAGAAATTATTTCACCCACGGAGGAAACATTCTCTTCTTCCTTGAACTCGTCCTCCTGAAAGGATTTTATTTTTTCTTCCATTACCTTGCGTGAAGTGGATTTAAGAAATCCCCGGTCATGGATGCTCATTCCTGACAGACTGCTTTTAATGATGACGAAATCATGGAAGAAAAAATTGGGAATCAGTTGTTTTTCCTGATAAACAGCTAGTTGCTCCCTGGGTTCTGTGTCCGTTTCATAATAATAGTCGGGATATTCCTTTTTCAGTTGCTCAAAGCTTGAATGTTCGAATATTTTTTCCCAGTGCCTGATGTTCCATAGGGCATAGCCGTAATTGATACCCGTGATAACCGTAAGAGCAGTAATGACCAGGAGGAAGATTCTAATTAGGTTGTTCATGTTCATGGGAGTAAAATAGTGGGAGGAGCGGAAAGGTGAATCGTACGGATTCACCACCTTTCATTTCCACCATAGCTTTTTGCTCCGTCTTGGCAAGTGCCGGATTTCCCGTTTTCCGGGGGCCCGCCGGGCGGCCTTCCGGCATGTAAATTTTCCCTGCACCGTCCATAAGGGAACGATACAGGGAAAAAATGATTTATCAGAGGGGCTCAGCCGCTTTAGCGGGGAACGTATTTCCGCTTTCGGTAGTTTACCACCCTCCGCCCAGGGCGCGGGCGAGCTGAACGACGGTTTTACGGATGTTCTGCTTCATGGTAACCAGGGATTCTTCCGAGCTGAGCCAGGAGCGCTGGGCCGTGACGACGTTCAGGAAGTCCGTCTCTCCGTTGATGTACAGGGTGCGGGAGAGCAGGAAGGCCTCCTTGTTGGCGTTGTTTTCCTTGTGCAGGTATTGCATCTGGGAGGTGTAGTTGCCATAGGCTATTAGGGCGTCCTCCACCTCGGAGACGGCGGTGATGAGCGTTTTGCGGTAGGTTTCCGCGGCCTGTTCCGCCGCCGCTTTCTGGGCGCGTACCGTGGCCCTCAGGGCGCCGCCCTGGAACAGGGGCTGTACCAGGTTGCCTCCCAGGGACCAGGCATTGTTGTTTTCCCGGAAGAGCTGGCCGAAGTCCCCGCCGCGGCCGGAGAGGGAGCCCGTCAGGCTGAAGCGCGGGTACAGGTCCGCCACGGCTACGCCCACGTTGGCCACGGCCACGTGCAGGTCCGCTTCCGCGGCGATGACATCAGGCCTGCGCCGCAGGAGTTCGGAGGGCAGCCCTACCGGCACCACGGGTGTTTTTTCAAAGACGGAGGTTTTGGGGAGCGTCAGCTCCACGCGGGAGTTGTACGTGCCCAGCAGCACCGCGAGCTGATTTTTGGCGGAAGCCACCTGCGCTTCCAGCGCTGGGATGCGGCCTTCCGTGGAAGCGACGGTGGAGGTGGCCTGTTCCACGTCCAGGCGGGGGGCGAATTCCGATTTGTAGCGTTTTTCTGCAATGGTGAGGGTGTTGCGCTGGATTTCCAGCTGTTCCCGGGCAATGCGGAGCTGTTCGCAGGCCGTGATCCAGTCAAAGTAGGCTGTGGCTACGTCCGCCAGCAGGGCCGTGCGTACGGCGCAGGCGGAGGCTTCCGTGGACATGAGGGAGGCGCGGTACGCTTCAATGGAACGGCGGTTTCCGCCGAAGAGGTCCAGTTCCCAGGAGGTGGACGCCCCCAGGGTGAAGTTCTGGGAGGTGGAGCTGCGGAAGCCCCGGTCCGGGGACAGGCTCCAGCCGGCGCTGGCGTCTGCGGAGGGCAGCAGGGAGGCCTGCGAGACGCGCAGCCTTTCCCGGGCTTCCCGGATGCGGAGCAGGGCCACCTTCATGTCCGGGTTGTTGTTCAGGGAAGTGGAGACAAGACGGTTGAGCTGGGGGTCCCCGAAGATGCTCCACCAAGAGCGCAGGTCCTTTTCCGTGCTGCGGGGGGGCCTGGCCGCCGCCCAGGAGGAGGGCAGGTCATTGGCCGGTGGCTGGAAGTCCGGGCCTACCATGCAGGAGCTCAGGCAGCATGCGGCCAGGATGGGGAGGTATTTGAACATGGATGACATGGGAAGAGGAGGAGTAATATGTTATTCGTGGCGCAGGGCGTCAATGGGATCCATTTTGGATGCCTTCCAGGACGGGTACCATCCGAAGGCCAGGCCGATGAACACGGAGACGCCCACCGCCAGGGCCATGGCTTCCGGGGAGGAGGCGGTGGCCCAGTTCATGGTGCGGCTGACGATGATGGAGATGGCCTTGCCGAGCATGATGCCCAGCGCGCCGCCCACCACGCAGAGCAGCACCGCTTCCAGCAGGAATTGGCGCATGATGTCCTGCGGACGGGCGCCCACGGCCATGCGCAGGCCGATTTCCTTGGTGCGTTCCGTGACGGAGACGAGCATGATGTTCATGATGCCCACGCCTCCCACGACCAGGGAGATCATGGCTACGATCATCAGCAGGTTGGTCATGACTTCCGTAGTGCTGCTCATGGCGCGGGACATTTCAGCCATGTCCCATACGCGGAAGTCGTCCAGCTGGCCGTCCTTCAGGTTGTGCTTGGCGCGGATGACTTCCGTGATCTGGTCCACGGCTTCGGAAGAGCGTTCCGGGTCCGCAATCTGCGCCATGATGAAGTCAATGTTGTTGAAGCGGCGGGGATGGGGGGCGTCCGTGTACGGCTGGTCCGTGGTTTCCGTATAGTAGTCCACGGAGGTGGAGGTGTACTTGTCCGCGCGGTTGAAGGTGATGTTGGATTTGCCGGAGGAGGATGAGGCGGAGGCTCCGCCCAGCCCCTGGAGGCGGTAGCGGATGCTCGTCCACGGCAGGATGATGGAGTCATCCTGGTCACGGCCCATCATGTTGGCCCCTTTTTTCTGGAGGATGCCGATGACCTTGAACATGACGTTCTTGATGCGGATGTCCTTGCCCAGCGGGTCTTCCTCCCCGAAGAGTTCCTTGGCCACTGTCTGGCCGATGACGCACACGCGCCTGGCCTGCTCCACGTCTTCCTCGGAAAAGGGCTGGCCGCGCTCCATGTCATACCAGCTTTTGATTTTCAGGTATTCCACGGAGCCGCCTTCCACGGTTTCCGGGCTCCAGTTCTTGTTGCCGTAAATCACCTGGCCGCTGGCGCGCACCACGGGCGTGGCGCGGAGGACCATGGGGCAGTCTTTCGCGATGGCCTCGCAGTCCGCGTTGGTCAGGGAGGCCCTGCCGCCCGCGCCGGTGTTTACGCCGCTTTTGGAGATGGCGCCGGGGCGGATGTTCAGCGTGTCCGCCCCCATGGAGGCGATGGTGTTTTTGATCTGTAGCGTGGACCCCTGGCCGATTTCCACCATGGCAATCACCGCGGCAATGCCGATGATGATGCCCAGGATGGTGAGAGCGGCGCGCATGGGGTTGCGCACCAGGGCCTTGATGCAGGTTTTAAGGAGGGGGAAAAACTTCATACGTCCTCTTTGCTTAACGTGTCGGAAATCCCTTCGCAGATGAGGCCGTCCGCCATGTTGATGGCCCTGTCCGTGAAGGCGGCTATTTTAGGGTCGTGCGTCACCAGGATGACGGTGATTCCCTCCTGGCGGTTCAGGTCCCGGAACATGTGCAGCACTTCCTTGGAGGTGGTGGAGTCCAGGTTGCCCGTGGGTTCGTCCGCCAGCAGGATGCTGGGATTGTTGATGAGGGACCGGGCGATGGCTACGCGCTGCTGCTGGCCGCCGGAGAGCTGGGCCGGGGTGTGGTCCATGCGGTCGGAAAGGCCCACCAGGTTCAGCAGCTCCACGGAGCGCTCCCGCATGGCCTTCATGCTGAGGGTGGGGTGCGCGTACACGGCGGGCATCATCACGTTTTCCAGCGCGGTGGTGCGGGAGAGCAGGTTGAAGTTCTGGAAGACGAAGCCGATGCGCTTGTTCCGGAGCGTGGCGCGCTCTGCGGCGTTGAATTTGGCTACGTCCTGTCCGGCAATGTAGTAATGGCCGGAGCTGGGACGATCCAGGCAGCCCAGGATGTTCATCAGGGTGGATTTTCCGGAGCCGGAGGCCCCCGTGAGGGAGACGAACTCTCCTTCCCTGATGTCCAGGGTGATGCCCTTGAGCACTTGAAGGTCTATTTCCCCCAGGTGGTACACCTTGGTTATGTCACGTAAGCGAATCACGTTGTTGTAGTGCTTGATGCGGTAAAAATGGTTGAGCGGGCGGATGGTGGCAAAGGCCCCGGATCAGGGATGCGGAGGCGGCCCGCCGTTGCTGGAGCCGGAGGTCGCCTTGGTGTTTCCCGTGCTCGGCTTGCGGCGCGGCGGCATTTTGGGCGCGAACGGGTTTTCTCCGCCGGCGGAGGCGGACGCTCCGTCTCCGGAGTCACCGGAGCGGTTCAGCACCTGCGCCGTGGAGACGATTTCCATGCCTTCCCGGAGCGTTTCCCCCTGGATGGCCGTCAGCATGCCGTTGCTTTCTCCCCGGATGACCAGGTGGGGATAAAGAACATTGTCCTTCAGTTCCCAGACCACGGCTTTTTTCTTCTGGCCGTCCTGCACGGGAGCAGCCAGCTCCGGCTGCATTTGTTCCAGAGCCTTTTTCTGCTCGGCGCCGATGAGGTCCGGTTCCGGCTGGAAGCGCAGGGCAGCATTGGCTACCAGGAAGGCGTCCCGGATATCCTCCACCACAAACTGGACGTTGGCCGTCAGGTAGGGGATGAGGAGCTTGTCCGGGTTGGGCACGTCAATGTCCACGATGTAGGTGACCACGTTGGAGGTCATGGTGGCGTCCAGGCGGATTTTATCCACCGTTCCCTTGAATTTGCGTCCGGAGAAGGCATCCACGGTGAAGATGACTTCCTGCCCCTGGCGGATGCTGCCGATGTCCGCCTCATTCACAGCGGCCCATATTTTGAGCTTGGAAAGGTCCGTGGCAATGTAGAAGAGGCTGGAGGCGCTCATGCTGGAAACCACCGTCTGGCCGATGTTTACCAGGCGCTTGACCACCACGCCGTCCACAGGGGACTGGATGGTGGTGTATTCCAGGTTGCGCATTTCCTTTTTCAGCGCGGCTTCCGCCTGTTTCAGGGATGCTTCCGCTTCCAGCAGGGAGGCTTCCGCCACGGCCACGTTGGCGCGTGCGGTCTCTTCATCTGCAATGTACTGGTCATAGCTGGACTTGGACAGGGCGTCCCCGGGCCCCAGCTTTTCCGCACGTTCCCGGTCCAGCTTGGCCTGGTGGTGCTTGGCCTTGGCCTGCTGGATGTCCGCCTTGGCGCGGGAGATTCCGGCAACGGCCTGCGCCTTGGCGGCTTCCGCCCGTTGCACGTCCAGCTGCACGGGCAGCTTGTCGATCTCCGCGAGCATCTGCCCCGCCTTCACCGGGCTGGAATAATCCACCACGTTGCCCTCCAGATCCTTGCCGAACTCCATGATGATGCCGCTGACCTGCGCGCCCACGTCCACCAGTTCATCAGGTTCCGTGACGCCGGTGGCGTCAATGGTGATCATCAGGTCCCCCTTCTCAAGGGGCTCTGTCTGGTAGTCCACCTGGATGGCTTCTTTCCCCTTCCACTGTTCCCAGGCGAACCAGGCGCCTCCGAGAACGGCAATGACGATGATGAGTTTGATAAATCCCTTCACGACTATAATATACTTCGCAATAATGAAAAAGTTGCACAGATGTTAAAAACTTTTTCGCAACGGAGAATGATCCTACCATGATTTCCGGAAATGTCTAAGGATTTATTGTATTCCATAACAGTTATGAAGTATTAACTAATTGCGTTGCATGATTGTAATGACCGGGTTCTTTTTTACGGAATTGTAAGAGGATGAGGGAGCCATTCACGAATGCCTGGGGCAATTCGTTGATATCCATCTTTTTCCGTTCAGGGATAAAAGCTGGCCCGTTTCTTGCCGGATAGACAGTGAAGGATCAGGTGATCCGGAAATTGCCCATCAACCGTACATGCAAGAACGGTTTATTTGACGTGATGTTCAGGCTGCTCCATTCCTTCTGCCGTTTCTCCCGGCCATGCAGGAACCCGGAAGAACGGGAACGGAAAGCCGGGGAATATTGAAAGGCCATGGCGGCCCATGCGCGGATGCGTTCGTTTTGGGGGCATCCGGCTCTGTTCGGGAACGCTGCCGGGGGATTCCGCCGGGTACTCCGGCGGAAAATAAAAAAGAAAGACACCGCTGCACCGTCACTGGCAATGAGCCACGTTCCCGTGCCTCAATAGAGCGGGGACTTCCGCCGCTGTTTTGACTTATCCGGTATAGGACTTAGTCAGCCCTGCGTCGGGGCTGCCCCCATTAGGTATCATATCGGTTCGGGCCACTTTGCCAGTTGTTGACGAGTGCAGCAGCCAACGCCTTATATACTGCATGACGGGATATGATCCAAGGTGTTTTTGGAATCTTTTAAGACATGCCCGGGAGGGGAGCCGGAGAGTGATTGATCCTGAACGGAAAGCCGTTCCGTCAGCGTGGCCCCTCCAGCCATTCCTTTAAAATGGGGAGGTCCGCGGGAGCCCACGGCAGCTTTTCCAGCGTCCGGCGGGAGAAGAAGCCCAGGCTTTCATGTTCCAGAGGCCGGGGCACGGCGCCGGGTTCCAGACGGCACAGGAAGGGGATAAGGCGGATGAAGCGTTCCTTTTCCCCGTGCCGCACGGGGGTGAGCATGCGGACGGGCCGGATGGCGCATCCCAGCTCTTCCCGGATTTCCCGGATGATGGCGTCCTGCGCGTTTTCTCCGGGTTCCAGTTTCCCGCCGGGGAATTCATAGAGCAGCCCGTTGGACTGCCCGGCGCCCTTTTTGGCGGCCAGGAGCAGGGGACCCCGGGCGGAGGCTAGCTCAATCAGGGCGCAGCAGACGTCCAGGGTGTTCATGATGCGCTGAAGTCCACCGTGTGCAGGTTCATGATGCGGGTATCCGTATCCAGAATGCCGAAGCCGATGCGTCCGGTCCTTCCCTGGAGTTCCCCCGGATTGGCAAGCAGGCAGGTGCCGTACGTTTCCCGCACGGCCTGGTGGGTATGGCCGTACAGGGCGGCGTCCACGCGGCCGTTCCGCGCTTCCCGCAAGGCGTACTTGGGATAATGGGAGAGGGAGAATTTCATGCCGTACCGGGTGATGAGGGCGTGTTCCGGGTGCAGGCGCGCCGCCGGGGAGTTGGCGGCCATCCGGTGCATCAGGAGGAGTTCATAATCGTTGTTGCCCGGCACGGCGTCCAGCGGCAGGCCGCCGGTCAGTTCCAGGATGCGCAGGAAGCTTTCCGGAGTGGTACAGTCACCCAGGAAAAAGAAATGTCCGCAGTCCATCAGGCGCATCTGGCGCATGGCTGGTTCCAGGTGGTCCGTCCGGTCGTGCAAGTCGGAAAAGATGCCTATCTTCATGGTTGTTCAGGGGGTCATGGCATGGATGGGCCATGCCAGCAGTTCGTCCGGCAGCGGAGGCAGGGGCGCCTGTTCCCCCTCCCGGCGCAGCAGGCAGGTGAAGCCGCCCGCGCCCGCGCCGTGGAAGGGCATGAGCCGGTAGCAGGCCTCCTGCGTCAGCGTGGAGTGGAAAGGCTCCAGCTCCGGCACGGGGACGGTGCGCAGGTCCGGGCAGCGTTTCAGCAGGTACAGGATGTTGCGTTCATTCTCTTCCGGGGCATAGGTGCAGGTGGTGTACAGCAGGTACCCTCCGGGCGCCAGGCACTGGAGCGCTGCCAGCAGGATGCCGCGCTGCCGCTTGGCATTGCCCCCGGTGACGGAGGGATTGAAGCAGCCGGGGTTGGAAATGCCCTTGGCAAGCAGGGACTGGCCGCTGCACGGGGCGTCCGCCAGAATAAGGTCAAAACAGCCGGGAGCCAGTTGCGCCCACTGGTCCGGCCTCAGGCGCTGGGTGTACAGGCCCGTGAAGCCGCAGCGCAGCAGGTTGTGGCGCAGGATGCCCAGGCGCTTGGGGTGCACCTCGTTGGAGATGTGTTCCCGTGGAGAGACGCGCACCTGCGCCAGAATGCTTTTTCCACCGGGCGCGGCGCACAGGTCCAGGCAGCGTTCCGGGCGGAAGGGCAGGTGGGCCAGCGGGGCCGTTTCCCAGACGGAGGAGAGGTCCAGGGGATAATAGCAGCCGCGTTCATAGTCCGGCAGGGAGCCGGGCCTCGTTTCCGCCTCCCCCTCCGGAAGGGGGATGACGGACGGGTGCCCCCAGTCCCGCGGCGTTTCATCCGCAGGGAGGGGAGGAGCGTAGCCTTCCGGGGCCTGCGGGGTGATGACCAGCGCGCTTCTGGAGCGGTTCCCGGTCTCCATGGCATCCAGAAAATCCCGCTCCTGTTCCGGGGTCAGCCCCAGTTTGGACGTGAGCCTGAGTATTTGGGAGGAGGACACGAGATCAGGCCCGGAATGTTTCGCCAAAGTGGGTGTTGAGCGCCAGATGGGCGGACCCCAGGATGCCCGCTTCCGTGCCGAACTGGGCCGGGAGGATTTCAAGCTGTTCCACCAGCGGAGCCGCGAGCTGGGCTTTCATGATCTCCTGGAGGGGCTGGAAGAGCAGGGTTCTGGCCTTCGCCACGCCGCCGCCGATGATGATGGCCTCCGGGTTCAGCAGGTAGCAGCAGTTCATCAGCGCGCAGGAAAGCTTCACCGCCAGGTCGCGCCATACCTGTGCGGCCACTTCGTCCCCCGCCAGCGCGGCCCGCTCCAGGGCGATGGGGTTGCAGTCCACAATGGCCTTGTCAATGCCGTGGCTGGCGTACAGGGTGCGGGCGTCCGCCGCTATTTCCCGGTTGCCCACGTAATCCTCCAGGGCGCCGCGGTTGCCGTAATGGCCCAGCCGCCCCCGGTAGTCGATGCTCGTCTGTCCCAGCTCTCCGGCGGAGCAGGTGGCGCCGCGCACCAGGTCTCCGTTCACGATGAGGCCGCTGCCCACCCCCGTTCCCAGGGTCAGGCAGACCAGGTGCCGTTTACCTTTTCCGGCCCCCAGCTTCCATTCCGCGTAGGCCATGCAGTTGGCGTCGTTCTCCACATACACGGGCAGTCCGCAGGCGGCCTGAAGCATGTCCCGTACCGGAACGTTGTTCCAGCCGGGTACGTTGGTGAGGGTGTAGACGGTGCCCTGGTAGAAGTTGACGAAGCCGGGCATGCCCATGCCGATGGCCTGCACCTCCGGATGGTTCAGCCGCAGCATGTTCACAAACTGGGCGATGGCTTCAATCAATTGATCCGGATTGCCATATTCCTGGGTGGCGATGGAAGGCGCGTGCGCGATCACTTCCGTGCCCTTGACGACCCCCAGCTTGATGGAGGTGCCCCCGAAGTCAATGCCGATGGAGGGGATGGTTGAAGCTGTCATATGGTACCAATATAGAATTTTACCGGTCGTTGAAAAGGTTAAATGAAGTACGTTTCCGTTAAAAAAATGACGGGAGTGACACCGGAGGAAATGACTTGTTTCATTGCTGAATTTTCTTGAATGAACATTTGGACGCCTGTAGTGTCTCATAGTCTAGTCAGTTGGGCGGTCTCGCCCGCTGTTCGTGAAACATCGTCAACCTCAGCCCATAGAGACACCTCATATGCCTACTCCCAAGAAAACCGAAAGCAAGACCGCCGCCAAGAAAGCTCCGGCTCCCAAGAAAAAGACCTGCGGAAAGACCGCTTGCAAGACCCCTGTAGAGCAAGAGGCGCCCGCTAAAAAGAAAAAGGCTGCGGAACCGAAAAAGGCTGCCAGGCCGGCTAAAAAGGCCGCCTCTCCTGCGGCTGCCGTGGAAAAGAAGCCGGAACCGAAGACGGCCAGAAAGGCCCCGGCCAGGAAAGCTGCCGCTTCTCCCGCCCCGGCCCCCGCTCCCGCAAAGAATGAGTTGACGGATGAACAGACGGAAGCCATCGCCGCCGCCAAGGCGCAGCTGGCCGCGGACCCGGAATGGGAACCTTTTGTGCTGATGCAGCGCCAGCACCTGATGGACCTGCGGGACAGGGCGCTGGACAACATGAGCGGCGTGGCCCGCGATACCCTCCGGAACCATCCGGAAGGCAGTGAAGCCTCCGGTTCCGGGGAGCACCAGGCGGACGCCGGGAGCGACGCCTATGACCGTGACTTTGCGCTCAGCCTGCTTTCCAAGGAACAGGACGGCCTGTATGAAATCGAGCAGGCTCTTGCCCGCATTGACAACGGAACGTACGGCATCTGTGAAATGTCCTACAAGGTCATTCCCATCCTGCGCCTGGAAGCGATTCCCTTCGCGCGCCTTACCGTGGAATGCCAGGCCCAGTGGGAAAAGGAAAAGGGGCAGAACGCCCGCTTCCGCCCCAGAGTGGCCCTGGGCTTTGCGGGAGGACAAAATGATGTAGATTTATCTGTTTCACTTGACGATGACGAAGAATAGTGTATAAATCCTCCCCCGTAACACATTTTCATCATGCCAAGAGACATCATCATCCTCGAATGCACTGAGGCCAAAGCCGAAGGAAAGCCTACGTCCCGCTACGTCACCACGCGCAACAAGAAGAGCCTGCGTACCCCCGGCCGCCTGGAAAAGGTTAAGTACAATCCTTTCCTGAAGCGCCGTACGCTTCATCGTGAAATGCGTTAATTGACGGGCCAGCCTATATCTTTATTATTATGTCCACTGAACCCAAGACTGTAGAACGTCGTATTCGTTTCCGCACGTGCAATCGCCAGATGCCGCGCCGCCGTCTCGACATCCCGATGGATCAGGTCGATCTGCTCAACCCCGATTTCCTGTCCAAGTTCACCTCTGAAACCGGCAAGATTCTTCCCCGCCGCGTGACCGGTCTGTCTGCCAAGATGCACCGCAAGGTGACCCGTGAAATCAAGCGGGCCCGTTCCATCAACCTTCTGCCGTAACAAGCGCCAAGGAAATCTCTTTCGGTAGAAATTGTCTTTGCAGGCGGGAGTTTGTCCGGTAACAGGGCAGACTCCCGCTTTATTTCCAGCCATCATCCTCCTTCCCCATGCAGGAACTGAAAGATACCCAGTCCGAGACGGATACGCGCAATATCTCCATTGACCGGGTGGGCGTCAAGGGGCTGCGCTTCCCCATCCAGATCCAGGATAAGCTCAACCGCATCCAGTCCACCGTGGCGACGGTCTCCCTGGCGGTGGACCTCCCGGAAGAGTTCAAGGGGACGCACATGAGCCGCTTTGTGGAAGCCCTGCACCAGCACGGCCCCCTGCTGGACGTGCATACGGCCCTGGCCATCCCCCGGGAGCTGCTCCGCCGCCTGTCCGCGCGCCGCTCCCATGTGGAAATGGAATTCCCGTTCTTCCGCGCCAAGAACGCCCCCGTGACCGGCATTGAAGGAATGATGGATTACGTCGTCCGTTTTGAGATGGAGGCGGAAGCGGACAACAAGCTGGCGGATTTCAAGCTGACCGTGGTCGTCCCCGTGACGACGCTCTGCCCCTGTTCCAAGGCCATGAGCGCCTATGGCGCCCACAACCAGCGCGGGCTGGTCACCTATTCCGTGCGTTTTTCCTCGCGCCCCGTCTGGATTGAAGACCTGATTGACCTGGTGGAATCCTGCGCCAGCTGTTCCCTGTACAGCGTGCTGAAAAGGCCGGATGAAAAATGGGTGACGGAAAAGGCTTATGAAAACCCCGTCTTTGTGGAAGACCTGGTGCGCAACGTGGCGCTGAAAACGCAGAGCCATTCCGCCTTCAGCTGGTACCGGGTGGAGGCGGAAAACTTTGAATCCATCCACAACCACCAGGCGTACGCCGTCATTGAACGCGACCTGCGTTCCTGAACCCTTCCCGTACTGGATTTATGAACGACAACTGGTGGGCCATTGCATCTCTCATCCTGTCCCTGGCCTTCACGGGGCTGGGCTGGCGTTTGCTGGCCTCCGGGCATCGTTTTTTATACGCCCACCTCTGGATGGCGTGCCTGTTGGCGCTCCAGACGGGAGCCCTCTGCGTCAAAGCGTACCAGACGGGGATGTGCCCCATCCGCGGCGCCTCGGAGGTGCTCTTCTTCCTCTCCTGGACCATCAACCTCTTTTATCTTCTGCTGGGTCGCGCCTACCGCATGTCCGTGCTGGGCATCTTCACGGCTCCGGCCATTGCCCTGCTGACGGCGCTTTCCCTGCTGATCGGCCTGTCCGGCGCGGACGTGCAGGGCACGCATGACTTCTGGGTGACGGCGCACGTGGGCGTAGCCATGATGTCCTACGGGGCCGGAGGCCTGGCTGCCGCCGCGGGCGTGGCGTTCTGCATGCAGAATGAATGCCTCAAAAGGCGCCAGATTCCCGGCACCTGCCGTCTTCTGCCCCCCATCCGCACGCTGGAAGCCAGCATGAAACGCCTGATCCTGGTGGCGTTTATCCTGCTCCTGGCCGGGGAATGGTTGGGCTGGCAGCGGCATCTCCCCATCAACGGGGCCAAGACCGCTATCGTCATTCTGCTGACGCTGGGCTACGCCGTCCTGCTGTGGCGGACCTACCGCCGCGGAATACCGGGCAGGGCCCTGGCCTACTGCTGCGTGGCCCTCTTTATTGCATCCATGAGCATTTTCCTGGTAAGCTGATGAGAATGGTTTGTTTAGGCTTGAATCACCGGACCGCTCCCGTGGAAATACGCGAGCGCTTTGCCGTGCCGTCCCACAGGCTTCAGGAGGAGGGGCGGCGCATCCATTCCCTCCCTGGCGTGGACCAGTGCGTGGTGCTCTCCACCTGCAACCGGATGGAAATCTACTACTGGTCGGACCGGCCGGAAAGCGCGCAGGAACACATCCTGTCCCATTTCCTGGGGACCGGGCGCGGGAATGTGGACATGGGAGCCCATTTTTATACCCATCTGGGCGCGGAGGCGCTGGAGCACCTGTGCCGCGTGTTGAGCGGGCTGGACTCCATGGTGCTGGGTGAAACGGAAATCTTCGGCCAGGTGAAGACAGCTTATCAGATGGCGCTGGACGCTGGAGTGACCGCGGGCTGCGCCAACAAAACCTTCCAGAAAGCCTTCACCATCGGCAAAAGGGTGCGGACGGACAGCCAGATTCACGCCGGGGCCACGTCCGTGGGTTCCGTGGCCGTGGAGCTGGCGGAACAAATCTTCGGCGACCTTTCCGGCACGCGCGTCCTCATCCTGGGCGCCGGGGACATGAGCCGGGTGACGGGCCGCGCGCTGCGCGCCCGCGGGGCGGAGGGCATCTACGTAGCCAACCGCTCCTTTGACCGGGCGGTGGAATTGGCCGGGACGATCGGCGGGCAGGCCATCCGGTACGACGTGTGGGGGGACTACCTGAAGGACATTGACGTGGTGGTGGCCGCCACCGCCGCTCCCCATTGCATCATCACGCGGGAAACGCTGCTGCCCCTGCGCTCCGCCCGCAAGTACCGCTCCCTGTTCCTGATTGACATCTCCGTTCCGCGCAACATCTCCCCGGACGTGGCGAACATTGACGAGGTGTACCTGTACGACATTGACACCCTCACCCAGCTGGCGGATGAAGCCAAGCGCAGCCGGGAGCAGGAAGTCTCCCGGTGCGAAGCCATCATCCAGGACAACATCTCCAAATACTTTCCGGACTCCGCCCTCTATGACCAGTAAAAACACCCTCATCATCGGCACCCGCGGGAGCGCCCTGGCGCTGGCCCAGGCGGACATGGTACAGGCCGCGCTGGCCCTCCGCTACCCGGAACTGGACGTGAGCCGTGAAATCATCCACACCACCGGGGACCGCCGCACGGACGTGCCGCTGGCGGACGTGGCCCGCGTTTCCGGCATTGTGGACAAGGGAATCTTCATCAAGGAACTGGAATCCGCCCTCCAGGAAGGCCGCATTGACGTGGCGGTGCACAGCCTGAAGGACGTGCCCAGCGAGCTGGCCCCCGGCTTCTCACTGGCCTCCGTCCTTCCCCGCGCTGCCGTGGAGGACGTGATCATTACGAAGGAACCGGACTGGAACGGTGCGGGCACCCTGGCTACGGGAAGCGTGCGCCGCCGTCTCATGGCGCGCACGTACTGGGGCTCCGGCCTGCGGTTTGAAGACCTGCGGGGCAACGTGCCCACGCGCCTGGCGAAGCTGGCGGAACATCCCGGCTGGGATGCCGTCATTCTGGCCCGGGCCGGGCTGGACCGCCTGGGGCTGTATGCTCCGGAAACCGTGGTGGAGGGAAGAAAACTCTACATGCGTCCCCTGCCGGTGGAAGCCTTTATTCCCGCCGTGGGGCAGGGCATTGTGGGGATGGAATGCCGCACAGCCGACCAGGAGACGGCTGACCTTCTGAAAGGCGTCAATGACCAGGCAGCCTATGACTGCGCCGTGGCGGAACGCACATTCCTGGTGCGCCTGGGGGCCAGCTGCTCCACGCCCGTGGGGGTTTACGCCCGTTTGGAAGGGGAGGAACTGGTGCTGAGCGCGGCGTATTACGTGCCGGGCCGGGAAGAACCCTTTGCCGTGGTGGTGCGCGGGGACCGGAACGCTCCCCGGGATCTCGGCCTCCGTGCCTTTGAAGAACTCGGGCTGAGCTGACGGTGGAATTCCTCCGCTGTTCCCGGATGCCGGGAGAACAAAAAAAGGTCCCGGAGTTGATCCGGAACCTGAATTGAGCAGTGAGCGCACGGAAATTAATGTTTTTCCTTGTGGCTTTCCTTGGAGCCGGAGCTCTTTTCGGTCATAAACTGCCCGGTGGAAGCATCGCGCTTGACGCGCTGTCCGTTTTTATTGGTGGTCATTTCAGAGCGCTTCTTGGAATCGCCTCTGTGATTTCCACTCGTGTGGGAACTGGTTGCCATGTTGTATTCACCTCCTTTCCATTTTCTTCACTTGTTCAGGAACGAGAGAAGAAATCCGGCCTCATAGGTCCCTGTGACAGCATTTGGGTCCTTGCAGATGGCACTGGTGTAAAATGTGCGCCTGCTTACAGTTTATGAGGAAGACTGCTGCATCAGATAATCCCGCAGGGCCGCGGCTTCGTTGTGCTCCGTATTCCTGGCGGAATACAGCAGCGTGAGTTTTCCCTTCTGGGCCAGTTGGCGGAGGTGGGGGACCGCCTCCGTATTTTTGTCAAGCTCCTCAAAATATCTCTGGCGGAACGCATCCCATTTGGCATCGTCATGGTCAAACCACTGGCGCAGCCGTGTGGAAGGGGCCACATTCTTTTCCCATTCATTCCAGGAGGCCTTTTCCTTGGATATTCCACGCGGCCACAGGCGGTCCACCAGCACGCGGTATCCGTCTCCGTCATCCTGGGGATCATAAATGCGTTTGATGGAAATATTCATTTTTAAAAATAGTTTTATTACAGAAATAGAGCCCCCCGGCCATGCATCTGTTGAGCCGGAGAGGGTCATGCGCCCTTCCTGCGGCCTGCGCGGCGGTACGGCGGACAGGTGAAACGGGAGGAAAACAAAAAGGCGGTTCCGGGCCTGGAAGCCCCGGAACCGCTGGGAAAACGCCGTGTGTACGGGTGGGCGGAACGGTACTGTTCCTGATCAGAATTCCAGCATGACACCTATTCTGCCGCTCTGGACCAGATGACCGTTGCCTGCTTCCAGGCTGTAATCCAGCCCGGCGTCCCAGTTGCCGGACAGGTTGATCCGGAATCCGGCGGCGGCCTGAAGCACGGTGCGGCCCGGCTTGCTGCCGGATGCCGTCCAGGAGCGGGAAACACCGTGCACCGTGACGTGGGGCGTGCGGCGGTCCAGGTCATGCGCCATGCCCGTGCGGACATAGCCCTGCGCCGCCCTTCCCAGTGCGGAGCCGTTCCGGTGGAATTCCACGCCCAGGCGTCCGCGCAGGGCGTTCATGCGGCTGTTTTCCAGACGGTAGGCGTAGCGTTCCCCCTGAAGGAAGGAGGCTTTCTGGGAGCTTTCCGCGTATTGGAGGCCGGAATAAAGGGCCGCCCGTGTTTTCCGGTTCAGCTCCCGCGTCCAGTTTCCCTGGAGGTCCAGCAGCCACGTCCTGTCCTTCCAGGAGCTGGACAGGCGGTCGCCCGCCAGGTCCGGGGAAGTGAAGCCGCCCTTGCTGGATGCGGAACCATAGCCTCCCTGAAGACTGAGGCGGAGGAAATTCCGGGACCCCAGCTTCATGGAACGGGAAAGCTGGAGGAGGGCCATGACGGCATCCTGGTCGAAGCTGCCCATGTCCTCGTTGATGTCGTTCGTCCCGAAACTCTGGCCGAAGGCGCCGCCCAGCGTCCAAACAGGGGAAAGATCATAAGTGACTCCGCAGGAATACCCCTGGGAACGGAAGCGGTAGCCCTGTGACGCCGCCTGGGAGGACTGGGTGAAATAATCCCCCGTGGCCGTGATCCAGAAAGCCGTTTTCCCGTCCGGTTTCAGGCGCTGGCCCTCCTTGGTTCCGGCAGCGGCGGCAAAACTGCAGAGGCTGCGCATGGCAGTCCACTGGGAATTCCCCTGGATGCTGCCCACGCCGCCGGGGGCGTGCCAGTCCCGCGCCTCTTCCTCCGGCGGAAGCAGGGCGCCGCTCTGCCCGGAAAGGTAGTCAAAAAAGGAGCCATCCACGCTGTAACTCCATCCGTCCGCATCCACCAGGCGCACGCTCCCGGCCCCATTGACGCTGTCCATCAGTTCCTGCGTCTGCCCCTCATGGGAAAAAAGGAAGGGATGCAGTTCGTCATAGGGGATGCTGAGCCGGCTGACGTCCAGCACAAACTCCAGGGAGCCCGCAAAGGCCGCCAGGGAGGAGCCTTCCGTGAACGTCCATACGGGCTTCTCCTCCGTGGCGGCCACCAGGGAATCCGTCATCCTGACGAGGATGGTGTGGGTGGCGCCCGGCTTTACGGCATGCACGCTGTACTGGCCGTCCATCGTCGTAAAGCCGTCAATGATGAAGGAGCTTCCCTGCCATGCCTCCAGCGCGCCGTGGATGGACGTCCCCTCCCCCATGCTGAGGCTGCCCTGGTACAGTTCCGTGTCAAACCCGTCAATGGAGGCTCCGTCCCTGAAAAAGACGGTTCCGTCCACGGGATATCCTGTTGGGTCCTGTTTGTTGATCGTCAGTATATTTCTGTCATTCTCCCCCCTGATGCCGTCGTAAAAAATCAGGGAGCCTCCGTTCCCGGCGTAAAGGGCTATGCCGGAGGAAAACAGGGAATGGATGGCATTGGAAACGCCGCCGCCCAGGGCGGTAACCTGGTCCTTGTTGCCGCGGAAAATGCTGTCCTGTCCGTTGGCGATCATCCGGAGGTTTCCTGCATTCCAGATGGCTCCCCCCTGCGCCCGGGACGGATCTGCGGAAGAGGCGTAATTATCGTAAAAGGAGCAATTCACCAGCGTCAGCGTGCTGCCGGAAGAATTGTGGATGGCTCCTCCGCTGGATTCCGTCTCCGTCATGGAGGAGGCATGGTTGCCCTTAAAGACGCAGGAGGCAAGCGTGCCTGAAGCTCCGGTTTCCAGATTGAGCGCCCCTCCCCACGCACGGCCCGTGCCGATGGAGCTGGCCGTGCAGAAGGCGTAATTTCCGGTAAAGGCGGCGTTGCTCAGCTTGATGGACGCATCATTATTCACATCAACAGCGCCGCCGGCTGTTGCGTAACCCATGGTGTAATTTCCCTGAAATTCCAAGGCATCCCCCTCCAGGCGTCCCCCTTGGGAGGTCATGGAAAGCGCGCCGCCCGCCGCCCCGCTCAGGCCATTGCCTCCCGCATTCAGGAAAGAGACGTAATTCGCGGAAAAACGGGAATTTTCCAGGACAACGGCGCCGGAGCTGGAAATGGCTCCGCCGTACTGCTGGGGACTGTTGAGAGACGGCTCGTTCCAGGAAACGTAATTATTGCTGAAATCACACCCCCGGACATTCATCACGGAACCTGCCGCTCCGTAAAGCGCGCCGCCGCTCCCTTCCGTATGGGAAACCATTCCGTTATTGGAAAAGGAACATCCGGAAAGGGTCAGCCGGGCATTCTCTCCGTTGGCGATGGCTCCGCCGGAGGAATAGGAATGCCAGCTTACGGCGGTATTGAAATTGCCGGTGATGGTGCAGTCCCGGATTTCCAGCGTGCCGCGGTTGTCGAACGCCCGGCTGGTGAAAATCTGGGCATCCTGCCCGGTGGAGGAGAGGGTATGATGGCCTCCGTTCAGCGTCAGGGAGGTTCCCGGGGCGAGGGTGACGGCGCCTCCGTTGTTGGGTACCTTGGAAACGGAACCGTCTCCGCTCAGGTCAAGTACCGTTTCCGTGATGGAGCCGTCCTGCCAGCCCTGCATGAGGTCATCCCAGGAGATGGGGATGGAAGCGGCCGCATGGGGCACGGCCAGCGGCAGGAACAAACCGGCCAGGAGGGGAAGAGGAAGTCTTGGAATCATTGATTTGGAATTTATAGGTGGATTGAGTTTTGAGGCTGTGGCCGTAAAACTTCCGGAAGTCTGATGGATTTTCAATCCGCAGGGGCATGCTGGCGCCCTGGTAACCAAATGGTTATTTCTCTTTTATCTTTCCTCCCGATCTTCCCGGAAGAAGTGGATGAATAGGCAGACAAGGTATAAATAATCTTGCCTTAAATGAATTACTATTGACAACGGATTGAAAATCCGATGAATACTTATATTGTATCAAAAATACAGAAACGGGAGTGGCCCGTAAATATCCGGCATCTCTACGGGCGCCAGGAGGAATCGGGCACTGCGCCCCGGGACTTTAATGTCAGGATCAGCATCTTGAGCTCATTAAGGCGCAGATCGTGTTCCTTCCTGACCTCCGGATTCAGGGCGCCGTAAAACAGCCACTGGTCGGTTTGCGCGGACATCAGCTCCTGCGCCGTCAGGGCCATGGACAGGGCCTGTCCCGGGGAGTGGGAGGCGGTCCTTGCGCTCCAGGAATACAGCATATTGGTGTAAATGGTGGTCCAGGCGAACATGCGGTCGTCAAACCTCCCGGGATTCACATATGGGCGCAGCAATTGTTCCGCCTCCGCATACCGCCCCTGATGGATGTAAAGCAGGCTCTTGGCCGCCACCATTCCATGATTGCCGGGGCTCAGAAGCTCCGCCTCTCCCTCCTGCCGTTCCAGTTCCTTGAGCCGGGCCCGGTCCGGAGCCGGAGAACTGCCCACCGCGTGCAGGATGTTGCGCCGCACCAGGTCCGGGTCCAGGCTGGCGGAAGCGGCCTCTTCCAGCATGGGAAGCCGTCCTGTGGTGGAAGGGGGCGTGGCGTGCAGGGAGGCCCTCCAGACCGGGAAGGCCAGGAAGGAAAAGCAGAGGGCGAGGACCGCCAGCAGGAAGGCCGCGGAAGCCTGTACCCAGCGTCCGGCGCGCCGGGACGCCTTTACTTGGGAAAGGGAGGCGGTCCAGGTGATGCCGCAGCACAGGGCGCTGGCCCCCAGCAGGGCCGGATTGTGCCAGATAAACTCCCCGTAGGCGTGGAAGGCGGCGATGCACAGCACGCAGAAGGCCGCGGGCCCCAGGGGATTGGTGCGCTGATGTTCGCCCGCCAGTTTGAGCACGCTCCGGAACCCGGAAAACAGGAACAGGACCAGCAGGGCCAGCATCAGCCCCAGTCCGGCATAGCCGTAATCACAGGCGGCCTGCGCGTATTCATGGTGGGCAAAATTGGGGAGGCTGGCGCCGGAGAAAAATTCCGTGGAAAGATTGGTGAACATCCTGCTCCCGTGGCCGATCCACGGAGCCTGGTCCGCCAGGGCCCACGCCAGCCTGGACAGGTCCAGCCGGCTGCCGAAGGAGAATATATCCAGCAGGGAGCCCAGCCTTCCGGCTCCGTTCGCCAGGTCCAGCACGGTGTACGCCGCTCCAAGGAAGAGAAGAAGGATGAACAGGATGGATGCCGCGTAAAACTTCCTGTTATTGCGGAACACGCTGGACGTATAAATGAAGAAGCAAAGGGTGACGCCTGCCAGGGCGTTCGGAAAGGCGGAACGGGAACTGCAAGTGAAGGAGACGAGGATGAGCGCCAGTCCCGTGAACAACCCGACGCCCCATTTTCTGGCGGACGCCATGCTGTAGGCACAAAGGAAAAAGCCCGTGATGGTCAGGAAATGGGCGGAAAAATTCTTGTACCCGAAAAGGCCGATATTGCGCAGTTCCGTGCCGAACAGGGAATAATCCGGCCTGAACCAGGAAGCCTCCGTTCCCGTCATGTTCTGGTACCCCCACAGCAGGGCGTTCAGCACTCCCAGGGTTGCCGCCAGCACGGGAAGGACGCTCTTCTTCCCGTCGCCCGCGCCCGCGTACGTTCCGGCCATGAACATGACCATGGCGGTGACGATCAGGCCCAGGTCCGCCGCGCTCTCATAATAGAACCAGGGGGAAAGCCACGCCCGCAGGAAGAAATAGCCGCCCCCCAGCCCCAGGGCGAGCCAGCCCGCCAGGCCGGGGCTGGGAATCTTGTCTCCCCGGATGATGCAGAAACAGAACAGCAGGAGAGCTGCCGCCAGAAGGCAGGCGGGAATAAAAAGGGTGTGCCATTCCCCTCCCGCCGCAACCGTAGCCAGGGAAAGGTAAAAAAGAGCCAGGAGCGCCATCAGCGCCTTTCCGGTGGTGGTTTCAGCAAGGCGCGGTGCAGGGGGCTTGCTGGGGGTAGGGGCTGGCATGGCTGGAAATGGGCTGGATGGCGGAAACGCAGGCAACAGTATAGACGCGGGGAACTCTGTTGCCAAGAGCAAGCTTCCGCGGGTGGGGGGATGTTTTTGCCGTCCGTGCGTTAAAGCGGAAGGGCGGAAAAATGGGCTGAAGCGCGGGTAAGGGAGGGGCCGCCGTCCGGGAAGGCTTGCGGCGCTCCATCCCGGTGCCGGGAAAACACGGCCCTTTACGCCTGAATGCCGAATTTGCGCTTGATCTCCGGAACGGAATAATTCACCAGCGTGGGCTTGCCGCCCGGCGTGCAGTACGGCACCTCGCAGGCCAGCAATTCCTTCAGGATGGCCGGGGCGCGGTGCGGGGAGATATGCTCCTTCCAAGCGGATTTCCTGGCAATTTCCCCGATGAAGGTTTCATACGCCATGCGTTTGGCGTTCCGGCTGAATTCGGACTGCGTGAGACGGTCCACCAGCTCCAGCAGGAACGCGCGGACATTGTCCAGTTCCAGCAGGGCGGGAAGGGATTCTATCCTGATGGTATTCTGCCCGAAGGGGGTGACGGTCATCCCGGCCTGGTCGAAATGGGGGGCGAACTGCTGGATAACGGCAAAATCCCGGGGGTCCAGGTCCAGCATCACCGGATCCAGCAGCTGCTGGGACGGCATCGGCGCATCCCGGTGCGCGCGCAGCCGTTCAAAGATGATGCGCTCCCGCGCCGCCCTGGGATGCATCAGCACCAGGCCTTCCGGCGTTTCAAACAGGGCGAATTGCTGGCGGAGGGTTCCCAGGTAGGTGAACCCGGCGGAGGCGTCCCTTTCCGGGGCAGTCTTTCCGCAAGCGTTCCGTGGACCGCCTGGTTCCGTCTTGTTCTGAAAATCCAGCCGTCCCTGGGTGGCGGGGACCTGTTTCAGGGGGATGGGCCGTAGGGGAGTGACGGGAGCGGTTCTGTGCGTCTGGCTGATGCCGGAAGCAGAAGAGGCGGAAGCAAACGGGGAGGAGGGAACGGAAGCCGGACGGGTTTTTGCCGGAGAAGAAGTCAGAGGACTGCCCGTCCGGAGGGCTTTTCCCTCACGAGGGGCCGGAGCTGGCGTTTCCGCAGGATGCTTTTCCGCTTCCGCATCATCTGTGGCGGGAGCGTGGATTTCCCGGCGGGCGTGTTTCTGGAGGGTGTTGGCGATGGCCTCCACAATGGTATTTACCACGTCCGCGGAACGGCGGAACCGGACCTCCTTCTTGGCGGGGTGCACGTTCACGTCCACCAGCGCGGGTTCCACCTCCATGTACAGGAACAGCGCCGGATGAAGTCCGGTGGGAAAACCGCCGTAGCCGTCCCGGATGGCCCGGTTGATGAGCTGGTCCTCCACGGGCCGGGTATTCATGAACACGTACTGTCCCTTTCTGGTGCGCCTGGCTTCGGAAAGCGGGAGCAGGAAGCCCGTGACGGAAATGCCGGGCCCGATGGTCGGCTCTATCGGGATCAGGGCGGCGGCGGTAGCCGCGTCCGTCAGGGCGGAGATGCGGACGCGCAGGTCCGCGGTGGCCGGCAGGTCAAAGATAAGCTGCTCGTCCCGCTTATAGGTAAAGCGCACCTGGGGATAGGCCAGGGCATGCAGGCGGATCTGGTGCTCCACATGGGAGGCCTCCGTCTCTGCGGATTTCAGGAACTTGCGGCGTGCCGGAGTATTGTAAAACAGATCGGCAACCTCAATGGCGGTGCCGGGGGAGACGCCGGAGCTTCGCAGTTCATGCTCCAGGCCTCCGTCAATGCGTACTTCCCAGCCTTCCAGCGCCTGGGGCTGCCGGGTGCAGAGCTTGAAGCGGGACACGCTGGCAATGCTGGGGATGGCCTCCCCCCGGAAGCCCAGGTGCGTGATTTCAAAAAGGTCCTCCAGGGAGGAAAGCTTGCTGGTGGCGTGGCGCTTGGCGCAGAGCCGGGCGTCTTCCCGGGACATGCCGCAGCCGTCGTCCGCCACCCTGATGAGGCCCACGCCTCCGCGGCGTATCTCCACGCGCACGGCTTTGGCTCCGGCGTCCAGGCTGTTTTCCACCAGCTCCTTCACGACGGAGGCGGGGCGTTCCACCACCTCGCCCGCCGCCACCTGGCTGGCAAGAGTGGAAGACATGACGTGGATGGAGGGCATGGCGGTAACGGATGGGGAAAAGAAGGATCGGAAATCAGGGGATTAACCGCCGGCGACGATGGAGACGATCTCCACCCGGTCCCCGGGAGCCACGGTTGCTCCGGAAAAATCCTGCGGCAGGAGGGCGGAGCCGTTGAGCTCCACCACCACGGGCAGGCTGTTCAGATTCAGGAGTTCCAGAAGCCGGGAAACGGAACAGGGTTCCGCCAGTCCATACGGGGCTCCGTTCAGCGTGATGTCGTTCTGGGCTGCCATGGCGGAACCAGTATACCACAACGGGAGGGAGAATCCAGAAACATACCCGGAAGATGGCGTAAAAAAGATTCCGGTTCAAGGGGCATGGAAAAGAAAAAAGCGGCATCAGGGATGCCGCTGATTTCCTGGCTGCCGCCATTGCCGGAGGCTGGAAGACTGATGGACATGCAGGGTGCCGTCCCCGGTTATCCATCCACCGTTAAAATGGAGAAAGACGCCGCCGCGTTTTTCCCATGGGGTTCATTTTTCCAGTTTCCTTTCAATATTTTCCACCCGCAGCGCGAGCACCTGGATAGCCTTGGCGGTCTCTACCTGGGCCTGTGCCTGCAAGGTCATCAGGTCGCAGAGCCGGTCATTGTAGTGGCTCATGATGTCCCCGATGTACCAGCACGCCCCGCCGCAAATAGCCAGAGACAGCATGACGCAGGCGATGACGGGAGACGCCTTGGCAACATCCAGGAAACGCGCGGGTACTTCGGAGAGTCTGCACATAATTACCTGCCTTTCTCTTGTTCAATGGGCTGCACCTCCTTTTCCGGAGGGGCCTGGGAACGGGGGCCGTTCCCGTGCTCCATGATGGGACCATAACTGTCCGTGCGTGTCGGAGCAGCGTCTGCTTGATGCCCGCCACCGGGCACGGCGAGGTACCCGCTGGCCGCCAGAGCCCCGATGGCGGCCGCAATCAGGTACCTAGCCCAATTTCTCCAACGGGCGGATGCCGCCTCCCTGATTTGTTCCGTATCCTGTCTGCGAGCCTTCATCCTGGGATTTTTAGCGGTGATATGCTGAGCATACCGCGGTTTTGCGTAGCGCATCGTTGTATCAGGCGGACTGTTTAATCTTGATCACGGCGGCCTGGCCGTAATGGTGGCCGACGAATGCCCACACCTCCCTGGCAACTCCGGTGGTGTTGGCCGCCAGCGTCAAGGAGATTTGGCCTCCTCCGGAGGGTATCTGCTCGGCGGACTGGCTGCACCACACAGCGGCGACGTCATGGCCGCACATGGTGTCGTTAATGACATACATGTTCTCCGCCAGCGTGGAAGAGACGGTAAGCGTTACGTCGCCGCCTGCCGCCGGGACCTCCAGGGAGGAAGCCTCTGCGGTGGGGACGGGCTTAACCACCGCGCCTTCCATCACCACACGCTCCATAACCTCCATAGGCTTGGTAAGGCCCAGGGCCGGATTGGCGTCAATCCGTATTCCTCCCATCCTCAGGCCCAGTTGCCGGGTATTTCCCACCTCATGCGCCTTGACCTTGGTAGTGAAGCATGCCGTGTTGCCTGCGCCGTAAAACAGTGACGTCATGGGCATCACGTACTGGCCGTCGATGAACAGGGACCATCGGTTCATGATGCTCGTGCCGTCTGAATCAGTGTGGCGCGGGGTCATGGCTACGGCAACATAAATCAACGACGGGACCAGGGCCCAGACGTAGGTGGACTCGCCAATGGCAGGTCCGTAATGAGTGCCGCGTATCAGGCAGGATGTAGAACTGCCGAGATAGGTCTTGCCGTAGGAGGTTATCTGCCACGCAGCGCTCATGGCACGGTCTTGAAGATTGTTGATGGCGTTGTCGAGGGGGTATCTGTAATCGGCGCCGTCCATGTGGTAATCCGTCCAGTGGATGGGATGGTTGTAACAGGGCGTGGCAGGGTTGGTATTGGACCCGTATCCCTGTGAAGTGCTGCCAAGCATGAAGGAGACCTGGTCCGCCCCGGCAACCCTCCATGCAGTTGCCACCGAATAATCGCTATTATGGAAATTGCCCATGTAGTGGGCGAATTTCCACGCTCCCGTAGACCTTCCCAGTAAGGACAATCCGGGCGAACTGGTAAACGTGACAACATGATCGTACAGGTCATTGTTAATTATTCCCTCCTTAACGGAGGCGTTGGACGTCGCTACGGGATAGGCTGTATTTATTTGTTGAGAACGTATCATCGTGGATACCCAGGAGGGGACGAGAGTGTCCAAGTAATGGATGTTGCGCGCCCATTCCTGTGCCGCCTGCTGCTCTACGATCGCCTCGTAAGAAACTGCTTCCTGTGCCGTTGCCGGCAACGGGACGCGTACCCCGCCATTGGCATTGATTGTTCCCTCTGCCGTCAATCCTCCGCCCAGCGACATATTGCCGTTCGTGTCCAGCTCCGGGGTAGCGTTCCATCTCTGACGTTCCTGCTCTGTGAGATGGACCGTGGTGTTTTCGGCGTGGGCGTCGAATATGTCCCTGCTTACCTTGGCATGAACATCAGATGCTTCAGCCTTGGCGTTCCATGCAATCCGCTCGTCCTCCGTGATGTGGGAGGAGCTGTTCTTTTCGTGCTGGTAGAAATCATTCTGGGGTGCTAGGAGAATTCCGTTGATAGAGGTAATTTTATTCATGATTATTTGTTGGTTGTGAAGTGGTTGTTTAAAACAGCCGTCTTTGTCCATCATGCGTCCGGGATAATCCGGACGGGTGGTTCAGGAATTTTCCCTAAGATGGTTGGAAGTTTATCCGGAGGAACGGGGACCTGAAACGTCTTCCATTCATCGGATAAAACGGCATCATTGAAATCACTTCGGAAAAAAATCTGTACCATTTGAGGAAAAATATCATCATGCTTATTACGTTAAGATATGAAATAATTGTTAGGATGTGGGGTCCCGGACGATAGAACGAATTTTCTCCGGTTGCCGGGTATGGAATTGAAGCTGAATCCTTTCCATGGCGGGGGCATGTTGAGGCAGGACGCATATTGTCCCTCCGGATGACGCTGGTCTTGGGCCGGGCAAGTACGAAAATCCTCCAGGGCCCCTTTTTCAGGGTAGCCGCATGTTACCCGGGGACGCCGTTGATCTTCTCTAAATCAAACATGCCGTACCGGATTTTTGAGAACTTCCTCCAGCTTCTTTCAAAATAGAAAAAGCCTGGCAAAACCAGGCTTTTTTCTTTCCACTTTCTTGAAGAGTGGCATCGCGTACGGGACTCGAACCCGTGTTGCCCGCGTGAAAGGCGGGAGTCCTAGACCGCTAGACGAACGCGACTTGAATCGGTCTTTACAGCATCTTGGAGGCGGGGGCGGGAATCGAACCCGCGAATAACGATTTTGCAGACCGTTGCCTTACCACTTGGCCACCCCGCCGCTGATGTTGTGCGCGGATACTAGGGGAAAGAACTCCCGGTGTCAATCTCGTTTTTGGAAAAGATGCCCGGTTTTTGCCGAAGACTGCCGCGAAAAGAACGGCATGGAAACAGCACAGTAAGACGGCTCCTGGGGCATTTATTGAAAAAGCCGGCCTGAATTCGGAAGAATATCCTTTTTGAGCCCTGTGCACGGGAACGGTCAGCGGTTGGACAGCAGCTGCTTCATTTCCGGGAGGCGGAAGTGCAGCGGGGGAAGCTCCGTTTCCAGAGCGGCTGATTGCTCCTTTCTCAGGGCTTCCGCCCGTTCTTCCAGTTGGCGGGCGGAGGCCAGGATTTTGCGTATCTCCTGCCGTCCGCGGCCTATGTGGGAGGCGGCGCGGGCCGGGTCAGGCGTGAATTCCGGTCCTCCCTTCAGGTATTTTTCAAAGTATTGCTGGTAATGTTCCGCCAGTTCCCGCCCCCTGGCAAAGAGCTGGCGGTCTTCTTCCACATAGGCCACAACGGCGGGGTTCACGTCTTTCGTGCTGAGGTCCGCCAGTTCTTCATCACGTTCCCGCAGCAGGTCCGCGGCCTGTTTGCTGCTTTCCGCCAGTCCCGGAAGGGTGGGGTTCTTTTTCAGCTTCAGGAGCCGTTCCACCAGAATATCACTTTTTTCCGAGTATTCCGTGTTGATGTCAGCCGCCTTTTTCCAGTAGGAAACGGTGGGGTCACCGCAGGAGGCCATCAGGAAAGCGGCCAGAACGAGGAGGATACGGCGCAGCAGGGTAGGAGGAGTCATGTTTCCTTTCTAGCATCCCGATGGAGGGAAGCAAGAATGTTTTTATGGGTCCTTACATGCGGTAGAAATAAGAGCTGTTGACCGTCAGTTGGTCCCATTTCTGGAACGTTTCCTTTCCGCGGGAGGGGGCATTTCCACCACGCCGCTGCTGGTTCCGGGGGTCAGCAGGATTTCCACTTCCAGGGGCAGGGAGGTATCCGCCAGCAGGCCCGCCGGGATGGAGATGCCGATGGGAGCAGAGCTTTTGCCGGGCAATACTTCCTGGGGGGAAATGATGTCCAGAATGAGGCGTCCGTGCTGGAGAATGTTGATCTTGCTGATGGAAAAGGCGTCTTTCATGCCGGTGTTATGCAGCGTGACGCCCTTGAGCTGGGTGGGGGCGAACGGTCCTGGAACGGTGAACCTCAGGATGGTGGATTCTCCGGCGGCCAGCGGCAGGGGGAGCCAGTACGCCGCAATGTCCGCGTTGGGGTTCAGGCTGTCCGTAAGGTAGCCGGAACCGTTGAGGCGTTCCATCATGAGGCCGGAGAGCTCCGCGGAGGCGGGGACGCCCCAGCCCTGGGAGTACATCAGGGAGAGCAGGTACATGGCTTCCTGGTCCCGGTACTGGACCGCCATTCTCAGGAAGCGCGCCGCCTGGGCGTAATCCCGTGAGGCCAGCGGAGGCTGCTGCGGCAGGCGAGGGAAATACGAAGGGATGTCCATGAGCAGGATGCCGAGTTCCTTCATGGCCTCATAGCATCCTCCGGTGGCGGAACGGTAGAGCCATTCCACGCCTTCTTCCGGCCTGGGGCCTCCGGGGCAGTCCGGAGACATGAGGGTTTTTCCCAGTACCTGCTGGGCAATAGGGTAACCGGCCCTGGACAGTTGTTCCAGAGCCTCCAGCACGTCCGGCGTGACGTCCGCATGGTTCAGGACGTTTCCGTGGCCCGGGGTGGGCGTGGTGACTGCCGCCACCAGCCCTTTGTAGACCGGGTCATGCAGGAGGGGAGGTTCCGGAGCAGGAGGCGCAGCAATGAAACGGATTTTTGGGAAGGCTTCTTCCGTGCGCTCCGTTTCGCTTTTGAAGCACGCCATTTGCATGGGAACGGTCCTATGGGCTGCGGTTTCAAAGGTGTACGTGTAAACGCGGTCCGTGGACAGTTCAGGGAGGGCAGGGAAGAAGAAGGTGCTGGTGGATTGTCCCGGCACCGTGAAGGAGGGGACCGGGTTGACGGAGCGGTCCACGAGGGTGCCGTTGGCGTCCCGGATGGTCAGATGGAGTTCCTCGCTTCCGGAGGCCGGGGGGGTGACCTGAAGGTAAATGCAGGAGATGCGCAGTTTTTCCGGCAGAACGGGGGGGAGGCCGGAACGGGTGAGAATCGTATCATCAAGGCGCAGGTGGAAGTCCGGGAGTGTCCGCGGTTCCAGCGCTGCGTCTTCCGTCATTTTAAGTTCTGGAATGCGGATGGACGCCAGGTCCCGGGGAGGGGCCGGCATGTCCCGGCCATTGGAATTGGCGGCCGGCTGCTGGATGGCCTCCTTGATCGTGTTGATGGTGGTGCCCATGGGGGCCTTTTTCAGGTAGTCCATCAGGTAGACGGCTCCGGCGGCCAGTAGGAAGGTGCAGGCGCTGCCCACCATCAGGTACATCATGTGGCGGTTGCGGCGGAGAGTACGCGCGGACAGCTTGCGGGAGGTGGAATGGAGGGCCCCCGGAGCGGCGGCGGGACTTTTGTTCCCGGATTTTTTTTCAGCGCAGGGCCGGGGCATCCCTTCCGGATGGATGTAGTGGATGTCCGCCGGGGGGACGTGGATGGTGGCGGAGGATTCCTCCCCGGAAATGGCGCAGATGTCGTGAATCCATTCCCGTGCCGTCTGGTAGCGGCAGTTGATCTGGGGGGAAAGCGCCTTGTCCAGGGACAGCAGGAACTGCCGGGAATAAAAGCGCGTGAGCACGGGATCGCTGTGCAGAGGCTGCATGCCGTCTTCCGCCAGGCGCACCTCCGCCCGTTCCGGGGGATGACCGGTGAGCAGGGCGTAAAAGGTGGCGCCCACGGAGTAAAGGTCGCTCCAGGGGCCGATGTTGGTTTTTCCCAGGGCCTGTTCCGGGGAGGAATACCCCTGGGTGGTCAGGACGGTGGCGGCGTGCAGCTTCAGGGCGTGCCGCGCCGCGCCGAAGTCGATCAGCACGGGCGTTCCCTCCTCCGTCAGCAGGATGTTGCCGGGTTTGATGTCACGGTGGTAGATGTGCCTGGAATGGAGGTAGTCCAGAATCCGGAGCAGGCGCGTCAGCAGTCCCTTGAGTTCGTCCTCCGTGTAGCGGTGGCCCGTGCTGTGGAGCTTTTCCCCCAGATAGTCCAGGGAAAGCCCGGTGATGTGCTCCATGGCGAAGTACGCCGTTCCGTTGGCTTCAAAGACGGACAGGATTCTGACGATGCCCGGATGGTTGAGCTCCGCCAGTGTCTGGGCCTCCGTCAGGAAGCTCTTCAGGGCCCAGGTGTAATTTTCCAGGTCGTGTTCGTTATTGGGCCGGATATGCCCGGTCAGCGGGTCACGGTAGGAGCAGCTGGAGGGGAAGTTTTCCTTGATGACCACGTTGCGGTTCAGGAAAAGATCCTTCGCCAGGTAAGTGATGCCGAAGCCTCCGCTGCCCAGGACCCTGATGATTTCATACTGTTCCAGGCGCGTGCCGGGGGCAAGTTCCCGCTGGTAAACGAAAAAGGCGCCTTTTTCTTCCGCATGGGGAAGAGGGGGGCGGCCGGGCAGAATCTCTTCCAGGCCTGTCGTCGGTGCGGGAGGCGGGACTTGCCCTGTCGTCCGGGGCTGGTCATCTGTCTGGCCTTCTTCTGCTGGCATGAGGAAAAGTTCCGGAAGCGGAAGCTGCGGGCATTCTCATATGCCGGGTGCCCCAAGTCAAGGGGAATGCCTGTTTCCATCCGCATCAGGGCTGCCGGATCTGATACGGTGTAAGTTAAGTGGACAGAATGAACCCGGGGGACAAGGCGGGGCGTTCCGTGCTGTCCATCCTGCCTATGGTATCCCTGGAGTCCTCCCTTCCGCCCCGGAGGCCCGCGGTGTTCTCCGGAAGCTCTTCCTTCACGTGCTCAGGCCTTGTGGCGCCTGATGAATTCCCGGGCGGCTTTCAGATAGGCGTCCGCCGCCGTTCCGGAGGGATCATGTTCAAAGATGGTGTGCCCGAAGCTGGGCGCTTCCCCAAGCCGGATGGAGCGGGGAATGACGGTTTTATAAAGCATCTGGGGTAGGTGTTTTTCCACCTGGTCAATGACCTGGCGGGAAAGGTTGGTGCGGCCGTCATACATGGTCATCAGCACGCCTTCATGCCTGATGCGGGGATTGGCGCCGCTGGCGCAGATCTGCGCCGTCACGTGCAGGATTTTGGCCAGCCCTTCCAGGCCGAACCATTCGCACTGAAGGGGCGTCAGCACCTCGTCACAGGCGGCCAGGGCGGAGGTCATCAGCACGCCCAGGGAGGGCGGCGTATCCATGATGCAGTAGTCATACGCTTCCGATTCCCGCAGGGGAGCGAGCGTTTCCCGGAGCCGGGTCAGGTGGTTGCCGGACCGGGCCAGTTCTATTTCCACACCAGCCAGGTCCATGGTGGAGGGGATGATGTCCAGCCGTTTCCTGCCGGAAGGAACGATGCACTCTTCCGCCGGAAGCTGCCCGAGCAGGGCCGGATACAGGCTGGCCATGTCCTTTCCGTCAATGCCCATGCCGCTGGTGGCATTGGCCTGCGGGTCCAGGTCAATGACAAGGATTTTCTTCTTCAGCTGGGCCAGGGCGGCGGCCAGGTTGATGGCCGTGGTGGTTTTTCCCACTCCCCCCTTCTGGTTGGCGATGGCGATGATTTTCATTCGGGAAAAGGGTGCGGAAAAAAGGTAGCATAACGGGAGGCCCTTTCAACCATTTTCCCGGAGAAGCGGGAATGGACGGAAACTCCGGCAGGGCTTTCCCGTTCGGAAACGGTCTGTTGCGGGGGACGGAAGAACAGGGGGAAGGCGCTGTTCCTGACGGCGCAGGTCATGCGCGTCATGGAGCCTTGGGGGCTGCCGGACGGTCGGAAGACAGAATGAGGCGGAAGCCCAGCGCGTCGTCACGCGTATTTTCCGGCAGGGGGGTGCGGATGGAAGTGGTGAGCTGCTTGGGACGGAAGGACAGGTAACTGCCTCCGCGGGCCACGCCGTAATTGCGGATGGCGAGGGATTCCGGCCCTCCGTAGGAATCTTCCACCCATTCCATGACGTTTCCCTCCAGGTCATACAGTCCCAGGTGGTTGGGCGGGAAGGTCTTGACAGGGGCGGTGTAGGGCTGGCCGTCCTCATACCCCACGATGACGCGGGAGGAAGGAAGGTAAATCAGGGCGGACTGGTCCGCAAAATTGCCCGTTTTATCCGGAGGCGGCCAGGAAAATCCCCACGGAAACACTTCCCGGGAATTTTCATGAGGCAGCGTTTTTTCATAAGGCGAAGCGCCCTTTTCATCCGTCAGCCGCACCCAGGAACTCCATTCCTCATCCTTCGGCAGGCGGTAGGAATCATGCTGGTCAATCAGGCCCTGGGACCGTTCCTTGTTGGTCAGCCATCTGGCAAAGGCGCGCGCATCCTGCCTGCTGACGTTCACCGCCGGATGGTCCTCCCCCTGGGGGAAGCCGGGTCTGGCAGGGGCTTTTCTTCCCGTAGCTTTCAGGAACTGCTGGAAATCTTTCACGCGCACCTCATGGGTCATGGCGAGGGTGTTTCCGCCCACGGGCGCCAGGTCCATGCCCAGGCTGTTGCTCCACGGGGAGCCGAAGATCACGGATTTGTCCGGCTCCAGCTGGAGGGAAAGATATAAATCCTGCGGGTCCAGCCCCCTGCGCCGCATGGTGGCATGCCCCGGCAGCTTGATCTCAATCACGTAGGGAACCTGGTTGACATACTCCTCAATGGGGGTGCGGCCGATCAGCCTGTTATTGAAAAAGACGCTAGCTCCCGGAGGATTGGTGGTGACGGTGATGGGCACCTGGAACACGCGGGTGACGTTCAGGACGTAGGCGCTGCGGCCGTCCGTGCGTCCGGCCGTCTGCGGCAGGGGATCAGCGCTGATGGAAAACTCCTTGCCCAGCAGGCCCTCCCGCTCGCACTTCTTGTTCAGCCACGCCAGGTAGGCGGTGATGCCGTCCTGCGAGAGCAGGGCCAGGTCCTTCTCCGGATGGCCCGGTTCCGTCTGTTCCCGCTGCATCTGGTAATTCCCCTTCTGGTGGTCCTCCTTCAGGAACTTGTTAAACAGGGCCGCGGTGAGGGGACCCTGCGCCACATGGCGCGTCTCTGCGGGAATGTAAGTGACGCCTTCCGTATCCTTCCACGGCTGGCTGTCCGTGGGGGGATGGTACTCCTTCAGCACGCCGCCCAGGGCCAGGGTGGAGCCTCCCTTGACGGTTCCCGACTCTTCCTTGTCCGCGAAGCCCGATTTTTTAACGGTATACGCCACGGCGGTGCCGGAGGGCAGTTCAATAGGACCGTACGGCGTTTCATCCAGATAATTGCCGTCCGCATCATAAACGGACGCCCCCGCCGGGGAACTGGTCACCAGCACGTACCCGGTTTGGGATTCCTCCTCCGGAACGGAGGGAGGAGAATCCGCGCGCATGTCTGCGGCGGGTTCTTCCGGGGGATGCTGGCTGTTGTTAAGCCACAGGGCCCCCCAGTACGCGGTGAAGGCCCCGGCTACGGCTGCCGCCAATAGCTGGAGGGTGCGCCTGAGCTTGCGGCGCTTCTTTTTCTTATGGAGGCGGAAGCGGGAGGGCACTTCATACCCCCGCAGGGCGTCTATCTTCTCCGCCAGCTCTTCCGCGGAATCAATGGCGCACTCCTCCACGCGGGGTTCCGCCGCCTGGCAGATGATGGTGTTGAACGCCTGCCACTTCTTGCGCACGGTGCCTTCCGGCAAATCATCCGGAAGTTCGGGAAAATCCATGCGGTCCTTTCCCGTGCTGATTTCATATAAAACCTTGGCCAGGGCGTAAACGTCCGCCCGCCGGGTGCCGGGGCCGTCCGGCGGGATGAACCCCTCCGTGCCCACAAAGCTGCGCTGGTCCAGATGGGCCACCAGGCCGATGTCCGCCAGCTTGGGGCGGCCGTTGACGAAAATGACGTTGGCCGGCTTGATGTCCCGGTGCGTCAGGTTCTTGCTGTGCAGGTACAGCAGGGCATGCGCGAGCTGGCTGCCCACCTCCAGGCAGTAATCCAGGGGCAGGGGCTTGTTGCCGGAAAACTTCTTGTCCGTCTGGAGCGTGCGCGGAATGTATTCGTCCGGCGTGATGTGGACGCCGGTGCGGGCATCGTCGCCCAGCTCCATGACGTAATAGTAAAACGGGGAATCCTGGTCATGGCGCCCCACGTGCAGGATGTGGACCAGCCCCGGATGGTTGCGGGCAATGGGCTCATACTGGAGGATGCCCTCAAACTCCCGGTTGAACGTGCGTTCATCCTCAAAATCCTCCCGCCAGACGATTTTTACGGCGCGCCACGCCCCGGTCAGGGAGCGGGCCAGCCAGACCTCCCCGTAAGCGCCGCTGCCTATTTGGCGGACGACTTCATGATCCGGGATGGAAGGAGTGG
Source organism: Akkermansia sp. (assembly GCA_048388685.1). Lineage (GTDB taxonomy): Bacteria > Verrucomicrobiota > Verrucomicrobiia > Verrucomicrobiales > Akkermansiaceae > Akkermansia. Next base: position 119,045 of record DBGCTZ010000031.1, on the reverse strand, counting down.
GACGCACCACCCGTTTGACGGGCAGCGTCGGCAGATGGCCGCCGGGCATGGGTGATGCGTCCGAACTCATGAGTGGTGCGGGAATCAGGAAATAACCCCCAGGTTCTTGCCTACCTTGCAGAAGGCTTCAATCGCCTTGTCCAGCTGTTCGCGGGTGTGGGCGGCGGAAATCTGCGTGCGGATGCGGGCCTGCCCCTTGGGAACGACGGGATAGAAGAAGCCGACGGCGTACACGCCTTCCTCCAGCAACTGGGCGGAGAATTTCTGGGACAGCACGGCGTCCCCCAGCATGACCGGGGAAATGGGATGGTCCTTCCCGCCGATGGTGAAACCGGCGGCCGTCATGGCGTCACGGAAATACCTGGTATTCGCTTCCACGCGGTCACGCGCTTCCGTGGAGCCTTCCAGCAGATCCAGCACCTTGATGGAGGCGGCTACGATGGCGGGAGCCACGCTGTTGGAGAACAGGTACGGGCGGGCCTTCTGGCGCAGGACGTCCACCACCTCCTTCGGCCCGGAAACATAGCCGCCGGAAGCGCCGCCCAGGGCTTTCCCCAGGGTGCCGGTAGTGATGTCTATGTTGCCGAACAGACCGCAATGTTCGTGCGTGCCGCGGCCCCTCTTGCCCAGGAAGCCAGTGGCGTGGCAGTCGTCAAAGTGGACGATGGCGTTGTACTTGGCGGCCAGTTCATGAATCTTGTCCAGCTGGGCGATGATGCCGTCCATGGAAAATACGCCGTCCGTGGAAATCAGTTTTACGCGGGCGCCGGCGGCGTCCGCTTCCTGAAGCTTGGCTTCCAGGTCCGCCATGTCATTGTTGGCGTAGCGGAAGCGCTTGGCCTTGCAGAGGCGCACGCCGTCAATGATGGAAGCGTGGTTCAGGGAATCGGAGATGATGGCGTCGTCCGCGGTCAGGAGGCCCTCAAACAGGCCGCCGTTGGCGTCAAAACAGGAGGGGAACAGAATCGTGTCTTCCGTGCCGAGAAACTGGGAAAGGCGTTCTTCCAGCTGGCGGTGCAGGGTCTGCGTGCCGCAGATGAACCGTACGGAAGCCATGCCGAAACCCCATTCGTCAATGGCTTTCTTGGCGGCTTCCATCACTTCCAGATTGTTGGCCAGGCCCAGGTAATTATTGGCGCACATGTTGATGACGGAGCGTTCGTCCTTCAGCGTCACCTGGGAATACTGCTGAGAGGCGATGAAGCGTTCTTCCTTGTACAGTCCTTCCGCACGCAGTCCGTCCAGGGTGGAAGTGAGGATGTTTTTGAATTCAGGGGTATACATGTCGAATAATGGAATATGAATTGAAATAGCCAGCAAGTGAACGATCAAGGATCACACGATTGCTCCCGCACCTTTATCATGACGGGCCCGTGAAGAAAAGCTTAAAGAACACAAATTGAAGGCGGGGAAGGGTGGGAGCGGAGAAGCGGAAAACATCTGTTGATCCCGCTGTAACGGGGAGATGGAAGAGGGCAGGGCGGAGCATTCTCCGGAAGGGAAAAGCGGAGAAAACAAGGAAAATCCGCAGCAGTCCTAGAGGCGGGAAAGACAAGAGAATGCGGGAGGGGAGGGCTCCGCCGGAATCCGGGAATGTATTTGATGAACAAAACGGGTGTCCCGGTACGCTTCAAAAAATGAAGGCCGGGCCCAACTTCCGGCTTTTGAACCCACCATACCCGATCATGAAACTATCCCGTATTTCCCTATGGAGCCTGACCCTGGCAGGATGCATGCCTGCCGTGCGTGCCCAATCCTGGAACCAGTTCCCGGAAAGCGGTCCGGAAACTACGCTGGACTCCCTGTGGGTGTCCGCCGCCTATGTGCAGACGCTGGTGGAGGCATCCTCCGCCCAGATCGACATCTCCCGTTTTCAGCAGAAGGGCCCTTCCAATCTGTGGGCGGCCACCCTCGGCAGCTTTGGAGATGCCGGTGTCCGGAACAACCAGCCGTCCTTTGACTACAGCGCCGCCGGCTACGCGCTGGGGTATGACTACGGCGTTTATGGAGAAAAATCCGGCGCCCTGCTGGGACTGTCCTTCGGACAGCTCTTCGGGCACCAGAATATTCAGGAAATGCCGGACTACCCGGACGGCCCTCTGGAAGGGGACCGGTTCCGGCAGACCGCATGGATGGCCAACGTGTACGGAGCCATGTTCCGGGAGACGGGCCCCCGGTCCAGTCTTCTCGTCTCCATGAACGTCGCTTATGGCAATATGGAAAACAAATGCCGGCACAGCGATGAATGGGGAAATGCCTCCAAATGGGACTCTGAAACGTTCAATGTGGGGCTTTCCGCCTCCTGGCGCTACCAGGTGACGAGATCCTTCAGCGTGATCCCCTTTGCGGGAGTGACGTACGTGCATGGCGCCAACAAGGTGAAAAGAGACAGAGTGTATGACGATTCCGGGTGGGAGGACGATTATTGGGACGATGACGGCGGCTACTGGGATGATGGCCAGCGGTGGGACAACAGGGGGAAATTTGACAACGTATCCCTGGCGATGGGGGTGACGCTGGAACACGTCCTGCGTTTCTCAGGTGGAGCCGCATGGATCAACGCGCTGTCCGGCAGCTACTGCCCGGACATCTACCGGAACGATCCCCATTACACGTTCCGGGACGGCTGGTGGGAGGGGGATGAATACTGCGAATCCCGGTACAAGGGGAAGGGGTATTCTCCCGGAAAGCAGTCGTTCAAGGTCAAGCTGCTGTCCAAAATGGTCTTCAATGACAGATGCTCCGTATACGCCTCCTACCAGGCCCACTTCAGGGAATCCCTTTTGGAGCATCAGGCAGCCCTGGGCGTTTCCCTCTCCTTCTGAATCGTAAGGCTTACCGGGCAAGCCGTGGGAACAGGCGGCTTGCCCCTTCTGACTGGTCAAAGGGCAGGGGAGGAACGGAGAACCGGATTTTCCTGGCCGGGGCAATCCCCGGTTTTCAGGAAAAACTCCAGCATCCGGTCCTCTTCAAACGTGAAAAACGCTTCAAACCGTTTTCCCTCGAGCATGGAGGGAAGCCAGAACTGGTCGTCCTGCCACATGAGATCATAGGGAATCTCCTCCACCGGGCACCAGAAAGGTTCCGCCTCCGGCGTTTCCGAAGGAGTGCCCCGGAAGGAAGAAGCCAGGAACACATGGCAGCGGATCTCCGGAAGGGTCCCGCAGGTGAAGGAAAAATTCAGCACCCCCATTTCCCGGGCGTCCGCAACGTCAATGCAAAGTTCCTCCCGGACCTCCCGCAGCACGCATTGAAGGGCCGTCTCCCCCGGCTCAAACTTTCCGCCGGGCCCGTTCACCTTCCCGGCGCCGATTCCCCTCTTCTTGCGAATCAGCAGAACCTTTCCGTCCTGCACCACAAACATCAGGGTAGCGAGAATATCCGGCGTCCAGTCCCTCTTCCATTGAAAGCCTCCGCTCTTTCTTTCCATGGCCGCATGATACACCCTTTAAATGCTGTCATGAAGGAAAATACGGAATAAATGTATCAGGGAAGTCCTCACGAATCTTCATGAAATGGGAGGGGGGCTTCCTTCCGGTTTAAAATTTTTCTTTAACAGAATACTTCCAGGGAAAATTGTTTATTGAAACGGCTCTGATAGTTATGGTCGAGAGTAAGGAATGCTTCTTTAAGCACCCCTTTCAGATCGGTCGGGCTGGTACATTCCAGAACAAAAAAATTAGGGTCAAAGACATGCACCTTTCCCTTGTTATGCCGGACGCCAATGGCATGCCCTGAAGGCTCTGAACCAGAAATGGTAAGGATCGTATAAGTATCGTTATGTTGTAATATTTTGGAAATGGCATGCTCCATGAGATTGTCCCGGAAAAAATTTGCGGGAACAGTTTCATTGTGCAGCATGCCCATTTTTCCTTTGATGACCATTTCCTGACGAAGCCACAAGAAGGTCCGCCAAATCATTCTGTTCATGGAAAACGGCCGCCTTGGCCGCATAACCTTTCCCGTAAATAAGAGGCGCACTTGAAATGGGTTTGTCTTGAGGAGGTGTGATACTTTCTTCAATATCAACCCAGAACTGGTTTTCATCATGATGACGGCATGAAATCAGCCAATAGGCAGCCAGCCCCAAACATATTCCCGAAGGATAAATGTTTCCTGTTTGTTTGATTAATTGTTTTTGTTCAAATGATCTTGCTACTTTCATGATTGCTTATATTGAATGGATAAGAATCCATTATAAAGGAAAAGGCTTGCAGTGAAACCATGGTATGCCTAAAGAGAATCCGGCTTTCCGAATTCTCCAATTTCTCAGTCAAGAGCAATCCCCTCTTTCTTTTTTGGAGCGGCTTGTCGAGGAACTCCTTATTGGACAGCTTCACAAAGAAGCACGCAGAGCATTTGTTTTCAGCGGCAATACGCTGCTGAATTTGTGAGCTGCAAGTGGGGCAGGTCTGCAAAGGACTTCCATTCACCACCCCAGACGGTATTCCGCACGCGGTATGGAGCTGCCCCAGGAAAGTATAGAGCGGATGTTCTCCAAAGTATTTACCTTGTCGAAAGAAGCCGAAATCCCGGACGAGTCCGAAGTTATGCCAGCGATGGCAGAGCGGGAAGTATCCACGCTGAACCTGCCGTTACGATTCGTGCTCCCAGGATTCCCACAAATGGGGTAGCATTTACGACGGAAGCATGTCCATCACTGCAAGACAATGCCTATAAAAACTGTTTTCATGCCTTGCATTTTCAAGAAAATAAAAACCGCAAAAACTGATTACCAGTAACTTGCGGTATGAAAAAGTTTGGTGCTCGAGAGGGGACTCGAACCCCTACGTCTTATCGACACTAGATCCTTAGTCTAGCGCGTCTACCAATTCCGCCACCCGAGCATGGGTGCCTTAAGGCGGGGAGTTTTTAGCGCACCGAGGCGAATAGATCAAGCTTTTTCTTCTTTTTTATCGTGCCGATTCCGTTTTTTAGAAAGGGTCCTCTTACCGCACCGGGAGGGAGGTTGCCACGGGCATGATGGCGGGGCGCAGCGTGACGGCCTTGGTGTCATATTTTTCCGAAGGCTTGAAGAGCCAGCCGGGATTGGTGTTGATGGGTTCAAACCTGGTTGGCTTGAAGATGGGGAGCTTCAGGTTGGAGTTGGGCTCATAGCCGTATTTGCCCGTGTATTTGCCGTATACCCTGTATTCATAATTGTTGTCGTAGGTGTAGCGCGGGTTGCCCGCGTATTCCGGCAGGCGGTCCGGAGTGCGGCAGGAGCTTTCATCCATGATGACGAGCTGGGCCGTTCTCCAGGTCTGGCCCGGCTGGCGCAGGTAGCCCCAGAAGCGCGTAGCGGGTACATGGTAGCGGCGGCCGACGAAGTAGTTTCCCCTGGGTTCTCTGGCGATTTCCGCGTTGCGGGCGTTGATGCCGGCAATGTCATTTTCCAGGGAGTTGCACTGGGTCAGGGCGGGAAGGAGGGCGGCCCCCAGCAGGGGAAGCAGGAGTTTGTTCATGGTTGCGGTGGTGTTTGTTTTTTGTTTAAAAGCGTTTGAATGGCGGCGGAGGCCGCAAAGAAGCCGAAGGTTCCGGTGATGTGCGTGATGGAGCCGAACCCGGCGTCACAGCCCATTTTCCCCTGGAATTCCGGGTCGCGCGTGCAGGAGGTTTCTCCGTCACAGGTGGGGTAGACGGGCGTTTCCTGGGAGAAGACGCAGGGGATTTTCAGCTTGCGGGCTTTTTCTCCCAGCGGGAGGCCGTAGTCTTTTTTGAGCTTGTAGCGCAGGCTGGAGAGCAGGGGGTCTCCCTTGGTGCGGGAGAGGTCCGCCAGTTCTATTTTGGCGGGGTTGACGCGTCCTCCCGCGCCGCCGCAGGTGACCAGGGGTTGCTTGCTGCGGTAGCAGGAGGCGATGAGGTGCGCCTTGGGCGCCAGGGAGTCAATGGCGTCAATGATGACGTCCGGTTTTTCCTTCAGAAGTTTTTCCGCGTTTGCGGCCGTATAGAAGCTGTTGATGGCGATGATTTCCGCGTCCGGGTTGATGTCCCGGATGCGCGCGGCCATGGCTTCCGTCTTGGACTGGCCGATGGTGGATTCCAGCGCATGGATTTGCCGGTTGGTGTTGGTGATGCAGAGGTCGTCCAGGTCCATCAGAATGATGGTGCCCACGCCGGAACGCGCCAGTGCTTCCGCCGCCCAGGAGCCTACGCCCCCGATGCCGATGACGGCCACGCGGGAGTTCCGGAGAATATCCAGCCCGCTGGTTCCGTAAAGACGGCCTATGCCGCCGAATCTGGCTTCATGGTTGATGGCGGCGGACATGGTCAGAAGGCCGGTTTTTCCACGATTTGGCTGATGCGGGCGATGTTGAGGGCTTTTCCGGTGGTTTCATCCACCTGCACGACGGCTCCGCACAGTCGCACGGGCCAGTTGGCCACGGGGAATTTGGCGGGCATGGAGGTGCGGAAGCGCTGGAGAATGGGTTCTTTTTCCCGTCCCAGCACGCCGATGGCCGGGCCGCACATGCCGGAGTCCGTCAGGTAGGCCGTTCCGTGTTCCAGAATGGTTTCATCCGCCGTCTGCACGTGCGTGTGCGTGCCGATGACGGCGGAAACCAGCCCGTCCAGGTTGTACCCGGTGGAGATTTTTTCACTGGTGGTTTCCGCGTGCACGTCCACAAAGATGACGTTCACGTGTTCCTCTTCCCTCAGCCTCCTGGCTTCCGCTTCCGAGATGAGGAAGGGGTTTTCCAGAGGGGGCTGGATGAAGGAACGGCCCTGCACCTGCATGACGGCTATTTTTCCCCTGGGCGTTTCCACCACCACGCTTCCGTGCCCCGGCGTTCCCTGAGGGTAGTTGATGGGGCGCAGCACGCGCGGCTCGGAGTCCAGCCACGGCGCCAGTTCCACCTGGTCCCATACGTGGTCTCCCGTGGTGATGACGTCCACCCCGGCGTGCAGCAGTTCCTGCGCCAGCCGGGGGGTGATGCCGCGCCCTGCGGCGGCGTTTTCTCCGTTGACGATGACGAAGTCCGCCCTGTGCTCTTTTTTGAGCTCCGGCAGCATGTGTTTCAGGGCGGTGCGGCCCGGCTCACCGACTACGTCGCCTATAAAGAGTATGGTAATCATGAGATGGGACGGATCTTGTGCACGTGCCGGCTCCTTTATTGGTCTTCCTTGGTGACGGGAACCACGAGCACGGGCACGGGGGATTTCCGCATGACGGAGCTGGCTACGCTGCCCAGAAACACGGTGGAAAGGAATCCGTGGTTGTGCTTGCCCACCACGATCATGTCAATGTGGTGTTTTTCCGCGTAGCTGATGACCGCCTCGCTGATTTCGAATTCGTCTTCCACAGCCTGGACGATGGTGGCATCCGTCAGCCGGGAGAGTTTTTCCGCCGTTTTCTTGAGATGGTTTTTGGCAATGGACATGACTTCGTTTTCCTCCGTCTGGTCCATGACGGGGACGGGCACTTCATCCGGCAGCACGCCGGAGACTTCATAACAGATGCTGGGTTCCACGATGTGGAGCAGGTGGATGATGCTGTCGTTGGGACATGCCAGTTTGCCGATCTGCTGGATGACGGCGTCCGTGGCGTTGGAGAAATCAATGGCTACCAGAATATTCTTCATCTATTTCTGTATAACATTCCGTGCTTTTCCATGCCACTAAAAAACGTGTTTCACTCCGGGTTCTCCGGCATTTCAGTTCCGGTTCAGACCAGGCCCACGGCGCGACGCACCCTGTCCAGCACTACGGAGGCGGTTTCCCGCGCCTTGCGGGCGCCGTCTTCCAGCGTCTGGTGCACGTAATCCTGGTTGGCTTCCAGTTCCGCCCTGCGTTCGCGCGCGGCGCGGAAGTATTCCCAGTAGGCGTCAAAGAGGCGTTTTTTGAAGTCGCCATAGCCGCAGCCCCCGTTTTGGAAGTCGCGGACCATGTTTTCATAGCCCTCCGCGGAGGCAAAGAGTTTGTAGAGTTGCAGGATGACGGAACCTTCCGTCGGCTTGGGGTCTTCCACGGGGGTGGAATCCGTAGGGATTTTCATGATGAGCTTGCGGACGGCTTTTTCCTCTCCGAAGATGGGAAGGGTGTTGTTATAGCTTTTGCTCATTTTCTGGCCGTCCAGCCCGGGCACGATGGCCGTGCTTTCCGCAATGAACGCATCCGGCAGCTTGCAGGTTCCTTCTCCGAATTGTTCGTTCATCTTGCCCGCCAGGTCGCGGGTGACTTCCAGGTGCTGTTTCTGGTCCTTGCCCACGGGCACCAGGTCGGAGTCATACATCAGGATGTCCGCCGCCATGAGCACAGGGTAGGTGAAGAGGGCGTTGCTGGGGGAGAATCCTTTGGCGATCTTGTCCTTGTAGGAGTGGCAGCGTTCCAGCAGGCCCACCGGGCAGACGGTGCCGAGTATCCAGGCCAGTTCATTGACTTCCGGCACAGCGGACTGGCGGAAGAAGACGCATTTTTCAGGGTCCAGGCCCACGGCCAGAAAGTCCGTCGCCAGATTTTTACAGTTTTCCCGCAGAGTGGCCGCGTCGTGAACGGTGCTCATGGCGTGGTAGTCCGCCAGAAAGTAGTAGGAGTCTCCGCGTTCCTGCATGCGGACGGCCGGTTCCATGGCTCCGAAGTAGTTGCCGACGTGGAGCTTGCCGCTGGGTTGAAGTCCTGTGATGATACGCATTGCGCGCGGAATTGTGCCCGTTCCCCTTTGACAAGTCAAGAAGGGGGACGGTCAAAGGCGGGACGCTGGATTATTCTTCCAGCGCTTCCAGCACGTTGTGCACGCCGTCCGCAAAGCTCGGGTACAGCGGTTCCCAGCCCAGGGCCAGGAGGCGGGAGCAGGAGATTCTCTGGCTGGAGAAGCCCCGGCGTGCTTCCGCCGGGAGCGGTTCCGGCTGTGGGGCCGGCCTGCCCAGCAGTCCGGAGAGGTAGGAGTAGATTTCCCCCATCTGCATGGGGGTGCGGTCCGTCAGGTTGTAGATGCCGGAGGGAGGCTCGCGGAGCGTGCAGAGCAGGTGCAGGGCACTCACGGCGTCATCACGGTGGATGTAGTTGATCCACCTGTCCATGTCTCCGGGGAGGGCCGTTCCCTTCGCGCAGTATTGTGAGACGAGCACGCAGCGATCCGGGCCGTACAGCGCCCCCAGCCGGACGACGGTTCCTCCGGCGGCGAGAACCGCCTGTTCCGCCTGAATGAGGAGGCCGCTTTTTCCGGAAGCGGGGTAGACGTTGTGCTCTTCCGTAATCCAGCGCCCGTCCGTGATGCCATAGACGGAGGTGCTGGAACAGAAGATGACCGGTTTTTCCGGGAAGGCTTCCAGCGTGTTTTGCGTTCCGCAGATGTAGAGGTTCCGGTACGCTTCCTCTCCGCCTCCGCGGGTGCTGGCGCACATGACGATGATGTCGGGCTCTGGAATGCGGGTTGCCAGGCTGTGCATGGAGTCTGCATCCGTGATGTCCGCCTTGTAAATAGCCTGCTGCGTGTCTATGTCCGCCGTCAGGGCGGTATGGCCTGCTTTCCGCAGGCTTTCCGCCAGGGCTTTTCCCAGGTAGCCCGTTCCCAGGATGAGGACGAAGCGGGGTGGTGTGCACAGGAGGCTGGTCATGGGGTGTTACGGAGTCGCTTGAGTTCCAGCAGCATTTCAGCGTAGGAAATGTCTTCCGGCCAGGTGATCTTGGGATTGGGCTCATGGTTGTGCACCAGCCGGGTGGGATGGCCGATGAGCTGGAGGGCCGTGACTTCATCCGTCACGTTCATGTTCCTTTCCGTAACGGCCGCATAGGCATCCAGCAGGAGCTGGTGTTGAAAGACCTGGGGGGTTTCCATGCACCACAGTCCTTCCCGGTCCACCTGTTCCGGCAGCGTGAAGCGTTCTTCGTCCGCGCGCTTCAAGGTGTCCGTCACGGGGTGTGCGGAAGCGGCTGCGCCGCATTCCCCGGCGGTCTGGATGCAGCGGGAGATTTGCTCCACCGTGATGAGGGGCCGTGCGCCGTCGTGCACGGCTACAAGCCGGGGCGTGTAAAGCAAGGCCGCCAGGCCGTTCCGCACGGATTCATGCCGTTCATTGCCGCCGTCCACGCGGGTGACGGGCACTTCCGTCTCCATGTCTGCGGCATTAATGGTGCGGAAGCGTTCTTCCGGACATACCACCACGATTTCCGTGATTTCCCGGCAGCCGGCAAACGCCCGGATGCTGCGCTCCAGCACCTTGACGCCGTGCAGCGGTGCCAGGAGCTTGTCAAATCCGGCGCGCCGGGAGGACCCGGCCGCTACGATGATGGCGGCACAGCCTTTCATGAGAGTCTGGCTGATACCATCCGGGCCAGTTCCTTGCCGTTGACCCTCCCGGCAGTGCGTTCCTGCATGAGTTTCATGACCTGGCCCATGTCCTTTTTAGTCGTGGCTCCGGTCTCCTTCATCACGTTTTCCAGGATGGCCGCCGTTTCCTCCGCGGTGAGCTCCGCAGGCATGAATTGCTTGAGGACAGTGATTTCCGCTTCCTCCTTGTCAGCCAGTTCCGGGCGTCCGGCGGACCGGAATTGTTCCACGGAGTCTTCACGCTGCTTGATTTGCTTGCGGACCACGGCCAGTTCTTCCGCTTCCTCCAGGGGGGTGCCCAGTCCGCCCTTGGCAATGGACGCATTCGTCAGGGCCGTCTTGAGGGCGCGCAGGGTATTAAGGGTGACGGAGTCTTTTGCTCTCATGGCGGTTTTCATGCCCTCCATGATCTGGTCTGAAATCTTGCTCATATCTCCATTAACTAAACGCATCCCCGGTGCACTTCAAGCCGTAAATTGAAAAAGGCCGCCAGCGGGGAAGTGCCACCGACGGACCTGGAGAGGGTGCGGAAACGGAATAGTTCCGGTTATTTTTTTCCGCCAATGGGCATGATGTGGATTTTCTTTTCCGTCATGCCCGGAGCCACGATCATGGAGTCATACAGGATGAAGTCCGCCGTTCCTTCAATGGGGCCGGTGGCTACCGGTGCGGAACGTCCCGTTTTCAGGTCCAGCTTGCGGATGGCTTCCGGTTTTTTGTCCTTGGACCAGTCGCTGTAGTAAAGAGCGTTGTCACGGTAGACCAGGCCGTCGTACTGCCCCCGTTCCTTGGAGAGTTCCGTGACTTCACGGGAGACGGGGTTGATGGAGAGCAGGCGCCCGCTGGGCTTGCCTTTTTCGTCCGTAGCGTATTCGCAGAGGTAGATGACTTTCCTTTCCGGGTCCCAGGCCAGGCCATTCGGCTTGTAAATGGGCTGCTTGGTGACCAGCTCTCCATAGGAACTGGTGTTCGTGTCCACATAAAAGATCTGGTTGGTGTCCGTGGAGGAGACCATGAGCCTGCCGTTGATGATCGCCAGGTCATTGAGGAATTTCATGCGGGAGGGGGAGAGGTCCACATAGCCTTCAATGGTGCCCGTTTTGGCGTCTATCTTGTAGACCATGTCCACATCCGTGCAGTACAGGAAGCCGTCCTGGTACAGAAGCCCCTTGGGCGCGTCCAGCGTATCCACCTCCGTGATTTTTTTAGGTTCCGTGGAGCCGTGCGGAATAACGCCCAGGTAGCCGTCCTTGTCTTTTTCCGTGGGGGTCAGTTTGGCGCCGATGCAGGTGAAGTAAATGTTGCCTTCCGCATCCGCCGCCACGCTCTCCGGGTGGCCGTCAATGTCAATGGTGGCTTTTTCCAGTGGGGGCAGCGGGTTCTCCGCTGCGGGCTGTTTTTTTACGGGAGGAGCCGCCAGCGCGCCGCCGGCCAGGCAAAGAAGGAGGAATGTTGCTTTCATGGGGGTTCAGTGTAGAGGGTTGGTAATTGATGGCACGGCAACAGGGGAAAATCAAGCTCTGGAAGCTGGCCCTCCGCTGCCATGGGAAAAATTCCGTCCCGCGTGCGCAGGCGTGCCGGGGCGGACGGGCTCAGATGGCGCCTGTGTCCAGATGATTGGGCTGGGGCATGTTTTCCATGCGGATGGAGCGGTTGACCGCGTTCAGGTACGCGCGGGCGGAAGCTTCAATGACGTCCGTGGAGGCTCCCTTGCCCACGATGGGCTTGGGCTGGCCGAAGTCCACGTGCACCGTGACTTCTCCCAGCGCGTCCTTCCCTTCGGAGGCGGCGTTGACGCTGTAGCCTTTCAGTGTGCCCTTGCGCTTGGTGATGCGTTCAATGGCCTTGATGACGGCGTCCACCGCACCGTTGCCCGTGGAGCTGTCTTCAAATTTTTTGCCTTCCTTGAGCAGTCCCACCGTGGCTGTGGGCCGGGCGTGGCTGCCTGCCACAAATTGCAGGAAGTCCAATTCCCACAGGCCGGAGGAAGCGTGCAGGGAATCGTCCACAATGGCGGAGAGGTCATCGTCATAAACGAATTTTTTGGAATCGCCCACTTTCTTGAAGCGTTCAAAGACGGTGTGGACTTCCTCTTCCGTCAGCACGTGGCCGAGCTGTTCCAGCCTGGCTTTTACGGCGGCGCGGCCGGAGTGCTTGGTGAGCGGAAGTTCCGTGGCTCCCCAGCCTACGGCCTGCGGGTCCATGACTTCATAGGTTTCCCGGCAGTTGAGGATGCCGTGCTGATGGATGCCGGAGGAGTGGGCGAAGGCGTTTTCCCCCACGATGGCTTTGGACCGCTGCACCTGCAGGCCGCTCATGCGGGCCACGATGCGGGAGGTGCGGACGATTTCCTTCGTGTTGATGTTGTCCGTCACGTCGCCGAATTGCCCGGCGCGGGTGCGCAGGGCCATGATGACTTCCTCCAGGGCCACGTTTCCGGCGCGTTCGCCGATGCCGTTGATGGTGCCCTCCACCTGGCGGGCTCCGGCGCGCACGGCGGCCAGGGAGTTGGCTACAGCCAGACCCAGGTCATTGTGGCAGTGCACGGAAATGACGGCCTTGTCAATGTTGGGCACGTTTTCCTTCAGGTGGCGGATGATGCGGTAAAATTCGTCCGGGGTGGTGTAGCCCACGGTATCCGGAATGTTGACGGTGGTGGCTCCGGCGTCAATGACGGTTTCCACCACCCTGGTCAGGAAGTCCAGGTCCGTGCGGGAGGCGTCTTCCGGAGAGAATTCCACGTCCTGCACGAATTGCTTGGCGCAGGATACGCCCTCCGCGGCCATGCGCAGGATTTCCGTTTCCGCCTTTTTCAGCTTGAACTGCATGTGCAGCTTGCTGGTTGCCAGAAAGATGTGGATGCGGGCGCGGTCCCCGGCGGGTTCCAGTGCCTTGGCCGCCGCTTCAATGTCCGCTTTCACGCAGCGGGCCAGCCCGGCGATGCGGCATTTTTTGATTTCACTGGCGATGGTGTGCACGGCTTCAAAGTCTCCGTCGGAAATGCAGGGGAAGCCGGCCTCGATCACGTCCATGCCCAGCCGCTCCATCTGGCGCGCCACTTCCAGCTTTTCGCGTAGGTTCATGGATGCTCCGGGGCATTGTTCTCCATCGCGCAGGGTAGTGTCAAAAAAGTAGATTTGGTCGGACATGGATTAATATAATTAAGTGCCCTATAATAATGTTTTGCTCCGGCAAGGCAAGCCCTACGCGCTGCATTCCTTCACCGTCACCCCGGATGGCGGCGGAAGGCCGCTCCAGATAAAGAATGACGGAACCGTTCTTTGCGTAAAAGGGGAAAAACTGTAGGGTGACAGGGTGAAAATAAGATTTTACCTGAATGACCAGGCAGAGCGCATCATGGCCCTGTGGAGCGAGAGCCGCCGGGAATACCTGGTGGCGGATTCCGTGCTTGCGGACGTTGACGTGTGCATTTGCGGGGATACGGATTCCCAGGGGGAGGAGATGAAGCGCATTGCGGCGTTTCTGGATAATCCCGCCGCCAAGGCGGTGGACCCGGACTGGATGATTGATACCGCGCTGCCTTGCTCCCCCTCCAAGCTGGTGTGCCTGGGGAAGAGCTATGCGGACCATGCGAAGGAGTTTGACGGTGATTCCGTGCAGGAGCCTGCCATTTTCCTGAAATCCCCTTCCGCCATTACCTCCTGCAGCGACGTCGTTCTATATCCCCCCGGCTGCGACAAGCTGGATTATGAGATTGAACTGGCCGTGGTGATCAGGAATGTGCTGAAGAACGCTTCTCCCGAAGAAGCCGCCAAGGCCATCAGCGGCTGCACCCTGATGTGCGATTATTCCGAACGGGCCAACCAGTTGGAGCACGGCGGCCAGTGGACCAAGGGGAAGAGCTATGACAGCTTTGCTCCCATGGGCCCCACGTTTATTTCCGTGGAAGAGCTGGGAGACGGCTCCGGCATTCCGCTGGAACTGAAGGTGAACGGGGAAATCCGCCAGAACGGCAATACGGATGGGCTGATCTGGCCTGTGCCGGAGCTGCTGGCCTATATTTCCCGTTTCATGACCTTGTGGCCCGGTGACGTGGTTTCCACCGGTACGCCGGGAGGCGTGGGCATGGGGATGAAGCCGCCGCAGTATCTGAAGCCGGGGGACGTGGTGGAGTGGGGCAGCCCCGCGTTCGGCTATGCCTCCCAGGCCGTGGTGTTTGATGATGAAGAGTAACAGGAACCAGGGGAGAAGAGTTAAAAGTTAAGAGTTTTTTCTTGAATCCGCCGCTGCGGTTTAGTGAAGTGGAAACGTGAAAAACGTGGTTTTTTATGTGGTCATGGTAACCGGTCTGACCGCCATTTTCGTATGGCTGAAGGGGCGGAACGCAGAACGCGCCCCCGCGTCCACCGCCATGGTGGTGTCTCCGGACGCCGGAACCCCTCATGAAATCCTTCTGGTGGACGTCCGCACCCCGGAGGAGTACCGTGCCGGACACAAGGAGGGAGCTGTGAATATTCCGGTGGATGAGCTGGAGGAGCTGGCCCCTCAGTTGCTCCCGGACAAGAATGCCGTTATCCTGCTGTACTGCCGCACGGGCAAGCGGGCGGACAAGGCCATGGAAACGCTCAGGAAGATGGGATACAGCCATTTGGAGAACCTGCACCGGTTCGGGATGTAAGCTCCGGATTTTCCGGAAAGAAACATGGTGGTTTTTACCATGAAAAAGGCTGCCCCACGCGTGGTTCGTGAGACAGCCTTGATGGTTAGGTGTTATCCGTTTCGGTTATTCCGCCTTGGGCTTGCGCGGCGTCCTTTTGCGCGGCGTTTTGGCCTTGGGGGCGGGCTTGTCCTTCACGTGCAGGAAGGTGAGCGTTTCCGTCCCGTCCGTTTCCACGGCTTCAATTTTGTCGCCGGGCTTCACGTCGCCCCTCAGCAGGGCTTCCGCCAGCGGGTCTTCCAGCAGGCGTTCGATCGCGCGGCGCATGGGTCGTGCCCCGTACTGCGGGTCGTAACCGTTCTTGATGATCAGGCTCAGGGCTTCCGGACTCAGGGACAGGGTAATGTTCTTGGTCTGGAGGCGGGAGATGAGCTTGTCCGCTTCCAGCTTCACGATGCGTTCCAGGTCATCCCGTTCCAGCATGCGGAAGACGGAGATGTCATCAAAGCGGTTCAGGAATTCCGGGCGGAAGTGCTTGCGCGCTTCTTCCAGGATTTTTTCCTTCATGGCCGCGTAGTCCGCACTGTCGGCAGACATGGCGCCGAAGCCCATGGTGCTCTGCCGCTTGGCGGAGACGGCCCCCACGTTGGAGGTCAGGATGATGATGGTGTTCCGGAAGTTGATCTTGCGTCCCAGGGAGTCCGTCACGCTGCCTTCTTCCAGAATCTGGAGCAGCAGGTTCATGACGTCCGGGTGGGCCTTCTCCACTTCGTCAAAGAGGATGACGGAGTAGGGCCTGCGCCGGACGGCTTCCGTGAGCTGGCCTCCTTCGTCATGGCCTACGTAGCCGGGAGGCGAACCGATGAGACGGGATGTGGTGTGTTTTTCCATGTACTCGCTCATGTCCACCTGGATCAGGGCGTCCGCGGTGCCGAACATGATTTCAGCCAGGTTGCGGGCCAGATAGGTCTTGCCCACCCCGGTGGGTCCCAGGAAGAGGAAGGAGCCGATCGGGCGGCGCGGGTCCTTGATGTCCGCGCGGCTGCGCCGCAGGGCGCGGGCGATGGCGGAGGCCGCCTCGTCCTGGCCGATGACCTTGCTTTTCAGTTCTTCCTCCATGCGCAGAAGCTTGGTGGTTTCCTTTTCCTCCATCCGGGCCAGCGGGATGCCGGTCCATTTGGCGAGCACGCTCATCACGTCTTCATCCGTCACCGGGACGTAATTGGTCTCATAGGAGTTCCGCCAGGTGTCCAGCATGTTCTGGAGTTGCGCCTTGGCCTGCTTTTCCTCATCGCGGAGGCGGGCGGCCTCCTCAAAGAGCTGGGCTTCCACGGCCTGGTCCTTGCGTTCCTTGATCTGCTCGATTCCGGCTTCCATCTCGCTGATGTGGTCCGGGCGGGTCATCTGGGAGACGCGCTTGCGGGCTCCCGCTTCATCCAGAATGTCGATGGCCTTGTCCGGCAGGAAGCGTCCCGTCAGGTAGCGGTGGGAGAGCTTGGCTGCGCCCTCAATGGCTTCCTTCGTATAATGCACCTTGTGGTGCTCCTCATACTTGGGCTGAATGCCGGCCAGAATCTGGATGGTATCCTCCACGGAGGGTTCCCCCACCTGCACCTGCTGGAAGCGGCGTTCCAGCGCGGCGTCCTTCTCAATGTGTTTTCTGTACTCATTGAGCGTGGTGGCGCCTATGGCCTGGAGCTCCCCGCGGGACAGGGCGGGCTTGATGATGTTGGAGGCGTCCATGGAGCCTTCCGCGGAACCCGCGCCCACGATGGTGTGCAACTCGTCAATGAAGAGGATGACGTTGCCTTCACGGCGTATTTCATCCATCACGGCCTTGAGCCGTTCTTCAAACTGGCCGCGGTACTTGGTACCAGCCACCATCAGCGCCAGGTCCAGGGAAATGACCCTCTTGCTGCGCAGGAGTTCCGGAACGTGGCCCTGGGCTATTTCCTGGGCCAGTCCTTCCACGATGGCGGTTTTGCCCACGCCGGCTTCACCGAGCAGCACGGGATTGTTCTTGTTCCTGCGGCACAGGATCTGGATCACGCGCTCGATTTCCGAGGAACGGCCGATGACGGGGTCCAGCTTGCCGTCCCTGGCGAGCTGGGTCATATCCCGGCCAAAGGCCTGGAGAGCGGGCGTCTTAGACTTCTGCTGCCGGGAAAACGAGGGGGAGGAAGGTTCATCCGTCGGGATGGCGGGGGAGTCGTTTTCCTCCTCGTCGTCATCGTCATCCGGGATGATATTGTCTTCATCCGCGTCCATCTGGTACTTGGGCGTAAGTACGTCCAGCAGCTCGCGGCGGGCCTGTTCCAGGTCCACGCCGAAGTGGCGCAGAATCTGCCCGGCCACGCCGTCGCCGTCCCGGATGAGGCCCAGGAGCAGATGCTCCGTGCCCACATACGTGTGATTGAGTTCCTGGGCTTCCCGGTTGGCCATGGCCAGTACCTTGCGCACCCTGGGGGTATAGGGGATGTTGCCTTCGGCCTGGGGTTCCGTTCCCCGGCCTATCTGTTCCTCCACCTGCCTGCGCACGGCGGTAAGCTCCACTCCCAGGTTTTCCAGGATGGTGACGGCTACGCCCTTGCCCAGCTTGAGCAGGCCAAGGAGCAGGTGTTCGGTTCCTATGTAATGATGATTGAAGCGGTCCGCTTCCCGGCGTGCATGCGCCAGTACTTGTTGCGCCCTAGGCGTAAAGTTATTCATGTTTTATGAAGAAGTTTTTTTGTTGCATTAATCTCCGGAGAGTTCCTTCCGGATAATGTCCGCACGGATCTGGTCCCGGTGTTCCGGGGATGTCTGTTCCGTGGTGGACAGGCGGGCCAGGTGGGCCGGCTGGATGTTCAGTATGGTTTTATTGACGTTTTTTAATGCCTGGTGGGAGAAGATGTCCAGGGAAGCTCCCATCCGGAGGAAGGAGAGCAGCCCCAGGGCCTCCTGCGTGGAGAGCAGGGTGGCGTTGGTCAGGAGGCCGTAGGCGCGGGAAACGCGGTCTTTCACCTGAAGGGTGGAGGCCTGGAGAAGCCGCCTGCGCGCGTTCCATTCCTGATGGGCCAGGTCCGAGGTGAAGCGGGTCATGCGTTCCACGATCTGGTCCTCGCTGTCTCCCAGCGTGGTCTGGTTGGAAATCTGGAACAGGTTGCCGGTGGCTTCCGTTCCTTCTCCGTACAGGCCGCGGACGGTGATGTTGAGCTGCACGGCCGCCTGGACGACCTGCTGCATCTGTTCGGAGATGACCAGGCCCGGCAGGTGCATCATGACGGAGGCCCTCATGCCCGTGCCCAGGTTGGTGGGACACGCGGTGAGGTACCCCAGCCGCGTGTTGTACGCGTACGGGAGTTTGGCTTCCAGTTCGGAATCTATCCTGGAGATGGCTCCCCATGCCTTTTTAAGCTGGATGCCGGGCAGGATGTACTGCAGGCGCAGGTGGTCCTCTTCATTGAAAAGGATGCTGGCGTTCTGGCTGCGTGAGATGAGCACCGCGCAGCCTTCCGCGCGCGCGGCCAGTTCCCGGGAAATGAGATGGCGCTCCACCAGAAGCTGCTTCTGCTGCTGGGTGAGTCCGGAGAGTTCCGCGTAGTAGCCGCCCTTCATGCCGGGGATTTGGCGGGCTTCCCCGGAAGTGAGCTTCAGCGTGTCTTCCCTCTGCTGGCGCGTAGCCCAGCCGGGAAAGGGGGTGGCGGTCAGATTGCGCGCCAGGCGGATGCGGGAGGTCAGAACGATGTCGTGTTCATCCCGTGATTCCACCATCCATTTGGCGGGATTGTTGAGTAAATCGTCAAAGAGCATGTAGGTTAATTGGTCGGCGTGCGCAATTGCTTGATTTGATCGCGGAGTTTGGCCGCGCGTTCATAATCTTCTCTTGCTACTGCCAGGGATAGTTGTTGTTCCAGATCACTGATGGTATGGGTTTCCGTTTCGCGCTTTTCCGCCCTTTCAGGCGTCTTTCCGTGATGGCGGGAATCAGGCTGAATCTGGGCAAGAAGAGGGAGAATCTCTTCTTCAAAGACGTTGTAGCATTCACTGCAGCCCAGGCGTCCTACGTTTTTGTAATCCTGAAGGGTGAAGGAGCAGATCGGGCAGCTTGTGAGCGGGAGGGACTGGAGGGCCGGAATGGGGGCGGCGGGATCCGCTGCCCCTTCCTTGCCGAACTGCCCCTGAAGGTTCGGGAACAGTTTCTCCGCCAGATCAAAGGCGTCCGGGTCCAGCAGACCCCGCTCCTGGGCGCATTTGGCGCAGAGGCAGAATTTGGTGGACTTGCCGTTGATGATCTGTGTCAGAAACACCGTTGCCGGTGCAGAGCATATCTCACATTTTTTCACAACCCGCATTATAATGGCAACCCCCACGGCGGACTAGTTGTCTGCGTGTCATGGATTGTCATTAAAACGGGCCTTCTTATTGTATTGAGGAAGAATTCTTTCTGCGCTGTTTCAAAAGCCCGCACCGTGATGAGTACAAATAGGCTGCGCAGAAGATGATTCCCAGCACCAGAATGATGGTTGCCCCCAGGTGCCAGCCTAGCGGGAAGGACAGGTAGAAGGCCAGCAGAGAGCCCAGTCCGCCGATGATTCCGCCCCCCCAGAAGAGGTGCGACGGTTTGTTGGTGAGCATGTACACCGTGGCCGCCGGACCAACGAGGAGACCCAGCGTCAGGAACGCCCCCACGGCCTGGAGGGAGGACACCAGCACCAGGATGATGAGGGTGAAGATGCCGTAGCTGATGAGGCGGGAGGGAATGCCCAGCGTGGTGGCGATGTCCGGGTCAAACAGGTAAATCAGGATGGGGCGGCGGAAGAGCAGCAGGATCAGCACGCTGGCGGAGCTGATGGCGAAGGCGATCCACAAGTCGGAATCCGACAGGCTCATGATGGAGCCGAACAGCCAGTCGTCAATCTTCTGCTGGAGACCCAGCCGCACCAGTACGATGAACCCGGCGGCGAAGGCCGTGGTGTGCAGGATGGACAGGGCCGTATCCTGGTTCAGCCGGGACGTGCGGGAGACGAAGAGGGAGCCCAGCCCCACGAGCAGGGCGGCTACCACCGCTCCCGTCAGCAGGCTCCAGCGGGTGAGGCCGAAGAGCAGCACCGCCAGTGCGATGCCCGGCAGCAGGGCACAGGACAGCGTGCCGATCTGCAGGGCAGATTTTTTCAGAATGACCAGCCCGCTGACGAAGCCGTTGGCAAAGCCGATCATGACGCAGGCCAGCAGGGAGCGCTGCGCGATGGGTTCGCGGAGGAATTGAAGAAAATCGTCCATCATGAAAGTGGGGTCTCCGGTTGGGGTTCCATTCCGTACGTCTCCCGGATGCGCTGGGAGGTGAGCACCTCCTTGGCGGGGCCGAAGGCGACCAGCTCGCGGTTCATCAGAAGGACGGTGTCAAAAATATCCGCCGCCGTGTTCAGGTCGTGGTGGGAGGCGATCACCAGGCGCCCTTCCGCGGCCAGGGAATCCAGCAGTTGTCCCAGGGACTGGCAAGCGGGGGCGTCCAGTCCCGTGAAAGGCTCGTCCAGCAGGAGGACGTGGGCCTCCTGGGCCAGCGCGCGCGCCAGAAAGGCCCGCTGCTGCTGGCCGCCGGAAAGCTCGGAAATCTGGCGGTCCGCCAGGGCTTCCAGACCCAGCACGTGGAGGGACTTCTCCACGATGTCCCGGTCATGCGGCCCGAACTTCTTCCACAGCCCCAGCGAGGGATAGCGCCCCATCTCAACCAGGGCGCGTACGGTGATGGGGAAGGACCAGTCCACGTCGGAACGCTGGGGCAGGTAGGCTATTTCTCCCGGCGTATCGTGCAGGGGGCGGCCATTCCACAGGATTTCTCCGGAATCAGGCCGGATCAGCCCGGCCAGCGCCTTGATCAGGGTGGACTTTCCCGCTCCGTTCGGGCCCATCAGGGCCAGCGTGTGGCCGCAGGTGATGGAAAAGCTGATGCCGTTCAGGGCCAGAAGCCTCCCGTAATACACGCTGAGGCTGCGCACCTCCAGCCGGTGCCGGTCCGGATGGCTGGCATGGGCTCCCCAGCAGATGTGGTCCTGGGTGCAGTGGGGGTCTGGGCTGTTTATTTCCATGAGAAGGAGTAGGTATCGTTCAGGGCCGGGCCGAAGGACCACCGCGTGGCGGAGGCCGCCTGCCTCCCCTCCGGTTCCAGTTCCAGCGTGACGGGCGTGTCCGGCGTGCCTTCCGGCCACCGTGCCGAAACGGTGAGGGTGACGGAACCGTCTTTCAGCGGAAGGCCGCACTCCACTTCTTCATGCAGGCCGGGAGAACCGGATTGCCAGAGCACACGGCCACCGTGGGAGATAGAAAGGGATTCCGGACGGTGCGCGCATCTGACCGTGATGACCGTGGGAACCTCCGCGGACTGCTCCGTGGGAGTCGGGCGGGACACTTCCTGTGCCGGAGGGGTTCCGGCCGTCATGTTGTAAAGGAACAGCCCCAGCAGGATGACGGCCCCCAGGGCTGGGAAAAACTGTCGCAGGGGGGAGCTGGTCATGGTCTGGGTGACGGGGAAAGGGCTTCCTTGATGATGCCGACGTTTTGCTTGAACATGGTCTCAAAGGCATGGCCCTCCGGGGCCAGCCCGTCGGTATTGATCGGCCTGGCCACGGGGATGTTCAGGGATTTGGCGATCTCCGTCAGGCTCTTGGGGTTGGAGGAATACTCCGGGAACAGGGCCTTCACCCCGGCGGCACGCAGCTTTTTCAGCGTGGAAGCCAGCTGGGCGGAATTGCCCTCGTCTTCCCGGCTCACCCCCTGGATGCTGATGCTGCGGAAGCCGAACTCCTTGCAGAAATGGTTCATGGCCGCGTGTCCCGTCACCAGGATGCGGTCCGCTTCCGGAATGTCCGCCAGCTCCTTCCTGGCCCAGGAGGAAAGCTGGTCCATCTTCCTGTTCCAGCGGGCAAGGCCGTCTTTGTAATCCTGTTCGTGACCCGGGTCCATCCGGACGAGGGTGGCGGCCAGGGTGCGGGCGGCGCGCTTCATATTGGCCGGGGTGTGCCACCAGTGGGGATCATTGGGACCGTGGGCGCAGCAGTCATCCCCGTGCCCGTGGTCATGGTCTGCGGTATCCTCCGCCACGGGAACGTCCGGAATGGAGGCTCCCAGGTCCAGAATCTGCGCCCTTCCCCCCAGGGCGTCCTTCAGCTTGGGAAGGTACGGCTCCAGGTTCTTGCCGGAGGCCAGTACGAGGCGGGCCTGCCCGGCTGCGGCGATGTCCTGCGGAGCGGGTTCAAAGCTGTGCAGGTTGCCGTTGGGACGCAGCAGGTCCGTCACCTGCACATGGCTGCCGCCGATGGTGCGCGCCATGTCCCCCAGGATGGGGTGCAGGGCCGCTATCTTCAGGACGGGGGCGTCCTGGGCCTGAAGAGTGCAGAACAGGCCCAGAAGACACAGAAAAGGGATCAGGATGCGCCGGAGCATGTTCCGCATTATGGACCGCCCGGCTGGTGATGCAATGGTCAAATTTGTCTTCTAAAGTAAGATGACGCTAACTTTTTGGAGCCTCTTCCCGGGGCTTCTTTTTATTCCGCAGCTTCATATTGAACTTCTGGTACAGGAAGGAGGAAATGAGCACGATGGAGGCCAGCCCCACCAGGGCGCCCACGCGGTAAAGCTGCCCGAGGCTGGAAATATCGTAACAGACGACTTTCAGCAGAGTGATGCCCAGCAGGGCGAGCCCGGCCATGCGCACCCTGGAAGACCTGATGTCCAGCCCCGTGGCAATCAGTCCCAGGGCAAAGAGGCTCCAGGCGATGGAGATGGTCAGGTCCTGCGCCACGCTGCTCCCGAACTGGATCATCAGCGGGTGGTCTCCCGGCGCGGAGAAGCCGCAGGAAATCTCCGTATTCATCCAGATGAAGAGCAGGATGGCTCCAAAGACATTCAGGATCGTGACCATGATGCGCAGAAGGGGCCTGTGATTCTCCGGCAGCCGGGGCGCCACTTTTCTCTGCACCCACCAGGCTCCGGCCATGCAGCAGAAAACCATGGTGGCGAACATCGTGCGCAGAGCCGGCATTCCGGACGGGTCAAGCTGGACGAAGGCCTGTGACAGCCCGTTGCGGACAAACAGGAAGGCCAGCAGGAAAAATCCCGTCCAGGCCAGTTTGGGAAGAGGGAATTTGCCGCACAGCAGCAGAAGGGCCAGCCCTTCCAGAGACCAGGCAACGGTGAGGGGGGCGCCGGTCCACTGGAGGCCGATGGCGAGCGTTACCATGCCGATGCCTGCGCCGTAGTAAAAACTGAGGGTGGCGGAGCGCTTTAAAAGCGTTTCAGCAGGGAGCCTCTGCAAATACAGGGCCGCCAGCATGGGAGGAGCCGCACACGTGAGCGCAACGGCGGAATCCCAGAAACGGACGGCTTCCGGATGATGGGCCGTTCCGAAGAGCCACCAAGAAAGGTAGAAGAGGGGAAATGCCAGGGCGGAGGAGCTCCAGGCCAGCAAGCCGCTGCGGAACCGCCGGACCAGCAGCAGGGGCAGCAGGAAGATCGCCAGGAAAATCACCGCGGAACTGACAGGGTGGATGTCCTGATAGGACGCCGCAATCGTATACCCGGCCGCCGCAGCCATCAGCGGCTGCCCTCTCCGGTGCCATGCCGCCATTCCGCAGAACGTGGCCGCCGTCAGGAAAACGTAAAAGGGGGAAGGTGAGAGCGGGTGCATGACCAGCAGCCATGCGAGAGCCGCCGTGGCGAGGCAGGAAATCCTGACGCCGGGCTGAAGCTCCGCTAGGTAGGCCCCTCCGGAAGGCGTGCGTGCGGACAGCACCGCATAAGACGCCGGAATCATGAACAGGCAGAAAAGGCCCTGGAGTTGGGAGGATATCCAGAGGGCAGATTGCGAGGCTTCTTCCGCGGAAGACTGGTAAAAAAAGAAGACGGTGAACATCCCCATGGGCAGAAAGTACCCCCAGTACGTGCTTCTGGCGCGTGCCAGAGGAAGGAGGGCAATCATGGGGAGCATGCCTGTCAGCAGGAGAAGCGTCTGGGAGGAAGTGGAAAGGAACCGGAGGCTGCATTCCGACTCCAGGCGGAAAGCCGTCAGGCAGGTCACGGCAATGGCGCAGAAGGCCAGCAGGAAGGGGCCTCCCTTCCGGTCCGGTTTAGCCTGCCGCGTACCGGCATAAAGGCCGTAGCCGCCATATAAGAGCAATGTGCAGAGGGAAAGGATGGCTACGGCGGCAATGTGGGAAGGGCCTCCGTATTCGTCAAACCAGCCCATCAGCAGAATGGTATAGGCAGCCAGTCCGGCTCCTCCGGCGGCTGTCCACCGCGTGGCGGCAACGACTGCGAGCAATCCGGCATTGAGGATGGTCATGTACAGGAACAGGGAAACGGTATGGTCCTGGCCGGTGGACAGGATGACCGGGGTAAGGAAGCCGCCGATAATGCCCAGAAAGGCAATCACCCGGAACCGCAGCCGCACCGCCAGGATAAATGCTGCCGCCGTGGTAGCAGCCAGCAGGGAGGTGGCTATGGCCGGAGTGAAGAAGGGCAGTTCATAAAACATGCGGCCTGCGCAGGTAGCCAGGTACAGGACAAGAATGCCCGTGGACGTCAGCGTGCCGGCAAGGATGGGGTACCTTCTTTTCAGCCGTGACAGCCCGGCTCCCAGCAGGACGGCAGCGGCCAGATACGTGAGAACCACCCTCCATTCCGGAGAAATCAGTTCATTGTCAATGCTGTACTTGACGAAAAAGCCGGTCCCCAGAAACAGGACGAACCCTCCTATCCAGGAGAGCAGCCTGGCTCCGATGAAGTACTCCCAGGAAAAGGAAGCGGGCAGGGATGGGGCGGGTTTGGCGTTTTGAGCCGGCTGTACCCTGTTCCGGTCGGGAAGGACGGGAACAGGCTCCCGGACGGTCACCACGGAGGGAAGTGTCCAGACGGGGTGTTCCGGCGTTGCCGCGGGGGGAGGGAGGCTCTTTCTGTTTTCCGTGGAGGCGTTCTGAGGAGAGGAACGAGGAGCCAGACGTTCTTTCAGTCGGGTGACTTCCGTTTCCAGAGTACGGACTTTTTTTTCCAGAGAAGTAACCTGACAGGCCTTCACAAACGTAAAGACCATTCCGGAAAGCAGGCTGAGGACCAGCAGCAGAATGAAAAATTCCATGGGGAGGGGGGGTAGGGAACCTGTATTCTACACTGGGAGAACGGAACTGCAAGATGCAAAAGGGGACATGGGAGGGAGGCTGGAAAAGGTAATATTATTTTGAAAGAGCGGCCATCAAGGGACGGAGCGGCAGGACAATATCCCGCGGCTTGAACGGAGACATCCAGCCGGTCCAAGTCCGGTTTTCCAGCTTTTGTGCCCGAATCTATTCTGAAGCATACGGGAGGGGAAATCATCCCACCAACACTCCTCCTGAACCAGTTCCCTTCTTTTCTTCCCGTTGACATATTGCAGTGCCTGGACAAACGGTTTTTTCTTGAGGTGGAAAGTGTTTTTTGATTCCATTATCGCGCATCATCATGAATGGCTTTCAACTTCTCCAATGTGGCTTGAGCGTAGCGGCCCTGCTGGGCGGTTGCGCCCTTGCGGCGGCGCCCGCCGTGTATCCCGCTCCCCAGCAGTCCAAGCTCTCCTCCCAGACGGTCGCTTTTTCCGGAAAACCTTCCGTGGTGATCCGTTCTGCCAAGACGGCCGGCAACAAGCTGCTGAACGGCGTTCCGGAAAAATCCGGGGCTTACAGGCTGGTTATCTCCCCGCAGGGGAAAGTATCCATAGGAGCCCATGACGAACGCGGCGCGTTTTACGCCATGCAGACGCTGCGTCAGCTTGGGACGAAAACCGGCGGAGAAAGCGTGACTCTGCCCGTGGGTGAAATCACGGACTGGCCGGACATTGAATTCCGCGGAACGGTGGAAGGCTTTTACGGCACCCCGTGGAGCCATGAAGCCCGTTTGAGCCAGCTCCGCTTCTACGGCCAGAACAAGATGAACACGTACATCTATGGGCCGAAGGACGATCCCTACCACTCCTCCCCCCACTGGCGCGACCCCTATCCCGCGGACCAAGCCGCCCAGATCAAGGAACTGGTGAAGGTGGCGAAGGAAAACCACGTGGACTTTGTCTGGGCCATCCACCCCGGCAAGGACATCAAGTGGACGGAAGAGGACATGAACAACGTCATCAAGAAGTTTGAGATGATGTACAAGCTGGGCGTCCGTTCCTTTGCCGTGTTCTTTGACGACATCTTCGGCGAAGGCAAGAGGGGGGACATGCAGGCGCTCCTGCTGAACAAGATCAACAACGAGTTCGTGAAGGTCAAGAAGGACGTCACCCCCCTGGTCATGTGCCCCACGGAATACAACCGCGGCTGGGCTGACTCCCGGCCCGGAACCTACCTGGACATCCTGGGCGACCGCCTGGACCCCTCCATCCATGTCATGTGGACGGGAGACTCCGTCTGCCATGACATCACGCTGGAAGGCCAGCAATGGGTGAACAAGAGAATCAAGCGCCCGTCCTACGTCTGGTGGAACTTCCCGGTGACGGACTACTGCCGCTCCAATCTGTGCATGGGCCGTGTTTACGGCGTTGCTACGGAACCGGGGGCAAAGGAAGCCATGGGCGGATTCGTCTCCAACCCCATGGACAAGCCGGAGGCCTCCAAGGTGTCCCTGTTCGGGCTGGCCGACTACACCTGGAACATCAACGGCTTCAAATCGGAAGAATCCTGGAAGGAAGGCGTCAAACGCCTGTTCCCGCAGGCCGCGGAAGCCATGCAGGTCTTTGTGGACCACAACTCCGACCAGGGACCCAACGGGCACGGCTACCGCCGTGAGGAATCCGTGGAAATAGAACCTGTGGTCAGGCGCGTGCTGGAAGCCGCGCGGGAAGGGAAAGTGGTGAAGGCGGATGCGGCCCTGCTCAAGAAGGAATTCGCCCGCATGGCCGCCGCCGCGCCCGTGATCCGGGCCAAGGCGGACAACCCCCGCCTGATGAAGGAAATCGGCGCCTGGGTGGATGCCTTTGAACAACTGGGCCGCGCCGGCCAGTATGCCGTGACGGCCCTGGAAGAAAACAACACCAAGGCTGCCGTGACGCAGCTGGTGCAGGCCACGCAGGCGCTGGCGGCCATGGACAACATCTCCCGCCGCCATAACCAGGAGGGCCAGTTGTACCGTTCCGTGGTGAAGACCGGTTCCCGCGTGATGACCCCTGCCGTCAATGAACTGGCGGACATCGTTTCCAAAAAAGCCTTCCCTGCCATTGCGGGCACTCCGGCCCTCTCTCCCAAGCCGCTGGTCAAGGGCGGCAGCATGGACAAGGCGGAACTATTCTGTGACGGGGACCGCGGCTCCTTCTGGCATTCCGGCGCCTATGGACAGCCGGGAGACTGGTACGGCGTGGACTACGGGATGCAGATCCCCGTGCGGAGCGTGGAAGTGCTGATGGGCCGCAATGACAAGGACAGCGACTATGTGGCGAAGGGCCAGCTTGAAGGCTCCCGGGACATGAAAACGTGGCAGCCGCTGGGGCCGGAAACCTCCGGCATGCAGGTGGTATGGCAGGCTCCCAAGCCCGTGTCCCTGCGTGCCGTGCGCTACCGCGTCATTGAACCGAAAAAGACGGACAATGGCCGTGCTGTCTGGACCGCCGTGCGTGAAATAGCCGTCAACACGCCTCCCTCCGCGATGGCCGCCTCCAATGTGAAGGGGCTGGAAAGCGTTTCCGTGCAGAAATCCGACAAGATCGTGCGCATCAACCGCGTGATGGAAACGCACAAGATGAAGCCCGGCGAATTCATTTCCCTGCAGCTGGAAGGCCCCACGAACGCCACCTGGCTGGAAGTCAACCTGGAGCGGGATGACCTCAACTCCTGGGCGGAAATGGAACTGGACGTGGAAGGCTCCGCCAAACCCGTGGTGCAGAAGCTGGACAAACAGGGCAAAAACTTCATTGCGAAGGAAAACCAGCTTCCCAAGGGAATCAAGGGCATGAAACTGGTTAACAAAAGCGGGAAGGAGCAGGACATCGTCCTGAACATGTTCAAATTTGACGTTCCTCCGTCGGACCCCGGCACCAGCCCGGTCTCCCTGACGGACAGGAACCTGAAAACGGTTTATCGGGCTGACAAGCCTCTGGACGTAACCATTCCCAATCTGGACAATCCCAAGGCTACCAAGGTAGTTGTGGTGGGGTCCGCCGCCTTTGCCATTCAGGCACGGCGGGGTGAGGGAGCGTGGGTGTCCCTGGGCAAGAGGAACGCCGGACCCGGCGTCTCCGAATTTGCCATTCCCGCCGGGACTTCCGCCGTGCGCCTGACGTACAAGGCCCCCCAGCCGGACGCGATCATCAATGAGGTGATCTTCTCCTCTAAAAAATAGCAATTCCAGGCGTTAGTGCCTGAGGCAGCAGCCCCGTCCGGAAAAAATCCGGATGGGGCTTTTCCGTTCACGGGGCAGTGCGGCATGAAGGCCGTTCCCTCCAATAAGGTAAGGTGCCCTGTCCGTTGCGGCGTGAATGGAAACCCCTCACCAGGAACAAAGGGCGCCCTCTCTTTTCAGCCGCTCTGACAGCCTGTTGTGGAAACAACCTTGACCCTGTTGGACGCCGGGATAAAATACTGCTATGACACCGGGCTTTCATTGGACTCTCCGCCCCTCCGTGAGGGAGGATGATCCGGTCTTGAAAGCGTTTCCCGCAGAACTGCCCCTGCTGGTCAAGCAGCTTCTGCTGCAGCGCGGATTCACCGGAGGAACGGAAACGGACCTCTTTCTGGACCCCAGGCTTTCCCACCTGAGCGACCCCTTCCTGATGGGGGAAATGAGAGCCGCCGTGGACCGCATCTTCCAGGCCGTGGATGAAGGGGAAACCGTGTGCATTTACGGTGACTATGATGTGGACGGAGTCACCTCCGTGGCGCTTCTCCGGGCCATTCTGATGTCTTATGACCTGGACCCCCAGTACTTCATCCCGGTCCGCTCCCGGGAAGGCTACGGGCTCAGTGAGGCGGGCATAGAACGCTGCCTCTGCGAATGTGCGGAAAAACCCAGCCTCCTCATTACGGTGGACTGCGGCACCTCCTCCGTGAAGGAAGTGGAGATGCTCAACGGGCTGGGAATAGACGTCATCATTCTGGACCACCATGAAGCTGGGCCGCTGGGCAGGCCGGATGCGGTGGCGGTGGTCAATGCCAAAATTGAGGAAGACAGCCCATACACCTACCTGTGCAGCGCGGGCGTGGTCTTCAAGCTGGCTCACGCCCTGCTGAAGGACCGGAAGCTGAAAACCTTTGACCTGAAACTCTATCTGGACCTGGTGGCCGTGGCTACCGTGGCGGACATCGTCCCGCTGGTGGCCGAAAACAGGATTCTGGTGAGCCACGGCCTGGGAAGACTGGCGCACAGCCGCCATACGGGCCTGAAAACCCTGACGGAAATAGCGGGCATCCGCCCCTCTGATTCCGCCAACCATGCGGGCTTTTTGAACGCCGCGCATGTGGGATTCAGGATCGGCCCCCGCATCAATGCCGCCGGGCGCATGGACTCCCCGATGGACGCCCTGGAGCTCCTGCTGACCATGGATAACAGGCGCGCCGTGCAGCTCGCCCAGATGCTGGACTCCCACAACCGCAAGCGGCAGGAGGAAGAGGAAGCCATCCGGACGGATGCGGTGGAAATGCTCCATAACTCCTTTGACCCGGAACGGGACAACGTCATTGTGCTGGGCTCCCGTGCGTGGCATCCCGGCGTGGTGGGCATTGTGGCCTCCCAGCTCATGAGGCGGTACCACAAGCCGACCTTCGTCATCGCCTTTGATGAAAGCGGCGTGGGGAAAGGCTCCGGCCGTTCCATTCCGGGCGTGTCCCTGGTGCAGGCCATCCATCACTGTGCGGATACGCTGGTTTCCGGCGGCGGCCATGACATGGCGGCGGGCCTGGTGATTGAGGAAGCCCGCATGAATGACTTCCGCGAAGCCTTCAACCGGTACGTTTCCGAAACTACTACAGAGGAACAGCGCAGCCCGGTGCTCAACATAGACATGGAAGTCTCCTTCCGGGCGCTGACGCTGGACCTGCTGGACAGCTATGAAAAGCTGGAACCCTTCGGCAACTCCAATCCCCAGCCCCTTTTCATGAGTTCCGACGTGTTCCCCACGGAGCCGCCCAAGCGCGTGGGAACCAACCATCTGAAACTCTTCATGCGTCAGGGAATGGTGGAGCGTGACGCCATCTTCTTCAACGGGGCGGAACGGGAACTCCCCAATCCTCCCTGGGACATCGCCTTCACGATTGACCGGAACGTGTACCGGGGCCGTGCGTCCTTGTCCATCTCCATTCAGGAGATACGTTCCCACCGGGAAATGTAGCCCGTACCGCAAGGGAAGCAGTGTAGGGTGTGTGCGGTCCATTTTCTCCGAAGCATGTCATGTATTCCCTCGCTCTTGACAAAACCGTGTCAACAATGCATCGTCAGCCCTGTTCCCCCATTCAGGGTGGATTTATGGTAAAAATAAGCAAGATGAATACCCTGTTCCTTCAAGGTCGTCTATTGCTGCTTCTCGGACTGTAGTCCGTGAAGATATCTTGATATGCGCCGGTGAGCCGTTCCGGCGCGAGGGAAGTGAACGGCTGGTCTTGATTGTTGCGCAAAAGGAATGACTTCTCCATCGGAATATTTTTCCATGCGCAGTTTCCTAAGGAACGAACCCTTAACATTTTTACTGTAATGAAAGAACATATACACATTTTTGATACGACGCTGAGAGACGGGGAACAGTGCCCCGGCGCGGCGATGACCGTGGAACAGAAGATACAGGTGGCCATGCAATTGGAAGCTCTGGGAGTGGACATTATTGAGGCGGGCTTTCCCGTCATCTCGGAAGGCGACTTCCAGGCCGTCCGGACGGTGGCGGAACGCACGGAAAGAAGCCGCGTCTGCGGTCTGGCCCGCTGCGTGGAAAAGGACATCATGGCCGCCCATGAAGCGTTGAAGGCCGCCGGGGAACGGGAGCGCATCCATCTGGTGGTGGCCACTTCCCCCATCCACCGGAAATACAAGCTGGAAAAAAGCCGCGGGCAAATCAGGGACATGGCCGTCAAGGCTGTCTCCATGGCGTCCGGATTATGCGGGGAAGTGCAGTTCTCCGCGGAGGACGCCTCCCGCACGGAACTGGAATTCCTGGCGGAGATTGTGGAGGCCGTGATTGATGCGGGCGCCGCCATCGTCAACATTCCGGATACGGTGGGGTACACGATGCCGGAGGAATACTACCGCCTGATTTCCTACCTGAAATCCAACGTGCCCAACGTAAACCGCGCCAAGCTGTCCGTCCACTGCCATGACGATATGGGAATGGCCGTGGCCAATTCCCTGGCGGCCGTCCGCGCCGGGGCGCAGCAGGTGGAAGGGACCATCAACGGCATCGGGGAACGGGCGGGCAACACGGCGCTGGAGGAAGTCATCATGGCGCTCCACTCCCGGCCCGACTTCTTTTCCGGCGTGCGGACCGGAGTCCGGACAAGGGAACTGGTGAGGATCAGCCGCATGGTGGCCGCCATGAGCGGCCTGTCCGTCTCCCGTTCCAAGGCCGTGGTGGGGGCAAACGCCTTTGCCCACGGGTCCGGCATCCATCAGGACGGCGTTCTGAAGAACCGGAGCACCTATGAAGTCATGGACCCGGAGGAAATCGGCTGGGGAGCCACGGAACTGCCCCTGACCAAGCATTCCGGAAGGCATGCCGTGAAAATGCGCCTGAACGCGCTGGGCTACTCCATCCCGGATACGGACATGCCGCGCCTGTTTGAACTGTTCAAGCAGCGTGGAGACCAGTGCAAGTTCGTGTATGATGACGACTTGTCCGCCATGGTGCAGGCCATTCATGCGTAAGCCTCGCCGCCCGGGAACTCTCCGCAGTCTTCCCGGGCGGCATGGTGTAATAAGGGGAAATTCTATGGAAAAACATGAATTCAGCATGAAGCAGGAAGATATGGTGAGGTTTTCATTCATCGTTGGCTAGTGGGCTTCAATTTGGTATTCCCCAGATGATTGAACAATCTTTCATGCAGAGAAAAAAGCGCAGTGGATGGGTAACCCCTAGTGAATTGGAAAGTATGAGGTTGCTTTGAAAATGGATGGAAATAATTAGTGTTCAATTATTGGTGAATATAAGTTTGTTAGATTTTGCCGTGCCGGTTGACTAGACCACATGGGCCTGTATAATGCGTGGTCATTGGAGAACTTAGGGGATGAAAGTAAAAATCGGGTTTATGCAGGGCGCCGAGAAATGGCAGATCGACAATTTTTTATGTCGTTTCAAAAAAATAGATCCATCTATTCTTGAATTGGAAATTGACAGGGACGGCGCAGATTTTCTTGTCGCCTTTCCTTGGTTGTATACATCATCCAAGGAGTCATACCTTCAATTTTTACAGGACTCTGTAGGAAAAATCACCATCATGGATGTATTGGGTGAAGCTCTTGCTCCAGATTTGAATTTATTTGATTACCATATAGGATTTGATCCATCCGATCTTGAGGGCCGCGTGCTGGAAATGTCTTTTCTATCCTCCTATCGCGTTCAGGCGGATCAACTGTCATTGGAACGTGTGGATGATATACTGCGCGGGAAAGGCAGATTCTGCAGCTATATCTATTCTCATGGGGAGGGGCATCCGTACCGCATCCAATTGTTCTCTCGGCTTTCTGAATATAAGAAAATCGACTCCATAGGAAAGCATTTGAATAATATGCCTTGTTCCGTTCCCAGGGAATCCGCCGACTGGCTCACTGGCAGCATCCTGCTGAAAAAAAACTATAAGTTTTCCATTGCGTGTGAAAATGCATGGTATCGCGGGTATTCCACGGAAAAAATCATTACAAGCTTTTTGGCCCATTCCATTCCCATTTACTGGGGCAATCCAATGATTGAGGAGGAGTATAATCCCAGGGCATTTATCAATTGCCACCGGTATTCTTCTCTGGATGAAGTTGTGGCGGAAATTAGAAAAATCAATGAGGACGATGAGTTATGGCGCGCTATGATGGCTGAACCCAAGCGGCTCCCCTGGCAGATTGAAAGGCAGCAGGAAAAGGAAGATAAGATGATTGCTTCCCTGATTAAGATTTTTACCTCTCCCGTAGAGCAAGTGAAAAAAAGAGGGAACGGGCTGTGGGCGAGTAACTACAGGGATTTTTTCATCCGCAATTTGAGCAACCGCGAAAAAACTATCTGGAAAAAATGGAGTACAAGACTCCTCCACCGTTCCTAAACCATCCGGTAGGGAGCATTGAATTGCCTACTGCCGGTTTGAAGAGGGAGAAAGTCTGGATGCGTGCCTCCGCGCTCCATAAAGTAGAAGATGCCCTAAAACAATAAATCCTTCAGGAGGAAATAAATAACATGGGAGGTATGAACGGGCGCGAATATCTCCGGTTCCTCATTTCCTATTGTTTGTTGAAGCAAGGGAATCTCAAATCTCAACCGGAAGAAGAAGTTGTCGCGTGATATCTTTTCCTTGATCCGGACTTCTGTTGGATTTTCCTGCTTTTTCAGTGCGAACAGCTTTCAAGGAACGCAGGTTTTCCCATATTCCGGACTGGAAGATTGGCGTATCTTTCCTGTTCATATATTGAAGGTTTTTATTCTGTGAAAATTATAAATTACAATATTTGACAGAATAAATGATGGTTGCTTTGGCTCATGAATGGCTACAATACGACCATACCCGATCAATTTGGGAAGTACAAATAATGAAGCTGCCCCTTTGCTGGCGGCATTCGACATCGACACTACAGAAGTAACCGATGATGCAAAAACGTGGACATGGCATGGCTTTGTTCCCGAAGAAACCAAAAACCAGTACGGCATCCCCAATAATGTGGTTGCCACTCTGAAAGGAAGTGACGGTACTCTTACCACTCACGGAGCCTGTCTGCAATCCATGCCGATGCCTCCATCATTTTTCAGGAATTGCAGCGGCATTACCGTTGCCATGAGAGGTGTTCCATTGGCCGCCATGCGTACAGCATCTTTTGTGGCGAGGGATACCATCCTTCTCCAACTTGATTCTTCTACTTTTGACGAAAGAATTGATACAGCGCGCCTGATGCTGCTGGATCCGACTTCACCCACGGTCCAAGTCAAAAAATTCCTTAAGGATGACGAGCCGTGGGAATCATTTGGAAACTTTAATTCCGATGATTGGTCATGCATTCAGCTTTGCTTCGCTCCTCCCGGCGGTCATGGTACGGGAGTGCTTTATGAACCGTATTTCGGAGTGGGGGACACGGTAAATAATCGTATTGTGCGCATGCCCATCTTTGCTCCGGATGCCCTGAGCCCTGTCTGGACCAGCATGCATGCCCGGGCCACGGACGATGCTGACGGGAAGAACATGCCCAAGGCAAATGGAATCACGTTTGACTTCAGGCTTCCGGATACATCCATTTATCAACTTGTCATTTATGGCGGGTTGCTGACGGAAGGCTCCATGGCTCAACTCAAGAATACCCTCAAGCCCCATATTTGATAAGATATCCGGGAATTATTAACCAGGGACTCTTTCTTCGGAAAGCGTCCTATTTATTTACCTGTGCCATCAATTCTGTGATGGTCCGTCTTCAGGGCGAAGCACTTTTGCCGTGTGGGTTGATTTTCAAAAGGAAACCCTCGCAATTTTTTAAATTGAGAGGGTTGAAATGGTAGGCCCGGTAGGGTTCGAACCTACGACCAAGGGATTATGAGTCCCCTGCTCTAACCGCTGAGCTACGAGCCCGTTGAGGAACAACGTGGAAAGACGATAGCAGAATTTGGCGGGAAGGGCAAAGTTTTTATGCAGGCATCACGTTTTGGATTTGCGCGTAGCCTGGAAAGGCGTCCGGGAAGGTCAGACCTGAAGTTTCGTCCAGCTCCGGCCCTTGACGATTTTGTAGAGGATGGTGGACTGGACGGCCATTTCAAAGGCGAAGAGCAGCCAGATGCCCCACAGGGTCATGGTTTCCGGAGCCAGCTTGAACCAGACCCAGGTGCAGACGACGCGGAAGAATCCCATGATGCCGTAGGAGATGAACATGACTCTGCGTGTGTCTCCCGCGCCGCGCAGGGACATTTTCATGACGATGCAGGCGGCAAAGAAGGGTTCCACCAGCAGCATGGTGCGCAGCACAGGGATGCCGGTGTCAATGAGGGTCATGTTCCCGTTGGAGAATATCTCCATGAAGAGGGAGGGGAAGGCGCAGAAGAGCACCCCCAGCGCAGTCATGAAGATGATGGCGTACCGCATGCATTTCCAGATGGTGATGCGGGCCATCAGCGCGTTCCGCGCGCCCAGGTACTGCCCCACCAGGGTGGAGGCCGCCATGCCGATGGCGAAGCCGGGCAGGAAGCTGAGCGATTCAATGCGCACGGCGATGTTGTGGACGCCCAGCACGCCCTTGATGGGCAGCTCGCTGATGATGGAGAGGCAGAACATCTGGATGCCCCACATGCCGAAGACTTCCACGGCCTGCGGCAGTCCGATTTTCAGGATGCGTTTTTGCATGCCCATGTCCGGCCACAGGCTGGAAAAGTTGAGGTACAGGGGCGGCGCATAGTGCTCTCCGTTTTCCCTGACGAGTTCTTCCAGC
This sequence comes from Akkermansia sp., assembly GCA_048388685.1. Lineage (GTDB taxonomy): Bacteria > Verrucomicrobiota > Verrucomicrobiia > Verrucomicrobiales > Akkermansiaceae > Akkermansia. The sequence goes on along the minus strand of DBGCTZ010000031.1, from coordinate 83,586 downwards.
GAGTCATTCTGCCGTCCCGCAAATATTTTCTTCTTGCGCCTCAGCATGATGATGAGGAGCACGCACATGCTGATGGCGTAGCCGCAGACCGTGCCCGCCGCAATGCCTCCGATGCGCCAGCCGCCCAGCGGGGCGTCCGCAAAGACGAAGGTGACGCTGAAAATGACGTTGAGGATGCCTACGCTCATCATGATCCAGAAGGGCAGGCGGGTGTCTCCGGAGCCACGCAGGGCGGCATTGATGGCGAAAACTACGCCGCTGAACGGTGCGGCGAACGCGGCTACGTACACGTATTGCAGGGCGTAGGCCCGTGCGGCCTCATTCATGGTCAGCACGTGGGTGACCAGGAAACCGCTGCATGCAAAGAGCAGGCCGCAGGAAATGACGCCCGCCAGGAGGCCCAGCATGGTAGCCTGGTGCAGGCTGTGCTGCGCCTGGGGGTAGTCCCTGGCTCCTGTCATGCGGGAGACGATGGCCGTGGCCCCCATCATGATGGACCCCTGGATGACGAAGCCGAACCACATGAGGAAGACGACGGCGCCCATGCCGTCGGAAATGTTGATGGTGTCCTGGGCGTCCAGCCCGATTTTGGTGGCAATGAAGAGGTCGGACGAGGTGACGAAGAAGCTCAGCAGCTGTTCCAGGAAGGGCCAGAAGGCAATGACGGCAATCTGGCGCGGCAGGGACAGCCCGGCAAGCTTTCCGCCCAGCCGGGCGCGTGACGCCCTGCCGCGGATGATGCCTTCTCTCGCGTCTCCCGCACTCATCGCTGGGCCGTGTAAATGCTGGCGATCCCTCCGTTCAGGGGTTCCGCTGTCATGTTGCCGTAGCCGCATTCCCGGAGCAGGTCAATCATGGCCTCTCCGCTGGGAAAGGCTTCAATGCTGTCCGCCAGGTAGTCATAAGCCTCCCGGTGCCCCGTCATCCATCCCGCGATGACCGGAAGGACACGGTGCAGATAAAGCCGGTAAGGGCTTTTCAACAGGTTTTCAGGCAGGGAGAAGTCCAGAATGAGCAGATGCCCCCCGGGCTTCAGCACGCGGCCCATTTCCCGCAGGGCGTCCGGATAGCTGGCCATGTTCCGCAGGCCGAAGGCCACGGTGACCACGTCATAGGAGGCGGAGGGGAAGGGCAGGTTCATGGCGTCTGCACAGACCAGGTTGTTCAGCCCGCGCCTGGCCGCCACGTCCAGCATGGGCTGGCAGAAATCGGAGCCGGTCAGCTGGATGTCCGGCATCGCGTTCAGAATGGCCAGGGCTAGGTCTCCCGTTCCGGTAGCCAGGTCCAGAAGACGTTCAGGCTTCCATTCGGAAACAAGCTGGACGACGCGCTGGCGCCACAGCAGGTCCACGCCCATGCTCAGCACATGGTTGGTGGCCACATAGCGCGGTGCAATGGCGGAAAAAGCGGCTTTGACGAATTCTGGATTGCGCATGCGGGACGGGGCTGGATAGTAAAAAAGAGCACCTAGGTGCTCTTTTTTATAAAGGAAAGGGATGGGGTGTCGGACGGGGCTCGAACCCGCAACAACCAGAATCACAATCTGGGGCTCTACCATTGAACTACCGACACCATTTAATGTTGTGGTGCGGCAAACATTAGCCGCCCTCTCCCGTTTTGGCAAGAAGAAAATAAGTCGGGCGAGTTTTTAAACGGAATATTTTCTCAAAAATAAAAGACGGGCGCGTTTGAATAATTATTTGTTTCCCTTTTGGAAAGGAACGAAGGGCTGGAACGGTCTTCTATTGAGTCCGCCTGGATTTGATGTAAACTTTTTTATTGTGGGAATTGATGTAATATACGCCTCCTTTCGGTCCAACTCGGTAGATTCTTCTTTCTCCGGGCTGCAGGGCCCGGGAGGCTTGGTCCCCGGGGACCATTCCGGAGCACAGGGGAGTGTATTCCGGCAGAAGCGGCTTGCGGGCGCACTGGGACAGGCAGCAGAGAACCGGAATGGCGGCTGCCGGGAAGAGAAAAGGGAGCTTCATGAGGGCGTTATTATCCTTTTCATGAGTCTGTTTTGTCAAGTTTCGTAGTCCTTCCGGACGGTTTTTTATGAGAAGAATGTGATTTTTTCTTCATTATTTGAAAACGAATGTTTGAATTTGTCTTATTTCCAATTATCATGACCACAGTCGCCGATATCCATTTGTTACATTAACCGGGCATTTATCCATTTCCAAGCCATGCATTTCTTCCCGCACATTCCCCTGTTATCCACGGTATTCAGCAGTATCGGCTGTTATTTGTTTCCTTTCATCGTGGTTTTACTGTGGCTTCTTTATGAATCCAGAAAAATAAAGGCTATTCTTCTGGTCGCGCTGGTGTTCCTGAGCATCATATGCATGTTTTTTCATGAGGCCTGCTGCCCCAGCAGGGAATATCCATGGGACTGCATGGTGGAGCATATGTTTACCGGAGTGATTCTGCCTTTCCTCTGCTTGCTGGGATACATCCTGTACGTGTTTCTCTGTACATGCATTCCGGTTTACAGGAAGGTGTGGAAGGCCATCGGCTTTATTGCCCTGGGGGGAATGAGCCTGGCCTTTGAGTTTGTGAACGTTTCCTTTCCGGTGATGCTGCTGGCGGGTTACCTGGTCCGCTTTATCATCCGCCGGAAGTTTCCCAGCCGTATCCCCCTTGCCAGGAAATGCCACGGGGTGCTTGCCCTGGGAGTGCTTCCGGGAATCTGCCTGATCGGAATTGTCAGCGCCATTTTGTTCCCTCCACCGGAGAGTTTCATTTGTGAGACGATCCAGGAGGAGATGGCGCGTGACATGGCCCTGTGGCATTACCAGGCCAACCTGGTGCTGCTGTCCTCCCGTTTTCTGGATGTGGAGCGCGGGAAGGACTCCATCACCGTAAAGTATTATTGCGAAACGAACATGGGGCCCGCCGTGTACAAGGCTTTCTGCAATAATTACGGAGGTTATGTGAAGGCGGAGTGTTCCCTGCTGAACAAACAGAATCTCTGATGCAGAAGAGCGCCGCCGCTTGTCCGGCAGGAGCTGGTTCAGAGTTCAATGCCTCCGGTAAAGACAAGGTCCGCCGGACCGGTCAGGGTGACGTGGGTAAAGTGGTCCCCCATGCGCTGGAAGCCGACTTTAAGCGTGTCTCCGCCAGCCACGTCCACCCGGATGGGGGAAGGAGCGTCCGTCAGTATGGCGTGCAGCAGCGCGCTGGCGGTCATCCCTGTTCCGCAGGCCAGCGTTTCATCCTCCACGCCCCGTTCATACGTGCGTATGGCGATGTGCCCGGGAGACAGGATTCTGGCAAAATTGGCGTTGGTGCCTTTTGGTGAAAAGGCATCGTGATAGCGCAGGTAGGCTCCCAGGCGCGGAATGTCAAGACCGTCCAGATTCTCCAGGAACGCTACGGCGTGCGGAACGCCGGTGTTCAGGAAATGGACGTCCGCGCCAACGGTCGGGTCCGCGTTCAGGACGAACAGCTGCAGGGAGTGGGGGTCCGTCAGGTTGATGGTCACATTCCCGTCCTTTTCAAAAGAGGCGGTCACGATGCCGGCCATCGTTTCAAAGGGAAGGGGAACGGATTTGTCATGACGGAGCAGGGCCGCGGCAAAGTTGCCGAAGCAGCGGGCTCCGTTGCCGCACATTTCCGCCTCTCCACCGTCGGCATTGTAGTAGCGCATGCGCACGGCTCCCCCGTTGCCCCGGGAAGGTTCCACGGCAATCAGGCCGTCCGCGCCGATGCCGAAGCGGCGGTCGCACAGGGCTTCAATGGTTTCCTTGTCCAGCACGGAAGAAAGACCCAGGTCACGGTTGTCCACCATGATGAAGTCATTTCCGGCTCCCGTCATTTTGTAAAAATGAAGCAGCATGATCGTAAGTTGCGTTGTGCCGGAATTTTAATGTGCCCGTCCGGCTTTGGCAAGGCGGCTTACATGAATGACATGGCGTCCACGTCAATCACGGCCGTCAGGTCATCCCCCAGTCCGGCCTCCTGCACCAGTTTCCGGAGCGTGCGCGAAAGGATGCGTGCGGACGGCCCCTTGACCGTGATCTGGAATCTGAACTGGCCGTGTGCGCGGGGAATGGGTGCCGGCATGGGGTCCGTCATCGTGGCGGGGGGGGGCAGCATGCCGCGGAGCCGTGCGGCGAGCGTGCGCGTGGCGAATTCCGCCATGTTTTCATGCTGGGAACGTATGGTCAGCACGGCGATGTGCGTGAAGGGTGGAAGGTCGAAGGCGCGGCGCATTTCCAGCTCCTGGGCCGCGAAGCCATCCGTATCATGGTGACGTGCATATTGCAGGGAAGGGGACTGGGGCGTGAAGGTCTGGATGATGACTTCCCCGGAGAGGTCACCGCGGCCCGCGCGGCCCGCCACCTGCGTCAGGAGCTGGAAGGTGCGTTCTCCGGCGCGCGGGTCCGGAATGTAAAGCCCCAGGTCCGCGTTCAGCACGCCCACCAGCGTCACGTTGGGAAAGTCCAGCCCCTTGGCGATCATCTGGGTGCCCAGGAGAATGTCTATCTTGTGGGAACGGAACTGGTTCAGGATGGTTCTGACGGCGTTTTTCTTCCGCGCCACGTCCGCGTCCACGCGCGTGATGCGCGCTGCGGGGAAAGTGCGGCGCAGGATTTCCTCCACCTTCTGGGTGCCGTATCCCTGGAGCAGGATATTGGCGGATTTGCACTCCGGGCACGCGCGGGGAGGCAGCGCCTTGAACCCGCACAGGTGGCAGATGAGGCGGTCCTCCGTGCGGTGGTAGGTCAGAGGGAGGGAACAGTGCAGGCACGTGACTACATGGCCGCAGTCCGGGCACTGGATGGAACGTGCAAAGCCGCGTCTGTTCAGCAGCAGGATAACCTGCTCCCCCTTGTCCAGCCTCCGGTCAATGGACATCCGGAGCCGTTCGGAAAGGACGTTGGGGCCGGATTTGTTCTTGCCCTCCGTTTTCATGTCCAGAATGCGGATGAGGGGAAGCTGCTGGCCGTCCGCCCGTTCCGTCAATTTCACCAGGGCATATTTTCCGGTCAGGGCATTGTGGGTGCTTTCCAGGGATGGGGTGGCGGAGCCGAGGACGACGGCGCAGTCCTCCAGATGGGCGCGGAGCACGGCCAGGTCCCGCCCGTGGTAGCGGGGGGAGCTTTCCTGCTTGTAGGAGGCGTCATGCTCCTCATCCACAATCACCAGCCCCAGATTCTGCAAGGGGGCGAAGACGGCGGAACGGGGACCGATGACGATGCGGGCCTTTCCGGAACGGATGGCGTGCCATTCGTCAAACCGTTCCCCGTCGGACAGAAGGCTGTGCAGGACCGCTACGGAGGAGGGCAGTTCCGCAAAGCGGGATTTGAAGCGCTGGACAGTCTGGGGCGTGAGGGAGATTTCCGGCACCATGATCAGGGCGGATTTTCCGGATTTTACCACATCAGAGACGGCTTGCAGGTAAACCTCCGTTTTTCCAGAACCCGTAACCCCCTGCAGCAGCACCGGTTTTTTTTGTTCCGCCGCACACATCGCCGTGATTTCTTCCAGCGCCTTTTCCTGCTGGGGATTCAGCTTCATCGGCTGGCTGGGGACGAATTGTTCCCCCGTGCTGGGATCGCGGTGGACGGATTCTTCCTTCAGGGAAATGAAACCCTTGGCTTCCAGGCTGCGGGCAATATTCAGCGCCCCGGTGCCGAATTCCGCCAGCGGGGCTTCCAGTTGTTCCGTGGAGGAGAAATAGTCCAGTATCCGGGCTTGCCGCGGAGCTTTGCGGTACAGGGCATCCAGTTCTTCACGGGACGGACGTTTTTCCAGATGCACCATTTTGCGCATTTTCTCCGCCGTATTTTCCTGCCGGACGGTTTCCGGCAGGAGGCAGCGGATCATTTGGTCCAGAGCCACGGAATAGTAATCCGCCGCCCAGGAGGCCAGATTCATCATGACCGGGGAAATCAGGGGTTCCGGGTCAATCAGTTTCAGAATGGGCTTGAGCTTGTCCTTCCAGGCGGGGGCCGGTTCGGACAGCGTGAGGACGGTGCCGGTGGCCGTCCTGTTGCGCAGGGAAACCCGGACGCGGCAGCCGGGTTTCACATTTCCGGCCTCCGGCGGAATGCCGTAATCCAGCACCAGATCGCTTTGTCCGTCAACCAGGATGCGAGCCGCCTGCATGGGTGAAAGGAGGGGGAGGTTAACGTTAACGATAGCCGAAGGGGAAGCGGGCGATGCCGCTCATGTCTTTCAGCACTTCAATGTAATTATAGCCATAGCCGTCCATGATCTGCGTCACGGTGGGCGCCTGGTCATACCCGATTTCCAGCGCTACAAAACCGTTTTCATTCAGGTAATCTCGCGCGCGGGCCAGAAAACGCTCCATGATTTCCCAGCCTTTCGGGCCGCCGAACAGGGCCGTGTGCGGGTCTTTCATGACCTCCGGAGCGAGCTCTTCTCCGTTCGCGATGTAGGGAAGGTTCGCCACGATGACGTCAAAGCGTGTCTCCTGCTCCACCTGGTTCCTTTCCTCCTGCGGGGCGCACCCGGAAGAATCAGTTTCCTGCGGATGCGGGGCAGGTTTTTCCAGGGAGATGTTTTCAAACAGGTCCGTCTGGATGGTGGAAACCCGAGCTCCCAGCCGCATGGCGTTTTCCAGCGCCAGGTCCAGCGCCTGCGGGGAAATGTCCGCCAGCACCACTTCCCTGGCGCGTTCCTTCAGTTCCAGCCCCAGGGTGATGCCAATGATGCCGGAGCCGGTGCCCATATCCAGCACGCGTACCGGACGGGGCGGAATCTTCTTCAGCACCATTTCCACCAGTTCTTCCGTCTCCGGGCGCGGAATCAGGGCACGCGCATCCGTCAGGAAATCCCTCCGGAAAAATTCCGTGGTGCCCAGCAGGTGCTGCAGCGGTTCTCCCGACGCCCTGCGTTTCAGCAGCTGGCGCAGAGGCGCCAGTTCCGTTTCTTCAACGGGCCTGTCAAACTGGGAGTAAAGAGCCGTACGGTTGCAGTGCAGGACATGGGCCATCAGGTGCTGCATGGTGGCGCGGGCCTCCTCGCAGCCCTGGCGGGCCAGGTAATCCGTGCCGGACTGAAGAACTTCCAGTAAGGTTTTCATAAAAGGGGTGGAAGGTTAGGACATGCCGGCCTCCGCCAGGCGTTCCTGCATTTCCGCATGCTGCAGGGCCATGATCAGGTCTTCCATCTGCCCCATCAGGATGCCGTCCAGATTGTGGGAAGTGTAGCCGATGCGGTGGTCCGTCAGGCGGTTTTGCGGGAAGTTGTACGTACGTATTTTTTCTTCACGGCCTCCGGACCCGATGAGGCTGCGGCGTGCGGCGGAGTATTTTTCCGCCTCTTCCCGCTTCTTGGCTTCAAAAAGCTTGGCGCGCAGAATCTTCATGCCTTTTTCACGGTTCTTCATCTGGCTGCGTTCCTCCTCACACCGGACGTAAACGCCCGTGGGAATGTGCCAGATCTGAACGGCGGATTCCGTCTTGTTCACATGCTGGCCGCCCGCGCCTCCGGAACGGCATACTTCAATGCGGAGGTCTTCCGGACGGATTTCAATGTCCACTTCCTCCGCTTCCGGCATCACGGCCACGGTGGCGGTGGAGGTATGGATGCGCCCCTGCGTTTCCGTGGCAGGCACGCGCTGCACGCGGTGCACGCCGCCCTCATACTTCAGGAAGCGGAATACTTCATCCCCGGCAATGCGGCAGACGACTTCCTTGAACCCGCCAACGTCGGACGGGCTGCTTTCCAGGTGTTCAAAGCGCCAGCCGCGTTCTTCCGCAAAGCGCTGGTACATCCGCAGCAGGTCTCCTGCAAACAGGGACGCTTCATCCCCGCCCGTTCCGGCGCGGATTTCAATGATGGCGTCCCGGTCTTCCGTGGTGTCACGGGGTAGAAGGCTGTACTGGACGTCGCTGCGCAACTTTTCCAGAGCGGCTTCCAGTTCCGGAATCTCCAGGGAGGCCAGCTCCGCCAGTTCCGGATCATCCGTCCTCACCAGTTCCTGGTTGTCCGCCAGCTGTTGTTCCGTGGCGTGCAGGGCATCCCACGTTTCCATCAGTTCCTTCAGGCGGCGGTGCTCCCTCATGGTTTCCGAAGCCCGCTTCTGGTCATTGAAAAAATCCGGTTCGGCAATGACCGTTTCCAATTCTTCCAGGCGCTGGCGGCGTTTTTCAATGAGAGGTGTGTAATCCATGGCGTTTGCGTGTGAGAAATTTTAAAAGATAACAAGGCTTTCTGGAAGTCAAATCCGGGGGATGTAAGACATGTTCCGGCATTTGAAAAGGAAGGGGATACCCCGTCCGGCCATCCCGGCGCCCCTTTCCATATCAGGCGGAACCGGACCAAAAGAAAACCGCAGCCATTACGTTTTTCCAATATGCTTTCCCAAGAGAAGGAGAGTGGAAGCATCGTAACTGCTGCGGCGGTAAAGCTGGCATCGCGTACGGGACTCGAACCCGTGTTGCCCGCGTGAAAGGCGGGAGTCCTAGACCGCTAGACGAACGCGACTTTTAGGTTTGCAGGGACTGCGCGGCGAAGTAAATACCACCGGAGGCCGAAAGGCAAGAATTATTTGAATCTGAATCTAAAAAAATCGTTATTTGCCTTCCGGAATGTGAGATTCGTCATAATCGTCCAGCCTGTGCTGCCAGAGGTAGTACCGCGTTTGCTGGACAAGCACTCCGGAAAGGGCGAGCAGCGAGATGAGGTTGGGGAGGGCCATCAGCCCGTTGGCGCAGTCTGCGAAGACCCATACCAGGTCTATCTTGGAGACGCAGCCGGTAAAGACCGCCGCCACCCAGATGACGCGGTAGGGCGTGATCAGCCGGATGCCGCCCAGGTACTCCAGGGCCTTTTCCCCAAAGTAGGACCAGCCCAGAATGGTGGAGACCACAAAGGTGACGAGGCTGACCGTCAGGAGCGGGGAGCCTACATAAGGGATTTTGCTGAAGGCCAGGGTGGTGAGCCGTGGACCGTCACTGGAGGAAATGTCCGGGTGGGCGAGAATACTGGTGGTCAGCACGATGCCCGTCAGGGCGCAGATGACCACCGTATCCCAGAACGGGCCGCTGGAAGAGATGAGCGCCTGCCGCACGGGGTTGCGGTTCTGTGCGGCGGCGGAGGCTATGGCAGCGGAACCGAGTCCGGCTTCATTGGAAAAAAGGCCCCGGGCCACGCCGGTCCGCATGGCCGTCATGACGGCGGCTCCCACCACGCCTCCGGCGGCGGCTTCCCCCGTAAAGGCGCAATCAAGAATGTACCGGATGGCCGGAAGAACGTAATGGGACTGCACGGCCAGGATGTACACGCAGCCTACGATGTAGATCACCGCCATGAACGGGACGAAAAAGGCGCATACCTTGGCAATGCTCCGGATGCCTCCCAGCATCACCAGGGCCGTCAGGATGGTCAGCACCGCTGCCGTTCCCCAGGAGGGAATGGAAAAAGCGTGATGGAGCTGTTCCGCTGCCGCATTTCCCTGCGTCAGGTTGCCGATGCCGAAAGCGGCGATGGCCGTGAACACGGCAAAAACCACCCCCAGCCATTTGCATTTCATCCCGCGCTCCAGCACGAACATGGGGCCGCCGCTCATGTTTCCGTCCGGGTTTTCCACGCGGTACTTGATGGCAAGCAGCCCTTCGGAATACCGGGTAGCCATTCCCAGAACTCCTGTCAGCCAGCACCAGAAAATGGCGCCTGGCCCTCCGGCGGCAATCGCCACCCCCACGCCGATGATATTGCCCGCGCCGATGTTGGCGGCCAGGGCCACCATCAGGGAACTGAACGGGGAAATGTCCCCCTTGTCCGTGTGGTCCTTCACAAAGTAGAGCTTCAGCGCCTTGAGCAGGTAGCGCTGCGGAAAGCGCAGGATGACCGTTAAATACAGGTGCGTGCCCAGTAGCATGATAAGCAGAGGCCATCCCCACAGGAAACTGCTGAAGGCGGACAGCCAGGACGTGAGCACATCCCCGGTCTGGAAAAAGGCGTTTTGCAGGGCTTCAAGCATACCGGAAAGACTCTAGGGGAAAATGCTGTGGTAGCAAGCCCCTAAAACGCGGAAAGAGTCCGGAAAAACAACTTTTGCGGCTCTGCAAAAGGGTTGCCTTCCAAAAGAGCACGGTGGTTTGAACCTGCCATGGAGAAAAGCCCGGGCCTGTCCAGGAGCCACGCGCCATTCAATCAGCAAGAGATAAATGGGCTGCCGATCCATCTGATCGTTACTTGTCTCCGCGGCCTGGGCTCTTTATAGGGGGGGGCGATGGGGGTGACGATAACATGACGTTGCCCTTTGCCGGCATGCGGCTGTCATTGCCGCGTTCCGGCTATCAGCCTGACATGGAGGGGAACATGATTGCTTACACGGAAGAAAAGAAGTTTTCAAAGGAAAAAGTGCAGGAACTGTTCCTGTCCGTTGGATGGATTTCCGGCCAGTATCCGGCGCGGCTCCACAAGGCCCTGATGAATTCGTCCACCGTGCTTACCGCGTAGGACGGCGACCGGCTCGTGGGACTTGTGCGGTTGCTGGACGACAGCGAGATGGTTGCCTGCATTATGTTCTGGTGCATCCCGACTATCACGGCAGGGGAATTGCGGGAAAAATGATGGAAATGGTCAAGGAGAGATACAGGGGTTACCTGTACATTGAAATCACGCCTGAAGAGAGCAGGAACGCCGCTTTTTCTGAAAAGCATGGGTTCCAGGTCATGGAAGACGGCATCGCCATGCAGTCCACCTCCGGGAGGTGCAGAGAGCGGGGCGTTTGCGTTATTCCGTGGAGCCGGGATACAGTAAACCCGCGGGAATCCTTTCGGATCTTGGCTCCGCGGGTTTACCTTCTCATCCCGGATCAGCTCCGGAAAAGGTTCAGATTCAATTCCTTGATAATGGATTGAAGCGCTGCCTGGCCCTTAACGGTGTTGCCGGCAGGGTCCAGGGGCGGGGAGAAGGCCGCCATGGCCATCTTCCCGGGGACCACGGCCACCAGGCCGCCGCCCACGCCGGACTTGGCCGGAATGCCTGCCTTGTACATCCAGTCGCCTGTGGAGTTGTAAAGCCCGGACATGCACAGTTCCGCCAGAATGGGGGGAACGTTGATATCCTGCACCACCCGCTTCTTGCTGACGGGGTTGACGCCCCCGTTGGCATAGCAGGCGCCCATCAGCGCCAGCTGGGAGGTGGTGATGTTCAGGGAGCACATGCGGGTGTACAGGTCCACGATCATGGGCGGCGTATTGTAAAAATAGCCGTAGCTGTCAAGCAGCCATGCGATGCCGCGGTTGTGTTGGTTGGTGGCGCTTTCCGACTTGTAGACTTCCTGGTTCACGGTCAGGGCCGCATTGGCGAAGTTATTGAAATTATGGATCATGTTGGACCATATTTCATCGGAGTCCGAGCCGTTGACCAGGCTGACCGTCGCCATGGCCCCTGCGTTGACCAGGGGATTAAGGGGCTTGCCGCCGTGCAGTTCAATCGCCATGACGGAGTTGAAGGGCTCCCCGGTGGGGTCCGCGCCGATCTTGGTGCGGAGGGCCTTCATGCCGATCAGGTCCATGACGTAGGCCAGGTTGAAGGCCTTGGAGATGGATTCAATGGCAAAGGGCGTGTCTGCGGAGCCTGCGGTCAGCAGGTCTCCGTTGACGGTGACCACGGCGATCGCCAGCAGGTCTGAAGGAACCTGGGCCAAAACCGGAATGTAAGAGGCGTTTTTGCCGCCCTGGACGGTTTTGGCGTAGGCGTACGCGTTATCCAGAGCCGTCTGGATTTGTTCCTTGGTGGGTATGTCACTCATGAGATTATTGTAGTTTGAAGTGAATCATTAATGGGTTCCGTTCGTCTTTTCCCAGCCGAAGGGTTCGAAGGCGTCTTCCGGAGGCACAGGGCGCTTCCAGGAGGGCTTGGCCATCGCATGGATGATGAAGGGAATGCCCACGAAGATGAAGGCCCCCACGATCAGCAGCGCGACATACATGGTATTGCTGCCTACCGTGATCTGGTTGGGCGGGATGAAGCTCACCAGGAAGGCTGCGAGGCTGGCCAGGAAGCCGAGGCCGCCGACGACCCACATGCCGAAGGTCTTGCCTCCGGGAATGCGGAAGGTGCGGGGCGTGTTCGGTTCCCGGTAGCGCAGATAAATGCCGGACGCGAACATCAGCATGTACATGATGAGGTACAGGATGATGGTCAGCTGGGAAATGATCTGGTAGGCGGATTGCACGGAAGGCATGATCACGAACATGATGGAAAGCAGGGTGACAATGCAGCCCTGAATGAGCAGAATGCCCATCTGGACGTTGTTCTTATTCCGCTTCTGCATCACGGGCGGCAGGTTGCCGGCCAGACCCACCTGGTAAAGCCCCTTGGAGGGGCCTCCCACCCACGCGGTCACCTGGGCCAGAACGCCCACGGCCAGGGCGAGCGCCAGAATCCAGTTCATCCAGCCAAGACCGAAGAAGCTGAAGTAATTGTCATAAGAAATCAGCAGGCTCTGAACCAGGTTGATCTGGGAATTGGGAATGATGAAGCCGATGGCCAGCGTGCCCAGAACGAAAATGAGCACCGTGATGATGGCGGAAATCAGAATGGCCAGCGGATAATTGCGGCCGGGGTCATTGACGTCCTTCACGTGCACGGCGGACATTTCCATCCCTGCGTAAAACAGGAAGATGCTGGCAGCCAGAACGAGGTTGTTGAAATTGCTCATGTCCGGCACCAGCTTGTCCCAGCTCATGTCCAGCAGAATCGGGTTGCCCCCGGCCCAGTAGCTCAGGCCCAGCAGGATTAGAATGGCGCCGGGAATGATGGTGCCGATGATGGTCCCCCATTTGGTGACGCCTGCGGAAGTCTTCATGCCGCGCAAGTTGAGCAGAGTAGCTGCCCAGTACACGCACAGCACGACGATGAGCACATACCACTTGTTGGCGGCGAGCGCTTCATCCCATCGCTGTCCGGGTCCCATGAAAGCCAGGGAGACGGCAGCGAAGGTCAGGACGGTCGGGAACCAGATGGTGCTCTCAATCCATTGCAGCCAGATGGCCAGGAAGCCCCACTTCTTGCCGAAGGCTTCACCCACCCATCGGTAAACGCCGCCCTTCTGCGGCCATCCCGTGGTGAGTTCCGCGGCTACCAGGGAGACAGGCACCAGGAAAAAGACCGCAGCGAAAATATAATAAAAGACGGAACTGAGTCCGTAAGTACTTTCCGCAGGCATGCCGCGCAGGCTGACAATCGCGGAAACGTTAATCATGGCGAGCGTAAATACTCCCATGCGAAGGGCGGATTTTACCGCCGGAGCGTTGTTTGTTGTTACGGTCCCTGTTGGAGAGGCACCTGATTGGGTCGTATTGTTCATTGGTTTATTCCGGGTTGAGAATTGGGACGGCGTATCGAAATGCCGACACCGACCTTATCTGAACGACCAGAAGAAACCCTGTTTCGTTGAAGGGATGATGCAGATAGGCCTCCTGGAGTCTGTCTTAACGGCTGTTACCGCCTTGCGGATGGAATGAAAAAGGCGCCCGCTTTATTTTGGCGTTTTTTGAGCATTAAAGCTGAGAATACAGGCAAAATATTCACCGGACGGAATAGGAAAGATGGTTTTTCCGCCTTTAAAGGGGAGATGTTTAGCAGATGCCCGCATTCCATGCCGTCACAGGCAACAGGCCGTTTCCTCTTTCATGAAGAAACGGCCTGGGGATGGTATGGAATGCACTTGCGGCAGCCCATTTCCGGTGTTCCGGAGATTTTTACTGGGGCGCAGGGCCGCCAAAGGCTGGAATAAATATGAATGGGGGCGCCATTTAAATATGGGAACGCGGGTGCATCCTCTTCTTGCAGCTGCTATGATTCCGGTTGCAGTTCAAGAAGGGTTTTCAAATTGATGGACACATTCAGGGATACCGATTTGCCAGAGATGGCTTTTCCCAAATGTTTATTTCCAAAATATTGGGATGATTTTATTCTGCTCCATTCCTGATGGAACTGCTGCATCAATTTTTGATAGGCGGGCGCCCAGGTTTGAAGCATATATTCAGATTCTTCTTCAGACAAGGAACTCCTGTTGAGCAGGGAGATTTGAAATCCGAGGGAATCAAATAATGAGACAAGGTCCTTTTCATCCGCTTCCGCCGTATTCTGGTCCGTGATCCTGGCCGCCGCCGCATTTAACCGTGGAAGAATCTCCAGGATGCCGTCCATGATCTTGCGCGGGCCCGGATGTGCGCTGAGCGCTTCCATGAGCTGCGCCTCCCTGCTTCCTTTCCGGGCACCCTCCCGGAAGAGGGCTTCCGCCGCATCCGTGTCTTTTTCACGATACATCGCAAAGAAGCCCTGGAGCAGACAGGGGTAACCCTTGTTTTTCTCAAAAGCGCTGGTGATGTCCTGATCGGAAAGATAGGCTTTATGCTTGTCCAGATGGCCCTCAAGGATGGAGCGCTTTGTTTCAAGCATGAGCTCGAATTCATTTTCCAGCAGGTTTCTTCTTTGCAGGTCCCGCAGCTGGTTCAATGTATCCTTGAGTTGCTGATTGACTGTTTCCAGGGCGGCGGACAACTCCTTTGCTTCATCTTTCGTGGCTTCATACTTTGCGGGATTGTTCCGGATGCTGTCCGCCAGAATAACATTGTTCAGCACGGCACGTTCCCAAAGAAAGGAAATTTCCTCTTCCCGGTTTTTTCCTGTTTCCGGGTCTGCAATGGAACCGAGAACGGTTTTCAATTGCTTGCAATCCTGCAAAATATTATTGGCCAGCAAGATACCGTATTTGAATGAGGAAATGTCCGTTCCGGGATCGTTTTGCCGGGGAGCGGGCGATTTTTTCCGGACAGGTTCCACAGCCTCCGGGATGAGGGAGCCCTGGGCTCCGCTCATCCATAAGATGCATGTCAATATCAACAATTTTGATAGATACATATAATAAATGTTATGGGATAAGGCAAATGTGTTCAGAATGAATATTCCAGCTGGAGGGAACCTGATACGGGCGTTGTAAATTTTCTCCAATCCGTAGTCGTGACCCCGGCAGATAGATCACAGGTTATATTAACACGGCCTACTTTCAAGTCCAGTAGTTTCAATCCGGCTTTAACCGCGAAATCCTGCTGGCTTACCAAGCCAAGTTTGCTCCGAAATCTCTCCTGCGGAGAGAACAGCGCGTCCTTCTCAGTCCAGTTGAGGGTTTCCGACAGCTTTCCTCCGACTTGCTTTTTGCCCAGACCGCATAAGGGAACATTTATTTCAGCGCTGAGGGAAAAGGCCATGGTGGCTGAGATACTTGAATTTTTAAATATGCCAGCCATCTCTTGAATCGTATGGGAAATTCCTGCTGGATAATCGCCTAGTTTCATGCGTATTTCAGCTGGATTGTTATCCATGAAATTGCTTTCCTTCATCATTTTCTCCAATTCCTCAGTGACGGCTTCACTGGTTAATTCACAGAGCTTTTTAGTACCGTAACCGGCAGTCAGCCTATTGGCTGCTCTGGTCACAGCTTTTTGGAAAAAATGATTCATTTTTTCGTTATTCAGGGATATGTTTAGCGTTATGGGCAAACCGAGCCATTCGTCCACTTCTTCGGGATTGAAATAAGGGGGACCGTCCGGCGGGAATACATCGGTAAATCCTGTATTCCCCAGATAATCCGTTGCATATGGTACCTTGCCTTCCACGAATCCGTATAAATTGAGGCCTCCCTTTTCCATGAGGGGGTCCCTGCTGATCCACCTGCCGTCCAGGGGATTGTAATGGCGGTAATTGTAATAAACCATGCCGAGTTCGGAGTCATAAAACTCACTGCTCCACTGAAGAGGCTGGGTGGTCCCCGTGGCGGTCACCGCTCCGTAGGGCGCATAGGAATAGGCCGTGACGATGGTGCCGTGCGGGTTGAATACCTCCATGACATTCTTGGCCAGATCATATCCGTACGTGTACCAGGTTCCGTTCTTCTGGATGGCCAAAGGGCGCGTAGCGATTTTTTCCCGAGGGTCCCAGGCGATATGCCACAGGGCCGGATGGCCGCTCCGGGTCGCGTCTACGCAGGAAATCTGCAAATAGCCGCGGTAGATATACCGCTGGTGCAGGGTTACGGAGCCGTTAACCGTCACTTTTTTCATGTTTCTGCGGCCCAGGTAGTCGTAGGCGCATTCCATGACGGTCTGACCATCCTGGCTGGTGAAGCTTACAGGGCGGTTCTCCGCATTGTAAGTGACGGACCAGATGCCCGTGCCCGTTTTTACCAGCGTCTGATTTCCGTTTGCATCATAGGTGGGAGAGAAGAGCATTTCTTCATTTTCCGAGATTCCGGTGTACTGGTTGGTCCCGTTGGCCTGGTAGGTAAACTGTTCCGCGATTTCCTGGGCCGTTCTGCGGTTGCCGATGTTGTCATAGGTATAGCCGTAGTTTTCCGTTCCAAGAGTGGTGGACATGAGTTCCCCCCGTCCGTTATAGCTGAAGCCGTCGGTCCGGGCGGTTCCCTTTCTGGCGCAGTTACCGGTGACGGGGTGTCCCGCCGCATCATAGTCATATCTTCTCAGAACAACATCCGTTGCACCTCTCGTGGCATTCATGGTGACGGGAAGGTTGCGGTGTTCTTCATAGGTTTGCGTGAGCAGGATATTGTTGGGATGGGACAGCGTGTGCAGCAGGTTGCTCCCCTCCAGGTAGCCGTAGGAAAAGGCCTGTTCCACTCCCCCGTGGGTGAAGCTTGCGGTGGCGATGCGTCCGTCCGTGCCGTAGCTGGTGCCTGTGGTTTGCTGGGGAGTTTCTCCCTTGGAATAGATGTAGCCGGAGCTGCGCCCCAGAGCATCCCTCTGCTCGGAGACCAGATGGATGATTCCTTCCTCCGTCCAGGTGCTGCTTTCCTGTTTGCCATACTGGTTGTAGGCGATGTTCCAGACGCCGGAATCATCCGCGGCCTCAGTGAGTTTGCCGACCGTATTCCAGGCATATTTTCTGGAGGGCGTGGTATCGCTGTAGCTTTCCGAGAGGAGCAGTCCGCGTGCGGCTTCGTAGGCGTGGGTGGTTACGATGCCTCGTCCATCCGTCCGCGTGGTGAGACGATTGAAGGCATCGTAAGTGCGGATGATGGCATTTCCGTCCGCATAAGTTTTTTTCACTTCCAGTCCGGTTGCATCATGGTACTCCCAGCGGGTGGCATCTCCGTCCGTTCGTCCGGCGGGGTCCGTGGCTATCTCTTGATCATCTGCGCGGAATGCCGTCATTTCCGTCAGCCTGTCAGCATCGTCATAAGTGAAGAGGACAGGTTGGGCTCCCGTGCCCCATTGCGCCGTTTTGCGGCCCCGGATGTCGTAACGATAACAGGTGGTGCGGCCCAGATGGTCAACAATGGCAGACGGTTCGTCAAAATTGGCGTCGTAAGCGGTGGTGGCTGTATTGCCCGCGGCATCCGTGACGGACACCTGGCGTCCCGCAATGTCGGTGATGACGGTCACGGTATTTCCACGCCCGTCAGTTTGCGTATAGGTGATTCCGTCAGCGGTATGGCTCCGGCTGCCGGTCGTCGTGATTCCGGAAT
Organism: Akkermansia sp.; assembly: GCA_048388685.1. Classification (GTDB taxonomy): domain Bacteria; phylum Verrucomicrobiota; class Verrucomicrobiia; order Verrucomicrobiales; family Akkermansiaceae; genus Akkermansia. Next base: position 66,107 of record DBGCTZ010000031.1, on the reverse strand, counting down.
GGTCCGTGTCCGATACGGTGAAGCCGTCCATGACGGAGGCCATGGCCGTGATGGCTGAAACGGGAATGGTTTTTTTCTGAATGCGCTCCGGCCCTTCGCCGTATTCCGTCCAGGAGATACTGACATTCCCCCGCGCATTGACAGAGGAAACCTTGCTCTCCATAGACGCGCTCTCCGAGATAAGTTCAGCCACGCTTTCAGTATAGGTTCCGCCGTTTCCATTGCAGCGGGAAGTGGAGGTCACCCGGTAGACGCCGTCCTCCCTCTTTTCTACCGCATGGGAGTATTCCGTAATATCGGAGTTTTCCACCGTGGGAGCAGCAGCCAGTTTCAGGGTTTCCTTTTCCAGATTTCCGAAGGCATTGTAGGAATAAAGGATAGGCGCTTTTCCATCCGTTCCCTTTTGCGTGATCAGACCCCTGGAATCGTAGCTGGTACGTTCGTAAAGATAGGTATTGTTCAACGTGGTAGGGCTTGTGGAAACGACGGTTTCTCCGAATCCGTTTTCCAGCCTTTGTGAGAGGATGGTCGCTTGGTCGGCCAGATTGACGGTTTCCCGGATGCGGCCTCCGTTGTAGTCATAAATATGATAGAGCTCCCTCTGGCCCGTCCCCACTTCATGAGCCACGCTGCCGTCTGTGTAATTGGTCGTGATGAACGTGGCTCCGGCTGAGGTGGTCATGGTGGTTGTCAGACCGTCCGCGCTGTACGCATAGGTGGTGGTACGTCCCAGAATGTCTGTAGATGAGACTGGCCTTCCCAGCAGGTCGAGGGTAGTCCGGCGTGTGGCGGACATGGCCCCGGTATCCGTCCTTTCTTCAAGAATTCTTCCCAGGGCATCCCGCCGGTAGCTGGTGATGGTTTCCGGAGTTGCGGGTGTGGCGGAACGGATGGTTTCAATGAGTTGTCTGGCATTGTCGTAGGAATAGCTGGTCAGCACGCCATCCTCATCCTTTTCCCACAAGGGACGCCCGTCACACATCAGGGCCCGTTCCGTTACACGTCCGTTGCCCCGTGTGCGTTTCACCCAGCGGTTTTGTCCGTCGAATTCGTAATCAGCGGAGGAGAGTTGCTGCCATGCCCCTTCGCTGTCCAGAATATATTCCTCCTCCCGGACCGTATTGCCCTCCGGGGTGATGTACTGGAGGCTTCTCCGGCTTTGTCCGGCTACAGGCTCCCCGTTGATACGCGTTTCCCTGGTGATGGAATAAAGCGCTCCGTGGGCTGTTGATGCCGTGTAGTCATACCAGGTTTGTACCCCGTTGGCTGCCTGCGTCATCCGCCGCCGTCCGCGGGCATAGGCATTGTCCGCATCTCCCTGCCATGTTTCCGTTACTTCCAGCCTGGTGATGCCGTTGGCGGTACTGCGTTTTTCCACTCTCTTGACGTGGTTGGCTACACTGTAGGAATATTGGTCCCGGCGGTGAAGGTGCGGAACGCCTGAAGAGTCCACCATGTTAAGATCCACCTGGCTGGGCTCATTGCTGTAGGCGCTTCCGTCATCCAGATAAGTGAATTGTTCCAGTTGCGCCTGCCCTCCGGCCCAGGGCGTCGTGACCACCGTGATACGCCCCTTCTGATCATGGAGGTACGTAGTTGTTCCTCCATCCGGGGCAGTGATGGAAATCAAGCGGCCCGCATCATCGTATTCATAGGAGGTTGTTTGAGCTTCCGGGCTGCCATACCCTTCCGTACGGGAAAGCAAAAGCTCACCCGTGGAATGGGACAGGTATTCTTCCGCGACCCTGGAGGCGACATCTTCCCCCTTACTGACGGTGGTGACCATCCGGTACGTTCCCTGCGGTTCCAGCTCTGTTTTAACGCGGCTGGTGGTGACGGCGTCCTCTCCGTTGCCAAGGACAATGTGCCAGGCGCCTCCCACTTCCGTCCATGTGGTAGTGAAAGGCGGCGCGCTGGTCGGAAGGGTCAGGTTTCGTTCAGTTACCGTAAGTGTTTTGGCTTCTGTATTGCCGCCGATGGCAAATATGCTGAACGGTTCGCCTGTCACCGTATAAAGCCCGGTTGTTTGATCCCGGCCCGTTACCTGGGAGGGGAGATAAAGGGAAATGGAATAGCCGTTTTCCGCAGGGACGATATCGGCCAGGCCGTCCCACAAATTCCATACCTGGCGAAGATTTCCGTTTTCTTCTCTCAGCAGAACCAGGCAGGTTGCCGCATCTTCCGCTGTCAGCAGGGAATTCTGCGGAGAGATATATCCTGCGAAGAGCCCCGTATCCAGATGGTAAAACGTTGCGGAGCCGTCCACCTTGGAGACCCGGAGGTAGCTGGCTTCCTGCAACGCCGTTGCCGCATTGTCCTCCCGGCTCAGTGCCGTGACGAATTGTGCGCGGTTGGTCCCTGATGAAGTGGAACCGATGCCGAAGGCCGACTGGCCATCGGCATCACACACATAGTTGGTGAAGCTGCCCCCTTCATAGACCCTGAAAGGCTGGTTGGGAGCAATTCCGCCTTCCGGAACGAGGACGGCGGATGCTGCCGGATGGCGGTAGGCCAGCCCCTCCGGCGTCAATAGAGAGCCGGAATACTGGTATCCCGTAATCTCCAGATGTCCTGAAGGAATGCCTCCCATTCCCCGGAAGACGCCAAAGGAGGCGGACCAGCGCATGTACTGCAAGGTTGCCAGCCGGGCGACGCGCCCCCCGGCTGAAGTGCTGTTCGGGGCAAGAGACGGCAAGCCGTTGCTTGAGCGGGCAGGTGGACCTGAGGGGGAACCGCCCTGATCGCCCTCTCCGCCTTCGCAGGAGCATTCGCATTCATCCTTTTCATTTTCATCCGGGATGATGCTGATGGGAGGGCACGGACCCACAGTGCCGTTGATGAGTGAAATATTGCCCGTTGGGTCCGGATAATAATTGATGTTGTGGTGCTCTGCGAACAGACAATGAAAACCGCCGGAAAGATTGCCGAACTCCATGGAGAAATTATGGAGCGAGCCGGAGGAAGAACTTTGCGTATTGTTGTCCACCGTGATGGTGACTGAATCGTCTACTTGGCCGGAGGCCGTGACCGTGTGCCTGAATTCTTCCGTGTCTTCCGGAAGATCCGGAAGCTGGAAGACCCGGCAGATGGGCGGCATGACGTCAGCGGAAGTGGAGGGCTTGCCGTGTGAGTAGGATAATTCCACCGTGTCGCTTTCCTGGCGTGCTGTCCTGGAAAGACTCTTCCGGACAGGCTGGAAGGGAACAATGGAGAGGTTAAGCGGGCGCTGCCGCACGAAACTGTTTTTATGATGAATGTTCATGTTTTTAATGATTGAAAAGAGAAATTTAGAATTTATGTAATTTCTCAATTGGTATATTCTGTGTAATATTACACACATTGAGGTGTCAACAGGCATGTTTTGTTTCAAGGCGAGTTCCTGGAGGGAAAAACTGAGTCAGATTATTTTTTATTATGACGTAAATATTTTAATATCTGTTGTATATGAAATGATGTAAAAGATGTTCAGGGCAGGAAAGAAGTCAAAAAAAGAAAAATGAACGCAATTGATGCCACTGTGGAGCGTTACCGTTATCCAAACTCAATTTTCTGCTTTCAGGAAGTGGTCCCGTATAGAAATGCGGGTAAGACCAGAAATGAACCTGTGCATTCCCAGTGCTCTTCCCGGCAAAATTCCGGAAGCGCTGGAATAATAAAAAAGCCCGCTCTTGATGGAGCAGGCTGCTGATAAAAAATGGAGCGGATGATGGGATTCGAACCCACGACATCAACCTTGGCAAGGTTGCGCTCTACCCCTGAGCTACATCCGCTTGGAATGACCGGAGCCTTGCGGCGTCCGTGTGGCAAAGAATATATAGAGGTATCCGGATTTGGCAAGATTTTTTTAGAGAAAAATTCCTGGTTCCTCCGGGTGGAGGCATGGGGCCGTACATGAAAGGGCAGCTACATGTTTTCCCGGCAGGGGCCGGACGGTCGGTGCCGGCTGCTCCGGGGTGCTGTTTATTTGTGCCCATGCGCGGCCGTATTCCGGAAGAGTGTCCTGGCGGCGCCTCCCATAAAAAAACGGGACCGTCCCGGAGAGGCGCATGGCCCTGGAACAGTCCCGTGGAAAGGGGAAATCAGATGGATAGGTTAATAGCTTCTGGCCCAGAGGACGCGGCGTTCCGTCATGCGTCCGGTGAGGATGCAGGGGGTAGGTTCTCCGCGGCCCAGTTCTCCCAGGGGGATGCAGCGGATGGAAATGCGCAGCCGTTTGGCGAGCTCCTCTTCCTCTTCCGGTGAGCCGTCCCACGGCACCTGGAGCCAGTCTGCGTCACCTTCTCCGGAGAAGTTTTCCTCCAGTTCCCGGAGGGTGGAGGCGGGGCGGATGTGGGCGTCCCGGAAGGCGACGGCTTTTTGAAGCAGGGTGTCCTGGATGTTCTGGAGAATGTCCGTGACGGTGTTTACCAGTTCCGCTTCCGGAATGAAGGATTTTTCATGGACGGGCAGGTCGCGCCTCTGGAGGCAGACGGAGCCTTTTTCCAGGTCGCGTGGCCCGATTTCCAGACGGATGGGCACGCCCTTCTTCACCCATTCCCATTTCTTGGCGCCGCCGCCCAGGTCGCGCCTGTCCACCAGCACGCGGAGCGGCTGGCCGTGGAAGGTCTTGGAGCGGAGGGTGCTCGCCAGTTCCTCGCAATGGTCCAGGATGGCTTGGCGGCTTTCTTCCTTGGGTGTGACGGGGATGATGACGGTCTGCTGGGGAGCTACGCGGGGCGGGCATACCAGGCCGTCGTCATCGGAATGCATCATGATGAGCGCGCCGATCATACGCGTGGAAACGCCCCAGGAGCTCGTCCAGGCGAATTGCTGGGTATTGTCGCGCCCGGCAAAGCAGATGTTCTGGGATTTGGAAAAGTTCTGTCCCAGGAAGTGGGAGGTACCGGCCTGAATGGCCTTGCGGTCCTGCACCATGGCTTCCACCGTGTAGGTCTGTTCCGCGCCGGGGAAGCGTTCCGCCTCCGTCTTTTCCCCGGGAATGGTGGGGATGGCGAGCACGTCCCGCTGGAAGTCTTCGTAAACCTTGTGCATGGTGAGGGTTTCCTCAATGGCCTCTTCACGGGTTTCATGGGCCGTGTGGCCTTCCTGCCACAGGAATTCCGCCGTGCGCAGGAAGATGCGGGGCCTCATTTCCCAGCGCATCACGTTGCACCACTGGTTTACCTTGAGGGGCAGGTCCCGGTAGCTGGACGTCCAGCGGGCGAAGGCCGCGCCGATGACGGTTTCCGAGGTGGGGCGGATGACGAAGGGCTCCGTGAGTTCCCCGGTGGGAATCATGCGGGTCTTGCCGGTGGCTTCATCCTTCTGCGCTTCCAGCCTGTGATGGGTGACCACGGCGCATTCCGTGGCAAAGCCTTCGGCATGCTCCGCTTCCTTTTCCAGATAGGAAATCGGAATCAGGAGCGGAAAATAGGCGTTCGTGTGGCCGGTGTCCTTGAAGCGCTGGTCCAGGTCTTTCTGGATGAGTTCCCAGATGGCGTAACCCCACGGCTTGATGACCATGCAGCCGCGCACCTCGGAGTTTTCCGCCATGTCGGCGGCCTTGATGACTTGCTGGTACCACTCGGGAAAGTCCTGGGAGCGGGTGGGGGTGATTGCAGTTTGTTGAGACATATGGATGGTGTGTTGAATGGACGGGAAAGGCCCGTGAAAGAAATTTTAAAAGGGTTTAAAAGGGGGCGTTTTTGTATTCCCTGTAGTTGCTGAAGGCAAAGAGGGCCATGAAGATGGGGATGAAGTAGCCGTGGAAAAGCTGGAAGCTGAGCAGCCCGATGAGGATGGCCGTAATGAAGCCGGTCAGGAATACTTTTTTGGGGGAACGGATGAACTGGGCGATGAGCTGGCCGCCGTCCAGGGGATAGATGGGGAGCAGGTTCAGGATGGTCCACCATTCCCCGATCATGATGAGGCAGGAGAGGATGTATAACTGGGGGGAGATGCTCGCCGCCAGGAAGGGGCTGAGGGCCAGGTCCCACAGGTTCATGTTGTGCGCCGTCATGACCGGAGCCACGATGTTCCAGGTAATCCACAGGCTGATGATGCCCAGCAGCAGGGTCATCATGGGCCCTGCCAGGATCATCAGGGCCCTGCCTCCGCGCGTCAGCTGCATGCCGTGGCTGCTGGTGAGGCCGCCGAAGAGCTCCAGAACAATGGTCTGCTGGCCGCCGCCCAGTTTGCGGCCCACCAGGGCGTGGCCCATTTCATGGGACAGGATGGCGATGAAGCCGGCAATGACGAACAGGGCCGGGTAAATGAGGCCTTCCACACTGTTGATGCTGAGAGCGCCGCCGAAGATGGCCAGCACCACCCAGAAGCTGGGGCGGATGTAGACGGGTATCCCGAACAGGGTGAAATGAATCATGCGCGAGAGGGTAAGGGCAGATCCCTCTTTTGCCAAGCCCGGAGAATGTGCATGCACCGTTTTGGCGTTGGTGTGATGCAGAGGCCTGTGTTAAAAGGCCTTCATGAGGTTGCTTCCCATTATCCTGTGCTGCGCCGTGCAGGCGGTGCAGGGGTATGACGGCCCCCCTCCGCTGACGGAGGTGGACGGCCGTTCCCCCATCCGCATGGGTGGGGAGGTGCTGGGCGGCTACCGGTCGGACTACATCCACCGCGGGGAGAAGATGGGCCCCAATTCCGTGGAAGGCCAGATTTCCACCGGAGCCTCCCTGTCCGACTTGTGGGCGGTGAGCGGTGAGCTTTTTGCCATCCGGAACTGGCAGGGGCGCCATTTCAGCCAGACCACCCTGCATGGGGAACTTCAATATTATCTGGCGGATGAATGCACGGCCGGGTTGTTCGTCAACGGGCAGTGGTATGATTCCGCTCCGCTGAAAAGCGGGACGGAACCCGGTTTGTCCCTGAAGTGGAATCCCATGCCGTCCTGGTCCTTCAGCGGGTCTTTCCTGTATGATTCCGGGCAGGAGGGCCTGTACTCCCAGTGGGGCGTCACCTGGCAGCCTTTGCTGAGTGAATCCATAGCCATGGTGAACACGGTTTCTCTGGGGTTTTCCCATGATTACCTGGGCAGGAACGGACTTAAGGAACTGATGGTGCGCACGGGCATTCTGTGGGCCGTTTCCGGAAGTCTGCGCGTGGAGCCTTTCCTGGGCTGGTATTGCGGCTACGGGCGTGACGATTTTAAAAAAGTAGTGCTGGGCCTTTGGTGCTCTTACGTTTTTTAACGGGCGGATTTCTCCGGTTTTCCGGCATTTTCCTGTTGCCAAACCGGGAGGCTTGGTCATAATGACCTGCGTATATGAAGCCTACACTTCTTGTTTTAGCAGCTGGCATGGGGAGCCGTTACGGCGGTCTCAAGCAACTTGACCCGATGGGGCCCAACGGAGAAGTCGTTCTTGACTATTCCGTTTATGATGCCATCCGGGCCGGTTTCGGAAAAGTGGTATTCATTATCCGCCGTGATTTTGAGGATATTTTCAAGGAAAAAGTCGGCAGTCGCTTTGCCGGCAAGATTGAAGTGGATTACGCTTTCCAGTCCCTGGACGACCTGCCTGAAGGCTTCTCCGTGCCGGAAGGCCGTGAAAAGCCCTGGGGCACAGCTCACGCCCTGCGCGCCGCCCGCAACGTGGTGAAGGAACCTTTCGCCGTCGTGAACGCAGATGACTTTTATGGTGCGGACGCTTTTGTCCAAGCCGCCAAGTTCCTGACCTCCACCACGGATGAACCCGGCAAGGCCCATTACGGCATGATCGGTTATCCACTGAAAAACACCCTTTCCGACAACGGCGACGTGAACCGCGGCATCTGCTCCATCAAGGACGGCCTGCTGGACGGCGTGGAGGAATTCGTGAAGATCCAGGCTGATGAAGACGGCGTGGTGCGCGGCAATAACCTGAAGGGCGAACGCCTGCCCGTGGACCCAGGCGAACTTGTTTCCATGAATTTCTGGCTCTTCTCCCCCTCCTTTATTGAGCTGACGGAAGACCGTTTTATTGACTTCCTGAAGGAACACGGCCAGGAACCCAAGAGCGAATGCTTCATTCCCACCGTGGTGGATGCCCTGATCCACGCTGACCGGGCGGACTGCCAAGTGCTTCCCACCTCCTCCAACTGGTTCGGCATGACCTATCCGGACGACAAGCCCATGGTTGTGGAAGGCATCAACAAGCTGATCCAGCAGGGAGTGTACCCTGAAAAGCTCAACTAAGTTCAAGCCATGCACGATCTCAAGGCTGTATCATCCCTGTTTGACCTCCGGGGCGACTTTGTCCACGGTTATTCCTACGGCAGCGGCCACATCAATGACACTTACTGCATCTGGGTGGACCAGGCGGGGCAGCGCATCCGCTACATCCTCCAGCGCGTGAACCACAACGTGTTCAGGCAGCCCATCCCGCTGATGGAAAACGTGAAGCGCGTGACGGATCACGCCCTGAAGCGCCTGAAGGAAGAAGATTGCCCGGAAGCCTACCGCCGCACCCTCACGCTGGTCCCCGCCGTGGACGGCAAGCCGTACGCCCTGGATGCGGACGGCAATTGCTGGCGCGTGTACCCGTTCATTGAACGCGCACGCACCTATGACCAGATTGAAACCACCAAACAGTGCCAGGAAGCGGCCCGCGCCTTCGGTGAATTCCAGAAGCTGACGGCGGACCTCCCCGGAGAGCCTCTGTTTGAGACCATCCCTGATTTCCACAATACGACTTCCCGCCTGGCCGCTCTGAAAGAAGCCATCCAGTCGGACCCCCTGGGCCGCGTGAAGGAAGTTCAGAAGGAAATTGACTGGTTCCTGGCCCGTGAAGCGGATTGCCACATGGTGGTGGATTACCTGAAGTCCGGTGAACTGCCCCTGCGCTGCACGCATAACGACACCAAGCTGAACAACGTGATGCTGGACGACGTGACGGGCGAGGGAATCTGCGTGATCGACCTGGACACCACTATGCCCGGTTCCGCCATCTATGACTTCGGGGACATGATCCGCACGGCCACGTCCCCCGCCGCGGAGGATGAAAAGGACATCTCCAAGGTGACGATGCGCATGTTCATGTTTGAAGCCTTGGTGCAGGGCTACCTGAGCTCCGCCAAGAGCTTCCTGACTCCTCTGGAAAAGAGCCTGCTTCCGTTCTCCGGCAAACTGCTCACGATGGAATGCGGCATCCGCTTCCTGACGGACTACCTGTCCGGAGACGTGTACTTCAAGATCCACCGTCCGGAACACAACCTGGACCGCTGCCGTACTCAGATGGCCCTGGTGGAATCCATTGAGGCGCAGATGGATGAAATGAAGGCCATTGTGGACCGTTATTAATCAACACCTACCAACATCGGAAAAACATGAAGATTCTCGTAACCGGCGGCGCCGGATTCATCGGTTCCCATATTGTGGAACACTATCAGGACAAGGCGGAGGAAATCCGCGTGCTGGACAATCTGCGCACGGGCTACCTCAAGAACCTGGATGGCCTCAAGCACACCTTCATTGAAGGTTCCATCTGTGACCGCGAGCTGGTTCGCCAGGCGGTGCAGGGCGTAGATTACATCTTCCACATGGCCGCGCTTGTCTCCGTGCCGGAATCCATGAGCAAGATCGGCGAATGCATTGACATCAACGTCAATGGCCTGCTGAACGTGCTGGAGGAAGCCTCTGCCGCCGGAGTCAAGAAAATCGTGCTGGCGTCTTCCGCCGCCATTTACGGGGACAACCCGACGGTGCCCAAGCTGGAAACCATGTACCCGGAACCCAAGAGCCCCTACGCCATCACCAAGCTGGACGGGGAATATTACCTCAACATGTTCCGGGCGGAAGGCAAGGTCAACACGGCCGCCGTCCGCTTCTTCAACGTCTTCGGCCCCAGGCAGGACCCCAAGGGGGCGTATGCCGCCGCGGTGCCCATCTTCATTGAAAAGGCCGTCAAGGGTGAAGACATCACCGTGTACGGAGACGGCACCCAGACGCGGGACTTCATTTACGTGAAGGACATCGTGGGCGCCCTCACCTTCGTGGCGGAGCATCCGGAAGTCACCGGGGTGTTCAATGCCGGCTACGGCGGCCAGATCACCATTGAAGAACTGGCGGACAACATCATCCAGGCCGCTGGCTCCTCCTCCAAGGTGCTCCATGCTCCGGAACGTGCGGGGGACGTGAAGCACTCCCGCGCCTGCGCGGACAAGCTCCGCAATGCCGGATGGCAGCCCAGGCATACCCTCCCGGAAGGCCTGGCGACCACGCTGGAATATTTCAAGGGCCTTTTGGGCAAATAACCCTCCCGGACTCTCCGGGTTCATCATCATTCAGAGACTGCCTCCGCTTCAGAAGCGGAAGCAGTCTCTCTTTTTTACAGCGCGGAATAAGGCGTGTATGACAAATATTCCATGTTCAGTAAATTAATCATTCAAAAAGAAATTTTTTCTCCCCGGAAAATGCCGGGGAATACTGACCGGAAATAAAAGAAAAATCATTCATAACAGAGCATGTTCCGTGGATTGCGGCATCACTTCCAATAACAATAAAATGATTGGGAAAAGTTAATATTTCATAATTGTTAGAGAAGCGTATTTTTCGACGGAAAGCGAACGTACGGGATTTGAATATCGTTGACAGGAAAAAGGGTAAATCATAGAGAACAAAAGCAATATGAATTTTTTCAGTCATTCGGCCTCCAATCATTTATCTGCTTTAAACGACCCCTATTTCCAACTGGTCATGGAACGGCGGAAGGAGGAAGCCCGCTGGGGATGGATTCCGTTTGCCGCCTTTATCTCCTTTCTGCTTGTATACCGCATCTTCGGCTATTTGATGCCGACCAATGACGCGGACGGCTCGGACCCCTGGCTGTTCCTTGTGGTGCTGGCGGGCTGGAGCCTGCTGGCGCTCGTCCACATGATTGTGCTCCCCATCTGGATGCTGATCGCTTCCCTCCGCTACTGGGAGGTAAACCGCAGGGGCTTGGCCGTGGCCGGGCTCCTGTTCAGCGTGCTTGCCCCCGTGTGCATGGTCCTGATGCTCTCCTGCTGGTCCGTCTTTGGATAACATGGGGCTCTCCGCCATTCCCTGGCGGGAAACTTGCCGCATTCCGGGGATTGGCCTTTTCTCCGGTATAAGGAGCGGGTAAAGTGCCTTTGATGGATCTGTTCAGTTTACAGGAGGCGGAAGGCAAGGAAGGGTTTGAACCCGGAGCTGACACGTCCGCCATGCCTCTGGCCGCGCGCATGCGCCCGCGCACTCTGGATGAGGTGGCGGGGCAGAGGCATCTGCTGGCGCCGGGAAAACTGCTCAGGCGCGCGATTGAAACGGACCGCTTCACCTCCCTGATTTTTTACGGCCCTCCCGGCTGCGGGAAGACCACGCTGGCCGCCGTCATCGCGCGGACCACGAACGCCCATTTCATGATGCTCAACGGGGTGGAATCCAATGTGGCGGACATCCGGGAGAAAATTGCCCAGGCGCAGATGAGAATGAGCATGCACGGGCGGAAAACCGTCCTCTTTGTGGATGAGCTGCACCGGTTCAACAAGGCGCAGCAGGACGTGCTGCTTCCCCATCTGGAAAAGGGAACGGTCCGGTTCATCGGCGCGACCACGGAAAACCCCTACTTTGCCATCAACTCCCCCCTGCTGTCCCGCTCCCAGGTCTTTCCGCTGGAACCCGTGCCGGAAGAAGAACTGGCAGCCCTGCTGAAGCGCGCCCTGGCGGATGCGGAGCGCGGGCTGGGAGCCTCCCGCGTGGATATGGAGGAGGAAGCCCTGAACCATTTGGCCGCCAAGGCGGACGGAGACGCGCGGAAAGCGATCACCGCGCTGGAAGTAGCCGTTCTGTCCACTCCTGCCGGAGAAGACGGCGTTATTCATGTAAACCTCACCGTGGCGGAGGAATCCATCCAGCGCAAGGCCATCAAGTACGACCGCCTGGGAGATTCCCACTACGACACGATTTCCGCCTTCATCAAATCCATGCGCGGCTCGGACCCGGACGCGGCCCTGTACTGGCTGGGCATGATGCTGGAAGCCGGGGAGGACATTCGCTTCATCGGAAGAAGGCTCGTCATCGCCGCGTCGGAAGATGTGGGACTGGCGGACTCCAACGCCCTGCGTGTGGCGCTGGATGCGGCCCGCGCCGCGGAAATGGTCGGCATGCCGGAGGCGCGCATTCCGCTGGCGCACGCCACCGTATATCTGGCCACGGCTCCCAAGAGCAATTCCGCCTACATGGGGATCAAGGCCGCTCTGGATGACGTGCGCAACGGCAAGACGCTGGCCGTGCCGGAGCATCTCCGGACGCCCACGCGCAAAAAGCTGGCCGCCGCCGGGGGCGCGGACGCCGCCAGACTGGAATACCTGTATTCCCATGACTATCCGGAGCACTACGTTCCCCAGGCCTATCTCCCGGAAGGCCGTGTTTACTACACTCCCACCGGAAACGGCCTGGAACTGCGCATCAAGGAGCGCATGGAGTACCGCCGCCAGATTGCAGAGGAAGCCGGAAAAAGCGGGAAGAAAAGCTGAATAGGGGACGTTTCCGCGTGCTTCTGCACGTGTGGATATTTAGCCTCTCTTGAACATGCAGAAGGCAGGAATTCCCAGGGGAACGTCCTGCCTTCCTGAAAGTTCTGATGCGGCCGTTTTTATGCGGCTGACATGGAGTTATGATTCCTTGGTCACGACGATGTCGCAGTCCGCGTCAAACCAGCCCTGGCCTTGGCAGTCAAAGACGAGGTCCGGCTTTTCGGAGCCGGAGAGGCGCAGGGTGAATTCCCGTCCGTTCTTGTCCTGCTGGTCCTTGGGCAGTTCGCTGACCACGCGGGTTCCCCTCATGAAGCGGGGATTGCAGATGTTGCAGCCGCCGCTGTTCATCTTGAAGGTGATCTTGTAAGTGCCGGGGCCATTAAGCATGTTGGCGATGTTGACACGGGTGGGGGTCAGTTCCGGACGGAGGTCATAGCCCGTGAAGCGGGGCTCTTTCAGAGTGACGGGCTCCGTCAGGTAGCGGTAGTAGCTCTGCGCTCCCACTCCCATCAGCGTTTTGGGGGAGATTTTGGCGATGTCCGTCAGGGCTTTCAGGGCCTGGTCCTTTTTCCCCTCACTGCGGTAGAGCCAGAATCTGGCCGCCATGACCTGCTGTTTCTGGAGAGGCGTCATGCCGGGGATTTTCAGCTGCTTGTCCACGTAAGCGTGGGCGCTCTTGTAGTCTTTCTGGCCGCCATCCTTGGCGGAATCGTTCACCATCCGCTGTACCTTTTCAATGTAGGGCAGATGCTTGAAGGTGTATTTGAAGTACATGCCCTTGGCGTCTTCCGGGTCCGCCTTCTTGATTTTTTCCAGAATGTCCTTTCTGGCGGATGCCGCATAGGGAGGGAGCTGCTGGAGGCCTTCCCCGTAAAGAACGGCTGCGTTTGGTCCGGAGGAGGCGTCCGCCTTTTCCCACAGGTCATTGGCCTTGTTCTGCTGCTTTACGGCTTCCAGCGCCTGCTTCATGACGGCGGCCAGCGTTTCCTTGGAGACTCCTTCGGACAGGAATACCATGTTCCCGGCGGGGGAAACCACCTGGATGGCTGGAATGTTCCAGATTTCACCGGGAGGCTTGGGCAGTTTCTTTTCCTCTTCCGTCATTTCCTCCCGTTCGTCCTGGATGCACCAGAGGACGGGTTCAGCGGAGTCCTTGGCCAGATGCTCCACGGCTCGGGTGATTTCGCGTGACTTCGGGGACCAGTCCGTGCCGGCCCACACGACGATCATGTATTTGTTGACGGTTTTGGCCTCGTCCTTGACAGCGTTGTAGGCCGGGAGAGCCGCCTGGAGGGGGGCGCACAGGAGGAGGGTTGCGGCCAGCAGGCCGGGAACGGTGTTGAGATGATGAAACATGGCGTGATTGGAAAAGGGTGCGGGGTTATTTTTCGTAAACGAGGATGTGGCGCAGGTGCATGAATTCCGGCTGGGCGTTCTTGGCTTCCACCTTGATCCACTTCGCCTTGGCGCCTTCCGGAGCGGTGATGACCCATTCCTTGGGCATGTTATCCGTGGCGGCCAGCGGGAACCAGGTGGCGCCGTCCGTGGAGGTGGAGACTTCCACCTTCTTCATGCGGTCTTCATTGCCGTTCCGCTTGGTGACCACCAGTCCGGCCAGGTTCACGCCGTTTTTCAGTTCCACAATGACGTTCGGGCTGGCTTCCTTGTCCGTATGGTGGGAGCCGCCGCAGGGCCGCAGCAGGTTGATGTGGTCCCAGGGGCTGTCCCACTGGCAGGTGGAGGAGCAGCGCACCATGCCGTCCGCAGGCACCAGCTTCCAGCCCTGGGGAATGGCGGCGTTCACCGTGTTGGCGGACAGGTTGGCGTCCGAGAAGGAGGCCGCCGCCTTGCTCAAGGTCTGGAAGGCGGGAATGGAGCGGGCCATTTCCGTGGCGTAAATGGCTTTGCCGTACGCTTCCTTCAGTTTCTTGGGATCAGGGGAGCTCCCGGAGGCTCCGGATTCTCCCATCTGCTGGGCCACCTTGGCGAAGGCGTTGGAGAAGACGTCCGCCTGGCCGTTTTCCACAAAGGTTTTCACGGCCCATTCCAGAGCTTGGCCGAAGTTGGTGCCGTCCCCCGTTTTCAGGTGGGTGGAGAGGACGGTTTCCAGATAGGCCGCTTTTTCCTGCGGGTTGGTCAGGAAGGCTGACTGGGAATCCAGCACGGGCTGGAATTTCACCGCCCAGGAGGTGGGAGTGGATGCGATGGTTTCATGCAGGTCCCGGAACCAGGCGATCCGGTCTTGGGACGGAATGTCCATCAGGAATTTGCTCTGGACGTCCTTCAAGGCGTCGAAGGCGGCAAAGCCGTTTCCCTTGTAGTGGGAGAGGGCATCCTTGGCGTACACATACCAGTCGATGGGCTGCATTCCTTCCTTCTCCAGCAGCAGGCGCTGAAGCTCCGCGCGGAAGAACGGATGCAGGGGCGTCTGTTTCAGCGCTTCCCCCCAGGCCTGGATGGCCTTGTCCTTGCTTCCAGCGGCTTCGTCCAGCCGGGCCTGTGCGGCCCACAGGTAGGCCTGGTCCGCCTTTGCGTTGTCCGCAAAGACGGTTTCCATCAGCAGGTAGGAGGTGGGGGCCTGTCCGCCGAAGATATGGTTGTGCATGCCGCCGTCCGGGCCGCCGAAGCCGCCTTTCCATTCTCCGCGCTTCACGCGCACCGCATAGGCGCAGTGGCCCGGCTGCCCCACCGGATAGGCCGGGATGCCGTGGGCCTGCGCAGCCATGGTGCCGAAGTAGGAGAGGCCGCCGCAGACGCCGCCGATGGCCTGCGTGTTTTCCGCGGAGGTGTTGGCGTCGCGCCACGGCACGTAGAAGAGGGGCCCCTGGATGGTGTCTCCAAAGAAGTTGTTGCCCGTGTAGGGAGCGGCCCAGCAGGCGTCCGTATAG
Source organism: Akkermansia sp. (assembly GCA_048388685.1). Lineage (GTDB taxonomy): Bacteria > Verrucomicrobiota > Verrucomicrobiia > Verrucomicrobiales > Akkermansiaceae > Akkermansia. The sequence continues at coordinate 50,754 of DBGCTZ010000031.1, read as the reverse complement.
CGCCGCCAGGGCAGGTTGATGTGTTCATTGCTCCATTCGTAGGATTTGTCGTCCCACGTGTGGCCCACGACGAAGCGCATTTCCCACGGGCGCAGCTTGATGAAGCCGGGGTGCAGCTTGTTTTCCTGATGCAGTTTCCGGAAAATCCGGTAGCGGTTCACCGGGTTGCAGTTGGCGGAATTGGTTTTCAGTTTTCCGGCCATGGGACCGGTGGAAAAGACGGAGGCAATTCCGGTGGCGAGGGACTGGTAATCCCGGAAGTCCGCACTTTTGCCGTCCGCTTTCCAGATGTCGGAAAGGATTTGAAGGCCTTCCGGAGAGTTTTCTGGAATCAGGCCTGCGCCCAGGTAGAGTTCCATCCAGGCCGGGTCCTGTAAAAAGGCCTTGATAAAGGCAGCGTCCTGCGGGCTTTTGGAGAAAACGGCTTTCACGTTGTCCGGCCCCGTGATGCGCAGGAGTTCGTGAATGTCCAGCAGGTGCCTGTATTGCCCGTCCTGAAGCAGTTTCTGTTCCGACTTGGTTTGTTCGTTGGCCGCCAGAAGATTGGAGCGGAGTTCCGTTTGCAGCCCGCCAAAGTCTCCGGCGGCTATTTTCTGTGCCAGGGGGGCCGGAAGCTGGCTGGCGGCGGCCGGCGCCTCCGTTTCAGGTGCCGTAAGATCCTGCGCCATGCAGACGGGGGCTGCGAACAGGGCTGTGCAGAGAAGAAGGTGTGAAATGTTCATGTGGAAAAGCTTGTTAAAGGATAGCGGAAAAAGGAGGGAGGAACCAGTTTGTTTTCCGACTTATTACGGTGCCGGGAAGGGATTTTTATCATCCGCCGTGAGGCATTTTTCAGCACAAGTGGTCGCAGAGCATTTTCACGCCCAGGCCGATGAGGATGAGCCCGGCCCCCGCTTCCAGATGGAAGGTGGGGAAGCGGTGCAGCCGCCTGGTCAGGAAAAAGCCTGCGGCCGTGCACAGGAAGGTGGTGAGGCCGATGAAGGCGGCGGGAAGCAGGACAGCGTGGAGGGTGGGGATGGTTCCGCATTGCGCGGAGGAGAGGTAAATGCTGACGCCCGCCACCAGCGCGTCTATGCTGGTGGCAATACCCACCGCCAGAAGGGTGGGCAGCGTCAGATTGGTGACGTGGGGCATGTGCTCCTCTTCATTGCGGTGGTTCCAGCCCTCCCGGATGACGTTGATTCCCAGAAAGGTGAACACGGCAAAGCCCAGCCAGTGGTCCCAGGCGGCAATGTACTGGTGGATGGACCCCGTCAGCAGGAACCCCAGCACGGGCATCAGGAATTGGCCGGCTCCGGTGGAGATGGAAAGCTTGATTCCGTTGCCCAGACGTTTTTGTTTAATGAGCAGGCCGTAGGAGAACGCCACGACAAAGGCGTCCACGGACAGGGCAAAAGCCAGAAATAACAAGTCGGCAAGCGGCATGCTCATGCGGGAAGAAACTCTAGGACATCCCTGTCAAAAAGCAATTTTTTTGTTCCTCGCGTTTTTTTCAGGTTCCGGACGCATCACAGGCAAGGAGCGTCGGATTCCATTTTTCAACCAGGATGCATGGTCACTTGTGTGCTTTTTGACTTAAAAAATGAATAAGATGGTAAAGAGCAGCGCGGCAATAGATGCAAATATAATGGGAAATGTGCTATGGAACCATTTGTCAAAACACAGTTTCCTGAGGCCCGAACAGACGCATGCGGCATTAAAGAGAGCTACGCTGAAGAAAATAAATTTCATTTTCATGGACATGAACGGCACTTTTTAAGCCTCATGGCCGCAATTCACAAGAATATAAGTTTGAAGGATGTTGCTGCATAAGCCGCAGGATTGATTCACAAATGATATTCCCGGCGCCAGGGTTCCATATACATGATTGATGGAAAGGGGGACCTTCCATCAATCATGCGTTAAGGAAGAGGTGAGAAGATTATTTGCAGTATTTTTTCATGTAGGGCAGTACGGCGTCCGCCCAGATGGCATAGCCCTTTTCCGTAAAATGCAGGTTGTCCCTGCTGATGCCGGGCAGGAGCTTTCCTGCGGGGTCCAGAAAGCGCTTGTTGATGTTGGCATAGGTGGTGCGGGGCAGTTTGCACTGGGCCAGGACGGCGTTGATCTTGTCATTGTGCTGGCGCAGTTTGTCCTGCGGCCCTGCGCCGCGCGGGAAAATGCCCAGCAGGAGCACGTGGGTGTCCGGAAACCGGACCAGCAGGTGTTCTACGGCGCCCAGAATGCCCAGGGCCGTTTTTTCAGGAGCTTCCCCTCCCTTGAAATGCCCGGTATTATTGGTGCCGATCATGACAATGCAGAGTTTGGGTTCCGTCTGGGCCGGAATGCCGGAATCCGTGATGCGGTAAATCAGGTTGGTCGTCTGGTCCCCGGAGATGCCGAAGTTGCAGGGATGGTAGGGGGAGAAGGCCTTTTCCCAGACTTTTTTCCCCTCCCTCTTCCAGTAGTCCGTGATGGAATCTCCCAGGAAGAGAACGCCGCAGGGGTTGTTTTTCACCTGTTCCACCTGCTGTTCATACTGCTGCCTCCACCACTGGGGCTGCTCCCGGGGAACCGGAGTCAGGGGGGATGGCGCCTGCGCCGCGGCCACGGGAAAGGCACTCAACAGGAAAAGTGCGAGAGCGTGTAACGTCTTCATGCAAGTTCAGTATACGGGTGTTTTTGCAGAGTTGTTACGATAAAGTTGTGGTCTTTTTCTTCCACGGCAGCGCACAGGCAGCTCTTGCGGCAGGGCGTTCCCCCTTGCCAGATTCCGGGGGCTGGTGTAGCTTGGGCCATATGAGTGAAGTGTCCCTGCAGCATGGAATGGCGCGCCAGATGGCCGCATCCCAGTCCATGCAGGCGGGGATGCAGATTCTCCAGGCGTCCGCGCTGGAATTGAAGCAGCTTCTCCGCCACGTGCTGGAGACCAATCCCATGCTTGAGGAACTTCCTGACGCTTCTCCGGAAGCCCTGGAGGACGGGCCCGAGGAAGACGGCTGGAACGCGCGTGACGACGGCTGGAGCGAGTTTACACCGGAAAGCCGCCCTTCCGCGGAGGCTGCCGCGCGGCGGGATTTCATGTATGAATCCGTGGTGGCTCCGGAGTCCCTGAAAACCCACCTGACGGACCAGGCGCAGCATTCCGCGCTGACGGGCCGTGCGCGTGACGCTCTGTTTTTGCTGATTGACGCCCTGGACGACCGCGGTTTTTTGACGGAGTCCCCTGAAGAGCTGGAAGAGCGGGAGTGTTTCAGCATGCGGGATATGGCGCAGGCCCTGGCTGTGCTGAGGGGGATGGACCCTCCCGGCGTGGGCGCGGCGGATTTGAGGGATTCCCTGCTGATCCAGCTTGAACGGCGCGGCTTGAAGCGCTCGCTCGCCTTCCGTCTGGTGAAGCGCTGCTGGCGGGAGCTGGCGGCGCACAAGTATGAAGAGGCTGCGCGCCTGCTGGATGCGGAGCCGGAGGCCGTGTCGGAGGCGCTGGAGGTGATCCGCAGCCTGACGCCTGATCCCGGCTGCGCTTATGCTCCCGGCGGCAATCCCCACCTGCTGCCGGACGTGGTGGTGGAGGAGGGGCCTTCCGGCGCTCTGGAGGCGGTTCTTACTTCCGAGTATCTGCCGCGCCTGTCCATGAATGAACGGTACATGGAACTGATGGCGGAGAGCTCCGCCAACCGGGAACTGAGGCAGTATCTCCGCAAGGCGTTCCGGGAGGGGCAGGAGCTTCTGCGCGCCCTGGACATGAGGCAGGAAACCGTTCTGCGGCTGGCCCGCGCCATCGTGCGACGGCAGGAGGATTTTTTCAGGTTCGGCCCGTCCCGGCTGAAGGTCATGGGCATGGAGGAGGTGGCGGAGGAAATGGGCGTGCATGTGTCCACGGTTTCCCGGGCATGCCGGGACAAGTACCTGCTGTGCAAGTGGGGGATGAAGGAGCTGAGGGCCTTTTTCAGCGCGGGCGTTCCGGCTGAAGGCAGCGGTTCTTCCGCGGGCGGAGATTCCGTGGCTTCCGGAGCCGTGCAGGAGCTGATGAGGGGGCTGATTGCGGAGGAAGATTCCTCCAAACCCCTCAGTGACGCCAAATTGGCCGCCGCGCTTCAGGAGAAGGGGGTGAACATCGCCCGCCGGACGGTGGCGAAGTACCGGGAGCAGATGAAGATTCTGCCCGCTTCCCTGCGCCGGGGAATATGATGGGTCCGCTTGTTTTAAGCGGATTTATTGATGATTGAATATCAACGGAATAGGTATTCAATAGAATGGATGTTTTCTTTGTCTTCATTTCCGGCGGAAGAGGCGGTTGACTGCTGCGGCTTTGGTGCTATAGTCCCCGCTTTATCGTGATGCGTACGTTTACCTGGCCTATTGCCCTGCTCCTGCTGGGGCTTCTCTTTCAGACGGTGGCGTTTGCCGTTCTGAATACGGTGGTTCCGCTGTGGATGGAACAGTCTGATGCCGCCACGTGGGAGGCTGGACTGGTGGGGGCGTTTTTCTTTCTGGGAAACCTGGCCGGTACGCTGATGGCCGGCGGGGTGATCCGCAAGGCCGGCTTCAAGGGAAGCTATCAATATGCGTGCGTTTTATGCGCCGCGTCCACCCTGCTTCTGCTGGTATTCCCCGGCGCTCTGGCATGGAGCGGCCTCCGGATGCTGACGGGAATCAGCTGCGCCCTGGTCTGGGTGGTGGTGGAGAGCGCCTTGCTGCGGGCGGGAACATTGAAAACCCGCGGCATTCTGCTGGCTTCCTACCTGGTGGTTTATTATCTGGGAACGGTGCTGGGGCAGCTCCTTCTGGGCTGGTTCCCCAGTAACATGTCCCTGGTGGTGACGGAGGTGTGCGTTCTGTCCGCGGTGGGCATGATTCCCCTGCTGTTTGCCCGTTTGGAATCGGACTCCGCGGGCGCTTTATCTTCCGTCCACGTGGAGGTCCGGGCGCTGCTGAAACGCCGGAGCGTATTTCTGGGCGTGGTGGGATGCGTGATTTCCGGCGTGGTGCTGGGTACCATTTACTGCCTGATGCCCTTGTTCCTGAAACACCAGGGCATGGACCATTCCTCGGTGGGGTACTGGATGGCCCTGCTCATTGCCGCGGCCATTCTGGGCCAATGGCCCATGGGCAGGCTGGCGGACAAGTACGGGCGCGCCTTCGTCATGAAATGCCAGTCCCTGCTGGTGGTGGCCGCATGCGCCGGGCTGGTGCTGAAAGGGGGTCTGATGGCTCCCTCCTTGATCGCGCTGGGGCTGGCGGGGTTCTCCCTGTACCCCGTCGCGATGGCCTGGGGGTGTGAAGACGCCTCCCGTGATGAGCTGGTGACCATGAACCAGCTTTTGCTGCTGAGTTATTCCGTCGGCACGCTGGCCGGGCCTTCCCTCACCTCCTTCCTGATGCAGCGTTATTCAGACAACTGGATGCCGATGGTCATTGCGCTGGTGGCGCTCTCCTTCATGCCCGTGCTGATGCTGGGCGGCGGCAGAAGGGGAAGACTGTCCCGGTAAGGGCGTGTGGAAAACAGCCTCAGGGCTTTTTCGGCTCCGGAACGGCGGTTTTCTCCGGCTGGGGCGTGTCATTGTCCGCCACCTGGTGAATCATGTCCGTCAGGGCGTGCACGTAGTCTTCCGTGTGGGAGTCCGTGACGGCATACTTGCACTGGCAGGAAACCGTGGGAATGTTCAGGGACGCGTAATGGCGGTCATTGCCGGCAATGGCCGAGGGTTCCCGGTGGAAGGTGGGAGGAGCCTGTTCCCAGGATTTGGTGAAGGGGGCGGCGCACTGGCCCGCAAATTCCTTCCCGCGGGGAGTGGTCATGAACAGGACGGCTTCCTGCGGAGATTCCGGTTCCGGCTGTTTTTTATCCCCGGCGGCGGCCAGTTCCTGGGGTTCCAGATTGATCATGCCCAGGATGTTGGCCGCGCCGATGCTGCCGCTCAGGGCTCTGGCGTGCACGTAGGCCCCGGAAGAGGCGGACTGTCCCGAGGGTTGCGCCCCGTTCGCGTACGCCACAAAGTAGATGTTGTGGTTGGTGGGGATGTCCTTGAGGTTCCTGGCCGTCTCGAGCAGCAGGGCTGTGCCGCTGCCGTTGTTGAGCTGGTCTCTGGAGTCGTAATTGGCTCCCACCACGATGCTCTGGTTGTTGGAATACAGGCCCGGCTTGTACACCAGGACGTTGTAAATGGCGGTGCCTTTTTTCGCGTCGCCGCCGGCCACGGGCTGGAGGGTGACGGCATAGCCCATGTCGGAAAAGTTGCCAGCAATGTACTTGGCGGCGGCTTCCATGGACTTGGGCTTGCGGGTGTTCCGTGCCCCGATGTCTGTTTGCAGGACTTTCGTATGCTTTTCCATGCGCGCTCCCAGGGTCCGCGGCGTCTCCGGGCCGCCGGGGGAGGAAGCTGGGAGCAGGGTGCAGGAGGAAAGGGCGGAAGCCATCAGCAGGCTTCCGGCCAGCAGGAAGGGGCGTGTGTGAATGCGGGTCATGGCTTTACAGGGTTTCAACGTAGTGCAGTTCACGGGCAATCTGGGAGGCCAGGGGAATTTTCAGGTGGTCCGGCAGGACGCTCCAGGTGTAGGTTTCCACCTCCAGATGGGGATTCAGGCCCGGGTGGCTGCGGAGGAAGTCCCGCGTCTTGCGGATGAATTCCTCCGTGCCGTGCAGGGGCGGTGCCGGGGAGGCGTACAGGGGGATGTGGTAATGAATGCGCCATTGGGAATGGCACGTTTCCTCCGCATAATCCCGGCCATAGGCCAGGGCGTTTGGCAGGTCCGGGAAAAGCATGGTGCGGTCCCGGCTGCGGATGCTGGTCTGGTGGAAGTAGACGCCTTCGTCAAACTGGCGCAAGCGTTCCAGGTCTTCCGTCCCGTTTATGTGGCATTCCAGCGCGTTGGAGTATTGGACCTTGCACAGGGAAATGTTGTTTTCCTCCCAGGCGGAAAGGGTGGCTTCCGGCTCTTCCCGCAGGATGGCGAAGTGGCACGTATCATACGTCAGCCCCAGATGGCGTTCAATGAGTTCGGGGCGCCGGGAATGGTTCCGCAGGCCATTGAAGAAGCGGACGGCTCCTTCCGTATCGTGAAAATGGCCGAAGGGCTCCGGCTCCAGCCCAAGCTGCATTAGGCGTCCGGTCTGCCTGCTCAGGACGTCCAGGAATCCGCTCATGGCGTCCAGCCGGGAAAAGAGGCGCTCCTCATCCGCGTGGAACCAGCTGTGGGACGCAGGAAGTGTGCTGACCGTCAGCCTGTCCGCCCGTTCATCCCCGATGCGGGCCAGGATGCGGAACAGGTTGCAGGTGTATTCAAAACGTTCCGGCGTAGTCCAGTCCGGCTGGAAAACGTGCTCCTTCACGCGCTGGCCGTGGAAGTTCCCATACGGGAAGCCGTTCATGGTTTCCACCCGCGCGTTCTGGTCATCCAGCCATGATTTCAGGGAATCCATGGCCAGCGGGGTAGCCAGCACTTCCTCGGCTGCCCTGGCGGACAGTCGGAGCCCTATCCCCAGGGGACGGTCCTTCAGGGGTGAATTCAGATGGGCCAGTTCCCGTCTGATGCGGGGAACATGGGTATGAAGGGCATCCCGGGTTTCCGCCCAGGATTCGGCGGGATGGATGTTGGTGCAATAGGAAAGCATGGCGGGCAATATTCGGGTGTTGGAGGAACAGTGTTCCACTCCGGGGGGAAATGGTGGAAGATGCGTGCGCACGGGACGTTCCTCAAGCCTACTTACGGTCCCGGAGGCGGGAAAAATTTCATGGAATTCCTTCTTTTGGCGTCATCAGGAGAGGAAGGCGGCAGAAGGAATGGTTTTGAAAGAACTCCGTATTTATGGTAGTACCTTCCTGCAATGTCACGTATGCGTCCTTTCCTTTTTCTCCTTCTCGGCTGGTTGCTGCATGGCGGCATCCTGAACGCGGCGGAGGAAGCCCCCGGCTGGAAATCCTCCCGTTTCTGGTTCAGCCGTCCGGCGGAGTGGAAGGACAGGAGGCCCCAGAAGGGGACGGGGGACAATTCCTGGGCCAGGGACGCGACCCCGGCAGGCAATGGAAGGATAGGCGCGCTCATTTACGGCGGCGTGGAAAAGGACCATCTGGAATTGACGGAAATCAGCATGTGGTCCGGCGGGTACTGCAGTGCGGAAGCCAAGGACAAGGGACCGGATTCCATCAAGTTCGGCTCCTACCAGCCGTTCGGCACGCTGGAAATCACATACCCCGCCGCAGAGGATGTCAGGGATTACAGGAGAACGCTGGACGTGGCGGAGGCGCTGGCTTCCGTATCATATACCGCCGGGAACGTCCGTTACCGGAGGGAATACTTTGCCAGCATCCCGCACCAGGTGATTTCCATGACGGTGCAGGGGGACAGGCCCCGTTCCGTGGAGGCCTCCTTCCGCCTGGTCACGCTGCACCCCCGGGACCGGATGACGGCCACGGCGAGCGGGGGCAGGGGAATGATTCTGATGCAGGGCTCCCTGAAAAACGGGCTGGCTTATGAGGCGCGCATCGCCATTCTTCCCAGGGGTGGCACGGTTGCGGCGGAGGACGGCGCCGTCTGCGTCCGGCAGGCGGACTCCTGCCGCGTGCTGGTTTCCCTGGCTACGGATTACGTGCTGGACGCCTCGCGGAACTGGAAAGGGGAGCCTCCCCGGAAAAGGAATGAAGACATTCTGGCCCGCGCACTGAAGACCTCCCCGGAGCAGATGAAGGACGCCCATCGGGCCGTTTACGGCAGGCTTTACAACCGGGTCTCCCTGGACCTGGGAGAGACGGAGGACGCCACGGCGGAACTTCCCGTGAACGAGCGGCTGAAGAAGTACAGGCAGGCCGTGGATGCAGGAACAGCCGCCGGGGACCCGGATCTGGAGGAGTTGGTGTTCAACTTCGGCCGGTATGTGATCATTTCCTCCTCCCAGCCGGGCAATCTGCCCGCCAACCTTCAGGGCCTGTGGAATTACAGCCTGATTCCGCCGTGGGATTCCGACTACCATAATAACATCAACATTCAGATGTGTTACTGGGGCGTGCTGCCCGCCAACCTCACGGAGTGTTACGGCCCCCTGGTGGACTACATCCGGGAGATGGCTCCCGCCGCGCGCAAAATCACCCGGGAGACGGCGGAGTTCAAGACGGCTGCCGGAAAACCGGCTCCGGGCTGGACGGTCCGGACCGCCCAGAACATTTACGGGGGCCAGGGGTTTAAATGGAACAAGCCCGCTTCCGCCTGGTACGCCCTGCATCTGTGGGAGCATTACCTGTTCACGCTGGACCGGGAGTACCTGAAAACGACGGCTTATCCCATGATGAAGGAAATCTGCCGATTCTGGGAAAGCCAGTTAAAGGCCCTGCATGAGGGCGGAAGCAATTTCAGCACGGAGGACAGGAAGGTGACCCCGGAGATGATCGCGCGGGATTTGAAGGACGTGAAGGAAGGAATGCTGGTGGCCCCCATGGGCTGGTCTCCGGAGCACGGGCCCAGGGAGGACGGCTGCGCGCATGACCAGCAGATCGTATGGGAACTGTTTCATGATACCGTGCAGGCCGCGGAAATCCTGGGTGCGGACGCGGCCTGGAGAAAGGAACTGGCCGTCAAACGGGACCTGCTGGTCGGGCCCAGGGTGGGAGAGGACGGCCTGCTGCTGGAATGGATGATTCCCCGCAAGCCGGGCGATTCCTGGGACCCGCATCACCGGCACACCTCCCACCTGTTTGCCGTTTACCCCGGCAGCCAGATTAGCCCGGAGAAGACGCCTGAATGGGCGGAAGCCGCCCGCAAGTCCCTGCTGGCGCGTGGAACTACGGGAGATTCCCGCCGCTCCTGGACCTGGGCGTGGCGCGCCAACCTCTGGGCGCGTTTTCTGGACGGGAACAAGGCGTATGAAATGCTCCAGGGCATGATGCGCCACAGCATGATGGACAGCCTGTTCACCACACATCCGCCCATGCAGATGGACGGCACCATGGGCATGGTGGCCGGATTTGCAGAGATGCTGCTCCAGTCCCGCACGGGGTGGCTGCATCTTCTGCCGGCCTTGCCGGACGCGTGGAAAAACGGGAGCGTGCACGGCCTGAAAGCCCGCGGCAACATCTCCGTGGATATGGACTGGAAGAATGGCAGGATGACTCAGTTCCGCCTTTCCTCCCCGGTGTCCCAGTCCGTCAGGGTGGCCGCCAACGGCAGGGAAAAGACGTATGAGCTGACGCTTGGCATTGCCGTCAAGGGGAGTTAGGAATTGTTGGGGTGGGGAGATTCATCTGGATTTTACTCATCCGTTCTGCGGGAAAGAAGAGGGTGGCCTTGGCAAAGATGCCTCCGTTGCGCTCCGGAAGAACTTCATGCCTGCATTCCGTCCAGCCGCAAGCGGTTTCCCGGCCCTTGTCAATGGGGATTTAAGAGAGGGGTCCAAACGACCCTGTGTTCACTTCTCGTCCGGAGTCAAGTAGGCGCAGATATCCAGAATGACATTTCCCTGTTCATCCGGACTGGTGAAGCGGGGGCAGGCGTAGCGTTCAAAGAACCATCCCTGCTGTGAAAAGCTCCAGCCTTTTTGAGCCATGGCGGCCATGCACAGGTCGGAAGCCTCCGCACTGTAAAGTTCTCCGTTCTTTTCATTGCCGTAAAGCCAGCATACGCCGATCTCCCCGGCGGGAATGTCCACGGCTTCAAATCCGTCCGGGATGGTTGTGCCGGGGGCAAAAAAACAGCCGATCCAGTATTCAAAGTCCTGGCCTTCCCCCGTAAACCGCATCATGCCCAGGTAGGCGTCACTCGCGCCGGGAATGGGGGCGCATTGTTTCAGAGTGTCGAACCATCCTTCCCGGAATGCCTGCTGCCAATAACTTGCAAAGGTTCCGGCCTTGTCCCTGTCCTCATTGGTATAGCGTTTGCCTACCAATGTGACGTCGGGCATGCTTTCCTTGTATATCTTGATAATCTCCATGTCTGGCTCCTTTCCCTATGCTTATCCTTTTCCCGGGAATGCGGCAAGCTTTTCCCGAGGGTGGGAAACAGCCATGCCGCCGACTGTCCGGAATGCCTCTCCTTCAGCAAAAAACAGGCGCGGCAAAAACCGCGCCTGTTTTTCATCATGTGACGGCGTCCCTGCCTGAATACCGCTACGTGCGGCAAGGAATCAGGCAGGAACGGAGACAAGGCTTTTTATTGGACGATGCCCAGCGGGGCGGTCGTTTTCCAGTCTCCGCGGGTGAAATCCGGGAATACCTGCGGAATGCCGCCCTGGGCCACGGAGTATTCGGAAAGCTCGGAGACGGAGGACCAGAAAGCGCCTTCATAAACGTTCTGGTCCATGGGTTCGCCATTGCGGAGGCATTCAATGATGCGGAAAAGCATCACGAAGTCCATGCCGCCGTGGCCGCCCATCTTCAGGGCCAGCGGGCCAACGCGCTTCCAGAGCGGGTGGTCATACTTTTCATAAATGGGGGCGAGCTTTTCGTTGCCTTCAATCCATTGATGATAGTTGCCGTTGCCCAGCTTTTCACCGGCCACGCGGGTCGGGAAGCCGGCCAGCGTGCCCAGGGTGCCTTGAATGAGGTTCAGGCGGGAGTAAGGGCGGGGACTGGTTTCATCCCATTCCACTAGGATGGTGCGGCCCATGGTGGTCTTGATGATGGAGGTGTTCATATCGCCGCAGGTGAAGTCCAGCTTGTTCCACTTGTGGTCTGCGGGGAAGTTCTTCTTGGCGTAGGCGGCGCGGCCCAGGGCCGGGCTGGAGAAAGAGACGAGCCTGCCGAAGCAGTCTTCCGTGCGGGCCAGGCTCATGTCCTGGGCGATGGGGCCGAGCCCGTGCGTGGGATACACGTTGCCGTTGCGCTTGGCGTAGTGGTAGGTTCTCCAGGAACCGGTGCCGCGGTCCACCTGCTTCATCTGTCCGCGCAGTTCGTGGATATAGGCGGCTTCCCCGTACAGCAGGTCGCCGATGACGCCCTGGCGCACCATGTTCAGGTACATGAGTTCTTCACGCCCGTAGTTGACGTTTTCCATCATCATGCAGTGCTTCCGGGTTTCCTCGGACGTGTTCACGATTTCCCAGAGTTCCTTGATGGAGACGGCCATGGGCACTTCCACAAAGGCGTGTGCGCCCATCTTCATCACGTCGCAAGTGACGCGGCAGTGCCATTCCCAGCTGGGGCAGACGATGACGGCGTCCGGCTTGACTTCCTTCATCATGCGCTTGTAGTCTTCCGGGCCATCCGTGAAGATGGGGGGACGCTTGCCCGTCTTCTTTTCCACCAGCGCCGCATTGCGTTCTGCCCAGTCCTTGTACACGTCGCAGATGCCGACGACTTCCGCACCCTCAATCACGGCCATTTGGCCGACGTGCATGGAGCCGCGCTCTCCCACGCCGACGAAGGCCACGCGGACCTTGTCCAGCTTGGGGGCCCGGAAGCCGCCCATGTAGATGGCGCCGGGCTTGCGCGGGGGCCACGTGGTCATGGGTCCGATGATGTTCGGGTCCGGAACGATGATTTTCCGGGGAGCCAGAGGGGCCACTTCCTGGGCGTTGGCAAAGGAACCGGCAGCCAGGGCGCCGGTAGCGAGGCCCAGGGTCTGGAGGAAACGACGGCGTGATGATGAATTATCCATGGATGGTCAATGTAGGCAAGGATTTGAATCCTCAGTTTGCCATAGATACCGGGGCTTGAGAATCTTTCTTTCACGCATGGTGTAAAAAATATATTCCCATGCGGGAGAGATATTCCCCATGCCGGAGACGGAATAAGACAGGGCGTTCCGGGAGGCCCGGGCACGAAAAAGGCCCCATTCCTGCCGCAGAGCGGGTGAGGACGGGGCCTGTCGGTTGCAATCTCCGGTTGTGCCGATGTTGCATGCCGTTGCTTGGGAGTGAAATGGGGTGAGCGTAATGCTGCACCGCGTTCCGAAGAATCGGCCCTGCATCGGAGGACATCCGGAGTGGGTTGCGTGGTGTCGCCGGCGGCGTTGTATCCGTTTCTGCGACGGGGAAGATCATTCCGTTTCTTGCGGCTTCATATTCAGGGGGCCTTGACGGGGTCCGCATGCCGTAGAATCGGGATCATCTTCCCGGTCGTTTGAGGTGGTTCGGTTACTGCGCCGTACCGGCGGCGGGAAGTGTTGGCGCCGCAAGCCTGGAGTAGGCTTCATTCAGCGCCTTGCCCAGTTTGGGGCGGAAAACCGTGGTGGTAGGCAGCTGCGTGCCTTCCATGTCACAGGACCGGAGGATTTCCGGAATGGACGAGCCTAACGCATGTTTCATTATATTCATGCAGTCTTCCAGGTCCACTCCGTATTTTTCCTCCATCAGGTTTTCAATACGGTCCGCCATGTGCTCCATCCTCTCAATCTGTTTTTTGGTCAGAATCGGTTGAATGGTCGCGTTCGGGTCGGGGACGTAGCTGGTCAGCATTTCAATGGCCCGTTTCAGGTCTTCCGGCAATTCCGTTACATTGCCGCTGTTGAGAACCTGAGCCAGAACCTGATAGCTGCTGGTAGCGTTTTCGTCATAATCATGAATGCCTGAGGCCAGCGCCACGCCTGCGATGCTCTGCACGTAGCGGGCTACTTCCGGGGAATAGTTGCCTTCCACAAACGTGGAGGGAACGTCATCCGCGTAAGCCTGCATGGCGGCCTGGCAGGCGAGGGAACCGATGGTACCCACGCACAGTGTCTTGATGATGGACGAAATGATTTTCATGATTGAAACTCCTGTTGAAGCTTCCCGACTGGAACGGTCCGGTAAACCGTTTGTAGCAAGTGAGACTCCGCAGCCCCTGATTTTGTTCAAAAGATTTTTTGAATGATTAAAATCAGGCGCCCGTACGGCTTCCCTGTCTTCCGCCTGCACTCCGTCTTCCGAAGCCTTTCCGCTGGTCCCTGCGGGGAGCGGAGCGCTTTTCCTGCGCGGAGTTTCTTCTTTCCCTCTGCGTTCCGGGGACCGTCAGCAATTCCCTGGGGTACTCTCCGCTGGAGGGGTGTGCGGGAAGCACGCGGCCCAGCAGCTTGTGGACATCCCTGGCTTTGCCCGTTTCATCCGGCGTGCACAGGGCGATGGCGAGTCCTGCCGCGCCCGCACGCGCCGTACGGCCGATGCGGTGCACATATACTTCCGGTTCTTCCGGCAGGTCGTAATTGATGACCAGCTGCACGTCTTTCACGTCAATGCCGCGTGCGGCGATGTCTGTGGCGACGAGGACGGGCGTTTCTCCGGAGCGGAATTCCCGGAGCATGCGTTCCCGCGTGCCCTGGCTTTTATCTCCGTGGATGGCGGAAGCCGGGTGGTTCCGTCCCGTCAGGAAGGAGGCCAGCCGGTTGGCGCCGTGCCGGGTCCGGGTGAAGATGAGGGTGCGCCCGGCCTGCTTCTGCTCTTCCAGCAGTTTCAGCGTCAGGGGCCTTTTCTCCGCCTGGGTGGGCACCATGCACAGGGACTGTTCCACCCGGTCCGCCGTAGCGGCGGGGGGAGTGACCATGACCGTTTCCGGTTCATGCAGCAGGGACTGGGCCAGTTGCCGGATGTTGTCCGGCATGGTGGCGGAAAACATCTGGGTGTGACGTTGGCGGGGAATTTTGGAGACGATTTTTTTCAGGGCCGGGGCGAAGCCCATGTCCAGCATGTGATCCGCTTCGTCCAGCACCAGGGTTTCCACGCCGTCCAGGCTGACCGTCTGGCGGTCCAGATGGTCAATCAGCCTTCCGGGGGTGGCTACGAGGATGTCCAGCCCTGCGGCCAGTTTCTTGAACTGGGGGGCGTATCCCACGCCGCCGAAGATGACGGCGGTGGAAAGGCGCAGGCTTTTGGCGTACGCGCAGATGTTGTCATGAATCTGCGCGGCCAGTTCCCGGGTGGGGCTCAGGATAAGCGCCCGCACGCTCCGAGGTTTGGGCTGGCGGGGATGTTCTGAAAATTGCTGGATGAGGGGCAGGGCGAAGGCGGCCGTTTTGCCGGTTCCGGTCTGCGCCAGTCCCATGAGGTCCCTGTTCTGCAGCAGCAGGGGAATGCAGGCTGCCTGAATGGGCGTGGGGGTCTTGTACTCCAGTTTCTCCAGTTGCTGGAGAATGGGAGCCGAGAGACCCAATTCCTTGAATGTGGTTAATGCCATATTGATATTTCTGTATGGATAAATTGCGCCTCAGCGGTGGAGAACTGACGGAATCGCGGCAACGGCAAGGAAACAAAAAAGAATCCGCCGGGAGCGATGCAGAAAGAATCAATACGGAGACGCCCGTATTCCGCCAACCGCAAATGACCATCAACAATCAATAACCAAGCACCATTCGGCGGGAACGGTGTGATATAAGCACGGGGCGTCCTAACCGTCAAGAGAAATAAAAACGTCCCGCACGTGATGGCGGGAGAAAAACTCCATATTCATGGAACCGCAGGATTGGCGCAGTTTCATGGCGGACGGGTGCCCGCAGGGAGGCTATAAACACTGGTAGTAAATGGAAAGGAGAGCATCGTGCCTCCATGGAGGGCTTGCTCCAATGCCGTTTTTTCTAACTTTTCCTATAAAGGAAATATTCTCCGGAAAAACTGCATTCAGAAAGGCGGTTTACTGACACGGCAGGCTTTCCGGAATAGAATGCGGCGCCTGTTGGAGAGCTAGCGTTGAAGGAATTTGCGCGCCCCCACGCAATAAACTGCCCCGGAATAAACGGTCAGGATGATGGAGCCCCACAGGGTGAACTGGTACAGGAAGTTGGACGCTCCGGAACCGTACCACAGGCAGAGAGCGGCGAGTTCGTCCAGAAAGGAGGGCAGGTATTCCGGCGTGTGCGTCCAGGTCAGGGCCAGCAGGGAGGTGATGCAGAAAGCCAGCTGGAAGGCGGTTTTCCATTTGCCGGAGGTGCCTGCGGGGATGATGACGCCATGGTCCTGGGCAATCTGGCGCAGGCCGGTGACCAGGAATTCCCGGCTGATGATGAGAATGGTGACCCAGACGGGGCACAGCGCCACGCCCGTGAGGTAAATGAACGCGGCGGAAACGGCAATCTTGTCCGCCAGGGGGTCAATCAGCTTGCCGAAGGTGGTGACTTGGTTCAGGCGGCGGGCTAGGTAGCCGTCCAGCCAGTCCGTGCAGGCCGCAAGGATGAAGGTAACCAGGGCCGCCAGGTACCCCCAGGAATGCCGGTCCGCCATGCTGACCGCTGCCGTGAAGACGACTACCAGGGCAATCCGTGTCAGGGTAATGGCGTTAGGCAGGTTCAGCATACGCGGTTATTAGGGAGCAGATGGCGCCACGTAGCAAGCTTTTTTGCAGGATTCCGGAATTAAATTCCCGGAAAGCGGCGTACGGAAAAAAGCAAATGGAACAGAGGCCTGGAGAGGATGGAAAGACGGTCTTTAATCAGCAATCAGCTTGTTGAAATCTTCCTCGGAAATGACGGGCACGCCCAGCTTGACGGCCTTGTCCCGTTTGGAGCCTCCGCCGCTGCCTGCCAGCAGGTAGGAGGTGGATTTGGAGATGGCTCCGGTGGCCTTTCCCCCGTGCGCGGCAATGAGGTCTTCAAAGTAGTCCCGCGGATGGCTCAGCGTTCCGGTGATGACGAAGGTCTTGCCGGACAGGGCTCCTGCCGGGGCTTCCAGAAGGTTGGCCCGGTAGGATTGGGACTGGGGATTGATGCCCAGCCCGCGCAGGACTTCCAGCGTATGGTTTCCCGCCGCGGAGGTAAAGAAGCTCTGGAGGGATTTGGCCGCCGCTACGCCTATTTCCGAGCCGTAGCTGAGCTTGGCCGTGTTCTTGCGCAGGTAGCCCGTTTCCAGATAGGGGACGGTCACGCGGTCGATTTCATCCGTCAGTTCCTTGTAGCGTTCCTGCGCCGCCTCTGCGGAAAGCGTGCCTTCCTTCACCGCCTTCCTGTTTTCCCGGGTGTTGGGATTGGCCCGGGCGGCCTGTTCCATCAGTTCATCCAGGCGTACAATGTCCCGCAGGTACGGGGAATGCGCCACATGCTCCAGGTCCGGATGCGTATCCGCCAGAGCCTTGGCGACTACTTCCCCCACCAGCGGGATGCCGAAGGCAATGAGCCAGCGTTCCAGCGGAAGTTCCCGCGCGTATTGCAGGGCGTCCAGCGCTTTCTGGGCATTCTTTTCCCCGTAGCGCCGCGGTTCCTCCGGCGTGCCCAGGTTCAGGTTGGCAAGCTGGTCCAGTTTCAGAAAGAAGAGATCCAGCGGGGAGGAGGCCAGGCCGGAATTCCTCAGCGCTTCCGCCACGGAGGAGCCGATGCTTTCCACGTCCAGGGCGGAACGGGAGCAGAAATGAGTGATGCCGGACACGGCCTGGGCCGGACAGGTGAAGTTGGTGCAGCGCCAGGCCACTTTTCCCTCCTCCTTCATGATGGGGTTGCCGCACGCGGGGCAGAGGCCTCCGGTGGCTTCCAGAATGCTGTAGGGCATGGCGTCCGCCGGGCGTTTGGAGAGGATCACCTTCAGGATGGCGGGGATGATTTCCCCCGCTTTTTCCACCAGCACGGTATCGCCGATGCGGACGTCCTTCCGGTCTATTTCATCCTGGTTGTGGAGGGTGGCCCGGGACACGGTGGAGCCGGAGAGCAGCACGGGCTTGAGTTCCGCCACGGGCGTCAGGATTCCGGTGCGCCCCACCTGCACGGTGATGTCCAGCAGGGGGGTTTCCTTCTGTTCCGGGGGGAATTTATACGCGGCGGACCAGCGGGGAGCGCGCGCCGTGGCGCCCAGGGCAGCCCGCGTAGCCATGGAGCTGATTTTAATGACGGCGCCGTCCGTGCCGTAGGGGAGCGTGTGGCGGAGCTGGTCAATGTCCCGCACGGCCTGGCGCGTGGCTTCCAGGGTATCCGTATAATACACCGGTTCATTGCAGGGAATGCCGCAGTGGTGCAGCATGTCCCAGAAATCCTTTACGTTCTTCAGTTCCGGCCCTTCATACGCTCCCAGCCCGTGGGCCAGGAAAGCCAGGGGCCGGGCGGCCACCTGTTTGGGGTCAAGCTGCTTGAGGGTTCCGGCGGTCGCGTTGCGCGGATTAGCGAAGGCGGGGAGCCCTTCCGCGTCCCGCTCCTCGTTTAATTTGGCGAAGGCTTCATTGGGCATGAACACCTCTCCGCGCACCTCCAGCACGGGAGGGGCTCCTGCGGGCAAAGTAAGGGGAACGCTGCGGATGGTGCGGACGTTGGCCGTCACGTCATCCCCCACGTCTCCGTCCCCGCGCGTGGCCGCATAAGCCAGTCGTCCGCCGCGGTACATGATGGTGATGGCCACCCCGTCAATCTTAGGCTCTACGGATACGGGCACATGCTCCGTTTTCAGCGTCTTGGCCAGCTTGTTGTAAAACTCCACCAGCTCCTCATCCGGAACCGGGGCGTCCCGCTGCTCGAAGATGTCGTCAATGGACAGCATGGGAACCGTGTGCCTGATCTGATTGAAGCCCTGGAGCGGAGCGCCGCCCACACGGCGCGTGGGGGAATCCGGGTCAGCCAGTTCGGGGTGGGCCTGTTCCAGCTTCTCCAGCTCCAGGAACAGGGCGTCATACTCCGCGTCGGAAATCTCCGGTTCCGCCTGTTCATAATACAGGCGGTTGTGGCGCTGGAGCTCGGCACGCAGGCAGTCCACGCGGCGGCGCACGGCTTCCTCCGCCTGGTCCGGCGGGACGGGAGCAACGCTTTCCTGCGGCGTTTCGGGGCTGGCGCCCGCGTCATTCTCCTCCTGCTGGGACGCCTGTTTGCCGGACGCCAGGGAAAAAAGGTCTTCCTCCATAAGGAAAGTGAGTGGGAAAGAGGGCTATCTGCTCAGTTTAATGACGGAACAGGGCGTTTTGGAATGTTCGTGAGCCTTGAACGTGACCGTGCCGTTGACGACGGGCAGGACGGTGTTGTCCCCCAGCAGAACGGCTTTGGAATAGCCTTTAGGCAGGGTGATGGCGGTGCCTTCGTCATCCTCGTATCCGGTGGAATCCAGCGGCTGCATGCGGGCGTATTCCGCTCCTTCCGTCAACTCCTTCATGGTCCCTTCACTGGGCGGCTGGGCGGCCCCCTTGTCCGGCGGGGGGACTAGGAACACGAAGATGTCTCCGTTCCGGTTGATGGAAGCGGGCTGGTCCAGCTCCGTGAAGGCGCGCGTGCCGTACACGGCTTCTCCGTTCAGCTTCAGCCATTGTCCGGTGCCGCGCATGGTGGCGGCCACTTTTTCCGGGATGGTGCCGTCCGCCATCGGATTCACGTTCAGCAGAAGGTTGCCCCCCTTGGTGACGCACTCCACCAGCTTTTCAATCACGGTCTCCGGGGATTTGATGTTGGTATCATACCGGTTGTAGCCCCATTTGTCGCTCACCGTCATGCAGGACTCCCAGTCCACGCCGGGATAGCCGCGGCGCGGGATGAAGCGTTCCGGGGTGATGTAATCCCCGCAGCGCAGGTCCAGCGTGCCGGCTTGGTCCCTGTTCAGTCCGGAATACGCGTACAGCCGGTTGTTCATGATCACGCCGGGATTGATGGAGCGCACCATGTCCATCAGTTCCGGGGCTTTCCAGCCTTTGGCGCCCTCCATGGCGCCCTGGGAATAATCCCACCACATGATGTCAATGGGCGCGTAACGGGTCATCAGTTCCCTGACCTGCGCGTGCAGGTACTTCTGGTAGGCGGCATGGTCCCTGGGGATGTTCTTCTTTTCAAGCATCTCCGCCTGTCCGGCGGGATAGCAGAGGTCCGGACAGATGGTGTTGTCATAGGACGGGTGGTGCCAGTCAATGACGGAGTGGTAAAGGCCCACCTTCAAGCCGCGCTTGCGGCAGGAATCCACGTACTCCCGGATGATGTCCCGGTTGATGGCGCTCTTGGCGTCGTAATCCGTCTGGGCGCTGTCAAACAGGCCGAACCCCTCATGATGCTTGCTGGTCAGCACGACGTACCGGCACCCTGCGTCCCGCGCAAGCTGCGCCCATTCTTCCGTCAGCCCTTCCTTGGGCTTGAACAGGGGGAGGGCTTCCGCGGCGTAGGAATCCGTATCCACTTCCACATTCTTCTGAATCCATTCGGAACCGCCGGGCTTGCCTTTCCATTCCCCGGCCAGGCCGGAATACAGGCCGTAATGAATGAACATGCCGAATTTGGCGTCCCGCCACCATTCCATGCGCCGGTTGCGTTCCTCCGCCGTTTCCTTCACGGCGGCGTGGTTGGCGTCTCCGGGCAGGGGTAGGGCGGGAGCGGGCGCGGAAAATTCCGCCGGAACCGGCGCGGGAACATTCGGCGCCGTATTCCCGCTGCGCAGCCGGGCTGCGAATGCGTCATCCAGGGCTAGGGCGGGGCGCCCGTCTTCTGTAACGATTTTAGTGGCGCCCTGCTGGGAAAAGGCCGGGAATCCCAGGGCTGCGGCCAGGGCGGCAATCGTGGCGATATTCATGATTTTTTGAATTGGTGTGAGGGTGGGAAAGGCCGGATGAGTCAAACAACGTCCGTATCCGCGTAACTGCCCAGGATTTTCAGCATGGAGCAGTGCTGTTCCAGTTCCGGAAGGGTCTCCCGGAGGGGGGATTCCTGGACGTGGCCCACGGCGTCTATATAAAATACATACTCCCAGTTGATGGACTTGGAGGGGCGCGACTCAATGCGGATCAGGTTGTTGTTATGCCTCTGGAAGCAGTTGATGACTTCCGCCAGGGTGCCGGGCTTGTGCTGGATGCGGATGAGCAGGGACGTGCGGTCCCTGCCGCTGGGCTGCGTGTCCTGATGGCCGATGACGACAAAGCGGGTGGTGTTGCCGGGCTGGTCTTGGATGTCTTCTTCCAGAATGTTCAGGCCGAACAATTCCGCGGCCAGGGGACAGCCCAGGGAAGCGCCGCCCATGGACGCGTTCTCCTTGGCGAGGATGCTGGCCTTGGTGGTGGAGGAGGTCTCCACGACTTCCGCGTTCGGGAAGTGGCGCAGAATCCAGTTCCGCGTCTGGCCCAGAGCCTGGGGATGGGAATACAGGATGCGGATGTGCTCCCGCGGAACGTCCGCCATCAGGGCATAGCGGATGTTCAGGTTGATCTGGGCGCAGATTTTCAGGGAGGAGGTGGCGAAGAGGTCCATGACGGGAGAGACGGCCCCTTCCGAGGAATTTTCCACGGGCACCACGCCGTACTGCGCCTTTCCCAGGTCAACCATGTCAAACACGTCCTTGAAGCTCTGGCAGGCAATCAGCTTGCAGCTCTTCCCGAACTGTTTGAGGGCGGCCTGGTGGCTCCAGGTTCCCTTGGGGCCCAGGTAGGCGATGGTGAGGCCGCCTTCCAGGAAGAAGGAGCAGGAAATGATTTCACGGTAAATGGCCTGGAGAGAGGCTTCCGGAAGCACGCCCGCATTCAGGCAGTTCAGCTTGTTGAGCAACGCCGTTTCCCGTTCCGGGACGAAGATGGGGGAATCGTTCTCCTTTTTAATGCGCCCGACTTCATGCACCCATTGGGCGCGCTGTTTCAGCAGTTCCACGATCTGGGCGTCCACCTCGTCAATGGCCAGGCGCGCCTTCGTCAGGGCGATGGTCTGTTCATCCGGATTTCCGCTTTTCTGCTGCCGGGGGGAAGGATCCGGAGAGGCTCCCTCTCCGTGGTTGGTGTTCTCCATGTCTCTGTGAAAGCTGAATGTTTAAAGCCGCGTCAGGGTAGCGGTTCCGGGGAGGCAAATCAAGATTAAAGGGCCGTGGAGGCATAGTGGATTCTTCTTGCATGCACGGAAGATGCGGCATAGGTTCATTCCACCTCAACATCATGAAAACCCCATTGTTACTTACTGCCGTGGCGTGCTGTGCGTGCGCCGTCTCCCCTGTGGCCCATGCCCTGGGCAGGCCTGTGAACGTTTATGTTTCCGGCGTCTCCGTGTCCTACCCTGATCCTGCCGGAGTGGATGACCTGTTCAATAAAAATAAGAATGCCGCGGAGGTGATGCTGGGCTTCGTCGCTCCCAAAGGCTGTAAATTCGTCAGCGGCGGTGAGAACGGGCAAATTGGCGTTACGGATAGCCGCGGCGTCAAACAGAACGCCAAATTCAACAGTTTCTTTACCCGTATTGCGGATTCCGGATCATTTGCCAAGAATTCTCTGGGGCTGGAACAGAGCCCCGTGTTCCCTTTGAAGCTGGACGGAGTGGTTAAAATGAAGGTCTCCGAAGGAACCAGGACTCTTCCGGCCCAGGAATTTGATGCCCGGAAGGGCGCCAAATTCAAGGTGGAGGGCATGGAGATCACCGTGAAGGATGCCAAGGATCAAGGCAAGGCTTCCGGTGAAGTGGAACTGGAATTCAAGGATACGCTCAATGTGGAGGAAATAACGCTGACTGACGCGAAAGGCGGCAAGCTGGAGGTCACGGGCGTATCCAAAAGTTCGTTCAGCTTCGGTTCCGTTCCTTCCCGCACTTATGGATACCGGATCAAGAACATGCCCGCCAAAATGAAGGCTGCGGTGGTCGTGAACAAGGGCGTCAAGACGATTGATGTTCCCGTCAAGGTAACCGTGGACCTGAATGCTCCCGCCAAATAGGCAGCAGGGATATTTCTTTATGGGACTACTTTTGCAGGGCCGGGGAAACCGCTTAACGGTTTCCCGGCCTTCATGCTTAAAACCGTGGATCAGCGTCCATCTCTCATCTCTCTCCCTTCCGGGATGCGCCCCGGCGAACAATCCTTCTTGACTGTTATTTCTTTCATTGATAATGATGATGATATGAAAAAATCTATCAAACTTTGCTCTGTTATTTTCACGCTTGCCGGATGCACCGCTGCCGGGATTTCTTCCGCCTGTGCAGACGCTCCCGCCTCCAAAACAGAGGCGGCGGCTGTTTCTCCCGTGGGAAAGGCGCTGGAAAAAGCTGATTTTTTAACGAAGGACAGACCGAATCCGAAAGCCAAATATTACCTTTTCCTGTATTCCGCCAGCTGGTGCGGCCCCTGCTGCCGGGAGATGCCCCATGTGGTGCGGACCTACCGGAAGGTGCGCCAGACGGATGATGTGGAACTGGTGCTGTTTTCCTGTGACAAGACGGAAGAGGCCGCCAGGGCGTGGGCCAAGGAAGAGCGGATGAAATTCCCCATCATCAAGCCCAAGAAAGGCAACGGCATTCCCGGGTACAAGCCGGGGGGTACCATTCCGCGGCTGGGGATTGTGGACGGCACGGGCAAGGTCATCATCACGGGGCACCCCGCCACGCTCCTGAAGGACTGGCGCAAATACTGCAAGCCGGAGGAAGGCAAAAAATAAGGGCGCTCTCCGGGGGCGTTCCTCGTTCCTTTTCCGGAGACAGGGCCGCTTTACTCCTCTCCCGTGTTTTCCCCCATGGGGCGCGGCGCCGGAATGGCGCCGTAAAGCCCGTTGGGGAAGAGCTGGAGCCACGGCGTATATTCCGGGGGGATGGGCGCTTCAAATTCCATGCGCTTTCCCGTACGCGGGTGGTCGAAACCCAGTCGCCACGCGTGGAGCATGAGCCTGCCGGGCTTTGCCTTCTGCCGCGCGGGTTTGGCGTAAATGGGGTCTCCGATGAGCGGATGGCCCAGATGGAGCATGTGCACGCGTATCTGGTGCGTTCTGCCCGTGTGCAGTGTGCACAGGACCAGGGAGGAATCCGTGGCGGGGTCCGCGCAGAGCAGGTCGTAATCCGTGATGGCGGCTTTCCCGGAACCCGGATTGACCACGGCCATTTTCAGGCGGTTCACGGGGTGGCGGCCGATGTGGGTGAAGACGGTGCCGGAACTTTGGGCCGGGATGCCCTGGACGACGGCCAGGTACCGTTTTTCCGTGCTGCGCGCCGCGAACTGCGCCGTCAGGGACTGGTGGGCGCCGTCATTCTTGGCGATGACGAGGCAGCCGGACGTGTCCTTATCCAGGCGGTGGACGATGCCGGGGCGTTCCACGCCCCCGATGCCGGAAAGGTCTCCGCAGTGGTGAAGCAGGGCGTTCACGATGGTGCCGTCCGGATTGCCGGCTGCGGGGTGTACGACCATGCCGCTTTCCTTGTTGAGGACCACCACGTCTTCATCCTCATACAGGATGTCCAGCGGGATGTCCTGCGGGCGCGCCTCCGCCGGTTCCGGTTCCGGGATGTTGACGGTGATGGAATCTCCGCGGGTGACGGGGATTTTGGGCTTGGAGGGGGAGCCGTTGACCAGCACGTCCCCGCTTTTGATCAGGCTCTGGATTCTGGAACGGGAAAGTTCCGGAAGATGGGCGGCAAGGTATTGGTCCAGGCGGATTTTTCCGTCGGCGTCGTCCGTGGTCAGGTTCATGCTCCGTTGGTGGGGTCAGTGGCTGTAGGCGGAAGGCGGCAGGTCAATGAACGTGCAGTCCAGCCCGTACACGTCTTTGAGAAGAAGCCCCAGGGCCTTGACCCCGAACGTTTCCGTGAAGTAGTGGCCGCCGAATACCAGATTGATGCCCAGTTCCCGGGCCATGGGAATATTCCAGTGGGAGCCTTCCCCGGTGACGTAGGTACGGCAGCCGAGGCCCGCGGCCTTGACCAGGTCGTCTCCGGCCCCTCCGGAGCAGATGAAGACGTCCCCGGCGGGGGCATCCTGAGATTCCGCCCAGAAAGCCTGCACGGGCGCGCCCAGGGCGGCCTCCAGCCGCTGCGCCAGTTCCCGGCACGTGCCGTGGAATTTCCCGTGCGTGCCCAGGGAAACGCCGTGGTAGTCCAGTCCCTCCCTGGAACAGGAGGAAATTCCGCAGGCCTTGGCCAGCAGGGCGTTGTTGCCGTAAACGGGATGGACGTCCAGCGGAAGGTGGGCGGCGTAAATGGCTAGGTTCCCGTCCATGGCCGCTTTCAGCTTCCGGTACGCGATGCCGGTGACGGGCTGCATGGACTGCCAGAAAATGCCGTGGTGAAGAAGGAGCAGGTCCGCTCCCATGTCCAGCGCCGCGTGGATGGCCTGTTCCGAGCCGTCCACGGCGGCGGCCACCCTGGAAACAGTGCCTCCGTTTTCCAGTTGAAGGCCGTTCAGGGCGCGGGGGGCGTCCGGAATGGAATCCACGGAGAGGATTCCGTCCAGAAAAGCGGTAACGGTGCGTAGCTCAATACTCATGCGGGAGGAATGGTTAATTGTCTTCCGAGAGGCTGGCGCCGAGCAGGCGCACGGCGTCCATGTTCAGGATGAAGTAATTCGGCGAGGTGTTCACCCTGCCGTAGTAAAACCTGCTGTATCCGGCTTCTCCCGCCGGGGCGATCTCCAGCGTGACGACCTTTTCCTCCGTTTCCGGTTCCGGGGCGAAGGTGATGTCGCTGGAGCCGCCATGAGTCTGGACGGGAGCCACCTCCTTATACACCTGGAGGATGAGTTTCAGGCGGAAAACGGGATTCTTCAGCGCTTCGTGCGCTCTGGTGTCCGTATAGGGAAGCCAGGTGCTCACCTCCAACTTTTCCAGTTCGTCCAGATAGCGGTTGGCCCGGTTCGGGTTGATGTTCAGGGTTTCATCCTTCCCGTCTTTGGAAGCCGTCCAGGAATCGTCCAGGCGGTCGAATTTCAGGACAAGCGGGCCTCCGGAACCGATGCGCTCCAGATGCATTTCCTTGAGGTCGAATCTGCTGAAAGAGAGCAGCTTTTTCTTCTTCCAGGCCAGGGCGTCCGTCAGCAGGTCCTTCATGTACGCGTTGTCCAGCATGGCGACGGTGGGCTTCCCGGCCTGGCGTCCATACCAGGAACCATCCGTTCCCTTGGAGAAGAAGACCGTCACGGGGGGACGGGGCTCTTCACCGGGCTTGGGCAGCAGGGACATGGTGAGCGTCATCCTGGGGTTGTCCAGCCCGTACACGGAAAGGTCCGTGGCCTTGTCGGAAGCGAATCCGGCCACCTTACCCAGCTTGACGGTTTTCAGCAGGGAAACGAGATGCTCCGGATTGGCCTCCTGGTAGCTGGAGCCTTCCGCCGTATACAGCCAGGTGGGCTTGATGCCCTTTTTCTCATCTCCCTGAATGAAGCGGGCGATGGTGGGGTAATCCTGAAAACTCTTGCGGATGGAAAGTCCCGTGATCTTGTAGTCCCCGATGTCCGTGAGCTGCTTGGAGCGCAGAAGGCCCAGGTCCAGCGGGATATTGCGCACGCCGGGCACCTCCTTGTTGGCCTCCGTGGTCTGCGCCAGTTCAAACACCGCCTTGCGGTCGGAAACGGTGGCCTTCACCAGTTCGGACAGACTCCCGTTGTCGGAAGGGGGATAAATGCGGAGCGTGACGGGCTGTTCCTCCGTTTCCAGTGATTGGCCGTCCTCCGAGCGCCGTCCGGTGAAATTCCTGATGGAAACGGAGGTGATCTGGTCATCCGTCATGTCCGGCACGCTGGTTTCCTCCGGATTGTATACGCGTACGGCGGTAAGCTTCTGGAGCGTGCCCAGCAGCACATCCATCATGGCCGGGTCCGTATCCAGGGCAAGGGGATAGATGATTTTCCAGGGGCCTCCGGGAACCTTGCGCTCCAGGGCGATGCGCTGGCCGTGGTTGTTGATTTCAATGGAGGCGGGCATGGCCGGGTGCAGGAGCAGGGGGCGGTGGTCCCGGAGCTGGCGGATGCCGGACTTGAACAGGGGGAGAATGTTGCCGGTCCCTACCAGGATGCGGGTGTCCCGGCCATAGAAATCCGTCTGCATGTACGTGGTGTCATCCGTGGTCTTGTTCTCCGGATCGTCCACCAGCCAGGGGGCGAGGGAGCCCAGGGTGTAGCGGGCCACGGTGGAGGAGCGCTTGCCGTCCTCGCTCATCTCCTTCAGGGTGATGGTGACGGGCGTGGTCTTCACGCCGAACTCCTTCAGGGAGGCGGAATCAATCTTGTGGAGGGGCAGCGCGTCCACGATGCTGGTGGAATACGTATACTGAAGGATGGCCGCGGCGGCGCGGGGGTCCATGCGGTCGTCCCACGGTTTCTGGCACCACCAGACGCCGTTGGGCCTCCGGCGGAACTCCGCCACGTCTCCCACGCAGTTGATGCGCATCCAGGAAACCTCATTCATCTCTTCCCGGGTGTAGGGGAAAAGCCGTTCTCCGGAACTGAAGGCGGTGCGCCCGATGATGCGGGACAGGTTGCCGTCAATGGTCAGGAGCACCGCCGCGCCGATGGCGGCGAGGGTGACGAGGATAAGGAGGATGAAGCGGAATGTGCGCATGTGCTTCCGGTAAGGGGCGTGGTGGAATTAATGGCGGCGCGTGTTCCAGATAATCAGGGCAATCAGCAGCGCCAGCAGGGGAAGGCCGATGTTCGTCAGGAGTTCCAGGATGCCCAGGGCGTTGCGGTCCAGGTTCAGCTTGACGGTCAGGTCATGGCGGGAGCCGAGGCCGCGCAGTTCTTCACGGTCCGTCATCCAGCCGACCAGCGTACGCATGAAGTCCCTCTGTTCCGGCTTGATCTGCCGGGGCTGGAGCAGGTCCGTATTCCCCAGCAGCACCAGGCGCCCGGTGGTTTTATTCTGGTTCACGTCTCCGGCGTTGCCGCGGATGAGGGCTGCGCCAATCATCAGGGGGCCGGGATTGTCCTCCCGCGGGTCAAACTTGGCCGGGAACTGGTTGTATTTGGTTTCCCCGTAATAATCCTCCGTCGTAACCAGGAGGGGATACGGCGTGATGCGCTTCTGCTCCATCGCCGCGTTATCGGAATCCAGAATGAGGGAAATGCTTTCCCCCTCCAGCCCGGTGCTGGAATTCCAGAACTCGCGCGTGCAATTCAGGGAAGGCGCGAAAATGGCGTTAATCTCAAACACGGAACGGTTGTTCCTGTTCCGGAGCATCACGCGGTCATTCTGCGGGCGCAGGCCCTGTTCACGGAGGAAGCGGTACAGCTGCTTGGGCGTATCCTGGAGGGGGTCCAGCATCACCAGCACGGCGGCGTTCGGGCGTTCCCAGTACCGTTGCAGCACCTCCGCCTCCTGCGGGGTGAGGTCATACTTGGAGCCGATGATCATGAACCCCGCGGCGTCCTCCGGAATCTCCTTCAGGCCGCTCATGCGGATGGGGACGAGCTGGAGGTTGACGGAGCGGCAGATTCTGGCCAGGGTGGTGAAGATGCTCTCCTCCTGGCTGTTGCTCAGCGCCTCGTTGAAATTGCTCTTGTCCGCGGCGATGTACATCTTGCGGGGTTCTCCGTTGGCCGCCCCGTAAATGCCGGCGGTCATCATGTCTTCAATCTGGAGGGCCACCGCCTTCATGCTCTTGCCGTCCGGGCTGGGGGCGTACACGACGAAGGAGTCACCGGGAAGGATGCGCACATGGGCGGCGTCCGCCTGGGTGCCCTCAAACGTCTTGAGCGCTTTTTCCGTATCTTCCCGGGCGTCGATGATGACCAGGTTCTTCTTGAACTCGATTCCGTAAATATTGGCGATCTCGCGGGCCTTGTTCGGCTGGCGCAGCGGGTCCACGTATTCCACCTTCACTTTCCCGTTGGAATAGCGCTCATACTCCTCAAGCAGAGAGCGCATGCGGGTGTAATTCTGCGTGGTGCGCAGGAAGGCGAACGTGATCTTGACGGGCGTCTTGCGGTCCTGGATTTCAGGGGACTTGAGCATGTTGATGCTCTGCTGGGAAATCTCATAACGCTGGTCTTCCGTCAGGTCCCGGCGGTAATACTCATGGCAGCCCACGTAATTCAGGCACATGACGATGAGGAACAGCAGGAAAAGCTTGATCCAGGTCATCCAGGGGCGTCTGACCTTGCGGGCCGGGGACTGGGGGGCTTCCGGCGCCGCGGCGTGGTTATCTGGTGCTTCGCTCATAGATAAAAATAAAAGGGGTGAAAGGGGAAAGGACGGGGTGAATCAGTGCTTCCAGCGGCGGTGGTCAATGATGCGGATGGTGACAGCCAGCGTCAGGACGGTCATGGTCAGGTAAAACACAATGGGGCGCGTATCAATCAGCCCCGCTGAAAAACGGTCCAGATGCTCCGAGCAGGACATGTAATGGAAAATCCCCGCCGCGGGGAATTCCCCCCACACCACGGGAATCAGCCCCATGAAGAAAATCAGTACCAGCAGGCCGATGGTGATGATGCCGGAGATAATCTGGCTGCCCGTCAGGGAAGAGGCGAAAATGCCGATGGCCGTGAACCAGGCGCCGACCAGGAGCAGGATGGCGTACGCCCCGGCCCAGTCCGCCAGGCGGTAGGGGATAACCATGCCCGCATCATAACCGTAAATCCACTGCACGATCAGGTTGGACCAGTCCGCCAGCAGGGGGTACAGCAGCATGGGAAGCCACAGGATGATGTAAAAGGCGTAGGCGGAGAAATATTTGCCCAGGACCACCTGCCATGTTTTGATGGGGGTAGTCAGCAGGGACTCCAGCGTGCCCGTCTTCTCCTCCTCCGCCAGGGAGCGCATGGTGAGCAGGGGGAAGATGAACAGGAAGTAAAACCAGAACATGGGGGAATGCAGGATGAAGAACAGGATGCCTTCTTTCTGCGGGGCCAGTTGGAACGCCTTCAGCGTGCCGGACAGGGAAACGCTCTGCAGAGCCATGACGAAGGCCAGGATGACCCATCCGTACGGGGTCGTCAGGTAGCTTCTGAGTTCTTTTCTGAAAATGGTGAGTACCGGAGACATGGGGAGAAAAGGAAAATGCTGGTGGAGGGTTTACTGGGGAAAGCAGGCGGTTAATCTTTACGGGTCATTTCCACGAATACTTCTTCCAGGGTGGGGGTGTGGCGGTAAATATGGCGCAGGGGGCAGCCCTGTTCCGCAAGGAGGCGCGCCGCCTTCTCACGGGTATCCGTGCCAGCCTCCGCGCGTACGGTCAGCGTGTGCCAGCCGTCGGCGTCCGTGCCTTCATGGATCACCTTCTTCACGTGTTCCAGGGCTTCCAGCTTCTCCGTGATCTGGGCCAGGTCCCCGCGGAACTCCAGCGTGATCTTGCCGGCGGCGCGGAGGTTGGCCGTCAGATTGGAGGGAGTGTCCGCCGCCTTGATCGTTCCCTGGTCGATAATGATGACCTTGTTGCAGATCATCTCCACCTCACTCAGAATATGGGTGGAAAGAATAATGGTGTGGTTGGCGGCAAGCCCCTTGATCAGCTCTCGTATCTGGCGTATCTGATTGGGGTCCAGTCCATTGGTGGGTTCATCCAGAATCAGCAGGTCCGGTTCCCCCAGCAGGGCGTCCGCCAGGCCCACGCGCTGGCGGTAGCCTTTGGAAAGGGTGCGGATCATCTTGCGGCGCACGGGGTCCAGGCCGCACTGCTCCACGGCTTTGGAGACGGCAGGCCATATCTGCTTGGAACCGATGCCTTTAAGCCTGGCCCGGAACTTCAGGTACTCCGTCACGCGCTGGTCGTCGTAAAGAGGGACGTGCTCCGGCAGGTAGCCCAGGTGCTTGCGCGCTTCCAGAGGATTCTTGACAATGTCAAACCCCGCAATCGTGGCGGTGCCGGAGGTGGGGGGCAGGTAGCCGGTCAGCATGCGTAACGTCGTGGTCTTGCCTGCGCCGTTCGGCCCCAGAAACCCTACGATCTCCCCCTTTTCAATCTGGAAGGAGGCATTCTTTACCGCTTGAAAGCGGCCAAACTCTTTGGAAAG
This sequence comes from Akkermansia sp., assembly GCA_048388685.1. Classification (GTDB taxonomy): domain Bacteria; phylum Verrucomicrobiota; class Verrucomicrobiia; order Verrucomicrobiales; family Akkermansiaceae; genus Akkermansia. The sequence continues at coordinate 20,330 of DBGCTZ010000031.1, read as the reverse complement.
CTGGTCGGCGTGAATCATGGAATCAATGGGAACAGGGTGATTCTAATCCAAACCGCTCCCGCCTCAAGCTAATTCTCCCCCGCATCTTCCCGGTACCCCGGAAGCTCTCCCGCTGCTTGAAAACAACGTACGCCGCAACGGAACCGGAGCTGTTCCGGTATGGTTGACGCGGGGGTGGCGGAGGAATCAATCCTTCAAATCCTCCTCCAGCCGCAGGACAATGTCGCGCACGCGCACGTCCTCCTCCATGCGGGAGGCAACCAGCTTGTTGGCATGGATGACGGTGCCGTGGTCACGGCCGCCGAAGGCATGGCCGATGTCCTTCAGGGAGCACTCCGTCAGGCGGCGGCTCAGGTACATGGCGATCTGGCGGGGAAAGGCGATGCTGTTCGGGCGGCGCTTGCCGGTCAGGTCGCTCACCTTCAGCTCATAAAAATCAGCCACGCGCTTCTGGATGGAATCCACGGTCAGGATACGGCTGTTCTCCTCCCGGAGAATGTCGCGCAGAAGCTGCTCGATCTTGGCGATGTCCGGCATGTCCCCGGACAGGGACGTGAAGGTGGCTACGCGGAGCAGGGCTCCTTCCAGGCGGCGCACGCTCTTCTGGATGCGGCTGGCGAGGAACTCCAGAATCTCGTCCGACACGTTCATGCCGGCGCGGTCGCGCTTGCTGCGCAGGATTTCCAGGCGCGCTTCATCGTCCGGAAGATTCAGTTCCACCGTGAGGCCGGACTCCAGGCGGGCGGCCAGGCGGGAATCCAGATTGGAAATGTCGCATGCGGCGGCATTCGCGCAAATCACGATTGTCTTGTGGGCATGGAACAACTCGTCAAACGTATGCAGGAACTCTTCCACCGTCTTTTCCTTGCCGGAAATAAACTGGACGTCGTCCACCAGAAGAACGTCCGCCTTGCGGTACTTGCGGCGCAGCTTGGCAAAGGTCTGGCCGTTCTGGGTGCGGGAGGCGTCAATAAACTCATTGGCGAACTGCTCGCCCGTCACGTACACCACATTGGCGGAGGAATCCTGGTGAAGCACCTCATGGCCGATAGCCTGGAGCAGGTGTGTTTTCCCCACGCCGGACTTCCCGTACAGGAACAGGGGATTAAACAGGGCGCGTTCCGACTGGGCGATGGACAGGCCGGCCTTGTAGGCAAAGCGGCTGTCTTCATACACCACGAAGGAATCAAACGTGTACAAATCATTCAGGGACGCCCGTGTTCCCGGGGTGCGCTGCTTTTTGGCCGGAGCGGGGGAATCCTGCACCGCAGCCGCTTTGGCACGGGAGGAAGCCTTTTGCGTCTGGCCTTCGGAAGTCGTTATGGACGCAACCTCGTCCGCGCAGATGAACTTCACCTGGCGTTCCGTGCCCAGGGCCAGCATGGCGGCCTGCTTCAGCTCCGGGGTATAACTGTTCTCCACCCAGAGGGCGGCCATGGGATCGTCACACACCAGCGTCAGCGTCTTTCCGGAATCCTCCAGGAGGGAAAACTTGGGAAACCACAATCCATACACCTCCGGAGACATGATTGTTTGCAGGGCTCCTGTTATCCTGGACCAGGTAGCTGACAATTCTGATGGCGGGGTCATTGTTATGGAAATAAAGATGTTACTGATTATACTGATGGGCCGTGAGGCCGGTTCCGTCTCGCTACGAGGCCGCCCGCGGATGGAACCGGATTAGGTTCATCCGCAGCCGTGACAGCTCGTGGCGTCCATCGGGATGGAGAAGGCGAACTCGTCCGCTTTCAGCTCGACACCCCGGTCGACGGAAGCGCCAAAGTACTGGTTTGCGTCTGAGGAAAAAATATCTTTTTGAAACAGCGTGAGTCATCATTCCGCCGCTCTACGTTCCACGGGGGTTCCACACCAAAAAATATTTTAGTCTTGCGTCATCCGATAATTTAGTCCTCCTGAGTATATTCCTTGCATGACACGATAGATTGCTTAATATCAAATTGTTATAGCTTTGTTACTGGGCTGCGTGACGAAAAGGACGCAATTACGCCGCCGGAAATCAACCACTTACAGGGACCGGACTGGAAAGGTCCGGAAGGAGCCGGTGCGCATGGTTGACAACAGGCGGCTGGAATCCTAACGTGGCTGCATCATGGAACAGATGGAACAATCCGGAGAAACATGCGATTCCCTCTGCCGGGGCAGATTTTTGGAGCTCTTGAAAGAAGGAAGATGGGAATACGTGCGCAGGGTCAATGCCATCGGCGCCGTCATGATCGTGGCCGTAACGGGGGAAGGCGAACTCCTGCTGGTAGAGGAATACCGGGTTCCCCTGCATGCATGGACCATCGGCCTGCCTGCCGGCATCTCCGGAGATGAAGGGGAAGAAAGCGCCCTGCAATCCGCCCGGCGTGAACTGGAGGAAGAAACCGGATACACGGCGGCGGCGTGGACCTACCTCTTCACGGGCCCTTCCTCCCCCGGATTGACCACGGAAATGGTATCCTTCTACCGGGCGGACGGGCTGCATCAAGTATCGGAAGGCGGCGGAGTGGCCCATGAAAACATCACCGTGCACCGCATCCCCCTTCCGCTGGTGTATGACTGGCTGATGGACCAGATCGGGCAGGGAAAGGTGGCGGACCCCAAAATCTTCATGGGTCTCTATTTCCTCTCTCTTTCCATGAATGAGGGGAAACGGCAGGAATGACGGCGGCTTAAGCTTATAACGCGGGAACCGTGCAGTTGCAGGGACGGTCCTGGATGGGGACTCCGTGAAACAGCTGGATGAAAAGAACGATTCATGATCAATGGTTTTTCCGGGTGGAAAGCAAACTGTCGTCATAAAATGCGCCGCTCCCATAAAAAAATCTGGACATTCTTTCCGATCTGGGCTAAATATCTCCCCGCTTTCCGGCACCAACCACTTAACGGCAGGGTAGCTCAGTGGTAGAGCAGAGGACTCATAAGCCTTTGGTCGGGTGTTCAAATCACCTCCCTGCTACCATTTTATTGAACCGCAAGTCTTTTATAATTAAGGCTTGCGGTTTTTTTGAGTTTGTGTGGTGATGTTGATAGGCATTCATGGAAGAAGGTTGGTTTCTTAAGGCAGTTTTTCCAGGATAATGGTGAATATCTTATTTTTAAGCCACCTGCTTCACGGAGACAACGCGGGAGAAAGTTTAACGGGTAGTGGGATGCCGGAAGAGGAAAATAAGAGACCATTTTTCTAAAAAGGGGATGGTGGTGCCATCCCCTGAATATGATACATGTCTTTCTCTACATCAAACCGGAACGTAGGACAAAAGCACGCGGTTTAATTTGCAAAACTGAATGCTGAATACTTCCATGGATTCCACGGATGCCGTATTAACGGGAATTTGGTCAGTAGCAGACCATCCGTAGTTGTCCCCGCTGATCCATGAGTTGGAGATGAACGTGTAATACCTTTCTCCCACATAGGTAGGAGTCATCCTGACTCTGCATTTGATGGTAGTCATGAAACTGTAGTTCGGCGCGTCTTCCGTAGTAAACAGCTCTTCGAAGGTGGGCTTGTACTCGAAAGAATTATTGAGGTTGCTGGGAGATGTTCCAAACATGGATTTGAACCCGGAAGGATCGGCAGCTGGATCAGGTACTGCCTTGAAGGAGGAGGTGGCCATGTCGTAGTAATTTAACGATGTAATGGTAGGCAGTGGTTTCTCTATGGCCAGATTTTGCCCGGTAATGGTGACCATGGTGAGACCTGAGTCTACGGCCAGGGCTTGTGAACATTCCATTTTTCCGGAAGAGGTAACCAGAGAGTTCTGAATATCTTCCGGAGAAAGAAATTGACGTTGTTGCTGATTGGTAATCATAATGTTGTTTTCTATGTATTTTTGTTTATGAATTCCCTTTCAATCTTTCTTTGAAACCAGACATGGCACTCCTGGAATACTGAGAGGCTGGACATGCCGCTGAGGAAGGAAAGAATCTTTCTTCGAATGGCATAAATGAAACACAATCTGTCTTTTTCTTCAAAAGGAGAGGACTTAGGTAAAAAAGAAAGGAAAGGGTTGATTCCTTTTAGCAAAAGGAAAGTGTTTGTCTTCAAGCCCGATACGTTTACGGAAACAAAACGAGGAAAAAGTCCGGCGGAACTTATCCGAAATGGAGAGTAAGTCTGGGAATTGTTTCCATTCTTTCAGTCGGAGAAAAAGACATAAATAGTAATCCATAGGCGTAATTGCCTATCCAGGATAGATTTTCTCTCTTTTTATTCCTTTGGCCTGTTGTTATGCAATAAAGGAATAGTATTGATTACTTCGTGGGATTCTATTTCTCCGGAGGAACAAATTCCAAGAGAAAATGGCCTTGCTCAACAGAAGACGGACTGGAGGGTTTGGAATCGTGCGTATCACCCTGGCCGAGCTTGTTGGTTCTATCCGGATTTATTTGCGAAGGTCCAAAGCTGTTGCGGTGTTTTCTGAATGATAATACCTGTAAGATCCTTTGCTGTTTTTAATCCACTTATTACCATCTTGCTCTGATACTATTGGATAAGGTAAGGCACGGCATGAAGAAAGAAAATCCCTGATGAGTTGTGCGGGAATGTGAATCAGCTGTTTTCCATGCTGAACTATACTTGGAATAACAATTTTTGAATTAATGCATTTCCATTATTCCAAAACAATGAACTCCCTGGATGGAAGGAGCTAGCACTTGATTTTTACCTCTCCCCCAGTTATTCATTACTTCAGCCTCAAGCCGAAGACTCCTGATTTACGCCCGCTGAGCTCCAGCGCGCGCAAACGTTCCGGGGGCAGGGAGTCGCGGGAGAATTCCGCGTAGTGCATGCGGTCCCGGAAGTAATGGACGGCGCTCTGGGAGAGGGCGAAGATGAATTCCATGCCCATTTCCTCCGCTTTCCTTTTGGCGAATTCGCACAGAGCCCGGCCATAGCCGCGGCTTTCATGGCGGTGCTTGATGTACAGGCACCCCAGTTCTGCACTGCAGTGCTTCGGGTAGGGGTAGACCGCCACGCAGCCCACGATGCTGTCATCCAGCGTCAGCACGTAATAGTTATCCATCCGGGCGGCGATGTCCTCATAGTTCCGGTCGACCAGCTTGGAGTCCACCACGGAGCGGGCAATCATGGAGAGGAGCTCCGGAATGTCTTCTTCCTTCAGGGGGCGTATTTCCCGGTATGAGTCCGTGTGGACCATGGTGCCCACGCCTTCTTCAGAGAAAAGTTCCTCCACCAGCACGCCGCGTATTTTTCCATCCAGCAGGTGCACGCGGGGGATTCCGGCGCGGCAGGCTTCCGCCGCCTGGTCCAGAAGTTCCCGGTGGGTTACTTCTCCTTCCATCCCCGCCACTTCTGATTCCAGAATGGCGGCAATCGGGTGGCCGTCGCGGGAGGGAACCTTGTGGTCGTTGAGCAGGGCGATGTATTTGGACGCCCCCAGACTGAATGCCATACGGACGGATTCAGGATCAAAGGAGCCGGAACGTCCTGAGGCCACCACGGGGATTTGATGCCGCCCCAGAATTTCACGGACTCTTTCCTGGACCAGCTGGCCGCCTTTCAGCGGCGCTTCCACCAGCGCGGAGCGCATTTCACAGACACGCGTATGTTCGTATAATGCGGAGGCGTCCGTTCCTTCCACGATCAGCACGGGCCGTACGCCTATTTCCTGGAGGACGTCCAGGTCCAGCAGCGCGTCCACCAGTTCCTCGGAATCCACCAGGGGACGTTCCACATGCACGGCAAAGATTTTATCCCGGAAGTACGGGACATATTCCAGCACGGAACGGACGTTGGTGGATTTGTTGGGCGGGCGTGTGGTCAAGGGCGGACCGGAAGCTTGAAGACGGAGGGAACGGGATTTCCCGCTCCCTCCGTCCGGAAGTGATACGTAGTGTTTTAGAATGTGCGGGTCTCGGAGGAGTCCCGGTTGTCCATGGTTTCCGCGAAGTCCTGGGAGTCCAGCGTGACGGCGATTTCCTCGTCATCACCCGCGGCGGAGATTTCCGCCGGAGCTTCGGAGATTTCCTCCTTGCGGAGAACCACGCTGACCTTGCGCTTGGGCATGACCAGTTTGGGTTCCGCCGTGGCGGGCTGGTAGCCTTCGCCAATGGTCGTGGCGTCAGAGATGGCGGCCGGAGCCTGTTCCTGTTCCGGCTGTTGTGCGGACTGTTGTTCCCGTGCGCGGGAGACTTGTTCCCGCAGCGCGGAGAGCAGGTCGGTGGGCATGCCGTCAAAGCCGATTTCCGGCAGGTTGGCTCCGTCTTCCTGATTTTCGTCGGAAGAGTCAAACTGGGGCAGGCTGGCCAGGAAGTCTTCAAAGGCGTCCAGGTTGGTGGTACTCTTGAAGAGGTTGCCGATGGCTTCCCCCTTGATGCTTTCCATCAGGGTAACGAAGAGGTCGTAGGCTTCAGACTTGTATTCAACCAGCGGGTCCTTCTGGCCCTGTGCCCGGAGGCGCACGCCTTCCCGCAGGGAATCCATGTTGTACAGGTGTTCCTGCCACATTTTGTCAATGGCCCCCAGAATGATCTGGCGTTCCATGTGGTCCAGGTATTCCGGACGTTCGCGGGAAGCCTTGTCTTCATAAGTGGCCTTGACCTTGTCAATGAGGAAGGCGATGGTGTCATCCATTGGGCGTTCTTCCAGTCCCGCAGCTTCCGGGGTGAGGCCCAGCGGGAAGGAGGAGTTCATCCAGGAAAGCAGTTCGTCCGGATGAGTCAGTCCTTCGGAGTCCGGGTCCAGGAATTCGTGAACGCGTGTGGCGATCACTTCTTCCAGAATGTCGTAAATCATTTCACGCGGATTTTCCGTGGAGAGCACTTCATTGCGGTAGCCGTAGACGATTTCGCGCTGCTTGTTCATCACGTCGTCATAGTCCAGCACGTGCTTGCGCCACATGTAGTTGCGCTGTTCCACGCGCTTCTGGGCGGATTCCACGGATTTGTTCAGGAAGCTGTGTTCCAGGGCTTCGCCGTCGGCTACGCCCAGGCGTTCCATCATCTTGGTCATGCGTTCCGCCGCGCCGAAGTTGCGCATCAGGTCATCTTCAAAGGAGATGAAGAACTGGGAGGCGCCGGGGTCGCCCTGGCGGGAGCAGCGGCCGCGGAGCTGGCGGTCGATGCGGCGGGATTCATGGCGTTCCGTGCCCAGCACGAAGAGGCCGCCGAGGTCGGCTACGCCTTCGCCCAGCTTGATGTCCGTACCGCGGCCCGCCATGTTGGTGGAGACGGTAACGGCTCCGCGCTTGCCGGCCAGGGATACGATTTCCGCTTCGCGCTGGTGGTTTTTGGCGTTCAGCACTTCATGGGGGATTTTAGCCCTCTTGAGCATGCGGGAGAGTGTTTCAGAGGCGTCCACGCTGGCCGTGCCGATCAGGATGGGCTGGCCCTTGCCGTGGAGCTCCTGGATTTTGTTGATCACCGCATTGAATTTTTCACGGCGGGATTTGAAGATAAGGTCGTTCTGGTCCTTGCGGATGCAGGGGCGGTTGGTCGGGATGGGCAGAACGTCCAGCTTGTAGATGTCATGGAATTCCGCAGCTTCCGTTTCAGCCGTACCGGTCATGCCCGCCAGCTTCTTGTACAGGCGGAAGTAGTTCTGAATGGTGATGGTAGCGTAGGTCTGGTTTTCACGTTCCACTTCCACGCCTTCCTTGGCTTCCACGGCCTGGTGCAGGCCGTCGCTCCAGCGGCGTCCCGGCATTTCACGGCCCGTGTTCTGGTCAATGATGATGACCTTGTCTTCCTTGACGACGTATTCCACGTCTTTTTCGTAAATGCAGTAGGCCTTCAGGAGCTGGGAGGTGGTGTGCAGGCGGGCGCCCGTCTCGTCAAGCTGCTTGGTCAGTTCATTCTTGCGGCGCAGCTTGTCCTTCTCCGTCATGCGGGGGTCTTCATCCATTTCCGCAAAGGCGGTACCCAGGTCCGGCAGCACGAAGTCTTCCGGGTGGCCGGGGGAGATGACTTCACGGCCTTTTTCCATCAAGTCGGCATCGTGGGTTTTTTCATCCACGGTGAAGAACATTTCCTCCTTCAGCTTGTAGAGTTCCTTCTTGCGCGTATCCTGGTAAAGGGTCAGTTCATATTTTTCCACGATGCGGCGCAGTTCGGGGTCCTGCATGGCGCGCAGGAAGGCGCGGTGGCGCGGCTGCCCCATCTTCACCTTGAACAGGCAGCGGCCCACTTCCTCCGTGCGGCCTTTTTCCTGGGCTTCCAGCGCCTGGGCCATCAGCTCATTGCAGAGGTCCGTCTGGGCCTTCACCACGCGTTCAATGGCGGGGCGCAGGGTGTCGTACTGCTGTTCCCGGGTAACGACCGCGGGGCCGGAAATAATGAGGGGCGTACGGGCTTCGTCAATAAGAATGGAGTCCACTTCGTCCACAATGGAGAAGTAGTGGCCGCGCTGTACCTGTTCCGTTTTAGAGGTGGCCATGCCGTTGTCGCGCAGGTAGTCGAAGCCGAATTCGGCGTTCGTGCCGTACGTGATGTCGCAGGCGTATTGCTCACGGCGCAGCTGGGAGGGCATCATGCTCTGGATGCAGCCCACGGTCAGCCCCAGGAACTGGAAGAGCATGCCCATCCATTCGGAGTCGCGGCGCGCCAGGTAGTCGTTCACGGTTACCACGTGCACGCCCATGCCCGTCAGGGCGTTCAGGTATACGGGCAGGGTGGCGACAAGGGTTTTGCCTTCCCCCGTGGCCATTTCCGCGATGTACCCGCGGTGCAGGGCGATGCCGCCCAGCAGCTGCACGTCAAAGTGGACCATGTCCCACACCTGCTTTTGTCCGCAGATGTCGCGTTCTTCCCCGCAGAACAGGCGCGCGCCGTGTTTGACGGCGGCAAAGGCTTCCGGCAGGATCTGGTTCAGGTAGCGTTCCCGCAGTTTGTCGAACTGGGGCGTGATGTTGTTCCAGGCGGCTTTCCCCTCTTCAATGGAAGCCGGAGTGGCTTCCACCTTGGGCAGGGCGGCAAATTCGTCTTTCAGGGATTCAAAGCGGTCGTTCAGCTTGGCGGCGATGGTTTCCAGCTCTTCCTGAGGCGCGGCTTCCACAATGCGCACGGGAGGAAGCTCCATGGGGAGGAAGCGGTGCAGGTAGCCCTGCCATTCACGGGTTTTTTCAAGCAGGAAGTCCTGGCCCTTGCCGTTCCATGATTCTTCAATGGAAACGATCTGTTCCACAATGGGGCGCAGGCGGCGCACTTCACGCTGGTTTTTGGTACCGACAATCTTGGTTAGAATCCACTTAATCATCTTTGTCTTGTTGAAAATTGACGAGAGAATAGAGGCGCTTTCAGCGATCTAAGAATCGAAAAATACTAGCGGCTGTCTGTAGAAATGCAAGCACGGGCCGCCATTTGATTTCATGATGACGTAATCGGTTGGGTTTGGGTGGCATCGTTCTTTCTTTCTTCCATTTTTCCTTGAACCTCCATTTACCCTGTAGGAAGGTAGAGGAGAAAGGAGAGCATGACGATGCACGGAGTATTCCATTCCGCCGGACTGGTTCTTGTTCTTCCGGCCATCTGCATCATGGCCGGATGCCAGAAAAACGGCGCCGTAAAACAGCAGGAAGTGAATTTGTTGTCGGAAGGAATTGAGGAGGACGGCAGTCTCTTTATTCATTTTGAACTGGACTCCCGCTACCGGGGGATCTGTATGCGGAAGTTTCCGTGCAGGGGAATGAAATAAGAATTGCCCTGTACACCCACTCCACTCCCGGAGCTTCCGGAAAGATACCCTATGCGGACGGATACAGACTTGTTGTTCCGTGGCCAGAGGGAACGGATTCCGTGGAGGTCAGCCTGTGCGGCATGAGCCTGGGAGGGCTGGAGAAGAAGAGGGAGTAACGGAGACGGGCTCCGCTCGAAGCGGGACTGTTATCTGAATGTTAACAGAAGCGCCTGTTCCTCTGCACCTCCCTGTAGTAGTAAAAGGGAATGAAGCCTTTCCTGTGGATGACATGCGCTGTTCTGGCTGCTTGCGCCATCGGCTTTTCAGCGTACCGGATGCTGATGGAAGAGATTCCTGAAAGGCTTCCGCCAACGCGCCTGATCATTGAACCTGACGCTTCCCATTTACCTTCCATGGTTATGGTGCCGTTGGAAGACCCTGCCATTTTTAATGCAGCGCGCCATCCGGTTTTGGGGCCAGGGAAAGGGAAAAGACGTCTGACGCTGGCGGAATGCATGCTGGAGGCGCGGCAGAAGAACGTTCTGGACGGGATGCTGGACAGGATAGATCCACGGCGTTCCCTGCGCCTGTACGTGGTTTGCCGTATGTCGGGTGAAGTCAGGGAGGCATGGCTGGATGACGGGGAAAATGGAGAGAACACGGCCCTGCTCAGGAGGGCCGTTGCTGTATTGGGATGCTATTGGCTGCTGCGCAACTACTGTGATGACGAAGCTCTGTTTTTCCAATGGGTGCGGCTTTCCCTGGAAAGCGGGAAGGCGGAGGTGCTGGATGCTTCCGTAGGGTACCTGTTTCCATGGCTCAAGCCGAACCGGGAACAATATGTTCATGGACGGTGGATTTCAGACATTGAATCGGTAACTTATGATTGCGTCTCTCTGGAGCGTAACGCGGGGACCGCTGTTTCCCGGCCCTGGCTGTTCACGATCACCACCCGCAAGGATTTTTCGTCCGGCTTGCTGGAGATCCGGTGTGTGGCATTGAAAGGGGCCTCAATTGTCCTGGAAATGCCACCGGACAGCTGCACTCTTCATCCCCGGGAACTGCTTCCATTCCGGATTTGGGAAAACGGCCATGGATGGCTTTACCCTTGGAAGATGAGGTCCGGGGGAATGATACCCGTATGGATGGCGCCCATGGTGTTTCCCCGGGATGTACCGCCCTCGGTCCTTTCCTCTGTCCCTGAAGATTTTCGTTCCTGTCCGGAGGAAGATATGCCTCCCAAATTTGAATGACGTCATGAAGCGGGAAAGGCAGCGTATGGAGACGGTTACGCCGTATGCAGAAAAAGGAAACCGGGTGGAAAACCGGCGTCATTAATGACAGGCGCTTCTCTTGGAATGATTCCAAATTGATGATATACTCCCCCCATGAGTCATTGTGAGGATGGGCGCATCCGCATCCGCGGCGCCCGTGAGCATAATTTGCAGAATGTGGATGTGGATATTCCCCTGGGGCGGTTGACGGTAGTGACGGGACCTTCCGGATCGGGAAAGACAAGTTTGGCGATGCACACGCTGTATGCGGAGGGGCAGAGGCGCTATATGGAGACTTTTTCCCCTTACGTGCGCCAGTTCATGGACCGCATGGACAAGCCGGATGTGGACGCCGTGGAGAACATTCTTCCGGCGATTGCCCTGCATCAGCGCAACTCCGTACGGACATCCCGCTCCACGGTGGGGACCATGACGGGTCTGAATGATTACTGGAAGTTCGTCTTCGCCCGGCTAGCCGTGGGCATGGACCCGGAAACCGGGCGGGAGATCAGGCCGGAGACCCCCGGCTCCATTGATGAGAAACTGCATGCGGAATTCCCCGCCGGAACGGAATTGATGATTTGTCTGCAAGTGGCGCGTCCCGAATCCGTGGACCTGCCCACGCTGAAAAGGAACCTGGTGGCGCAGGGGTACTTGCGCGCCTTTGCGCATGGGGAATCTCTCCGGCTGGAAGATGAGGAGTGGACCCTGGAAGAAGGGGAGCCTTTGCTGGTCATCCAGGACCGCGTGAAACTGTCGGAAGACCAGCGGGAACGCAGGCTGGAAGCGTTGGAAACGGCCATGCGCCTGGGCGGCGGCGTGGCCCATGTGATTCCCCGTGTGGACGGCATCTGGCTGCCCGCCATGAAGTTCCGCGGTGACTGGTATCCATTGATGGAGCCGAGGCCCGGATTGTTTTCCTTTAACTCCCCGCTGGGCGCATGCCCGGAGTGCCGGGGCTACGGCCGCGTGATCACCATTGACTACAACCGCTGCATCAAGCCGGAGCTCAGCGTCAATGACGGGGCCATTCATATCTTTGAAGGGGAGAGCAAGGTGTTTTCCGAGTGCAAGAAGGACCTGATGCGCGGCTGGCGCAATAATGCCCGGAAGGTCCGGCTGGACGTGCCGTGGAAGGACCTGAAGCAGTGGGAACGGGACTGGCTGATGAACGGGGACGGGGGAGACCCGGATGAAATGTATGAACAGGGCCTGTGGTACGGCCTTGTGGGCTTCTTCAAATATCTGGAAAGCCGCACGCACAAGATGCACGTGCGCGTGTACCTGAGCCGTTTCCGCACGTACCAGGAATGCCCCTCCTGCCATGGCCTGCGCCTGAGGCCGGAAGCCCTTCAGTTCAAGGTGGGCGGTAAAAGCATGCCGGAGCTCTCCGGCATGCCCATGGATGAACTCCTGGCCTGGGTGGACAAATATGTGACGCCGCGCGCGCATGAGGATGCCGGCCTGAAGCATGCCGTGGCGGAATTGAGAAGCCGCCTGGAATACCTGAATGAAGTGGGGCTGGGCTACCTGACGTCCGACCGCTCCACGCGCTCCCTGTCCGGCGGGGAAATTGAACGCGTGAGCCTGACGACCTGCCTGGGCGCTTCCCTGACGGATACCCTGTTTGTGCTGGACGAACCTACCGTGGGCCTTCATCCGCGCGATACCTCCCGCCTGATTTCCGCCATGAACCGCCTGAAAAAGCGCGGCAATACCCTGGTGGTGGTGGAGCATGAGGAAGCGGTGATGCGCGCGGCGGACAGTCTGGTGGATATGGGGCCCGGTTCCGGTCATGAGGGCGGAAAGCTGGTTTATTCCGGAGATCCGGCCCTGATCGGAGACGTTGACGAGTCCCTGACGGGAGCCTTCCTCTCCGGCAGGCGGCGTATCGCCGTGCCCGGAAAAAGGCGCAAGCCCCACAAGTTTCTTAAAGTTTCCGGCGCTACGCGGCACAACCTGAAGAAGGTGGATGTGGACATTCCCCTGGGCGTGTTCACCTGCCTGACGGGGGTCAGCGGCTCCGGAAAGAGTACCCTGGCGCATGACGTCCTTTACCTGAATGCCCTGGTGGAGAAGGGCGGCGTATGTGAGGAGGAACCCGCCCATGTTAAATCCATCAAGGGCTGGGAACTGCTGGATGAAGTGGTGATGGTGGACCAGAGCCCCATTGTCCGCACCCCGCGCTCCACTCCTGCCGTGTATGCCGGAGTGTTTGAAGAAATACGCTCACTCTTTGCAGAGACGGAAACGGCCCGTGCGCGCGGCATGAAGCCCGGCTTCTTCTCCTTCAACAGCGGCGACGGCCGCTGCCCGCGCTGCATGGGCATGGGAAGTGAAAAAGTGGAAATGCAGTTCCTTTCAGACATTTTTGTACAGTGTCCGCTGTGCCACGGCTCCCGTTACGGGAGCGAAGTGCTGAGCGTGTACCGGGACGGCAGAAACATTGCGGACATTCTTGGCATGACGGTGGCCGCCGCGTTTGAATACTTCAGCGCGGAAAAAGGGGCCAAGGCCTCCCGCATCGCCTCCAAGCTGGGCGTCCTCCAGCGGGTGGGCCTGGGCCACCTGACCCTGGGGCAGCCCTTGAACACCCTCTCCGGCGGGGAAAACCAGCGTTTGAAGCTGGCCAAGATTTTGCTGGACCAGATCGGCTCCGGAGCTAACAGCCCCAAAATGCTGATTCTGGACGAACCGGGAACGGGTCTCCACTTTGCGGATATTGAAGTGCTGCTGGCCGTATTCCGGGAGCTGGTGGAGCAGGGGCACACCCTGCTGGTCATTGAGCACAATCCGGAATTCATCAAGTCTGCGGACTACGTGATTGACCTGGGCCCGGAAGGCGGCGCGGGCGGCGGCCATGTGGTAGCTACGGGCACACCGGAGGAAATCGTGACCGCAGGGAAGGGTTATACGGGCAAATACCTCAGGGACGTGCTGGAAGGGCGCCCCTCCGTGTATGATCCGGCGGATGCCTCCGTGCAGGAATCCGCAGATATGGACATACCGGAAGGCGTGATGGCCCTGCGCGGCGCGCGGCACCACAACCTGAAAAACGTGGACCTGGACGTGAAACGCGGGGAAATGACCGTACTGACCGGCCTTTCCGGTTCCGGGAAAAGTTCCCTGGCCTTTGACATCTTTTTTGCGGAAGGGCAGCGGCGGTTCATGGACGTCATGTCTCCGTACGCCCGGCAATTCACGGAACAGCTGGAAAGCCCGGACATCGACCGTCTCACGGGTCTTCCCCCCACGGTTGCCATTGAGCAGAACATGTCCCGCGGAGGGACCAAATCCACCGTGGGCACCGTCACGGAAATCTGGCAATTCATGCGTCTGCTGTATGCCAAGCTGGGGCAGGCCTATTGCCCGCAGTGCGGCGTGCCCGTGGGCAAGAGATCGGAATCCGAAGTGGTGGAACTGGTGGTGCGTGAATTGAAAAAACATGGCCGCGTGGCGTTGTTGGCCCCGCTGGTGCGTGGGCGCAAGGGGCACTATGCGGATCTGGCCCGCTGGGCGGAAGGAAAGGGATATGAGGAAATGTGGGTGGACGGCAAGCTGGTTCCGTTGAGCGGATTCCAGCCGCTGGACCGTTATTCCAGTCATGACCTGGATCTGGTTGTCTCAAGGCCGGAGGCCTCCTGGACGCCGGAGAGACTCTCCGCTGCGGTGCATGCCGCTCTGGAAATGGGCGAGGGATTTTTACAGGTACTGCCGCCCGGCTCCAGCCAGCCGGAGCTGATGGGAACCAAGCTTGCCTGCGCTTCCTGCGGGCAGTCCTTCCCGGAGCTGGAGCCGTACACCTTCTCCTTCAACTCCCCGCGCGGATGGTGTCCTGTCTGCCGCGGGCACGGCATCGTGGGCAAGGGAAAGATGAAGGAAGACCAGGCTCAATCCCTGCTGGAAGCTGAACTGAAATATGACCGGGACCTGGCCCGCCAGGCGGACGACGACAAGAGCGTGAAAGTCTGCCCCGCCTGCCAGGGCGTGCGGCTGAACGAATTTGCGCGTGCCGTGAGGCTTCAGGGGGTGACCCCCGGTGAAGTCGCCTCCCTGCCTGCCGTGGCAGCCGCGGAACTGGTGAAGGGGTGGAAATTTGAGCGGGAGGAAGCCCTCATCGCCCGGGATGTGGTGGCGGAAATCACGCAGCGCCTGAACTTCCTTCATCGCGTGGGGCTGGGGTACCTGTCTCTGGACCGCAGCGCCACGACGCTCTCCGGCGGCGAAACCCAGCGCATCCGGCTGGCCTCCCAGCTCGGCTCCCATCTGCGCGGCGTGCTCTACGTGCTGGATGAACCGACCATCGGCCTCCATCCGCGGGACAATGAATTGCTGCTGGGCACGCTGGATGAACTCAAGCGCCGGGGCAACACCCTGCTGGTGGTGGAACATGATGAAGACACCATGAGGCGTGCGGACCACATCGTGGACATGGGGCCGGGAGCAGGCATTCACGGAGGCAGGATCATGGCCCGGGGAACCTTTGAGGAACTGGCCGCCATGCCGGACTCCGTCACGGGCGCCGCCCTGCATCATAAGCCGCAGCATCCCTACCGGGGTAAAAGGCGCAGGATTCCCGCCAAAAAGGATGATGCCGCGTGGCTGAAGGTGGAAGGCTGCTGCCTGCACAACCTGAAGGACGTGAACGTAGCCATCCCCAAGGCGCGGCTGACGGTGCTCACCGGCGTATCCGGCGCGGGGAAAACCTCCCTGATGACCGGGACTATCCGGCTGGCGGCGCGCCAGGCCATCGGCGACAAGCTCACCCGGGACCAGAAAAAACTGTGGAAAACCTCCTCCGGCTTTGACTCCATCCGCATGGTGTACGGTGTGGACCAGAGCCCCATCGGCAAGACGCCCCGTTCCACCCCGGCCACGTACGTGGGCTTCCTGGACGACATCCGGACCCTGTTCGCGCAGACTCCGGACGCCCGCAGGCTGGGCTTTGACCGGGGGCGCTTCTCCTTCAACACCGGGCAGGGCAACTGTGAATCCTGCAAAGGCACGGGCATGCAGAAGCTGGAAATGGACTTTCTGCCCCCCTGCTACGTGCCGTGTGAAACCTGCCGTGGCAAGCGCTACAACGCGGCCACCCTGACGGTGAGGTACAAGGGGAAAACCATTGCGGACGTGCTTCAGATGGACTTTGCGGAAGCGGCGGAATTCTTTGAAAGCCAGCCCCGCATCTCGGACCCTCTCAAGCTGCTCTCGGAAACCGGCCTGGGCTATCTTACACTGGGGCAGGCGTCCAACACGCTCTCCGGCGGGGAAGCCCAGCGGCTCAAGCTGGTGACGGAACTCATCAAGGGGCGGCGCGTCAGCCGGAACGCCCTGATGAAAGGCAAGGAACTTCCCGGTGACCTCTATCTCATTGAAGAACCCTCCATCGGCCTTCATCCGCGGGACGTGAGGCTGCTCATCGACGTACTGCACCGCCTGGCGGACCAGGGGAATACGGTCATCGTCATTGAGCACAACACGGAAATCATGGCGGAGGCGGACTACATCATCGACATGGGCCCCGGCCCCGGCGAAGCGGGGGGAACCATCGTGGCGGAAGGAACGCCGGAACAAGTCGCCAAAAAGAACTCCCCCACGGCGGAATACATCCGCCGGGAGCTGGAGCCGGACGATGTGTAATCCGTTAACATAACAACCTTATTTTTCAGGACCGTCCCGGAATTCCCGGGACGGTCCTTTTTCATGGAGAAAAGGAAACGATGCAGTCCGCTGTAATGCTTTTAAAGGAAAACTGGTTTTTCCGGAAATGTTGGAACGGAATTCCCGCTGGAAATGTCTCAATGGAAGTGCAAGACTGTGTTCCGCATCAGCCTGCTTCTGTTTCTGTAACAGAAGAGGGCAAATACCGGAGAGGAACCGGGAAGGCATGCAAGGCGTAAGGGCTACTCTGTGGAAAACCGTGTCCCGCGGTCAACCAACAAGCAATGAACAGGATGGAAAAAATAGAATTTGAACCGTTGGCAGACTCACATCGCCAGGCCGTCATGCGCATCTTCAACCATTATGTGATGAACGGAACGGCGGCCTTCTCGGATGCGGAACTGCCGGAATCCTTCTATCCCCACATTCTGGAACGTGTGAAAGGCTATCCGGCGTATGCCGTGATGGACCCTCAGTCCGGAGAAGTGGTGGGCTTCTGCTACCTCAGCGCCTACAAGCCCGTGCCCACATTCAGAGAAACGGCCACCATCACCTACTTCATCGCTCCTTCCCATCTCGGCCAGGGCATCGGGCGCATGTGCCTGGGCCGTCTGGAAGAGGATGCCGTGGAACAGGGCATCCGCCATATCATTGCGGAAATATCCTCGGAAAACGAACAGAGCATGTCTTTCCACGCCAGCCAGGGCTTTATCCATGCCGGACGTTTGAAAAACATCGGTCACAAACTGAACCGCACCTTTGACATCGTTTACATGCAGAAAGACTTAGGATCATAACCCCCCATTGGGGCGCATCCACGGGACATAAGCCCGCTCATCAATATGAGCCCCGGACCGGGCCACGCCGTAGAACCATCATGGCGGAAGGGAGGCAGGAACAGATCGACAGGAAAAACTTTTCCACGGCGGAATACATTCGCCGGGAGTTGGGCCGAACAAGGTGTTCTAGGTGAAGGAAAAGATAAATGAAAAGGGACTGGTCTTAATAAGCGAAAAAGTGAAGTGATTCTGAACGAAAAAGCCAATGAAATGGCATGTACCGCGATAAGGAGGAAGGTGAATATTCGTACCCAATGGCAAATCCGTTGCGCTTTTAACGGTTTTTGCAAACAGGCGTTGAAGCGGGAAGCTATGAACGCCCTCAGGTACACAAAGCGGCAGCAATTACGCGAAGTTACTTTTTCCGATTTGTCGCCGTAGGAAGAAAATCAGCTTCACGTTTCAAGGAAATAAATAGGCATTTCTTTTGTATAGTAATAGCTTCTTTTATAGTCTGTACGGTAATGATCTTCGTGATATTCTTTGGTGATTGTTACTCCAAATGGAAGAAGCAAACATGATTATTACTATTTTCATCCATGTAAAATATGTTATAAATAGCTCTTAGTGATGAGACAATCAACCAGCCGCCAATAATAGTATCTTTTTGGAGTTATTTATCCCTTCGGAAGGCGGTAACTCTCAATTAAAAATGCTCCTTCCAATATAAAATCGGAAGGAGCATTTTTTCAATCTTTTTATCATTTATGGTGAGTATAATGAAATTTATTAACTGAAAAACTATTGAATAGCATTACAGTCTTTCTGCTTCTACCATTCTCGAATGAATTAATCTTATTTCTTTTGCATCAGAATCAAACAATATAACTATATCTCTAGTCTTGTTATTGTAGTCACATCCTTTTAAAATCATTTTAATGTTAAAATGATCAATATCATAAACTGCAATGACTTTACGGAAACTACGATTTTTGGTTGGGGGAATATCACCAAGATCAGTCCAAAGAGCTATTGATATATGATTGCCCTTACGACCTATGTGAATATACTCTAAATTATCCGTTGTTTTCCATGTCCCGTAAATCCAGTCCGGTATTTCAGCAGCGTCAAAATCAATGATGTACTTATGCGATTGGTTTACCCGCACTGGTGATGTCTTTTTGTAAATATCACCATCCGTAAATTCTATTATAAGATTTTCATTGTTCAAATGTTGAAATATTGAAAACTTGATATTTGTCCAGCTGCTACGCATCCAAAATGATAAGTATTCATCACATGATCTGATTGGAATTAATTCGCATTTTTCGTCTCTCAGTATGTCGAACATATCAATGCTGATTGATTTCTTGTTTCTCTTTATTTCCAGGGTGTAATCCAGAAAGAAAGAAAAGTTCCACTTACCAAGATACCTCTCCCATAATTCAGGACAAATATTAATTTTCATGTTAATTAATTATATTTATTTTTCCAAAATTCATCAAATCCATTTGGTTTGGGTTTTGATATAACTTTACCGTTAGGGTCTTTCATAAGAACTCGGTCAGGGTTATTAGGATCAGGTTTCATTTTTTTGAATTCGTTAGGAGTTCCTGACGGTGAGCCGGCACGATTTCTTTCCCCTTTATTTCTAGTTCCTCCAAAACCCCGACGGGAAAAACAAAGCTTTTTAAAGCAATAGGTGTTCTTATGATAAAATAGGAATTTCGCCCACCTTCAAAAATCAAATCTGAGTTTTTTAAAATAACAGTTATCTTTTCTCCTTGACTTACGTGATTGGCTGGATTCGAATTAAATTTTTTCAATAAATCCCAGATATGAATAAAATCCCCTATTTTTTGTAATACAGGATTAAATTCTGCACGTACTTTATCAATGGTTTGATTATTCTTGTTTATTACATTACATATTTCATCTTCACTTAGCCCTTCATTATCATTCTTGAAAATCGGACCATTTTTCACGAGAGTATAAATATTATACCCTCCGTCTTCCTGGATGGGATCCCGACTGATCCATCTGCCGTCCCTAGGATTGAGATGACGATAATTATAATAGATGAGTCCCAGTTCGTCATCCATGTACTCGCAGGAAAACCTGAACTTGTTCTCCAGAACCATGTCTCCTTCGGCGGTGTGGAGGCCTCCGAAGGGAGCATACTCGTAGCGAACCCTTCTCGTCTGCTGGCTGTCGAAGATGGAAGTGACATTCTTCAGAGCATCGTGCATGAAGTAAAGATGCTCTTTTACTCTCATTCCGTTCTCCTTCCAGCATATCATCATCAGGATGCGTGTAGCCGCAGGTTCCGTCGGATCCCACAGGTAGCTCTTCACGAGCACGGGCGAAGGATGCATCAAATCCAGTTCGGCTACTTGCAGATAGCCCCGGTATACGAACCAAGAGTGGCTAGAAGTGCTTCCATTGACAGTGATTTTCTTCTCAAAGCGCCTTCCCTGATAATCGTAGCCGCAGGTGACGATAATCCGGCCATCCTGGCTGGCGAAGGCGACGGGGCGGTCGTTGGCGTCGTAGGAAACATTCCAGATACCTGTTGAGGTCTTGAGATAAGTTTGGTTGCCGTCGGCATCATAGATGGGAGTAAAATCCTCTTCTCCTCTGCCAATATCCGTGTACTGGTTAAGTCGGTTGGATTGGTAGGACACCTCTTCTTCCAGTTCCCGTGCAGTCTTGCGGTTGCCGATGTTGTCGTATTGGTATGCAAAATTTCCTCCTGGAACCATCTGGTCTTCGACTAGTTCACTGCGGCTGTTGCAGGTAAAATTTCTCGTGGTTGCAGGTATGTTTTTATCCCAGGAATCCCGTCTCTGTGTAGGACGCATCAGGGCATCGTACTGGTAGGCATGACCGACAACTGTTTCCCCATTCTCCTTCTTCTCATAGCCGATGGAGGCAATGAGGTTGAGCTTGGGATGGTAGGTGTTTTGGCGGACCATGCCG
>DBGCTZ010000030.1:0-2240 GCA_048388685.1 Akkermansia sp. | reverse complement strand
CAGTTCCAGTTCTTCGTCCAGCAGCAGCTCCTCTTCTTCCTCGTCGAGTTCCTCCAGTTCTTCAAGCAGCAGTTCCCGGGCTTGCGAGCCTTCGGATTCCGGTTCCAGCTCGTCTTCGTCCGGCAGCTCCAGTTTTTCTTCCTCCTCCAGCAACTGGTCGTCTTCCTGTTGTTACAGCAGTTCTCTGGTTCCTAAGCCTTTGGATTCCTCAAGCAGCGCCCCGTCTTATTCCAACTCCTCTTCTTCCTCATCAAGCAGCTCTTCTTCCAGTAGTTCAAGCTCATCGTCCAGCAGCAGTTCCTCTTCGTCTAGTTCTTCGAGCTCCAGTTCCAGTAGCAATAGTTCCAGTTCCCTTTCTTCCTCCAGCGAACCGGAGGAAGGAGGCTGCCCATGCCCCTGTTCCTGTGATTGCGAAGAAGACAATGAACAATCCGATTGCAGCAAGAACACCTCCCATTTCTTCGGCGGCAATCCTGAAGGTGCCGACGATTGCGAAGGCTTACTGGAAGTAGGAACCGGGAACTCAGGATGGGGAGGAGGAAATAATTCCCCCACTCTCCGCACTCTTGCAGAACCTTCCTCCCCATGTTCCATTACCCTGCGCTACAAGCATCCCCTCGAATGGACCGCCTCCTGCAATCCCCAAACCGGACAGATCTCCGTCAAACGCCCTACGGGCAGTTCCATCTCCTTCCAGAGTTCAACCGGCGGCTCCGCAGCTTCCACATCCGGAGGCTCTCGCAAGTTGAACTACAAGGTTCAGAAGCTCAATGCCGACAAGTCTCCCTGCACCGGCGGATCTCCCGCCTACCTGGACATGGTCCAGAACAATGGGCGTACCCTGCGCTTCTCGGCATCCACCGGAAAGGTCGTCTCCATGGTCTCCGCCTCCGGCGTGGAAACCACGGCAGAAGACTATTCCCGGCAGATGAAGGTGAACCGCCATCCCTCCACGGGAGCCATTGAGAGCATCTGGTCCAAGTCCCAGGGCCTGCTGCAGGCGGTTCCCGAAGGCAACAGGCTCACTCTGGAATGGTACGCTCCCAGCCAGGTGCAGAAGAACGTCCGCGGCTTTGCCGGCACGGGAACTCCCTACAAGACGGTCAGCTATGAACTGAGCTCTGACCAAGGCATGGAGGTGATGAACATCGCCGAACAGAGGGAGGGAATGCCCGTCTTCCGGACTCAACGAAGGATGGAAGGCAACAGGGTGACGACCATTCAGGGAGAGGGAGACGAGCGCACCGTGCACACGGTGGAGAAAAACGTTCTCCCGGGAGGCAAATGGGAAATGATTGAGAGCTTGCGCGGCATCAACGAGGAAACGCCCTCCTCCTGCACCCGGACAGTGAAGAAGTACACCGACGGCGGCTGGCTGACCATCAGCCGGACGGAGGGCTACAACACGCCCGTGGAGCAGACTACCCTTTATACGTACAATGACCAATTCCGGGTGTCCCTGAAGATCAAGCCCGATGGCGGGTACACGCGCTACGAGTATGACGGGCAGGGCCGAGAGGTACTGCAAGCCTCTCCCTGGGCAGGTGGAGGTGAAAAGAGGACGCGCACGACTTATGCGGATCTGCGCTTCAACGACTACCGTCCGGCAACGAAAACTGAAGTGATTATTACCGAAGATGGGACGGAAACGGAACTCAGTAAACGCACCTACACGTATGAAGACAGTCCGCAGGAAAATCGCACGACGGTGACGGAAACAGCCTTGGGTTCCGACCAGGTTCACACCAGCATTTCGGAAACCTATGGCGAAGGAGCCGAATATCCCTATGCCCGGGGCAGGCAGAAGATGAGCCAGGGGATCGATGGCGTCCAAACGGTCTATTCCTATGAGGCAGCCGCGGAATACGGTGCTGCCCACAAGGTGACGGAAACCGTGCAGGCCAACGGAAGCATTGTTCCCGGACAAAGCTCTAGAACGGTGCAGTATATCGCTGAAAACGGTACTACCACCAGAAGAGAACAGTATGTTCACACCGGAGAAGATTGGTCGTTGATTGCCGCGGAGGATTACGAATATGACGACGGGCAGAGACTCGTCAAGACGACGAAGAGCAACGGCAGGACCAGCACGACGGAATGGATGTGCTGCGGTCCCTTGAGGGAGACCGATGAAGACGGAATAATGACCAGCTACGGCTACAACACGGCCAAACAGCTGGTGGAAACCATTCGCTCGGCGACAGAAACCACTCCTGAAACGATTACTTCCTACAGCTATG
>DBGCTZ010000029.1:0-2110 GCA_048388685.1 Akkermansia sp. | reverse complement strand
TATGCCGTGACATGGGCATTCGGACACCTCGTTCAGCTTGCCATGCCCGACGGCTACGGCGTGCGCGGATTTGTCCGTGACAACCTCCCGATTATTCCCGACACATTCACGCTCGTCCCCCGTCAGGTCAGGACGGAGAAAGGTTACAAGCCCGACAGCGGCGTGGTGTCGCAGATAAAAGTCATCAAAAGACTGTTCGACACAAGCGAACATATCATCGTGGCGACCGATGCCGGACGCGAGGGAGAGCTTATCTTCCGCTACCTCTACCACTATACGGGTTGCACCACTCCTTTCGTGCGCCTGTGGATCAGCTCTCTCACCGACAAAGCTATCCGCGAGGGACTGCGGAAACTCGAAGACGGCAGCAAATACGACAACCTCTACCTCGCCGCCAAAGCGCGGAGCGAATCCGACTGGCTCGTGGGCATCAACGGCACACAGGCGTTATCCATCGCCGCCGGACACGGCACGTATTCCGTGGGGCGGGTGCAGACACCAACGTTGGCTATGGTATGTGAACGCTACTGGGAGAACCGCCGCTTTACGTCCGAAGCATTCTGGCAGCTCCATATCGCAACGGACGGTTGCGACGGCGAAGTCGTGAAATTCTCATCCTCCGAGAAATGGAAAGAGAAAGAACCGGCGATGGAACTATATAATAAGGTAAAGGCGGCAGGTTGCGCCACTGTCACGAAAGCCGAGCGCAAGGAGAAGACGGAGGAAACTCCCTTGCTCTACGACCTGACCACGCTCCAGAAAGAAGCCAACGCCAAGCACGGCTTCACGGCGGAACAGACGCTTGAAATCGCGCAGAAACTCTACGAAAAGAAGTTGATAACCTATCCGAGAACGGGAAGCCGCTACATCCCCGAAGACGTGTTTGCCGAAATTCCCAAACTGCTCGCTTTCATCGGCACACAGCCCGAATGGAAAGACAAGGTGCGGGCAAAAGCCGCCCCGACACGCCGCAGCGTGGACGACGGCAAGGTGACAGACCACCATGCCCTGCTCGTCACGGGTGAGAAACCGCTCTTCCTCTCCAAAGAGGACAATACCATCTATCAGATGATTGCCGGGCGCATGGTCGAGGCATTCTCTGAGAAATGCGTCAAGGATGTGACCACTGTCACGGCGGAATGTGCCGGAGTGGAGTTTACCGTAAAAGGCAGCGTCGTGAAGCAAACCGGATGGCGTGCCGTCTATGGCGAGGAAAAAGAGGAAATTACCATCCCCGGCTGGCAGGAAGGCGACACGCTGACACCGAAAGGCTCGTCCATTACCGAAGGAAAGACCAAACCCAAGCCGCTGCATACCGAAGCCACCCTGCTCTCGGCAATGGAAACGGCGGGCAAGGAAATTGAGGACGACGCACTGCGGCAGGCGATGAAGGACTGTGGCATCGGTACTCCCGCCACACGCGCCTCCATCATCGAAACGCTTTTCAAGCGCGGTTACATGGAACGCTGCAAGAAGTCGCTTGTTCCCACCGAAAAAGGACTTGCCCTCAATTCCGTCGTCAAGACGATGCGCATCGCCGATGTTGCCATGACGGGCGAATGGGAAAAGGAGCTGGCGCGTATCGAGCGCGGGGAACTGTCCGACGACACCTTCCGCAAGGAGATAGAGGCGTACACACGTGAGATAACCTCCGAACTGATCTCGTGCGACAAGCTCTTCGGCAGCCGTGACTCCGGCTGCGCGTGTCCCAAGTGTGGCACGGGCAGGATGCGGTTCTACGGCAAGGTGGTACGCTGCGACAACACGGAGTGCGGACTGCCCGTGTTCCGGCTGAAAGCGGGACGCACCCTGTCCGACGATGAAATCAAAGACCTGCTCACCGAAGGGCATACCAAGCTGCTCAAAGGGTTCAAGAGCAAACAGGGCAAGAGTTTCGATGCTGTTGTCGCCTTTGACGGGGAATATAACACGACTTTTGTGTTCCCGGAGGCTAAAAAGGACAAGAAATTTTCAGGACGGAAGAAATAGTATTAACTTTGCCACTTGTTCAGAGTAATGAATTGTTCTTCGATACCGGATTACACTCATACTTTGGATTTAGTGGTGGCACTCGGAGGGATACCGAGTGCCTTTTTCTTCCTTTTTCCAA
>DBGCTZ010000028.1:0-13933 GCA_048388685.1 Akkermansia sp. | reverse complement strand
GCCGCTTTCCCGGAGAGAAGGGAGGGCGGCGCCTTTTTTATGGGGAAAGGGGAAGGAGGGAGAATGGACTCAAGGGACGAAGTGGACAGAATGGACTAAAGGCTTGAAGTCGTCCCAAGGAGGGAAGGAGGCAGAGAGAAGAAGATCACTTGCGTTCCTCTTCACCGGGAAAGTTCTCAGCAGGGATTTTATCCGCAGCATCCCTACTTTGAGCTTGCACGGGCTCTCTCATTCATGTACTTCATAAGGGATATAAAGCCCGTCCGGGCTTGCATGCCATCGCCCGGTAGCTCCAGCCCGCTGCATTTTCCCCTGCGTCCTGTCCGTCAAGGGTCAATGTAGCCGGACAGGAATCTCTCCCTTTTACTTTTCACTCCCACGAATATATGCGCATTTTACCCATCCTGACCATCTCCTGCCTTCTCGGAAGCGTGTCTTTCGTCCATGGACAGACCCGCACTCCCGCCAAGCCGGAGCCTGCCAAACCGGAAACGAACGCCCCGGCAGCCGATACCGTGGACAAGTCCCTCCCTCCCGCTTCCGTCAACGGCATCCGGTTCGTCCTTAAGGCGCCCATGGCCCTGCCTTCCCCCATTTACATGCCGATTGATGCCAAGAGGCTGGAAAAGGTGGAAATCCGCGCCGCCCTTCCCGGACGCCGCAGCGTGTACCCCAAAAGCAGGATTATCACCCTGTTCGGCGGCCTGGACCAGAAGGGGATGCCGACCAACAAACTCGTCAGCAAGCCCCTCCCCAATGACCTGGGCCCCAAAACCCTGGCGCTCCTGGGAAAGAACAGCACCGGAGAGTTCACGCTGGATTTCATCAATGAGGCGGAACTGCCGCTGAACTGCATTTACATCCAGAACCTGACAGGCCGTACCTTCACCCTTGAGCTTCCCAAGCCGCCGCAGGGAGAAAAGAGCGCCATTGAGCTTCCCAGCAAGTCCACCTACATTTTCGGCAAGGATTCTACCGACAGCAACGTCTCCCGCACCACTCCCGCCAACCTGACGTACATGACCCGTTTGAAGAACGGCAAAGTCGTCAAGGTAAAGGACAGGGGCATGATGCTGACCACCTACCCCGGACGGAAAGTAGTCATGATCATTTCCCCGGATTCCTCCGGACGCACCGTCGTTCTGACGGAGCTGATGATTTTCAAGGAAAAACCGGTTTCAGCCTCGCCTGCCCGGTAAAGGGGAATGGTTTTTTCCTTCCGGTTTTCCCAATAGATGGAAGTTCCTGGATAAAGAGCCATTCAAGAAGCCGGAAAATACTCCGGACTATTCGGAAACGGGCATCACTGCCCGTTTTTTGTACCGCCATCCAATCATTCCACGAACCTGTGGAGACCTCCAGCGCTTCCCGGCAGGGAAAAACCACTGTGCACCCGGCAGAGCCGCGCAGCAATCCGCTATTCCGGGTAAAACGGTATGATTCCTGCAAGAACGGCATGAAGGAATCAGCCCCCTTCCGGCAGCAATCCGGCAGGAGGAAAAAGCCTTGAAGCTTCGGATCGCCCAGAAGCCTCATCCACAACAGGCCGGAGTAGCTTAATAGACCTTCGGCACCAGTCCCTGACGGCTCATCTTGTCCTCCACCTTGCGGCGGTTTTCTTCCAGACGCCGGGCGTCATAAGTGTCATCCACGGGCTGGGCTTCCGGAATGTCCTCTCCGCGTCCGGCCTGGTACTGCTGTACCTGCGGGAGCACCCCTTCCACTAGTTCCCGGCATATCCATGAGGGCAGGATGTAGGTTTCCGTACGTCCGGCACGGCTCAAAGCCAGCCCCACAAATTTTCCGTTGACGTCGATGACCGGGCATCCGGCACGCTCCGGGAACAGGGTCATGTCCGACTGGATGACCAGCGGGAATTCATCCCGTTTCAGGCTCATGCGGTTGCCCATGGAGTTCATCATGTCCAGGCGCTTCTGGGGGAATTTCATCACCTTGGGCCTGGGACCGGTAAGGAGCTTTCCTTCAATCACCCGGTCCTGCCGCCTCACTTCCACGGGAACCGTTTCACCGGGATGCACCCCGACCATGGCGGCACGGATGGAGTACATGCCGTCCACCGGCTTTCCGTTCAGCTTCATCAACACGTCGCCGGCCAGCAGCCCGCTGCGGTGCGCGCCGCTTCCGGCCTCCACACCGCCGATCATCACGCCTTCCCCATCCCAGCGGGGATCGGAAACAATGCCCAGATAAGGCTGGTCATCCGCCCTCAGGCTGCGCTGGGCCACGGAAACCACGCCGAAGTCACTGACATGCCCCGTAGGGGATACGGCGGCAATCACATCCCCTTCCCGCGCCTGTACATAGGAGTTCAGGTCAATGGGAGGAGCGGGAAGGCCCGGCACGTCCATCATCAGCAGATCGTGTTCCGGAAGGGCAAAGAGCACCTTGGCGTCGTAAACCCGTCCGGAGGAGTCCACCAGCATGACCGGACGGCGTTCCTTCTTGAGATCGCTCAGCTTGGTAAGCACTTTTCCCTTCCCCACCACCGTTCCCAGGGCCACCTGCGTGTTGCCGGCCACGAGCGCCACCACGGACTGGCCCACCGGACCGGCCACCTTGTCCCATTCCTGGAAGATTTCCCTGGCCTGGTTGTCAAGCACCGTCCTGTCCTCCGGGGCAATCATCTGTTCCGGGGGAAGCGGGGAGGCTATTTCCTGCCCGCAGGCGGCAGACGCCGCCAGGGCCGCCCATAAGTATTTCATCATCATCCCTGCGTATTTTCTTCATATTTCAGGCCGGACATCAGATCCCCGCGCCTGCCGAATGTAAGGTCCGCCTTGTAGGCGGTTCCCTTTCTCACCACCACCACAGGGACGGTTTCCCCGGGGCGGTGCCTACCCAGTTCCCGGAGCATGTCCCGCACGGAACGCAGGCTCCGGCTGTCCATATGGGTGATCACGTCCCCCGGCTTGATGCCCGCTGTATCCGCCGGTGAGTTCACCACCACGTCTTCCACCACCACGCCGTCTACGCCCAGCACGTCCATCATGGCAAATCCCAGAACGGGAGATTCCGGATCAGCCATGGGATGGAGGCCCAGCTGGCCCCAGTGCCGCCCGGCGAGCAGGTTGTCCCAGTCCTGCCGGAACACGGAAACGGGAACATGGTTGTTGATTTTCAACATGGGGCCGATGGAGGAATGGATGCCCACCAGCTTGCCGGACAAGTCAAAGAGAGGGCCGCCGGAGTCCCCGCCGATCAGCGTGCATTCCGAGATGAGGAAGCGCTGCTTCCCATCCGTGCAGAGCCGCCCCATGCGAATGGGGGCGCGGCGTTCCGGGTCAAATCCTTTGGAATGGCCCAGGGCCACCACAAAGTCACCCACATGCAGCCCGTCGGATTCCCCCAGTTCCACATGGGGATAGTTTCCGCCCCCCATGATCTGCACCATGGCGGCGTCCCTCGTAAAGTTGGCTCCCAGCACGCGGCCCTTGACCACGCGCCCGTCCGCAAATACCACGCGCATGATTTCATCACCGCCCACCACGTGGGCCGCCGTTAAAATGAGCCCCTGCGGCGTGACGATCACACCGCTGCCCGTTTCCCCTCCGTCGGAGACCAGAGCTACCGTCGCAGCCGTGGCCTTGGAGGCTACTTCATGCACATGCTTCTGTAAGTCCGCCATGGAAGAGACATTTCCCGCCAGACACATTCCACCCAAAAACAGGGACATAAGCCCCCCAACGACCAAGTAATAAAAACTCGCCATTCTTGATGCTGATATCATGAAATTATCGATAACCGGATGATAGGACATATCCTACTATAAAAACGTTCATCCCGGTACGAATTTGTCTAACAATTGCGACATGGCGCACCATCTTTTGCTTAGACCATCCGGATTGTTTATGATAAAATTCCCACACGGATGGGTTTAAACGACAAATCTCGGAAACGAAATGCCGGCTCCTGGCGGGAACGCATCCAGGACGATGAGGCGGCTTCCCGTCCCCAAACGGAACGCAGGAAAAGGCCTGCGCGCCGCCCGTCCTATCCCGGCCTGCCGCAGGATGACCCCCGTCCCGCCGTGATTCCCGGCCCCACCCGCAGAACCGATAAGGCCCGCGGCGGTTCCTCCCGGTATGACACGCCTCCTCCCCGTCCCCAGCGCGCTTCCCGTCCTGCTCCGCAGGAGGATGACTACGGCGATTCCGGGGAAGAACCCCGCACCGCACGTCCGGGAAGACCGCGCCAACCGCGTTTCACCATTTTCGGCGCCCTGCTGTTCGTCCTGCTGATGCCGTTCCGCTTCATCGGTTCCCTGACGCGGAACATTCGCTGGTTCGTCAGGTGGCCCCTGCGCATCCTGCTGGGCTGCTGCTTCGCGGGCATCGTAATCGGCTCCATCCTGGTGTTCCTGTACGGCACCATTTCCAACCGCTATGACATTTCCGAGGTGAAGAGCAACATTCCGGAACGCACGGTGATCCTGGACCGCAAGAACCGCACCATCGGCACCCTGCACGGGGAAAACCGCAAGCGCGTCTCCCTCCAAGAGGTCCCCCCTATTTTTATTGAGGCCCTGATCCTGCGTGAAGACAACCGCTTTTACGACCACGGCGGCGTGGACTGGATAGGCGTGGGCCGCGCTGTCGCCCAGGTACTCAAGCACAAGAGGGCCACCCAGGGTGCTTCCACCCTCACCATGCAGCTTGCCAAGATCACGTACAACCACCAGGAGCGCAACCTGCACGCCAAGCTGACGGAAGTGGCGCTGGCAAAGCGCATTGAAGCGACCTACACGAAGGACGAGATTCTGGAGACCTACATCAACCGCATTTTCTGGGGCCATACTTTCCTGGGGATTGCGGCGGCGGCGCGGGGGTATTATGACAAGGAGCCGCGCGACCTTTCCCTGTCGGAGTGCGCCACGCTGGCCGGCATCATTTACGGCCCGAACGATTTCTCCCCCATCAAGCATCCGGAGGAAGCCAGAAAAGTGCGCGACATCGTCCTGGGCCTGCTGGAAAAGGAGGGCAAGATCACCCGGGTGCAGTATGAGGCGGCGCTGGCGGAACCGATTGTGACACGGATGCCCCAGTCCCGCTCGGAGGAGAATTACGCCATGGACCTCGTCCGCAGGGAACTGGACGCCATTCTGGAGGAAGAGGACATCCGCCTGGGCGGCCTGGTGGTCCATACCACGCTGGACCTGGACTTGCAGAACGCCACGCTGGACGCCATCAACAAGCACATGGGCGCGCTGGAAGCGCGCAAGGATTTCAAGAAGCACCTGGCTTCCCTGCAAGCCCGGCGGGAGAAGAAGGGCATCGTCAAGAACAAATTGACCACCAAGGCGGAATATGAAGCGGCCCTAGGCGCCTGGAAGGCGCTCCCTGCGGAACGGAAGGAGGGAGCACAGCCGCCCATGCCCAATTACATCCAGTCCGCTGCCGTGGTCATGGATAACGCCACCGGGGCGCTTCTCGCCGTCGTGGGGGGCCGTGACGCGGAGGAATCCAAGCTGAACCGCGCCATCCAGTCCCGCAGGCAGACCGGCTCCCTGTTCAAGCCGTTCATTTACGCCACCTTTTTCCAGCAGGGCAATTCTGCGGACACCCGCATTTCCGATGACCGCATCGGCTACGGAGAGATACGCGGAGCCGCCAACTGGTCCCCCCGCAACTCGGACGGCACATACCGGGGCATGAGGCCGGCCTCCTTCGGCCTCATCCTTTCCCGCAACACCATGTCCGTACGCATCGGCAACCGGGCCGGACTGTCCAACATCATCCAGTCCGCCCAATTGGCGGGCTTCCATGGGAAGATTGCCCGCACCCCTGCCCTTTACCTGGGCACGTGGGAAGCCTCCCCACTGGACATCGCCAGCGCCTACAGCGTCTTTGCCAACGGCGGCGTACGCCCCACACCGTATATCATTGACCATATTACGGATTCCAAAGGACAGCCGCGCTTCGCCATCACCAAGAGCAAGCGCACCGTGTACACCCAGCGGGCGGCCAACATCACCTCCTCCATCCTCCAGCAGGTCTGCAAGCCCGGAGGCACGGCGGGAAGAATCACCACTCTGGGGTTCAAGTCTCCCTGCGGAGGCAAGACCGGGACCACGAACAATTACACGAATGCGTGGTTTGCCGGATATACCTCCAACCTCACGTGCAGCGTCTGGGTGGGGTTTGACACCTCCACCAAGATTCTGGAAAGAGGGTACGGCGGCACGCTGGCCCTTCCCGTCTGGGTGGACATCATGCTGGCGGCTCAGAAGGAGGGCTACCCCGCCAACGCCATCCGCACAAGCCCCGGTTCGGAAGGGCAGGCCGTGCTCGTCTGCCGGGAGTCCAACCAGCTGGCCCATTCCGGCTGCCAGTACGCCAAAACGGCGTATTTTGAAACTTCCGCAGGCTACCAGGCCCCCACCAAGATGTGTGAAAAACACATCCCCATGGCAGAGCCGGATACGGAAGAGAATATCCCCTTCGCGGAGCCGCTTGACGGCATTGACGATAATATCCCCCTGGCCGAGCCCGTGGAAGAAACGGACGGCATTCCCTACGCTACCCCCATCTGACTACCTTTCCCCGCCTCATGAATTCTCCCCTGATTCCCTGGATTGCGGCCCTTCTGCTGCTGGCCGCCTGTGCGGTGCTGCTGGTTTTCCTGCTGCGCTACCGTGACCGCTCCGTCCGTCTGGCAGCGGAAGCCCGCTCCTGGCAGGAACGGGCGGAGGACAGGACCCAGATGCTCCACCGGGCGGAGGAGGTGCTCAAGGATTCCTTCGCGGGCATCAGCGCGGAAGTCCTCCGCAATTCGGAAAAACAGTTCCTGAACCTGGCGGAAACGCGGCTGCAAAACCAGCGCCAGCAGGCCAACCATGACCTGGAGTCCCGCAAGCAGGCTATTGAGTCCATGCTGAAGCCGGTGAGCGAGTCCCTGAAGCTCGTCCAGTCCCGGCTGGGGGAAATGGAGAAGGAGCGCGTGGGCGCCTATACGGACCTGAGAACGCAAATCCGCTATGTCCTTTCCGGGAACGAGGCCCTGAAGAATGAGACCGCCAGGCTTTCGCAGGCCCTGCACCACAACAGCGCGCGCGGCCAGTGGGGGGAACTCCAATTGCGCCGCGTGGTGGAACTGGCGGGAATGGTAGAGTATTGTGATTTCACCACGCAGGAGACGCGTTCCAGGGAGGAGGACCGGATACGCCCGGACATGGTGATCCACCTGCCGGGAGGCCGTTCCATCATCATTGACGCGAAGGCTCCCATGTCGTCCTATCTCAATGCCGGACAAACGGACAGGCAGGAAGAACGCAGCCAGTGGATGAACCGCCACGCCGCGGACGTGAAGAGGCACCTGCAGCAGTTGAGCGCCAAGAATTACTTTGCCCAGTTCTCTCCGTGCCCGGAATTCGTCATCATGTTCCTGCCGGGGGAAGCTTTTTTCCAGGCGGCGCTGGAAGCGGACCCCTCCCTGATTGAATTCGGCGCGGAGAACAAGGTGATTCTCTCCACTCCCTCCACCCTGATCGCCCTGCTGAAAACCGTCGCGTACGGATGGAAGCAGGAACAACTGGCGGACAACGCCAAGAAAATCTCGGAGGCGGGGGCGGACCTGTTCAACACGTGCTCCATCCTCACCGGCCATTTTTCCTCTCTGGGCAAGAGCCTGAACCAAGCGGTGGCCCAGTATAACAAGACCGTTTCCTCCTTTGAGCACCGGTTCATTCCCCGGGCGCAGAAGCTGAAGAACCTGGGCGTCACCTCCACCAAGGACCTGCCCGGCAATCTGGAAGATATCACCCTCCAGGCAAAGTCCGCGGACACTCCGGAGTAAACAGGCTAAACGGACACCATGGACTTCAGCAGCCCATGGCGTTCATCCCGCCTATTCCTTTTCAGCCGGAACGGGAAAAGGCAGCGTCCCTTCCTCCTTCAGCCGGGCGGACAATTCCGCTGTAGTGGCGCACACCGGCACGCGGAAGGCATCCAGCGCGGCGCGGGAACTGTAGCCCCACCCCACCAGAACCAGGCGCGTTCCGGCATTGACGGCCGTGTTGCCGTCGTGGGCGGAATCCCCCACCATGCACACCTGCCCCGGTTCCATGCCCCAGGCATGGACAATGGACAGCAGGGAGTCAGGCTCCGGCTTGCGCGGAAAACGGTCGGAAAAGCCCATCACCACCCGGAAAGGCACCCCCGGAAGAATATGGCGCACCAGCGGCCCCGTAACCACATGCGGCTTGTTGGACAGGACACCCAGGGAATGGCCCTCCGCGGCCAGTTTCAGCAACATTTCACGGATGCCGGGGTACGGCACCGTGCCGTCCTGCCAGGTGTGGGGGTATTCCTTCATGAATCCCGTGTGCACCGCTTCAAAGGCTTTTTCCGGCACGTTTCCGTTGAAGTATCCCCGGAGGGAGGCCACACAGAGCTCCCTTGCCCCCCTGCCCACCATCCCCCGGATGGCGTCCACGGAATGCTCCGGATACCCCAGGGCCTTCAGGGCCAGGTTCAGGCCACGGGCGATGCCGGGAATGGAGTCCACCAGCGTTCCGTCCAGGTCAAAGACAAAACCCGTTTTCATGGCCTCAATGGCAGAAGCCGCGTTCGGAAGTTTCCACGGCCTTGATGACCCTTTTCAGGCAGGGATTTTCCGCATAGTCCGAATTGCGGAGTTCCTCAATCGCTTCCTGAACGGACAACTTCTTGTTGACGAAGAGTTTTTTGTAGCACATGCGCACGGCCCGCAGGTCTTCCTCGGAAAATCCACGCCTCTGCATGCCGATGGAGTTGACGGAGCGCGTCACGGCCGGGTGGCCTTCCACAATGGTGTACGGCAGCACGTCCTGGGATACGCGGGCCATGGCTCCCACCATGGAGTGCTCCCCAACGTTGGCGAACTGGTGCACGGCGCAACATCCTGACAGAATGGCGTAATCTCCCACCGTCACATGGCCGGCGGCAGTGGCAAAGCCGGAGAAAATCACATGGTTGCCGATCTGGCAGTCGTGCCCGGCGTGGCAGGAGACCAGGAACAGGTTGTTGCTGCCGATCCGCGTGGCGCCTCCGATGTCCGTGGCGCGGTTGATGGTGGCATTTTCACGGAAGACGTTGTTGTCCCCCACTTCCAGGTAGGTCGGTTCCCCCTGGTACTTCAAGTCCTGGCTTTTCAGGCCGATGACGGAAAACGGGAAGAACTCGTTGCCGCTGCCGAAGGAGGAGGGGCCGTCAATGACCACATGGCTGTGCAGCACACAGCCCGGGCCCAGTTTTACATGTTCTCCGACAACGCAAAAGGGACCGATTTTAACATCATCCGCTATTTCCGCAGTAGGATGCACTACTGCCGTTGGGTGTATTTCTGGCATGGCTGAGACAAGTATGAAACAAATTCAGGTGATTAAAAGGCTAAATCCCGCTCGGAATGCCTTTTTGTCACATTTGTCCGGAGGCGCTGATGTACGCCTCCATCTCCGGCAGCCAGGGGATCAGCAGCACATACATGATCTGAAGGCACAGGATGATCAGCACCAGCGTCATCACCACCTTGCGGAGTGTAAGGGAGTCATTCAGCACGTCCGTGGTGCCCAGCTTCCTGTCCCACGGAGTGAAGCCGAAGCGGCGCACCCACCACCAGGAGAAGAACAGGGCCAGCAGCATCAGGGAGGGGGCGAAACAGCCCAGGCCCAGCACCATGACGAACAGGGAGCGCCTGAACGCCGTGGAGAAGGAGAGGCGGCGCCCCAGATAATCCCTGACGGAAACGCCCAGCATGGCTTTTCCCGGAGTCGTGCCCAGCGTCGCCACGAAGGCGGCTTCAATGAGCACCAGAGGCAGGCAGAGGTAAAGCAGGGCTTCATAGGAGCCGGGAAGAAAGTCGGCACTGAAGCCCAGACCCAATAGCCTGAGCACGGCCAGATACAGCGTCATGTGCATCATCACATCCGCCATTCTTCCCAGAAAACGGACGTACGGATACGGAACTACCAGGACCACGTCTTCCTCCGGCTCTTTTTCCGCTTCTTCCGTCACGGATTCTCCATCCGCGGGTTCCGCTGCGGAGATTTCCGCATCATTTTCCGGAACATCTTTCCCCGGTTTCCGCAGTTCCTCCTCTTCCTCCCGGATGGCGAACATTTCCTTCAGCACCGGCAGATCGTGGATACGCACCCATTCCGCGCAGCCGGCGTGCCACGCCCGGGCGTTTTCCGGAATGAGGCCCGCCTCCAGCATGGAGATGACTTCCACCTCCGGCAGAGGCCCCTTCTTTTCATGATCCTGAATCCAGTAAATGTCCATGAAGCGGTTTCCGTTACATGCTGCGCAGGGAGCGGGCCGGGTCCTGGCGCGCCGTGATGAGGGCCGGAATGATGGAGGCCACCACAACCATGACAAAAGCCTTCACGCCCTGCCACGCCAGTTCCGCCCAGTCAATCACCACCGGAATATTCGCGGTGCCGTGGAACGCCACGGGGAACGGGTCAAAGCCTATTCCCGCCAAAAAGCCCTGGATCTGCATGCGGTATTCCAGCACCAGCAGCCCCAGCCCCACGCCCAGAAGCGCTCCCACCAAGCCGATGATCACCCCCTGCCACAGGAAGACGCGCACGACCTGGAACGGCGTGGCCCCCAGGGCCTTCATCACGGCAATCTCCCTCTTGCGCTGGATGGAGACGGTGAACATCACCGCCATGATGCAGAAGGCGGAAATCAGGGAGATGAAGGAGAGCACAAAGCTCATCATCATGCGCTCCTTCTGCATGAGTTCAAACCACGCGTTAAAACGGTCGTGCCAGGTTTCCAGCGTCCACGCGGAGGACGGCTTTTCCTTTTCCAGGGCCTGCATTACGGGGGCCAGCATGGTTTCCACATGGTACGGGTCATCCACGCGCAGGGCCACGGCCTGTACTACGTCATCCTCATAACCCAGCAGTTCCTGGCCGATAACCAGCGGAATGAACAGATCCGGGCTGGGCGTATGCTGGGAGGCCCGGTAAATGCCGATCACCTCCAGGTCCTTCGGCATGACAAGTTCCCGTATCTTGCGGAAGCACTCCATGTCCGCCTCATTCCTTTGCCCGGCCTTGAAGGCGCCCAGAATGGCTTCCCATTCCTTGCGGGTCCCTTCCGGGAAGGCCACGGCGCCGTTGTCCAGGGCTTCCCCGTCATTCAGCACGGCAAGCAAGTCCATCAGGCCGGAGCGCTCCGCATCCCTGCGCGGGACGGAGAGCAGCCCGTTGAGCAGGTTGAACACATTGTCCACGGAGGCCTTTTTAGCCACTTCACGCTCCTGTTCCGTTTTCAGGGACTTGCCCCATTCCTTCAAATCATTGAGTTCGCGGGCGTTCTTTTCCGCCAGCAACGGCAGTTCTGTCTGCTGGTAGGCGTGGGAAATTTCCTGGAAATTGCGGGTGGTGTACACCCGGATCACATCCCCCACGTTCAGCCCCATGTTTTCCGCCACAATGGAGGAAATCACGGCCTTTTCCCCCATGTCCAGGTCCGCATTGCCCGCCACCACCAGATTCTTCAAATCACCCAGTTGAGCGGTGTTTTCCGTGTCAATGGCCCGGAAAAAACAGGGCCGCTGCCGCCCCTGCACGTCCACCAGCGCGTAATCTTCTATCAGGGCGTAGGTGGACTGGACGCCGGGAACGTGCCTCAGCTTTTCGCTCAAGTCCACCCAGTCAGGAATCACTTCCCTCACGCCGAAGTCATTCCTGTAGCACACCTGGACGTG
This sequence comes from Akkermansia sp., assembly GCA_048388685.1. GTDB lineage: Bacteria > Verrucomicrobiota > Verrucomicrobiia > Verrucomicrobiales > Akkermansiaceae > Akkermansia. Next base: position 2,215 of record DBGCTZ010000028.1, on the reverse strand, counting down.
CGGGGAATGCGCAAACAAATTTCCCTGGATTTCCTTCTGGAGGCCGCCCATCACGGACAGCACGACGATGAGCACCATCACTCCCAGCGATACGCCCAGCAGGCAGATCAGGGTGATGATGGAAAAGAATGTCCGCAGCGGGTTCAGATACCGCAGCGCCAGGCTCAGGCTGATGTACCGACTCAATAGGTTCTTCATGGATAACGCGGCACACCTTGCCTGAAGGCGCCCCCCTTTCCAAGCTTAAAACATGTTCCGGGAAAGACCGTCCGCTACCGGGCAGCGGCAGGTTGCCATTCCGTGCACAGCCACCGGGCCATGGAGGCGATCACCTTCTCGCAGGCGGGAACGGAATCCCTGGAATCCATGACGAACACGGAGACCGCCATCTTCCGACCATTAGGAAGGACGATGATGCCCACGTCGTTGACGGCAGTTACCACGCCCTCCGGGGACGTGAAGCCGGAGCCGGTCTTGTGCGCCACCACGTAATTCTCCGGCAGCATTCCCGTCAGGCGCGCGGTTCCCGTGGCGCAACCGGCCATCGTGTCCCACAGAAATTTCTGCGTATCCTTTTTCAGGATTTTTCCTTCGTCAAAGGCGCGCAGCAGGGCATTCATGGCGGACGGACGGCTGGAGTTGACATACTGCAAGTCATGGTTCCGCAGCATCTCGTTTTCCGTAAAACGGACGTTGATGCCGCTGATTCCCCATTCCTTCAAATCCTTCTGCACGGCCTGCGTCCCGCCGATGAGGGCAAACAGAAGGTCGCAGGTGTTGTTGTCACTTTCCTGAACGGTCACGCGCAGCAGTTCCTTTAAAGAAAAATCACCGCCCTGCGGGAAGCGCTCCCGCAGCGGGCTCCACGTGTCTTTCACCAGTTGTTCCGGGCGTATATGGATGATCTGCTTCAGATTCAGTTTCCCTTCGTCCACCCGCTTCAGCACGGACAGGGCAAGGATGAATTTGAAGACGCTCTGCATGGGGTAGGCCGCCTCATCTCCCATGGATACGGTCTCCCTCGTGTCCAGCATCACCGCCGCCATGCCTACCTGGGCTTTCAGGGGCTGCGCCAGCTTCTGTACGGCGGCGGAATCAGCCGCGGGAGCGGCGCCCAGCACGGGGAGAGCTCCCAGGGAAAGGGCGCAGGAACAGGCTGTGCAGACGCGGAAAAAGGAACCGGAAAAAATCATGGGCGCCATTGCATACCGGACCTGCAAAAACCGCAACTGCAATCCATGAACTGCTCTCTTTTTTTCCGTCATCAGCAAGCCGGGCAGAATCCTTGCCACCCGGTCCTCTTCCTGATAAGAAGGGAGGCATGTCACCCGTCCTTTCGGAAACCCTCGTCTGGTGCGTCACCCTGCTCTTATTCGGCATGGGGCTGATAGGCACGCTCATTCCCATGCTTCCCGGCATCATCATCATTGCGGCAGGTTGCATCTGGCAGGGCGTGATGGGCGCTCGGCACCTGGAATGGTGGGGCTGGACCGTGCTGGCTCTGCTGGTGGCGGGGGGGCTGGTCATTGACAAGCTTTCCGGCGGCATGGGGGCCAAAAAGTTCGGCAGCACCGCCGCGGGCATCTGGGGGGCCATCATCGGCGCCGTGGTGGGCGCCATCCTGTTCACACCCATCGTGGGGCTCCTGTTCATGCCGTTCCTGGGTGCGCTGCTGGCGGAACTCATCTTTGCCAGGAAGGACATCCTGGCCGCATTCAAGGCCGGGTCCGGCGCCGCGCTGGGCATGCTCACCGGACTGCTGCTGGAATTCACGTGCGGCCTGCTCATTATCGCCTGGTTCTGCTCCTGCTATTTTCTCTTTTAACGCAGGTTTCACAATTTCATTACTGCCATTACAAACTACACCTTGAACGTAGTTTGCAGGGTATCTATTGCATAACGATGCTTTACCATCAATGATGCTTTTAAGGTAGTTGTATTAATTATTTGCTTTTTAAATCGTAAAGAGATTCCACACCGTACATTTTTCCATAACGTTTCCGGCGTGTTTACCAGGGCGGTTTTTGTTCCCAGGGTAGCGGCAACCATTAAACAAGCCTGGTTTTACTATCATGATCAACTCTTTCCATATCGACGCCATGGACACCGTCTATCCCTTCATTCCCATGTACCCCAACGGGCAGCCTCAGGGCGACTTCTTGGTCAACGGCGTCACCGCTCCCGTCCTTATCTCCAAACGTACTACTTCTACCAA
>DBGCTZ010000027.1:0-97059 GCA_048388685.1 Akkermansia sp. | reverse complement strand
CAGTTCCAGTTCTTCGTCCAGCAGCAGCTCCTCTTCTTCCTCGTCGAGTTCCTCCAGTTCTTCAAGCAGCAGTTCCCGGGCTTGCGAGCCTTCGGATTCCGGTTCCAGCTCGTCTTCGTTGAGCAGCGCCAGTTTTTCTTCCTCGTCCAGCAGCTGGTCCTCTTCCTGTTGTTACAGCAGTTCTCTGGTTCCTAAGCCTTTCGATTCCTCAAGCAGCGCTCCGTCCTATTCCAGCTCCTCTTCTTCCTCATCCAGCAGCTCTTCTTCCAGTAGCTCCAGCTCTTCGTCTTCATCCAGCTCTTCAAGTTCGTCGAGCAGCTCTTCCTCCAGTTCCCTCTCCTCCTCGTCCAGCGAGCCGGACATTGAGGAAGAACCGTGCCCCTGTGAGTGTGAGTGCAATGAAGAAGGAGATGAAAACTGCGTCCAGACACAGCCAACTCCGGGAGACCCCGAGGGAGAGCAGGATTGCCAGGGCAATGCCTGCATCAACCCTTCCTCTCCGGGAGGACCCACTCCTCCCACTCCGGCCAGGTTCACGAGGACGGCGCGCTCTGCCGCCTCGGCCAATCCTCCAGCTTCCGGCTCCTTCTCCATGCGATACAACCATCCCATGGCCTGGAGCGCTTCCTTCTCGGCTGAAGAGCGCCGCGTCACCGTCAGGCGCCCCTCCGGAAGCCATCTCTATTTCAAGGCTTACGAGGGAAGCAGTGACGCTTCTCCCATCGGCTCTTCCCGGAAACTCAACTACCGGGTACAGCTTCTCCATGAAGACCTCACTGCCAACACGCAGGGCACACCCTTCTATATGGACATGGTGCTTCCTTCCGGCATGGTCCTGCGCTTCTTGGCGTCCACCGGAGAAGTGATTTCCGTCACCAGCTCCTCGGGACATGTGACCTCTGCCGAGGAGTACGCCCAAAAGGTTCAGGTCACCTACCACGAAAACGGCTCCCTTGCCAGCGTTTATTCCAGAGCTCAGGGGCTGATGAGGAGCATTCCCGAGGGCGACAGGCTCACCCTGGAGTGGTATGCTCCGGACAAGGCTGTCCCGAATGGGGAAGACGGGTTTACCGTCACCGGAGAACCCTATAAAACGGCTGTTTATGAAACGTCCTGCGAGGCTGGAACCAAGGTAACCCGCATCACCAACCAGCGGGCCGGACAGGAGCCGCACCGCATCGAACGCCGCGAGGAAGGCAACAAGGTCACCATCATCAAGGGTGAAGGAGAGGAACGCATTGTTCGCACGATTGAGAAAAACGCTCTGTCCGATTCCAGGTGGGAGCGCATTGAAACCATCCAGGGCATCAACGATGAAACGCCCTCTTCCTGTACCCGGACGGTGAAGAAGTACACCGACGGGGGGTGGCTGACGATCAGCAGCACGCAGGGCTACAACACGCCCGTGGAACAGACGACTCTTTACACCTACAACGACCAGTTCAGGGTATCTCTGGAGATCAAGCCCGACAGAGGTTACACGCGCTACGAGTACGACGAGCGGGGACGGGTGGTCCTGCAAGCCACTCCCTGGGCGGGAGGCGGGGAACGGGGCACCCGCACCACTTACGCCGACCTTCGCTTCAATGACTTTAGACCGGTGAGGGAAACCGAAGTGGTCATTGCCGAAGACGGGGAAGAAACGGAACTTCTCAAGCGCGCCTACACGTATGAAGACAGCCCTCAGGTCAGCCGCACGACGGTGACGGAAACCGCTCTGGGCTCTGGCCAGGTCCATACGAGCGTGGAGGAGACCTATGGAGATGCGGCGGAGTATCCCTACGCCCGGGGCAGGCAGAAGATGAGCCAGGGCATCAATGGCGTCCAGAGGGTCTACACCTATGAAGCAGCCGCGGAATACGGGGCCGTCCACAAGGTGACGGAGACCGTGCAGGCCAACGGAAGCATCGTTCCCGGACAAAGCACCAGGAACCTAGAGTACATTGCTGAAAACGGCACCACCGCCAGGAAAGAACAATACGTTCACACCGGAGAAGGCTGGTCGCTGATTGCCTCGGAGGACTATGAATACGACGATGAGCAGAGGCTCGTCAAGACAACCAAGGGCAACGGCAGAACCAGTACGACGGAATGGATGTGCTGCGGCCCGCTGAGGGAAACCGATGAAGATGGCATTGTGACCAGCTACGGTTACAATACGGCCAAGCAATTGGTGGAAACCATTCGCTCGGCTACCGAAACGACACCCGAAACCATCACGTCCTACACGAAGGATGCAGCGGGCAGGACAATTACCACACGCCGCGACATAGGCCCCATGACGACGATTGAGAAAACGGAGTACGACGATCTGGGGAGGGTCATTTCCTACACGGACATACTGGGACGTGTCACACGAACCGAATACAGCGAAGACGGACTCATTACTACTGTTACCACTCCAGCAGGCGCCACGCTGGTCACTAAAACGTACTATGATGGTACTACATTCTGGCAGGGCGGAACTGGCCAAAGAGAAGTAGAGACACATCTTGAGTTAACCAAAGAAGGCATTCTGACTACGACCCTGTCTAAGGGAGTAGTTATGTTGCGTACGTTGCAAAACGGCTTTGGACAGACCGTCAGAAAAGAAACTCCCAATACCCTGAAGGAATTCATTGTTACCAGGAATACTTATAATAGCAAAGGACAGCTCATGCGTTCCCAGACGGAGAACCTTGCACCCACCCTCACAGACTACAATGAACTGGGGCAGGCCGTGAAGCAGACCGTCCTGCTTGATGAATTGCATCCCCACGATTCCTCCAGCAACAGGATATCGGAAAGTTCCTCCTGCTACAGGCTCCGGGGAGACGGCGTCTATCAGGTACAGACTTCCACTATCTGCAATGCCGATGGCCTCCCCCTCACTCAGATTACGGAGAGCATGGTCTCACAGCTCGATCCTACATTGGAAAGCAAGGCCCTTTCCACGGATATCTACGGACAGCAGAGTGTCCAGTGGACGGAGTACACAGCTCCAACTAAACGGACTCAGTTCAGCCGAATTCCAACTTCGGATATCATGGCCGAGTCTCTTATCGTAGACGGGTTTACCGTCAGCCAGAGCAATCATGCCGGGGTCCATTCCTCACAGGAGCGTTCCTATATCTCTACGGGAGTGGTCCTGAAGCAAACTGATGCCAGGGGAAATGTTACTACCACGGAAACCGACCTTGCCCAACGTCCCGTCAAGACCACGGACGCCGCCGGCAACATGACCACTACCAGCTACCTTCCCTGCTGCAATGCGGTAGCCTGCATCACTGACGCCCTGGGAGGCATTGCCTGCTATTCCTATGACATACGCGGCAGGAAGACCGCCGAATACGGCACCGCCATCCATCCAGCATGCTTCGCCTATGATGAAGCCGACCGAATGGTCTCACTGACCACCTTCCGGACAGACGAAGGGGACATCACCTCTGATCCTTCCGATCGAACCGACGGAGACACCACCACATGGCTCTACGACGAATCTACGGGGTTAGAATTGAACAAGACCTATGCCGACGGCTCCTGCACCGTCAAAACCTATGACGATCTCAACCGCCTGGAAACCTTAACCAAGGCCCGAGGCATTGTGACCACTTATACCTATGCCCTCCTTACCGGAGAACTCCTCTCCGTCTCCCACAATGACGGTACGCCGGGATGGGAATTCACCTACAACCATCTGGGACAAACGACTTCCGTCCGGGATGCCTCCGGCATCAGGGAATTTTCCTACGATGCCTACGGCCGCATGATCCAGGACACTTCCTTCGGGCTGGTGGAGAGCTCTCTTCAGGAAGAATATGATGCTTTTGGGCGTTCGACCGGCTATCGTCTGATGCTGGGTACCTGCACCGTGCAGCACTCCCATCTTGACTACGACCCTCAGGGTGGCATGATGAGGATGAACCTGGAAGGACTGGAATCTCCCTTTACTTGGGAGTACGATCAAACCAGCGGCTTCCTCAACCAGCTCACCTACCCCAACGGCATGGTCCGTCAAAACACCTACCATCCCATATTGAACCTTGTAACCGCCATCGGTTACAGGAAGGGAGTGAATGGTGAATCGGCGTCCTGCCATGAATACCAATACGATGTCCTGATGCGTCCCATTCAGCGGAGAGACTCCTGGAATAAAGACATATCTGTAACCACCAGAAACTTCACTTACAACGGCCGTAGCGAGCTGATCGAAGACCGGATCAGCCAGGGAGGACGCTTTACCTATTCCTACGACAACATCGGCAACCGCAAAACCGCACGAGAACTGGAGGAGGAAATCTCTTATGAGGCTAACCGACTCAACCAATACACGGATATAGCCAAGGGAGAAGAGGAGTTTAAACCGGTGTATGATGCCGATGGCAACCAGACCAGGATTAAGACCTCAACGGGCACCTGGGAGGTGACCTACGACGCCAATGACCGTCCCGTCGTCTTCACCAGCCAGGATGGCCGGACTGTCGTCACTTGCGGCTACGATTATCAGGGACGCCGTTTTGAAAAGAAAGTGACTAACAATGGAAGCACTGTCAGTCATGCTTGGTATCTATATCGACACTACCTGCAAGTAACCGAGCTAGATTTAATGCATCCCGAACCCGTTGTAATAAAAACTTATCTATGGGATCCAACGGAATCTGCGGCTACACGCATCCTGATGATAACATGCTGGAAGGAGAATGACACAAAGTCCCAAGAGCATTTCTACTTCCTGCACGATGCGCTGAAGAACGTCTCTTCTCTCTTTGACAGCTACCAGATGAGAAGGGTTCGCTACGAGTATGCTCCCTTCGGAGGCCTCCACACCGCCGAAGGAGACATGGCTCTGGAGAACAGGTTCAGATTTTCGTGCGAGTTCGCAGACGACGAGCTCGGTCTTATCTACTACAATTACCGCCATCTCAATCCCATAGACGGCAGATGGATCAACAGGGATATTATTCAGGAACAGGTAGATCGGAACCTTTATAGGATTGTAAAAAACGGAATTACATATAATATTGATTGTTTAGGTTTAGCAAGCTATATTGAAGGTGATGCAGATTTTATTCCAACTCCTGATGAAGGAGCAGGAAAATATAAAACGCAACCAGTTGAAATAAGAGATCAAATTATTAAGAAGTATTTAATTAAAGATATCTTACCTCTTCTTAAATTTCCAATGCCTTTGGCTGCTAAGCACATGAAACATTATCTACAAAATACAGGAACAAAAATGGATTTAGACGTAGAATATTTATATAATAAAAAGTATCCTAATTTCTTAGAAACTTTAGAGAAGGAAATAAAAGAAGCAAGAAATTTCTCAGATACTTTAAGTGAAGGCAGCCATTCTATTACTTCTACCCAATCTGTTACCGGGTATTTTGGGGATGATATTAAAGATTTATATTATGCTATAGGCGGCTATCATGCATGGGGAAAAGGAACAGTTGAAATTAAAAAAGATATACGCATTTTAAAACTAAAATATACAGTAAATGATCGTTACAACTGGGATTTTGGTAAGGCTGCAGATTTGAATTTTTCAAATCTGATAGGTAAATGGGCTTGGGAAAACTTATTAATGATTGTGGGGATGGGGATTGGCAAAACTGGGCCTATTCGTGTTGAGGGTCATAATCTAGTTATTGAAGATGAAGCTTTGGCACGTCTTCATCGTCAAGGAATTGCAAAAGAATTTGATATTAAAGGAAGTATGGAAATAGAATATTGTTGGAAAAAAGGCGATTCATCAGATAATATAATTAATAAAATTAAAATAATACCTAAGAAAAAGAAATGAAAGTAATACTCGTTCCCCTGTTAGCTATGAGTACACTTATCACTGCATGCAAAGAACAGGATACTAATCCATCGGCAAACTTAGAAAAACGTGCTCCCGAAGCAAAAACTATGTTAAGCTGTCATCCAGAGCTTCATCATTTCCCAAGTTCTTCCAAAATTTGGATTGACAAGGAATTAACATCTTTGGAAGAAAGCAATATAAGTTCAAAGCGATTCGGATATTCTACACGAACTAAGCATCCTGAAATCAAAGAGAAAGTGAAAGGAGTTTTTGCACATTCTTTAAATCGTATTTTGCCGTCCAAGCAAAATATTGAACTAAAAGAAGTTCAAAAAAATAACCATCTCGAAGAAAACATCAGCCACATTCTAAAAAGAATTAATTCCGTGTATAAATCTCTGAATTATCCAGCTATTGATCCGAAAGATATAGAAGCTTGGTGGCAAGATACAGACTGGAAAGAAAAAGAAGGGCTTCCCTATGATCATTATTACATCAATGCCCTCATTCTGAAGAATGGCCATACATTGTTTATTTTTGACCGACGTCCTGTCCTGACTGAAGACGAAATTCGTTATTGGTGATCTAGAAAAACCCTATAGAAACAACTTAAATGGCTAGCGTAGTATCTCGAAAAATACTACGCTAGGTCGTACAAATCCAACGCTGAGTTTATCAAATCATCATCCATTCTTAAATGATGAATCGTTTAATGACATTGATGGCTCCCTATTCTCTCCTTTCCTTTACTTCAAGTGCCTCAAAGCGGGCCAGTACCCAGCAGAGATCGGAAAGGCGGTTCAGGAAGAGGGCCGTGTTCACGTTGCTCAGGGCATTGTCCAGCCTCAGCGCCACCACCCGGCGTTCCGCCCGGCGGCAGACGGACCGGGCCAAGTCAAGCTGGGCTGCTCCCAGGGAACCCTCCTTGCCGGGGCGCGCCCATCCCTTGAAGCGGATGTCGCATTCCTGTTCCAGCAGATGGGCCTGCTCCTCCAGCCACGCCACATCGTCCGCAGTGATGCGGGCGTAGCCTTTGGCATCATACTTGGGAAGGTCCTCTTCCAGCGTGGCCAGTTCCCCCATGGCGCCCACCAGGCGCGCCTGCACGCCATCCAGCATTTCTACCGTCCGGGGGCTCACCCCGGAATGCCGCACTACGCCGATCAGGGAATTCAATTCATCCACCGTTCCGTAAGCCTCGATGCGCGGGGCCGTCTTGGGGCTCCGCTTGCCGAACATCAGGTCCGTTTCTCCGCTGTCTCCACGCTTGGTTATTACGCTCATACCCTGTACCCTACCATGCGTGCGCGGCCCTGCACGCAAAAAAGAAGGCATGTTCCGGAACAGGTGCCAGGTATCCGAAGCCTAGCATCCATCGGTCCGGCGTTGCTTGACTGTACCACATTATCTTGACTTTCAATGGAAAAAGTATTTTTCTGGGACAAGTGGAATGTATTTTCCATGCCCTTAACCCCACCCCTGCTCCTGATGTTTCGTCATCTCCCCCTCCTTTTCTCATGCTGTGCCTGCCTTTTGCCGGGAGCGTGTTCCAAAGAGGAATCAGTCTTATTGCCCGGAGAAATCGTCTTGAACGCTTCGGAACTGCCCGGTCCCATCATGGAATGGAAATTGACTTTAACCTCTGAAAGAATCCTGACCGTCAATCTGGACAATCCCCTTCTTCCATGGTCCCGCGTCCGCGAAGGACTGCAAAAAGCTTATGCGCGCGGGGTGAGTGATATCCGTCTGCGTAAGAACAATACCATGGTGTCTGCGTTCGGAAATGGCATTTCCTGGGAAATACCCGTGACTCCGGCCCTCGAAGCTGAACTTGACAAGGAACGTGTCAATGACATGGACCCCAGCCCTCCCTGTCTTCCGGATGATCCCGTTTTGGAACATCCTTTCCGGGAAGGTGTCTCCGTCTCTATTAAAAAAACTCCTTCTACGGGGTTTTCCTATCCCTTCGTCGAATTCATCCAACCCTTTTGTTTGAAGAGAGATCCCTACCAGCTTATTCACTGGCCTGTCCGCGACGAAGGCAGCTCCGGACGCCGGAAAAACGACGTTCAAGCCTTTGCCCACATGGCAAATGCGGATATCCGCCAGCGCTGGGCATTTATTTTCCTCGTTGAAGACGAGGTTCCCTGCGGGGAAGTGTTCGACTACCTGAACGCCATTGAGGGGAAAAACACCGTAGTTGGCGTGACCTTCAGCCAGCCCGGCGTTTTCCCGAAAAGGAATCCGTGAATCTTCCTTTTTCCTGCCTTGGAAACGGCATGACACGTCAAACCGTTTGAAACTCTTTCCGATGACTGTACAACCCCTGCATGACCCGGACCAGAGATGAATTGGCGGCGGAAACCGCACTACCCGTCAAAGTGCCTCTCTGGACGCGGGACTACATCCTGGCCTGCTGCGCGAACCTGATGATGGGGCTGGCCTTCTTTGAACTGGTGCCTGTTCTTCCGCTGTACTTGACGGGCCAATTGCAGGTTTCCTCCGGCTGGCTGGGCTGGATCATGTCCATTTACGTGCTGGCCGCCATTATCTCCCGCCCCTGGTTTGCGCACCGGGTGGACACCGGAGACCGCAAGAAGATTTATATCACGGTGTACATCCTGCTGGCCCTGTCTTTTTCCGGGTATGCCGTGGCGGCCACCGCCCTGGCGTTTTTCCTGACGCGCTTCGTGCAGGGCCTGATCTGGGGCGGCATGACCACCTCCGGCCCGACGATGGCGGTGGACATCATTCCCCCGTCCCGGCGCGGGGAAGGCCTGGGATTTTTCGGCATGACGATGACGCTGGGCATGTGCCTGGGACCCGTCATCGGCCTTCAGATATACCAGGTGTACGGTTTTTACGTGATTACGTGGAGTTCCCTGGTGCTGTGCCTGGCCGGGGCCGGAATCGCCTCCCTCATCCGCGCGCCCAAACGCCCCGTTCAGGAGCCCGTGCAGGAAACGCCCAAGAAGGTGCTGGACCGCCTGGTGCTGCGCGTGGGCATTCCGCTGGCGGTGAACGTGATGATCGCCTCCTTTTCCTACGGGGTGGTAGCCGTTTACTCCGCCCTGTACGGGAAAATGTACGGTTTCAAGTACGCCGGGCTGTTTTATGCGCTGATGGGGCTGGGCATGCTGGTTTCCCGGTTCATGGTGGGCAGGCAGATTGACCGCGGACGCGTGGCGGAGCTTTCCGTGATCTCCCTGGGCATCCTGACCGTCAGCTTCGGCGCGCTGGCGTTCGCTCCGCTGGAATGGGTTTATTACACGTCCGCCATCCTCATCGGCTTCGGCTTCGGCATCTTCATCCCCACCTTCCAGACCATGAAGCTGAACATGGCGGACCGCGGGCACCGGGGAGCCGTCAATTCCACGTTCTTCACCGCCTTTGACATCGGGGTGGGCACGGGCATGTTCTTCGGGGGCAAGATTTATGCGTACCTGAACCTGAACTGGGCCTTCGGCACGGGCGCGCTGCTGAACCTGCTGGCCATCGTTTACTTTTACCGCATTTCCCTGGACCATTACCGCAGGAACAAGCTGGGCGTGGATTCCGATTGACCCCTGACGTCAACTCCGTTCCGGGGCGGAAAAAACGTCGATCACCCTCCTGGCGGAAGGGCGCACGCGCAGCAGGCGCGGATTCCACGCCAGGGAAATACTGCGGGACAGCCTGTCCAGCGCCGGATGGGTTACCTTGATGAAACCCTCCCCCAGTTCCGGCTCCGCCATGCAGGGTAGCACCGCCATGAACGCTCCGCTTTTCAGCATGCGCGCCGCAAAGGGGAAGGACTGCGTTTCACACTGCACCCGCAGCCTGATGCCGCATTCCGAGCAGTTCCGTTTCAGGGAGGTGAAGAAACCGGAATCGGAACCCAGCGTAGCCAGGGGAAGCATTTCCAGCAGGCGGGGAAAGTCATCCTCCGTTCCGCGCGCCTTGCCGCCCGCCAGGGCCGGGGGCACATAAAGCGCATAATCCATGGAACGGATGACCCGGCTTTCCAGTCCTTCCGAGGCCAGTGCACTGGTGCGCACGATGCCGAAGTCCACATCCATGTTCTGAAGCTTGAGGGGAATTTCACTGTTGCGCAGGTTTTCCATCGCGAACAGCCATGGCAGCCCGCGACGCTGGATTTCCGCCAGCACGGGCGCCGCCACCCACGCGTGCAGGCTGTCCCCGGCGCCGATGGTGAAGCGGTAGGGCATGTTCCGGCTGCGGCTTTTGAAATCGTCCAGGAGGCACAGGCTCTCGCTCGCCAGCCGCACCAGTTCCCAGCCGTGCTTTGTAAGCGCCAGCACCTTCCCGCGCCGTGCCGCCAGCTCTACGCCGAAGAATTCCTCCAGCTCCTTGATCTGGCGGGAATACAGGCTTTGCCGCGCGCTGTCCCCGCGGGCTGCAGCGGCGATGCTCCCTGCCCTGGCTACTTCAATCAAGGTTTTCAACCGGTCCAGGGACAGTCCACGCTCTGCGAAAAGATGTTCAAACATAACTATGGAGTCATGTTATATGAATACTTCCATAATGCAAGAGTCAGCAAATGCGCTATGGTAACGAAGTCACAGGGCGGAACACGCCGCATTCCGTGGAACTGCCGCCCCTCAACTACAGAAATAATACCATGATCACCATCAACGGAAAGTACACGGAAGCCCGCGTGTTCACGGATGAACTGGAAGACCTGGCCCGCACCCAGATCAGAGACGTATGCAACCACCCCGCCTTTGAAGGAAGCCGGGTCCGCATCATGCCGGACGTGCATGCAGGCGCAGGCTGCGTCATCGGCTTTACCGCGGAACTGAAAACGGACAAGGTGATTCCCAATCTGATCGGCGTGGACATCGGCTGCGGCGTCCTCACGGCCAGACTGTCCGGAGTGCCGGATTTCTCCCGGTTTGACGAACGCCTCCGCGAACGCATCCCGTCCGGCTGGCACGCCCGTTCCTCCGTCCACCAGGCCCTGCTGGATGATCCGGAACTGGATGAAGAAATTTCCCGCATCTGCGTGGATGTACTGAGAACGGACAAGGACAGGCACCGCCGTTCCGTGGGTTCCCTGGGCGGCGGCAACCATTTCATTGAAATAGCGCAGGGTACGGAGCACGCCTTCCTGTGCATCCACTCCGGTTCACGTAACTTCGGCCTGAAAATTGCGGAACGCTACCAGCAGATGGCTGTGGCCGCCTGCCCGGATGCGTACCTGAGGGAACGCAAGAAAGGCCTCTGCTACCTGGAAGGGGAGGATACCCTGAATTACATGCGGGACATGAAGGTGGCCCAGCGCTTCGCCGCCCTGAACCGCCTCGTGATGCTGCGTGAGCTGGTGGACGATGCCGACGCCCTGGAAAGTTTTGACACCGTGCACAACTACATTGCGGAAGACAACGTCATCCGCAAGGGAGCCGTGCGTGCCGGAACCGGGGAAAAGCTCATCGTCCCCCTGAACATGAGGGACGGCTCCGTCATCTGCATTGGCAAGGGAAACGAGGAATTCAACTCCTCCTCCCCGCACGGCGCAGGCCGCAGAATGTCCCGGAAGAAGGCAAAGGCCAGCCTCTCCCTGGAGGAATTCGAGGCTACCATGCAGGGCATTTTTTCCACCTGCGTCTCCCGCGCCACGCTGGATGAAGCGCCCATGGCCTACAAGGACGGAGAAAGCGTACTGGACAACATCCATGAAACGGCGGAAATCGTGGAGCGCATCAGGCCCGTGTACAACTTCAAGGCGCCGGAATAGAAGGCGCCCCAATGCCCGGCCCCTCCCGGAAACCATGTTCCGGGAGGGGCTTTTTTATGGCGCAAATACGTGGAAACAGAACGGTAACGCTCCATTTACCTTACAGGCGCCCATTCATTTTTTGAGTATTCTCTTTAAGCCGGCGATATCCGGCAGCAAGTTCACCGTCTCAAATTTCCCCTTGTAAAACACGCCCCAGTTATTGAACACACACGGCAGTTCCTTTGCTTTTTGCAGTGTATCCACCTGGATGAATGACGCGGGAACGCCGTTCATCCGACAATACCGTCTGATCATCTCAATATTTTGATCAACAAAGGGGCATTGCATGTCATAATAAATGGTCAGCTCCCTGCTTTCAATTTCCCCGCTTTTTATACGTTGGGAAAACTGCGGCGTTGTTCCGTCAAAAGAAAGCGCCAGCAATTCATACCCGTCCCCGGTCGTATCCACCACCTGAAAGCCGAACTTTTTGGCAAAGGACTGGTCGGAAAGCCAATGTTTCTGTTTTTTGGCTCCGAGCATGCAAATGCCGGATTTACCCTTTTCCCTGGCATCAGCAATGCAATACTCCATCAGCGATGTTCCGTAGCCCTTCCCTTTGTCGCCGCCTGTAACCCACAGGCAATAAATATAATAATAGTTTTCACCAATGACGGGCACCCAGGCCGTTTCCAGGGGAGCCTATTCAATGAAAACCGTCGCCCTTGCATTCAACTTCCTGAAGACATGGCCCTCCTTCAGCCTGTCTGAAAGCCATTGCCGCTTGGCGTCAATGCCCCGATGGGGCTTTTTGCTGCGGATGATGCAACACAGATGTTCGTTGCCGAGGTTTTCCGGCGTCAAGTTTACAAACTCGGTATTCATGCGCATCCCTGCTCCAGCTTCTTATGTTCCGGTTTGCATCTTATCCGCGCCAAACACGGATAAATCCGACCCGGGTCTCCATTAATATTAATAGCCGCACCTGGAAATGTCAAACGGCCCATTCATGTCCTCGCATGATATTACCATGACAAGTCGTTTTGCAGAAGTGGCTTGCCCTGTCCCAAACGAACCCGTCATTTGCCGATGGACAGCACCGGAAACTCATGTCATGCTGAAGGTTCTTCCATGAACACGGAACAAGACAGGAACCAGGGGCGCACGCTGCGCCGGTGGATCGCGATGCTGGCCGTTCCCCTCTTCCTCACGGGAACGGCGCTATTTTCCTTTTTGTGGAACGTGCCCCTGGACAAGCTGGCCGCCCCGCGCAGGGCGGATGCATCTCCCGCCGTCTTACTCCGTGAGGCATCCTCTCCCGCTGTCCGGGCGGTCCCCAACCATCCCTCCCTGGAACCCGCCATTCTTTCCATGCTCAGGCATTATACGGAAACCATCAGCAACGCCGGCCATCTGGATTTCACCAGTCATGCCCCCCAGGAAGTGGAAATACGGATGGACGGCCTTTCCATCAGCCTGGGCCCTTCCCTGGCCGTTTTCAACTTTGAGACCAGATACGGATTCCGCATGCAGACGAGCAGGAAACCGGACGCCGCGGACCGGGCCGTTTACCAATGGCTGAAAGACACCATGCAGCCGGAAGAACCGGCTGAACCGGAGACGGCGTTGACACAGCCATCGAACGGAACAGGCGCGGCGTTGTCTAATCCTTCATCTTGCCGGAAAAGCTGTGGGACGGAACGTTCTTCAGCACGGGAGCCGGATGCTCCCGGACCGGAAGACGATTCCCTACAGCGTTTATGAAACGTATTTATCACGGACCATGGACCCTGGCCGGACTGGCATGCGCCATTCTGGCCGCAGCAGCCATGCTGGCCTTGTTCTCCTGCGGAGAAAACGGCCGGGCGGCCAACAATAACAGACATCATATGGACAATAAGGATTTGAAGACGATTTATCTGGCGGGAGGCTGTTTCTGGGGGGTGGAGAAGTTTTTCTCCCTGCTCCCCGGCGTCAGGGAAACGGAGGTAGGATATGCCAACGGCTCCACAGCCGCTCCGACATATGAACAAGTCTGCACCGGAAACACAGGCCATGCGGAAACGGTAAAAGTGGTGTTTGATCCGGAAGAAATCAGCCTTCCCTTCCTGCTGGAACAATACTATTCCATCATTGACCCCGTTTCCGTCAACAAGCAGGGGAACGACAGGGGTACTCAGTACCGCACGGGCATTTATTACACGGATGAAAAGGACAAGCCGATCATAGAAACCTCCCTGAAACGGCTTCAGGAGCACTTCAAGCAGCCCCTGGCGATTGAAGTTCAGCCCCTCCGCCAGTTCTCACAGGCGGAAAAGTACCACCAGCGTTATCTGGACAACAACCCCGGCGGCTACTGCCATATTCCGCCGTCCAAGTTCCAGCAGGCCGCCCAGGCGCGGGAAGCTGCACCGGTCTACCGGAAAAAATCGGACGAAGAGCTGCGCCGCAGCCTGACGCCGGAACAATTCGCAGTGACGCGGAAGAACGCCACGGAGCCGCCCTTCCGGAACGAATACTTCAATAATGACAAGCCCGGCATTTATGTGGACATCACCACCGGGGAACCCCTCTTCCTTTCTACGGACAAGTTTGATTCCGGCTGCGGCTGGCCCAGCTTCTCCCGGCCCATCAAGGGGGAAGCGGTTCAGGAAAAGCAGGATCTTTCCCATGGCATGAGCCGCACGGAAGTCCGCAGCACCACGGGGGACGCGCACCTGGGCCACGTCTTCACGGACGGACCGAAGGACCGCGGCGGCCTGCGCTACTGCATCAACAGCGCCTCCCTGAAGTTCATTCCTGAACAGGACATGGAGGCACAGGGCTACGGCAAGTACCTTCCCCAACTGCGCAGGGAAGAGCAAGGCAATTAACCGCACAGGCCTATTCGCTAGGGAAAGAGGCAAAAAGCCTTCCGGAAAAAATTCGGGCAGCGCATCATGCCAGCAAACGGCAGACTCATACCGCCGCATTCCTGCACACCAAAGCGGCATACCCTCATCCATGTCGCTGCCGGGAAATGGAAACCGTTCAACCGGCAGCAGAACATGGAGGATTTGGGTTGTTGGGGCAATACGACTTGCGGTCGGGGCCGTTCATCTTCATGCCGTTCATTGGAGATAGCGACGGCCAGCCCCGTTTTGTGTTAAAAAAATGAAATTTTTATTTTCTATGTTCTCCCCGATTTATTGAAATAATCATTATTTACTGATTATAAAAATATGACAAAAATAAAATATTTACCGCCTCCACCGGATTCCCTCTCACTTTTCTAAGGAGAAACCGGCATCAACAGCCGTTTGGCCTCTCCAGCCGGACCCGTTTTCAAAAGGCAGCTTCGTTTTTTAAAAATCATTCGTCAACCGGGAAGCTCCGCCAGAAGCTGCCAGCCTTTTTAAGGCAGGCCCTTACGCTTCGCCATCGTTACGGCGCCCAGCCATGCCCAAAGCCTTTCCTTCCACGTTCCTGCGCTCCGCGGCTCAAAGTACGCCTCTCCGGCCCATTCCGGAGGGTAAAGAATCCTGCTGTGAAATGAAACATGGAATTCCAGGACCACGCTTATTCCCTACAGTCCCCGCGCTGCCAGCCATTCATTCAGTCCGGCCACATTGGCCTCATGGACCAGGACATCCGTTTCTCCCTCATCATCAACAAAAAGCAAATGCTGGTTGCCGTCCATGTCCAAGCGGTCCTGCTCCCACCATTCTATTATATACTTCCATTCTCCCGAATGCGGCAGATTTTTTCCGTTCCACTCCCCCCGGAGCGTCTGATCCACGTCCTCCTTCATGAATATTCCTTTTCTTATCATACCATCCCGGCCTCAGAAAGCAATCTTCCGGACTGCTTCCTCACCTTTCCGCATTACGGCACAATCTTGACGGGCGTACCTACTTTAACGGTTTTAAAAAGCGGCACGCAGGAAGAGCGGGTCATGCGGATGCATCCATGGGACTGCGGCGTCATGAAAACGGGGCCCACATGCATGCCGATGCCGCCGTCCGTCAACCGCATGAAGTAGGGCATGGAAGCATCATATAAATTGGAAACGTGATGCACCGCCTTTTCCGTAATACGGAAATTTCCCACGGGCGTCCGGTGGGAAGACTTGCCCAGACAGACGGGGAAATCCATGGCCACTTCATCCCCCACCATAAGCTGTCCTCTCTGGGTTCCTCTGCTGATCACCACCCGCGCATTGCTCGAGGTGGCTTTTTTCATAATGTCCGGATTCATCCACTCGTCATGAACTTCCGTATAATCCACTCCGGCCACCACTACCGCCGTACGGGGTCCGTAAGAAGTCATGGGCATCGTCGTAGATCCGGTTAAGGGCACCATCCGCAAATTTTCCTCCTGCGGTCCTGCACAGGAGGACACGGCCAGCACGCCGGCCATGATTGACAAGATTTTTTTCGCATTCATTATCTTTCATCCTTTCAGAGGATTGGACAATGCCGCGAACTTATTTTCAATGTTTCATGACGCATTCTCTAACTTTTCCGGCATGTACGGAAGAGACGAAAAATAAAGAAAAACGCAACCTCCGTCACAGGGGAATATTCCGTATCACGGTAAACAGAACAAGTGCCGCTACTCCCGCAACCAGCACCCGTGTGAATATGATCCTGTCCCGGATGAAGAACAGCGTTCCCAGCCAGACGAGCGTGGGAACCAGCAGCACGTTATACCGCAGGGATTCCAGCCAATCGCCATGAAGCAGCGCATGGAGGGCCCGGGTGGAGCCGCAACCGTAGCACAAATACCCAGTGGTTTTATAAAAAAGGCATTCCGGCAGCCAGCCGGACCGGGACGGGTCCCCCGCCAGCAGGAGCACCGCGCACGCCACAGCCAGCAGGGCCAGGTACAGGAAAAACAGTTTCATGCCATGAAAAAGGCCTGCGGACATTCCTTTTTCCGCAGGCCCTGGATTTACGAGACTGGTAAGATGTTCTTAGCGGCCCATGGCCGTCACACCGCCAATCAACATCAGGACGATACTGACGATTACGGCAATAAGACTCATCGTCTTGCCGTTGCTCTTGTCCGGATATTTGTTGAGGCCGATGATGCCAAGAATGAGACCCACGAGACTGCATAAAACGGCAAAGACGAGGGCCAAAATGGCAAGTGTATTGGTTGGTTGCTGTGATTCAGGCATATTTTTCTATTCAGTTTGATTCGTATCGGAGTATGGACAGGCGGAAAGCCAGACGCAATCTGGTCCGGTCTAATCCCGTTCCCATACAGGTTTTTCCTTCCTCTTTAGACAGTTTCCGGCACCTTTCCACCGATAAAAATGACAGAAAAAAACGGTCGTGCCCGGCAGAAAAAGGAATTTCCGTTTCCGCAGGAAAAGGGGAAAATCCCCTTCCGTCACACAGAGTCCTTGCGTTATCAGGCTTGGCCTGTATAGTACCCGCGACTGCCAGGAGGGCAGCCGCCTGTTTACAGTTAACCCTCTATTCCGCATCATGACCACGATTGCCAAGAGCACGTTCACCACGGGAACCGGAACCCCCGGACAGTTTTATTCACTGCCAGCCCTGGCTGAAAACGGTTATCCCCGGCTGAACCGCCTGCCCGTTTCCATCCGTATTGTTCTGGAATCCCTGCTCCGCAATTGCGACGGCCTGAAGGTTACGGAAAAGGATGTGGACAATCTGGCCTCCTGGAACGCGAAAAATCCGGGGTCCTATGAAATCCCGTTCACCGTGGCCCGCATCGTCCTCCAGGACCTGACGGGCGTGCCCCTGCTGGTGGACCTGGCCGCCATGCGTTCCGCCGTGGCCGGACTCGGCAAGGATGCCTCCGTCATTGAGCCGCTGGTCCCCGTGGACCTGGTGGTGGACCACTCCGTGCAGGTGGACTGGGCAGGCCGCACGGATGCCCTGGAAAAGAACCTGGACATCGAATTCCAGCGCAACGCGGAACGCTACGAGTTCCTGAAATGGGGCCAGCAGGCTTTCCAGACCTTTTCCGTAGTCCCCCCCTCCGTGGGCATTGTCCACCAGGTGAACCTGGAATACCTGGCGCAGGGCGTGATGGAAAAGGACGGCGTTTATTTCCCGGATACCCTGGTGGGGACGGATTCCCACACCACGATGATCAACGGCATCGGCGTGGTGGGCTGGGGCGTGGGCGGCATTGAGGCGGAAGCCGGGATGCTGGGCCAGCCCGTCACCTTCCTGGTGCCGGAAGTGGTGGGCGTGCACATGACGGGAGAACTCCGGGAAGGAGTCACCGCCACGGACCTGGCTTTGCACGTCACCCAGATGCTGCGCCGCCACGGCGTGGTAGGCAAGTTCGTGGAATTCTTCGGGGAAGGGGCCGCGGCCCTTCCGCTGGCGGACCGTGCCACCGTGGCGAACATGGCTCCGGAATACGGCGCTACCATGGGCTTCTTCCCCATGGACGAGCATTGCTCCGACTACCTGCGCCAGACAGGCCGGAGCGGGGAAGCCATCACCACGTACGAAAACTATTTCAAGGCCCAGGGCCTGTGGGGAATGCCCCGCAACGGGGAACTGGACTACACGGACCAGCTGGAACTGGACCTGTCCGCCATAGAACCCGCCGTTTCCGGCCCCAAACGCCCGCAGGACCACATCCCTCTGGCCTCCATCAGGGACAGCTTCCTCAGGCTGGTCGGCATGCCCGCGGCGGAAGGCGGCTACGGCAAGAAGGAATCCCCCTCCGTCAAGGTCACCATGCACTCCCCGGCGGGCGTTCCCGTTCCGGTGGAAGGTTTCAGCCAGAAAGCGGAACTGAAAGACGGCAGCATCCTCATCGCGGCCATCACCTCCTGCACCAATACCTCCAACCCCGGCCTGATGCTGGCTGCCGGGCTGCTGGCCAAAAAGGCCGTCGCCCTGGGGCTTCAGGTGCCCCCGCACGTGAAAACGTCCATCGCGCCGGGCTCCCGCATCGCCTCGGACTACTTTGCGGCCAACCAGCTCCAGGAACCCCTGGACGCCCTCGGCTTTGAAACCGTCGGCTACGGCTGCACCACCTGCATCGGCAATTCCGGCCCGCTGAATCCGGAACTGGAACAGGCCGTCAGGGACAATGACATCGTGGCCGCCTCCGTCCTATCCGGCAACCGCAACTTTGAGGCCCGCATCCATCCCTCCATTAAAACCAACTTCCTGATGTCCCCTCCCCTGGTCGTCGCCTTTGCGCTGGCGGGCCGCGTGGACATCGACTTCCAGACGGAACCGCTGGGCACGGACCAGAGCGGGAAGCCCGTCTTCCTGAAGGACCTCTGGCCCAGCGCCGCGGAGATCGCGGAAGCCGTTGCCAAATCCCGCAATCCGGAAGCGTACCGGGAGCTGTACACCATCACGCCGGAAAAGAATCCGCGCTGGGCGGCCGTGTACGCGCCGGAAGGCTCCGTCTTCCAGTGGAATGAGAACTCCACCTACATCCAGAATCCGCCCTTCTTCTGCGGCTTCAACAGCCAGCCCCGCACGCTGGCGGACATCCGGGACGCGCGCGCCCTGGGCATCTTCGGCGATTCCGTCACCACGGACCACATCTCACCCGCCGGAGCCATCCGGGAAACCGGGCCCGCCGGGCTGTACCTTCAGGGCATGGGGATTGACAGAAAGGACTTCAACTCCTTTGGTTCCCGCCGCGGCAACGACCGCGTCATGACCCGCGGCACCTTCGCCAACGTCCGCATCAAGAACCTGATGGTAGACGGGACGGAAGGCGGCTACACGCTGTACTTCGGCGACCGCGCCATCCCGGCCCCGGACAAGAAGATAGACGCAGCCGCAGGGGCGCCCGCCTTCATTTACGATGCGGCCATGGCCTACGCGCAGGACAGCGTCCCCCTCATCGTCATCGGCGGGGAGGATTACGGCATGGGCTCCTCCCGGGACTGGGCGGCCAAGGGCACTAGCCTGCTGGGCGTCAAGGCGGTCATCACCAAGAGCTTTGAACGCATCCACCGTTCCAACCTCATCGGCATGGGCGTGCTTCCCCTCAACTTTGCGGACAAGGCGGATTACGACCGCATTGCCCCGCTGAAGGACGCCACGTTCTCCATCCTGGGCCTGGAAGGGGGCATCTCCCCGCGCCAGCAGGTCACCCTGCGCGTGCAGCCCGCGGGAGCGGAGGCGTTTGACGTGCCCGTCATCGTCCGCATTGATACGCCCATTGAAAAGGAATACTACCTGGCGGGCGGCATCCTTCAGTACGTGCTTGCTCAAATCCTCAAATAACGCCGGATGGCCGGACTTTCCGGCGTCCCATCCCTCCAAAGGGCCGCGTCTCTCCCGGGGCGCGGCTCTTTTGGCGTTTTTCGCCCAACGAACTCCGGCAGGACATGACACTGCCCATTAGTTCAGTTGAACTAATTCCAAATTCTGCTTGCAATCCTTGTGGGCTGTTTTTAGAACAGGCACATGGAATATAGATCTGTCTGGACGGGCTTTCTTGCCGTTTTCGCCGCCCTGACGTTCTGCAGCTGTTCGCAGAACGATAAAATGAGGCCGCCTGCCGTCTCCTTCAAGATTCAAAAAGCCCCGGTCGTCCCACGCACGACCAGCCAGATGGGCCGTGAAGTGGGCATCCGCGTCTCCTACATGCCCAAAAACACGTATGCCCGCAGACACGCGGCCTCCATGCAGCCGCGCTTCATCACCATCCACAGCACCGCCAACCCCAAGGGGGACGCCAACGCCCATTCCCGCTACCTGAACAGCGGCAAGTCCCGCAGCCTGAACTGGCATTTCACCGTGGACCAGTTCGGCGCGTACCAGCACATCCCCACCACGGAAACGGGCCACCATGCGGACCACTCCGGGCCGGGAGACCAATACTCCGTAGCCATTGAAATGTGCGAATGCACCACGCACAACCCCGTGGTCATTTACAACAAGACGGCCAAGCTGGCCGCCCTGCTGATGCTGCGCTACAACGTTCCCCTGCGCAACGTGGTGCCCCACAACTACTGGTCCGGCAAGAACTGCCCCGCCCCGCTGATGACCAACGGGCGCCCTGGCTATAAATGGAGCTGGTTCATCTCCCGCGTGGATTATTACTACCGTTGCCTCCAGGCCGGGAAATAGACTTTTCCGGCTCCTCCGGCGCTATGGCGCATGCCGCATTCATGACAGGCCGCCCTCTTTACCGTCTCCGGCGGAGGGTGCTTCATGAAGAGTATGAAAATCATCACTTCCCCCGGAGATACGCAGCGGCTCAGCAACGGGCTTCCCATGCCCGGCATCGGTTACGGGACCTACCTGGCCCCGGACGACACGACGGGCGCCAGGAGCATTGTGGACGCGCTGGAGGCGGGCTACCGCCTCATTGACACAGCCAGCGTGTATGGCAATGAGAAAACAGTGGGCCGCGCCGTCCGGGAAAGCTCCATCCCGCGGGAAGAAATCTTTATCACCAGCAAGGTCTGGAATACGGACCAGGGCTATGACGCCACGCTGGCCGCTTTTGACGCTTCCCTGAACCGTCTTGGGATGGATTACCTGGACCTGTACCTGATCCACTGGCCCATCCCCGCCGGGTATGAAGACGATTACCGGAAACTTAACCGGGAAACCTGGAAGGCCATGGAGCGGCTCTATAAGGAGGGCCAGGTAAAGGCCATCGGCGTCAGCAATTTCCTCCCCCGCCATCTGGAAGCCCTGATGGAGGAGGCCGATGTCATTCCCATGGTGAACCAGTTGGAGATCAATCCCAAATACCACCAGACGGAAGCAGTGGCTTTCTGCCGTGAACACGGCATTCTGGTGGAATCCTGGGGGCCCCTGGGTCGCGGACGCGCGCTGGAAGAGCCGATCTTGTGCCGCATTGCGAACAAGTACAAGAAATCCGTGGCCCAGATATGCCTCCGCTGGGAACTTCAGCGCGGCCTCGTGCCGCTGCCCAAATCCGTGCACGCGGACAGAATCCGGGCGAATCTGGACGTCTTTGACTTTTCCCTGGACGGGGAAGACATGGCCCTCATTGAAACACTGGACTCCCCGGGCCATTACTCCATTCACCCGGATCATCTTTCCGAGGAGTAGGCCTGAACGAATGGTCAACCACCGGGGCAGCGGCTTATTCCCTGCGCTTCCTGGCGGAGTCCACCAGGCGCTGGCGGGCCTGCTGTCTGGCCCGTAATGCACGGTCGCGTTCCTTTTCCTTCGCCAGAACCGCCTTCTTTTCGGAATCACGGAGTTTTCCGTAATGCAGGGGATCAAGGTCGGCTTCGGTCTCCGGCCCCTCATGATGGTACACGGGCAGACCGTCCGCGGCCAGCGCCACGTGGTAGTAATGGCCCTTCTCCCTGGAGTCCCTGCCTTTTTTATCCAGGCGGGAGAGAATCACGGCATAGCCCAGCCCGGGGGCGTTCATCAGCTTCCGCTGGTCGTCAAACAGGGCGGCCAGGCGCAGGTTGTCGTATTCCAGCTTGATGACGCCGCAGACCATTCTGCCCTCCGTATTCCAGTACATGACCAGTTTCTTTCTCCCCAGGGAGCTGGGCCTGCACGTTTCATAGGCTCCCTTGACAGGGCGGACTTCCGTGACCAGGGAATAGTCGACGTTGCTGTAGGATTTCGACTCCACCGCGGCGATTTTTTCACCCGCAGGAATCAGGGAGGAAACGGGGCCGCGCATTTCCGTCCGTTCCTCAGGCATGGACGCGGAGGGGCTGAGCACACCTGTTCCAGTATCGTAACAGGCGACAAGGCTTCCCTGCTCCAGCGCCATGTCAAAGCTCTTCTGCCCCCGCGCGCTTTCCGGACGGTTTTGCGGACGGTAATATTCCTGGAGGCGGAACGGAGGCCCCGGAATGGCGGAAAGGGAGGTTGTACAAACCAGCCCGTCAATTTTCCTGGTTCCGGCGGAGGTTTTAACGGGAGCTCTACGGGCCGTTTCATGGTACCGGGAGGAAATGTCTTTTTCCACCGTCGTCCACGTTACCTTTTCCAGCTCTTTCATCAGGAACGGCCAGAGGGTCGCGGCCAGCTTGAGATCCCGGCGCGCCGCCGTTCCCGTCAGGGAAACAGCCAGCGCCGCGTCTTCCTCATCCAGACGGTTCAGCGGAATTTCCACACGCTTGCGGCCCGTTTTAAGCGCCAGCCTGCTCCCCGTGCAGGACTGGAAGCTGCCTTTTACCACATCTCCAAGCTTGGAAATCCATTCCCGTTCACCCGGAAAGGCATATTCCTCCGCCGGAGCGCCAACAGCGCCGCACCATGCCAGCACAGCAATCAGAAACAGTTTCATTGTCAGGGACACAGGGTTGCGGCCATACCTTAACACACGGGAATATACGGGAAAAAGCTTTTTCCCGACCCCTTCCGGTCCACCAACACACGCCCCCCCTGCGGGAACCGGGCATCACGCCGTTCCCGCAAGAGCTTCCTCCGGCTGCCGGCAGTCTTCCGCCGGCAACGTTGGCGCACCGTTCCTATTGCTTGCGGGGCTTTTTGGGAGCAGCGCCGGATTTGGCGCTTTTCCCGGTAGTCCTGGAGGCAGGCGTTTTCCCGGCGGCTTTGGCGGCGGTTTTGCCCGTCTTTTCCGCCTTGTCCTTCTTGTCTTCCGCTTTCGCGGCGCCCTTTTTAGCCGGATATTTCTTTTCCCTCGGCGGGAATTCAAAGCCGATCTTGCCCGTCTTCGCATTGAAGACCAGATAGGCGTCAAACGGACGCTTGGTGCGCTGGGAGATGAAGCCCTTCATCAGGTCGGACTTGCCTTCCGCCAGAATCTTCAAAACCTGGTCCAGCGGGATTTCACGGCCCAGAATGGTGCGGGATACGGAAACGGAGACGCTTTCCTTCCCGATCGTCAGGGAGGGGACTTTCCAGGCCTTGGCCGTTTCCATCACATCGTGTTCCCCCAGGTCCGGAATGGTCACGGAGGCCACCTTCACGGCTTCCTCCGCCCCGGCGGCGTCATCTTCCTCCCTTGCCGGGAAGTAGAGCGTGGCGCGGAATTTGTCATTGAGTTCCAGACCCGCTTCAAAGGGTTTGCCGAACCGGGAGGTGAACCCGTGGAGGATACCCGTCTTGCCGTCCACAATAAGGGTTTTCAGCTCTTCATCCGTCATGTCGCGACCGGAGATGACCTTGCGGATGCTGAATTTGCAGGAACGGCAGGAGACGGCGTCCAGCGTGTTTTTCAGGCCATGGGCGTGGCAGGACGGACAGTCCAGCTCGATTTCCGGCAGTTCCACCTGCTGCTGGGCTTCCCGGAAGTCTTTCACTCTTTTCACGATTTCCCCGGTCAGCGTTTTAATGCCCTCCATGAAGGAGTTCCGCGGCAGGGCGGCCTGCTCCATCTGCTTGAGCTTGTATTCCCATTCCCCGGTCAGGCTGGGGGAGGTGAGCGTTTTCAGCCCGATGCGTTCCAGCAGGCCGATGAGTTCAATCCCGCGGCGCGTCGCCAGAAGGTCACGGCCGTCACGGACAATGTATTCCTGGGAGATCAGACCTTCAATGATGGAGGCGCGGGTGGCGGGCGTGCCCAGGCCGCGTTCGCTCATGGCGGCGGCCAGTTCCTCGTCATGAACCAGTTTCCCGGCGCCTTCCATGGCGGCCAGCAGCGTGGCTTCATTGTACCGGGCGGGGGGCTTGGTCATGGCGTTGCGGATTTCAATTTCACGCACCGCGGCTTCTTCCCCGTCCTGCACAGGCACCAGTTCCTCCTTGCCGGAGGCGCCGGCCTTGCGGCCGTATACGGCCTGCCAGCCCGGTTCCACCAGCACGCGGCCCGTAGTCAGGAAGGCGTCCGTCACGCTGCCACCGTGGGCGATGAGCGTGGTTCTGCGCGTGTCTTCAAAAACCGCGGGGGGGAAAAAGACGGCCAGGAAGCGAGCCATCACCATTTCAAAAAGTTTCTGGGCGTCTCCGGTCAGCTTTTCGATTTTGCCCGTCGGAATGATGGCGAAGTGGTCGCTCACCTTCTTGGTGTCAAATACGCGCCGGTTGGGCTTGATGCGCTTGTTGTCCAGAATGTCCCTGGCAAAAGTGGCGAATTCCGGGTCCTGTTCCGCCACGGTGCCCACAATGCCGTACACCTTGCCCAGGTAGTCCTCCGGCAGGTAGCGGGAGTCCGTACGGGGATAGGTGAGCACCTTGTGCTTTTCATAGCATTCCTGGGCGAGCTGAAGCGTGCGCTTGGCGGAGAAGCCGTAGCGGTTGGCGGCTTCCCGCTGGAGGGAGGTCAGATCGTACAGCAGCGGCGCGATGGTGGTGACAGGCTTCTTTTCCTCCGTCACGGTGCCGGATTTTCCGCGGCAGCGGTCGCGTATGACGGTTGCCAGGTCGGAATCCCAGATGCGTTCCGGGCGGGACTGCGCATCGTCGTTCTTCTTCCAGTCCCGGTCAATCCACCGTCCGGCGTAGGAACCCGCCTGCACGTCGAATTCCGCCCACACTTCCGAGTAGGGGACCGGTTCAAAGGCCTGGATTTCCAGTTCCCGCTGCGTCAGAATCGCCAGCGTGGGGGTCTGGACGCGTCCGGCGGGGGTCACGTTGAACCCGCCGCGGGATTGCAGGATGGTGAGCGCCCTGGTGCTGTTCAGGCCTATCAGCCAGTCGGATTCGGAACGGCAGACAGCGGCGTTCGTCAGGGGTTCCATATCGGCCTCGCTGCGCATGCTGTGCCACGCATTCAGGATGGCTTCATCCGTCATGGACTGCATCCAGAGGCGGCGGGTGGGCTTGGTCCATTTTCCATAGCGGACCATGTTGTAGAAAATCAGTTCCCCTTCACGTCCGGCATCACATGCGTTGACGATTTCCGTGACGTCCTTGCCTTTGGCAAGCTGAAGCACCTTTTTCAGGCGGTCTTCCGACTGCTTGATCGGTTCCAGTTCAAAAGCGTTCGGGATAACGGGCAGGTACTCGAACTTCCAGGGAAGCGACTTGCCGCCCTCCGTCATGGGTTTTTTCTGTTCCAGCAGGTGGCCCACGGCGGACGTGATGATCGCGCGGTCATTCTGGTAATACGCCCCGGACTTGTCCCGGGTGAATTTTCCAAGCTCCTTGCCAAGCACCCTCGCCAAATCAGTGGCGACGCTCGGCTTTTCTGCTATGATTAAAGTTTTGGACATATGGACGGCTCGGAAAAAATAGAGGTGATGAACAGTGACGGCAACACGGCCCGCATCGGCGGCGCGTTGCATTTGGAGGTGAATTCCTACTCCCCTACCCCCCATCCCTGTCAACAACCAATTATGTATTCACGGGAAAAGAGTCTCTTTTATGTCAGGATAATGAACTTTTATGCCCTTTTTCTCCGGAAAAGCCGCGTTGGCCCCTTGTCAGCCGCACGACGCCATGCTATTCCATGGAATGATGAAAACGAGCCTTCCCCGCACCCTTTTTGCCGCCAGCGCCGCCCTGCTGGCAGCCTGTTCCCCCACCCCGTCCGACCACATTGCCAACAACATGCCGGCCTATGAGCAACTGCCCCGGGAACAGCAGGTCAAAGTGGCGCGGGGAGAGCTGGAAAAAGGCATGTCCCCCATGGCGGTGCTGCTGGCGTGGGGAGAGCCCGAACAGAAGATGACGGGCCGCATGGACGGCAAGAACACGGAACGGTGGATTTACACGAAGAGCGGCACGGGCTGGTCCGTGGGGCTGGGCGGCGGCGGCTTCCGCAGCCGGGATTCCGGCGTGGGAACGGGCATCGGCGTGACGATGCCCCTGGGCAGCCGCCCTCCCGTTTCCTGCAATGTCCTGTTTGAAAACGGGAAGGTGGTGAGCTGGGAAGCCGTGAATGGCTTCTGATCCGGAGCATATGGCATGAAACCGGCACGCCCCGGAGGCTCCGTTCCCCGTCCATGAGAGAAAGTCCCTATTTCCTGCGGGCCTTCAGGATGGCTTCCACCAGTCCGTTGATGTCGTGCGTTTTTGCCGTAATCGCGGGTGCATGCCCCAGTTCCTTCAGGGTGTCCGTCGTCACGGGGCCGATGCTGGCGGCCTTGCAGCCGTCAGGCCATGGCAGGCCAAGTTTAAAGAAGTTTTCCGCGGTGGAGGAGCTGGTGAACGTCACGATGTCCGCGCCCCGTTCCCGGAAAGCCGCCTGGGCTCCCGCCACGTCTTCCGTTTCCGCCTCCGTCCTGTAGGCAATGCATTCATCCACGATGGCCCCCAGGGAGGTGAGGCCGTCATAAATCACCCGGCGGGCATCCTCGCCGCGCACCCACAGGAAGGTGCTGTGTTCAATGCTGCCGATTTCATCGCGGGCATCCTTGAAGGCTTTCACAAGGCCCTCCGCCACAAATTTTTTGGGCATCACGTCCACGGCCAGTCCGTATTCCCGGAGCTTGGCCTCCGTGCCGGGCCCGATGGCCGCAATCCTGGCCCCGCCAATGCTCCGGATGTCCTTGTATACGGCAAAGAAGGCCTGGAAGAAGCGCTCCACGCCGTTGGGGCTGGAGAATACCAGCCAGTCATACGTGTGGGCATGCACCACGCCTTCCGCAAATTCCCGCTTGTTGGAGGGGGGCGCAATGCGGATGGTGGGCATTTCCAGCACGTCCGCGCCCAGCCGCCGCAGCCGGGCGCTCAGTTCCCCCGCCTGGGACCGCGTACGCGTCACCACGATGCGTTTTCCGAAGAGGGGAAGCCGTTCAAACCAGTCCAATTGCTCCCGTTCCTTCACCACGTCTCCAATCACGACCACGGCAGGAGCCTCCAGGCCCGCTTTCAGGACCTTGGCGGGCAGGGTCTTTACGGTGCCCGTGACCGTCCGCTGAAGGCCCGTAGTGGCCCACTGGATGGCCGCTGCGGGGGTGGACGCATCCTGGCCGAACCCGATCAGGGCCTCGCACACTTCCGCCAGCTTCCGCATGCCCATCAGCATGACCTTGGTGCCCTGCGCGGCGGCAATTCCCTTCAGGTCCAGGGAGGATTCCTTCTTGTTCACGTCCTCATGGCCCGTGAACACGGTGAACTGCGTGCAGTAGTTGCGGTGCGTCACCGGAATGCCCGCGTAGGCCGGCCCCGCAATGGCGGAGGTAATGCCCGGTATGACTTCAAACGGCACGCCCGCTTCATGCAGGGCGTCCGCTTCTTCCCCGCCGCGCCCGAAGACGTAGGGATCGCCGCCCTTCAGGCGCACCACCCTTTTTCCGGCGCTCCCCAGCCTGACCAGCAGGGCATTGATTTCCTCCTGGGGCAGGGCATGGCGGGAGGCGCGCTTGCCCACAAAGATCCGTTCGCACGCGGCGGGAGCCCAGTTCAGCATTTCCGCGGAACTCAGCGCATCATACACCAGCACGTCAGCCGTTTCCACCAGTTCACGGCCGCGGACGGTCATCAGGCCGGGGTCTCCGGGACCCGCTCCAAGCAAATAAACAATACCCTGTTGCATGCTGCCATTCAACTCCACCGGGTACTTTTTGGCGACAAGAAACCCCGCCATGTCCGGATTCATTCCATGGATGGCGGAATTGTCACACGGAAGTCCAAAAAGATTCTTGTTTTTTGAATAGATACAATTATCACGTAGGTATGAATCATTCCCTCCTTTTTACTTCCCTTCTGGCCGCGGCATTCGCCATGCCCGTCCTGGCGGACATTCCCGCCTCCAGCGTACCCGCTCCCGTCAGGGAACAGGTGCAGAAACAGTATCCGGACGCCAAGGGCATTGAATGGGATTTCGACCATGACGAAGACGTCTATGAAGCGGAATTCCGCATCAATGGCCTGGAATACGAGTTGAAGATTGTTCCGGACGGCACCGTCCGCTTCTCCAAGGCGGAGATCCCCCTTCAGAGCCTTCCCGCCGCCGTCACCGCCGCCATTGCCCGTGATTTTCCAGGCTACGCGCCGCGCCGGGCCAGGCAGCTCACCGTCAGGGGCGCCCTGAAATACCGCGTTTACTGCCGGTCTGAAGCAGCCGGAGCCGTGCGCAAGCTGGAACTTTATTATGCCCCGGACGGCAAATTCCTTTCCAAGGAAACGGACGATTGAACGGCAGCACGGGAGCATTTTCCGTATGACAGGAAGCCGGGCCGCGCGCCCCGCAGACTGACACGCCCCTCCCTGGATTCAACAAAGCCTTATGATATAAGGTCAAACTTGACATGATTGAGTTATTCAATACCGATCTCCTTTCCTACGCCGTCCGGACGGCGGAATCCGCCCCGCAGCATTCCTATTCCATTTACTGGATGATCCTGCTGGGCTCCATGCTGCTGAGCTGGCTGGTCAGCGCCCGCATGAAGAGCCGTTTCAGCGAGTATTCCCAGATTCCCATCCCGGTAACCGGACGGGAAGTGGCGGAGCAGATGCTGAAAGACAACCACATCACGGATGTGAAGGTGATTTCCACGCCCGGCCACCTGACGGACCATTACAACCCGGCGGACAAGACCGTGAACCTGAGCGAGTCCGTTTACAATTCCAACAGCATTGCAGCAGCCGCCGTGGCCGCCCATGAAGTGGGCCACGCCGTGCAGCACGCCCAGGCGTACCACTGGCTGGGGTTGCGGTCCGCCCTAGTTCCCATCGTCCAGTTCTCCTCCAACATGGTGAGCTTCGTGCTGATCATCGGCATTATATTGCTCGCCATGGGCGGTTCCCCGTGGGTGCTGGGTCTGGGCATCGGCCTGTTTGCCGTGACCACGATCTTTGCGTTCATCACGCTTCCGGTGGAGTTTGACGCCTCCGCCCGGGCCCTGAAGTGGCTGGACCGTTCCCACCTGATGAATTACTTCGACCACGGAAAGGCCAAGAGCGCCCTGTTCTGGGCAGCCATGACCTACGTGGTGGGCGCGCTTTCCTCCCTCGCCATGCTGTTGTACTACGTGTTCATTTTCCTGAACGCGCGCGGCAGGAACTGATGGGGCCATGTTCCGGAAGTCCCTTTACGGAGATTCCGGAACAACTGCCGCGCGGATGAACCGCGCGGTGAAGTGAATAAGGGCACCGCCCCGGGCGCGGGATGGTTCAGTTGCCTCAGGGACCCTGCGGCGGCCTGTAGGGGGGCCTCCACCGCGGCGGTTGAGCCGCCCTACCGGGCGGCTTCCGCGTGGTCCGTTTTCCTCTTTCCCGCCGTCAGGCGGAAGAAGAGGGGAACCAGGAAGATCGCCAGCAGCGTGGCCGTAATGATGCCCCCGAGCACCCCCGTGCCCACGGCGCGCTGGGCGCCCGCCGCCGCCCCATGGGCGAAGGCCAGAGGAATAACGCCGGCGCCAAACGCCAGGGAGGTCATCAGGATGGGCCTCAGGCGCAGTTTGGCAGCGGTCACGGCGGCTTCCGTCACGCCCATGCCTTCCCGGTAGAATTCCTTGGCCACTTCCACAATCAGGATGGCATTCTTGGCGGAAAGGCCGATGGTCGTGATCAGGCCCACCTTGAAGTAGATGTCATTGGGCATGTCGCGCAGGAAAACGGCCAGAAGGGCGCCGAGCAGCCCCAGAGGCACCACCAGGATGACCGCCAGCGGAATGGACCAGCTTTCATACAGGGCCGCCAGCACCAGGAAGACAATGAGGATGGACAGGGCGAACAACAGGGTGGCCTGGGAGCCCGCTAGCTGTTCCTCATAAGACTGCCCCGTCCATTCAAACCCCACGCCCTGCGGCAGGGCGGCGGTAATTTGCTCCAGGGCCTTCATGGCGTCCCCGCTGCTCTTGCCGGGGGCGGCGGAACCGTTAATGGTGAAGGAGGGGTAGTTGTTGTAGCGCGTGAGCTGGGGAGGGCCCGCCGTCCAGTCCAGCCGGACGAAGGAAGAGAGGGGCAGAAGCTTTCCCTGGTCATTGCGCACATGCAGGTCTTCAATGTCATTGCCGTTCAGGCGGCTTTTTCCGTCCGCCTGCACAATGATGCGGCGCACCTGGCTGTCATGCATGAAGTCCCCTACGTAGCTGGACCCGAACATGACGGCCAGCGAGTTGCTGATTTCCGTGATGGGCACCCCCATGGAGAAGGCCTTTTCCCGGTCGATGGAGACGTGCAGGCGCGGCGTGTCCGCCTGGCCGGAGAAGTAGACGCCCTCCAGGTTGGGGTCCGTATTGGCGCGGGCCAGAAGTTCGTCACGGGCTTCCACCAGCCGGTCATAGCCCAGGCCGCCCCTGTCCTGAAGACGGAAGTCAAACCCGGAGGTGTTGCCCAGTTCCGGCAGGGCCGGCATGTTCAGGGCCATCACGAGCATCTGGGGGTCTCCGGCAAAGCGCATGTTGACGCGGTCAATGATTTCCTGGGCGGAGTTGCCCGGCCCGGTGCGTTCATCCCATTTTTTCAGGCCGATGAACAGGATGCCCATGTTGGTGCCGGTGCCCATGAAGCTGAACCCGCCCACGGAATAGGCATACTCCACGGGTTCATGCTTCATCAGGTAATCCTCCACCTCGCGCAGGCGGGTGCTCGTTTCCTCCTGGAGCGTTCCGGCGGGGAGGGCCACCATTGTCATGAAGTTGCCCTGGTCTTCTTCCGGAAGGAAGGAGGTGGGGAGCGTCATGTACAGGTATCCGGCCCCGGCAATGATGAGCACGTACAGGAACAGGGAGCGCACCGGACGTTTGATGATTCCGGTCACGGCGCTGCCGTACCGGTCCGTGGACCGGTGGATCGTCCTGTTGAACCATCCGAAGAATCCCTTTTTCTCCTGATGCTCCACGGAGGAGGCTTTCAGCATGGCGGCGCAGAGCGCCGGAGTCAGGGAAAGGGCCAGGAACGCGGAGAAGGAGATGGAGACCATGAGCGTCACGGCAAACTGCCGGTAAATGTTGCCCACCGCCCCGCTGAAGAACGCCATGGGAACGAAGACCGCCACCAGCACGGTGGTGATGCCCACGATGGCGCCGCCGATCTGCTTCATGGCCTTCACCGTGGCGCGCCGGGCGTCCAGCCCTTCTTCCATCATGATGCGCTCCACATTTTCCACCACCACGATGGCGTCATCTACCAGAATGCCGATGCTGAGCACCATGCCGAACATGGTGAGCATGTTGATGGAGAAGCCGGAGAGCCACATCACCGCAAAGGTTCCCAGCAGAGCCACGGGAACGACAAGCGTCGGAATGAGCGTGGCCCGGAAGTTCTGGAGGAACAGGAACATGACCAGGAACACCAGGAGGATGGCTTCCACCAGCGTGGAGATGACTTTCTGGATGGAGATTTCCACGAAGTGGGTGGTTTCATACGGAATCTGGTAGGTGACGCCGTCCGGAAAGTCCCTGGACAGTTCGTCCATCTTGGCCTTGAGCAGGCCCATGGTTTCCACGGCGTTGGAGCCGGGGGCCATCTTGATGGCCATGCCGGTGGCCGTTTGCCCGTTGCAGCGGGAGAAGAACGCATAGCTGTTGGCACCAAGCTCCACCCGCGCCACGTCCCCCAGCTTGACGGCGGAACCGTCTGAAAGCGTCCTCAGGGCAATGGAGGCGAATTCCTCCGGCGTGCGGAAGGCTTCCTCGGCCACCACAATGGCATTGATGGGAGCGGAATGGGAAACGGCTGCGCCGCCGATGTCGCCAATGATGATGCGCTCGCTCTGCGCGGCTACGGCGCTCACGATGTCCGTGGGCGTCAGCCCCAGCGCTTCCAGCTTTTCCGGATCAGGCCAGATGCGCATGGAGGTTTCAGCGCCGAACAGCTCCACGCGGCCCACGCCCTTCACGCGCTTCAGTTCCGGGATAATGCGGGCGGAAGCCCATTCCCCCAGTTCCGTATCATTCAGGGCCCCCGTGGAGGACAGGGAGATCATCGCCTGAATGTTGTTGGAGGATTTTTCCACGAACACCCCTTCCCTCCGGACGGATTCCGGCAGGCGGGATTCCACGATTTTCAGGCGGTTCTGGACTTCCACGGCGGCAATGTCCGGGTCCGTTCCCTGCTCAAAGGTGGCGATGATTTCCACCGTGCCGTCGGAGCTGCTGGTGGCGGACATGTACAGAAGCCCCGGAGCGCCATTAATTTCCCTCTCAATGACGGCGGTGACGGCTTCTTCCGTATCCTGGGCGGAAGCCCCCGGATACGTGGTGCGCAGGGAGATGACCGGCGGAGCAATGTCCGGGTACTGGGCGATTGGCAGGCTGGGAATAGCCAGCAGCCCCATCAGGGAAATCAGAAGGGCTACCACCCATGCGAAAATGGGGCGTCGTATAAAGAAATCAGGCATAACGGTTTATTGCTGGGCGTTGGATTGCGGCTGGGGAGCGGCGGCGCGGACCTGCATGCCGGGCCGGAGGGACATGATATGGCTGACCACTACCTTGTCCCCGTCCTTGAGGCCTTCGGAAACCAGCCATTCCCGGCCATTCAGCGTATCTGCCTTGACGGAGCGCATTTCCAGCACGCCGTCCGGCCCCATCACCAGGACGAAGGCTCCCTGCGCGGTGCGAATGACGGCGTCACGGGGGATGGCGAATACGTTGTCACGCACCGCCTTGTCAAACACGACGCGCACGTAGGCTCCGGGAAGAAGCTCATAATCCGGGTTGGGGAACTGGGCGCGCATTTCAATGGTGTCCGTATTCGGGTCCACCGCCATATCGGAAAAGATGATCCTGCCGGTATGGGGGTATTCCTCCCCGTTGGAAAGCAGCAGGCGCACCTTGATTTCCTCCAGGGGCACCCCCTTCCACAGGCCGGACACCACGGCGCGGCGCAGGCTGCTGTACTGGGAGGCCGGCTGGCTGAAGCGCACGTAAATGGGGTCTATCTGCTCAATGGTGGTCAGGTGCGTGAACTCATTCTGGTTGGCAAACGCCCCTTCCGTGACCAGCGCGCGGCGCACGCGTCCGGAGATGGGGGCCTCCACCCGGGTGTATTCCAGGTTCAGGCGCGCCTGCTCCAGGGAGGCGGCGGCGGCGGCATACTCCGCCCTGGCCCGTTCTTCCTCCGCCCTGGCCTGCGTATGCTCGCGCACGCTGACGGCCCCCTTGGCGACGAGGGAGGAGTAGCGCGCGGCCTTGTCCTCCGCGTCCGTCAGCACCGCCTTGGCGCGGGCCACCGCGGCCTTGCATTCATCCAGAACGGCCTGGAGGGGCGCAGGGTCTATTTTGAAGAGGAGATCACCGGGACGGACGGTCTGCCCTTCCTGGTAGCAGCGTTCCTGAATGATTCCGGTCACGCGGGCGCGGACTTCCGCCTGCAGGAAGGCCTCCATGCGGCCCGGAAGGTTGGCGGTTACGGGAACCTGCTTGCCGTGGGCCGTCAGTACGGTCACTTCCGGCACCATGTTTGCGGGAGGCCCGGCGGGTTGGTTTTCATCTCCCTGCCGGCAGCCGGGCAGAACCGTCAAAAGAGAGGAGCAGAGAACAAGAAGACAAGTCGTTTTCATAAGTAATAACACTGTAATTAAGCCTCAAGAGATCCCGGAACCGCATTTCCGACAAGACCGGAGATTTTTCAATTGTCATATGGTGTAAAGTATCCCATAATGGGAGAGTCAAGAGGTAATGAAAAGATTAAGAGGGACGGCTTTTTATCATTTGCTGTAAGCCATTGACAGAACAAATTAAATGAAGACGCATGGATTTCGTCTTCATGATGATTTCTTTTACATGCGGAAGCCGTTCCCGCCGGAATGCTCCTGAAGGAAGAAATCCGTTTCCCCTCCAACCATAATCAAGGATGGACAAGCAGAATTTACTCACTATCGGCAGCCTGTCCAAGCAGACCGGCGTACACATCAAATCCCTCCGGTATTACGAACAGCTCGGGATTCTGCATCCGGCCCATACGGACCCGGACACCGGCTACCGTTATTACACCCTTTCCCAGATTCCCGTGGTGGATGCCATCCAGGCCTGCATTTTCCTGGATATTCCGCTGAAAGAGTTCACCACCTTTCTGACCAAGGACCAGAAGAGAATCCATTACAAGAAGCTGATTGCCTACGGCACCACGCTGGCGCACCAGAAGATCAGGGACATTCAGGAGAAGCTGCATCTGCTGGAGAAATTCCAGAAGCAGATGGACCGGATGGGAGGCTTCCAGCACAGTGAAGAGCAGACCGTCCACAAGCTGCCGGAGAAATATTGCTGGGCGGTTCCCTATTCCGGAAAGCAGCACAGCCCGGATTATAATATCCTCATCACCCACATGTTTGACGACATCAGCCGCAGCGGGCTGCGGCTGGGCGCGGAAGCCGGTCTCCTCTCCTTCCACCGCAGCGCCGGAACGGAACAGTTCCTGTATGTGGAGGTAGAGGCGACCAAAAAAGACGCCAGGAAGCTGAAGGAGATCGTCTTTCTGCCTGCCGCCTCCTTCCTTTGCGCCATCACGCAGGAAAGCGGCATCGGGCAGGCGCCCCAGGTTTTCCCGGATTTTTTTGCGCAGGAGTATAATAAGACTATCATGGAAACGGAATTATTTTCCGGAGATTACGATGTGGCGCATCCGAAATTTGAACTGAGATGCTCCCTGCCGCCCGGGGGAAATGAACCGGCGGGCGTTCCCGGCATGGGCACAGCGTAAGGGGGATGTAAAAGGCTTCCTTCCTGAACCCGGTTCGCCAGTTTCCACGCCCGTGGCCCATGGAGCAGACGGAACATGTGTTCAGGCTCCTGATCACGCACTCTCCGGAAGTTTCATGAAATGGCATTGCATTTCCCCATCCAGCATATAAAATAATGGGGTGGCACATTGCGACACTACACCACCGGACTTGAAGGAAAGCGCCGTCAAGGCTTACAAGGCCATGTTGCTGGCGCGGGCCTTTGACACAAAAATTTCCAGCCTGTATAAAGCGGGCAAAATCACGGGCGGGGTTTACCTGGGCCGCGGCCATGAAGCGATTGCCGCGTGCGGCGGCGTTTTTCTGACCGCCGGGCAGGATGTGATCGCTCCGTTCATCCGGGAACAGGCGGCGCGCATCACGTGGGGTGAACCCATCATTGAAGCGGCGCGCGCGTATCTGGGTTCCGCCCTGGGCTACATGAAGGGAAGGGACGGGAACGTCCACCGCGGGCTTCCGGCGGAAGGATACATGGCGCCCATCAGCCATCTGGGGAGCACCGTGGCGTTCGTCATCGGCTGCCTTTTTGCCAAGCGGCTGGACGGCAAGCTGCCGGGCCCCGTGGGCGTGGCCTTCTGCGGAGACGGCACCACCTCCACCGGCGCCTTTCATGAAGCGGCCAACATGGCGAACGTGGAACAATTGCCCCTGGTGCTCGTGGTGACCAACAATCAATTTGCCTATTCCACGCCCAACGTCCGGGAATTCGGGGAGGCATCCCTGGCGGACCGGGGACGCGGCTACGGATTCACCGTGCATGAAACGGACGGCACGGATTTCATGTCCACGCTGGAGACGTTCCACACCGCCGTCAGCAATGCACGGAAAGGGCTGGGCCCCCAGTGGGTGCTGGCCAAGACCCTGCGCATGTGCGGCCACGGCGAGCATGACGACGCCTCCTACATCCCCAGGGAACTGAAGGAGGAGTATAATAAAAAAGATCCCGTGCTCGTCGCGGAGCGCCAGCTTCTGGAAGCCGGGTGGCTGACGCCGGAAGAAGTGGCGGACCTGAAAAAGCAGTATGCGGACGAAGTCCAGCTTGCCGTGGCTACCGCGCAGCGGGAACCGGAGCCGGACCCCTTCCGGGAAGACTGGAACGCCACGGTATGGAGACCTTATTAAGCCTGCAAACGGAATATTCCCATGAGCGTAACATACATTGATGCCATTCACGACGCCCAGAAAGACCTGCTTACGGAGGACAAGGACGTTTTCCTGTACGGGCAGGACATAGGCGTTTTCGGCGGCGCTTTCAAAGCGACCAAGGGCCTCAAGGAGCTGTTCCCGGACCGGGTGATTGACGCCCCCATCAGTGAGGACGCCATGGCCGGCATGGTCACCGGAGCCGCCGTCATGGGCAAGAAGCCCATCATGGAAGTCCAGTTTGCGGACTTCAGCACCATTGCTTTCAACCAGATCGTCAACATGGCGGCCACCCATTACTACCGCACGGGGATTCCGGCCAATATCACGGTGCGCCTGCCCTGCGGCGGAACGCCCGGCACGGGCCCCTTCCACAGCCAGAGCCTGGAAGCCCTGTTTGCCCATTATCCGGGCCTGCACGTGATGACCCCGGCCACCGTGGCGGACGCCTACTGGATGCTGCGCCAGGCCGTGGAAGTGCCCGATCCCGTCATCTTTCTGGAACACAAGTTCCTGTACCGCTGGCTGAAGGCGGAGGACAACTACCGGGACGCCCCGGTCGTCCCCTTCGGCATGGCCCGCATCGCCCGCACCGGAAAGCACGCCACTGTGGTGGCGTACAGCGCCATGGTGCCGGAAGCCGTGCGCGCGGCTGACCTGCTCGCCAAGGAGAGCGGTTATGAAGTGGAAGTAGTGGACCTCCGCACGGTGCGCCCGCTGGACATGGATACCGTCATCGCCTCCGTGGCGCGCACGGGACGCGTCCTGGTCATCGGGGAGGACTTCCCGTGGGGAGGCGTCACGGCGGAAGTAGTTTCCCGCATTGTGGCGGAAGGCTTCCACCTGCTGGACGCCCCGCCCCAGCGGCTGAACGCCCGGGACACCCCCATTCCCCAGCACCCCAACCTCTGGAAGGCCCACCGCCCCACGATGGAATCCATCGCGGCCTCCATCCGTCACCTTTTATCCATCTGATCCAACCCAGTTTCCACCATGCCTAAAGTACCCATTCTGATGCCCCAGCTCGGGGATTCCATTGCAGAAGCCACCGTGCTGCGCCTGCTGGCGGCCCAGGGCGATACCGTAGAAGCCGACCAGGAAATCTTTGAGGTAGAGACCAACAAGGCCACCATGGGCGTCACCACCATGTGCGGCGGCGTCCTGAGCGATGTGTTTATCAAGGAAGGGGAATCCGTCGTGGTCGGCGCCTGCATGGCCATGATCGATGCCACGGAGGAGGAGATCGAACGTTCCGGGGCCACCCCTGCCGGGGAGTCGACATCCCTTCCGGCCAGTCCGGAATCCGTGCCCCAGCCCGTACCCGCCCCTGCCAGCCAGGAGGACAGCAAGCCCGCCGGGGTGCACTTCGGCGTGACGGGGGAATCCTACCAGGAAAACGGCACGGACCTGAAGGTTCAGCCCAGCGTGCGCGGCCTTCCGGTGCCCGCCGGCATGAAGGGGGCCCACTACATGTCTCCGCGCATGAAGGCGCGCATGGATGAACTGGGCATGAGCGCCTCGGACATCGCTTTCATCTCCGGCTCCGGAGCAGGAGGCCGCGTCACCATTGACGATCTGGAGGAATTCCTGGAATACGTGAGCCAGTGGCCGCACCGCAAGGCCTCCTCCATGCGCCTGGCCGTGGCGGACGCCATGCGCCGGAGCTGGACGCGCCCGCTGGCCTCCGCCGGGCGTCCGGTGTTCATGGACCCCCTCATCAAGCACAGGCAGCATTCCCCGCTGCGTCCCGGCATCACCCTGTACTTTGCCCGCGCCCTGGCCCTGGCCCTGGCGGAAAACCCGGAGTGCGCCGGCTACCTGGTCGGGGAAAACATCCTTTCTCCCAAGTCCATTGACATCGGCATCGCCGCGCAGGTGGCGGACGGGGTCATGGTCCCCGTCCTGCGCCGCGTGAACGAACGGACGATGGAAGAACTGCTGGAGGACTACAACCGACTGATCGCCCAGGCCCGGCGCCGCAGGCTGGCGCCGGAAGACAGCACGGGCGGCATCGCCACGGTTACCAACTTCGGCGGCTTCGGCCTCACGTTTGCCGCGCCCATGCCCATGCCCAGCGAATCCCTCATCCTGGGGGTGGGGGCCGTCACCAAGACTCCCGTCTGGAGCGACGAGGTGGAGGCGTTCATTCCCATCTCCAAGGCCAACATCGTGGCTACGGGGGACCACCGCGTGGTGGACGGTGCCGACATCGGCGTCCTGCTCAAGCGCGTGGCGGAACTGCTCCAGCGCCCGGAATACCTGTAACCCGTCCCGTTCCCGCACGCCGTAAGCCGCATGACGACAGACCCTCCCG
This sequence comes from Akkermansia sp., assembly GCA_048388685.1. Taxonomy (GTDB): domain Bacteria; phylum Verrucomicrobiota; class Verrucomicrobiia; order Verrucomicrobiales; family Akkermansiaceae; genus Akkermansia. The sequence goes on along the minus strand of DBGCTZ010000027.1, from coordinate 58,662 downwards.
TATTAGGCCTGGTAGCTGGAGACGGCCTTTATCCGGAATACATTGTCCGGGGAGCGCGCCGCCGGACGCCGGAGCTGCGCATTGTGGCCGTGGGCTTCAAGGGGGAGACCAATCCCGCCGTCATCCCCCTGTGCAACGTTTACCAGGAATTCAGCGTGGGACAGCTCAGCAAGCCGTTCTCCTTCCTGAAGAAGCACGGCGTGCAGAACGTCATCATGGCCGGAGGCATCAACCCAAAGAACATTCTTTCCCTCCGGCCGGACCTGCGGGCCCTTTCCGTGCTGATGCGCATGCCGGAGAAAAACGCGGATTCCCTACTGGGGGCCGTGATCACGGAGGCGGAAAAGGAGGGCTTCACCATCCTGCCCGCCTTCACGTACATGGAGGAGCACATGCCGCAGCCGGGCCACATCGCCGGGCCGCGGCCCACGCCTGAACAGTGGGAGGATGCCGTCTTCGGCATGCAGATGGCCAAGGAAATCACCCGTCTCCACATCGGGCAGTCCGTCATCGTGCACGGCGGCACGGTGGTGGCCGTAGAGGCTATTGAGGGCACCAACAACTGCATCCGCCGCGCCGGCAGCCTGGGCAACGGCAAGCCCGCCACGCTGGCCAAAGTGGCCCGCCTGGGGCATGACATGCGCTTTGACATTCCCACCATCGGCCCCGTCACCATTGAAACCTGCGCGGAATGCGGCATCAGGCAAATCGCCCTGGAAGCGGGAAAAACCATCCTGCTGGAGCGGGACCGGGTGGCGCAGCTCTGCAAGAAGCACAAGATCAGCCTGCATGCCCTCCAGCCTGCGGAAGAGGGCAACCCCTCCCCGGCAGCCCGGCCCGCATAAAAAACCCCTCGTCCGGAAACCCGGACAAGGGGAAATCATTCCACATACGGGATGCAGAATAAAAAACGGCTTGGTTCAAGTGTCGGAATTAAGACTTTTTATCCGAATCCGTCATGGACTTGGCTTTGTCTTTCATTCCATCAGCCATATCCTTGACGCCTTCCTTGCCTTTTTCGTAGGCGTCCTTCATGGCTTGCTTGCCTTCTTCCATTTTTCCGGAAGCGGCGTCTTTCATCATCTGCTTGTCTTCTCCCATTTTTTCGGAAGAAGCGTCTTTAGAGCATCCACAGCCGTGGTGCATATGATCTTTGGAGTCACACATAATAATAAATAATGGTTTGTTGTTAATGGTTTGAATTAGGCGTTTTTCGCAGCGTCGCCCATGGCGCGGGCCTTATCGGCGGCTCTGTCCGCCGCATGGTCAACGGCTTCCTTGCTGTCCTGATAAGTATCCTTCACTGCTTCCTTGCTCTTTTCGTAGGCGTCCTTGGCCGCCTCCTTGCCTTCCTTCATTTTTTCAGAAGCGGCGTCCTTGGCGGCTTTGGCGCCCTTTTTCATGTGTTCCTTGGCTTCAGCCATGTCCTTGTCACCCTTGGTGCAGGAACCGCTGTTGCAAGCGCTCTGGGCCAGGGCCACGACGGGAACTGCAACGGCTACCGCTGCTATAGCATATATCAATTTTTTCATGACGTTGTTCTATTTGGATTCATTCCAATAGACTCTTTCTTCATGAAAATCTATGAAAACAGTCGTGTCATTCTGCGTTCACTCCTGCAAATCAAAAGCCAGAAACGCCGCGGAGGCAACGCAGTCCCGGCAAGGAACACGGCCTTCCCTTTTCAGCTCCCTGCAATGGAAATAGCCCAGCTTTTCCACAAACCGGCGCTTCAGCTCTTCCCTGGACTGCACGGGCGTACACAGGAGGGCTCCGTATAAGGCGCCGCACATCCCGTCAGGTGCTCTTCCGGTGCCGCACGCGGAAACGGCTTCCAGCAAATCATCCCTTCCCAGGGCAGCGCAAACGGCCTGGGCGCAGTTGTGGCGCCAGGGTTCCGTACGAAAGGTAGACAGGGCCTTTTCTTCAACGTTCATGGAGCCATGTTAGGCTTCCCCCGCTGCCGGGTCAAGAGCTCCGGTCATCTGCCCGTCAGCACGTACCACACAAACAGGCTGTTATGTTTGACGTACCGCTTGAGCAGCCGTCCCGGCTCCCGGTAAATGCGATACAGCCATTCCAGGCCGTTCTTCTGCATCCACCGGGGAGCGCGCTTCACCGTTCCGGCATGGAAGGCAAACGCGGCGCCCACCCCCACATAAACCGCCGGAGGCAGCAGCTCCTTCTGCTCCGCCATCCACCTCTCCTGCTTGGGACAGCCCAGGCCCACCCAAACCACATTGGCCCCGCTTGAGGAGATGGCCTTCCTCATGCCCTTGCGGTCTTCCTCCGTCCAGGAACGGAAAGGCGGAGAATACGCGCCGGCCAATTGAAAAGCGGGGTGCTTCTCCTTCAATACGGCGGCCAGAACTTCCAGCATGGCTTCATCCCCGCCCAGCAGAAAATGGCGCAGCTCCGGATATTCCGCATTCGCCCGTACCAGGGCTTCCATCAGATCCGGTCCGCTCACGCGTTCCGCGGCCCTTTCCCCGGCGGAAAGCCCCCGGTTCAGCTTCCACACCACGGGCATGCCGTCCGGACAGACCACGTCCATTTTTTTCAGCACGGCCCCGTAGTCCGGGTCATGCACGCCGAGGGTCATCACATGCACATCCGCGGCGGCCACCAGGCACGGAGCCTCCGCTGCCTGCGCATGCTCCGCCAGAGCGCAACTCATCTCCTCCACGGAACTGACGGCCACGGGAAAGCCGAATACCTTCCTGGTCTCACACGGTATCCGTCCTCCGGACTGAACAGGATCGTTTGGAGCAGTCATGGCCTGATGGGAAGGAAGGGTGGAAATTACGGCAGGGACAGCCTCAGCCCGTCGTAGGCAGGTATCACATTCTCCGGCAGTTTGCCGGAAAGAATCTGGTAATCCATGTCATGGGACATGTGGGTCAGCACGGCGCGCCGGGGCTGGATGGCGGCGATGGCGGCCAGGGACTCGTCCAGGCTCAGGTGCGTCGGGTGCAGATGGTAGCGCAGGCCGTCAATAATCAGCAGGTCTACTCCCTTCATGGTCTCCAGGGAAGCCTCCGGAATGCTTTTCACATCCGGCATGTACGCCATCCGGCACCCTTCCGCCTCCAGCACGTAGGCATAAGTCTCCACCCCGGCATGCAGGACGGGCAGCGGGGTCACCAGCACGGTTCCCACGCGGAAGGGTTCCCGCACCTCGTGAGGTTCCGGCCTGACGTAGCCGCTCCGGGCCGTTTTCGGTTCAAAAGCCCAGCCGTACATGGTCCGCAGGGCGTCCATCGTCTGCGGGGAGGCGTACAGGGGGAGACCGCCCGTCCTGCGCCAGCAGAAGGCGCGCAGATCGTCAAAGCCGCCCACATGATCCACATGGGCGTGCGTGTACAGCACCGCGTCCACATCCGTGATGTTCTCCCGCAGGGCCTGCTGACGCAGATCCGGGGAGGAATCCAGCAGGATGCGGGTGCCTGCGGCTTCCACGTAAATCGAAGAACGCAACCGCTTGTTCCTGGGGTCCGGCGACGTGCATACCGCACAGGAGCAACCTATCTGGGGAACTCCGGTGGACGTTCCGGTACCCAGAAAGAGAATGTTCATCACAGAGGTCATGATTGCGTTTAGAGCGAATGATGCCATAATGCATTCAAAATCCAAAGCCCGAATGCTTACATTGCTGAAAATTAGAAACCTGGCCCTCGTGGACCAGCTGCTCTGGGAACCCAGTTCCGGCTTCATCTGCATCACGGGGGAAACGGGAGCGGGGAAATCCGTCATCATCGGCGCCATACGCCTGGCGCTGGGGGAACGCGCGGACAAAACGCTCATCCGGTCCGGAGAACAGCAATGCAGCGTGGAAGCCGTCTTCCACCTGCCGGATTCCTCCCCCGTGCACGCCATCCTGAATGAGCACGGCGTGCCGCCCTGTGAAGACGGCAACCTGATCATCAAGCGCATCATCTCCTCCACGGCCAACCGCCAGTTTCTGAATGACAGTCCCTGCACGCTGAATCTGCTGCGCGAGGTGGGCGCGTGCCTGGTGGACATGCACGGCCCCAGCGACCACCGCTCCCTGATCTCCCAGGAAAGGCAGCTTTCCCTGCTGGACGCCTTTGGCGAACACACTCCTCTTCTGCACGCCTACGCGGACGCCTGGCGGCAGTGGCAGGACGCGCGCCGGGCGTATGACGACCTGGAGCACGCGGAAGCGGCCACGGCGCGGGAGATAGAACTGCTGCGCCACCAGGTGGACGAGATAGACGCCGCCGCCTTCACTCCGGAGGAAGTGCTCACGCTGGAGGAACGCTGGCAGCGCGCCCGCAACGGCACCCGGCTTCAGGAGCAGGTGTCCCGGATGCTCTCCATGCTGGAGGAAACGGACGTTCCCGGCCTGGGCTCCCAGTTGAGGGAACTGACCAGGGCGGCCCATGAGCTGGAGCGCATGGACTCTTCCACCGCCGCATGGCTGGCTCCGCTGGCGGAAGTGAATCTGGAACTCAAGGAGATCGAAGGGCGCCTGGCGGATTATTCCGCCGAGCTGGATTCCGACCCCCGCGAACTTTTCCAACTGGAGGAACGCATCAACCTGCTGGAATCCCTGAAAATGAAATACGGTCCTTCCTTTGAAGACGTCTGCGCCCGCAGGGAGGAGGGCGCCCACCGGCTGGACCGCATTGAACACCGCACGGAACGCCTGGAAGAGCTGAGAGCCTCCATGGCCGTTCTGCGCAAGCAGGTGGATGCCGCCGGGCAGGCGCTCACTAAAGCGCGCCAGGCATCCGCTCCCAGGCTGGCGGCCTCCATCGTCAAGCATTCCCGGGAACTGGGTTTCCGCCAGGCCGTCTTTGAAGTGGAGCTGTCCCCCCTTCAGGACCCAGGCTCCCAGGGAATGGAAGCGGTGGAATTCCTGTTCGGCCCCAATCCGGGGGAACCCTCCAAGCCTCTGCGGCTGATCGCCTCCAGCGGGGAACTGGCCCGCATCATGCTGGCGATTAAAAGCGCCCTGGCGCACAAGGATTCCACCCCCCTGCTGGTGTTTGACGAAATAGACGCGAACGTGGGCGGGGAAGTGGCGCGGGCCGTGGGCTTCAAGATGCAGCAGCTTGGGAACCGGCACCAGGTCATCTCCATCACGCACTTTCCGCAGGTGGCCGCCCTGGCCTCCCACCATTACCTGGTGGAAAAGGCTTCAGCCGGCAGCCGCACCATCTCCTGCCTCCGGGAAGTGAGCCAGGAAGAGCGGATCAACGAACTGGTCCGGATGCTTGGCGGCGGCGGGGACCACGCCCGCACGCTGGCCCGGGCCCTGCTCCAGCCCTCCTGAACGGGTATGCTAAAAAGGGAAACCGTTCCTATTTTTCCAGACGGGGCTTGAAGCCGCGCAGTCTCAGGGAATTGAACACCACGCACAGGGAGCTCAGGCTCATGGCCCCGGCGGCCAGCATGGGGTTCAGCGTAATGCCGAAGGCCGGATACAGGCACCCGGCGGCCAGCGGAATGCCGATGGTGTTGTAAAAGAAGGCCCAGAACAGGTTCTGCCTGATGATATGCAGCGTGGTGCGCCCCAGCTGGAGGGCTTCCGCCACGCCTGTGGGATTGCTCTTCATCAGCACGATGTCGGAAGACTCCATCGCCAGCTCCGTGCCGGATTTCATGGAAATGCCCACCTGGGCGCAGGCCAGCGCCGGGGCGTCATTCACGCCGTCCCCCACCATCGCCACCTTATCCCCCCGTTCTTCCATCTTCATCACATGGGAGGCCTTTTCATCCGGCAGCACGTCGGAAATCACTTCATCAATATGGAGTTCCCCCGCCATGTGCCGGGCCGTGGCGGCGTTGTCCCCCGTCAGCATCACCACGCGCAGGTTCATCCGCTTCAGGTTGTCCACGGCGGCGCGGCTGTCCGGCTTCAGGGAATCCGCCACCATGATCACTCCAGCGGACCGGTCCTCCCTGCCCACATAAAGCGGTGAGGCGCCCTGGCGCATGAACTCCCGGAGGCGCACTTCCTCTTCCTTCCATGAAATCCCCTTCTCCTTCATGAAGCTGAGATTGCCCACCACATAAGGCACGCCGTCCACCACGCCAGAAATGCCGCGGCCCGGGACAATGGACAAATCAGCCACCGCGCGGACGGGCAGGTCCAGCAGGCGGGCATGGTCGTAAATGGCTTTCCCCACCGGGTGTTCCGAGCCCTGTTCCAGGGCTGCCGCCATCTCCACCAGTTCATCCGCATTCATGTGCTGTTCCGGCAGAACGGCCACCACCCGGGGTTCCCCCTCCGTGAGAGTTCCGGTCTTGTCAAAGACGACGGTATCCACCCGGCTCAGGGCTTCCAGGGCGCTGGCGGACTTGCACAGGATGCCCAGGCGCGCGCCCCGGCCCGTACCCACCATGATGGCGATCGGCGTGGCGAGGCCCAGAACGCAGGGGCAGGAAATCACCAGCACCGCAATTGCCCTGGCAAGAGCAAAGGAAAAGCCCTCTCCGGCCAGCATCCATGCGGCAAACGCCACCAGCGCAATGACAATTACCGCGGGAACGAAGAAATAACACACTCGGTCCGCCAGCCGCGCAATGGGCGCCTTGGACTGGCTGGCCTGTTCCACCAGGCGGATCATGCGGGCCAGCGTGGAATCTTTGCCCACACGCTCCGCACGGATTTTAAGATACCCGGCGCGGTTGAACGTGCCGCTGATCACCCGTTCCCCGGCGGTCTTGTCCACGGGCATGCTTTCCCCCGTCAGGTCGGATTCATCCAGGGCGGCCTGCCCATCTTCAATGATGCCGTCCACGGGCACCCTCTGCCCGGTCTTCACCACCACCAGGTCCCCGGCCTGGAGTTCCTCCAGCGGAACGGCGCGCTCCGCGCCGTCATGCCACACCAGGGCTTCCTGCGGAACCAGCTTTACCAGCCCTTTCACGGCGGCGTTCGTCTTCCGGTAGGAGCGGCGTTCCAGATACTTCCCCAGGGAAATCAGGGTGACGATCATGGCAGCGGATTCAAAATACAGTTCCATCCCGTCCACATGGGCGCCCTGCCACAGGGCCGCCATCAGCAGAAACAGCCCGTACAGGAAGGCGGACCCCGCTCCGATGGCGATCAGGGAATCCATATTGGGAGACAACGCGGCAAGCTGGCGCACACCGTTGATCAAATAACGCCGGTTCAGCCACAGGACCGCACCCGCCAGGATGCACTGCGCCCATAAATTCATCCACAGTCCCCAGCCTCCTCCCGGAACGGGCCAATGCCACATGGGCCCCATGGACAGGTACATCAGCGGGACAAGCAGCAGAACGGACCAGACGAGGCGGGAGCCTCCGTTCTCTTCCTTCCGTTCTTCTTCCTCTGCACCGGAAAGCGGTTCCTCCCGCCAGTCCGCCAGATGGAAGCCGGCCTTTTCCACCACTCTCTCCAGCCTGTCCCTGGCCGGAGAATCATGCTCCCGGAATACAACGGTCATACGCCCCGTCAGCAGATTCAGCTCCACGCGCTCCACACCCTCCAACTCCTCCACGGCGTGCTCCACCTTGGCCGCACAACCCGCACAGTGCATGCCGGAAACCAGATAATTCCTTTCTTCCATCATCGTTAAAATCGGGGGGTTATATTACGAGACCAAATAAAGGCCCCATGTTGTTAGGAGACACTAACACATCAATCCCGTTTCTCAAGCCGCTTTAACGGCTTCACCCTTTTCCAAGAAAAAATGACAAAAAAGCGCCCGCAGCTCCGTACCAAGAAAAACACCTTTATTCATGATGAACTCTCCCTCCCTGTTCCGGATTCTGGCCTGTACGGCTCTTCTTGCCTCTCCCCTGCACGCCCAGCTTTATACTCTCCACGGGGACGGCGTCAAGACGGCTGACCGGGTGGTGGAAAAAGCGGATTATTCCGATTACGAACTCGTCTGGCACGACGAGTTTGACAAGGACGGCCGACCGGACCCCGCCAAATGGAACTACGAACACGGCTTTGTCCGCAATAAGGAGGCGCAGTGGTACCAGCCGGAAAACGCCCGGTGCAAGGACGGAATGCTGATTATTGAAGGCAAAAAGGAAAAGCACGCCAACCCTCATTACAATCCGGAGGGAAAGAGCTGGCATACCACGCGGAAGGAGGCGGACTACACTTCCTCCTCCCTGACTACGCGCGGCAAATTTTCCTGGCTGTACGGCCGTTTTGAAATACGCGCCAAATTCAGCCCGCGGGAGGGCATGTGGCCCGCGTTCTGGACCATGGGCGTCAAGGAAAGCTGGCCCATGTGCGGGGAAATAGACATCATGGAGTATTACCAGTCCACCTACCTGGCCAACCTCTGCTGGGCCTCCCCCAAAAAACATGTGGGCCGGTGGAGCACCACCTACACGCCGCTCAAATGGCTTCAGGAAAAGCACGCGGACTGGGCAGAGAGCTTCCATGTCTTCCGCATGGACTGGGATGAAAAGGAGGTGCGTCTGTATGCGGACGACATCCTGCTGAACAGGACGCCCCTGGACAATACCATCAACGCCGTTTACAAGGAAATTGCCAATCCTTTCCGCCAGCCCCATTTCATCATCCTGAATCTGGCGATGGGCTCCACCGGCGGCGACCTGAACAAACTGCCGCTTCCCCAGAAGTATGAGATAGACTACGTCCGGATTTACCAGAAAAAGGATTCCCCCCACAAGGGCACCATCCCGGACCAGCCGGAAAAGCAGCAGGCTTCCCGGTAATACCCCTGCCTTAAAACGGGGCCGTATGGGTGGGCTTGATGAATGGAATGGACAAGGTAAAAAGCAATTTCAATTCCACTGTGTCCACAAGGTCCCTTCAGTCCATTAATCCCTGCTATTTTATATGAAAAGGCCCTGCCTGCCGGAACCGGTCTTTCCTTATTCCGCGGCCTTTCCCTTGAGAACCAGGAGGATGTGTTCCGCCATGAGGGCATGGCCCTCCGCATTGGGATGCACGCCGTCCACCAGCAAGCTGTCCTTGTCTTTCATGACCTTGTTGAGGTCAATGACTTTAGATTTGGTGCTTTTGGCCACCTGCCGGATCAGGGGAATCACTTCCCTGGCGATGCATTCCCTGCTGATGCCCCCTTCCCTGGCCTCCTGGGACGGGATGGGCAGCAGGCAGTACACTTTCACCTTGGGATTCTGCTTCCGGAATGCCGCGATGATCTCCTTGTAGTTGCTGACAAAGTCATCCTTGTGGCTCCAATTCCGCTTTTTGCTGTCATTGGTGCCCATGCCGATCAACAGGACGTCAGGCTTGAACGCCAGCGCGTTCTGGTAGGCCTTTTCCCGCGTGATGGGGCGATCCCCCTTGAACAGCAGGCAGCGCGCGGATATGCCGAAGTTCCCTACTTCCGCCTTCCCGCCCAGGTCTTTGGCAATCCGGGACACCCAGCAGTCTTCCTTCTTGACCAGCATCCCGGCGGTGATGCTGTCTCCCAGGCAGGCAAGCTTGACCGCGGCGGCGGCATCCGCCGGCAGAAAAGCGGCCAGCATGCATATCCACAACAGAACAATAAACTTTTTCATGGCACAAATAATCAGATGGGAATGGCTTACCGGAAGAGGCATTGAAAGTAAAGCCTCCACTCCGGTCCGTTTCCTGGTCTTTTTCAGCGGCGTTCCGGCATGAAAAAGCCCCATCCGGAAAAACCGGACGGGGCTCCTCAAATGGTAAGGGTAACGTTTAGTTCACGCGGCCCAGGTAGGAGCCGTCTTCCGTCTTCACGGAAATCTTTTCGCCGGGCTTGATGAAGAGGGGGACCTGCACCACCAGGCCGGTGGTCATGGTGGCGGACTTGTAAACGTTGTTCGCGCTGTCGCCCTTGACGCCTTCCGGAGCTTCCGCCACTTCCATGGTGATGGCGGCGGGGAGTTCCACGGAGACAACCGTTTCATCCGTGAACAGCAGGATGTAGATATTGCCTTCCATCAAGTAATCCTTCACGGGTTCCACGATTTCCGGAGACACGGTGATGTCTTCATACGTATCCGGGTTCATGAAGTGGTAGCCCATGCCGTCAATGTAGCTGAACTCATATTCCTCACGGGCAAGGTTCACGCCTTCCAGGGATTCATTGGAAGTCAGGCGAAGGTTATAGACCTTCTTGGTGGAAATGCTGCGGATACTCATTTGCACATAGGAAGCCATGCGGGGGGGGCACTTGTGCTCCATGCTGACTACAACGCAAACGTCATTGTTATGATTAACCGCGTGTCCCTTGCGAAGATTGATTACGGGTACTTTTGCCATGCGGCCCGTACCATACCATGTTTTCCCCTTCCGTCAAGCTGAAAAAAGCGCGCCAAACCCTTGATGCGCTTGGAGAAAACGACGTTGACGCGGCAGTGAAAACGGGAAGAAATCCGCTGTTTTCACCGGCTGAGGTCCTGCTGGAACAGAACCTTGATGCCACTGGAATTCAGCACCGTCCGCCCGAAGTTGAGGTCATCCACATGGAGGGCGATCAGGGAGCCCCGCGCCGCACAGGGCAGGAGCGGGTATAGGAAGTTAACGTTCATTTCCGCGGCATACAGCACGTCCAGGCATTTTTTGAGGTCCGCGGGACCGTGGCGCAGGACGGCCACCAGCACCTCGGATTCCGTGTAGCAGATGCCCTTTTCCAGAAAGATTTCCGACGTCCGTTCCGGGTCGCTGACAATCAGGCGCGCAATGGTCGCCTCATGGCAGTCATGCATGCTGAAGCCCAGGCAGAAAATGCCGTGCATGTCCAGCAGGCCGAGAAGGGCGGACAGCGCCCCCACCCGGTTCTGGAGCATGATGGAATATTGCTTTATCGCATTGCCGGGGGCTTTGATGGATTCATCCTTCATGACAATAAAGCAGGGGAGTTTGGTTCGCTATTTGGCGTATGTCTTAAGCACGCGCCTGATGATGGCAAGCGCCTGCTGGACTTCTTCTTCACTCACGTTCAGAGGGGGCAGGAGACGGACCGTTTCCGGGCCGGCGGGGACGGAAAGCAGGCCTTCCTGCCGCAGGGCTTCCACCACCACGGAGGCAATCGTCTTGCCTTCCGGCGCGTCCACCATTTCCGGGTTGAGGCCGATGCCCAGCAGAAGGCCCAGGCCGCGCACGCCCTGAATCACGGGCAGGTTCCAGGATTCTATTTCCGCGCGGATTTCCGCGCCCAGGCGCTGAGCCCGTTCCGGAAGGCCTTGGGAAACGACTTCCCGCAGGACAGCCAGGCCCACGGCGGTTCCGAGCGGATTGCCGCCGTACGTGGAGCCGTGGGAGCCGGGGTCCATGATGGAGGCAAGCTCCGTGCCCTGGTCGTCAATGGCCCGGTCGGAAATCCAGAAGCCGCCGATCGGGAAGCCTCCCCCCATCGCCTTGGCCCAGGAGATGCCGTCCGGCTCCACGTCCGGAGCCACGGCGCGCCATCCCATGATGTCGCCGCAGCGGCCAAAACCGCACTGCACTTCATCCATCAGCAGCAGAAGATCATGCTCCCTGCACAGCTCGGCCAGTCCACGCAGGAACTCCGGAGTCACGCAGTTGACGCCGCCTTCACCCTGGATGGTTTCCAGCATAAAGGCCACGGTTTCCGGACGGATCGCTTCCCTAGCCGTTTCCAGGTCATTGAAGGGCAGATGCCGGAAACCCGGAAGCATGGGGTCAAAGCCGATCTTGATTTTATCCTGCCCTGTGGCGGACATGCTGCCGAGCGTTCTTCCGTGGAAGGATTTGTTGAACGTCAGCACTTCATAACGGGGCTTGCCGTCCGCCTGGGGCTTCCGGTGGCCGTAACGGCGCGCCACCTTAATCAGGCCGTCATTGGATTCCGCGCCGCTGTTGGCAAAAAAGACCTTCCCCGGACGCTCCACGCACTTGGTTACGATGAATTCCGCCAGATCCGCCTGCTGGGGAATCTGGTACAGGTTGGAACAGTGCACCAGCGTGGCGGCCTGCTTCTGCAGGGCCTGCGTAACCACGGGATGGCAATGCCCCAGCACGCAGGTGGCGATGCCGGCACAGAAGTCCAGATAGCACTTCCCGGTGCTGTCCCACAGGCGGGAGCCTTCTCCGCGGACGGCAGCCATGGGATAACGGCCATAGGAATGAAGTACGTACTGGTTGAGTTTTTCCTCTGTGTTCATAAGTTAAGGTAATACGCGTGTAGTTTGCGCTTCTGGCTTCGTCTGTAAATGATTTTTTTGGGAGCCACGTCATGATTCTCACATTTTGCCGGAAAGGGTGGTCATACTTCTGTTCCGGGGCGGCAATTCATTTTTCTTTTCTTTTATTCCTTTGTCCCCAAAATGCAATAAATCATCAACACCAATTCATCATGGCACATTTTTTCAACGTGAAGGGATTTCTGGAGGAATTCAAGGCATTCGCCCTGAAAGGCAACGTGATTGACCTGGCCGTGGCCGTTGTCATCGGCGCCGCGTTCAACAAGATTGTTTCCGTCTTCGTCTCCAGCATCATCACCCCCATCATCGGCTACCTCACCTCCGGCGTGAACCTGGCCTACCTGACCCTGAAACTGGGGGACGTGGAACTGAAATACGGGGAACTGCTCCAGGCCACCATTGACTTCCTGATCATCGCCTTCTCCGTCTTCGTGGCAATCAAGCTGATAGGCTCGCTCAGGCGCAAAAGCGAAGAAGCGCCTCCGACCCCCGCCCCCAAGCCGGATGACGTCGTCCTGCTGGAACAGATCCGGGACATCCTGCAAAAACAGGCGGATTCCAAATAACCGCCCCAGGCCCCGTGCCGGTCCCCGGAAAGCCGGCGCACTTTTCCTCTTTACTTGTTCCGCCGCTGGCGGGAAAGTGGCAGCATGATTTCCCTGCCGCGCTCCCTGGTCTGTGCCCTGCTGCTTGCCCCATCCCTGCTCACGGCGGGGGAGCCGCAGCGCTTCGTTCTGGAACATCCCTACCCGGTGGCGGAAATCCGTGAGCCGGACCGGAACGTTCCGGTCACCAGCGTCATTCTGATGATCGGGGACGGTATGGGCATTCACCACCTTTCCGCCGCGTGGGCGGCCAACCGCGGGCGCCTGTTCATGGAAAACTGCCCAGTCACGGGCATCTCCAAAACGTGGTGCGCGGATAAGCTGGTGACAGATTCCGCCGCCGCGGGAACCGCTATGGCTACAGGAACCAAGACCCTTTACAAGCGGGTGGCCGTGTGTCCCAAAGGCAACAGGCTGGATTCCCTGGTGGACAAGGCGGCGGACATGGGCAAGTCCACCGGAGTGGTCGCCACCTGCGAGTTGAACGACGCCACCCCGGCCTCCTTCTGCGCCAACAATGAACAAAGGTCTGATTCCTACGGCATCATCGGGGATTATCCCCATTCCCGCGCCGACTTCATTTTTGGCGGCGGAAGCAAGTATTTCACGCAAAGGCCGGACGGAAGGGACATTTTCAAGGAGATGGAGGCTCAGGGCTACCGGATAGCCCGCACCTGGGAGGAAACCGCCGCACTGCCCCCCGGGAAAACGCTGGCCGTCACCGCACCCGGCAACCTGCCTCCTCCCTCACAACGGGGAGATGTTCTGCGCCGGGCCACGCTGAAGGCGCTGGATACCCTTTCCCGGAATCCCAACGGATTTTTCCTGATGGTGGAAGGCTCCAACATCGACAAGGCGGCCCACAGCAACAAGCTGGAGGAAATGATGGATGAGCTCCTGGATTTTGACCGAACCGCCGGGGCCGTGCTGGACTGGGCCTCACGCCATCCCGGCACGCTGGTAGTCATCACGGCGGACCATAACACGGGCGCGTTCGCCCTCACGGGAGGCAACCGGGAGAAGGGGGAAATAACGGCCCAATTCGGTTCCGGCAGCCATGACGGCATGGCCGTTCCAGTTTACGCCTTCGGTGCGGGAAGCGGCGCCTTCACGGGAATTTACGAGAATACGGACATCTTCCATAAGATCATGGCGGCCCTCCGGAAAGGGAAGCCAGGGACTGCACCCGCACGGCAGGACACCTGAAGGGTCCGGTCAGGCTTCCTTGCGCTCCGGCTCTTCCATGTGCCGGGCCACCAGTCCGGCACCGACGGTAGCCAGGCCGCCGATCAGGAACACGGCCTGCGGTCCTCCCGTATTCATCCAGATCACGCCGCCCAGCACGCCGTAAGCGATGGAAGCTACGTGGTTGATGGCGATCCCGGTGTAAATGCTGGGCGTGATGTCCTCCGGCTTCTCACAAATGCGGGCCACGTAGGTGCTGCGGGCCATGCCCAGGGCAAATAGCAGGTTATCCAGCACAAAGCAGGCGGTCACCACCCCCACGGCCCAGTGCAGGGGAAGCAGCTCCGGGGCAAACGCATACGCCAGGCACAGGACAGACAGCGCGGCGCTGTCGAAAACCGTCACCTTTCTCTCCCCGTATTTCTTGATGCTCCAGCCGATGAGGGGCTGGGTGCCCAGTCCGATGACGCCGGCAATCAGCAGGGTTTTTCCGATGTATCCGGGCGGCTGGCCCAGCGTGCTGACCATCAGCCAGAAGCCGAAGGTCAGATACAACTGCTTGCGGATGCCGTGCAGAATTTCCAGCCCGTAATAAACGGCATACCTGCGCTTGAAGACAAAGCATTCCCGCCACCCGCGCCGCTGCGGAAACACCGGCGTTTTCACACGGCTCAGGAACACGAACGCCAGCAGGCACACGCCGCCCGTGACAAAGAAGTCCACGGCAAAGGACTGGTTGAATTTCCACTTGATCCAGACGCACAGGGCGCCCAGCAGCGCGGCTGCCGTCCCCAGCGCCTTCATCTGCCCCAGACGCAGGCTGCGGTTCTCCGGGCGCGCCGTATGAATGACGATGGTATCAACCATCCCCATCAGGACATGCTGCCCCAGGCTCACCGTCAGAATCCACGCGGAAAGTACCCACAGGCTGGTTCCGGCGCTGCACGCGGCCAGCGCATACATGCCGCCGAACATCAGCAGGCACGCCACTCCCGCCATGCGCACTTCATTAAACATGAACAGCAGGCTGACCACAAACAGGGACAGGATGCCGGGCAGCTCCCGGGGGAGTTCAATCAGCCCGCGCATCTCCACGTCCAGGTGCTGTGCGTCACGAAGGAAGTTGCTGAAAATCAAATCATAAACCCCGCTTCCGAACTGACCCAGAAAAAGCGCCAGCAGAACAAAAACCATCGTCTTCCTGATGGGAGGGGAAGCGGGATCACTCATAGCGCGGGGATATTCTCACAGAGGCGCAGGCGCAGCAACCGCTATTTCATGCGCCGGCCTTTCCTTCCTTTGGAGAAAAAAAGAAGACCAGCAGAATTTTTTGGAGAAATCCCACGTACTTACACTATGATTTCCAGACACCTTTTCCCCGCCATGGCTTTCAGCTTCTCCTCCCTTTGCTGGGGCGCCCCATCCGCCCCGGTTCAGGAAACGCCCCACATCATCCCCCTTCCCGCCGCCATGCAGGTCAAGACCGGAGAACCCGGCTTTTCCCTGAAAGAAGGCGTCAAGCTGCCGGAGGGGCGCCCCCTCTCCGCCGGAGCGGAACGGATTTTCCGCGACAACGGAATTAAAACGTCGCTGGTTAAATCCGGTGCAGACCTCGTCTTTACGGAAGACGCCGCCCTGGGCCGGGAAGGCTACCGCATGGCCGTGACGCCGGATTCCATTGCCATTGCCTCCGGAGGTCTGAACGGCGCCTTGTATGCTCTTCAAAGCCTCATGCAGAGCATCGTCAGGGACGGGAACGGTGATCCGGCCCTTCCCTTCATGGACATCAAGGACCAGCCCCGCTTTGCCTGGCGCGGCCTGATGATGGACAGCTGCCGCCACATGATGCCCGTGCGGGATATTAAAAAGATCCTGGACCTGATGGAGAGATACAAGTTCAACACCCTGCACTGGCACCTGACGGACGACCAGGGATGGAGGCTCCCCATCGCCAAATACCCCAAACTCACCACGGACGGAGCCGTCCGCGCGCAATCTCCCGTCATCGGCAACCGCAACAAGGCGGACGGCACTCCCTATTCCGGCCATTATACCACGGATGAAATCAGGGAGGTGGTTCAATACGCCAAGGACCGGGGCATTACCGTCATCCCGGAGGTGGAGCTGCCGGGCCACGCCTCCGCCGCCATCGCCGCGTATCCGGAACTGGGCAACACGGACATTCCGGGCTTCGCGCCCAAAGTGCAGGAAACCTGGGGCGTCCACCCCTACACCTTCGCACCCACGGAAAAAACCTTCCGCTTTCTGGAAGACGTGATTGACGAAGTGTGCCTCCTGTTCCCGGACAGCCCCTACATCCACATCGGCGGGGATGAAGCGCCCAAGGACCAGTGGAAGCAGTCCGCTACGGCGCAGCGGGTCATGAAGGACAACGGCCTTGCCAATGAACACGAACTCCAGAGCTACTTCATCCGCCGTGTGGAAAAGATGATCAACAAGCACGGCAAGAGACTCATCGGCTGGGATGAAATCCAGGAGGGCGGCCTTTCCCCCACCGCCACCATGATGGTCTGGCGGAGCTGGATGCCAAACAGCGCCCGGCACGCCCTGGAACAGGGCAACGACGTGGTCATGACCCCCAACAGCCACCTGTACTTTGACTATGACCAGGGCCCCGGCAAACCGTCCGCCCCGGAATATGAGACCATCAACAATGACAACATGACCTGGCAGCGCGTGTACTCCCTGGAACCCGTCCCGCAGGGCACGCCGAAGGAACGGGAAAAACAGGTGCTGGGCTGCCAGGCAAACATCTGGACGGAATACATCCCCAACCTGCCCAAGTGGGAGTACCACGTCTTTCCCCGCGCCCTGGCGCTGGCGGAAGTGGCCTGGACGCCGCAGGAACTGAAAAACGAGAAGGACTTCAAAAAGCGCATGGACCGCGAACTCCCGTTCCTGGACGCCCGGCGCGTCAACTACAAGCGTCCGGACAACGGCGCTCCCGCGCAGCCGGATGCCGTCATTACCCGGGAACGCCGGTAAATACGGGAGGAACGCCCCCGCGGCGCCTCCTCCCGGAGGCCGTAATATGGACTAGCCAACCTGCACGAAAACCAGTACATTGACGGCATTATGAATTTGGAACTGCTTCGTCAGGTTTGCGTGACTCCGGGCGCCCCGGGGTTTGAAGACAAAATCCGTGATTTCATCATTCAGGAAGTGGCCCCGCTGGTGGATGCCGTGCGCGTGGACAACCTCGGCAGCGTGATTGCCATCGTAGAGGGCAAGGACACGGAAAAAACCATGATGGCTGCCGCCCACATGGATGAAATCGGCTTCATGGTCCGTCACATTGACGACAAGGGGTTCATCAAATTCCTCCCCCTGGGGGGCTTTGACGCCAAGACGCTGACCGCCCAGCGCGTTATCGTCCACGGCAAAAAGGACCTCATCGGCGTCATGGGCGTGAAGCCCATCCACGTGATGTCCCCCGCGGAACGCACCAAGCTTCCGGAAGTGACCGATTTCTTCATTGACCTGGGCATGAGCAAAGAGGAAGTGGAAAAATACGTTTCCGTGGGAGACTCCGTCACCCGCGAACGCGACCTGGTGGAAATGGGTGACTGCGTTAACGTGAAGTCCCTGGACAACCGCGCCGGATGCTACGTGCTGATTGAAGCCCTCCGCGCCATCAAGGCTTCCGGAAAGAAGCCCTCCTGCAACTTCGTAGCCGCCTTCACCGTCCAGGAGGAAGTGGGGCTGAGGGGCGCCCAGGCCGGCACGCTGGACATCCAGCCGGACTTCTCCATTGCGCTGGACGTCACCATCGCCTGCGATATTCCCGGCACTCCGGCGCACGACCAGGTCTCCCATCTGGGCGAAGGCGCCGCCATCAAGCTGTATGACGGCTCCATTATTGCGGACCGCCGCATGGTGAAGTTCATGAAGGCCATGGCGGACGCCAACAAGATCAAATGGCAGGTGGAAATGCTGCCCGCGGGGGGCACGGACGCCGGCGCCATGCAGAAGTTCGTTCCCGGTGGTTCCATTGCCGGGGCCATCTCCGTCCCCACCCGCAACGTTCACCAAGTCATTGAAATGGCGAACAAGAATGACCTGGACGCTTCCGTAGCGCTCCTGGCCGCCTGCGCCATGAATGTGGACAAATGGGACTGGTCCTGGAACTCCGTCAATGAATGCCCTGTGGAAAAACCCGCCAAGGCATCCAAAACGGCCGCCAAGCCCGTCAAAGCAGCCGCCAAGAAGAAAAAGGCCAAATAACAAGCCCTACTGCTGATTCATCACCACTCCTCAGGCCGCCCCGGAAACGGAGGCGGCCTGCCTGTTTCCGGAGGGCTTTCTGCGTCCTCAAGCCGTCCGTCCATACGCCCCCTTGTCCGTACAGGCCGGGAACGTCTCAGGGCCTGTGGCGCTCCCGGAGGCTTTTTCAGCACAGGCGCGCGCCATAAAAAATCCTCCGGTATCCAAAGATACCGGAGGAGAATCAATCCTGGAAAAGAATGTTACTTGGCGGCAGGAGCGGGGGCTTCCTTGGGAGTGGGAGCCGGAACGGCGTCCACTTCCACTTCTTCTTCCTCCACTTCAACGCCTTCCTGCGGGCCGGAGGCTCCGGTCTGCTTCATGGCGTCCTTCAGCGCCTGGCTCCCGAAGAAGTCAGCCTGCTGCAAACGCTGCATATCAGTCATCATGCCCATGAAAATAGGCAGAAGTTCAGCCTGGCGCGCCTGCATGGCGGCATCCATTTCAGCCTGGACCTTCTGGGCGCTCTTGGAAAGAGCTTCACCCTTTTCATTGATCTTGGCCATCTTTTCAGCGGCCGCGTCAGCGGTGGCCTTGTCCTTCACCGTGCTGAGCGTGGCGGACATTTCCTTCATCAAAGCCAGCATCTGGTCAGCGGCTTCCTTTGCTTCCTTGGAAACTTCAGTGGCCGGCGCGGTAGGCGCGGCAGGGGTTTCAGCGGCCGGGGCGGGTGCCGGAGCCGGGGCGTCCTGAGCGGAAGCCATACCTGCAAATGCCAGGGCACATGCCGAACTAATTGTTACAATGCTCTTCATAACGTTTCCGTTGTACAGACTCACCATGCACCCGTCAATGACTCATTGTGTAACATCTCCCCGTGATGCCGCAGAAAGAGGAATTTGCATTTTTTCTTCCCTAAAAGGATTTTTTCAGTTGCATCTTTTTAGAATTATTATAAATTCATTCCCGATGACTAAAACCATAGAAAACCTGAAAGCCGCCATTACGGGAGAAAGCACCGCCTCCGCCACTTACGCAGCCTATGCCGCCAAAGCGGGCCAGGAAGGACATCCCCTCATCCAGCGGCTGTTTGAAGCCGCTTCCAAGGCTGAATCCGTACATGCCGCCAACCACAACAAGGTTTTGGAAAAACTGGGCGCCGCCATGGACCCCATCGACATCCAGATTCACGTGGGAACCACCGCGGAAAACCTGAAAGCCGCCATTGCCGGAGAAACCCATGAGTTTGAAAGCATGTACCCGGAATTCATCGCCGTGGCGGAAGAGGAAGGCCAGAAGGCCGCCGTCCGGTCCTTCACGTGGGCTACGGAAGCTGAAAAGGAACACGCCGATTTTTATGCCGGCGCCCTCAAGGCCCTGGAAAACGGAGACACCAGCGCCCTTCCCAAGAAGTACTGGATCTGCCTGGTCTGCGGGGACACCTTCAATTCTCTGGAAGGCGTGGAAGCCTGCCCCCTCTGCGGCACCAAGGCTGAAAAATTCCTCGTCATCGGATAAACTCCGCCTGAGCACCGGAGGCCATCCATGGCACATGAAAACCGCCCGGAACAGTCCGGGCGGTTTTTTACAGGCCTGAAGCCGCCGTCATTTGCAGCGAAGGTCCATAGGGAAGACTTTATCTGCCTTCCTCCCGGGGCCATTCTGAAAACACCACTTTAAGGCTGTACCTGGTCTGCCTCCGGTCCCTCAAATTTTTCCGAACTCCAGGCGGCGTTGATTCCTTCCCCGACGTGTACCCGGACCTGTTTTGAACACGGAACCTGATGATCCCGGTCATGCTTGACCACTAAATAGACGGCTCCTGCTTCAGCAATGCCGCAGGCAAGCAGTCCCGCAAAAATCATGATGATGCCGAAAACAACGGAGTTTCTGCACAGGGCGGCAATGGCGCAGACCACGGAAGCCACCGCCAGCAGAATTCCGACGCTTCCCAGCACCATATCAGGGATGAGCCCGGCATTGGAAGGCGCCCCAAGCCACGGCAGAACGGCGCCTATCACGGCACAGCCGACGGCCGCCCCCTTGAGAGTTCCGGAACATGGCGCTGCAACGTGTTGATTTTCCATAGGTTTCCCTATACTACCCCAGGACCGTCCCTGTCAACCACAACAGGAAAAAGGCCCTTTCCTTTTACGGAAACGCCGCAAGGCAGGGAAAAGGCCCCGTGACATTCTGCTTGTGCATCACCCTGAAACCCTTACAATAGAGCTCCCCTTTCGGCAGGAAGAATATTGTATCCTTTCTTTGCGATGACCCCTCCCCATGCATCCACCCGTTCCATGGAACGGTGCCCGGACAGACAAGACGTTCTTTCCGCCGTTTTCCAGGCCCTGCGCACCGCGTTCATTCCGCGCCGCATGCGCTGCCTGTGGGCGGTCAGCCTTGCGGCGGCGCTGGTGGTCAATCCGTATGTACTGAACGACGGACAGAGCGTCCTGATGAGTTGCACGGGCATTGCCTGTTCCGCCTCCCTTCTGTGCGGCGTCATTCTTCTCTCCCTCAAATACCGCTTCACCGCGTACGTTGTCCTTCCCGCCGTCATCCTGTTCAACGCGGGCCTGTACATGATGCAGATGCGGTACGGGCTGACGCTGAATCTTTCCGTCCTTTCCAGCATCGCGGAGACCAATTTCACGGAAGCCTGCGCCTTCTGCACCGCCGCCTCCATCGTGGGAACCCTGCTGCTGGCGGGCTTCATCTACCTGGCGATTTACTGGAGCCGCCGCTCCCTGCGCCAGAAGGCCACGTGGAGCGCCCTGGCATGCATCTGGGGCCTGTACGGAATCTTTCTGCTGCTGGGCGTTCCGGCCACCTCCTACAGTTCCGAACCCCTTTATCTTTACTACACCTCCGACAAGGCCAAAGGCTGGCCCCTCGTGGACTTCGTGATGGCGTACAAGCTGGGGGACGAATACATCACCCAGGACGCAAGCCGCTTCAATGAACTCCGGAGCCTGCCGTCCTGCGCGGAACCCCTCTCCTGGTGCAATGCCCCGGATGATCTCACCGTGGTGTTCCACATGGGTGAGAGCGTGCGCGCGGACCACCTTTCCCTCAACGGCTACCACCGGAACACGATGCCCCTGCTTTCCCGGGAATCCAACGTGGTTTCCTTCCCCCACGCCACCTCCTTCGGCATCGTGACCAGGATTTCCGCCATCGGCATGTTCACGGATGCGGAACTGTCCCGCCGCCGCCCCGGCCATTCCTCCTTCATTGACCTGTTCAACAAGCACGGTTTCCGCACCATCCGGATCATGGACCTGAGCGGAGACTCCATCCATGATTATTCCCTGGGCATCCTGACCCGGAACTGCCGGGAACGAAAACAGACGCCACCCCTGCACCAGACGCCCGGAATGATGCAGGAACGCACTTCCCTGGTGATGGAGGAATCCCTGAAACAGCACGGGCGCGGCAAGCAGTTTTACGTCATCTACAACAACGGCAGCCACATGGCGTTCAGCTATCCGGAACAGGCCGGACGCTTTACTCCGGCTTCCTGCAACATGGACGACCCCAAAGCCCGTCTGGAAGAAACCGTCAATGCGTATGATAATTCCATCGTGGACCTGGACGCCTCCGTCCACCGCATGATCGCGCAGTTGAAGGACAGGACGGCCATTTATTTTTACTGTTCCGACCACGGGGTGGCCCTGGGGGAAGAGGGAAAGATGTTCCAAGGGCACTTGCTGCCTCCCGTTTACCGCCCCGCGATGTTCGTCTGGTATTCGGACTCCTTCGCCTCACGCTACCCGGACATGGTGCGCGCCCTGAAGGCCAACCGTCTGAAGGCCGTTTCCCATGACCACATTTTCCATACCCTTCTTTCCCTGGCCTCCATCCGCTCGGAAGTCGTCAGGAACGGCCTGAACCTGACCTCTCCGGACGCCCGGGAAACTCCGGCGCCCCTCCAGCCGGAAGTGCTGGCGGAGTGGCTGGCAGCTCCCGCGCCACAACCGCCGCCCCTCCGGTAAAAGAGAAAGACGAAGGCTTGCCTAGCCCATTCCACCGGAGGCGCCAGCCTGCCGGGCCCCTACCGCACCTGCACCCGGAGGGGGTTCCTGACGCATTCACGGACGCGGCGCGCTTCCGTTTCCCATTCTACGGCGGATTTGACCGGAGAGGCCTTGTCCCAGACGGCTCCCAGGTACCAGTCAAAAGGCTGGCCGCGTTCCACATCCCTGGTCCAGTAAGTGCAACCCTCCGGGTCCTGCGCCTGCCCTTCCGGAAGCCACGGCACGATTACCGCGGTTCCGAAACTCCCGTCCTTCTTCCGCGGCCTGCTCCAGGCGGTAACCACCCGGCCCTCCTGCCGGTCCGCCATGACGGTTTCATACTCATTCCTGCCTTTTCCGGTATCCATCCCCACTCCGACTCTGACCGTCTCCGCCCCCGGGAAGTCCAGCGTGCTACGGACCCTGGAGAAGCGGCTTCCCGCATCCAGAGTCACCTTCCGGGTTTCCGCCACGCGGAAGCCGCTCGCGTCCCATGGAGCATAGACCACCTCAAAGGCGGTCTGGACCGGCCCGTTGTACAGTGTCCGGACGCTGGCCCAATTGCCGGACACATGCGGTTTCCCGTCCGTGACAGCCCGTTGCCATGGTCCCGGTGGTAATCGCCCCTCCGGTAAAATTCATTGATGACAGGCGCTCCCGCACGCTTGCTCCATACATCCGTTCCGCTGGAAACCAAGCCCTCCCCTTCCGGCGCGGGTTTCGCAACGGCAGGCCCGTAAATGCGGTGCGCCGTCAGATCATTCTCCCAGGCAAAATCATCCAGGCGTTCCGGCACCGCACGGCTGAAACAGACCTCCGCGGCAGGGGCGGCCTTCAGGGAGGAGTTCTCCAGAATCCAGAAATCACGGACCGTTCCGGGCCGGAAATTGCCCTGGAACAGGAGGGTATCCGTCCTGCCGTCCCCATCCGTATCCGCCAGCTGGTGGGGAATCACGCGTCCGTGGCGCACGTCAAAGACGCGCAGAGGCGCCGCATTCCCGGAAGGAACGGACGGCCACGGAACTTCCACCGTTTCATGGGGACGGAACCTGTGCAGGGGATTCGTGACCGTCACGGTTTTCTTCTGCGGATGGTCCCGGCCAATGACATATTTGCGCAGTTCGGTCCCGGCCATCAGGTAGGCGCCCGCGCCGTATACCTCCGTATCCTCCGCGGAATAATGCCCCGGCTTGTCGGCAATGGGCTGCACCCAGCCCAGCGCCCCTTCCCCGTTGACGGCGTCACAGGCCGCCTTCCAGGCCCTGCGGATGACGGGAAGATATTCCTCCGCATCCAGATACCCCTGGTTCACCCCCCACATCATGCCGTACATGATGAACAGGGTGCCGCTCATTTCCCTCAGGGGCGGCTCTTCCGGGTCCAGCAGGCTGGCATGCCAGGAACCGTCCGGGGACTGGCATTTTTTCAGGGACGCCGCCAGGCGCTGGAGCAGGTCCACGTAAAAGGGGCGGGAGGGCCAGTCCGCGGGCAGATCCTGCAGAATGAGCGGCAGCCCGGCAATCACCCAGCCGTTGCCCCGGCTCCAGAACATCTTTTTTCCATTGGCCGCCGGAATGGTGAAATAACGGGAATCACGGAAAAACAGCCCCTCCTTCCGGTCAAAAAGATAGTCACAGGTGAGCTTGTATTCCCGGTCCATGAATTCCAGATAACGGCGGTCCCCGGTATAGGCCGCCAGCTTCACGAACACCGGAGGGGACATGAACAGGGCATCCGACCAGCTCCAGCGGTCCTGGCAGCGGGGAGTCTGGAACCGGAGGGAGGCGGAGGAGGGCTGATTGACGACCTTGTCCAGCACGGCGCGTATCTTCTCCGCCGCGGCGGGATTACCGTCTTCCATCGCCATTTCCATCCACGCGTGCCCCACCGCATGGTCGTCCGCGTGGTAATGCCGTTCCAGGGTCTTCCATTCCTGCTCTTTCCCCGTTTTCCGGAGCAATGGCAGCCCCGGCCCCTCCGGAAGGGACAGGCCGTATTGCGCCAGGCCGGAATAAAAGGCCCCGTAAGTCCAGTGCAGCGGGGAGCGTTTCCTGGGATGTTCCGCCTGCCATTTCGCCACCAGGTGGAGATTGTCCCGGATGGTTTGTTCATTCCAGTCTGCGGATGCGCCGGAAGCGGAATTTCCCGCAGAAAACAGGGAAAGAACCAGCACCGGAAAGAGTTTCCGCCATCCATTTTTTGAAAGAGGGAAGAAAAACATTTGATTGGTACGGAGAAAACGGGCCCGGAATTTCTCACAGGGAGCAATTTCCGTTTCCACATTCCGGGAACCGGAAAAGAAAGGCCAAGGGCACATGTGGTATCATGACGGAAAGGAACGACGTGTTATCAATCATTCCACGCCCTATGTATACAACATCATGTATACTAACAAATATTTGATACATTATTTATACATTTTTCTTGCGGAAGGTCTCTTTCTGTGGTTCATTGCGTTCCAGCGCAGGTAACGGAAGACGGTGAAAATCCGTCGCGGACGCGCCGCTGTAACCGGTAGACGATGGACCGGACACTGATTGCCCAGCAATCGGGAAGTCTCCATCACATGTCGCACCGGAAGCCAGAAGACGACCTGATGCTGCCGTATCCCATCCCGCGGACAGGATGAACATACGCACAGGTCCTCATCGTGCCCCTTGTTAAGAATGCACGCATGCGGCGGCCCTTGCTTATGATTTTTCCAGGCTTTTGCCCAGGCTCGCGGATGAGCGGTCATCATCCTTCCAAGCGAGACATCCACCATGGCAACAAGCATCATCAAACGTTCCGGAAAAAAGGAACAATACCAGGGCTATAAAATCGAGGAGGCCATCAAGAACGCCTTCCACAGCTCCGGCACCGCGTACAACCGCTCCATTTATGAAGAAGTGGAGGCCAAGCTGACCCACCAGGACAGCGCGCATGTGGAGGAGATCCAGGACATGATTGAACGCGCCCTGTTCCGCTGCGGATATTTTGACACGGCCAAGACTTTCATTACCTACCGCTTCCTGCACAAGATGCAGCGCGAACAGCTTGCCGGCCTCTATTCCGGAAATACCTACGTGGACTGCAAGCAGACGGTGGAGGAATACATCGGCCAGAGCGACTGGCGCATCGCCGCCAATTCCAACACCACGTATTCCAACGCCGGCCTGATCAACAACACGGCGGGCAAGGTGATCGCCAATTACTGGCTGGACCAGGTTTATTCCGCCCGGGAAGGCGCGGCCCACCGGGAGGGGGATTTCCACATCCATGACCTGGACTGCCTGACCGGGTACTGCGCCGGGTGGAGCCTGCGCAACCTGCTTAACGAAGGGTTCAACGGCGTGCGCAGCCGCGTGAACAGCAGGCCTCCGCGCCATTTCCGGGAAGCCCTGGGCCAGATGGCCAACTTTCTGGGCATTCTGCAGAGCGAATGGGCCGGAGCGCAGGCGTTCAGCTCTTTTGACACCTTTCTGGCTCCCTACGCCTTCAAGGACCAGGCGGATTTCACGCGTATCAAGAAAGACATCCGCAGCTTCGTCTACAACCTGAACGTGCCTTCCCGCTGGGGACAGTCTCCCTTCACCAACGTCACGATCGACTGGACGGTGCCGCGCGACCTGCGGGACCAGTCCCCCTTCAGCGGCGGCAAGCACCTCTTTGAAGGGGAGGAGGACCCTGCTCTGCTCTTCCTGGCGAAGGAACGCGGCGTGAACAAGCTGACGGAACTGACCTACAAGCATTTCCAGAAGGAAATGAACCTGATCAACAAGGCTTTTTACGAGGTCCTGACGGAAGGGGACAGCACGGGACAGCCCTTCACGTTCCCCATTCCCACCGTCAACATTACGGAGGACTTTGACTGGGAGGGGGAAAACGTGCCCCTGCTGTTTGAAAACGCCGCCAAGATCGGCTCCTCCTACTTCCAGAACTTCATCGGCAGCCAGTACACCGTTAATGAAAACGGGGAACGCGTGCCGGACGAGCGGGCCTACAAGCCGGACGCCGTGCGCTCCATGTGCTGCCGCCTGCAGCTGGACCTGCGGGAACTGCTCAAGCGCGGCGGCGGCCTCTTCGGCTCCGCGGAAATGACCGGCTCCATCGGCGTGGTGACCATCAATCTGGCCCGGCTGGGCTACCTCTTCAAGCAGAACCGTGAAGCCCTGTTCGCCCGGCTGGGGGAACTGCTGGACCTGGCCAAATCCTGCCTGGAAAAGAAAAGGGCCTTCGTCCAGGAGATGTATGACCGCGGCCTGTATCCGTACACCAAGCGCTACCTGCCCACCTTCCGCAACCACTTTTCCACCATCGGCATTAACGGCATGAACGAGCTGCTGCGCAACTTCTCCAACGACACGATGGACATCACCTCCGAGGAAGGCAGGGCGTTTGCGGAGGAAATCCTGGAGTTCATCCGCCTGCGCATGCAGGAGTACCAGGAAGAAACGGGCAACCTGTACAATCTGGAAGCCACGCCCGCAGAAGGCACCACGCACCGTTTCGCCCGCGAGGACCAGAAGCGTTATCCGGAAATCCTCCAGGCCGGCCCGGTGGGGCAGCGCTACTACACGAACAGCTCCCAGCTTCCCGTGGACCACACCAGCGACCTGTTCCGGGCCCTCCAGCTCCAGGATGAATTACAGTGCTGCTACACGGGCGGAACCGTGTTCCACATGTACATGAATGAGGCCATCAGTTCTCCGGAAGCCTGCCGGGACATCGTCCGCAAGGTGCTGACCCGCTTCCGCATGCCGTACCTGACCGTCACCCCTCTCTTCTCCGTGTGCGAGAAGCACGGCTACCTGCGCGGGGAACACCAGTACTGCCCCTTCTGTGACGAGGAGCTGATCCACGTCCACAGGCACGAATAACCTTCTTCAACCGACCACCTCGTTTCAAACCCCAAATCATCAATACGACAATGACCAAACAGGAAATATTAAGCAAATACGCACAGGACCGGACCCGCTGCACCGTTTATACGCGCGTCATGGGTTATCACCGCCCTGTGGAAACCTTCAACGCCGGCAAGCAGGGCGAGTTCCATGACCGCGTCCACTTTGTGGAACCAGGCCGTCCCTGCCCCTGCTCCGAACAAACGGAACAGCCACGGTAATTTTCCCAATAACATATGCGAAGTCAATGGGAACGGGTCGGGGCATAGCGGACATCACGCCGCTCACCTTGCTGGATTTTCCGGACAAGGTGGCCTGCATCTTCTGGCTGAGAGGCTGTAACTTGTTTTGTCAGTACTGTTACAACGTCTCCCTGGTCAGAGAAACGGGCTCTCCTGCCGGAGACCGGACGGACTACCTTGATTTCCTAAGAGATCGGGTGGGATTTCTGGACGGGGTAGTCCTGTCCGGCGGCGAATGCACGCTGTGTCCCGACCTCATCCCCATCTGCCGCGAGATACGGCAGCTCGGCTTCGCCATCAAAATAGACACCAACGGCACCAGGCCCGGCGTCGTGAAAACACTGGTGGAGGAGGGGCTCTGCGACTACATCGCCCTGGACTACAAGGCGCCCCCGGAACAATACGGCGCCGTCACGGGAAGGCCGGACCTCTTTTCCTCCTTTTCCGAAACGCTGGACTACCTGATCGCCTCCGGAACCGCCTTTGAAGTCAGAACCACCGTCCATCCCGATTTATTGACGGAAGATCACGTCAACAACATCATACGCGACTTGACAAAGCGCGGATATGGAGGCAACTACTTCGTGCAAAATTTCTACCTGACCCAACACACACTCAACTCTCTCCCCGCGCCAAGCCGGTTGTTTGACCGGACCCGGCTGGAGGCCGCCTCCATCCCCGTCTGTTTCCGCAACTTCGAGTACGCTCCGGGAGAAGACTGACCCAGCCGACCATGTTCGACATCCTGCTCAATCACAACACCCTGGTTCTTTTCGGAATCATCTTCTTCGGCATCGCCCTTGGCAGCATTAAAATATACGGCCTGAACCTCGGCCTCTCCGGCGTTCTCTTCGTCGCCCTGGCCGCCGGCCACTACCGCCTGGCCATCCCCAACGGCGTGGGCCAGCTGGGCCTGGCGCTCTTCGTTTACTGCGTGGGCCTGAGCGCGGGCAACCGCTTCTTCTCCGCCATTGCCAAGCAGGGCAGCAAGCTGGCGGTCATGTCCGTGGTCATTGTAGGCGTCTCCGCCCTCTTCACCTGCCTGTTCGGCATCTGGTTTGAAGTTCCCGCCGGGATTTCCTCCGGCATCTTCGCCGGCGCGTGCACCAGCACCCCGGCCCTGGCGGCGGCCACGGAAAGCCTGCCGGGAGCCTCCGGCAGCGGCGTCAGCATTGGCTACGGCATTGCCTACCCGTTCGGCGTGGTGGGCGTGGTCCTATTCGTCCAGCTTCTGCCGCGCCTGCTGCACTTTGACCTGAACAAGGAAGCCAAGGTCATGCACTCCAAGCAGGAGGCCAGCATCATTTCCCGTTTGGTACGCGTCACGCAACCCAACCTGATCGGCCAGAACATTGCGGACTGCAAGCTGCTGGACGGCCTGCACTGCATGGTGACCCGCGTGGTGCGCAACGACAGGCTGATGCCCCTGACGCCGGAAGACACGTTCCGGGAAGGAACGGAAGTCCTTATCGTGGGCAACAGCGACACGATGCCGCATGACATCGCCTTCCTGGGGGAAGTATGTGAAAACCCCTATCCCATGGACTCCCAGAAGGAGCGGCGCAAGCTGATCCTGACGAACAAGAACTATGCCGGGCGCAAGCTCCGCGAGCTGAAAACCCTCCGCACGGACGGCGTCATCATCTCCCGCATCTCCCGCCTGGGCTTCACCTTCGTCCCCACCGGGGACACCACGCTGGAGCGCAACGACGTGCTGACCGTGGTGGGTTCTCCGGAAAACCTCACCAAATACGGAGACAAGATCGGCCACCGCAGCCAGGACATGAACCAGACGGACCTTCTTTCCCTCGGGTTCGGCCTTTCCCTCGGCATCATTCTGGGCCTCGTCAACTTCAGCCTCGGCAACGGCCTGGGCATCTCCCTGGGGATAGCCGGCGGTCCGCTGATCGTTGCCCTGCTGCTCGGCCACTTCGGGCGCCTGGGCCCCATCGTGGGCTACATCCCCCGCCCCACCCGCCTTCTTTTGCAGGACCTGGGCCTGGTCTTCTTCCTGGCTGACGCCGGGATCAAGGGCGGCGCGGACCTGGTCACCACCGTGGCTACACACGGCGCCGCCGTCTTCATCATGGGCGTCATCGTCACGTGTTCCGGCATGTTCGCCGGCTACTTTGTGGGCATGAAGGTCTTCAAGATGAATATCCTGGAATGCCTGGGCGGCATCTGCGGCGGCATGACCTCCACCCCGGCCCTGGGCGCCATCGCCAGCAAGACGGACTCCCAGGCCCCCGTGGTCAGCTACGCCACCGCGTACCCCGTGGCCCTCATCCTGATGACCATCATCGCGAAGGTCATCATCCAGACCATCGGCGGCGTGGTAGGGGTCTAGTCCACGGCACAGATTTCACGGCAGAAAAGATACCCATGCCCCCGGAGAATACCGTTCCGACGGCTTTCTCCGGGGGCAGTATTTTTGACGGAAAAACCCTCACTGGCTCCGTCCCCGGCCTCTCCAGTCCAGCGGGTCCTAAAAGAAGCTACCCGGATAATTTTCTTTAATTCTTTTATTACCCTTCCCTGTTCACATGCTCCTATTGCTCACCACTGTATTTTCTCTGTTATTTTTTGCTGTCATGTTTCTGTGCACCTATTTTTCTCCTGCACTTACACGGCTTTGCTACCCAAGGCATTGACCTCCAAACCATCGGCCATGTTCCTGAAATTATTCCAACGGGCTGTCTTTGCGATAGGAGCAGGGGGTATCCTTTTCCACATGATTCATCCTGTCGGTTATCCGGGACAAATAACGATTGTAGAAGCATCTCTCATTCTGTCCGCTTTTTTGGGAATGCGCCTGGGTACGGGATTACATATCTTCCGGAAAAAGGTTTAATGTGCCAACCACTAAGGCACAGCCCTTCCCTGATTCCAGGGAAGGGCTGTGGGCGCCGAGAAGAAAGAGGGAGCCTCTCTTCACTTTTTCCACAGGAGGGAGGAAGGCCGGAATTTCATGGTGCTGGACTCATGCACAAACAGTTTACTGCCGTTTTCCGGGTGGCGCACCACCCGCGCACGGCGGTGTTTGATGCCGAATGAGCCAAAGCCGCGGAATTTGACCAGCGACCGCTTCCGGACCGACTTCGTAATCGTTTCCAGCACAGCGTCCAGCGCCTGCTCCGCCTGCCGGGGAGTTACGCCTTCCCCCAGCTCCCGCTGCAATTCCCGAATGAATTCTCTTCTATTCATAAGGCGCCCAGCATGGGATGCCCCCCTCCTCCCGTAAAGCGGAGACGGAGAACGCTCATTCCTGCCACCGATTCCCCCTTCCCTGCATTCCGTTCCGCAAGTTTCCCCCTTGCCATCCCGCCCCGGTCCCATTAAGGTTCAGGGAGAGATGCCTCTCCCAGCTGCCGATCTCTCCTCTCCGGAAAAAGCCTTCAGCGTGACTGCGCTGAAATGGCATACCTGCGCCTGGCTTCTGCTGCCCGTGCTGATTTTCATGGCCGGATGGATGCACTGGTACATTGCGCTTCCACTCGCCCTTCTGCTGGCCGCGGGACTGGCGCTTCCCGGATGGAAGGACTCCCCGAAAAAACCTGCCCTTCCCGCCTTTCCGCTGTTTACCCGTTCTTCCTTTCTCGTGCTGGCGGCGTTCATCGTCCTGATGGTGCTGTCCGGGTGGGGAGAATGGGTCAACCAGCATCCGGACCATATCGTCAGAAATGCGTGTCTGAGTGAACTGGTCACCAGTTCCTGGCCGGTCGTTTTTCCGGACGGGGACGTTTTGATTTACAATACGGGGTTCTGGCTCGTTCCGGCCCTGGCCGGCAAGCTGGCGGGGCTGGATGGCGCCCGGGCGCTTCTGGTGCTGTGGGGAGCATGGGGCCTTTTCCTTTCGTGGCTGTGGCTCTGCGTTTTCTCCGGACGCCGCTCCCTCATGCTCGCCCTGCTGATGGTGATGTTCGGCTCCATGCTGAATTTCCAGTGCGGGCTGGGGCTGGATACACTCAGGCTGCATTACTTCGGGACGGCGGAGCAGATCATGTGCAGTGCCAATGCCTCCATTCCCGTGATTCTCTTTTTCCTTTTCCTGGTTTCCGGACGGATGCCCATGAACTGGATTCCCCTTCTGTTCGCGGCCATGGCTTTTTATTCCCCCCTCGCCGCCCTCGGGGGGCTGTCCCTCGCGTTCTGCCAGTGGGTCCTCCAGTGGAAGGACAGCCGCGCCTCCTGGCGCAATCTGCTCCATCCCTCCTTCCTGTCCGCGGTTATTCTGGGCATGTGCTTCCTCCTTTATTACGCAGCGGTGAACGCCCCCTCCTCCCAGATGGGCATCCGGGGCTTTTACACCTGCCTGGGGGATTTTCTGCTGGTGGGAACCTCCTTTCTTCTGTACGCCCTGTTCTGCTGGCGGGATTTCCGGAGGAATCCCCTCTTTATCTGCACGCTGGCAACCGGACTGGTTCTGCCCTTCTTTTACATCAACGGGGACGCCAACGATCTGCTCTGCAAGGGATGCGTTCCCGTGATGGCCTGCATGCTCGCCTTTCTGGCGACCACCTGGGTGCGGCATTCCGGCCTCAGAATCTGGATAGGCCTTCTGCTGGTGCTCGGCCTGGCGCCTCTCCTCAATATTCCCTACTACTGCTGTTCCTCCACGTCCCTCCAGGCATGGCTGACGCCGTCCTCCTCCAATGCGGAACCTCCTTCCCTGCTGCGCCGGAAATGGCGGCACCTCACCTATGCTCCGCGCGCATGCCGTCAGGATGAATGGGAGCAGACCATGCACCATCCCGGGCACCGGTGGTACCCCTATTATTCCGGTACGCCGCGCCCATGGCTGCGGTTCATTTACCGTTTTTAACGGAAAGAGGCCTGGACCTTCACGCTCCCTTTTTCTCGTCCTCCCGGAATTTCTCCCAACTCTCTTTAATGACCGCGGGCAGGGATTTGCCTTCCTTGTCCATATCTCCCTGGCTTACCATTTTCTTGATCATTTTTCCGGAAACGGGGTCCAGAATCATCACGGCCGGAGGGCCAAAGACCACATAGGGAGCCTTGGAACCTATGCACCCTACGACTTTGCCTGCCTCCTCCGGAATAAAGGTGAATCTGAAAGAACCCGTAGACCTGCCCGGCGCCTGGCCTGTATCCACCATCCAAAAGATGAATTTTTTACCCGTAAGTTCCTGGAAAACAGGCTCTTTAATATGTTTTTTCGTAAAGATATTGCAGTACACGCACCAGGAAGAGCCTGTCAGATAAATGACTAGGGGGACCTTTTTTGCAATGGCTTCATCACGCAGCTTGTCAAAAAGGGGACTGCCGGATTCATGGACGGCGGGAACGGCCGCCTGTTCCGCCCCCACGGCGGGGGCCGGGATGGCTGCCACGGCGACGGCGCAAAGCACGGGAACGTCAAACTTGATCATATTCCCATGAAAATAAGCCTCTCCGCAAAGAAGTCAAACTTCAAGATTCCGCCATTGCCTTCATTTGCCGTTCAAGGTATATACATTCGCCATGCGCCATTCCAACCCCTATCACCGCAGGCACCCTTCACGGAGCAAATGGCGTCTCCTTTTCTGGCTGGCCATGGCGCTCCTGGTCCTGTGCGGCGCCCTGATTTATTTCCACCCCGCGGAAGACTGGAAAACCGCGGACCGCAGCAGCAGCGGCCTGGCGCCCCTGCCGGAGGAAGAGCCGGAGGCCGTCGTCCAGGTTTATTCGGCCCGCGCCTTCGGCTGGCGCAAGTATTTCGGCGTGCACACCTGGATAGCCGCGAAGGAGAAGAATGCCGACTTTTACACCGTTTACCAGGTGATGGGCTACCAGCTCCCTGCCCGGGGAACCAGCGTCTCCATCGCCAGGGACATTCCGGACCGCAAATGGTTTGGGGCGGAACCGGAACTGATTCAGGAGCTGCGCGGAAAAGCGGCGGAAAAAACCATTCCCGTCCTCAGGCGCACGGCGGAGGATTATCCGGAGGCGGATACGTACTGGCTCATTCCCGGCCCCAACAGCAATACTTTTACCGCCGCACTGATGAGGGAAGTGCCGGAACTGACGGTGGAGCTTCCGCCCCACGCGGTGGGCAAGGATTACCTCCCCGGCGGCATTGCCGGACGGACGGAGAGCGGCACGGGCATCCGCATCAATTTATGGGGCCTCGCGGGAATCAGCCTGGGGCTGGCGGAAGGGGTTGAACTCAGCCTGCTGGGCCTGGATGCGGGCTTTGACCTGCTGCGCCCGGCGCTGAAGCTTCCCATGGTTGGCCGCGTAGGCCTGCCGGACGCCCCCGTGGGCTGGGACTGGTGGAGCATCATGCTGCTGCTTCTGGCGGGAACGTTCATTTTCTTCCGCATGCTCCGTTACATGCGCCAAAGACGCAGGCAAGCGCACCGCATCCCCCATTTCCGCCATCCGCGGACAAAAACGAGCGAGCGTATTTGAACCAGTTTCATTCCACTCAAAATATATTGACTTATTCATAATAATTGATGAATTATGTCAATAGTATGAGAAAATTTGCAATTTTTTACCTTTATGGAGTACTCATGCTCCCATGCCTGGCATACGGAAACAACAAAACCGCACCTGCCGAAAAACAAAATATATCCAAATCTTTGGAAGAAATTTCAATTAGAAATGATATAAGTTTACCAAATTTTCAAAAGGCTGTTTTGTATCATCTTAAAGAACAAAGTAAGGATTGCAAAAATGCAACTAAATTCCAGTATTCGAGTAAGCCATATTCTACACCCATAGAAGACTATATCCGTTCTGGTAAAAGCGATTATAAAAAAATTTGTTCCCATGTACTTCAAATATTGAAATTTGTTCAACCATATTTAAATTCACCTGATACGGATTCAAGAAAATTCACTATATATGCCATAACTAGTTTAGTTAAGGGATTAGAAGAACTTCCGTCACAATCTAAACAAATTAAAATCCTTACTTATGCTGTTGCTAAAGCATGGCTTTTCCCATGCCTGTATTATCACGAAAATAGTTATTTAAATTCTGTCACTGCTGCCTATGCTGACGTAATGGAGCGCCATATAAACCTGGCAAGACAACTAGGCAAGCCTTATTATTCATACGCCTGCCGTGCGTATGATATTTTCATCCCCAAGTGCAGAAACAAAAAT
The DNA here is from genome assembly GCA_048388685.1 of Akkermansia sp. Lineage (GTDB taxonomy): Bacteria > Verrucomicrobiota > Verrucomicrobiia > Verrucomicrobiales > Akkermansiaceae > Akkermansia. Next base: position 24,254 of record DBGCTZ010000027.1, on the reverse strand, counting down.
CTAGCCGCCCAAGCCAGATGCTACTACTGGCAATCCTGGATGTATCTCAATCTCAAAGACTATAATAAATGCATACGCTCCGTCAGGAAAATACCAAAAGTTAAAGGAATGGAAAATGTTTCAAAAACATTCAACAAATGGATTTCTAAATCTAAATAAAAGCCATGAGTCTAAAAATATTAAAAATCTCGGTGTTGAGTTTATTTTTACATGCAGCGAGTTATGCTGCGCCTCCTGTTCCCGCATCGCCATTGGACAATGTTACTATTTCAGGAGAAGTTATAGATTTATGCGGAAATCTGGAAGAATATGAAACAAAAATTTCCAACGCATTAAAAGGTCAGGTACTTATCCCCAACGCAGACATAGTAAAAAAAGATGATCCACCAAAAATAATTCCGTATCAAGCCACCATTGAATTTAAAAAACCTCAGTCAGGTCGAAGAACTCAACCCACAAGCATTGGACTTGTTACTCTAGTTTCAGATGACGGATGTGATATTACAGTAAATGGAGAAAAATGGTTAAGCGAATCCGGAAAAGGGCATGATATATCAAAAGGAAAGAGAGTATATCCAAAAATATTATTAGATGGGAGAAAAAATACGTTTTCCATCACCTATTCTCAAACGTATTATGATCCAGATTCCACCAAGGAAGATTTAGATGGAATCAGTTTGATCGTGGCGGCCATCCCCATTGATATTTCTGTAAGAAAAGAAAATGATGCAAAATCGATGAACAATCGCGTTTTAGTAACTTCTAAAGAGAAAATTGAATTTGCATTGCATCCTAATTTTTTTAACAAGGAAAACAAATTAAAAGATAAAATCAAATGGCATGCTATACGCATTAACACGTTTGGTAAAAACGACAAAAAAATTGAGATCGGATCTGGAACAGAGGGTACTGTTAATTTAGAACCAGGTATATATAAAATTGAAGCAGTTATTGACGGAAAAACTTTCTTATACGAACGAAAAGAAGATTTACGCTGGAGTGAAAATCAAAGTTTTTTACTAGCTGGAGCTCCTGATTTTGTTGGTATCGTTGAAAATAAAAATCAAATTACATTAGTTGAAAATGCCCATACTTTGATAGGAAGTGCCAGGTACTCGAAAGCTAATAAAATAACTGTAAAAAATGTTGCTCCTCCTTATATTCCTCCAAGTCAAGATTTTGAAGGAAAACCGAAATGTAATATATTTGTATATGAACAGGCTGGAGCTTCTAATATGCATGTTGCTGCTCGTTTATACAATCCTACTTTTGGGCAACCATATTACATTGCCCCTCTTGTAGCGGATTGGAAAAATAGTACTTACAAGATAAATTCTCACAACGGACAATGGATATATCTGGACACCTCCAAAACTCCTCAACCAGGATTTATCGTTACAGCTAAACTCCACATGGGTATCATTGATTATGACGGAACATGGATTAACGCAGGTACTTATATGGTGCACAAAAGAATCCAATTACAAGACGGTGCGGGCTTGACTTCCGATTCATACCCTACACAATGCATGAGAAAATTTCAACCCAAGTAACATATGAATAAATCACTCATCATTTTCGTATTATCCAACATTCCATTCTATTCATTCGGTATGTTTCCCATACCGGATTTTTCCTTATTATTTTCAACTGTTTCATCCTCTAGAAATATGGAAGCCGACAACCAAAATGCAGATTCCAAAATAATTGATTTAATCACTGCCCATGCATCATTGTCTCCTATTCAACGGAAAGGTATTTTTGATTTTATTAATCAACTTTCTGGTTCTGATTATATAAAATTACTAAATAAAGTAATCGATATATTCCATGAGAATTCATCTTTTTCAGAAAATCAAATGGAACTATTACTTTTCCCTGATCTTCTTGAAATATCCGAATCTTTAGGAAACAAAGATTTATTTTTAGTATTCAATTATAAAAATAAAAATGTTCAATTGTTAAAAAATAGAATTTTGAAATCTGAAAAAATTTCAAAATCCCTTAAGGATAAAATGTCCTCTTGTTTAAGCTATAAAGAAAAATTGAGGGCTTATGAAACAGTAGAATTTGAACAAGGCATTATTCCCGAAATACTACCCACCTCCGATTGGGACCTTTCTTTTCGCGGCAATCCATCCTCTTTATCAAATCAGAAACATCTTATTTCTTCGTTCTCTTCAAAACTAAAAAATATTGTTGAACTATTGGAAGATGAAGATAATCTTACGGAAAATCAAATCCAACAAATATCGTTATTAGCACCGCAGATGCTTCTTGATTTTAAAAATCTTATGAAGCTAACCCCACCTTCCGATTTAAAAGAAACGAAACAGCTGGAAGAATTTTTTTCTTCAGAGGCTTTCCCATTAATACAAAAAGCCCAATCTATTTTATTTGAAATTCATCAAAAAAAATTAGATAATCAAACCTTGGATAATCTTTATCAGAATTTTTTTAAAATTGAATATTCACAAGATAGTTACCTTGTTGATTATGCAGTCTGTCAAGAATTGTTAAAAAAACAATCTGAAAAAAATTCTTCCTCAAGTATTTCAAATTGAGAAAATGCTTTTACTTACTCATCTTTTCACAAAGATGTTTTAAAGAGTTCATCCGGGTCCGGCATGTTCCTTTATTTTCTAAGAGCATTTTCATGGTAGGCAACAATGGGTAATTCACTTGCCAAGCGCAGATGAAGCTGTAAGAATCCGCGCCATGAACAAGCTCCTGATCCGCTCCTGTCTGCTTGCCGGGCTGGCCTGCGCCGCTTCCTGTTCCTCCAATAAGGAAACGGCCCCTCAGGAACCCGTCCCTGCTCCAGCCGTCCAGCCGGAGCCGGCTGCGGACCGTCCGGCCCCCTGGGCTCCCGCTCCGGTGAAATCCGCCATTCTTCCGGAGGAAGAGTCCGCACCGGGCCCCGCCGTTCTGCCGGGCGATTTCCGCCCGGGGCTGCGCACCCCCCGGCTCCCGGACACCCTGCTGTACGACCTGGACGGCAAACTGAATACCCCCACCGCCCCGTAACACATTCCTTTCCACCATCATGACCGCGACCATTCCCAAGGGTTTTCACCCCGAACCTTTTTCCTATCATCAGGAGCTTGAACTGGACATTGACGCCCTTTCCAACGCGGGCGACGGCATTGGCCGCGTAGACGGCTGGGTGGTCTTCGTCCCCTTTGCCCTGCCGGGGGACCGCGTGAAAGCCCGCGTCTGGCGTAATGACAAGAATTATTCCTCCGCGGACCTGGTGGAGGTGCTGCGCCCCAGCACAGACCGCGTGGAGCCTGTCTGCCGCCTGTTCGGCACCTGCGGCGGCTGCCAGTACCAGCATTTTTCCTATGACCGGCAGCTCCTCTGGAAAACCCGTCAGGTGGCCGACCTCCTGCGCCTCCAGGCCGGGCTGGAATTGCCCGTCAATCCGGCGATCGCCTCCCCCCGGGAATATTACTACCGCTCCAAGATCACTCCTCATTTCGACAAACCCAAGGAAGGAGGCAAGCCAGCCATCGGCTTTCTGAAGGCGGGCTCCCGAAGGGAAGTGGTGGACGTGCCCCAATGCCCGATTGCCATGGAGTGCATCAATGAGGCGCTTCCGCTGGCCCGCAAGAGCGTTTACCAGGCCGCGGCGCGTTTCAAGCGCGGCGCCACCATCCTGCTCCGTGCCTCGGAGGGCGGCGTGATCACCAATAACAACGCCGTGGCCTGCGAACACGTGGGCGACCTGGAATTCCACTTCCTGGCGGGAGACTTTTTCCAGAACAATCCTTTCATTCTTCCCCTGTTTACGGATTACGTGGCCCGGCAGGCCTCCATGGACGGAGAGGAGTTTCTGGTGGACGCCTATTGCGGCTCCGGCTTGTTCGCCCTGAGCCTGGCGAAGAAATTCAAGAAGGTGCTGGGCGTGGAAGTCAGCGAGACTTCCGCGGACTGGGCGCGCAGCAACGCCCGGAGCAACGGCATTGAACACGCCGAATTCCTGGCGGCGGACGCCGGGGCCATTTTCGCCCAGGTTGATTTCCTCGCGGAAAAGACCGCGGTGGTGATTGATCCTCCCCGGAAAGGCTGCAGCGTGGAGTTTCTGACGCAGTTGTTCGCCTTCGGCCCCGGAAAGGTCGTATACGTTTCCTGCAATCCCGCCACGCAGATACGGGACCTGGCGGAGTTTGACAAGGCCGGCTACGCCGTCACCGCCGTCCAGCCTTTTGACCTGTTTCCCCAGACCAAGCATCTGGAATGCGTGGTCACGTTAAAAAAGAAGATCTGATTTTCCATGCCTACGCTTTACATCAAAACCTACGGCTGCCAGATGAACGAACGGGACTCCGAGCAGGTGGCCCGCATGTTCGTCCAGAAGGGGTATACCCTGACGAACCGGGAGCATGAGGCGGACGTGATTCTGTTCAACTCCTGCTCCATCCGAGAGCAGGCGGAACAGAAGGCCCTGGGAAAGATGGGCCTTCTCTCCAAACAGCAGCAGCACCGCCCGCACGTGGTTTACGGCATGATGGGCTGCATGGCCCAGAGCAGGAAGGATGAATTGTTCAAGGAGCTTCCGCGCCTGGACCTGGTAGTCGGCACGCAGAAGTACCACCGCGTGTTTGAGCACGTGGACGGCATTCTCCGCGCGCGCCAGGAGCGCCGCATGGATGAACTGCAAAGCGCTTTTTCCGGCACCCGCGTGTGCGACGTGGCGGAAGAGGCGGATTCCCAGAACCGGATCCGGGACCACCTGAACCCCGGCGCGCGCTCCACCGCGTACGTCTCCATCATGCAGGGGTGTGAAATGAAGTGCGCCTACTGCATCGTCCCCTACACCCGCGGCACGGAACGCAGCCGCCCTGTCCGGGACATTGTGGAGGAGGTAACCATGCTGGTGGACGCCGGCGTGAAGGAGGTGACCCTGCTGGGGCAGATAGTCAACCGCTACGGCAGGGAGATGCCCCCGGCGGACGGCAAAGGCGGCTTCGTGCAGCTGCTGGAAGCCGTTCATGAAGTGGAAGGCCTCCGGCGCATCCGTTTCGTCTCCCCCCACCCCATCGGCTTCCGCCAGGACCTGGTGCAGGCCTTCACCTACCTTCCCAAACTGTGCAGCCACATCCATTTCCCGATGCAGAGCGGCAGTGACCGCATCCTGAAGATGATGCGCCGCCCGTACAGGAATGAGACCTTCCTGGACCTGTGCGCCCGCATGAAACAGGCGCGCCCGGATTTGTCCATCACCACGGACATCATTGTGGGCTTCCCCGGAGAAACGGAGGAAGATTACCTGCTGACCCGGCAGGCCGTGGAGCAGGTCCAGTTTGACAACGCCTTCATCTTCCGCTATTCCCCGCGCCGCGGCACGCCTGCCGCAGCCATGGATGACCAGATTCCGGAGGAAGTGAAGGAAGCGCGCAACCAGGACCTGCTGGCCGTGGTCAATGAAATCGCCATCCGGAAGAACCGTGAACTGGTGGGCACCGTGCAGGGGGTCCTTCTGGAAGGGCCCTCCAAGACCAATGAAGCGCGTCTTTCCGGCCGCACCTCCCAGAACAAGCCCGTGATCGTGAATGCCGCCCCGGACCTCGTCGGGCAGCTTCTTCCCATCCGGATTGAGGAAAGCACGGGGTTTACCCTGTACGGCGTTCCGTGTTCCGCCACGGCGTGACGCGCACGCCGTCCTCCTCCATCCGCAGGTACAGCGTTCCGGTTTCCGGCAAATGGAACACCTCCGTGCCTTCCGGCACCGGACACACATATTCCGTGGCGAATACGACCGTCCGGGCGCCCGTGACCTTGATCCATGCGCTGCTGCTGACAGGGTCGCGCGGGTGGCGCCCTATTACCAGTACATCCGCATGCGGCACTTCTTCCGCACGGGCCAGGGAGGAAAATCCGGCATTCCCGATGATCAGGACGCGCCGCCCCCGGCACGTCCATGCCAGCACCCTGCACCGGTCCTGATGAATCCCGGTGCACAGGGGCTCCGGCAAATCCGCCACAGCCAGTTCATCCCGGGCCGGAAGAGCCATTTCCCGGGGGAATCACCCGCTCCGGCTTCGCCCCAGTTCCGCACGCCGGGGTATTCCTCCAGCAGGGCTTCCACTCCCGCGTGCTCCGCTTTTCCCTTTCTGGTCGCCACCACCCCGGCAGGCTGGATTCCCCGCGCCTTCAGCACGGGAATCAGGGCATACCTCACCATGCTTTCCGTTCCCGTGTCAACCACCAGCCCGGGATTGGAAACCGCCATGGACCAGGCGCCTTTCTGCAAGGGAACGATGACGGCTTCATTCTCCCCTGCGGGCCGCATGGAGGGCAGATAACTGCACGGCAGGGAAGCTATGCCTCCGGTCACCGCCAGCATGACTGAGGCCAGGGCAGAAGCCGCCTCATTGCAAGCACACAGGGCCCACGGGCACCAGGCGAGCATCAGCCCGGCCAGGGATACACCCATCAAGGGGAAAACCAGCACGCTCAGGCAGACATTGGCCAGGGGCGCATACAGGTTCCAGGTGCCGAAATGCCAGGCCGTCAGCGGAATGGACATGAGCCATGCCCCCACGGAGACGACCAGGACGCCCCGGACCGCCTTTTCCAGCCGCACCATGCTCCTCTCCCGCAGATCGTAAACCCGGACAGGGATGAACGCATCCGGCGCCCATACGGGCTTTTCCCGGCAGAGCCACGCGGCGAGACAGACAATCACGGCAAAGACGCAGAAGGAAAGCTGGAACCCCGGCTGGAAAACCTGAAGAGGGTCCGCCACACACAGGATGATGAAAGCCAGGGCCAGGATATTGGCCGGATGCCCTTTCCGGCGCAGAACGGGCGCAGCCAGCCAGACGGCCGCCATGACGAAGGCCCTTAGCGCGGACACGGACATTCCGGTGACAAATACATACAGCGCCAGCAACGGCAGGCAGGCCAGCCGCGCCACCACGGGGCGGACGCGCAGCAGCCGGAACATTCCCAGCATGAGCAGGGCAGCCACGCCCACATGCATGCCGCTGACGGCAAAGACGTGCATGCAGCCGCTCATCAGGAATTTGTCCATCGTTTCCGGCCCGGCGCCCGTCTTGTCCCCGAGAACGGCGGAGACCATCACCTGCCGAGCTTCATCACCGGGCGGCGCGCCCTCCCGGAGCAATTTCCCCGCACCTTCCCGGAGACGCAGGGAAGCCGCCTGAACACGGCTGCGCCAGTCTCCCGCGCCCAGGCTGAATGATTGGTCCAGCCGCACTCCGGCGGCGATGCCGCGCAGGTATCCCCACCGTTCCCGGTCAAACATGCCGGGCCCGCACGGCGGCGCCAGCGGATACATCTCTCCCTCCACCCGGTAACGCTGTCCCACAGCCAGGGAAGACAATCCGTCAGGAGCGGAGACGGTATAAAACCACCGGGAACCGTCGGGGCGGAACAGCGCAGACCTGCCGGAGACGGCATCAACGCATCCCGCCGCCGTGAAATGCCGCCCCGCTTCCACGGGGGTGGCCCGGTATTCACGGTCATAAGACAGCAAAGACGCTCCGCCCCAAACCGCGAGAGCAAGAGCCAGCAAACTCAACCCCGGAGCGCGGAACAGGCAAGGCAACACTGCCAGGCCCAGGCAGGGAGCCCAGAACCAGGGGGAGGCGCCCACCGCGGCGCAGGCGCACAGCATCGCCAGGGCCGGAGCCAGCAGCGGCGCGGCGGCCATCATCCGTTCCAGCCACGGACGCAGCAGGTGGCCTTCCTTTTCCATGCCGGGCAACGCTTACGGCATGGCATCCGCGCCATCCCGGTTCAGGGGAAGCACGGACGGCAAAGGCAAAACGACGTTGGCAGGCAGGGGGGCCTTGCGCTGAAGCACCTTGGGAGCCAGGGCCTCGCTCGTTTCATAGGCGCCGCGGAACATTTCCAGCTTGGCGTCCAGGTTGTCAATGTAATGCAGGGCCACCGCCTCCGGCGTTTTGGGAAACACGGGGGAACCGAACGCCAGTTCCCCGTGATGGGAGGCGATCAGGTGCAGCAGGTGCATGCGCACGTCCGGGGAGGCGGGGTCCAGCGTCTTCCAGGAGTCCGCTTCCGGAAGAGCCATGATGCGCTTCCACAGATTGTTGACCAGCTCAATTCCCAGCGGAATGTGCCCCAGCAATTCCCCGGCCTCCGAATACGGCATGGTGAAATCCTCCTTGGGGTAGCAATTCTCCCACAGCTTTCCGCAATCGTGGAACAGGCATCCCGCCAGCAGGAGGTCGCGGTTCAGCCCCGGATTCGCCTGGCAGACGGCGGAAGCCGTCCGCATCATTCCGGCCACGTGCTCCACCAGGCCGCCGCGGCGCGCGTGATGGTAGGCCCGGGCGGCGGCGGCGCGCTGGAGGCGTTCCCCGAACTGGTCGATGAATTCAATGCACAGGGCCCTGATGCGCGGATCGTTCATGCCCTTGATCAGCACGCAAATCTCCTTCAGGTCCGCTTCCTGCTTTTTCTTCAGGGTGCCGGACCCGGCCAGAAAACTTTCCTTTTCCTGTTCGTCCAGAGGCCGCACTTCCAGATCGGCCGCCTCCATGCCGAAGCCTCCCTTGGTCCACTGGCCGCGCAGGCTCACGAAACTGCGGAGAGGCAGGGCGGCCAGCGTGCGGAACCAGGGCTTGTCCTCCCACACCTTCAGCCCCATGGTCCCTTCCGCATCCGCAAACGTCACGTCCAGATACGGCTTGTTGCTCTTGGTCATCTTCTGCGCGCACTGGGCAACCTGGGCAAACGCTTCCGCTTCCACTTGGCCTTCCGCGGCCAGCTTTACCAACTCCATGAGACTGACTTGTTCCATGCAGTACATCTTGCCCCGCTTCCGCACATCCGTCAAGAAAACGCCGGAAAAGGAAAACGGGCCGCCTTATTTTTCCACCACGCCCAATTCAGCCACCGCCACATGGCTGCCTTCCAGCGCCCGCTTGCCGACAAAACGCAGATAGCGGCTCCTGACCGGCGCCTTTAAATCAATCCGCTGGGGAACGGGATTGGCCCGGATATTGGAAAACTCCCCTTCCGCCACAGGTGCTCCCCAGTCCTTCCCGTCCCGGCTCAGGTAAACGGCGTACCGGTCAATCGTCCCCCTGGCGGAATCCCTGCGGGGGGTGTAAACCACCGCAGCCACGTTCACCTCACGCCCCATGTCGATGTCCAGCGCCTGGGGCGGAGGCAGTTCCCCCTGGGCGGCATGCGTATGCCACAGGGTAGCGGGATCTTCGTCAAAAGCCAGTTCCGGCGCGGAGGCTTTCCTTTCCCCCGCCAGCGCTTTCCAGTTCCGCGTGGGCACGGGAATGACGCAGGCAGCCACGGAAGAAGCCTTTCCCCGGTATTCGCTCACCGCCTTCACCGTCCCTCCGGCGGGCAGCGTGAAGGGTTTTTCATAAACGGGGGAATCCGGCCCCGGATCGCTGCCGTCCGTCGTGTACCGGGTTACGGCTCCGGCGGTAGCCGCCAGCGTCACCTGTCCATCCCTGTTCCCCTTGATTTCCGGGGCATGCAGAAGGACCGGATACTTCCACAGGGAAACTTCGCAAAGGGCGGGAAGGGCCTTGGAATCTTCCACAACCACGCGCACCTCATCCGTCGTCACGGGCTTCCCTTTCAGGATGGCCCGCGCGCCTATGCTGGACCCTTCCACCCATTTGACAAACTGCTCGTTTTCGCGCACGTCCACGCGGAACTTGCGTATCCGCTGCCCAAGCTGCACCGGCTCCGCAAGCCGGATGACGTCAAACGCGGCCGTTTCCGGCAGCTTCAGCGTAACGGAGGGGCGGGCATCTTCCGGACCTGCCGCCCAATACGTGGCGCGTTTCCGGTCCAGAACCCATTTGGCTCCGTATCCTCCGGTAGTGGAGGAAGCCTCCGCACGGGCTCCGGAAGCGAAGTTGCGGGAATACAGCTCATCCAGCAGGGCCCGGAAGCCGGCCAGGGACTTTTTATCCTCCTCATGAATCCTCCCCCGGCGGTCCGGAGGCACATTCAAATTCAGGTTGGCGCCCCTCCCCACGCTGTTGAAATACAAATCCAGAAGGTTTTCCGGCGTCCTCACCCGGGAATTCTCATGTTCATGCCAGAACCAGCCCGGGCGGATGGAAACATCCACCTCCGCCGGAATCCAGTATTTCCCGTCTACCGTGCCTTCCCTCCCCAGCTGGTAGCGGACCGTTCCGGGAGCGGGTTCCGTTCCTGGCTGGAGGGGAACGGGCGTGTACGTGGCCCAGCAGGGATAACCCGCATAACCGCTTTCATTCCCCACCCAGCGGAGGTCAGGCCCCACATCAGAGAAAACGACGGCGAGCGGCTGGCGCTTCTTCAATTCCCCCCACGTCGTTTTCCACTGGTAATACGTGCTTCTGTCAATGGAGCGCTTCTCCCGCGCTCCGCCGTAATAGCCGTCCCCACCGTTCGCACCGTCAAACCACGCCAGAAAAATGGGGCCGTATCCCGTGGACAGTTCCTTTAACTGCTCACGGTACATCCTGATGTATTCCGGAGTGCCGTAGGAGGCTGCGTTGCGGTCCCACGGAGACAGGTAAACGCCGAACTTGAGACCATACTTTTTACACGCCCGGGAAACCTCCTTCACCACGTCTCCCTTCCCCTGCTTCCAGGGGGAGGAGGCGATGCTGTGCCTGGTGGTCCGGGTGGGCCACAGGCAGAACCCGTCATGATGCTTGCAGGTCAGAACCACGCCCTTGAGCCCGGCGTCCGCCAGCGTCTTGACAAGGTCCTCCGCATCAAAATCGGAAGGGTTGAACAGTTCCGGCTTCTCGTCCCCATAGCCCCATTCCTTCCCGGTAAACGTGTTGATGGTGAAATGGACAAAGGCATACATCTCCATGTCATGCCAGGCCAACTGCCCCGCGGAGGGAACGGGGGCCAGCGGAGCCACGCCGTTCCCCGGACCGGCTTCCGCAAAACATGCCGCAAACAGGGAAGCTCCCAGTACGGCAGCCGGAGTCAATTGACTTAATCTCTTCATCAATAATTAAAATACGGTTTCGCCTCATTTACGTTCCTTCCGGATTTATTCTTTCCGATAAAGTCATGCACCTTCTTTTGCCTCTCTTCTTCCTCACGGCATGGTAATCTCTCTTTCAATTCCTGAACCACCGCCATGTTATATCTCGGATGCCATCTCTCCTCCGCAAAAGGTTATGAAACCATGGGCAAGGTAGCCCTCTCCATCGGCGCCAACACCTTCCAGTTCTTCACGCGCAATCCCCGCGGCAGCAAGGCCAAGGCCATTGACCAACAGGATATCTCCCGCTTTCTGAAACTGGCGGAGGACAACGGCTTCGGCCTCCTGCTGGCGCACGCTCCCTACACGCTGAACCCCTGCTCCGCGGACCCAAACGTCACGCGCTTCGCCGCCCAGGTGCTTCAGGAGGATCTGGCGCTCATGGAATACCTGCCGGGCAGCCTGTACAACTTCCACCCGGGCAGCCATGGGGGGCAGGGAGCGGAACACGGCATTAAATTGGTAGCGGAACAATTGAACGCTGTGCTCAAGCCGGAGCAGACAACCGCCGTGCTGCTGGAAACCATGTCCGGCAAGGGAAGCGAGCTCGGCAGAACCTTTGAAGAATTGGCCGCCATCATTGAGCGGGTGGAGCTGGACGACAAGCTGGGCGTCTGCCTGGATACCTGCCACGTCTATTCCGCCGGATACGACATCGTCACACGGCTGGACGAGGTGCTGGAACAATTTGATTCCGTGCTGGGCCTGGAACGCCTGCGCGCCATCCACCTGAACGACAGCATGACGCCCTTCTCCTCCTTCAAGGACCGTCATGAAACCATCGGCAAGGGAAGCCTGGGGGAGCAGGCCTTCATTGACATCATCAACCACCCGGCCCTCCGGAAATTGCCCTTCTTCCTGGAAACGCCCCGGGACGACGCCGGACACGGCGAGGAAATAGCCTGGCTGAAAGAACATTACCGCGGCTGAACCCGGCGCCCGGCTCACCCGCCCCGGCGCGCAAGGCTGCCCGCGATGGAGAAAAAGCTTGCATCCACCCCGTATCCGGGATACACAAGGCCCGTAAATTAGTTTAAACTAATTCCAATATCTGCCGTTCACGGCGGAAACTCTCCCGGTTCTATGAAAGAAATGCGCATCGCAAAAATAACAGGGCGTGAAATTCTGGATTCACGCGGCAACCCCACCATTGAAGCAGACGTTTACCTGGAAGGCGGAGCCGTAGGCACGGCAGGCGTCCCCAGCGGAGCTTCCACCGGAGAACATGAGGCCTGGGAACTCCGGGACGGCGACATGACCCGGTACCAGGGCAAAGGCGTCACCAAGGCCGTGGACAACATCCGCAATATCATTGCTCCGGCCCTCATTGGCCTGGAAGCGACGGAACAAACCACGGCGGACGCGCTCATGCGCTCCCTGGACGGAACCTTCAACAAGGCCAAACTGGGCGCCAACGCCGTTCTGGGCGTTTCCCTGGCTCTGGCAAAAGCGGCGGCGGCGCAGCTCCGGCAGCCCCTGTACCGCTATCTGGGCGGCCCGAACGCCAAGGTGCTGCCCGTCCCCATGATGAACATCATCAACGGAGGGGCCCATTCCGACGCGCCCATCGACTTCCAGGAATTCATGATCGTTCCCGCCGGGGCTCCCACCTTCCGGGAAGCCCTGCGCTACGGCGCGGAAGTCTTCCATGCGCTGAAATCCGTCCTGCACGCGCGCGGCCTTTCCACGGCCGTGGGTGATGAAGGCGGCTTCGCCCCCAAGCTGGATTCCGCGGAGGATGCCCTGGACTGCATCGCGCAGGCCGTGGACAAGGCAGGGTACCGGTTCGGAGAGGACATTTCCATTGCCCTGGATGTTGCTTCCTCCGAATTTTACGATCCGGAATCCGGCCTGTACGTCTTCAAGAAATCCGACGGCAGCCGCAGGACTGCGGAAGAACTGACGGATTATTACGTGGAACTGAAAAAGAAATATCCCATCGTTTCCATTGAAGACGGCTGTGCGGAAAACGACTGGGCCGGCTGGAAAATCCTGACGGAAAAACTGGGCAGAAGCACCCAGCTCGTCGGGGACGACCTCTTCGTCACCAATGTGGAATTCCTGAGAAAGGGCATCCATCTCGGCGTAGGCAACTCCATTCTGGTGAAGGTGAACCAGATCGGTTCCCTGACGGAAACGCTGGATGCCGTGGAACTGGCCATGGGCAACCGCTACACCGCCGTTATTTCCCACCGCTCCGGAGAAACGGAAGACGCCACCATTGCGGACATCGCCGTGGGAACCAACGCCGGCCAGATCAAGACCGGCTCTCTGAGCCGTTCCGACCGCATGGCCAAATACAACCGGCTTCTCCGGATTGAGGAGGAACTGGGGGAATCCGCCCGGTACGGCAACGGATTCGGCCTCTTCTGATCATTTTTGTTGGAACTGCTATAAAGCAACCCCCGATCCCCGCGCCGCCTCCCGGCGGCCGGGGATTTTTCATGCTCCGGGGTAACTGCAACCTTTTCTTTGGAACAAAATATGCAATGCTGGACATTCAGATTCCGCATTGCCAAAAGTTCCATTCCCGTTCCGCGCCATGTCCTTCAGCTTCTCCCTGCCCACACGCCCTTTATTGTGTGCGGGTCTGGCATATCTGGCGCTTCCCGCATGCCTTTTCCTGTGGGGATGGCTGCATCCGGCCTTCTCCGCGCCGCTTTGCGCCGCGCTGGCATACGGGGTGTACGCATGCGCCCGGAAACTTCCGGAGCGCCGGCTCCCGCTGACGGGCCGCGGACTGGCCGCGCTGGCCTTTATGTCCGCATTCTGCCTGCTGCTGGTGCTCTTGTGCGGCTTCACGGGCCATTGCCAGCAGCATGCGGACTTTGTGGTGCGCAACGCCGTTTACGACCAGCTCACGGGGAGGCCCTGGCCCCTGCTCATGACGGACGGACGCCATTTCATCTACTATCTGGGGCACTGGCTTCCTCCTGCACTGGGCGCTTCCTTCTGCCCGGCGTCCTGGGCCTCGTGGCTGCTGGCCCTGTGGACCTTCCTGGGGCTGGAACTGGCGTTGCTGGCGGCAACCGCGCGCTGGGGCGTCCGCAAGACGGCCTGGTGGGCGCTGGTTCTCTGCTGTCTGGGGTCTCCGGCTCCCGCGCTGGACTGTCTGGGAATGCCCCTCTCCTCCCTGTTTCCGGAATACAACTCTCAGCTGGTCCTGTTCATCAGCGTACCCACGCAAATCTTCAACACGTTCAATCACGCAGTTCCGGCCCTGCTGTGCGCCGTGCTGGTCCTGACCCGTTCCCTGCGGGGCGCCGGATATTATTTCATGGGGGCGCTCCTGCTTCCGTCTTCCCCTCTGGGCGCGCTCCTGCTCCTGCCGTATCTTGTGTACGAAACCATTTTCCGCCATTGTCCAACATGGAAAGAACCATTCCTCCGGTTCCGGGCCCTTCTGCTCCGCCCGGTTTTCTGGGCAGCCGCCCTGTTCGCGTCGGTCATGGCCGTCTTTTACGCCCATCTGGACGGTGGGGGGCAGCTCTCCTGCCTGTTTTCCGGGCAGTATGCGGAAATCTACCACTATGGCCAGCGGCAGCTCCTCCTCTACCCGGACTCCGTCAAATACGCCAGCTTCCTGCTTGCGCTGGCTCTGGACGTCCTGCTGCCGGGGGCCCTGATCTTTCCGGCGTGCCGTAAACAGCCATGGTATTACATCACGCTGGGGATGATGGCATGCAGCCTTTTTTTCCGCACGGGCATCATGAACAATGAACTCCTATTCAAAGCCCCGGCGGTCCTTTATCCCTTCCTCTCCCTGCTGTTTCTCCAGGCCTTCCGGCAAGGGAACCTGCGGTTCCGGGCCGTCCTGCTTCTTTATCTGGCATGGGCGGCCATTCCATCCCTGGCGTGCGTGGCGGAAAAAGCGGGCACCTTCTCCACGCAGGCGGACAAGATGAGGGAGCATCGGCAAGCTCATGACGGCGCCACGTTTGGCCGCCCGGAAGAACCGGCCTGCCGCCAATTCACCAAAAAGGACGGGCACCCCCTTCCCGCCTGGCTGTTCAAGACCGCAACAACACGGCGGCAGGAGTCAATCCAGCCTGATGCCGAAGATATCAGAAAGGGAACCGGCATCCCCGCCCAGGGCGTCCTCCCCCCCGGGTGAAAAATCCGGAGCGGACGGGATCAGGGCGGAAGCCTCCATGCCGCGCAGCGTGAACAACAACTCCGGCTGCTCGTCCAGCATCACGCCGAAGGCGTACAAAACCGCCGCCGCATGCTTGCATAAATCCGCCCAATCCGGGCACGAGCAGGAAAAACGCCACTCCTCCGGCCGGGGAAAGAGCCCTCCTTCCGGGTCACACAGGATTTCCATCAGCTCCGGAGAAACATTCCCCTTCAGCAGGTCAATCCAGGAGCCTACATGCCCGGCGCACCGCTCGCGGAGCCGCGCCAGCGTCTCTTCATCCGGGGGGTTCGCCTCCACGCGCACCTCATACAGATGCTCCCCCATCACCAGGGCATCCATCCGGCCCGGAACCGTCTTGAGGTCCAGCACGCAGCCATAGCGCAGGTACGTGCGCCCCGGAGCCAGCCGCATGCCATACACCTCGCACGCGCCCAGGCTCTTCATCCATTCCTTCCCCCAGAACTTTCTTGCCAGATTGCGCCCGGAAGCCGTTACGGGATGAAGCTCCACCCCCTCCGCGGCCAGTTCCGCAGCCCTTGCTTCCGCGCGTTTCCGCAAATCTTCCCGTCTGAAGGGCCTTTCATCATCCATGCACACGGAGGAATGGTAACATATTCCGCCCTGCCGCCACAGGGAAAAGGCAGCCATGGTTCACAGCTCTCCCGCTCCTTTCCGGCGCTCTCCGTTTTCCGGCGCCGGTGATTTCTTTTTCATCTCCGGGGAATCTGCCCCATTACCCATTTCAGGCTTTTAAAACGGAAGCTCTTGGGGCACAACATGGGGGTCATGTGGAAAGGCAGATTTTCTAAACCCACCGCTGATCTGGTTCAACGCTACGGCGAATCCGTCTCCTACGACTGGAGGCTCTTCCGCCAGGACATTGCCGGATCCATCGCCCATGCGCGGGCACAGCTCCAGGCAGGCCTGCTCACGCAGGAGGAGTTCAACGCCATTGAAGCCGGGCTCCGGGACATCCTGAAGGATATTGAGGCCGGGAACTTCACCTGGAGCCGCGAGCTGGAAGACGTGCACATGAACATTGAAAGCGAGCTCACCCGCCGCATCGGCGCGCCGGGGGCCAAGCTGCATACGGCACGCTCCCGCAATGACCAGGTAGCTACGGATACGCGGCTTTACTGCCGTGCGGAGATTGATGAAATCCTGGAAAAAGTGCGCCACCTGCAGCGCGCCCTGGTGATGAAGGCGAAAGAATACGCGGACGCCATGATGCCGGGCTATACCCATTTGCAGCGCGCCCAGCCCGTCACGATGGGCCACCATCTGCTGGCTTACGTGGAGATGCTGAACCGGGATGCGGACCGTCTCACGGACTGCCGCAGGCGCCTGAACGTTTCCCCCCTAGGTTCCGGAGCCATTGCCGGTTCTACCATCTGCCTGGACCGCCGCGGAATTGCCGCGGAACTGGGCTTTGACGCCGTAACGGAGAATTCCATGGATGCGATCGCGGACCGGGACTACATCATGGAAACCCTGTTTGACCTGGCCGTGATCGGCGCCCACCTCTCCCGCATGAGCGAGGACATCATCCTGTGGTGCACGGCTGAATTCGGCTTCGCCACCCTTTCCGACGCCCATACCACGGGCTCCTCCCTGATGCCCCAGAAGAAGAACCCGGACGTGGCGGAACTGACCCGCGGCAAGACGGGACGCCTGTACGGCAACCTTACCGCCGTGATGGTGGCCGTCAAGGGCCTCCCCCTGACCTACAACCGCGACCTTCAGGAAGACAAGGAGCCCCTCTTTGATTCCATCGACACGATCAAGCTGGCCCTGGACGTCAACGCAGAGATGATCGCCGCCATGACGGTCAGCACGGCGCGCGCGCTGGAGGCGGCTTCCGACCCCATGCTGCTGGCTACGGACCTGGCGGATTACCTGGTGCGCCGCGGCGTTCCCTTCCGCAAGGCCCATGAGCTGGTGGGGAAGGCCGTCGCCATGAGCATTTCCACGGGTACGCCCCTCAACCAGTTGAGCGATGAGCAGTTTGACTCCATTTCAGACGCATACGGAACGGATGCGCGCGACGTATTTGAATTGACAAAAGCGTTCGCCCAGCGTACCAACCCCGGGGCTCCGAATTCCGAGAATACCCGCCGCCGCATTGCCGACTGGGAAGACATTCTTTCCCAATAACGCCGGTTTGCCGGGGAACGGACGGAATGGGGAGCCTGCCGTCCGTCTCCGCGGCGCGCCTCCGTGCGCAGGACAGGGGACGTTTTCATCCCCTCCGGCGGCGGCGTTATACCGTGGCCGACCAACCTCCGGCAGTCATGTTCAAACCTGCTCTCCTTTCCTCTCTCAAGACCTATACCAAGCAAACCTTTCTGGCGGACCTCTTCGCGGGAGTGACCGTTGGCGTGGTAGCCATTCCGCTGGCGATGGCCTTTGCCATTGCGTGCGGGCTTTCCCCCTCCCAGGGCCTCATCACCGCCATCGTGGCCGGCTTCCTCATCTCCCTGTTCAGCGGAAGCAAGTACCAGATAGGCGGCCCGACCGGCGCCTTCGTGATCATCATCATGGGCGTGCTGGAACAGTACCATGCCTCCGGGCTGCTGGTCTGCACGCTGATGGCGGGCCTCTTTCTCATTGTGCTGGGCTTCTGCCGGATGGGGGCGCTCATCCGCTTCATCCCGTTCCCGGTCACCACGGGGTTTACCTCCGGCATTGCCGTGGTGATTTTTTCCACGCAGATCAAGGACATCTTCGGCCTGACCATTGCGGAAAAAATCCCCGGGGAATTCATTGAAAAATGGGCGTGCTACTTCAACTACTTCCACACCATCAACTGGGCGGCGTTCGGGCTGACCACAGGCACCGTCGTGATTACCTTGCTGAGCCGCCGCTTCTGGTCCAGGGTGCCGGCCATGCTGGTGGGCATGCTGGCCATGACCGCCGTTTCCGTGGCGTTCGCCCTGCCCGTCACCACCATCGGACAGGCCTTCGGCAGCCTTCCGAACACACTTCCCCTCCCCTCACTGCCCCACATTGAGTGGCAGAACCTGGGAGCGCTGACCGCCCCGGCCTTTACCATCGCCCTGCTGGCGGCCATTGAATCCCTGTTGAGCGCCTCCGTGGCGGACGGCATGACCGGCGGACGTCATAAGCCCAACATGGAGCTCATTGCCCAGGGCATCGGCAACATCGGTTCCGCCCTGTTCGGCGGCATTCCGGCCACCGGGGCCATCGCCCGCACCGCCACCAACATCAAAGCGGGGGCCAAAAGCCCCGTTTCCGGCATGATTCATGCGCTGACCCTGCTTGCCATCCTGATGGCCTTTGCCCAGTACGCGCAGCAAATTCCGCTGGCCGTGCTGGCGGGCATCCTGACGGTGGTGTGCTACAACATGAGCGAGATGCACACGTTCAGGCGCCTCCTGAAAGGACCGCGGCAGGATGCGGCGGTGCTGGTGATCACGTTCCTGCTAACCGTCTTTGTGGACCTCGTCGTGGCCGTGGAGGTGGGCGTGGTGCTCGCCGCCCTGCTCTTCATGGGCCGCATGGCCCAGATCAGCGACGTTTCCGCCATCAAGAACGAATTGCTGGATAACGACAAGGAAGATGACGAAGGCCGTTCCACGGCCAGGCTTAGCATCCCGGAAGGCGTGGAAGTATTTGACGTGAAGGGCCCCTTCTTCTTCGGCGCCGTGGAACAATTCAAGGACCAGGTGCTGGAAACGCTGGAACATGACACCAGGGTGGTCATCCTGCGCATGCGCCTGGTTCCGGCACTGGACGCCACCGGGCTGAACGTCCTTTCCGACTTCTGCCACCAGTGCCGTGAACACGGCTCCACCCTGCTGGTCTGCGGCGTGCAGCCCCAGCCCCTGGACGTGATCCGCCACGCGCCCTTTTACCGGGAACTAAAGCGCTACAATATCTGTGAGAATATTGACGCCGCCCTGCGCCGCGCCCGCAAGATCATCAACGGACCCGCGCCGAAGCACCTGTAGCGACGGCTATTCCCCGCGTCCCGCCAGGTAGGAGGCGCCCCATTCATTCATGGCTTCCAGTACGGGCAGGACGCTCCTGCCGAAAGCCGTGAGGGAATATTCCACCCTGGGAGGAATGACGGGATAAACCTTGCGTTCCACCAGTCCGTCCGCTTCCAGTTCCCGGAGCTGCTGGGTAAACATCTTGGTGGTGGCTTCCGGGATCATCCGGTGAAGCTCGTTAAACCGCACGGGAGCCTTCTGGTAAAGGTGCCAGAGGATCACGATCTTGTACTTCCCGCCGATCAGGGAAAGCGTGACGCCGCAGGGGCAACGGTAAGAGGAGGAAGGCTTTTTCATGGTTGCAGTATCCTTTTTGACACTATATTACAAAATAGTGCCTACTTGTCAAAAACTCCCTGTCTCCCTATGCTGGCGGGAATTCTGATACATATAGACATGAAACTGACCATCGACCAGGACAAGTGCATCCATTGCCATTTATGTGAAAAAGCCTGCTTCCTCACCCGCTTCTGCGGCTTTGATTCCCTGAAAGGCGCGGCGGAGGAACACTGCATCGGCTGCGGACATTGCGTAGCCGTCTGCCCGCGGCAGGCCATCACCCATGCCGGGATAAAGGGCGCCGAGCCCATCGGTCCCATTCCGGGAGAGGGGGAGGTGCTGAACCTGCTCATGAAAACCAGAAGCGTGCGGCATTTCAAGCCGGGCCCCGTCAGCCGGGAAACCTGGTACCTGCTGCGCCGCGCGGCGGAATATTCCCAGTCCGGCCTGAATGCGCAAAGCATCGCGCTGATGGCTGTAGAAGACCCGGAAACGCTTTCCAGCATCAGAACAGCCCTCCTGCGCATGTACGACAAACTGGAAAGACTGGCCCATTTCCCCGTCACTCGCTTCCTGGCCCGGCTGTTCATGGCTCCGCAGGATTACGAAGCCGTACTTTCCGAAAGCGCCACGCAGCCCCTGCGCAGGCGGGCGGCGGCACGGGGGGAAGACCCCGTCCTGTACGGAGCCCCGGCCCTGCTCCTGCTGACCGGTCCGGCGTCACAAACCGCGCGGGAAGACGCCACCGTCCTCTCCCAGAACATCATGCTTGCCCTGACGGCGCAGGGGCTGGGAAGCTGCTACATGGGCGGGCTGGTTCTGGGGGTACGTGCATTCCGGTACAAGCCTCTTCTGCGCGCCCTGCACCTGCCGGAAGGCCACGCGGTCCATCAGGCCCTTGTCCTCGGCACACCCACCGTGCAGCTCAGGCGCATGCCGGAACGGAAGCCGCGGGAAATAAGATTCCGGTAAGCTTCCCGGTCAATGGTTCCTTTCCTGCTCCTCATAGCGGGAAAGGAGGAAGTCCAGGTCTTCCAGCAGGGTCTGGCAGGAACGGTCCCACCGCTTCCTGCCCTGGAGAGCCATCACGCATTCCTTCCTTCCCGTGAAGCAGTATCTGGTAATGCCGTGCCCCTGCAATTCCTCCACCTGCTTTTTCAGCTCACAGGCAAAAAACAGCCAGAACGGCACGCTGCGGGCGATGTCCGCCACGCTGACCGTCATGGGAGGGGTTTCCTCCTTCAGCTCCCTGGCCAGGTGCTCCAGGCCCACTTCCTTAAGCATGCGGCGCAGGCGCCCGTACAGTTCCGACACCCGCATCACGGACAAATCACACTCATGTTCCAGATAATAGCGCACGGAGGCGATCAGGTCCTTCTTGAACGGCAGGGTGGTTCCGGCGCGCCGGGCGGCATGTTCCAGGGCATCGGCCAGCCACTGGTCCCCATACTCGGTGATCAGACAATCACCAAGCTTGAGCAGCGGTCTGTTGTTTCTGAAGCCGATCATGGAAAAGAAAAAAACTTAAAGGATGGGAAGCTTGCGCTGGAGGGGATCAATCAGCGTCTGGTGGCGCATTTGCGTGATCTCTTGGATGAATTCCTCCACATTAGAGAACTGACGGTATACGGAGACGTAACGGATGTAAGCGACGGGATCAATGGCGTACAGTTTTTCAATGACCTTCTTGCCGATCTCGCTGGAGGGGACTTCGCGCAGATGGTCACGGTGCAGCTCGGAAATGATTTCCTCCACGGCCCGGTCCAGGCGGTCCATGCTCACGGGGCGCTTTTCACAGGCTTTCACCAGACCGCGCAGAATTTTCTCACGGTTCAGAGCCTCCCGCAGGTTGTCCCTCTTGACCACGCGCAATTCCGTGCGTTCGATCTGCTCATAGGTCGTGTAACGGTAGTCGCACCGCAGGCAGACGCGGCGGCGGCGGATGGTCGTCCCGTCCTTGGACATACGGGAATCAATCACCTTATCCTCCAAATGACCGCACTGAACGCATCTCATGGCTGGACCATACTACTACATAACGCATCCATAAAGGAAAAAGTACGCCAAATATAGTGCAAAAGCCTTCACGGCGAGCATTCCCCGGACTTGGCTTCCTGTGAATAAACAGGGGTAAAAAACAACGCCGTCCACACTGCTGAACGGATTCCCGGCCATGCCGGAATTGTGAATAAGAGGCAGGGGGAACGTTCCCGCGGTCGCCTTGAAGACACATTTTTTCTCCCTCCCCGGCGGAAAAGAATTGCCCAAGGGGGCACGCTGCACGGGGCCCGTATAGCCCGTCCGTTACGGATTCACCGTGCCCCCCTGATTGACGATACTGCCCGCAGGCAGTTTGGCGCCATTCAGGTTCAGAACAGCGCCGTCCTTGACGAGGATTCTGCCGAGATTCAGGGCCTGACCCTTCACATCCTCCAGAGACATTTCCACTTTTCCGGACAACGTCCAGGAGCATTTCAGGGAAGCGGCCTGCACCCGCTTCAGCACGACGCGGGCCATGGCCGCCGCTTCCGCTGCGCCTTCACCGCGCACTACCTGAATCTCCGCCTGACCGGACAAACGGACGGGAAAAATTTTCCCATCCAGACCGCCAGCGGGCGGGAAAGGCTCAATCTCCACGGCGGAGCCGCCCGGGATATTCCATGACTGGCGTCCCGCGAACTGAACATTGGTCCTGAGCTGCAAATTCTTTCCCTCCGCCAGGTGGATGCCGCCGGGCCCCAGCACCAACCGGTCCCCGGAAGCGCCCGCACTCTGAATAACCACGGTATCAACGGCGGGATCCTCCACCCGGATGCCGAACAGTTTCACGGAGCCCGATACCAGGCTGGGCTTGACGGAAGAAGCCACATTCCAGACGCACACGTTCCTGCCCGGCGTTTTCCGGTTCATCCAGGCGTCCGGAGAGCCCAGGGAAGCTTCATAACGGCCGCTGCGGACGGAGCCGACATCCTTCCCCGCCAGCCGGGCGGCTTCATAGGCAAAACGGGCGCCTATGCTGATCTGGGACTTCCCGCTGTAATGCACCCCCATGTTATCCCCCGCTGTCAGCTTGGGAAGGTCCCGGGTGGGAGCGTACCCCAGGGAGGGCCGGGAGGCCGCCAGTTCCTTCATGAGCCGGTGGGTGGTCTTTCCCTGCACCTCCGTATCACGGCCTTCCAGGCCGCCGGTGACGTTGCCCGTCTCCGGATCACTCTCATTCCTGCTGCTCCAGTTGGCGTTCTCTCCGATGACGGCTTTCTGGGCAGCCAGGGCGGACGTATCTCCATACGGCTTCAGGTCCGCCGCCAGATTGCCCAGAAGCTCCATAAAACGGGAGGCGCTTTCCGGAACGGAACCTCCCCCATTGCTCTCCCCCTGCAAATACAACAGGCCGGAAAACTCCACCTTGGAATATTTCGACTTGTCCACGGCGTCCCAGGCGTTTTTAACGGCCTGCACCAGCGCCTTGTAAGCCTGCCCGTTCCGCTGCCAATGGGAATTGTCCCCGCCGTCGCGGGAGGCTTTCACGATAGCCACGTCCCCATCCCTGAACCATCCGTTCTTCTCCACGGTAAAGGCAAACCCGTATTCCGGCCCCATGCACAGGCTGCCGTTATAGCACGGCATGGCGGGGCGGACCTGCTCCCAGGCGGTGGAGGCGCCGGGAAACACCCCTTCCCTCTGGCCGAAGTTTTCATGCCAGTACAGCGTTTTCTCCGGTTCATACTTCTTCAGCAGTTCCGGAGAAGCTGGACTGCCCTTCACTGCTCCCAGGGAATTGGATTGGCCCGTCAGCAAAAAGATCTTCAACTCTTTTGCGGAACATACCGAACCAAGACACAGAAACAGGAAGGGCAGGAGATATTTCATCTGAGTTAAAATTGCTGGAACGCAACTATAACTGCCGGAATTTTCCTTTTCAATCGTCAACTGCTGACCATGGGCATTAGAGGTAAGGTGAAGGGAAAAGACCAGTTCAGCTCCTGCGGCGGCGGAACGCGAGCACCGCCAGGGACAGCAGGCTGATCGTCGCCGTGGCGGGCTCCGGCACGCTGAACAGCATGTCCGCCTTCGCAACAGAATAAGGCTGTCTGGGTCGCCTCCGGATTGCCGAAATACAGCGTTGTGGTGCCGTCCTGGGTCTCGGAATACCCCGTATAGGTTTGATCGCCATTGACAGCCGTGATTGCCAGGTCCGCCAGGTTAAAGGTGGCGGAATTGTCCCCCTCACCGAACGTGAAGGAGAAGAAGCCGTAATCTCCCAGCAGGTCCAGGTTGAAGCCGTTCAGGGAGATCGTCCGGCTCGTGCCGATAATCTGGAGACTGTCCACTCCCGTGCAGGTGATGTGGTACACGCTCTTTTCCGCGCCCAGCGCCAGTGCCGGAAGTTCCATGCTGCCGCTCTGGTACAGGGACGTTCCGGCCAGCAGGGATTCTCCTGCCGCCCCATAGGCATTTACCCGTTGGCGGCCTGAAGGACCAGGTCATTCGCCACCATGGAGGCGGCGGAATCCGTCAGGCGGTCTCTTAAAATCATAGGATTATGAACATGAAAATCTGGTTTCACTAGAAAAAGGGAAAAGGTAACTTCAATTTGTATGGCACAAATGTGCCCGTTTCCTGAATCGTTATTCTTCTTCTGCGACGTGAGACTATTTAATCAGGAGGGGGCGGACCTGCCTTATCTGATAAAGTAAAAGGAAGCATTTGAATTGATCAAGAAAGAGAACAGGCCCCGTCAGTGGATGATACTGGCGGGGCCTGATGAAAAAAATCCCGGCGGCGACCTACTCTTGCGGGACCTATC
>DBGCTZ010000026.1:0-1443 GCA_048388685.1 Akkermansia sp. | reverse complement strand
TACGGGGACATGTGCCGCCTGACGACGGAGGATCTGGAAGTGGCCGAGGACGGTGAGGTATGGATCAAGACCGCCCGCAAGAAGACGAAAATCGACTATGAAGTGCCGTTGCTCGACATACCGTTGCTCATCCTCGACAAGTACCGGGATATGGCCCCGGAAGGAAAACTGCTGCCGATGTACAGCAACAACGAACTCAACCGGACACTGAAACGTATTGCCGCCATTTGCGGAATTGAACGGAAACTCGTCTTTCACTGCGGACGCCATACCTACGCCACCGAGATCACGCTTTCGCATGGTGTCCCGCTTGAAACCGTCAGTAAAATGCTGGGGCATAGCCGCATTTCCACGACGCAGATTTACGCCAAAGTGACCGATGACAAGATCGACATGGATACCCGGTCTTTAGAGGAAAAGATTGCCGGCCGCTTCTCCGTAGCTATTTAATCTATCATTGACAATCAAATTCACAACGATTATGGAAACGAATAATAAAGAGATAAAACGTCGCAGCACGTTCTCCCTGCTGTTCTACATCAACCGCACGAAAGTCCGCAAGGACGGAACATGTAAATTGTTATGCAAGGTAAGCATCGACGCCAAGTCGGCCCCGATCAATATCAACGCGTTTGTCGATCCATCGCTCTGGAATCCGGAAACCAAAAGGGCGAACGGACGAAGCGAGAACGCCCGAACGGTAAACCTGGCAATAGAGAAACTGACCGAAAAAATCACCGGACATTACCGTCATATTCGTAAAAGCCTCGGTTTCGTGACGGCCGAGCTGGTCAAAAACGCCGTGGAAGGAATCGGGCAGAAACCGTTCACCCTCCTTGCCTTGTTCCGCGAGCATAACGAGGAGTTCCGCAAGCGTGTCGGCGTGGATCGCAAGGAAGAAACTTATGAAAGTTACGAGAACTCCTATAATATTTTAGCCTCCTTCGTGAAAAAAAGGAAGGAAAAGGAGGATGTAGCGTTGCGGAGCCTTGACCGGGAGTTCTACGATGATTTTGAAATATTCCTGCGTACAGATCGTGAAATGAAACCCAAGACAGTACACGAGCATCTTTACCGGTTGAAGAAAATGACCAAGCGGGCTGTCAGTCAGGGTACACTCCGGCGCGACCCTTACGGGAAGCTGCACCCGGAACTGCCCCGGCGCAAGAGCCGCCATTTGAAACTCGAAGACCTCAAAAAGCTGATGGAAACTCCCGTCGATAAACCCAACCTCCAGCGGGTGCGGGACTGGTTTCTCTTCGCTACCTTCACGGGGTTGTCCTACGCCGACCTGAAACGCTTGTCCGAAAAAGACATCACGCAGTCGGACGACGGAACGTACTGGATACACATCCGGCGCCAGAAGACCGAAACGCCCTCGGCCATCCGCCTGCTGAACGTGCCGTTGCAGATCATCGAGAAATACCGCCACGAGCGTAAAAG
>DBGCTZ010000025.1:0-1194 GCA_048388685.1 Akkermansia sp. | reverse complement strand
TTAACATAACATAGCAAGAATTCTCCTTCCTCTATAGGTGGGAGATGAATTGTAGATCTGAGCATAAATGCTCAAAAGAATTTTATAAACGAAAAAGAAAACACTTGTTCGCGTGTTGGGATTGTATTATAATAATAAAAAGAGAACATATTGTTCAAAAAACGATGGTTGAAATCATTCATATGTAGGAATAAGGTGAGGAAAATAAATCGGGCAGTAAAAATAAGAATCTATCCAAATGCAGAACAACGTGTGCAAATAGATAAAACAATCGGTTGCAGTCGCTTCATCTATAACTGTATGCTTGCTGACAAAATGGAACATTATAAAAAAGAAAAAAAGATGTTAAGGAACACACCAGCCAGTTACAAGAAAGAATATCCCTGGCAGGTGGATTCATTGGCGTTAGCAAATGTACAGATGCATCTGGAAAGCGCATTCCATAAGTTTTTTCGTGAACCATCTGCAGGATTTCCGCGTTTCAAATCAAAGAAGTCATCAAGAAAATCTTATACAACAAACGTAGTGAATGGAAATATCTTTCTGGAAGGAAAATATTTTGCCAGTTTTTTGTTTTGCTGTGAAAACCAAACAGCAGAAAAAAGACCGGCAGAAAAATTTATTGGGATCGATTTTGCGATGCAGGGAATGTGTGTGTTTTCTACCGGTAAAAGAGCTGAATATCCGATGTTCTATCGGAATACAGAGAAAAAGCTTGCACGGGAACAGAGAAAGTTGTTCAGATGTCAGAAAGGCAGTCAGAATTATAAGAAGCAGAAGAAAAGAGTTGCACTGTGCCATGAAAAGATCCGAAATCAAAGAAAAGACTTTCAGCATAAACTCAGTGCCAGTCTTGCTGAGAGCTTCGATGCAGTATGCGTGGAAGATCTGAATCTGAAAGGGATGGCAGGAGGACTTCATCTTGGAAAAGGTGTACATGATAATGGATATGGCCTGTTTCTGTCTATGTTGGAATATAAACTGGAGGAACGAGGAAAATATCTGATCAAAGTAGACCGTTATTTTGCATCCAGTAAGATTTGCAGTGTATGCGGAAAGAAAAAAGAAGAATTGTCTTTAGCTGATAGGATTTATTACTGTGAATGCGGTAACAGAATGGACCGTGATGTAAATGCAGCAGTTAACATCATGAATGAGGGAAAAAGAATCTTTGCAGAATGTGCATGACAGCAC
>DBGCTZ010000024.1:0-262544 GCA_048388685.1 Akkermansia sp. | reverse complement strand
TTTTGCTGATCCTTGTTTTGCTGATCCTTGTTTTGCTGATCCTTGTTTTGCTGATCCTTGTTTTGCTGATCCTTGTTTTGCTGATCCTTGTTTTGCTGATCCTGCTGCTCTTGTTGTTTTTTCTTTTCCTCTTCCAATTTCTTCTTTAATTCCTCCAGCTGCTTGCGGTATTCGTCCAGCGCCTTGTCATAACGGAGCATGTCTTCTTTGTTGGCGGCGGCTCCTTCATGGGACCGGTAGGCGGTAATGGCGTCGTCAAAACGCTTGACGGCCTCCTTGACGTGTTCCTTTGCCACGGGGATTTTTGCCAGCCGTGCGTCTATTTCCTTGATCTGGTCATCAATGGAAGAGGGTTGTGCCTGCGGTTTTTCCTCTTCCGGCCTGGAGAAGGTCATGGTTTTTCGCGCCTGGGCGGCTTCCAGGTTGCCCAGGTTGAAGTGGGAGTCCGCCTGGAGGCTGGCTTTGGGGGAAAGAAGCGCCTGGGAGAAGGCTTCCGCGGCTTCCTTGGCGTTGCCTTCCTTCTTTTCCAGCCAACCTTTGGCGAATTCCAGCGCCTGGCGCGTTTCTTCCGCAAGGTCCGGTGCGGAGAGCATGCCGTCAATGGCCTTGACGGCTTCCTCCGTTTTTCCGGTGCGCAGAAGGTCCGTGACGTTGTCCAGTGCGCTTGTGTCCGCACGGGCTTCCGTGCCCAGCAGGCCGGCGCAGAACAGGAGCACGGCCCCCAGGGCGGCTGTGCCGCGGCGTCCGGAACGCCGGAAGGAACGCCAGCGGGTGCCTGCCAGAAGAGTGAGGATCAGGCAGATGAGGGCCGGAACGGCAAAGATGATGAAGCGGTCATTCGGCACGCGGCGCACTTCCTCCCGGCCCTCCGTGACGTCCAGGCGGTCCGCAATGTCCTTGACGAAGCGGTTGAGCGCCGCTCCGTCAGAGAGCTGCACATACTGCCCGTCCGTCTGGCGCGCCAGGTATTGCAGGCTTTCCGGGTTGAGCTTGGAGACGACGTGCTGGCCGCGGCGGTCCCGGTACAGGCCGGAGGGGGATTGTTCGTCCGGAATGGTGGTGCCGATGGTGGTGCCGATGCCCGCCGTAACGATGATGAGTTCATGCTGCCGGGCGGCTTCCGCCGTCTTGTAGGTGATGTTGACGGTGTCCTCTCCATCGCTCAGGATGACCAGGGCGTTTCTGGCGTCCGCCTCCTTGTCACGCTTGAAGGTCTGGAGGGCCAGGCGCACGACGTTTTCCAGATTGGTGCCCCCCTGGGAGACCCAGCCGAATTGAAGCTGTTCAATGGTTTCCTTCAGCGCGTTGTGGTCATGGGTGAGGGGCATGAGCAGGACGGCGTCCCCGGAGAAGATGATGATGCCGAAGTTGTCTCCCGGCAGGGCGTCCAGCAGGTCGTAGGCGGCGGTTTTGGCCCTTCCCAGGCGCGTAGGGGAGGCGTCCTTGCTGAGCATGGAGCGGGAGCAGTCAATGGCAATCAGGATGTTGCGCGATTTGGGGATTTCCTTGACTTCCGTGTAGCCGTCCACCGGGCGGGCGATGGAGAGGATGGCGAAGATGGAGGCCAGCACGGCGAAGATGACGGGGAGCACCCGGTGCCAGGTGGCCGGAGCGTGGACCAGCTCCTGCCTGTATTCCGGGGAGACGAGCACTTCCCATTTTCTGGAACGGCGGCGCCACAGCCACCAGGCCGCCGCTGCCAGCAGGGCGGGGAGGATGAGCGCGTACAGAACGTTGGGATAAAGGAAGGTCATGGCGGGAAAGGATGGTGTTACGGAGCGGGAGCGGGTTTGAGCACTTGCAGGGAGAGGCCCAGAAGCGTCAGCGCGGCGCCCGTGACGAGGAAGTACATGAAGTACTCCTCAATGTGGCGGACAGTCTGCACCTTGGCCTCGCTTTTTTCCAGCTTGCCGATGGAGGTGAACGCCTTGTTGAAGGAGGCCATGTTGGTGGCCCGGAAGTGTTCCCCGCCCGTGATCTGGGCTATTTTCCGCAGGGTGGGCTCGTCAAATTCGCCCTGCACCACCATGCCGTTCGCCAGGGTGCCGTCTTCCGTGCCCACGGCGATGGTGTAAATCTTGATGCCCAGCTTGGCCGCGTTTTCCGCCGCCACCAGCGGGGAAATCTGGCCGGAGTTGGAGGCCCCGTCCGTCACCAGGATGATGATCTTTGATTTGGTGTCCTTGCGGTCATCCAGCCGGGTGGCCGCCGCCGCAATGGCGGAGCCGATGGCCGTGCCGTCCGCCTGGATCATGCGCAGGTGGAAGTTACGGATGATACTGTTCACCAGGGCGTGGTCCAGCGTGAGCGGGCAGAAGGATTTGGTTTTTCCGGCAAAGCCCACCACGCCGATGCGGTCATCCGGGCGGCTGTCCACGAACTGGGTGATGACGTGCTTGGCCGCCACCAGGCGGTTGATGGGCATGCGGTTGAGGACCATGTCCGGCGTCTCCATGGAGTAGGAGAGGTCAAAGGCGATCATGATGTCAATGCCGTTGACGGTGCGGAAGGTTTTGTCTTCCACCTTCTGCGGGCGGGCCAGGCCGATGGCGATGGCCGATGCCGCCAGCACGAAGCAGACGGCGCCTATTTTCCCGGCCAGGGACTGGGGCGTGCGCGCCAGGGAGGCGATGAAGCGCACGGTGGGGTACGTGATGGAGCCTTCCGCCCCCCGCCTGCGGCGGAGGATGATGAGGCACAAGATGAAGGGAAGGACGTAGAGCCATTCAGGTTGTGCAAATTGGAAGTGTTCCGTCATGGTGTGCTAGCGTTGGTTGGAGCGTGCGGCAGGTTTTTTGACGACGAGGTCCGTTTCCTCCTTCGTACGGCGGGCGTCAGCCTCGATGTCGTTGATGAGTTGGACCGTGTCGTCCGCCAGTTCGTTGACCAGGGAGTCGTTTTCCGGGGTGTCCGGTTCATATTTCAGGGACGCCATGCGGTCCAGCAGGTCGCGCGTGGGGGACTGGAGTTCAGAGGGGAGCGCAGTGAGCGCGTCCGCCCGGCGGTTGAATTCCTGCTGGGTTTCATACAGCGCCGGGTCCTTGGTTTCCCCCACCAGGTATTTCCGGAGGAGGAGGGAGAATTCCACGGCGGCCTGCCTGAGGGAAGGGTGCGTTTCCCGGAGCACCGTGATGTCCCGGATGGCGGTTTCCGCCGGGGTGAGCGGCACGGCAGGGGTGCGCCCCTTCCTGCGGATGAGCACGATGACGGCGATGGCGACGGCCAGCAGGATGGCCGCGAGCATGATCCATATGCCCCAGATATCCCAGAAGCCCGCGTGCAGGTAGGCGTCCGGAGACTGCGTCTCCATCAGGGCGGGGAAGGCCGGAGGTTCCGGAATGGCCGTGGGGGGAGTCTGGAAGGCGGCGGGTGCTGGCATGACTGGCGGGGAGAGGGTTAGCGTGAGAATTTGCGGGACCTTCTGGAAAAGAGGGCCTGGAGGGGCGGCATGAAGTTGTCCGTGGTCTGGAGGTCCAGGAAATCGATGCCCAGGCGGCGGAAATCCTGCGTCCATTTTTCACGGTGCAGGTGCACTACGTTGGCATGGGCTTCCCGCACGTCCTGGCGGGAAAGGTTCAGGAACATGCTCCGGCTGGTTTCCGGGTCTTTCAGGATGACGCGCCCGGCATCCGGAAGGTGGAGTTCCATGGGGTCGACCACTCGGATGGGAATAAAATCATGCTTGAAGTTGAGCTGGCCCAGGGCGGCCTTGTTGTGTTCTCCCCAGAAATCACTGATCATGATGACCATGGCCGCCTTTTTCTGGGAAAGGACAAGCTGGCGCGCTACGTCGGAAATGCTTTGATCCGTCCCGTCATTTTTACTGGCTACGATTTCACGCACGATGCGCAGGGTCTGCTTGATGCCCTTGGCCGGGGGAATGTAATGGGAATGGCTGTTCCCGTAAATGAGCAGGCCGCATTTATCCCCGCTCTGGGCCGCGCTGAAGGCCAGCACCGCCGCCACTTCCGCCGCGTAATCCAGCTTGGAGACACGGGCCGCGGAGGAAGCATAGTGCATGGAGCCGCTGACGTCCACCGCCAGAATGACGGCCTGCTCCCGTTCCTCCCGGAAGCGGCGCACGAAGGGGGAGTTCATCCTGGCCGTCACCTTCCAGTCAATGAAGCGGGGATCGTCCCCCGGCATGTATTCCCGGAAGTCGTCAAAATCCAGCCCCTGGCCGCGGAAGCCGGACTGGTACTGCCCGGCGAAGTTTTCCGTGGCCAGGTGCCTGGCGCGCAGTTCAATGCGGCGCACGCGCTTGAGAATGTCTGAGGCTTTATCCATGAAGTAATTCCTCCCTGTTTGAGTTCAATCAGGTTCAATGAGGCGCCCCGCAGGGCCTGAAGGATAAGGGCGGGCGCGGAAACACGGCCGCCTCCGCCGTCACGGCACGGGGACCTTCGTCAGGATGTGGTCGATGACGTCATCCGTGGAAATGTTTTCCGCTTCCGCTTCATAAGAGAGCAGGATGCGGTGGCGCAGGATGTCATGGGCCAGGTCCTTGATGTCCTGCGGAGTGACGAAGGAGCGGTGGTGCATGAAGGCGTTGGCGCGGGAGGCGAGGGCCAGGTTGATGGTGGCGCGGGGGGATGCGCCCGCGCGGATGAGTCCGCGCAGCTTCACGTCCACCGTTTCCGGGAAACGGGTGGCGCGCACCAGGTCCACGATGTAGCCGCGCACGGCGTCGTCAATGTAAATCTGGTTCACCAGGTCGCGGGAGGCCGCCACCTGTTCCGGCGTGGTGACTGGTGAGGTTTCCGGCGGCCTGGCGGAGCTGGCCATGATGTCCAGCACCTGGAGTTCCTCCTCCCGGGTGGGGTAGGTGACCAGCACCTTGAAGAGGAAGCGGTCAAGCTGGGCTTCCGGAAGCTGGTAGGTGCCCTCCTGGTCAATGGGGTTTTGCGTAGCCAGCACCAGGAAGGGGTCCGGCAGGGGGTAGGTGGTTTCACCCAGCGTCACCTGGCGTTCCTGCATGGCTTCCAGCAGGGCGGACTGCACCTTGGCGGGGGCGCGGTTGATTTCATCCGCCAGGATGAGGTTGGCGAAGATGGGGCCCTTCTTGGCAGTGAATTCCCTTTCCTGCGGATTATAGATCATCGTGCCCAGCAGGTCCGCCGGCAACAGGTCCGGCGTGAACTGGATGCGGGCGAATTGCGCGTGCAGCGTGCCCGCCATGGCTTTGACGGAGAGCGTCTTGGCAAGGCCGGGCACGCCTTCCAGAAGAACGTGCCCCTTGCAGAGGAGGCTGAGGATCAATCTGTCCACCAGTGCCTGCTGGCCGATGACCACCTTGCCAACCTCCGTTCTGAGAGCAGAAATCCACGATGAGTTCGCGGCGATAATTTCGTTGAATTCTCGGGTGTCCATGATTCTTAATAGCGGGTGAGACAGTCTGCCGGGCGCCGGCGTTGAAAAATTCCGATTATTTCCCAAGGGCAAATCCGGTTTTTAACAGAAGATCTTCCCGGAAGTGGGGGGCGATCATCTGGAAGCCGACCGGAAGCTCCGCGTTTCCTTCCTTCACGGCTCCGCAGGGGATGGAGATGGCGGGCAGCCCGGCCAGGTTGGCGGGGATGGTGTAAATGTCCGCCAGGTAGGTCTGGAGGTGGTCCAGCGCGGAATCCCCTATCTTGGGAGCGGGGGCGGGGGAAGTGGGGCCCACAATGATGTCCGCCTTCGCGAAGGCTTCCGCAAAGTCTCTGGCGACCAGGGAGCGGACCTTCTGCGCGCGGGAATAGTAGGCGTCATAGTAGCCGGAGCTGAGCACGTATGTTCCCAGGATGATGCGGCGCTTGACCTCCGGACCGAAGCCCTCTTCACGGGTGCGGGAAAAGAGCTCCACCAGGCCGTTGGCGTCTTCCGCCCGCTTGCCGTAGCGCACCCCGTCAAAGCGGGAGAGGTTGGAGGAGGCTTCCGCGCAGGCAATGATATAATAGGCGGCCACCACGGCGTCCGCGTGGGGAAGGCTGACTTCCACCAGTTCCGCGCCCAGGCTTTCCAGCTGCTTCACGGTGTTCTGCACGGCCTCTGAAATGCCCGGATGGTTGCCGGAGGTGAAGTATTCCGCAGGAATGCCCACTTTAAGTCCCTTAATATCCCGGCCCAGCGCGGCTTCAAAGTCCGGCACGGGCTGGTCTGCGGACGTGGAGTCCTTCGGGTCGTGCCCGGAAATGGCCTGGAGCAGGATGGCGGCGTCTTCCACCGTCCGGGTCATGGGGCCGATCTGGTCCAGGGAGGAGGCGAAGGCCACCAGCCCGTAGCGGGAAACGCGCCCGTAGGTGGGTTTGAGGCCCACAATGCCGCAGTGCCCGGCGGGCTGGCGGATGGAGCCGCCCGTGTCAGACCCCAGCGCGGCGATGGCGGTGGCGGAGGCCACGGCGGCGGCGGACCCGCTGGAGGAACCGCCGGGGATGTGGTCCGGGGCGTTCGGGTTGCGCGTGACGCCGTAAGCGGAGTTTTCACCGCTGGCGCCCATGGCGAATTCATCCATGTTCGTGCGGCCCAGGGGAATGCCGCCCGCCGCCTTCAGCAGGCGGACGGAGGTGGCGTCATAAGGGGAGGCATACGGCGCCAGCAGGCGGGAGGCGCAGCGCGTCGGCTGGCCCAGGACGTTGATATTGTCCTTCACGGCGATGGGGATGCCGGCCAGGGGGCTGGCGGTGTCCGCCGCGGCTGCGGCCCGGAGGGCGGCCTCACGGTCAAAGGAGATGTAGGCGTTGGTGGTCCGGTCCGCCTCAATGGCGTCCGCCGTCAGGTTGACGAGTTCAGCGGGGGAAAGTTCCTTGCGGCGCAGGCGGTCGCGCCACTGGGCCAGGGTGCCTTGGATGCTTGACATGGAAAGAAAGGGGTAAGAACGGTTGAAACGTGAAAAAAGGAAAGGCCGGGAGAGGTCAGGCGGATTCCACCACCTTGGGCGTGCGGAACTGCCCCTGGGACTGCTGGGGGGCGTTGGAAAGGGCTTCTTCCTGGGAAAGGCCGGGTTCCGGAACGTCCTTCCGCATCACGTCCATGGCGGGCAGCGGATGGTTCATGGGGGCGATGCCCGTGACGTCATAGGATTCCAGCTTGGTGATATAGGCCAGGACTTTGTCCAGGTCCTGGGAAAAGAGGGCGGCTTCTTCCTCCGTCAGGTCGATGCGCGCCAGTTTGGCAATGTAGGCTACGTCAATTTGGGGCGTGCTCATGGTGGGAACGTGCGTAATATAAGAAGAGGGCTTACTGCTGTTCCAGCAGGCGGACGATCCAGCAGAAGGAGGCGGCGATGGCGCAGACCAGCAGGCCCAGCAGCATGAAGTTTTCACGCAGTTCCCGCCTCATGTTGGTGGCGCGGCCGTCGCGGGCCACTACGGCGCGCAGGGCGCGGTTCTGAGTACCCTCCCGCACGCGGTCCGGCGGGGGCATGGTATTGCGGTCCAGGCGCATGCGCGTCTGCTGGGCGGGGCGTTTGAGAGAGGCTTCCAATTCCTGGATGCGGTTCTCGATTTCCCGGGAAGCGCGGTCCAGTTCAGCCAGTTCTGAGGAACGGCGTTTGGCTTTTCTTTTAATCATGATGCGGAGGGGCTGAAAATCCAGATAAAGAAGAGGATGATGAGGGCAATCAGGAGCAGGGGAAGATGGAAGGAAAGGCCCTGGAGGAACTGGGTCATGAATTCACGGGAGCTGATGCGCACCTTGCTGGAACGGCGCACGCCCGTAAGCACCTTGGTGTGCTGCATGCGGGCGCACTGCTGGACGGCGTCCGCAAACTCCTCCTCGCAGCGGTCAATGACCTGCTGGCCCTGGCTGATCAGGTTGTCCGTGTTTTCAATGGGCCATTCATCCGGACGCACGGTGCTGAGCATCTTCAGGCTGCGCGTCAGGGTCATGTGGATCTGCTCCAGTTCATTGCTCTCCTGCCGGAGGCTTTCCACCTCCCTGGCAATGAGGTCCGCGGCATTCACCATGCGGTCGCCCAGCTCATTCTGCTGGTCCATGAAGCGGGCCTTGCGCAAGTGGCTCTCCTCCAGGCGGCGGCGGGAGCTCTCCACCTCCTCCTTTTCCTTCCGCAGTTGTTCCAGCCTTAGCTGGGCCTGCTCCATGTCGGAATCCACCTGGTCGTCTGCCTGGGGATTGAAACCGGGATCGGCGTCCATGCGGCGGTATTGGGGATTGCTTGGTCTCATATGCGGTAAAATGATGCGTGCCGGTGTACGGGAAGGCAAGGGATTGCGGCGGTTTCCGGGCGCTATGGCCCCGTCAGGCAATCCCTGCGCGTGTTATTATTTAACTTTCACAAAATAAATCAAGCCAAGAAGAAGGTAAAAAGCGATTTTCCGGGTACGTCCCTGGAAGGAAGCGCCGGTGTGTTTTTTCTTCCCGCGCCATGCGTCCGAGCCCTCCGCCGGGGAGTAATCCGCCCCTCTTTCCCGCAAAGGTGGAGGACATGCGCTTTTTTTATGGTCAAGGGCATGGGATTGTTGGTATGTAAGAAACATGCAGTCTGACACGGTAGAATGTAAGCCGACCATGTGGTTTACCGGCAGGGCGGTGATCATGGCTCTCATGTTCCTGGGGTTCGGAGTGTACTTTTATTACGATGCTTCCGCCGGGTATCCCCAAAAAAACCTGGAGTTTTTCATGCACAAGGCGTTTGTGGAGGCCGGCGCCCTGTTTGACCGGGAAGTAAGCGGAAACGGCGCTTCCCGGGAGGACTGGGAGCGTACCGTCATGGAGCGTACCGTGGAATTCCCGGAAGGGTACAAGATACCGTCCGGCGTGGACAGGACCGGAACGGCATGGCCCGCCGTGCTGGCGGATTACGGGCTGATGTCCGCCCCCGGAAAGGGGTGGAGCGCCGCGTGGCAGTCCTATTCCGGAGAAATGCGCTACCCCATCAAGCCGGAGGACCATCCGTATGACGCCTCCAAGATTTTTGAACAATGGGTGGCTGGAAGCGTCTGCATGGTGCTGGCCATGGTGGCCCTGTTCTTCCTGATCAGGACGCGCGGCAGGAAAATGACCCTGAACGGCGGGCAGGTGACGGCTGCGGACAGGACTTTCCGCGTGGAGGATATTGCCCGGCTGGATTTGCGCCGCTGGAAACTGAAGGGGCTGGCCGTGGCGACGCTGAAACCGGAATGCGGAGGTGCCAGAATCAGGCTGGACGGGTTGACCTACGGCGGATTCCGCAAGGAGGACTCCCCCAACAACGCGGAAGATTTCATGAAGGCCCTTCTGTCTCTCTACCGGGGAGAAGTAGTTGACTATGAAGAAACCCCGGAAGCGGAAGCCCCGCCTGCCCGGAAGGATGACGGGGAACATGCGGAGCATGGCGTATGAGCGACTCCCCCTTACCGGAAAAAAACGCCCGTGACCGCGCGTTTGGCATCGCCTGCTGGACGCTGGGCGCGCTGGCGTTCATCCTGCTGCTGATGGTGGGCATCTCCTTCAGCCTGTCCGC
Source organism: Akkermansia sp. (assembly GCA_048388685.1). Classification (GTDB taxonomy): domain Bacteria; phylum Verrucomicrobiota; class Verrucomicrobiia; order Verrucomicrobiales; family Akkermansiaceae; genus Akkermansia. Next base: position 253,102 of record DBGCTZ010000024.1, on the reverse strand, counting down.
CCGTACCGTGGTGGTGGAAAAAGTGGTGGAAATGCCCGTACCCGTTCCGGTGCAGGCTGACCCTCAGGACCCTTCTCACGCGGTTGAAGACGGGGAACCCGCGGATGTGGCCGCCGTTCCGGGAACGTCTTCCGAAAACCCCCGTTCCGTGGAGGAAATGCTGAAGGACGTCGATTTGTCCGACCCGGCCAACGATCCGGCCCCCGCCGCCGTGGCGGCTGCCGTGCCGGGGGAAGAAAATATCTCCGCCCGGGCTCCCCATGCGGCGGAAAATCTGGACGAAGTCATGCCTCCCATGACGGAGGAGGTGGCGGCGCTCGTCAAGGCGGCGCGGTACGCCCAGATTGACGGAGACCTGAAGGTGGCGGTGGTCAAGCTGGAGCAGGCCATGAGGCTGGAGCCGGACAACCCGGTGGTGCTTTATTACTACGGCCTCACGTATGAATGGCTGCGGAATGCGGACAAATCCCGGGAATTCTTCCTGAAAGTATACACCCAGCGGGAAAAGGCGGGGAAATACTTCGCCCGCGCGGCCCAGCATCTCCAGGCCGGTTTTTCCAGCCCCGCGGATCTGCGCGGGGACATGTCCTTCGGCACCATTCTGGAATACCGGGACCCGGAATGCCCCGCCGGGGAACGCGTCAAGCTCACCGTGCCCATCCTGATGAAGGACGGCCTGAACGTACGGCCGGAGGACCTGCGCGTCATCGTCCAGTTCTTTGACAAGGTCAACGGAAAGAAAGTGGAAAAAACGCACGCCCCGGAACCCACTTCGCGGTGCATCACGGAACCGGCGGACTGGGCGGACGGGGAGGAAATCATGGAGGTGACCTACTACATGCCCCCGCTGACGGAGGAGGAGACGATCGCCTACGGAAGCCTCAAATATTACGGGTACACCGCCAAATTATACTACAAGGGTGAACCGATGGATTGCCATGCCTCCCCCCCTGTGCTATTCTTGCTGGAACAGATGAACCAGAGTTCTCCCGCCGGCATGCCCGAGATTTACGACGGCGGCCTGCTTCCCCCTGTGGAAGCGTCTCCGGTTTCCGACACCTATGACTCCCTTCTGCCTCCCTGATGCCTGAATTGCCCATGTTCGACCTCCCCCACAACTTCGGCGACTACACGCTGGTGGCGTTCATTGGCCGCACGCGGGGGGGAATTCTCTACCAGGCCATTCAGCAGGGCATGGACCGCTCCGTGTTCCTGGAACTGCTGGACCCGGGCAATGAGGAGGGCGTGAGCGTGGAGGACTTCCTGATGAAGGCGCGCACGCGCGCGGCGGTCACCGCCCCGGTGCTGGGCACCGTTTATGAGGCGTCCCAGGCGCAGGGGTACTGGTTTGTCACCAGTGAACAATTGGGTGGCTTCTCCCTCCAGTCCATGCTGGACCGCGGGCAGACGCTGTCCATGAAAGACCTGCTGAAAGTGATTGAAACGGCAGGCATCATGTGCGACAAGTATGAACGGTTGCAAACCGCCTTCAACGTCATGGAGCCGCGCCACATCTTCCTGGATGACAAATCCGCCGTGCGGCTGATGAATACGGCCATGCCCGGCAGCTTTCATGAAGAAACCTCCCGTGCCCAGATGAAGCGCCTGGGGACGGACCTGGTCCCCCTGGTGATGCCTGACGTGCCCGGGAGCACCCGCATGCGCACCCTGCTGGAGTGGATGCGGGAAGGACAGAACGGCAAGCCGATGCAGTGGGAACAGGTCATGGAGCTGATAAGCGCGGTCCGGGAACAGCTGGGGCTTTCCCCGCGGGCCACCACCCACCGCTATACCGTTCCCGTGGAACCCCGCAAAAAAAACGGTGCATGGATGCTCTGGGCGGGAATCGGCCTGCTGGGCGCGGGGACTGCGGCGGCGGTCGTCATGCTTTCCGACCCGCAGGAGGAAACCGCTGCGCCTGCGCCGCCTCCGGCTCCGAAGCACTATCCGGACTTCTCCGCCAGTGACCATACGGAGGTTCTCGTCAACCTGCCCGGCGTGGGGGAACTCATGGTGGGCGCGCATGAAATCACCATGGAATCCTACCGCCTCTTTCTGGACCAATGGGCGCGCCTTACCCCGGAACTGAGGGAAAAATATTCCCATCCGGACCAGCCGGACAAGCAGGGCGCCACCCACGTTCCCGCGGACTGGGAAGCCATGTGGACGGCGGCCAATACGCCGGGAGGAAAATGGAAGGGCAGGAAAATCACGACCCGCTCCCCGGTGGTCAACGTCAGCTTCTGGGACGCCTGGGCGTATGCGAGCTGGAAACCCGTCGCCCCCGGAGAGCCGCGCTACCGGCTGCCCGCCCGCCGGGAATGGATGGCCCTGGGCGCCATGCTGGACACGGGGGAAAAAGGGGATAAAACTCTGGTGATTGACCGGTACAGCAATGACTATGATTTAAAAACGGGCGTGTGCGGCATGGCCTCCGGCGTGATGGAGTGGACCTCCACCATGGAAAAGGACCCCGCGCGCGTGAAAGAGCCGCCGGGCCCGGTAGCCTGCGGCGGGGACTGGAAGCACCCCGGCATCACCAACAGGGTGGAATACCTGCGTTCCCGCGATGAATGCCGGGACAACCTGGGCTTCAGGATCGTGCGGGACGCCCGCTGACCTATTTAAAAACACATACTCGACCATACCATGAAACACATCCTTGCAATGCTGCTCCTGGCCCTGATGGGCGCGTCCGGGGCCCTGGCCCAGATCTACGTGAAAGTCGTCCCGGAAAAGAAAACCTTCCTCAGCGGGGAGGCCATGTACATGAGGCTCACCGTGACCAACAACTCCGGCGTGCCCGTGGAATTGAAGAGCCAGGAATACTCCTCCTGGCTGGACATCCATGTGGAGCACTCCACGGCGGGAGCGGAACTGCCCCAGTCCAAATTCGCCATGTTCCCGCCGCTCAAGGTTCCCGCCGGCATGAGCGTCTCCCGCAAGATTGACCTGCGGCACTTCTATGACCTCTCCCGGGAGGGGAACTACCATGTGCAGGCGGTCGTGAAAATGCCCAACCAGAAGGACATGTTCGCCTCCCAGAAATCCCTCTTCGCCGTCAGGCTGGGGACTCCCATGTGGTCCCAGACGGTAGCCATTCCGGCCAGCGCCAAGCGGTGCACCTTCTCCATCTGCACCATTGCCGTGCGCGGGGTCCAGAAACTTTACGTGCAGACGAAGGACCCCGATACGGGGGTGGCGTACAATGCCGTGTGCATCGGGGACTGGCTGGGCACCACGCGCCCGCAGTGCATGGTGGACGGCAAGGCGAACGTGCACGTCTTTTTCCCCACCACTCCGCTGCTGGGGGCGTATTCCCGCATCAACTGCCGCGGCACCATGGAAAAGCTCCAGTACTACAAGAAGGTGATGGGCACCCCCTCCATGGTCTTTCTGCCGGACGGCAGCGTGCGTGTGACCGGGGCCGTTCACTATGACCCCACCGTGCAGCCCAAGACGGTGCCGGACGCCGCGGACGTGCCGGGCATGTAATCTGGACCTGTTCTTTCATTAACCGCGCGGGGAAAGACAACGATCCCGCGCGGTTTTTTGTGCCGGAAAAAGCGGGAAATAAGGGCGGAAAACGGGTCAGGAATCTCCCTGGGGCTTCTCTTCCCGCTGCTGCGCGTCTTTCAAAATGCGCTTCACGCTTTCCTGCACCACGCTGATAGGCAGGGCGTAATTCTCCGCCCGGTTCACTCTGGCGATATTCATGCCGATGAGCTCCCCTTTCAGGTTGAGCAGCGGACCGCCCATCAGCGTATACCGGGAAGGGGTATCGTGCTGGAGGACCATGGGGAAATCATCCCGGCGCTTGCTGAAACCTCCACTGATCAGGTCATTGGAATTCTGGGGCGTATCATCCCCCAGCGCCTTCCGCCGGGAGCCCAGTGTGATGGAATAGGAAACTTTTTGCCCCTTGCGGCTGACCTTCAGCGTCACGTTCTCCCCGATCTCCTTCTTGGAAAGGATCGGGTAAATGGCCTCCAGCGTGGTGACGGGCGTTCCATCCACCGCCAGAATCTCATCCCCGTCCATGGCTCCGGCCTTGTCGGCGGGACCGTCCTTGACCACCTCCTGAATAGTGCACGGAGTGGAGAAAATTACGCCCAGATAGGCCGTATCCCCGTTCGGGATGGGGCGCTGGGCCGCACTGAGGGTACCGAGCTGGGCACGTCTGGAACTGCGGGTGGTGGAGCCGTTGCTCACCACCAGCATGCCCATAGATGCCTCATGGCTGACGGGGCCGGGAGCGGACAGGTTGGAGGCGTCCACCTTCACCACGGCGATGTCCGTGGCCGGGTCTGTGCCGATCTCCTTGAAATGGTCATACTTGGCGGTTCCTATCCGGACCACCGGGTTCTGGTGGGAGTGGAGTTCGGAAGCCTTGGTGGCGATGTAGCCGTCCGGGCTCAGGACGATGCCGTAAACCATCACGTCATGGCCGGAAAAGAAAACGGCGCTCACCTCCTGAAGACGTTCGCGGACGGGTTCAATGGTTTTCAGCACCGTCTTTCCGTTGATGCGCTGTTCAAAATCCAGACTGCCGCCGGCTCCTTCCGCCACGGCGGATGGAAGCAGGGAACAGGCCAGGGGAAGCAGAAAGGAGCACGAGGGCAGTTTCATGACCGTCAGTGGTTAAAAATGGTTATCCCTCCTGCTCCGGAGTGGGAGGAAGAGAAGGTTTTTCCTCCGGAGGAGGTTCCATCAGTGCGTCAAAATCCTTCATGGGAACGTGGAGGTTGTCCTCCAGCCCGGAACCGACCCGGCTGTGAATGCCGATCAATTCACCGTTCAGGTTGAACAACGGGCCGCCGGAATCCCCGCGGATCAGCTTGCAATCCGTCTGGATAACGCCATTCTTGAGGGAAACCACCCGGCCCAGGCGCACCATCGGGCCGCGTTTCTGGTCCAGGCCGCCTCCGTGGCCCAGCGAGAACACCCAGTCTCCGACGCGGGGCAGTTTTTCCGCCCTATCCACGCGGGGAAGGTCCTTGTTCAGCCTGGTAGTGATCTCCGCCAGGCCGGCGTCGGACTCGCTGTTCTGTGCCGTGGTCTTTCCGGGCAGGCGCGTGCCGTCCGGCATGATAATCTTGAGCACGGTTCCCTGCTTGTCAACGACGTGGGCCGCTGAAAAAATCAGCCCCTTCTCCGAAACCAGAATGCCGGAGCCGCTTCCGTTATTCACCTCAATGCACACCAGGGCGGGAAGCACCCGGGGAAGCACCTGCTGAAGCTGGTGTTCAATGCGCTGAAGGTCCTCCACGGACTGGGGCGTGGTGGAAAGAATTCCCGCGCTGTCCGCAGACTGCGCCACCGTCTGCGGGATGGAAGCCAGCAGGGCTGTTCCGCAGAGAAGGGCGGAACAACAGGGTTTCCGGAAAGCCGTGTTCATGATGGACGGAAGCTATTGGTCGGAGGCCGGAGCTTCCGTCTGCTGCTGGTCCGCCTGTTCGGTCCCTGCCAGGGAATCGTGGTAATGCATGCCGATGAACAGGCCCGCCAGCGTAATAAGGGTAATGAGCAATTCTTTCATGCCGCCACAGCATAGAATTTGGCTTCTCGTCTGACGAGAGAATTTCATTTATAAGCCACACTTTGATGCACTTCGGCAGAAAGGTCAGCGGCGGGATACGGGAAAATCCCAAAATAAAGATTGCTTTTTTCCGTAACGGGCGTATAAACCCTCCAGCGGCCATTTCCGGTCCGCTAACCCATCCAAGCGGATGTAGCTCAGGGGTAGAGCGCAACCTTGCCAAGGTTGATGTCGTGGGTTCGAATCCCATCATCCGCTCCATTTTTCCCATTGGAAAAGCCGGGCAGACTTTGATAGCGCCGGAAATTTTGAATAAGGGATTTTAAGAAAATCGGGTGAAGCCATATTTCGGCAATTTTACAGGAAGAAAAGCCCTTCTCACAGAGGAAGCCTGTTCGCCGGCATAAGAAACTCTTTCCTCTGGATGATTTTCCGGTGGATAGTTGGATTATTGTGGTTGCTGACGAGGGAGAATATGTAGGTTGAGCGAGCACGCCGCAAAGAAATGCTTGGGAATACTTACAAAATTCAACCCTGCGTTTTTTTGGGCATTCAGTGGTCGTAAAACTAGGTAATTGACATACCTGTGTTAGAGTGGATAGAACAGATTCATTCAGGTCCGGTCACATATGCCCGGACTCGACGATTTAAACTGGATGATAATTATTTGGAATAGTTTAATTATTTTTGAAGTGGAAACAATATCTGCTTTTTGTTCGGTAAATAAAAGACACTTCAAGCCCGGGCCTGTTGGATCAGATTCCGGTTGCCCCGTCCGGGAAAAAGGCACTCCTGTGGGAATCACCGCAGAAGCTGCCTGACTATTGGAACGGTCAAGATCCGGGACCATCGCAATCTTTTCACGGGCACGGCTACTTTCTGGTTTATCACATCGGAGACGAAAGGCAGCAGAGTTGTTAAGCCACTTCATTACAATAACAATAATAAGCAAAAACAATGAATACTATAAATACTCTAAATGGAGTCATTCTGGCCTCCCGTGATGAAGTAACGGAACACGCTGAAAACCCAACAGTACATCTCACGGAAGAAGAACGCATCGCCTGGAATGCCAAGGCGGATGCCGCCCATCTGGATGCCAAGGCAGATGCCGCCACCTTCACGGCCCATGAAAACAACCAGACGGTTCATGTCAGCGAGGAAGAAAAGGAGAAATGGAATGCCCGGAATACCAAGGGAATTCTGGTACCACCTCAGGACGCTCTTGACGACCATACCGAAAATACAACGGTACATCTTACTGAAGAAGAACGCACGGCCTGGAATGCGAAAGCTGAAGGCGGCCGTTATTTCGAGCGAACTTTGACGGAACTTGCACCGTTATTGCCGGAAGGTGAACTATTCCGGAACGGAGATTGTTTTTTTGTAACTCTGCAACCGGGATCATGGGAATATATCCGGCTGAATACGTTGTTTGAAGGCCTATACAATACGCAGAATAACGGTGTCATTTTTCATGTAGTGTTCTACAACAATTCCGGGATGTCTCTTACTATTTGCGGGGGAGCAGGGGACGTGGAAGCTCCAATCATCAATGATTCTTTTCCTGAGATTTACTATAATTATTTTCAAGTAGTGACTGCGGTCGTAGCCAAAGGTGGTATTTACTGCGACGTTAGTGCCAATCTGTCACACTAATTTTTAATCATGGATGAGAAGACATCAACGTTTTCAATCAATTCGTGACAAATTATAAAATCATGGATACTACCAATATTCTTAATGGAGTCACTTTGGCCTCCCGTGATGAAGTAACGGAACACGCCGAAAACACGGCAGTGCATCTCACGGAAGAAGAACGCACCGCCTGGAATGCCAAGGCGGACGCCGCCCAGCTGGATGCCAAGGCGGATGCCGCCACCTTCACGGCCCATGAAAACAACCAGACGGTTCATGTCAGCGAGGAAGAAAAGGAGAAATGGAATGCCCGTACCACGAAGGGGGTGGTAGCGGCCACACAGGATGGACTGGACGAACATGCCAGAAACACAACCGTTCACGTAATCGATGCCGAGCGGACGGTGTGGAATGAGGCCGCGGCCCTTCCGGAAGCATCTACCGTTTATACCGGAGACAATACGCACGAGGGCTGTGAAACGTTCAGCGGACCTGTCACGATGAATGGTTCCGTAACATCCGATTCCCTGGAAACCGAGCGGATGCTGGCTAAGGTCACTTCCTGTTCCTGTATCCCTCTCGTAAGCAATTTCAATGCTACGGTCAAGCAGGGCTGGCCCATGGGGTTTAACATTTTAAAGCCTGCAGACGGGACATCGGTCATGGTTGCCGGAGGCGAACGCAATCCGTGGAGGTGGTGGAGCAAAGACAAGATGGTCCTGCAAGTCAATTTCGTTGCGGATAGCAACGCTATCTTTGAAGTGGGCTCGTGTTCGTTTATAAGGTTTAGCAACCCTACGGAGGATCATTACGCTTACGCCCATACCGTGCGGCAAACCGGCAATGCCGGCGGTGTTAACATCAGTCTTCAAATCGATGGGGCGATGAAAAAATTCAGGTTGAAATATCATTCCCATCTCTCGAATTTTGCGGTTGCGCCGGGGGTAATGAGCATCTATGAATGGGATATGCCCGAGGAATTTTACAATATTAAAATGACTCGTATTATTTATGCCTACCACGGACGGAATTTAGACGTGTATTATATAACGGCTTCAGGAGAACTGAGACTTATTGCCGCGACTCCGGCAACGCAGGGATACGCCATTACCGATGCACAGATGCTCTTTCATGGAAATACTGAAGTCTTTTCCGCTCTGGTTCACGTGGAAGATAAGAAATTGATGAACTGGCTGGATAAACAGCCTTTACCATATTCCCGTTCCAAGTGGGTTGAGCGCAATTCTGATGCTCCGTTGATGGGCGTTGAATTGCCCTCTGAAGGGGGAAACTCCTTGTTGACGCTGAATGCCGCCGTCGGTTGTGGATGGACGCTTGTCTCAAAACCCGACTGGTTGGATGTGGGCGCGGAAAGCTGGGAGAACGGCGCAGTGGTGACTGTGTCGGCCGGAGCTGCGGAAGAAACGCGGCATGGGTCGCTCATTCTTGCGACGGATGGAAATCATGCCGTGGCTGGAGTCAAAGCTTATGAAAAAGTCGTCATCACGCAGACTGTGGAAGTGTGAAGAAAAGGTAAATAACTGATATTAGGTCTTATTAGACGGATGGCTTTGGCCGTCCGTCTTTTTTACGGGTAATATGTGCTTCATCAGGAAGTCCTTAAGTCAGCGTAATCCTGTTAATCAAAATTCTGGGAAGTTGTCGAGGCATGGTGAGTTTCTTCCATAGGGGGCCATCGCCAGCGGAACCTTGGGGGGAGGAATGCATTGGATGAGGTTCGCTCGAAGGTTACCGGTTGTTTTTCCGTTTTAAAAAGTGTTTTGCCAGGAAGCTTCGGACGGGTTCATCGTAGAACTTCAGGCAGATCCAGGCAAGCAGGATGCTTCCGATGACGACGGCCAGGGCTCCGGGGAGGGATTCCGAGAAGGTGAGGTTGCCGTTTTTCACCCACGCATAGTATAGGTAGATGAATGGGTAATGCACCATGTACAGGGGATAGGAGATGTGGCCCAGGAAGCGGCATATTTTGTCCGTATAGGGGTCGGTGATTTTGCCGGAAGCGCCGAAGAGGAGGATGAGCGGGAAGAATACGGCAAAGCAGGCGGTTTCATACAGGCTGTTCATCCAGAAAGCGTCTTCTCCGCCCAGGCGGGGAACGGCCAGCAGGATGGCGAGAGAGATGCCGCACATCCAGAAGGAACCCTTGATGTTGACGGGCTTGAACAGGCGGAACAGAAGCAGCCCGGCGGAGAAGGAGTACAGCAGGCGCAGGGAGCCGCCCGTCCATTCCGTGCCGGTCATGGCAAAGCCGGAGCAGATGTCTCCATTGGGCCCCCAGAAGCTGAAGGAGGCCAGCCCGCACCCGGCCAGGATAACGAGTACCGCCAGGGAGCGCGTGGAGAGTTTCCGGATGAACAGCGCGTAGAGAAGGTTGCCGATGTATTCAAAGAACAGCGACCAGCTCGGCCCATTGAGCGGGTACATCTCGCCCAGGCCCCGGATTTCAAGGCTGGGGGGAGACGGAATCAGCAGGACGTTGACGAAGGTGGCAACCAGCAGGGAGATCACCGTGACCTGGGATACATCCCATACGGAACAGCCCTGGAAATAAAAGATGAGCGCGCCGATAACGGCCCCGATAGCCACCATGGGCTGGAGGCGGATGAGACGGCGCTTGATGAATTCCATGGTGGTCATGGTCTTCCAGCGGTTGTCGTAGGCGTAACCGATGACAAAACCGGAGAGCATGAAGAAGAAGTCAACGGCTAGGTAACCGTGGTTGATGATCTGGTCCACGTGGCTCGTGGCGTAGGCTTCAAAGATGTGGAACCATACGACGACGATGGCGGCCACCCCGCGCAGTCCGTCAAGAATGTGGTAGTGATGTTTTTCGCTTCCTGGCGCGATGGGGGAGTTCTGCGTGTTGGACATGGAGAGAGCTGGCTTTAAAATTCCGGGTTGAGTTCGATTGGAGAGAGAATCTTACGCATCCGCTTTTCCGTGCCGCCGGCATGCGGCACAAGGCGGCAATCGTCATCCGGAGGCGCGGTTTTCGCGCTACCTAATCAAATACCACCGCTCCCTACAAGTTCTTTCATCCATGGTCCTCTATTTATTCCGGGCAGGGAACAAAACGGAACAGAGAGCTGCGGAACAGCCTTTTTCTGGGAGGATGGAGCATTATGCCTTGCGGTAGTTCACAAGCGTTTCCACGTATACCCCGGAGATGCTGCCTCCGTCCATGGGTTCAATGTCCTTGAACGCAGGGTTGAGGGGCTGAAGCACGTATTCCGGTTTTCCGGTTTCCGCATTTTTCCGCCGGATCAGTTTTTTCAGGGTCACGCCGCGCCCGTCGTTGTATTCCACGATGGTGCCCGGTTTGGGGATGGGCGGGGCCGTATGGCGCCGCATCACGACCAGCGCGCCGTCCGCAATGAGGGGTTCCATGGATTTTCCTTCCACGCGCACCACGTATTCATTCCTGCCCAGCGGTCTTTCCATGTAGATGGTGGACGGCACGGTGTCGCTTTCCGTGAGGGAACCTGCGGCAATGTTGCCGACAATTTGCGTTCTATATTGGTGTGCGGCGTGTCCGGCAAGGGCCGGGAGTTGTTCAACCAGGGGAAGGAACGGGACGGAACCAGTCCGGCGCCGGTTGGCGTCTGCGGCTTCATCCGCCAGCTCCATCAGCCATTGGCGGAGGGGAACCCCCTTTTCGGAGGCTGCCGTTTCATACCTCCGCATGCGCTCCTCCGTAATTTCCAGCACCAGGCGGTTGGGCTGGATGCCCGTATCTTCCGTCTGAACCGTTTGGTATTGAGCCATCAGGGAGTGAATTTTCAGGATGGCATTGGCGGGGAAGGGGCCGGAGGGGGAAAGCCAGTTGTTCACCGTTCCTTTTTCCGTGCCGCATTCCATGGCCAGCCAGCCGCGGTCCTTTCCGATGGCTTTCAACCATTTTTTCACATCCTCCTTGGTCGGTGTCATGGCTTGATGGTACACGATTTTCGTGAATTGTCCATCGAAAGAAGTGAATTAATTTCGTGAAATTGGATTGACTGATTCACGAAAATCGTTAAAAGGAGTTCATGAAGTACATGCCTTTGGACCTTTCCATGATGAAGCCGGAGCCGTTTCCCTATCCCCTGAACATGAGATCGGACCTCCATCCCCGGGAACACCTCTCCGGCGGAGAAGGATGGAGCAGCCAGCTCCCTTCATTTCCCGTGGCCCTGCGTTCCCTGATTCATCAATGCGCAGAAAGGATCAGAACGGGAAAGATGGTTAAAACCGTTCTTTCCGTCGCCGGGGCCTGTGCCTTTGGGCTGCTCGCCGTCGGCGTGTTCTGGCTGGCGGTGGAGATGGATAATTCCGAGCTGCAAGCCGCCAAGTCTTCCTGTTCCGCCAGGCGGTAACGCGGTCGGCTCAGGGAACCAGCAGGGGGCCATGCTGGTGCCGGAGATGCCGGAAGTCATGGTTGATCTGCCCGGGATGTTGCCCCATTAAAACGGTACTGTTCCCGGAGGATCATCCCGGAAGAAAACCGGACTCCCGATGCTTCCCTTTCCGGGCGCCGCCCCGTTTTCCTGAATATCTTGATTGGAAAAGGCTTTTTTGAGTAAAAAACGGAAGAGTATCTTTATTTTTATCACGTTAAAATTCATTGGAAATAAATTATTTGAAATAAATCAAAAATTATTTTCAAGATTTTTCTTTCCTTAGAGTAAGTGTAACCATTTAGATGATAGGTAATGCGCTGCTTTCCGTTTCCGGAAGATGTTCCGGGAGCCCGGAAGGCGGCCGTCAAACGAACCTGTCATCATGTTAAAAGATACCAACTCAACATTCATCATGCATGTGCCCACCCGGCTTCTTTTCGGGGCCGGGCAGCTGGACCAGTTGCATGCGGAACCGCTTCCCGGCCGCAAGGCCATGATCGTCATTTCCAACGGGAGGTCCACCCGGTCCAACGGTTATCTGGACCGCCTCATCGGTCAGCTGGACAAGCTCGGCGTTGAGTACGCCGTTTTTGACCGGGTGGAGCCCAATCCCCTGAAGTCCACCGTCAACGCCGGAGGGCGGTTCGCCCGCGAGCACGGTTGTGATTTCATCATCGCCCTGGGCGGCGGGAGCTGCATGGACGCGGCCAAGTCCATCGCCCTCATGGCGACGAATGACGGCGATTACTGGGATTACATTCCGTCCGGCACCGGGAAAGGGCGGCCTGTGACCAACAGGCCACTTCCTCTCGTCGCCATTACCACTACCGCCGGAACCGGGTCGGAGGCGGATGCGGGAACCGTCGTTACGAATGAGGAAACGCATGAAAAGACGGGGTTTGTCCATTCGGACCTGTTTCCCGCTCTTTCCATCGTGGACCCCGGCCTGATGCTTACCGTTCCTCCCCTTTTTACGGCTTACCAGGGTTTTGACGCCCTGTTCCACAGCGTGGAGGGCTACGTTTCCAACGGCACGAACCTGATGAGCGACATGTACGCTCTGACGGCTATGGAGCATATCAGCCGTTACCTGCCCAGGGCCGTGGCGGACGGTTCCGACCTGGAAGCCCGTACCCATGTGGCATTCGGCAATACCCTGTCCGGCTATGTGATGTGCGTGGGCCGCTGCACCAGCGAGCATTCCCTGGAGCACGCCTTGTCCGCCTACCATCAGGAGCTGCCCCACGGAGCGGGGCTTGTCATGATCAGCAAGGCGTATTTCACGCATTTGATTGAGCGGCATGTGGCGGATGAACGCTTTGTCCGGATGGCGCAGGCCATGGGAATGCCGGACGCCGCGGACCCCATGGATTTCATCACGATGCTGGACCGGCTGCAAAAGGACTGCGGAGTCAGCGGCCTGCGCATGAGCGATTACGGCATTACGCCGGAAGAGTTCGGGAAGATGGCGGTGAACGCCAGGGAGACCATGGGTTTCCTGTTCCAGTGTGACCGTGAGGAGCTGTCCGTGGAGGATTGCGTTGCCATTTACCGGAAGTCTTATCTTTGAACCAGGGAGGCTGTATCATGAAGAAGAAGATTCTGATCATTTCCTCAAGCCCGCGGAAGGGCGGCAATTCCGACCTCCTGTGCGAGGAGTTCATGAAGGGCGCCCGCGGCGCGGGCCATGAGGTGGAGAAGGTGCGCCTGGCGGAAAAGCATATCGGTTACTGCCGCGGTTGCGGCGTGTGCAACGACACCCACGCCTGCCTCCAGAAGGACGACATGGCGGAGCTGCTGGACAAGCTGGTGGGGGCGGACGTGATCGTGCTGGCCACTCCCGTGTATTTTTACACACTTTGCGGCCAGATGAAGACGTTCATCGACCGCACGGTGCCCCGCTATCTGGATATCAGCGGCAAGGAGTTTTACTTCATTCTGGCCGCCGCGGAGGATGACCGGGCCCGTATGGAGCGCACCGTGGAGTGCTTCCGCGGTTTTCTGGACTGCCTGGAAGGGGCGGTGGAGAAGGGTGTGGTTTACGGCACCGGAGCCTGGAAAATGGGGGACATCAAGGGCAATCCGGCCATGAAGCAGGCCCGGATCATGGGGATAGGCGCTTAAGTCTTTTATTTTCAAGTAACATCACACATTAAATAAAAAAGTATGAATAAGATCAAATTGTTATTTTCCTTGGCGGCGATGGCTGCCGTTTCTTTAATTCCCGCATTTTCACAGTCCGGGGAACAGCCCGGGGGCCGGATTCCTGCCAAGGGGTTGGCCGTGGATGAAAAGGGTGGAAATTTCAGGCCGTATGAGTTTTCCCGCCATGCCGTGGGCGACGATGATATTCAGATTGAGATCCTGTACGCGGGTATCTGCCATAGTGATCTGCATCATGTGTCCGGGGACTGGGGGGAAGAAGAGTTTCCGATGGTCCCAGGCCATGAAATCGCGGGCCGCGTGGTCAGAGTGGGAAAGAACGTGAAGAAGTTCAAGGCCGGGGATCTGGCCGGAGTAGGCTGCATGGTCAATTCCTGCGGCGCATGCGCGGAATGCGCGGAGGACATGGAGCAGTACTGCCGGGATGTGGTGCTGACTTATCATGACCATGACCAGTTCCACGGCGGGGAGGTGACGCAGGGGGGGTATTCCGACACGATCGTCGTGACGGAGAAATTCGCCGTGAAGATTCCGGAGGGGGCGCAGCTTGAAAAGGTGGCCCCCTTGCTCTGCGCCGGAATCACCACATATTCCCCCATCCATTACGCGGGGGTGAAGAAGGGGGATAAGGTGGGCATCGCCGGGTTCGGCGGCCTGGGACACATGGGCGTCCAGTATGCGGTGGCTCTGGGCGCGGAGGTGACGGTGTTCGACATTACGGAAGACAAGCGTGAAGATGCCCGGAGGCTGGGCGCCGTCCGTTATGTGAATGTGAATAACCCGGAAGACTTGAAGGGACTGGACGGAACGCTGGATTTCATTCTCAGCACCATTCCCGCCAAGTATGACCCGGCCATGTATCTGAAGATGCTGAAGCGGGACGGGCAGATGGGCATCGTGGGACTGCCCGCGTTTGCGGATATGCCGCAGCTGAGCGTTTCCGCCCTGGTCTTTCAGGGGAACCGCAAGGTGTTCGGCTCCCAGATAGGCGGCATGAGGGAGACGCAGGAGATGCTGGATTATTCCGTGAAAAATAACATTTACCCGCAGGTGCAGGTGATCAGGGCGGAAGGGAAAGCCGTGGATGAGGCATACGGGAACGTTGCGGACGGAAAGGTCAAGTTCCGCTACGTGATCGACATGAAGACCCTAAAGTGAACAAGGAGTTCAAATTGATGAATAGGAACGTTTTTGCGCATAGTGAGGATAGGTGAGAGCTTCTCGCGGCATCCGGGGTTTCCCGAGCGGGGTAATGAGGATGCCGCGGGAAGACAATCCCTCCCTTCCCATTTTCAGGCGTGCCCCCCTGTTGCGCGTCTCCCGTTGTCCCGATTGTTCCGGAACTCCGTTTTTTACTCCTTCAAAGAGCATTTCCGGCCCGCTTTCAATCCAGCCGGCACAATTTCATTAAACACATATAAGCCATGAAAAGAATATTGCCGTTTTTATACGCCGCGGGGGCTCTTCTTGCCCCCTGCTGCGCCGCGGAGCCGGATGCTTTATCACCATTGAACAATGCCATGCACCTTACGATTAAAGCAGGAGAACAGGAAATCACCGCCACTCTCCAGGATAACGCCGCCGCCAGGGACTTCGTGTCCCTGCTTCCCCTCACATTGGTACTGGAAGATTACGGGGATACGGAGAAGATCAGTTCCCTGCCTGCAAAGCTGTCCGCCGCGGGGGCTCCGGACATGGGCACGCCTTTTCGCGGGGCGATCGCCTATTACGCTCCATGGGGCAATTTATGCTTTTTCAGGAAGGGCTTCCGTCCGTCCGGCGGCCTGGTCATTCTGGGGAGCGTGGACGGGGAAGGCATGAAGGCGCTGGATGTTTCCGGAAAGCTCCGCGTCACCATTGACGTGAAGCGCTGAGGCTCCGGGGCGCCGGAGCGGATGTCCCCCCTTGCCGGGGAACCGGGAGAAAACGGTTTGTTGCCGCTAGGGGGGGGATTGTTGCCTCATGTGCCGGAGAAGTTCTTCCTTCAAGAGAGATAATGGTTTTTATAAAAATATGAATACAAGATATTTATTGAATTGTGTGGTCGCCGCGTTCTTTGCCGGCCTTGATGGGGAAGGGGGGCGCCATGCCTCCCGCTGACCGGATGCTTCCCGTGAATCCGCGGGAACGGTTCGTGATTCTGGACGCCCTCAGGGGGCTGGCTCTCCTCGGCATTTGCCTAGCCAATTTCCCGGAGTTTTCCCTGTACACGTTCCAGAGTCCGGAGATCGTTTCCGCCATGCCCACGGCGGGAATCGACCGGGCAGTCCGGTTTCTGCAATATGTTTTTATTGACGGAAAGTTTTACAGCCTGTTTTCCCTGTTGTTCGGCATCGGCTTTTCCATCATCATGGCCCATTCTAGGGAAAAGGGGAGGAACGGTTTTCCCCTTTTTTACCGCAGGATGGGCATTCTGGCCGTGATCGGGCTGCTGCACCTGATGTTTCTGTGGAGCGGGGATATCCTGCTTCTGTACGCGCTGACCGGGCTTTTGCTGCCGCTGTTCCGGAACGTTCCGGACAGGAAGCTGCTCCTGATCGCACTCATTCTCGTGTTTTGTCCCGTGCTGATGGACGGCCTGAAGGTGCTTTCCGGCTACCGGTTTGATCCGGCGGCTTCCGTGGAGGGGGCTGTCCTGTATTTCAACGGCCGCAGCGGGATTACGGCGGAAAATTTCGGCACATGGCTGGTGGATGGGCAGCATTATTCCGACGTGCTGAAGTTTACCTTGTCCGGAGCTTTCATCCGGGTCCAGGAGCTGCTGGAGGGCAACCGGGCGTTCAAGGTGCTGGGCCTGTTCCTGCTGGGGCTGTATGTGGGAAGGAACGGGATTTACGCGGATTTGGCGGCTCACCGGGAGCTGTTGAAGAGGGTGCTGCGTTACGGGTTTCTGGCGGGGCTTCCCCTTTCCTTCCTTTATGCCGCGCATGCGCTTGAGCTGCTGGGGGGCGGTCCGGTGGCCGGGGCCTTCCTGTATGCCGTCAGCGTCATTCCGCTCAGTCTGGCGTACGTGGCCGTGTTCTGCCTGTGGTTCCTCCGGAGGCGGGAGGCCTTCGTGTTCCGGGCTCTGGCGGCTCCCGGGCGGATGGCGCTTACCAATTACATCGGGCAGTCCGTCCTGGGAATGGTCCTGTTTTACGGGATAGGCTTCCGCCTGGGCGCCCGGCTGGGGCTGGGCCAGGTGGAGCTGGTTGCGGCGGGCGTCTTCCTGTTCCAGGCGGTGTTCAGCCGTGCCTGGCTGAAGTTCTTCCTGTTCGGGCCGCTGGAATGGGGGTGGAGGATGCTGACCTACGGCAAATGGCTGCCCTTGTTCCGGAAAACGCCTGCCTTCTCCGGAAAGAGGAGGGCGTCCTTGCATAAATAAGAAGAGTTTCAGGGAGGAATTTCCAATGTCCGCACATTCCATTACTGCGCCGCCGGAGCGGCTGAGCATCATCACCGCGTATCTGATGATTTACGTGGTCTGGGGGTCCACTTATTATTTCATCGGGACAGCATTGCAGGGTTTTCCTCCTTTTTTGCTGGGCGGCCTGCGCTTCTGCGCCGCCGGGTTCCTTCTTTTGCTGGTGAGCCGTGCCAGGGGGGAGGCCGTTTTCCGGGGCTCCCTGGTCCGGAAGTCCGCCGTCAGCGGCGTCATTCTCCTTTTTGTGGACATGGCCGTGGTGATGCTGGCCCAGCAGTATTTGAGCAGCAGCCTGGTGGCGATCGTCGTCTCGTCCACCGCCATCTGGATCATGGCGCTGGATGCTCCCATGTGGCGCAGGAATTTCCGGAGTATTTCCTCCCTGGCGGAAATAGGCGCCGGATTTGTGGGAGTGGGGCTTTTATTCGCGGAACAGTTGCTTCAGGAAGAGGGGGGCGGGCAGGGAGCCCATGGAATTCTTCTGCTCGTCCTCGGCTGCATCTCCTGGGCTCTGGGGACGCTGTACGCCAAGTACCGTTCCTGTGCGGAAGAGGCGGTGAATAACGTGGGAGGAGCCGCGTGGCAGATGCTGGCGGCAGGGGGCATGTTCTGGTGCTGGGCGCTGGTCCGGAAGGAGCCGGAGGGAATGAACTGGGCGGAGGTGCCCGCGTCCGCCTGGCTGTCCCTTGGTTACCTGATTCTGTTCGGCTCCATCCTGGCGTACACCAGTTATATCTGGCTGCTCAAGGTGCGCCCCGCGGCGGAGGTAGGCACGCACGCCTATGTCAACCCGCTGGTGGCCGTGGTGCTGGGCTGCGCTGCAGGCGGGGAAGGGATGACGTGGGCGCGGCTGGCCGGGCTCTGCATCATCCTCGGCAGCATTGCTCTGGTCAGAAAGAGCTCCGCCGGAAGCTCCAGCCGGGAAGGGAGGGCGTTTTCCGGGGGCGTTCCCATGGCGTGCGAGGGCGGAATATCCTCCCGGGGAAGTGAAAAGTGAATATTTTCACGAATGAGGCTTTTATGAAATAATTTTTATGACAGTTAATATCTATTGAATATGAATACATTAATAATGATGGACCAGAAAATGCTAAAAATGCTTTGCATTACAGTTACTATAATGAATAGCCTGAAGGAAGAAAGAGGAAGGCATGAATCGGGGTCCGCTCCGCTCTCATTCCGTTTCCACAGTTCCCATTTCCGGAAGCCGGCTACCGCCGCGTAAACGGCACGCCATGAATATCAGAAAAATATTTTACCGAACCATGACCATGACTAAGAGAATCATTAAAAACACTTCTTATGAAGGGGAACGCCCCTTGTTCGCCTCCCGCCATTTGAGGCTGGAGGACGTCACGATTTATCCCGGAGAGTCCGCCCTGAAGGAGGGTTCCGACATTGAAGCCGTGCGGTGCGAGTTCCGGGGAAAGTACCCCTTCTGGCACAACGACGGCCTGCTGATCCAGGATTGCCTGTTCCGGGAAGGAGCCCGGGCCGCCATCTGGTATTCCCGGAACCTGCGCATGAAGGATACGCGGGTGGAGGCCCCCAAGATGTTCCGTGACATGGACGGCATGGTGCTGGAGAACGTGGTCCTGACGGATGCCCTGGAGTGCTGCTGGCACTGCCGGAACGCGGAATTGCACAACGTGCAGGCGGATCATGGGGATTACCTGTTCATGTACGGGGAGAATATCAGTGTGGACGGTTTCCGCCTGAACGGGAATTATTCCTTCCAGTATTGCAGGAATGTGGTGATCCGCGGAGCGGAGATTCATTCCAAGGACGCTTTCTGGAATACGGAGGATGTGACGGTGTATGATTCCGTGCTGGACGGGGAGTACCTGGGCTGGCATTCCAGGAATCTGCACCTGGTCAATTGCCGGATTTCCGGAACGCAGCCGTTGTGCTACGCGGAGAACCTGGTGCTGGAGAACTGCACGTTCGGGGAGGATGCGGACCTTTGCTTTGAATACTCCTCCGTCCGGGCGGAGATCAAGGGGCGCGTCCACAGCGTGAAGAATCCGCGCAGCGGCCGCATCGTGGCGGACGGCTACGGGGAGATCATTCTGGATGAGCACTGCAAGGCCCCGGCAGATTGTTCCATTGAAACGGCAAAAACCCAGTCGGGAGAAGCGGCATGAAATACGATTTTGACACGGTAGTTCCACGGCGCGGCACGAATTCCTACAAGTGGGATTCCATGCCCGCTGGGGATATTCTCCCCATGTGGGTGGCGGACATGGATTTCCGCACGGCTCCGGCCGTGACGGAGGCCATCCGGAAGAGGGCCGAACACGGCATTTTCGGCTACACGCGGGTGCCGGATTCCTATTATGAGGCCGTCGTGAACTGGTTTGAGCGCCGCCACAGGTGGAAGATCAGGCCGGAGTGGATGATTTACACCACGGGGGTGGTTCCGGCCCTGTCCGCCATCATCAGGGCGCTGACGTCCCCGGGGGACAAGGTGCTGGTCCAGACGCCGGTGTACAACTGCTTTTTCTCCTCCATCCGCAACAACGGCTGCGTGGTGGAGGAGAATCCGCTGAAGTATGAGGACGGAAGGTATACGCTTGACGCGGAGGACCTGGAACGGAAGGCCGCCGACCCCGCCGTCAGGCTCCTGCTCCTGTGCAATCCCCACAATCCCGCCGGACGCGTGTGGACGAGGGCGGAGCTGGAGAAGATCGCGGACATCTGCCGTAGAAACGGCGTGCTGGTGGTGGCGGATGAAATCCACTGTGAGCTGACGTATCCCGGCCATCCCTACACGCCCTTCGCCTCCCTTTCCGAGGAAGCCCTGCGCCATTCCGTCACCTGTATTTCCCCCAGCAAGGCGTTCAATCTGGCGGGCATCCAGATCGCCAACATCGTCGCGGCGGATGAGGATATCCGGAAGAAGATTGACAAGGCCATCAACATCAATGAGGTGTGCGACGTGAACTCCTTCGCCGTGGATGCGCTGGAAGCAGCCTACAATGAAGGGGAGGAGTGGCTGGAGGAACTGAAGCTCTACCTTTACGGGAATTACAAGACGGTCGTGGAGGCTCTGGGGGAACGCCTGCCGCAGCTCCGCGTGCTGCCTCTGGAAGGCACCTACCTCGTGTGGATAGACTGTTCCGCGCTGGACCTTTCTTCCGCGGAAATCGTCCGCCTGCTGGAGGAAGAAGGCCGGGTAATGGTGAACGGCGGGGAGATGTACGGGGAGACGGAGGGCTGCTTCATGCGCCTGAACATCGCCTGTCCGCAGAAATTGCTGCTTGAAGGGCTGGACAGAATCTGCCGGACGCTGGAGAGCCGCGTTTCCGGAGCATGAACGTTTCAGGTGCCCCGGGCATTCTTATCAGGAAAAAACATCAACAACAGACAATCAGGTTAACATGGGAAACAACGTGACAAGAAGAGCGTGGCTCCGGTCTTCTACCGCGGTTCTGGCGTCTCTGGCATTGCCGGAATACGCGCTGGGCGCGGCGGAGGGGAAAAACGGAGCTTCCAGGGTATGGATGACCAGGGAGATTTCTCCGGAGGCGCTTGTAAGGATTTACGAGGCGCTGGGACGCCCGGCTTCCGGCAGGGTGGCTGTCAAGATCAGCACCGGGGAGCCCGGAGGCCACAACTTCCTGAGTCCGGACCTGATCAGGGACCTGGTGCACCGCGTGAAGGGCACCATCGTGGAGTGCAACACGGCTTACGGCGGCAGGCGCTCCCGGACGGAGGACCATCTCAAGGCTGCGAAGGAGCATGGCTTTTCCGACATCGCCAGGGTGGACATTATGGACGCGGAGGGCGAGTTCACTATTCCGGTAAAGGACCGGAAGCATCTGGAGTTTGACGTCGTGGGAAGCCATTTGAAGAATTATGACTTCATGATCAACCTAGCCCATTTCAAGGGGCACGCCATGGGCGGCTTCGGTGGGGTGATCAAGAACCAGTCCATTGGCGTGGCCTCCGCGGGCGGGAAGGCGTACATCCATTCCGCAGGAAAAACGCGGGACGTTTCCGCCGTGTGGAGCAATCTGGCGAAGCAGGACGATTTCCTGGAGTCCATGGCCGCCTCCGCGCAGGCCGTGGCGGATTACTTCGGGGACAGGATTCTATACATCAACGTGCTGAACAAGCTGTCCATTGACTGCGACTGCGACGCCCATCCCCATGACCCGGAAATGAAGGACATCGGCATTCTGGCCTCCACTGACCCGGTCGCGCTGGACCAGGCGTGCCTGGATCTCGTTTACGCCGTCAAGCCTTCTCCCGGAGACAACAACAAGCCGCTGGTCGAGCGCATTGAGGGCCTCCACGGGCGGCATACGGTGGATTACGCCGAGCGGATCGGCTTGGGAAGCAAAAAATATGAGCTGAGGGAGCTGGAAGAAAAGCGTCAGAAACCTTCTTGACGCGGGATCGGGACCCCATCATTTCTACGACTTACAAAAATACCTATTATTAAATAACATCCATTAACTATTCATATCATGAAAGAAAAAAATCAAAAGGTCGCTAATCGCCGCAATTTTATAAAAACGGCGGTTTTATCGGGTGCGGCTCTCACCATATCCGCAGGAGCGGACAGGGTTCTTGCCTCCGCCCCGCAACAACGGAAATCAACCGGAGACGGATGCGATGCCGCCCGCATTATGGGACACCGCACCTTGGGATCAGGTGCGGCGGCAATGGAAGTTTCCCCCCTCGGTTTCGGCGTCATGGGCATGACCTACAACCGCAGTCGGCACCCTGACAAGAAGGAGTGTATCCGGCTTCTGCACCAGGCAGTGGAACGGGGCGTGACTCTTTTTGATACCGCCATAATTTATGGGCCGCTGACCAACGAACTGCTGGCGGGCGAAGCGCTTTCCGAATTCAAGGGGAAAATCAATGTAACGACCAAATTCGGCCATGAAGTTGCCAACGGCAAGGGGACAGGGCGTCAGGACAGTCGTCCGGCCACCATCCGCCGCTATTGCGAGGACTCGCTCCGGCGCCTTCGCCTGGATTGCCTTCCGATGTTCTACCAGCATCGCCCTGACCGGAATGTATCCGCGGAAGAGGTAGCGTCAACCATTGCGGATTTGATCAGGGAAGGGAAAGTCCGGCATTGGGGAATGTGCGAAGTGAATGGTGAAACAATCCGCAAGGCGCATGCCGTATGCCCCTTGACGGCTATTCAAAGTGAATACCATTTAATGCACCGTACCGTGGAGGAGAACGGGGTGCTGGACACCTGCCGTGAATTAGGTATCGGTTTCGTGCCGTATAGCCCCATCAATCGCGGATTCCTGGGCGGCTGTATCAATGAATACACCGTGTTTGATTCCGGTAATGACAATCGGCAGACATTGCCGCGTTTTCAACCTGAGGCGATTCGTGCCAATACGCGTATCGTAAACGTTCTTCAGGAATTCGGGCGTGCGCGCGGAATGACCTCGGCGCAGGTCGCATTGGGGTGGCTGCTGCATCGGGCGCCGTGGATCGTGCCGATTCCCGGAACAACGAAACTTTCCCACCTTGAAGAAAATTTAAGAACACTGGAGTTCTCCGCCCTGCCTGAAGAATGGAAAGAACTGGAAAATTCCGTAGCTTCCATTCCCGTTGTCGGCAACCGTTATAACGCGGAACAACAGAAGCAGGTCCAGTAGCATGAAAAGGAAGAACCTTTTTAACGTCAAGAAATAATAGAAACAGAAATAATCATGGAAGAAGTCACATTGAACAACGGAGTCGTCATGCCCATCCTGGGCTTTGGAGTTTTTCAGATACCGGACGCCGCGGAATGCGAGCGCTGTGTGCTGGACGCGATCGACGTGGGCTACCGCTCCATTGACACGGCGCAGATTTACGGCAATGAAGAAGCCGTGGGCCGGGCGGCGGAAAAGAGCGGCGTGCCGCGCGGAGAGCTGTTCCTCACCACCAAGGTGTGGATTACCAACGGCGGCTATGAAAAGGCGAAGGCCTCCATTGACGAGTCCCTGCGCAAGCTGCGCACGGATTACCTGGACCTGCTCCTCATCCACCAGCCCTTTAATGATTATTACGGCACCTACCGGGCCATGGAGGAGGCCTGCCATGCCGGAAAGGTCCGCGCCATCGGCGTGAGCAATTTCTATCCGGACCGCTTTGTGGACCTGGCGGAGTTCTGCGAGATCAAGCCCGCCGTGAACCAGGTGGAAACGCACGTGTTCAACCAGCAGGTGAAGGCCCAGGAGCTGATGGCGAAGTACGGCACGCGGGTGGAATCCTGGGGCCCGTTCGCGGAGGGCCGCAATGGACTTTTCACGAACGCGGTGCTGAAAGACATTGGAAAGAAATACGGCAAGACCGCCGCGCAGACGGCCCTGCGCTTCCTGATCCAGCGCGGCATTATCGTCATCCCGAAGACCACGCGCCGGGAACGGATGGAGGAGAATTTCAACGTCTTTGACTTTGAACTTACCCCGGAGGACATGGGCGCCATCGCCAGGCTGGACCGTGGAGAGAGCCTTTTCCTGTGCCATCAGGACCCGGAATCCGTCCTGTACCTGGTCAATTACGGAAAATAGGCAGACAGGAAAGGGAGGAAGCCGGTTCCCCCGGTTCCTCCCTTTTTCCCTGTTCCCGGCCATGGCATGCCGGGGGAGCCTCGCCATGCCGGAACGGAGTTTTTCGTTTTCTGCACAGCGGGGATGTCCCGTTGTGCTGCCCGCGCCGGGTCTTGCGGGAGCGGCGGGATACCATTCATTTTTACTGAAGAAACACCATGATACTCGTTTTCGGAGCATTGCTTGCGGTTTACGTCTTTTTCCGCGCCATCCTGCCATTGCGGGCGAGGTGGGGCTGGAAGGTTCTGCTCACTCTTCTTCTGGCGGTGGCCGCCTTCAAGTTCCATCTGCTTCATCTGTTCGGCGGCCCCATGTTTTTCTCCCCGGAGCTGCCGGAATGGGTGTTGCTGCCGGGGGCGTGGCTGTTCTCCGTCCTTTTCCTGTTCTTTTTCCTGCTGCTGGCGGCGGACGTGGCGCGTCTGCTGTACCTGCTTGTCCTGTTCTGCCTCCGGAAAAAGAGGCCGGAACGGTTCCGCGCCGTCAACAACCGGGTGAATCTGGTTCTGCTGGTTCTCTCCGCCGTGCTGGCTACGGTGGGAATGATCGGAGGAACGGGCGTTCCCCGCGTGAAGGAGGTGGAGATTGCCGTGAACCATCTGCCGGAGAAAGCGGACGGCCTGACCGTAGCCGTGCTGGCGGACCTGCATGTGGACGGCATCACGCGCGCGGACCGCATCAGGAAGATTGTGGAGCGCACGAACGCCTTGAATCCTGACATCGTTATTATTGCCGGGGATTTCGTGGATGGAACGGTTCCGGTGCATGGGGTGGATTTGAAGCCGCTTGCGGATTTGAAGGCGCGGTACGGGGTGTTCGGCGTGCCGGGCAACCATGAGTATTATTCCGGATATGAGGAATGGATGGAGTTTCTGCCCACCCTCGGCATCCGGATGCTGGCCAATGAGCATGCAGTGACGGGAAACGGCGCCGTGGTGCTGGCCGGGGTGACGGACCCTGTGGCCGGAATCATGGGGCGGGAGGAGCCGGACATCCGCAAGGCGCTGGAAGGCGCGCCCGCGGAAGGCGCCCGCATTCTGGCCTCCCATCAGCCGCGGCTGGCGCCGGAAGCGGCGGAATTGGGGGTGGACCTTCAGGTTTCCGGCCATACGCACGGAGGCATGATTGCCGGAATAGACCGTCTGGTGGCCCGGTTCAACGAGGGTTTTGTCTCCGGATTATACACGGTGGGAAACATGAAGCTGTACGTTTCCAACGGAGCGGGCATCTGGAACGGTTTTCCGGTTCGCATAGGCGTTCCTGCGGAAATCGTGCTGATCCGGCTTCAGAGAGAGTAAAGAGCGGAGCGCAGGCCTCTGCGCGGAGATGGAAAAAACGGGTGCCATCTTTTTTTGAAAAAGCCTGTTGACTTACAGTTACTCTAACGTTTAAACAGAAATAAGGAACAAGGTTCGCGCGCGGATGCTGCCGGATGAAACCGTTTTTCACCCCGGGCCGTCTACTGCCGCTCCTTTCAATAAAGAAATCAAATTCATGAAAACGACATCAATCATTTGCACGCTGGGCGCCGCCCTGATGACAGGGATGGGGTGCTCCGGACAGGAACAGCCCAAGGTTTCCGCAGAACCGGGGAAAGTCCTCATTGCCTATTATTCCTGGGGCGGCAATACGAAGTACGCTGCCGCGCAGATCCAGAAGGAGACGGGCGGAACCCTGTTTGAGATCAAGCCGGTCAAGCCTTATCCCGCTGATTACCGGGAATGCACCGTACAGGCCAGGAAGGATATTCAGGAAGGCGTTCAGCCGGAGCTGGCTGCCAAGGTGGAGGACATCGGCAAGTACGACGTGATTTTCATCGGCAGCCCAAACTGGTGGAGCACCATCGCGCCTCCGGTAGCCACTTTCCTTTCCAGCTATGATCTTTCCGGAAAAACCGTGATTCCGTTTGTGACGCACGGAGGCGGCGGCATGGCCCGCTGTGAGGAAGAAGTGCGCAAGCTGTGCCCGAAGTCCACCGTTTTCAAGGGCGGCGCCTTTGCCGGAGACGGCATCCGCACGGCCAGGACCGCGCTGGTCAAATGGGTCAATGACACAATCACCATCAACAAATAATGCTCCTGATGAAACGAACCCTTGTGGGAATGGTTTTTTCCCTCGCCTGTCTGATGAACCTTTCAGAAGCTCAAACCATGAATAAAGATAAAAGCGCCCTGTCGCAACAGGAACAGCAGATCGCCGCCATCAGCGCCCATACGGCCCGGGGGGACATGCCCGGCCTCCGGAACGCCTTGGCGGCGGGACTGGACGGCGGCCTTACCCTGAACGGGATCAAGGAGGTATTGGTGCAGATGTATGCCTATTGCGGCTTCCCCCGGAGCCTGAACGCCCTCCATGAATTGATGGTGCTAGCCAAGGAGCGCGCCGCGCGCGGCATTAATGACACGGTGGGTCCGGAGGCCGGAGCGCCTCCCGCGGGAAAGAGCATTGACTTCGGCACGGAGAACCAGACGAAGCTTTGCGGGGCTC
Source organism: Akkermansia sp. (assembly GCA_048388685.1). Taxonomy (GTDB): domain Bacteria; phylum Verrucomicrobiota; class Verrucomicrobiia; order Verrucomicrobiales; family Akkermansiaceae; genus Akkermansia. Next base: position 226,903 of record DBGCTZ010000024.1, on the reverse strand, counting down.
CCGTGAAGGGGGACCTGTTTCTGTTCGCCCCGGCCATTGACGAGTTCCTGAAGGCGCATTTGTTCGGGGACATTTTCGGCCGCGACAACATGGACTGGAAGACCCGGGAGCTGGCCACCATCGCGGCCCTGTCCGCCATGGAGGGCACGGAAAGCCAGTTGAATTCCCATATACGCATCGGCAAGCACAACGGCCTGACGGACGCGCAGGTGGAGGAAATCCTGGCCGTATCCCGCGCGGTGGGAAGGAGGGACGCCTTTCCGAAAGGAGAGGCCGCTCCGGCCAATTTCACCGGAAACGCGTGGGTAGCCATGCTGGTGGACAATAAGGATTACGACCTGTCCGCCTACAACGTCACCTTTGCTCCGGGAACGCGGAACAACTGGCACAGCCATTCCGTGGGGCAGGTGCTGCTCTGTACGGAAGGCGCCGGTTATTACCAGGAACGCGGCAAGGCCGCCCGGCGCCTGGGCCCCGGGGATGTGGTGGAGATTCCGGCTGATACGGAGCACTGGCACGGAGCCGCTCCGGACAGCGAATTCGTGCACCTGGGCATTACGCCGAAAGCGTCTTCCAATAAAACGACGTGGGGCGGCCCCGTGACGGATGCGGAATACGCGGAGGCGACGGGAGACAAGTAAAACGCCGGGCTTGTATCTTCATCCTTTCCATTTCACCAGGAGGCGGAGAGGGAAGTTTTTCCTGAACGGGAAAACGGGGCGGCCGGGAATTCCAGCGGAATTCCCGGCCGTCTCTTTTGACATTTTTGAGAGAGAACCCTATTCTTCCGGCGCGATGTTCGGTTCGTTTGCGCTGACATGGTTCAGCGGGTTGCAGCTGTCCGGACGGCGGGTAACCAGAAGGTCCTGATAGAATTTCTTCTTGTATTTCAAGACTTCCATCTGTTTTTTCAGGATGCGGAGCTGTTCCCGGAGGCTTTTCTCCTGCTTGAAAATCAGTTCCGCGCGTTCCGGAATGGTGGTGTCCCCTTCCTGGCACAGGTCAATGTAGTGCTTCACTCCCTCAATCGGGAGGCCCGTCATCCGCAGGCAGTGGACCAGGCGCAGCCAGCCCAGCGTGTAGTCTGAAAACATGCGGGCGTTTCCTCCGCTTCGGTCCACGTCCGGAATCAGTCCGGCGTTTTCATAATAACGGATGGTATAGGCGGACATCTCCATCATTTCCGCCACCTGTTTTACGGTATATTTGGGGGTGCGGTCATAGGAGGGGCGGTAGGTGCAGGATTGATTCTTCTGTGTGATCATGGTGGGGTTGGCAGCTTACAGTTACTCTAATATACTCCAGGACCGGGAATGACAAGCGTTTTAACGGGATTCAGGCCAGGAAAGGTTCAGAGGGCGTGTAAAAAACCATTGGTGAATAACATGAGGATAACAGGTGAATAAATAGGAAGCGGAGTTTTTTCATTGCCGTTCCGGCGGGGAGGGCGGAAAAGCGCGGCGTCTTTGCATGAAAGGGCCGTGTACCCGCGGAAAAAGAGCCCCGGACCCCTGGGAAGGCCAAAGGATTTGACGGGCGCCGGAGGCGCATTACAATGAAGGCCGTTCCAGAAAAGAACCCCGCCATGATTATCGCCTCCCTTTCCGACGCCGCCCGGTACGAGAACCTGAATCCGCTATTCAAGCGGGCCTTTGACTTTGTGAGGGAGGCGGGCCTTTCCGCCCTGGAGCCGGGGCCTCACGTGCTGGTGGAGGACGCCCTCATTGTCATGGTGAATGAACCGGCGATGAAGAAGCCGGAGAACGCCCGCATGGAAGTGCACGACAGGTTTATCGATATCCACATTCCCCTCACCCGGGAGGAAGGGTTCACCTGGAAGGACCGCGCGGCCCTGGAAAAGCCCTCCGAGCCGTTCCACAGGGAAAAGGACGCGCAGCATTATGACGATGCGGCGGATACCTCCTTTGTCGTGAAGCCGGGGCAGTTCGCCGTCTTTTTCCCGGAGGATGCCCATGCCGGCTGCATCGGCGAGGGGACCATCCGGAAGCTGGTGATCAAAGTCAAAACGGCCTGACCCGCATTCTGGAAAGATTGTCCGGAGATGGGGCCAGGCCGTCCGTTAATAAAGGGCCTGGTTTTTGCGTGCCCGGAAAGCGGGGAATCAGCCTTCCTTCTGCTCATCATCCACCCTGGCGTCCTGCTTGGGGTCCTGGGGGGCGTCTTCCGGAATCCACACGGCTACGTTGCCTCCGTGGACAAGGAATTTGCCGTTGCCTTCGTCGTCAATGGTGACGGTTTCCTCCACGTTTCCGGTGGCTTCCTTCCAGGTTTCCCCGGCGTGCGGCTTGCCGACGTTCATGACCTTGTCCCCGTCCTCCCCGTTGGAGATGAGCACGGCTACGCCGGACTTCGGATGCTCTTCATCCCCTACGCGGGTGAAGCCGATGGTGTTCGGGTGGTCAAAGTAATAGTTCTGTTCCCCGAAGGCGTGGTTCTTGCGGATTTCCAAAAGGTTGTCGATGATGCCGCGGTGCATGGGCGGATTGCCGCTTACGCCGTAATAATCCCCGTAAAAGATGCAGGGATAGCCTTCCTTCATGAGCAGGATGAGCGCATAGGCGGAGGGCTTGAACCAGTCTTCCACGGCTGATTCCAGGGAGCTGCCCCACTGGGAGTCATGGTTGTCCACAAAGGTGACGGCCAGCGTGGGGTGGTTCTGGACCAGGGTGCCGTCCAGAATCTTGGACAGGTCATAATCCCGGCCCTGCTTGGAAGCCTGGTACATGTTGTAATGCAGGGGCACGTCAAACAGGTCCACCTTGTAGCGTTCCTCCTTCAGGTAATCGTTCAGGGAATCCAGGTCCGGTTTCCAGTACTCGCCCACGGCGTAGAAATCCTCTCCCCGGTCCTTGCGCACGGCGGCCAGGAATTTCTTGATGAACTCATCGTTGATGTGCTTGATGGCATCCAGCCTCATGCCGTCCAGGTCCAGCTCACGGGCCACCCAGACGCCCCATTTTTCCATTTCCTTCACCACCTCCGGATGGTCGAAGTCCAGGTTGGCGAACATGAGATAGTCATAATTGCCGTTCTCTTCATCCACGCCGCTGCTCCAGTCCTTGCCGTCCCCCATGATTTTGAAAATGGCGGTCTTTTCCGTGGCGGCGTCATAGTCCGTCCCGGTGAAATGGTACCAGTGCCATTTGAAGTCGGAATACTTATCTCCGCGGCCAGGGAAGTTGAAGCCGGTCCAGCCCTCGATTTCATAGGGGTCCGTGATTTCCTTGTCCCGGTCGTCCGGATCCACTTCCTTCACCATGAATTTTTCCGTATAATCCGCTCCGGCCTTGTGGTTCATCACGGCGTCCAGGTAAACGCCCAAATGGTGTTCATGAAGGGCCTTGATGGCGTCCTTGAGTTCCTGCTTGGTGCCGTACTTCGTGCGGACCGTGTTCTTCTGGTCGAATTCCCCCAGGTCATACAGGTCATAGGTGCCATAGCCCACATCGTTCTGTTCCTTGCCCTTGTAGGCCGGGGGAATCCAGACGCCCGTAACTCCTATTTCTTCCAGATGCGGAGCGTCTTCCTTCAGCTTGTTCCAGAACTGCCCGTCATTGGGAAGGTTCCACTCAAAGTATTGCATCATGATTCCGTTTTTCATTTTGTCAGATTCCTTGTAAATATATCTCAGGTTGTTTTTCTCTGGGGCGCCGGCGGGTGGAAAATCGTTTCCCTGGCTGGTGCCGTGCCCGGGCTCCGGATGAGGAGTTCACACGAAGCCGTCAACAAAATAGAGTCCTGAACGCGCGGCGCGTTCGGCATACTGCCGGTGTTATGTCCGGAAAAAATGGACGGAACAGGCCGAATGGAGGCATGACCCCTGTAAAAATGGAGCCTTATGCCGTATCTGGCTGGGTTCCTGTTTTTTGCCGGGAAGGAGCGCCGCCAGGGCCTGCGGCGTTCCACGGAGGGGTTTTCCCGGCCGGGAATCCATTATGCCTTTCCTGCCCCGCTGGGCAGGTAATGTCTGTTTTTCAGGCGGTAGTATTTGAGGAACCGGCGGATGAAGAGCAGGGTGACGATGAAGGAGAGCACGTCCGCCATGGGCAGGGAGGCCCAGACGCCGTCCTGGCCCCAGAATCTCGGCAGGACCAGCAGGAACGGGAGCAGGAAAAGCATTTGGCGCGTCAGGGAGAGGAAGATCGCCAGACGGGCCTTGCCGATGGCCTGGAAGAAGTTGCCGATGATGATCTGGCTGCCGATGAGCGGAAAGGCCAGTACGCAGATGGTCAGGCCGTTGGCCGCCAGGCTGATCAGGGCCGCATCATCCGTGAACAGTCCGGCAATCCAGCGGGGGAAGAGGACGCAGGCCAGGAAGCCCAGCGTGGTGAAGGCCGTCCCGGCCAGGACGCCGTATTTGAGTGTAAGCAGGACGCGCCCCGGCTTCATGGCCCCGTGGTTGTAGCCGATGATGGGCTGCATACCCTGGGTGAGGCCGATGACGAGCATGGCAAAGAGGATGAGGATGCGGTTGATGATGCCGTACGCGCCGATGGCCAGGTCTCCCCCGTGGTCCGCAAGCTGCCTGTTGATGGCGATCGTGACCGCGCTTCCGCATACGTTCACCAGGCACGGAGCCATGCCGATGGACAGAATGCCGGTGACGATGGATTTCCGCAGTTCCCAGATGCCGCGGCGGAAGTGGACCGTGCTGGCTGAGTCCGAGAAGTGGAGCAGCACGCGCACCATGCCGGTGACCTGCGCCAGCAGGGTGGCCAGGGCCGCCCCGGTGATTCCCCATTTGAACCAGAAGATGAAGATGGGCGCCACGATGATGTTGATTCCCACGGAGAGCAGGGTGGAGCCCATGGCCTTTTTCGGGTACCCCGTGGCCCTCATGACGTGGTTGAGGTTGAAGAAGACGTACGTGACGGGCAGGCCCAGCAGGGTCACCAGCATGAAGTCATACGCGTAGGTGAGCGTCTGGCCGCTGGCGCCGAAGGCCGTCAGGATTTCCGTCAGGAAAAGCAGTGTGGGAATGACCAGCACCACGGCGGCGATCAGGCTCATGACGAGGACGTTCCCCAGCGTGCGCTCCGTCCCCTCCTGGTCTTTCTTGCCCAGCCGGATGGAGCTGATGGCCGCCCCGCCGATGCCCACCAGCGTGCCCAGGGCGAAGGTCAGGTTCATGATGGGGAAGGTGACCGCCAGGCCGGACAGGGCCAGGGGGCCCACCCCGTGGCCGATGAAGACGCTGTCAATGATGTTGTACAGGGAGTACACCACCATGCCGGCGATGGAGGGCAGGGAGTACTGGACCAGCAGACGCCATATGGATGCGTTTTCCAACTCTGCGATGTTGCGTGACTGCACTGCCATGAACGGACCTCCTTTTCAGACGGGAGGCAAACTATAGGAATGCCGGAACGGGTTGTCAAGCCGGGCACCCGTACGGAGAAAGGGCTTTTTTGCGGGCAGGGCGCCGGAAGGTCTGTTTTTGATTGACTGGGGAGGCCTTTGGGAGTTGATTCCTTTCCGTTTTTTTCAGAACACGCCATGTCTTTATTCCTTCGTCCTCTCCTTTGCGCCGCCGCTTGCGGAACTGCCCTTCTGTGCGCCTCATGCCTGCCGATGCTCGGCACCGGGCAGATGCTGGCAGGCAGCCACCTTGCGGACGGCTTGCTGTCCACCTCCTCCCTGGATCTGGTCTGGCGGGGAGACATCAGTTCCTTTCCCTCCTCCGGGCTGGATACGCCCCGCGGTTTCAAGGTTTCCCCGGCGGATTCCTATTCTCTGCTGATGGAGGCCCGCCCCGGCATCAGCGGGGAGTGGGCGTGCTACCATGACCGGAACAGTTATTACTGGTCCTTCGTGGCCGGAAAGACAAAGGAGGAAGCGGGGCTTTATGCCGTGCGCCACGGGGTGGCCGTGAACGGCGCCACCGGGGAGGTGGACGCCCAGCCCGCCGCACAGCCGGTGCAGGTTCCCTCCGTGATGTAGGCTCCGGTGCTGGTCTTTTTGTAAAAACGGCTGCAAAAGGCACCTTTTCTGGGGAATTCGGCACGATGGGTTTGACAGGGGGGGACTTTTCCGGGCGTATTATTAGCCGCATGAAGTTCCTCTTATTATCGTTTGCATGGATGTGCATGGCGTGTGCCGGGGCGTGGGGGCAGGATACGGCTCCCTCCTTCCCGGCCAACGGCGCCAATTACAGATTGTTCCCGGCTGACCAGCCCCCGCTGGTTCCCAAGCCCCAGCAGCTCCGCTGGGGCGGCAAGGCCATTCCGGTGCAGTCCGTCCGCATCCTGGCTCCCGCGCCGTCCCGGACTTCTTATCCGGAGCAGATGAAGTTCATCGTTGCGGAGCTGAAGTCCTTCCTGGCGGACCACCGGGTGAAAGTGGCGCCGGACGGGGCTTTTGCCATCAAGTTCGTGCAGGGTGAGGTGAAGGCCGGAACGGAAAATCCCAAGCTGAAGGAGGAGGCTTACGCCCTCCGCGTGACGCCGGGCGGCGCGCTGATTACGGCGAAGGACACCAAGGGGTTTTATTACGGCATGAAGACGCTGGAGCAGCTTCTTCTGCGCCGCGGCGGAACCACCACCATTGCCGCGTGCGATATCGTGGACTGGCCGGATTTTGAAGTCCGCGGGTTCATGAATGACGTGGGCCGCAATTACATGCCGCTGCCCCTGATCGCCCAGGAGCTGGATTCCATGGGCCAGCTCAAGCTGAACGTGTACCACTTCCATTTCACGGAACATCCCGGCTGGCGCCTGGAATCCAAGATTTACCCGGAACTGAACGATCCCAAGAACTTCACGCGCATGCCGGGCAAGTTCTATACGCAGAAGGAATTCAAGCAATTGGTGGAGTATTGCCGCCTGCGCAACATCCTGCTGATTCCGGAGATGGACATGCCCGGCCACAGTGAGGCGTTCCGGAAGGCCCTAAAGGTGAAGATGAGCGATGAGAAGGCCACGAAGGCCCTGGTGGCCCTGATCAAGGAACTGTGCTCCCTGGTTCCCAAGGAGAAGATGCCCATCATCCACATTGGCACGGACGAGGCCCACGGCAAGGACGAGCAGGTGAACAATGACATCCTGACCACGTATTTCAGCACGGTGGAGGCCTGCGGACGCACGCCGATGAGATGGCAGCCCGGCCTGTCCCCCAAGGGGTACAACGGCGCCATCCAGCAATTGTGGTCCGGCAGGCAGGCCCGCCGCGCGTGGCCTGCGGACGGCGCCAAGTATGTGGATTCCCTGGAGACCTACCTGAACCACATTGACCCCTTTGAGACGGCCATGACCATGTATTTCCGCCGGGCGTGCCCCTTCCGGAATGCGGACGGCTTGGGCATGATCCTGTGTTCCTTCCCGGACCTGGAAATCACGGACCCGCGCAACCAGGTTCTCCAGACGCCCGTCTATTCCGGCATGGCGTTCGTTTCCGAACCGCTGTGGAACAACCCCCATGAGAAGGTGGAGGGAGACCCCAACCAGGATGAATACATGAAGTATTTCTCCAATCTTCCCGTGCAGGGAGACCCCCTCCTGAAGGGATTTGCGGAATATGAAAACCGCGTGCTCGCCATCCGGGACCGCTTCTTTGTGGACAAGGAGTTCAATTACGTGCGCCAGGCAAACATTCCCTGGAAGCTGCTGGGCCCCATTCCCCACAACGGCAAGACGGAAACGGAGTTTGCCCCGGAAGAGGACAACAGGACCGGGAAAATGAAGGATTCCTATGAGATTGACGGAGCCACCTATGAATGGTCCAGGGACGCCTACACGGGAGCCACCATCATCTTCAAGCATTACTGTGATTTCCCGACCCTGTTCAATGGAGGGAAAATGGGCGCTTATCCGGCCAGGAATCACACCTATTACGCGCAGACGTACATTTATTCCCCCAAGGCGCAGACGGTGCCTTTCTGGGTAAGCGGCCATACCTGGGCCACGTCCGACTGGCGCAACGGCCCGGTGAGCGTTCCCGGCAAATGGTTCCATGCGAATCCCAGGTTCTTCGTGAACGGGCAGGAAATTGAACCCCCCAAATGGGCAAAACCCCGCAACGGCGGCGTGATGGTGGATGAAAACTACCATTTCCGCGAGCCCACGATGATTCCCCTCAAGAAAGGCTGGAACCGCGTGCTGGTGAAGAGCCCCAGCAACAATTCCGCGCGCAGGTGGATGTTCACCTTCGTTCCGGTGCAGGTGAATCCCAAGACGCCCGGCTCCAATGTGAAGGAATATCCCGGCCTCAAGTTTGCCGTGGAACCGAAGTAACGGGCTTTTCCGGCGATGGCCGGTAAATTGAAAAGGCATGAAGCGTATTCCGCTTCATGCCTTCTTTTGTGTCCGGAAGGGAATTCCGGAAGAATAGGGGATGTTCCCTCAGAGTTGTTGCCAGGGCAGAGCCTCAAGCATTTCATCAAAACCCAGTCCCGTTCCGGCGGGTACGGCCACCTGCGGATTCATGCCCCCCATCTGGTTGATGAAGGAGTCCGGTTCAAACAGGAGGTGCGTGCACAGGCCGCAGAGGGGAATTTCCGTGGGAAGGGCGTTGCGGTAGTAATCCGCCGCCTGGTACACGGCCCAGAGCTGCCCCAGGGGGTGGTCCATGACGGTGGTGAAGACGGGGGGCTCATAAAGGTGCGCGGGGGTGGCCTCCCGCGCGGGCTTCACGATGCGGATGATGGGCAGGTCAGAGGAAAGGGCCGGCTGGTGTTCCGAGCCCATGTCCAGGGCCAGCGGCATGCCGGCGTCCACCAGCCGTTCCCAGCTCTGGATGGAAAAGGGGCACGGGTCTTCAATGAAATCAATCCGGGTTTTCAGGTGGTGGGGCAGGGATTTCCAGAATTTCAGGACGTCGTTTTCATTCAGGCAGCCGTTGAAATCCAGCCGCCAGCGCCAGGAGGGAACCATAGAGGCCAGCATGGTCAGCCGTTCCAGGGCGGCTGCCAGGTTGGGGCTGCCCTTGATTTTTCCGGCCTTGAACCCCCGGGACTCCATGATGCGGATGGTGGCGGGGCTGACGCAGGAGGGCAGCGTGGCGTGGCTGGCGGGAATGTGGAGGCCGTCAAACAGGCTGGTGCCCTTCGCGCGCGCCTCCCCGTCTGTCCGGGCGCACTCCACGGCGCGGACGCCCAGCGGCAGGGGGCTTCCCTTCCTGAGCGCGTCCAGTTCCTCCTGCAGCGTGGCGTCCCCCAGTTCCGGCCAGGGCTGAATGCAGCCGTACCCTCCCTCATCCGTTTTAATGAGGGCTCCCTTCCTGCATACTTCCGCGGCTCTGGCGTTCAGCGGACCGCAGGCCGTTAAAGAATATTCATGGTAAAACACAACTTTCATTCAAACAGCCTTTCAATCTTTTGTCACGATGAAAAAGGGTTTTCGACTGGATTTTGAAGGGGGAATGGCTAAGCTCCGTGTCATGTACAGAACATTGGTGTTCGGGGCGGCCGGACGGGTGGGGAGCCGCCTGGCGGCGCATCTGCGGGAAGAAGGCATGGAAGTGGTGAATTGCGGGCGGGAAGCCTGTGATTTAAAGGATTTGAGCGCCCTGAAAAAGGTGCTGCTTTCCTCCGGCGCCACCCATGTGGTGAACTGCGCCGCTGTGAGCGGCCTGGAAGCCTGCCTGGATGACCCGGAAACGGCCCACCGCGTGAACGCCATGGCCCCGGAGATGATGGCCCGCATCTGCCGCCTGGAAGGCATGCGCTTCATTCATCTGAGCACGGACTACGTGCTGGACGGCAGAAGGGGCGGCCTGAAGACGGAGGAGGAAAAGTGCCGCCCCGCCAACGTGTACGGGGAATCCAAGCTGGAAGCGGAACTCCGCCTGAGGGAGGAAATGCCGGAAGCGCTGGTGGCCCGCGTTTCCTGGGTGTTCGGCAATCCGGGGCGGCCCTCCTTCCCGGAGATGGTGCTGCGGAAGGCCCTGAACGGGGAACCCCTCTCCGCCGTGGCGGACAAATGGTCCATGCCCACATGGGTGGAGGATCTGTGCGGGTGGCTCCGCTTCCTGGCGTATGAAAGCGACGCGTGCGGCGTGCTGCACCTGTGCCAGTCCGGAGAGCCCGTTTCCTGGCACGGCTATGCCGTAACGGCGCTGGAAAGCGCGGTAAGGCATGGCCTTCTGTCTTCTTTGCCGCCAGTGGCGGAACAAAAGCTCGACGAACAGGCCGGTTTCAGGGATGCTCGGCCCCGGCATACCGCCATGTCCTGCGAACGGCTCGCTTCCCTGATGAAAAAGCCGGTGCGGACATATGAAGAGGCCATTGACCTGGCCGTGGCCCGCTATGCCTCAGATCCAACATTCCTCTCCCGCATCTCATGAACGATTTCCGCAATCCCCGTGATTCCCGCAATCCCCGTGATTCCCGCCCCAAACCCTCCTACCGGGACCGGCGCTCCCAGCAGGGTCCGCGCCCACGCACGTCTCCCAGGAAGGCCTCTTTTGTCAACAAGTCCCCGGAAGGCAGTGAACAATGGCTCACGCCGTGGGTGGAATTGAAGTACTTCTCCTATAATCCCGCCGTGTTCCCGCGCATGCTCGGCTCCGTGAGCGGGGAAATAGCCCCGGGAAGCCTGGTGCACGTCTATGACAAGAACGGGGAACTCTTCGGCGCCGGCTTCTGGAATGAGGCCAGCCGCACGCCTCTGCGCGTGGTGTACCACGGGAAGGACGCCTTTACCGAGCGTGACCTGGACGCAGCCCTGGAACGCGCCGTGAAGCTGCGCAGGGATATCCTGCGCCTGGATGAAACCACCAACGCGTACCGCGTGCTGCATGGCGACTCCGACGGCCTGGGCGGCCTGGTGGTGGACCGCTACGCGGATGTGCTGAGCCTGGAAGTGAGCACGCTGGCCGTCTGGCAGAGGCTGGACCGCTGGCTGCCCCTGCTGCACCGTCTGTGCGGCACCAAGCGCCACGTGGTGCAGGTGGATGAGGGCATTGCCCGCATGGAAGGCATCCGTGCGGAGGACGCCCCGGAATCTCCGGCCCACGTCCGGCTGGTGAAAATCGTGGAAAACGGCATTACGTATGAAGTGGACTTCGCCCAGGGGCACAAGACGGGCTTCTTCTGCGACCAGCGGGACAACCGCCTCAAATTCGCTTCCCTGGTGAAGGGGGCCACGGTGCTGGACCTGTGCTGTTACAGCGGCGGCTTCTCCATTGCAGCCAAGATGCTGGGGGGCGCCGCGGAAGTCACGGGCGTGGACCTGGATGAAAAGGCCATCGCCATGGCGAAGAGGAACGGAAACATCAACCAGCAGCGCATTGAATTCGTGCATGCGGACGCGTTCGTTTACGCGCGCCAGATGGTGCGCAACGGGCGGCTGTTTGACGCCGTGCTGCTGGACCCGCCCAAATTCATCATTGGCAGGGACGGGTATGAGGAAGGCATTAAAAAATACCATGACCTCAACATGCTGGGCCTTCAATGCGTGCGCCCCGGCGGCCTCTTCGTCACCTGTTCCTGTTCCGGCCTCCTTTCCCCTGCGGAATTTGAGCAAACCGTGATCAAGGCCGCCCAGCGCCAGGGGCGCAAGCTCCAGATCATGGCCATGACCGGCCCCGGCTGGGACCATCCCTTCCTGAGCACGTATCCGGAAGGCCGCTACCTGAAGGTGCTCTGGGCGATTGCCCTGTAGGGAAAGGACGGGATATTCAAACGGTTCCGGCCTCTTGACGAAAGTAGTGAACCGAAGAGACACCTGCTGTTTCTATGGCAGGTGTCTTTTGACAAGGTTATTCTTCAAAGAGGAACAGGTTTTTTATTTCTTTCCTTTCTTTTTAAGGAGCCGGTCATGTTCAACCCGGTGCTTGCCCTGATAGAGAAAGTCGGTTTTAGGTTCACGGCCAACGGTGCGGTCAATCAGGTCGGGAATGTCTTCCCTGGTGTATTCGGATTGAAGCAGGAATTCTTCTACCTTGGAATATTTGCCGGGAAATTCGGAGACGAGCAATTCCATGAACACTTTTTCCAGATGGTTGACTTCGTCTTCCACCATGACGTTTTTCGTATTGAGAAAAGAATCTTTTGAAGCCACGTATATCAAAAAATATACTTAGCCTAAGTATTTTGTATATCCCATAGCGTATGGCCCAAAATCCAGCAACCAAGAAAAATTATGGGACGCATACTATATGGAGTCGTCCGAAGGGCAGACGGTTAACTCACGAGCACAAAGAGAGCTTGAGAACGTTGGTGGTTCGTTAGCTGTGCTTTTGTTAAGGCTTGAGAAATCACATTTGTGGCAACATAATAATACCTATTACATTGACAACGAGTATAAAAGACTTGTTTATGAGAAATGCATAGATAAACATGGTTATTGGAAAAGCTTGACAAAAGCTTGAAGATGATAAAAGACTCTTCCAGAAGGTAACGAAAATTTTCAAATCCAGAAAGGTATTGATAAAATCAATAAAAATATTATTTGGAAAAAATATAAATGTAATCAATTATTAAAAATATGGATATCATTTTAAATAAATTATACAAGGTTGATGTTGCCAATAATGAAGCAACGGAACGTCCTGAATATCAGGAAAAAGAAAATTTTAAGATTTATATTCAGAATCTTCTAGCCTATATTAGTGAAAAGAATCCTGAACGAGTATATAAATTTAAATCAGGAACAACTGAGGTAAAGGCTCTGTCAAATGCCATTATAAGTAATGGATGTAGCAACAGTTCGCAAGCGATAGCAAATAGACTTTTAGACAAGGAAAAAGACGCACAGGCAGATCTTAATAGGAAGAATCTAAATAAAGATATTCAAAAAGGGATGCTGATCATAGCTTTTGTCAGAATGACAGACTATGCTCGTAAGTTCATTATATCGAAAGTCGATTATGATGAATTCATATCGGAATTGACAGGAGATATTGTTTCTGGAATATCAATGAGGAGAAAAGTATATAAGGCATTGGTATGTGAGATTAATAACGACAATAGCATTATCAGTACATTAATTTTTGACACGAATACTCCGGCAAGTGTATATTGGTGGAAAAACTTTTTAGAATTGGATGTTGTTACAAATGACGAAGAGAATACTCAAAGAGCTTTTGATGCGATTGAAAAAAATATACTAAATCCATTAAAGAGAAAGTACAAAGCGGATTATTTTCATATTTGGAATAGTACAATTTTGTACTTTAGATCATCCGAAGAATTTAGTATCGAAGGGTATCTGACCCATATAGGAGAGTACACTCCGTATGATGAAACACTAAATATGGATAAATTTAGGAAAGATGTGCGTAAATTACCAGATAATGCAAAGAATCGGTTTGACACAAGATTTACAATCGTTAAGAATAAAATTAAAAAAAGATTAAAGAATACAATTAAACTTACGGATCAAATCGATTTACAGATTAAGCAAGACATTCCTAATCCAGAAGATACAATTGCCGCCTTTCTTGGAGATGACGGTGTTAAGTATGTAAAGATTAAATCAGAAGAAGGTTATGACTATTTTAAACGAAACAACTAATGATTAACATTATTAATCGCATAAATGAAATATTTTCCGCGAATAATTCTGATAGTTGGTTCGAGGAAGATGAAATATGTTTTAAAGCAACACTATGTGGGAAGTCGTTATGTTTGCCAAATGAGGATGCTATTGATAGTTTTATCAATAATCGTGACTGGTTTAGTATCACCATATTTGACGAATCTGAAGAATGCATAGATACATACGTAAGTAATTCAGATAAAGCAAATTATGTAGAATTTAAGAATGATATTCAACTGCAAAATAATTATAAATTAAAGTTTGAGATACACAAAAAGAAAGTCAACCAACGTTTGACTATTTATAATTTAGAACTTTTTAGAAAATATATTTTCAAATTAGAATTAAAAATATTAGTTTTTAAAATAAACTCATTATTAGGTGAGAAAAAATCAAAAATTATTTTAGATTGCCCTAATAATGATATTTGTATTGGGTCAAATTTACTTATATTCGCATCACCAAATCGTTCTATTACAGTTAGTACACCAATATCTAAAAAACAAAGAGAAGAGTTAACTAATAAACGCAAATCAGTTACACATAGTTACCAACAAGGTGATTTAATTCCTGATGATTTTTTATTGGTTTTTAGAGATGAAAGATATTCTGATATTGAAAAACTTTGCAATAAATTAGTCGTTATTTATGCAGTTCAATTCATATTTGATTCCGTAGACATCAATAATAATATAGAGTATAAATTGAATGGATATAAATCCATGACTCATTCTCTTTCATTTGATGATGTATCTTATTCAAGATTCATAGCAAATGGTTACTTTCAAATATATCAATGGATTTACAATGAAGGCAATTTAATTGACAAAATAGGATTATCCCGAAATATTATATCTCTTAATCTCGATAAGAATAATTTATGTATTGAAGAACGCACATTTGAGGCAATCAAATCAAGTTATAAGATATATCAAATTCAAAATATTAAGCAATATATTGAAGTAAGAAATAAAATATCGGATCAACTATACGATATATATAACAAAGCTGATAAAATAACAGATAACTTTATTGGAAATTTTAAGAAAAGTATATTTACATTTATTTCATTTCTCATTTCTGTGGTTGCCATACGAGTTATTTCAAAGGGTGATTTTATAGGGGGGTTTAATAAGGAAGTTACTATACTAACAATAGGATTATTAATGATATCATTAATAGTGATGCTATACAATAGATGGGAAATTACAGAGCAGATTAAACGCTACAAAAATTTTTATGTCAATTTAAAATCTCGATGCACAGATCTTTTAGATCAAAGTGACGTTAATAGGATTCTTAATAATGATAGGGATTTTAGTGATAGCATTGATTTCATAAGATCAAAACGTGAATACTATACTATTGTATGGGCTATTTCAATAATTGTCCTATTAATCTCAATACTGTTAATACATTGTATTAACAGTATTGATTCTGGAATGATGTGTAAAATTATTAAAATATTAAAATTATGCTATATAAAGAATATATAAAAATTAGTCAACTTGCATTACACAAGGTTGGAAATAAATCAAAAGATGATGGTGTTTTTACGACAAAAGATACAATAGAAATTGATGGTTTATTGGAAACTAATTTATTAAATTATTTTTTGTCCTCATTTAATACAAATGAATACTACAATTTGTTTCATGAAAGTGATCTTAAATATAATGAAGTATATAGTTATGTTAAGGAAATTTTTGCTCAACCAAATGCTTTGGTCACACATTCTATTGAATTAGCGAAACATTTATATGAAAAAAGCATACATCCTAAGATAAAGGAAGGTGAGTTTTATGTCGTATATTTTAAGGACTGTATAATAAATGGAGAGACAGTCGATGCTGTGGGTCTTTTTAAATCTGAAAACAAAGATACTTTTATAAAGGTGTTATCAAATAATGACAAATTCACAATAGAGAGCCAGAAAGGAATAAATATTAATAAGCTTGATAAAGGAGCTATGATTTTTAATATCAATTCTGAGAATGGTTATATGGTTTATATTGTTGATAATACCAATAAGGGTGAAGAAGCTCGTTATTGGATAGATGACTTCTTACATGTTCGCGAATGCAAAGATGAGTATTACAATACTCAGAATTTGATGGTACTTGCGAAAAAATTTATTACCAAGGAATTATCTAAAACGTTTAATGTTTCAAAAGTCGATCAAGTAGAGTTGTTAAATAAAACAACTAAATTCTTTAAAGAAAAAGACGTCTTTAATATGAAGAGGTTTGTAACCGAAGTGATGGCTCAGCCAGAAATCATTGCTAGTTTTAATCAGTATAAAAATCTCTATGCAATAGAACAGCATATGGAATTTTTAGATGGCTTTAATATATCGGTTCCGGCCTTTAAAAAACAAGCGAGATCGTTCAAAGGGGTAATCCAGCTTGATAAGAATTTTCGTATTTTTATTCATGGAGATAGTCAGTTAATCGAACAAGGAGAGGATAATAAAGGTAAATTCTATAAAGTTTATTACAAGGAAGAACAGTAGCTTATCAAGCAGATTGATGAAGAATTTTGGTGGAAGCTCTCATAGTTGTAGTGTCTGGCTCATTGTTCTTCAACGCAAGATAGTCTTTGCCGGGATATTGTTATGGAGGATGGTGTATGTAGATATCAGACTTCGGAGGTGTCTATGACTGTCGGCATATAAACTTTGTGGTTTGCTCGTGTTAGATGGCAGCCTTGCTTTCTACATGCTACTTCTTGAGGCCGGGGGCTATGGATTCGAACAGCAAATGATTTGAATGTTCTTATCTCTGCCTAAATTTCGCCAAATGACTAAAACCATTTGTAGATTAAATCTCTATGAGCTTATTGTTAACTCGTGCTCAAATCTCCTATGCTTTTCCTATTAATCTTTCCATCCCAATTCTGGGGACTATTTCCAGCAGGTCTTTGATTTCAATAGACGATATTGCTCTGTTTTGGATATAGTGTGAAAACAGGTGGTATCCTAATGTCTGATTCTTCACATCACCTTTCCGGCGTGTTGACAGGTTTTCCTCCTCCCTGCTTTGGTGGAGAGGAATATGGCAAAACAAGTATTACAGCGGCTCAGTTTCACTGCCGGGGAGTTGACCCCGTGGCTAGCCGGACGCGCGGACCTGGACCCTGTGTCCCGGGGCGCATCCCGGCTGAGGAATTTCCTGGTCAGCCCTTTCGGCGGCCTGCGGCGCAGGCCGGGAACGCATCTGGTTGCCCGTGCGGGATGTACGGAGGGGGCCGTCCGGCTGGTGTCCTTCAAGTATTCCACAGGAGTCCAGTTCATGCTGGAGGCGGGGCGCGGCTACATCCGGTATTTCAAGGACGGCGCGCCTCTGCAGGATAGGGAGGGCGGCGTGCTGGAAACGCCTACGCCGTGGAAGACGGACGAACAGGTCCGGAACCTCCGGCTGCAGCAGTTGAATGATGTGATTTACTGCGTGGAGCCGTCCACGCCGCCCATGACGCTTTCCCGCCATGCGGACGACGACTGGCGGCTGGAAGCGCTGGAGTTTGCCGGCATGCCTTATGAAAGCTCCCTGTTCAATTCCGTAAGGCTGGGGTGCCGGACAGTGAGGGAGGGGAACGCCAACCGATTGCTGGCAAGTGCGGACGAGGACGTTTTTACGCCGGAAATGGTGGGGAGGGAGTTTCTCCGCATTACCCGGAAATACGGGGAAGCCGTGGCGGAAGGAACCCAGATGCCCTTTTACCATCTGACGAGCCTGGACCGGGACATTTACAAAGGGGAAACTTTTTCCATGGACAGGGAGGACGGCTGGCGGCAGGCCTATACCTGCATCCGCGATTTCAGCAGAAAGACGGATTACCAGGCCGGAGTGAATCGCCCGGAACGGTACACGGCCTTTTTTGAAAAGGGTTCCGATGCCAGCGCGCGCGTCAGCGTCAGCGGGGCATGGACGCTGGAAACCACGGGCACCTGGGATGCGGAGTGGGAAGTGTGCCGGGGGTATCCGGACGGCTCCAATTACCTCCCCAGCCAGCCTTCCCTGGTCTGGCACTCCGTGAAGAGTTTCCAGCAGAAGGACGGCTTCCGGAACAACTTCTCCCTGAGCGGCAATGAGGAGGAGTTATCCTATTATAAAATCCGCCTGATGGCGTACAAGAACGGCGGTTCCACAGGAACGCCCGTGCTCCGGGCGGCGGCAACCTCCTTCAACCATGAAATGGTGGTGGAGGAATACGTCTCCCCCCGCAGCGCCTACCTCAGGAATGCCCTTCACCTGTCCTATTACGCGCTGGGAGACTGTGAGACCAATGACTGGTCCTTCGGCGCGTTCGGCGTCCGGAACGGATATCCGTGCACGGTGGAATTCCACCAGGGCCGGTTGTGGTTCGGCGGCACTCCCGGACAGCCGCAGACGCTGTGGGCCAGCCGGGTGGATGACTTCTCCGCGTTTGCTCCCGGCATCCCGGCGGATTCCGCCATGATTCTGACCATGGCGGCCTCCCAGCAGAACCGCATTTCCTGGATATCCTCCCTGCGGGGGCTGATGATAGGCACCAGTGAAGGAGAGTGGCGGCTGGGAGCGTCCAACCCGGAAGGGCTGAATGCGGCCAATGCGGAATTCCAGCGCCACTCCGGGGTGGGTTCCGCCTCCCTGGATGCCCTGACGGTGGAAAACAGCCTTCTCTTCGTCCAGCAGGGAGGCATGAAGGTGCGGGAATTGTTTTATTCCCTGGAGGCGGACGGCTACCAGACGCGGGACGTCAGCCTGCTGTCCGACCATCTGCTGTCCGCGGGGATTGTGGACTGGACGGTGCAGAGAAGCACGGCGTTCCACGTCTGGTGCGTGCTGGGGGACGGCACTGCCGTGTGCATGACGCTGAACAGGGAGCAGAACGTGGCGGCGTGGCACGCCCACCGCCTGGAACACGGGCGCATCCTGTCCGTGGCGGCTCTGCGCGGCTCTCCTGATACGCCGGATGAAGACGTGTGGTTTGCCGTGGCGCGCGGGGCAGGGGAGCGGGCCTGCATCACCGTGGAACGTTTGGCGGACGGCCATGTCTGCCTGGACGCCTGCACGGAGGCCGTCGTGCATGGTGGGGCCTTGTCCGGACTGGAGCATCTGGCGGGATGCGAAGCCCTTCTGATGGACGGGGACGTCACATGCACGCCGGTCAGCATTGACGGGAAGGGAAATGCGTCCTGTCCCGGCAGGCAGGATGGGGAAACCGTGTTGGTGGGGCTGCCGGCCCCGGCGGAGGTGAGAACGATGCCTCTGGAAACGCTTGAGACGCTGGGCAGGTTTAAAAAACAGCTTGGCGCGAGGGCGCTGCTTCACGAAAGCACGCTCCAATTCCGGTACGGCACGGGCCATCCGGATGCGTGGAGGGAATTCCAGCCCGGCAGGTACGGCGTGGAGGCGCCTTATTCCGGCTACGTGCGCATGATCCACAATTACGGCATGGATGAGCAGTCCTGCTTCGCCCTCCGGGTGGAAACGCCGGAACCGTTCAATCTGCTGGCCCTGGTGCTGGATGTGGAATTATAGGGAGCGGAAGATGCGCTTACGGCTGTTCCGCCGCTTCTTCATGGGAAAGCATGTGCACGATGACCTTGAGGCCGTGCTTTTCCCCTGCCGCCTTGGCCAGGGAGCGGATGGCGGAGGCCGTCATCCCGTTGCGGCCAATGATGCGGGCCACGTCCGTTTTCTCCAGAATCAGGCGGAAGCGGACGGCGTCTCCCTGCGGAGATTCCGCAACGCGCAATTCCGCCTGTTCCGGGTGTTGCACGAATTGCAGGGCGATCAATTGCAGGTACTGGCGGATTTGTTCTACGGCAGGATGCATGAGGGGAAATGTGGGTTATTTCAACCAACCTACTATAAAACTCCCTGATTGAAAAGATACAATTCCAGACATTCCCGGAAAAAGAAAGTCGCCCCGGCCGTAAAACGACCGGGGCGCCCCAACTACCCTATGAAACTGGATCCGTTAAGATCCAGAGAGCTTTTTTAACGAGCGCTCACCTGCTCGAAACGCAATATAGGACAGGAGAAGGGCATAAGCAAGTATTTTTTCATTGAAACGATTGTTTTATTCAGGAAAAACAACATCGTATCTTTTACAATATCAGGCCGGAGGGAAAGATATTGTTATTGTGACGAAATCATCTGCCGGGGAGCAATTCATAAGTGAACCCCTTAAGATATTCCGTTTCTGGAATGTTCAGTAAAACCGGGTGATCCGGCCTCTGGCCGTGTTGCTGTACCAGGCGCAGGGTGGCGGGCGCGTCTATGGCGGCCTCCAGAACGCTCTCCCGGAACAGGGCCGTTCCGGCGTGGTGGGAGCAGCAGAAGGTGGAAAGAATGCCGCCCGGCGCCAGAAGCTTCATGGCACGGAGGTGGATTTCCTTATACCCGCGCATGGCGTCGTGCACGGATTTCTTGTTTCTGGTGAAGGAAGGCGGGTCCAGGATGATGAGGTCCCATTTGTGTTCCCCCCCGTCCCGGACGAGGGCGGCCTCCTTCTTCAGGAAATCGAACGCGTTGTCCGTAACGCACTGGATGGAGACTCCGTTCAGCTTTGCGTTGCGCGCCACGGCGTCCATGGCGTCCTGGGAGACGTCCACGGCGGTTACCTCCGCGGCTCCGGCCAGGGCGCAGGCCAGGGCAAAGCCGCCCTGGTTGCAGAAGCAGTCCAGCACGCGGCGTCCGCGGGCAAAACGCGCCACGGCGGCGTAATTGTCCAGCTGGTCCAGGTACAGGCCGGTCTTCTGCCCCGTCTGGAGGTCAATCATGAACTGCACGTTTCCGCTGCGTGCGGCAAAAGGCTCCGGCTCCTGCCCGCGCGCCACTCGGACGGACGGCTCAATTCCTTCCGCCGCCAGCATGGGAGAATCATTCCTGACGATGATTCCCCTGGGGGAGAGCAGGTCTTCCAGAACGTTCAGGATGATCGGAAGGCGGCGTTCCATGGCGATGGTCAGCGTCTGGACGACCACGTAATCCGCGTAACGGTCTACAATCAGGCCGGGCAGGCCGTCAGACTCGCTCCAGACAAGACGCGTGAGCGTTTCTTCCGGCAGCCACTGGCGGCGCAGTTCCAGCGCCTGGCTGATGCGCCGGGAAAAGAAGTCCCCGTCCAGTTCCTGCTTGCGGCGGGAAAAGCGCCTGGCGACGATCTGGGAATGGGGGTTGAACATGGCAGAACCCAGAAAGCGGTCCTTGAAATCCTTCAGCGCCACCACGTCCCCCGGCTGGGGATTGCCGAACACCTTGCGCACTTCCGTGCCGTAAACCCAGTCGTGCCCCTGGAAAAGGCGTGCTCTTGGAGAAATAATCAAACCTGCCATGTCAGGAAAGGCAATACATGATCAGTGTGGAAAGTTCAAGGGTAATGCGGGCGGTGGCGCAGGGAGTGCGGCAACTGAAAGGAAACTGAGCGTCAGCGGAGGAAGATGAAGAAAAGGCGTCTTCCCGTTAAAGATGGCCTATCCGTCCGCCTGCCTCAGAGTTCCGTGGCGTCCTTTCCGGGGGCCGGAAGCTTCCGTTTCCGGGAATTTTCCACTCAAGCACATCAAAGTGCCTGATTCCGGGAGTATTTTCCATTGAAAAAGATTCCCTGCACGGTAAAATGCGGCGCGTTATGAAAGTAGAAACTTTTGAAACTCCCCAGGATGCTGCCAAGTCATTGGCAGGAGAAGTTGCGGAACTCATCCGCAAGCGCGCCGCTGAAGGCAGGAACGTGGTTCTTGGCCTTGCCACAGGCGCCACTCCGCTGCCTTTTTATGCGGAACTGGTCCGTCTTCACAAGGAAGAAGGCCTTTCCTTCGGCAACGTCATTTCCTTCAATCTGGACGAATACAGCGGCCTGGACCACGACCATCCGGAATCCTACTGGTACTTCATGCACACCAATCTCTTCAACCACATTGACATGAAGCCGGAAAACATCAATCTGCCCTCCGGCACCGTCAAGGGTGATGAAATTGCCGCCCATTGTGCCGCCTATGAACAGAAGATCAAGGACTGCGGCGGCATTGACCTCCAGATTCTCGGCATTGGCCGCACCGGCCACATCGGCTTTAACGAGCCCGGCTCCGATGACACCACCATCACCCGCCAGGTGCACCTGGACGAACTGACCCGTTCCGACGCGGGCCCCGCCTTCGGCGGCGTGGAAAATGTTCCCACCACAGCCATCACCATGGGTGTGGCTACCATCATGGGCGCCCGTGAAGTGGCTCTGATGGCCTGGGGTGAAAAGAAGGCTTCCATCGTGAAGAAGGCCGTTCAGGGTCCCGTGACCGTGGACGTGGCCGCCTCCTACCTGCAGAAGCATCCGAATGCCAAGTTCCTTCTGGACAAGGGCGCCGCTTCCCAGCTTTAATCCTCTCTTTCAACAACAAAAGCGCCGCCTTTCCCGTTTCCGTGGAAGGCGGCGCTTTTGATAAAATAAAGGCGTGGCGGCGCGGTCTCCTTTTTAAGGGGAATGGTGCGGCCCGCGGACGTTGCGTGTTCCCTCCGGGCAGGATACGTGTCAGTAAAGGGAGAGGAATGCTGTCATGCCTGTTCCGGTTCATGCAGGGAGCCAGGGGGAATGAGGAAGGCCCGTTTCTTTCCGGATGGCTGGCCCGTCAGGATAAAAGGAGAAGGAAGTGGTGATGAATGCTGGAAATGAGCGAATTATGCAGTTCTTTTTTCCATTCTCCGTCTCTGGGGATGATGTTGAAGACCGGAGAAAAACGCGTTAAGTTTTATCAAAAATTTCCCTGGGAATGATGCGGCAGGCCGGCCACTTAACTTGCTGCGCTTCTTTATTAGGATGGAGTGGCGCATTGACAAAGGTTCTGCCTTCCGCGCATGGTGTAAGAATATTACAGATGAAAAATACAATTGGCCCGGCAGTGTGTAATGAATGGTTCATTCAGGAATTACAGATGATGGCCGGACTTTAATCATAGAACAGGAGAAACAAAAAGATGAAACCCATGAAAATATTGATGGTCGTAACGGGAACCGGGATGTTTCCCGACGGAGAGAAAACGGGATTGTGGCTCAGCGAGCTGACCCACATCTATGACAGCGCGAAAAAGCGGGGATATGATATTGTCATCGCCAGTCCGCAGGGTGGCGATACCCCGGTTGATCCCATGAGTCTGAAAACGATGTACATGGACAAACTGTCCAAAGGCTACTGGGACGATTCGGAATTCCGGGATGTGCTGCGGCACACGAAAAGCCTGGATGAAGTTTCCGGAGAATTGTTTGACTGCATTTATTTGGCCGGCGGCCACGGCGCGATGTTCGACTTTCCGGATAACGCCGCTTTGCAGACGCTCGTCAAGGACCACTATGAAAATAATAAAGTGGTTGGGGCTATTTGCCATGGCGTTTGCGGATTGTTGAACGTGAAACTCTCGGACGGAGAATATCTGGTAAAGGATAAGAAGGTCACGGGATTCAGTTGGTTTGAGGAAGGACTGGCCGGAAAGAAAAAGGAGGTGCCTTTCGATCTTGAATCCGCGCTGAAGGAGCGGCGGGCGGATTATAAGAAGGCATTGATTCCGATGATGCCGGAAGTAGTTACCGACGGAAATCTGATCACGGGCCAGGACCCATTCAGCTCTGAAAAAATGGCTGAAACAGTCATGAGCCGGTTCAATCAACAGTAGCCGGAGGTGAACATTGTGAATTTGGAAGAGGTCTTGAATTACCGGCGGGCCGTGCGGGTATTCGATCAAAATAACCCGATAGACCCCGAAAAGGTAAAGCATTGCCTGGAATTGGCTGCCTTGGCTCCCAGCAGCTCAAATATGCAATTGTGGGAATTCTTCCAAATCATCCAGCCTGAATTGATAGCCCGCATTGCCGAAGCCTGCCTCGGCCAGTCGGCTGCCGCCACAGCTTCGGAAATAGTCGTTTTCGTGACGCGGCTGGACCTGTATCGGCAGCGGGCTCAATTCGTCCTGGAATTCGAGCGAGGAAACATCCGGCGCAACAGCCCGGAGGAACGCCAGGTCAAGCGCATCAGGGACCGGGAACTCTACTATGGAAAGCTGATGCCGTTCCTGTATGCGCACTGTGGCGGGATGTTGGGTGCTTTCCGCGTTTTGCTGGCCAGGGGCATCGGCCTTTTCCGCCCCATGATGCGCGAGGTCTCGGAGTGCGACATGCGCGTCACGGTCAACAAATCCTGCGCCCTCGCCGCCCAGACGTTCATGATTGCCATGGCCGCTGAGGGATATGATACCTGCCCGCTGGAGGGGTTTGACAGCAAGCGTATGAAAAAGCTGCTGAAATTACCCCATGGCGCCGGGATCAATATGGTTATTCCCTGCGGAATACGGGACGGGGAGAAAGGTATCTGGGGCGAGCGGTGCAGAGTTCCATTCGATGAGGTGTACCATAGGCTTTGATCCGGCAGTGGAAGAAAGTTCCTCTTTGCCGCCAGCGCGCGGCGGTTGGACCGACTGTTGCGGCGGTCCGGGGGTGCCGTATGCCTCCACAGGAAAAAGCTTTGGCTACTTGAGCCACGCCAGGAATTCGTGATTGCCGTCCGTCCCGGTGATGGGGGAGGGCGCGCAGCCCATCCAGGAGCGGTTCAGTTCCTCCGTGACGAAGGCGCGTATGGAATCCACCGCCCGCTGATGAAGGGCCGGGTCCCGGACGATGCCGCCGGGACCGATGTCTTCCGGCTGGAGTTCAAACTGGGGCTTGATGAGCACCAGGGCGTCTCCCCCCTCCTTCAGCAGGGGGAAGGCGGCGGGAAGGATTTTTTTCAGGGAGATGAAGGAAACGTCTGAAACGATCAGGTCCACCTGCTCCCCGATGTCTTCCGGAGTCATGTAGCGGGCATTGAATTTCTCCTTCACGATGACGCGGGGGTCCTGCCGCAGTTTCCAGACGAGCTGGTTGGTGCCGACGTCGATCGCGTGGACTTTCACGGCGCCGTGCTGCAGCAGGCAGTCCGTAAAGCCTCCGGTGGAAGCGCCGATGTCCAGGCAGACCTTTCCTTCCGCAGAGACGGGGAAGGCGTTCAGGGCGCCCTCCATCTTCAGGCCGCCGCGGCTGACGTAGCGGGGGCGGTTTTTGATGGTGATGTCCGCATCTTCATTGACCTTGAGCCCCGGCTTGGTGGAGGGGTGGCCTCCCACGCTCACCTCTCCCGCGATGATGAGTCTCTGGGCCAGTTCCCGGGACTCTACGAGATTGCGGGAAACCAGAAGGACGTCGAGTCGTTGCTTGCTCATGATTCGGAAGAAAGGTGCGTACGCAGGTATTTCATGAAACCGCATGGGGAATCAAGAAAAACCGCGCGCAGAAGGCATTTGGGGGCAAATTTGCGCCATGGCGCGTGCTGGAGCATTTTACCATTGATTCAGCGCGGATTTATAAGAGACTTTCCGGCGAATGGAACACCGCTACAGGCAATTGATGCGCAAGGTCAGGCTTTACCTGCTGACGGAGGTGCGTAAAAAATCGTGGACCAGCAAGTTTCTTTCCGCCAAGGTGTTCGACCACGTTTACTGGTCTTGGAACAGGCAGTCCGTGGCTACGGGCGCCGCCTGGGGCGCCGCGGCGGCGATTGCCCCGCTGCCCATGCAGAGCCTGTGGGGCGTGTTTGCGTGCCTGTGGAGGAAGGGGAATATTCCCGTAGCCATTCTGATGGCGTGGCTTTCCCCTCCCGGCTTTACCTTTTTTGCCATTCCGGGGCAGTGGTGGCTGGGATGGTTCCTTTTTTCCAGCGTAGGCATTCCCACATCCGGAGCGAACTGGCAGATGCTGAAAACGGGGGTGCAGCAGTGGTCCTGGGCTCCGTTTGACGGCTTGAGCATCGGCATGGTAAGCCTGGAATTCCTGACGGGCTGGATTGTTTCCAGCGTGGTGCTGGGCTCGCTGTGCTACGGGCTGGTGCAGCTGGCGTGGGGCGTGGGCCATTTTCTGCGCGGCAGAAGGAAGGCCGGCGGGGAATAACGCAAAAACCCGCCAGCCGTTCAGGGCAGGCGGGTCCGGAAGCGGTACGTGCCCGCGGCACGGTGCCGGGGAGGTCAGACGGCCACTTCCATCAGCAGAACGGTGGAGTTCTGGACGGCTTCAATAGTGATGGAATCCGTATCCGTGATTCCCGCTCCGTCCCGGCGGTGCAGCACCGTGTCTCCGATCTTGATTTCCCCGTCTATCACAAAGACGTACACGCCCGTATCCGTTCCCTTGAATTGGTATTCCCGTTCCACGCCCCGGTCCAGCTCCGCCCAAGAGAACCAGGCCTCCTGCATGATGGAGATGTCCGTTTCCGGAGCCAGGAAGGTGGAGATTTCATTGTGCTTCAGCAGGGGCTTGATGTCATAGTCCCGGTATTTGGGGGGCGTGTTCACCCTGTCCGGAATGACCCATATTTGCAGGAATTCCAGGGGTTCCGTGGAACTGTCATTGAATTCGCTGTGCTGGATGCCCGTTCCGGCGCTCATGAGCTGGATTTCCCCGCGGGTGATGGTGTGGCTGTTGTTCAGGCTGTCCCCGTGGCGGAGCTTTCCTTTCAGGGGAATGGAAATCACCTCCATGTTCTTGTGGGGATGGGTGCCGAAGCCTTCGTTCGGGAGAACGGTGTCGTCGTTAAGCACGCGCAGGGCGCCGAACTGCATGCGGTCCGGATTGAAGTAATTGGCAAAGCTGAAGGTATGGTACGTATTCAGCCACCCGTGATTGGCATGTCCACGGGAGGATGCACGGTCAATGATGATATCCATAATTGATGGGGTTGGTGTTAAAAACCGGGAAACCGGGGTTTGTCCGGCCAGTAGTTTGACTGGATGGAGCGCGGGGCCGTTCAACCCGGATGACAGCGGGGAGAGGGAGCCGCAAAATAAATCCGCAACGTAAATTGATGGTGCAATGTCTCTTCTTTTAAGGTAACTTATGGAAGTACCTGTACAAACAAGGCAAGGCGTATGGCTCAGCGAACATTCATGAGGTGGATCAAGGGATTAATTCCCACGGTGATTATTTTGCTGTTCGCCGTGGTGCTGGGCTGTATTTGTTATGTCGCCATCTGGGGGGCTCCCTCCTTCGTGGTGCAGCGCGTGGAACAGGCCCTGCTGGAAAAGGGCTTTCCCGTCCATATAGAAACGCTGAAAATTTCCGTGTGGCCCCGCGCTGTCGTGACCTTGAAGAACGTGTCCCTCCTAGACCCGGAGGCTCCGCCTGAAACGCGCCGTCCCGTGGCCCTGCTGCATGAGGCGGATGTAGCCCTGAACTGGAAGGAGCTGATTGACGGGAACGTGTCGCTGGAACGGCTGAATGTGAAGGGGCTGGACATCAGCCTGCCCGTGGATGCGGAAAAGCCGGAAAGAGTTTTTTCCACCACCGGACTGAATGCGGAACTGGACCTGGGGCGCCCCGGCATGGTGGATATTGTCAAGGCGGATGCGGTGGTGCAGGGCATCCGTGTGACCGCCCAGGGGGCTTTTTCCATCGGGCAGGAGGATTCCGGTGATTTTAAGCTGACGGCAGAGGACATGGCCGCCGTCAGGGAACAGTTGAACCAGGTGCTGAAATACATGGACCGCGTCAAGTGGCCGGAAGCGTCTCCGCCCGCCCTGGCCGTCAGCCTGAGCGACGACCCCAAGGGGGGCGTGCGCGTGGGCATGGATTTGCAGGCTCCCTTCCTGAGGTACGGGAAAATCCAGGTCAAGGACTTCCAGTTCAGCGGGGATTACGCGGATTCCGTCATCATGGCCAAACGCTTCACCATGCGGGATGCGGAAACGGCTGGCTTCGTGAATCTCTCCCTCCAGGCCGATCTGAAAAAGCGCTCCCTGATCTGGGATGTGCGCAGCACCGCTCCCCTGGTATCCTGGGCCGTGGCCATTGTGGATGAAGCCCTGGTGCCGCGGGAGATGAAGTTCCTGAGCGAGCCGCATGTGCAGGTTTCCGGCCGTGTCGTGTTCACGGAGAACTGGGAGGGCGTGGAGCATGTGAACCTGATGGGCTCCGGCTCCATGGGAGCCTTCTCCGTGCTGGGGGAAAAGTTTGAGAGGGCCTCCTGCGATTTCAGTTATGAGGACGGCAATTTTTATGTGACGGATATGGACATCCGCCACCCCGGCGGCAGTTTTTCCGGCAAGGTGATGGGCGTGGACGGTGAGATCAAGGTGGACGTGCACAGCACGCTGCCCATGCACGCCATGTTGGACATGGCCCGGTCCATTGCCCCGGAGGACGTGAAATTGCCTCCCACGCTGGAGATCAAGGGTGACCCTGAGCTGAAGGTGTACGGCACCGTGAGCATGGGCAAGGACTGGAAGGGCCCCCTCCGCGTGGACCGCCTGCAAGTGGAAGCCGCCGTGACGGATATATCCTACCAGGGAGTGGAATTTGCCGCCGCCGCCGCCAAGGGGGAACTGATCGGCCGCTCCATCAACGTCACCGGGCTGGACCTGAAGAGGGAGGACGGGCATGTGAAGCTGGAAGGCAGCTACCTGGGGACCGACCTTGTTTTTACGCTGGAATCTGATTTGAAGCCTGAACTGCTGGTGGCCCTGGGCGGGAATCTGGTGCCGGTGCCGGAGAAGCTGAAACTGCCGGAAAAAGCGGCCCTGAGGGTGCACGGCAGGCTGGACATGCCGGAAGGAAAACCCGTGGAGCCTACGCTGGTCCGTGCGCGCGTCAATGCGGAAAATCTGGCGTGGAATAAAATTCCTGTCAAGACGGCGAACGTGGAGGTGGAGTACCGGCCCAACCAGCTTTTTGTGCAGAATTGCCGGATAGAGATGGAGAAGGGCGTTTTTGAACTGTTCGCCAACGGTTTTCTGGACGGCCAGATGTTTGTGATGGGGCAGTCCACGGTCCCCCTGGAGACCATCGACCATCTGCTGGGCATGAAGGATGACGACTTTTTCATGAGCCGTTTCGTATTCCGCAAGGATTCCGGCCTGGAACTTTCCTTCCAGGGAACGCTGGGACTGTACAATCTGGAAAAGGCGTACGACATTCAGGCCACCGCTTCCGCCACGAATACCCGGTACAAAGGCGTTGACCTGAAGTCCGCCCGGGCGGACGCCCATCTGGTGACGGACCAGCTTGTGCTGACCAACGTGACGACGGTGGTTTCCAACGGGGCGTACCTGTCTTCCGCCGGATTGTCCGGCGGTCCTTCTGAATGTACGCTCAAGGCCAAGAGCATTGATTTCCGCTTCGTGCAGGATACGGTGGAGGTGCTGGGCATGGAGGGGCAGGCCTACCCGGGCTACACCATGCGCATGTTTTCCGACAGCGCCGCCGAGGTCCTGAAGGAGTTTGTCTTTACGCGGCCCGTGACGCTTTCCGGCGGCGGCATGTTCCCCATGGGGGACGACATGAAGCTGATGAAGGGGCGCATCCGTTTTGACGCCTCCGCAGGTCGCGTCCGCTATCCCCTGCTGGGAACCACGCTGGACCTGGGGAGGGCGACGGGGGAAATCCTGATTTCTCCGGAATGGGTGATTGTAGACAAGATGAAGGGCACCATCTGGGAAGGCTCCTTTACGGGCCGCGTGCTGGCGCAGATTGACAAGGGGGACGCCCTGAACGGTTCCTTTGTGCTCCAGGACATGAACCTGACCTCCATTGGGAAATCCTACGGGAAAAAAATGGAGAAGGCCACGGTGCACGGGGCCATTGAATTCACCTCCCAGGGAGGAAACATGAATTCCATCCAGGCTAAGGGTGAGGCCGCGCTGGTGCACGGGGACCTGGTGGAAATCCCTCTCTTCGGCTTTTTGGGAGAAGCCCTCTCCAATTATATTCCGGGACTGGGCCACCTGATCAATTACAAGATCACCAGGGCGGACTGTGATTTTTCCATTGAAAAGGGCTACATCCGCACCAGCAATTTCGTAGCCAGAGGCAGCAACCTGTCCCTGGAAGGGGGCGGCTGGATACGCCTTGCCGATTTGCAGGTCAATTCAGATTTCAAGCTCAGGCTGCGCGGTCTGCCGGGGCTGATCACCTCCCCCGTCTTCCTGCTGGCGGGGGGACTGTTCCAGGTGCGCGGTACAGGGCCCCTGAGCAATGTTTCCTGGAGCTTTGCACCGTTCTCTGGCGGGAAGGCTCCCGTTCCCCCTGCCGCCGCTCCGGCACGGAGAAGGTAGGAAGTGGAGATTTGCGCGGATAACAGTGAACGGAATGGACCTGGTGGACCGGATGGACAAATAGAAAAGGAAAAGCTCTGTCCATTAAGTTCACCAAGCCTATTAGGTTCATCCTGTCCTGGGGAGAAACCTTCCTCACCAACACATCAGGGCCGCAGCGGGGATAGTTTACGCTGCATATATTTTTCCTTTCTTTACGGATTTTTCCGGCGGATGGAAAAAAGGCAGGTATCTTTCTTTTTCTTTCTGATATTCAGAAGTTCCAATAAAAAAGACCAGTGCATCAGGAAATTGAGCCACCACGGATTCAGGCGCCCCGGAACTTCCGCCAGCGCGTAAAAGCGCATGGACCAGGGCGCGAAGAGGGGGATATCCCCCACAATGCCGTCCAGCAGAATATGGAGAAAGCCGCTGCCGGAAAAGACGGGCAGCCACGTTCCCCCGGCGCGCCAGCGTTTCAGGTGGCTTATTCCCCACGCAGCCAGCATCAGCGCCAGCCAGACGTCAGGATAATGCGTCCAGTAGGAATTGGTGGTGCTGTTGCCGCGCTCAAGGGTGTAGAAGTAAAGCAGGTCCGGATCCGGCGTGATGGAGCCCAGCAGGCCAGCCGCCATGACCGCCCGTGCTCCGAGGGTCCGGGAGAAGATCGTTTTGGCCAGAAGGTAGCCTGCGGGCAGGTGGGCAATGAATATGGGGAGAGGGAAGGGGGATGACAAAGGCTTTCGGAGCAGGATGCGCGGGAGCCTGTTCCTGAAGGGGACGAGGCGCCCCGCGGCGCTTCCATCCATTCGGGAGGCTGTGACCCTCATATCCCGGCATTTCCCGGGGCAACCTCCCGGCCAAGGGATTGTTTTTCCGCGCCGCCTGTCATTTCCGTCCTTCCGGAAGGGTGACAGTACATGGCGGAGCCGGGGGGAAGGGAATCCGGTGCAGGATTCTCCAAGACAAGTAAAACGGAAGCATGTTCCTGTTGGCGCGATCGCGGCCCTAGGCTCCGCGCATCCCCTGGAATATGCTGTCTCCGCTTTGATGGTTGAACGCCGGAGGAAGGTCGAATTTTACAACTCCGACCAACGCTTTTCCTTCCATCGCCTTGCTGACACGCGCCACTCCTCCAACCCCAAAGCCCGCACAAAGTTCAATAACCGTAACGTCTTCCTCCACCAGCTCTTTTGCCGCAGTTACGGCTTCTTCATCATCCTTTAATCCAACCACAGCCAGCTTGACCGCGGGGGAACCAATGAATGCCTTGCGCGTCTTGTAGTCTTCCCCGGCGCAATGTAGATAAATGCCGCTTTTGTTTCCCTGAAATGGTTTCCGGGAATATCAGTCCTTGATTTTTTACCTCAGTTCCTCTTTTCGCTCAGGCGGAATGTCATTCCAGTGCATGTTTAACAAGGCCCCTTCCAGGGAATACAGGTAATAGCAGACGGGAATCGTTTTTTCAGGATGATTCCCGCGTATTTTTTTAAACGCCTCCACGGGCGTTGTTTCTTCCAGATCAGCCAGCGTGAAGATGCCGATTTCATGGAGGCATTTTTCAATGGTCGCCCCAATGTTTTTTGCACTTCTCAAATCGCTGGTTATTCTGGATTCCGTCTTCACTGTGGAGGATATGCTGTCCTGTCAATTCCCTGAAGGGCCTTGAGCATGAAACGGCTGAAAGGATTATTTGCCGGATTTGCCCAGCTTGTACCCGGCGTAAGTCTCCGTATTGTACAGGGGCTGGTTTTCCGGAACGGCGTAACCGATGGCCTTGCGGATGGCGAGGAAGTCGTCCACGCCTTCCGGTCCCACCTGGTTCAGGGGGGCCTTGTGCAGTCCCGCCATCAGCACCATGCGGCAGTAGGCGTCCGCGTTCTCCATAAACCATTCCGCTTCTTCCACATCGCGCGCTCCGGCGATCACGCCGTGGTTTTCCATGAAGACCACGGTGGACTGCCTGGCCGCCTCCGCCACGGCTTGGGCCGTTTCCGGAGAGCCGGGCGTTCCGTAGGGGGCCAGCGGGATGTGGCCCAGGAAGATGTCCGCTTCCGGATTGATGCCGGAGGGGGGGACCTGCCCGGCGAACAGGAAGGCGTTGCAGTGCGGGGGATGGGCGTGGATGCAGGCGTTGACGCCCACGGATTTCATCATGGCGATGTGCGTTTTCACCTCGCTGGTGGAGGGGCGGATGCCCGCCTTCTGGCGCGCGTCCATGTCCACCATGCAGATATCTTCCACGGTCATGAAGCCCTTGGAGCACAGTGTGGGGGAGCAGAGCAGCAGGTTCTGCGCCACGCGCACGGAGATGTTGCCCCCGTTGCCGTCCACGTACTCGCGGTTCCACAGGCGGCGGCCTATATCGCACATGCGTTCCTTGATCACCAGGATTTCCGGGGAATGGAAGAATTCATTCACTTCCTCCCGGGTGACGGGGTTGTACTTTTCCCACGGGAATATCTTGTCCGGGAGGGGGGGGGAGATTGACCAGTCTTGTGACATATATAGTTGCTTGTTAATGGTTGAGATTTTTATAGGCGGTTTCCTGGGGGCCCGGCAGGTAGGTCCGGTACGTGATGCCGAAGGCGTCCCTGGCCTGCTCCGGCGTAGAGTACACCCCGGCGCCCGCAAAGGCAAACATGGATGCGCCCAGCACGGTACTTTCAGAGACCTCGGAGACCTTCACGGGAATCCGCAGGATGTCCGCCCGCATCTGGGTCCAGATGCTGTTTCTGGCGCCTCCGCCCACCAGGATGAGGGATTCGCTGTTGAAGCCGCCCACGGATTCCAGGCGGCGCAGGCGGGATTTCAGCCGCCAGGTGAGCGCCTCCATGGCGGCGCGGTAAATGTGGGCGCGCGTGCGGCCCAGCACCAGGCCGTTGATGGAGCCTTTCCGGTCCCCGGAGGCCAGGAAGTCCGGAACCATCGTCACGCCGTCGCAGCCGGGGGGGATAAGCGCCGCTTCCGCGTCCATGGTGTCGTACGTCTCTCCGCGGAAGCAGGCGGCTTTCACCCATTCAATGATGCCGGAGCCCAGCCATTGCAGGCCGGGATTGAGGAGGCCCGGTTCCGCGTCGAACTCCGCGGTGGCTCCGTCCTCATAATCTTCCCGGGTCAGCCGGGCCTGCGTGGAGCGCACCATCAGGATTTCCCAGGTGCCGGAGGAGAGCACGGGCTGGTCCCTGTCCGCTCCGGAACCGAAGATGGCGAACTGGGTGTCATGCCCCGCGGAGATGACGGGAACGCCCGCCAGGGCCGGAAGGCCCATCGTGGCGGCCGCTTCCGGCGTGAGGAGGCCGATGGTTTCTCCCGCCTCCACCGTGGGGGGGAAGAGGTCGCGGCGCAGGCCGAGGCGGTTCAGGATCAGTTCGGAAAAGTCTCCCGTTTCCAGGTCCGTGAGCTGGGATGTCCCGGCCATGGTCCGGTCCGTAGCCATGATGCCGGTGAGCTTGTACGCCAGCAGGTTGGAGATGAAGAGCCACGCATGAGCCTTTTCCAGCAGCTCCGGGCGGTTTTCCTTCAGCCAGACCAGCTTGTAGATGGTGTTGAAGGCAAAGGCCCCCACGCCGGAGATCCGGTCAAGCTCCTCCTGGGAGATGTACTTGCCGATGTTTTTCATGACCTCCGCCGTGCGGGGGCATTTCCAGGAAATGACGGGGTAAAGCTGGCTGCCTTCCGCATCCACCAGCGCGCCGTCCACGCCGAAGGTGGTGACGGTGACCGCGCGCACCTTGTCCGCGTCCAGCCCATTCAGGGCCAGCACGGCGCATTCGGAAAGCTGTTTGAAAATCCGGTCCGCGTCCCAGACGTGGAATTCCGGATTTTCCTCACCGGGCAGTGTGGCGTTCGGCTGCGAGGCCTTCCCCGCGATGACGCCGTGTTCATCCACCACCATCGCGCGCACGTTCGTCGCGCCGCAGTCCAGACAGAGGGAGTACATTATTGAAAGTTAATAGTTAATGGTGAAAAGTTAATAGTTAGTCAGAAGGGGGCTGCTGAGCGGTTTTATTGATGGAGATAAGCATTTAAGGATTTCTGTGCAGTCCCCGTTGATGGAATCGTATTCCGGTTCCGTCAGGCTTCCTGTGGCATGAAGCAGTTTAAGCCACGTATGGGTTTCGGAACATTCCTTCAGGGCAATGCGGGCTTTGGAAAAGAAGTCTTTTCTGCTGCTTCCGTAGACAGCTTCGGATAAATTGGCAGCAATGCTCGTACCGGAACGGATGAGCTGGCTGAGCAATTCCCGTTCAACGTTCTGCTGTCTCAAATGCCTGCATAATTGAATAATGCGGACGGCAAAGGAGAAGCTTTTAGCGGAAACGAGACTTTCTGCCATGTTTTATCCGAAGCTGTTAACTATTACCTATTAACTGTTACCTCCGTTTTCAGTATTTTCCGTACAGCGGTCCGTAATTCGCGCAGGCGCGGAAATCGGCGCCTTCCGGGTCTGCGGTGCCGTGGAGGCCCCAGGCGGAGGGACGGTAGATCTGGTCGTCCGGGATGTTGTGGGCATACACGGGGATGCGCAGCATGGAGGCCAGCGTCAGGATGTCCGGGCCGATGTGGCCGTACGTGAAGGCTCCGTGGTTGGCTCCCATGTTGGCCATGACGCTGTACACGTCCGTGAAGGCTCCCTTGCCGGTCAGGCGCGGGGCGAACCAGGTGGTGGGCCAGCCCGGATCAGTGCGTTCGTCCAGTGTCTTGTGCACCTTGGCGGGCAGTTCCACGGACCAGCCTTCCGCCACGATGAGGACGGGGCCGAGGCCCTTGACGATGTTCAGGCGCATCATGGTGACGGGGGCTCCCCCCTGGGTGACGTAGTGGACGGAGTAGCCGCCGCCGCGGAAGTATTCCCGGTTGGCGGGGCACCAGACGGCTTGTTCCATCATGGTTTTGGCGTCGTCCGGCGTTACGTCCCAGTGCTTCTTCATGACGGGCTTGCCGTCCTTGTCCGTGCAGGCCATGCAGCCGTCCAGGGCGGCGGAGCCGGAGTTGATGAGGTGGATGATGCCGTCCTTGGCGTGGCCTTCCAGCTTGTAGCCGGTGACGCGCTTCACGGCTTCCGGACTCCAGTAGGTGCGCACGTCCGCGAAGACGTTGGCCTGTCCGGTGAGCAGGTAGCCGAAGAGGAGGCAGGCTCCGTTCAGGGAGTCGTTTTCCGTGGCGAAGGGCATCGGGGCGCGGGGGCCGTTCCAGTCAAAGGTGGAGTTGAGGAGGGTTTCCGCAATGTCCCCGTTCGGGTAGAAGTCCGTCCAGTGGCGCTGGCCCTGGAAGCCGCCGGCAATGGCCTGGTAGCCCAGGGATTCCTCTTCCCGGTCGATTTTCTTGAGCTTGGGGTTGCCCTGCATCATGTCGCGGAAGATCATGGCCATCAGCACGCTTTCCTTGAAGGTCCTGCGGCGTCCGGCTTCATCCAGCTTCAGGTCCGGGCGGTTCTTGTCCTCCGCGAACTTGAAGACGGCGTCCGCCCATTGCATGGCGAGGTCGAATTCCGCTTCATCGTAAATCTTCTGGTCCATGCGGCGGCGCACTTCCGTCATGTCCACGGCCTGCACGCGGATGCCCAGGTAGTTTTCCCAGAAGGACTGGTCCACGATGGAGCCGGCGATGCCCATGGAGCAGCCGCCGATGGAGAGGTAGCCCTTCCCGCGGAGGGTGGCTACGGCGAGGCCGGCGCGGCAGAAGCGCAGGATTTTTTCAGCCACGTCTTCCGGAATGGAGGTGTCCGTGGCGTCCTGCACGTCTTTCCCGTAAATGGAGAAGGCGGGGAACCCTTTCTGGTTCAGGCCCGCCAGGGCGGCGGCCAGGTACACGGCGCCGGGGCGTTCCGTGCCGTTGAAGCCCCAGATGGCCTTGGGGGTGAACGGGTCCATGTCAAAGGTCTCGCTGCCGTAGCACCAGCAGGGCGTGACGGCCAGGGAGACGCCGACGTTGTTCGCCTTGAACTTGTCCGCGCAGGCGGCGGCTTCCGCCGGACCACCGATGCAGGTGTCCGCGATCACGCACTGGACGGGTTCTCCGGAGGCGTGACGGATGTTGGCCTCAATGAGGGCCGCGGCCGCCTTGGCCATGTTCATGGTTTGGTCTTCCAGGGATTCCCGGACGCCGAGGCGGCGCCCGTCAATCGTGGGGCGGATACCGATGGTTGGTAATGCTGTTTTCATATCTTGCGTAGGTGATGTGAAGGGGGATTATGCCCGGGCGGGCATTTCCATTTCCTCTTCCTTTTTCAAATGGGTGTTCCGGAAGAAGAATCCGTAGATTAGTACCACGGCGAAGCAGATGATGGGAATAAAGAAAGATGACCGTACCGCTTTTTCCACAAAGTTTTCCTGGGCCGTCTGGAATTGCTTCATGTCCAGGGGATGGGAAATCAGGTCGTTCAGTACGTTGGCCTGGTTTCCGGAAAGCGTGGTCAGCGCCGGAATCAGGGAAAACTGCTGGATCTGCTGTTCCCGGTCAGCCGGGGCGGGCAGGCGTTCCAGATTGGCCTTGAAGACCGCCAGTTCCGCAGGTTTCAGGCCGGAGCAGCCGGGCAGGGATTTGGCCGCATGGTCAAACGCTTCCCCGTTCAGGGCGCGGAGGGAAAGGAAGGTGTCCAGGTTTTTCTGGAACTTGGCGGCTGTTTTGGCCTGTTCTTCTCCTTCGGAGGGATTGGCTTCCGACATCTTGTACAGGGCCAGCATGGCTCCGGAGACGGACTTGCGGGAGTCCGCCGCTTCCGCCTGCGCGATCAGGGGGCGGTCAATGGATTCAAAGTAGGCCACCTGGTTCTTCACCGTGGTGTTGTCAATGCAGGAGCCCATGTACGGGGTGATGACCGCGCCGCCCAGGATGGCCATGATCAGGCCCGCAGCGCCCAGCTTCACTTCTGACCCCAGTCCGCGCAGGGCAATGCCGTAAATGGTGGGGAACATCAGGGACATGCAGCCGGAAATGCCCACCAGCGTCCACACGGAGATTTCCTTGGGCAGGTACATGGTGCCCAGGCAGCAGAGGATGCCCGCAATGGCGAAGAGGGACATCATGTTGGCCGGATTGAATTTTTTCATCAGGGCCGTGGTGATGGCGCGGCAGGCGATGAACAGGATGATGGAGAAAATATAGTAATTAGAGGCCGCCGCTTCCTGCATGCCCGGGAAGACGGACATGATGTACTTGATGGTCCACGTCCAGACGGCGATCTGCACGCCCACGTAAAAGAACTGGGCCACCACGCCGCAGAAGTAGCGCGGGAGCTTCACCAGCTTCATGAGCTGGCAGCGGTAGTCCGGCATGATGATCAGGAAGGCGATGGGGCCGATCATCATGATCAATATCTGCTGCACCATGCTGAATTCAAAGGTGGAATAATACTGGAACAGGAAGGGAATCAGAATGAAGGCGATGCAGAGGGCCAAGCGGCCGATCTTGGAGGAAAGGGGTTGCGTGTTCTCCTCCGTGGGCACGCTTTCGTCATCGGACTTGTAGCGGAAGAAGAAGAACCAGATGACGGCGGCGATGGCGACCAGGCCCACGTACGGAACGCAGACCCAGAAGAGTTCATTGCTCACGATGGAGTTGAGCTGTTCCGGGTCCATGGCCTTGCGGGTGTCCATGTCCGCATCGTTCAAGTGGGCGAGAATGAAATACTTGGCCAGGAAAATGCCCGTCAGGGAGCCGATGGGGTTGAACGCCTGGGCAAAGTTCAGGCGCCGCACGCTCGTCTCCTGGGAGCCCATGGAGAGGACGAACGGGTTGCAGGTGGTTTCCAGAATGGAGAGGCCGCCCGCCAGAACAAAGATGGCGACCAGATAAATGTCAAAACTTTGCCCGATGGCGGCAGGAATGTAGCACAGCGCGCCGATCATGTAGAACCCCAGGCCGATCAGCACGCCCGCCTTGTAGGAGAATTCCTCCAGCAGGATGGAGGCGAAGATGGCGAGCACCGCATACGCCCCGTAAAAGGAGATCTGCACCCCGGCTGATTCCGATGCGTTGATCATGAAGATCTTGCTGAACGCCGGGACCAGGTTGTCCGTCATGTTGTTCAGCAAGCCCCACAGCGCAAAACAGGAGACCAGCATGAAAAACGGCAGCCGGTACTGTTTGGGAACAATCGGCACGGTAGAGGTACGGTTTTTGTCCATATTGCTTTTGTCAATCTCTCACAAGGACGGCGGTGCGTCAATCTGGAAACGGAAAAGAGTCCAGAAATTAACCAACTTGTTGACAGGTAAAAGAATAGGGTGTGTTTGAGTTGGAATATTCTGTCAGCATCCCCGGGAGACCTGGCTTCTCCTTGACTCCTGTTTCCGGGATGCCTAAGGATGGGCGGATGAAGAAGTGCATTCTTGCCGTTTGTCTGGGCCTGGCCGGGTTCTGGGGTGTCCAGGCGGAAGATTCCCCGGTGGCGAATCCGGAAAAAACGGATGAAAAAGGCGACGTGAACCTGACTTCCGGAGAACTGCTGGCGGACCATGTGGCGGAGGCGGAATTTACGGGAGTCATTCACCGCAAATGCATGTTCATGACTTCCCTGTGTCCGGACAAGTGCGACCACGCCAAGGACTTCGCCACGTTCCGGATCCTCAGGTACCTGGATTACCGGAAACCCGGCAAATACGGGGACGAAAAGCAGGAGACCCTGATGGTGGACATGAATCCGGCTCACAAGCCCATCCTGCAGGGGGCGGACATCCTGAAGAAAATAGCCGCCCTCAAGGCGGGGGACAAGGTGGTTCTCCACTGGTCCCACTATTACATGCACAAGGATTCCAGCTCTTTTCCGGAACGCCCCGTCATTTCCATTGAACCGGCGGTTTCCTCCGGTGCGGAAACGAAGGATTGAAGACTGGTCTTTCTACAGGATTTGCAGGCAGGGCTGGACGCAGCGGAAAAACGTGTGTTAGGAAACAGGCTGGCAATGACGTGGCCCTGAGCAAGATTGCTGCGGGCCGTTGCGTATTGTCCTGCGAAACACACCATAAATACGATGCGTTTACCTTTGAATAAATTAATGGGGCTTGCCCTGCTGTGCGCCCTGGGCATGACCATTCCCGCGGCCTTCGGCACGGAAAGCTTTGAACAGTCCAAGCGCGGCAAGTTCACGACTCTCTCCACCAAATACGGCCCCATGTCCTGCAAGGACGGCGTGGCGGAAATCGGGGGTGGGGGCAAATCTGGAAAATCCTCCCTGCGGTTTTTGGGAGGGCAGGACACGGAATTGAAGCTGGATCTGAAGGAGGTGCCTTCCCGGGAGGTTCTCCTTTCCGCCTGGGCGGAACGGTGGACGGGGCAGGCGCCTTTTGAATTCTCCATCATGGCCGTAGGGCCAAACGGAGAAAAGAAAATTTACGACGGCAAGAATATCAGGACGGGCGGGTTCAATACCAAGATAGAAACCCGTATTCCCGCCGGCACGCGCTCCCTCATTTTCAAGCTGACGTCTCCGGACAACAAGGGGATGAAGCTGGACGACCTGTTCATTGTTCCCTGCATCCCCATGAAGGTGAATCCGCAGGTGCAGATGGCCTCCTCCACTTATCCCGTGATCGTGCGCGTCCCGTGCAGTCCCGTGCTTTCCGTGAACGTCCAGACGGAGGGCTGCCTGAATCCGCAGTTCCTGACCGCCGTGAATCTGGACTTTACGGGCACCACGAAACTTTCCGACATTGAATCCGTCACCGTGATGCGGGGGGATGAAGCGCCTCCCATCCACCACGGGGAGGACCCGTTCCCGCCGGATGCCTCCCAGGTGCTGGGCACCGTGAAGCTTTCCGGCTCAGCCAGGCCCCAGATTCCCGTCAAGGGGAAGCTGGAGCTGGAACCAGGGGACAACCACCTGTGGGCGTGCGTGACCATGAAGGATGGTGCCTCCCTGGACGGCAGGGTGGTGGTGCGCCCGGCCAGCGTGATGGCTGGCGGCAAGCTGATGAAGGTGGCAAATGCCGCTCCGGTGGCTCAGCGCATCGGCACGGCCGTGGTCAAGCATGGGGATTTCAACTCCAAGTTCTACCGCATTCCCGGCCTGGACCGTTCCAAAAAGGGAACCCTGCTGGCCGTGTACGACATCCGTTACAACCATTCCGGAGACCTTCCGGCCAACATTGACGTGGGCGTGAGCCGCTCCACGGACGGAGGGCGCACCTGGTCCGACGTCAAAATCGCCATGGACGATGCCAAGATTGATCCCTCCCTGGGAGCGACCAAGGGCGTGGGAGACCCCGTCATTCTGGTGGATGAAAAGACGGGCCGTATCTGGGTGGCCGCCATCTGGAGCCACAGGCATTCCATCTGGGGCAGCAAATCCGGAGATAATTCCCCGGAAGTCTGCGGGCAGCTGGTGCTGGCTTACAGCGATGACGACGGCCTGACCTGGTCCAAACCCATCAACATCACGGAACAGACCAAGGACAAGGACTGGCGCATCCTGTTCAACGGCCCCGGCAACGGCATCTGCATGAAGGACGGAACGCTGGTCTTCGCCGCCCAGTACTGGGACGGCAAGGGCGTGCCGTGGTCCACCATCGTTTATTCCAGGGACCAGGGCAAGACCTGGCACTGCGGCACGGGCGTCAACCAGCAGACGACGGAAGCCCAGGTAATTGAGTTGAAAGACGGCTCCATCATGATCAACGCCCGCTGCAACTGGGGCGGCTCCCGCGTGGTGGGAGTGACAAAGGATCTGGGCAAGACCTGGGAAAAGCACTCCACCAACCGTACGGCTCAACTGAAGGAACCCGTCTGCCAGGGCAGCCTGCTGGCGGTGGACGGAGTCCCCGGTGCGGGCAGGGTGGTCCTGTTCTCCAACCCCAACACCACGTCCGGACGCTCCCACATGACGCTGAAGGCCTCCACGGATGATGCCGGCTCTTGGCCGGAAGACAAGTGGCTCCTTTACGATGCGCGCAACGGCTGGGGATACTCCTGCCTGGCCCCCGTGGATAAAAACCACGTGGGCGTGCTGTATGAATCCCAGGGTGCGCTGAACTTCCTGAAAATCCCGTACAAGGACGTCCTGAACGCGGGCAGTGCGCGCTGACGTCCGGGTCAATCATTTCCGGGCCGCTTCCTTCAGGGGGCGGCCCGTTTTTTATGTCTGGAAAAGCTGGTTTCTTTTATGGAAGGCGCGTAGGAAGGGGAGCATCCCGGATGGAAGACCTGCCCGGAAACATGTGGAAAGAGTGATGTAGCCCTGATGAAATGCGTTGAATACAAGATGATTCTGATAGAGGTCCATCTTTTTCATCGGATTTGAAATCCGGAAGTCAACAGGTTTTTTCAAAAACAAAGACCACCAGCAGGTAAAAACGGCTTCAAACTTTAGATTCCCCCGCGCGAGGACGGTTTTTCTTCATGCATATCGTTGATTGGGAGCATCATTTCAATCTTCCGGATTTCAAATCCGTAAAAACGGATAACGCTGTCGTAAACAGCAGAATATTCCCGTTATCACCATGAAGAGAACACTATTCCTCCTTGCCTGCGCATGCCTTCTTCCCATGGCTTCCCAGGCATCCTCCGTCTTGATCAACTTTGCCAGTTCCAGCGCAGCAGCCGGGAAGATGGGAGGCACTGCCAGTTCCTCCCGGAACCTGACAGGCGGAACGTTTGCCGTGCAGACGGTGGCTTCCGGTTCCTGGAATGAAATCACGGCTACGGGAGACCCCGTCACCTATAATCAATCCATTGGACTGGTGGATTCCTCCAACCAGGCTTCCGGACTGAACATTTCCAACATCAACCTGCCGGGAGGCAAGGGAAGCGGCGCTACGTTCTCCACTTTCCCGACGGGGAATGAAGACCTGACCGCCAAGTACGGTTCCGCTTACGGCAATGCATGGAAAGGCGGCGTCAGCAAGTCCGGCAACGGCTCCAATTCCGCCAGCCTCTTCACGCTGTCCGGTTTCCAGGCCTCCACCACTTATACCATTACCCTGTTATGCGGGCGCTCCAACACCTATCCCAGCGGGGACAACACCTGCGGCTTCAGCGTGTCCGGCATTGAAGGACTTGCCTCCCTCACCGCCAGCGCCGTTACCACGGGGTATGCCGGCGCGCCGGTTATCGGGGAGAACGGCTCCGTCACCGGCATTGGAGTGAATGCCAAGGAAATGACGGAAATCACCTGGACGTTTACGACGGGAGAAGACACGGATGGCCTGGATTTGTCCCTGGTAGGGACCGGGGACTATAATGTCAACATGATTGAAATCAACAGTCTGAATGTCCCGGAACCAGCCACCGCCTCCCTCTCCCTGCTGGGGCTGGGATTGCTCGTGCTGCGCCGGAAGCGTTCTTCCGCCAACTGAACCGCGTCAGCCTTTTCCCTTTCCCGTGAAGATGAACTGGGTTCGCTTTCTTGGGGCGGCCGTCTTCTCTTTCTGCCTGGCTGCGGCGGAAAGCGGAAGGGCCGCCGAAGCTTTGCAGATTGACTTCGGGCGCTATACCGGGCGCACGGAAGAGCCCGGCTGGTACAATATCGCTCTGGATACCAGGACTGCGAATGATCCCGCCGGCCCCGTGGAGCTTTATCCGGACACGGCGTACGGGACGGGGGAGAAACAGTCCTCCGTGGAATTCACGGATTCCTCCCTGGGCGCGGACGGCAAAAAGCCCGTGCTGACTGTTTCCAGAACCAACGGCACCAAATGCGGTACTCCGGCTCTGGAAGAAAGCGCGTACCAGGAGCATAATACGGACATCCGCCGTGAGAACCTGGCCGGAACGGCTGTCAGCGGCTGGCCGGAGGAGGCAGCGCGGGACAGCGTCTATGTGACTAATGGAACGATTACTCTTACCTTCTCCAACCTGAAGCCGGGAACGTACACGCTGGAATTGTTTGCGGGCAGGCATGTGACCAATGGCGCCGGAGACGTCACCCTGGCCATCCAGTCCCCGGAAACCTTCAGCGCCAGCGGGAACTGCCTGGTGAGCGCCGCGGAAAATGAACGGGGGCTTTACCTGAAAAAGACCTTCTCCCTTCCGGAAGGGAAAGACCTGGTGGTGGCCGTAAGCGGTACGAACAGCAATACTGCCGGAGCCCTGAACGGGCTGACGCTTTCAGCGGGTGGAGAAGAAGACCCCTCCGCTTCCGTAGCCATTGAGGGCAATGAAACGTCTCCCGTCCTGCTGGAAACGGGCCGTGCAGCCGCTACCGGAATGCATGGGACGAATGCGGAATATTCCCTGGAAGTCCGGCTCCCCGCTTATGAAAAAACAACTTGGTTTGCCGCGGAGCAGGGGCGCTTTCCGGCGGATGCCAACCGGGAACTGCCCTGGACTGCCGCTTCACTGGCGGACGTGTTGAGCGTAAGGAATCCGGCGGCGGGAGGAACCGCCTCCAACCGCGGGATGCTGGCTCTGTTCAAGCTGGTCAACGGCAGGTATCTGGCCGTCGTCCCCCTCTGCGGGAACGCCTCCCTGTCCTGGCTGGAAATCTCGGGCAATTCGTTATATGCCAAAAGCGGCACCTGGGGTGATTCCGCGTCCAGAGTCCCGGATGCCAGGGAGCCGATGCTGTGCTACGCCGTAAGTGATCATATTTATTCCGCCGTCAGGGAGGCGTGGAGGACCGCCATGGCCCACCCCCGCCTTCAGGGAAAATCCCTGTGGCGCTGCATGAAGGACGCCGCCTATCCGGAACCCTTCCATTACCTGGGCTGGTGCAGTTGGGAGCAGTACAAGGGAAATATCAATTCCAATCTTCTGGTGGGCGCGGCCCAGGCCATTAATGCGGGAACTCTTCCGGTACGCTGGATGCTGGTGGACGACGGCTTTCAAACCCAACAGAACTACCGTCTTAAATCCTTCTCTCCGGACGCCTCCAAATTCCCCCAGGGCTGGGAACCCCTGATGGCTCAGCGGGGCGCGCAGAAAGACAGGATCACCTGGATGGGGCTGTGGCATTCCTTCTGCGGGGAAAAGCAGGGCATCCACTCCGCCAACACCCTTGGCATGAATGACAAGCTTCTTTCCGTCAACGGCGTGTACTATCCCGGAAAAAGTGAGGAAGGGGCGGATGCGTTTTATGAGGCGTTCATGAAATCGGTAAGCGATGCCGGATTCAACTTCGTCAAGATTGACTACCAGACAAGCTACCTGGGGCTGACCAAGGGTACGGGGAACGCCGCGGAAAGGATGGGATGGTGCCTCCGGGCCCTGGACAAGGCGGTGACGGGCAACGGCTCCCTGCTCGGCATGATCAACTGCATGGCCCACGGCACGCTCAATGTCTTCAATACGGGCCGCAGCGCCGTGACCCGGTGCAGCATTGACTACTCCCTGGGCAATCTGAACGCGGCCCGCAGCCATTTGTTCCAGTCTTACACCAACAGCCTGTGGCTGGGGCAGACCGCGTGGCCGGACCACGACATGTTCCATTCTTCCGACGGGGTATGCGGCAGCGTGATGGCCCTGTCCAAGGCTCTTTCCGGAGCTCCGGTCTACCTGTCCGATGCTCCCGGGGCCTTTGACACCTCCTCCATCCTTCCGCTGGTCCGGCGTGACGGCAGGCTGCTGAGGCCGCTGGCCCCCGCGGTGCCTCTGCCGGACTCCTGCTTCATCCATCCCCTCACCAGCGCGTCCCTGTACGGGGTGGTTGCTCCGCTGAACAACCGCTGTGCCGCCGTGGTGTATTACAACCTGAATACGGACGCTACCACGCGGACCGGAGTTCTGCGCCCCGCGGATTATCCGAACGCCGCCGCCATGCTCCAGGGAACGGACGCTGCCGAGGAAAAATGGGAGGTGCCCGCGGAAGGGCTGGTGGCTTACGACTGGAGGAACGGCCGCGGCGTGAGGCTCACGGAGCAGGGGGTGCCGCTGAGCCTTCCGAGCAGGGAGGGGGGAAGCATGAAGGATATCT
Organism: Akkermansia sp.; assembly: GCA_048388685.1. Classification (GTDB taxonomy): domain Bacteria; phylum Verrucomicrobiota; class Verrucomicrobiia; order Verrucomicrobiales; family Akkermansiaceae; genus Akkermansia. The sequence continues at coordinate 182,475 of DBGCTZ010000024.1, read as the reverse complement.
TTTACCTGCTGGCGCCCGTTAAAAACGGCTGGGCCGTTTTGGGCGATCCGGACAAATTCCTGTCCCCTGCCTGTGTGAAAGAGGGGATTTCTTCTTCTCCCACGGAAATGGAATTCACACTGGAAGATGCTAAAAAGGTGCTGATTTACCAGGAGGAGGGCACGCCCGTGGTGCCGGATGCCGTGTCCGTTTCTCCGGTGGCGGGGAGTCCGGGCTTTTATCTGGCGGCCTTCCAGGAAAGTTCTTCCGGCAGCCGTCTGGTGCGGATTCAACGTGAATCCGTTCCTGAACCGGCTGGATATGAAAAGTGGAAAAAGGAAACATTCCCCGCCGGAACGCCGGAGGAGGAAACGGCCCCGGAAGCCGCCCCCTCCGGCGACGGCGTTTCCAACCTGATGAAATACGCCACCGGACTGGACCCGCTGAAACCGTCGGGGAGCGTTACCGCGCTGACGGTCCGGGAAGAAGGAGGGAAAAAGTATCTGGTCCTGAACTGGCCGGTGAATCCGGATGCCGTGGACGTCACTTTTACCGTGGAAAGTTCCGCGGACCTGCAAACATGGCGGGAGGAGGAAAGCGGCGGTGCCGTGGAAGGAAACAAAGGGGAATACCGGGATTCCGTCGCCATTGACGGCAACGCCCCCAAACGCCGCTTTCTGCGCCTGAAGGTGGTCAGGAACTGACGTTCCCTTGTCAAGCGCTCCTCCGTTACCGCCCGTTTTTTTGCCAGGTCACTCCAAAAAGGAAGCCAGCGCCTCCTTCAGCATGTTTCGGGCGCGGAACAGGAGGCTTTTGGTTGCCGGAACCGTCATTTCCAGCGTCCGGGCTATCTCCTCATAGGGCATGTTCTCAAAGCGCCTGAGCTGGACGGCCAGGCGCGCCTTCTCCGGCAGGGCGGCGATGGCTTTATCCACGGCCAGCTGTAGCTCCGTATGTTCCATGGCCTCATCCGGGGCCTGGGAAGGCTCCAGGAACACGGTCATGCCGCCTTCCTCCTCCATGGCGTCCGCGGAGGTGGTGGGCTTGCGCTTCTGGCGGCGCACTTCATTAAAGACCAGGTTGCGCAGGATGGTGAACATCCAGGTGGTGAAGCGGGCGGAGGGTTCGTAATTCCCGGCCCCCTTCCAGATGCGGATGAAGACCTGCTGGGCGATGTCCTCCACCTCCGGGCCGTTGTTCAGCATGCGGGCCACGGTGGCGTACACGGAATTCTGGTGCCTGCGGACCAGCAGTTCCATGGCGGAAGCGTCGCCGTTCCTGACTCTCAGCATGAGCTGGGCGTCCTCGTCCGGTTCTGCGGATGGCATGTGTGGTGCTTCGTCCATGAAATTCCCTTGTATAAACCCCGTGGGTGCAGGAAGGTTGCATCTGGCTCCCCAGTGGCCTGTAAGAAAATTTCTATCCCATTTTCCGGGAACTGACGAGCCGAAAAAAAGTCTTTCTTTTTTCGGTTTAAAGCTCGGAAGGATGGAAAACGCTTGGATGCCACCAGAGGGCATGGTACCTTCCCTCCAAGTTCGGCAGGGGTGCCAGACAATAAAAGGCTGAGATTGCGCGGCGGCAGGCCCGTCTGCGCGGAACCCTTCAAACCTGATGCGGATAATTCCGCCGCAGGGAGTTCGATCAAACGGGCGTGCCCGTTTTGCGCGGAGCTTGTTTTCCCCCGCTGCCGGTACTTCAACAGAGCATCCATGCCATGAACGATACCGCTAAATTGTCCTATCCCGGGTCCCGCCGCATTTATATCCCGGGCCGTCTGCATCCGGACGTGCAGGTTCCCCTGAGGGAAATCCTCCTGAGCGACACCCTGCTGCCTGACGGCACCACCCATGAAAACGCGCCCGTGCGCGTTTACGATTGTTCCGGCCCGTGGGGGGACGAAGCCTATGAAGGAACGGAAGAGCAGGGGCTGCCCGCCCTGCGCGGCGCCTGGATACGGGCCCGTGGAGATGTGGAGGAGGAGCAGACGGAACAGGGAATCAGCCTCCGGTCCGCCGGAGCCCCCGTGACGCAGCGCCACTATGCGCGCCAGGGAATCATCACTCCGGAAATGGAATTTGTAGCCATCCGGGAAAACCTGGGCAGAGAGCAGGCGTTCAAGGCGGTATATGACCGTTATCCCCATGAAAAAAGCCGCCCGGACGAGGCCCAGGCCGTACTGGACGGGCTGACGGTGATGCCGCGCCCGTCCAAGCTGGAGGCGCAGGAGGGCTTCGGCCCGTCCAGCATGGTGGCCCGTGACCGGCTGGACCACCAGCACGCGCCGGAACGCCGGAGCGGCTGCCGCATGCCCGCCTGGTTCTCTCCTGAATTCGTCAGGGATGAACTAGCCGCCGGGCGCGCCCTGATTCCCGCCAACATCAACCATCCGGAGTGCGAGCCCATGGCCATAGGCCGCAATTTCCTGGTGAAAATCAATGCCAACATCGGCAACTCCGCCCTGGGGTCCAGCATTGGGGAGGAAGTGGAAAAACTGCGCTGGGCCATCCACTGGGGGGCGGACACCGTCATGGACCTTTCCACCGGAAAGAATATTCACGCCACCCGTGAATGGATCCTGAGGAACTCTCCTGTTCCCATCGGCACCGTGCCCATCTACCAGGCGCTGGAAAAGGTGGGCGGCAAGGTGGCGGACCTGAGCTGGGAAATCTTCCGGGACACCCTTCTGGAACAGGCCCGGCAGGGAGTGGACTACGTTACCGTGCACGCCGCGCTGCTGTTCCGCTTTGTGAACCACACGGCCCGGCGCATGACGGGCATCGTCTCCCGCGGCGGTTCCATCATGGCGCAGTGGAGCATGATCCATGAACAGGAAAACTTTCTCTACGCCCACTGGGATGAAATCTGCTCCATCCTGGCGGCTTATGACATCGCCGTCTCCATCGGGGACGGCCTGCGTCCCGGTTCCGTGGCGGATGCCAATGACTTCGCCCAGCTTGCGGAGCTGGAAGTGCAGGGAGACCTGACCATGCGCGCGTGGAAAGCGGGCGTGCAGGTCATGAATGAAGGGCCCGGCCACGTGCCCATGCACCTCATTGCAGAAAACATGAGCAAGCAGCTGGAATGGTGCATGGAAGCCCCCTTCTACACGCTGGGGCCGCTGGTGACGGACATTGCCCCCGGCTACGACCATATCACCGGGGCCATCGGCGGCGCGATCATCGGCCAGCGCGGCTGTGCCATGCTCTGCTACGTCACCCGGAAGGAACACCTGGGGCTGCCGGACAGGGAGGATGTGCGGGAAGGCGTGGTCACGTACAAGCTGGCGGCCCACGCCGCTGACCTGGCGAAGGGGCACCCCTCCGCCCAGTGGCGGGACAACGCGCTGGCACAGGCCAGGTTTGAATTCCGCTGGGAAGATCAGTTCAACCTTTCCCTGGACCCGCAGAAGGCCCGCTCCTACCATGACCTGACGCTGCCCCATGCCAACGCCAAAAAGGCCCATTTCTGCTCCATGTGCGGGCCTGACTTCTGCGCCATGCGCCTGAGCCAGGACATCCGCCGCCGTTCACGCCAGTGACGGGGCCCGCGCATGGCGGCCATGGCTGAGCCGTATTCCGGCGGCGCGGCTTCCGAAAAAGAGAATGACATAAAAAGGGATGATGGTATGATGCTTCCCAAGATGAAGATTCCCTTTTTCCGCGCCATGGCGTCTCTTTCCCTGGCGGCGGCGATGGTTTCCGCCGCCGCTCCCGTCTGGGAAACGGATTTGGAACAGGCCTTGAAGGAAGCCTCCCGGAGCGGGAGGCCCGTGCTGGTTGATTTCACCGGGTCCGACTGGTGCCCCGGATGCATCCATTTGCGCAAAAACATTTTTGATACGGAAGCCTTCGCCAAATACGCGGAGGAAAACAAGACTATTCTGGTGGAGCTGGATTTTCCGCGTTCCGCCGGGAAAATGCCCCCGGAGCAGCTCAGGCGCCATGAAGACCTGATGCGCCAATACGGCGTGACTGCGTTTCCGACCGTCCTTCTGATGGAAGGGGACGGCTCTCCGTATGCCGGGATTGTGGGCGCCACCAGGGAAAAAGAGGAATATTTGCAAAAGCTGGATGCCGCCGGAAAGCTGAGGCTCCGCCTGAAGGAAACCCTGGGCGCCGCCGGAAAGCTGGAAGGAGCTGAAAAGAGGGAAAAACTGGTGGAGGCCATGAAGCTGCTTCCGGAAAACCTTCAGCCGTACCAGCAGGGACTGATCACGGAAATCATCTCTGTGGACCCGGAGGACAAGTACGGATTTGCCAAAAAGAGGGAGGAAGCCCGCGTCATGGCGGAACAGCGCCTGATGATGCAGCGGTTTTATGAAAAGCATCAGGAGGCGTTCGCTTCCCGCAACCTGGGCAAAAGCCGGGACGAAGCGCTGGACATGCTGGATGGGAAGGACCTGCTCCCGGCCATCCGCCTGGAAATATCCAAATACGTCAGCGACAGCTACGCGCTGGAACGCAATTTTCCCAAGGCTCTGGAATATCTGGAAAAAGCCCGGGATGCCGATCCGGAATCCTCCGCGGCCAAAAAGCTGGAACCCTGGATCGACAATATGAAGAAGCACATGAATGAATGGAAATAAGCCAAACCTTCCCTCCTTCCTCCGGAAGAGGGAAAAAACATCCGTTTTTATTATTTTAAACAAAAGAATGAAATTGCTGCGCTATGGTGGATGAAGGAACCGAACATGCAGAGATGAATACGTCCGCCTACATCAGGGAAGAGGAAGTAAGGGAAGAAGCCGGTCACTTGCTGAGCTGGGATGAATGGCTGCGGCGGCACGTCGCCCAGCTCCTGTTATTCGCGCGCCAGCAATCCCGCTCGCCGGAAGATGCGGAGGACATCCTTCAGGATGCTTTGATCCGTCTGGCGCGCAAGGAAGCCTCCGGGGAATTCGTGGGAGGACAGGAAGCATGGCTTTCCTACGTCTTCGCCTCCATCCGGCGGCTGGCGGTGGATTATGGCCGCAAGTCAGACCGGAGGCAGAGAAGGGAGGACGAGGCGTGTGCCGCCGAGCAGGATGAGGACGTTTATGCGGACCCCTGGTTTTCCAGCGCCGCGGCGGATGAAGAGCTTAAACAGTTCATGGAAGTGCAGCTCAAGAGGCTGCCCTCCAAATTCTCCGAGGTCATTGTCCTGAAAATATGGGGGGAACAAACCTTTCAGCAAATTGCGGAAACGCTGGAAATCTCACAAAACACGGTGGCGAGCCGGTACCGTTATGGCATAGACATGCTCCGTAAGGCGCTGAGAAACAAAAAAGAACCAATTTAATGCCGCACTCCGATCTTATGAAACATAAAACAACATCATCTGCCGCAGGGGAGGAAGGCGGCGGTACTGCCGCCTTGCAGCCTTTCCCCGTATCCGATGAACTGATTTCCCGCCTGGCCGGAAGGTGTGAGGAAATCTTCCCCCTGAATGGCCGTCTCCGGCATGATGAAATCTCCGATGAGGAATTTCATGAGATGGAATCCCTTTTGAAACGTTTAAGCCCTTCTCCCGCGAGGGTCCTGTTCCGGGAACAATGCTGCTCCCTGATGTGCGCGGAATCCGAGCGTGAAATGGAAACGCGCCTGAAAAGGCTTTCCGCCTCTTCCATGCTGGAATTCTCCGTGTGCAAAATGGCTCAGGCCATGGATTGCGCCGGGGAAGTGAAGCGGGAAAAAGCGGTGAAAATGCCCTTGTGGCGTCGCCTTGCCTATATTTCCGGCATCTCCGTGGCCGCGGCCGTGGGAGCGGTGCTGATTGTTCAGAATACGCTGGTAACGCCGGGCGGCACAGTGGCCGGCGGGAGTGGCATGGAAGCCGGGGCTGAAAAGGCCCAGGCGCCGATTCTTCCCGGCGAAAAGCGGGAACTGAGGAAGCCTACCCTTTTTGAAATGCAGGGCGGAGATGAACGTGTCCCCGTGATCGCTCCCTCCGTCATCCGCAGGATTCTCCCTGAAAAGGAATATTGAGGAGATTCCGCCCGGGCGCAGTGGAGGAAAATATTCCCTGTGTGTGGTCCGTCCTCCGTTTTGTGATACCCCGTTGTGGACGGAAGCATTCAGGAAGCTCTGCGGTCCTCTGGGACAATTGAAGGAAACTGGGCGTTGGCGAAGGAACATAAGGAACGCCTGCCGGATGTTGCGGCAGGCCGCAGGGGCCTGTGAAATCCGGCTTTTTGCTAGATGGAGCCAATTCTTTTTCCCATCCGGAACGCTTCTTGCTTAATCAAGCGGAGAACTCTTTTTCCCGTGGGTGGGGAAGTCTTCCTGAACAGGGCGCTTCCGCGAGGCGTTACTCCCGTGATCCGTCTCCAGCCGCCCTTTCCGGTGCTCCGTGATGAACCTGAGCCGGAAGAGGCGGATGGAGGACTATAAAAAAAATGTGCAAATTTTGAACATTGCACGGACGGATGCTGTATATTATCTCACATGGATATGAAAACCTGTATCTTTCTGACATTGGGATTGCTGATGGGTTCGGGCTCCGGATATTCCATTGACCGGCCCGCTGGAAGTACGGACCCCCTTCAGCCTCCGCCCTTGACGCCATACAACCCGCAGGTCAAGCCTCTCCCCTCATCCAGGCCTGCCAGGCTGGGCATTGTGCCCGGAACGGTGCCGCAGGCGGTGGTGGCTCAGCTGGAGCTGAGCGGTTTTCCCGGGGTGCTGGTCACCAAAGTCATGCCGGACAGCCCTGCCGCCAAGGCCGGAATCCAGAAAAACGACGTCATTGTCAAGCTGGGGGGCATCTCTCTGTCCGGTCCGCGGTCCGTGACGGAAGCTCTCACGGAAAAAGTGCCGGGAGACAAGATCACGGTGGTATTTTACCGTAAGGGCAAACGGGAAACGGCGGATATCACGCTGGATGGAGGAACGCTTTCAGCTGATGAAATACTGGCGGCCCAGGGAGACCCCCGCACGCAGCCGCGCGTGGTCCCCTCCGTACGGCGCCAAATGGCCCCGCCCGCCGGAATGGCCGCACGGCAGGCGCTCCCGCAGCGCATTCTGGACATGCAGCAGATGATGGATGATTTCCTGAAGGACTCCGCCATTGATGATTCCCGGATGGACGACATTATCAGCCGGATGGACCTGACCCCCGGAGCGGCCCGGATGCTCCGGAGCCTGCAGGGGCTCCACCAGATGCCCATGCCCCCCATGGGCAAGGTTTCCGGGGGAGGGCTGAGCACGTCTACCGTCCAGATGTCGGACGCCAATGGCACTATTGTGGTCTCTTCCAGCTCCCAGGCGGGCGTGACCGTTCACGTGACGGACGCCGCAGGAAAAGTCCTGTACTCCGGCCCCTATAATACGCAGGAGGAAAAGGACGCCGTTCCGGAACCCGTCAGGGAACGCCTGAAAAACATAGAAACCAACTTCTGCTTTTAACGTCTTCATGAAATAGTGGAGAAATCCATGATCATTGTGTTAAGGACGGCTGCCCCGGGTGGGGCAGCCTTTTCTTATGAAGGGGAAAACCAGCGGCCACGGCTTCTCCAACTCCCGGAGCCGGGACAGCCACCAGGAGAATCAGTAGAACAAAAACGCTGCCGTGCATCTCTGAGAGAGGTGCATGACCGTTAGCGGCATGGGGATGACAGTCCGTGATTTACAGGATTCCGGTCAGCTTCCGGTACGTCTCCAGCGCAAAGGAATCTGTCATGCCGGAAAGATAATCAAGCATGTGCGTCAGGCGCGCCTCCCGCCCGGCATCATCCTTGGGCAATTTGGTGCCCTGAAGCATGATGGCGACTTTTTTGGACTGTCCGGAGGCGGGATGGTTCACCCACTCCATGAAAAAGTCAATCAGCTCGCCCAGCACCTTGTAGCCCATGGCCTCCACCTCGATCACCTCCCTGGCCTGGTAAACGTTCTCAATGGCGTACTTGTACAGGCCGTCCAGAGCGGCGGACAATTCCGAGCTGTCGATCAGGGACTGTTCCATCCTCCCTTGCAAAAGCTCCTCTTCATGATTCATGAAACTTTCCACGGTAGCGCGGATGCTGGCGCCGATGGCAATCGCCCGCATGTAATGGACGCAGGAGGCCTCTTCTCCCTTTTGAACCAGTTCTGCCACGTAATGGCGATGCCGTTCCTCCAGAAAAGGGCTGAATAACTCCCTGGCGTGGCTGAAATCCAGAAGGCCGGAAAAAAAGCCGTCTTCAATATCCGCAATGCGGTAGCAAATATCGTCCGCGGCCTCCATCAGGTACGCCAGGGGATGGCGGCACCAGCACAGCTCCGCGGCTCCCGGCAGATGTCGCGGGATCAGCCCCAGTTTTCCCGCCACGAAGGAAGCTGCCTCCCGTTCCGGCTCCCCGATGCCGAATTTTTTGCATTCCAGCCTGTTGGCGGGCACAATCGCCTCCTTCTTGACGGCGGCGGAATAGGACTGAGTGCAGGGATACTTCATGAAGGCCCCCAGAATGGCGGAAGTCAGCTTCAGGCCCTTGCCTTCCATCGGGTCCCCGGTGCAGGTCAGGATGCGGAACCCCTGGGCGTTCCCTTCAAACGGGTGAGTCACGCCATGGCGCGCCAGGGAGGACTCAATGGCATCCTCCCCGGAATGGCCGAAGGGAGGATTCCCGATGTCATGGGCCAGGCAGGCGGTGGAAACGATGGTAGCCAGCCCGGAAGGCGCCATGACGGCATTCAGATCCTTCCGCCTTTCACAAAGCAAATTGCCCACGTGCATCCCCAGGGAGGAACCGATGTGGGCCACTTCAAGGCTGTGCGTCAGGCGCGTGCGCACGTAATCGTTGCGTCCCAGGGGGAACACCTGCGTCTTATCCTGAAGGCGGCGGAAGGCGCTGGAAAACAGCACGCGGCCGTAATCCTTGTCGTACTCATTCCGGTCCTTCTGCGCAAGCGTGGTGCTCTGGTGCGTGGACCCGCACCTGGTATCGGACAAAAGCTGTTCCCAATTCATCGTCCCTGGCATGATGAAGGAATGCTACAGGGAATTGCCCGGATGGAACAGGAGAAAATGGGAAGAGGGCGGTCAATAGGTCAGCATCAGGCCCACTCCCCAGCGCAGGTTATTATCGTAATTGGTGGAAATGCTGAGGTGGGAAGTCAGGATATAATGCAGCCCCACGGAATAATCACGGTCCGTATTCAGGGAAAAGGACAGGCGCAGGCGGGACGTAAGCGGAATATCGTCCCGCTCCAATTGGAGGCGCACCTTCCCGTCCGTATCAATGCGGGCGTCCCCGATCAGGAGCAGGGGAAGCGTGTACCTGGCGCCCAGGGTGCCGTCCACCTCCCGGTCCTTCTTCGTAGTCTGGCGGAACATATTGCGTTCTCCCGCCTCTCCCTTGCGGTAGGTCCAGTCAATGCCGATATAGGGGTAAAGCCACTGCTTCTCCCCGATGTACCTGCCAAAACGCCCTTCCGCCTCATAGCCGCGGGAATCCTTGTAGCCTATCTGCCATTCCCCCTGCACGCTCCACCGCGTGCCCCCGAACTCCAAATCCCCTATGTTCCCGTTGGAGGCGAAATCATTATTCACGGTCAAATACCACTTCCGGTCCATGTCGTAAACGTGCTGGAGAGCCCGCATGGGGTGGGGAAGCTGGGGATTGGGCGGGGAATCCTCATACGTGAAAATGCGGCCCATGCCGCTCATCATGTGGTACAGGATATGGCAGTGGAAAAACCAGTTGCCGCGCGTCTTCTCCGCGGCGTTGAACTCGATCACCTGAGTGGCCATGGGCTGGATATCCACCGTGAACTTGAGCGGGGAAAAATCCCCGTGCCTGTTCACCAGCCGGAAAAAATGGCCGTGCAGGTGCATGGGGTGCCTCATCATGGTATTATTGGTCAGGATAATGCGCACGTTCTGCCCTTCCTTGATCATGATGCGGTCCGTCTCTGAAAGAGTCTTGCCGTTCATGCTCCACACGTAGCGGTTCATATTCCCGGTCAGCATGAAATGCAGCTCCTTCACGGGCACGCCGGAGGGAAGATTCGTCCGAGTGGGGGACTTCAGCATGTCGTACGTCAGGGTGACCCCCTCCCCGTCCTCACTCATGCTCCCGTGCTTTCCTCCATGGGAATGGGCGGAACCCATAGCCGCCATATCCATGCTCCCGGCATGGGAAGCGTGCATGCCGCCGGACATGCCGTGATGATGCATCCGGTGGGGCATGGGCCCGGAATTCATCTTCATCATCTTCATATTGCCGCCCATGGTCATCATCCCGTTCATCTCCTTCATCTTCTTGAAATAATTCAGCCTGGGGAAGGGGCGCAGGCTCTCTTTTTCCCCATGGCCCAGCCACAGGGAGGAAGAACCGCTGGTATCCTCCGCCGTCGCCTGGAACTCAAAGGCCTTGCCCGGTTCCGGTACGGTTAACACAACATCGTAAGTCTCGGAAACGGCAATCATCATGCGGTCCACGTCCACGGGAACCACGTCCTTGCCGTCGCTGGCCACCACGCGGATTTTCCCCCCGGCGTACCTCAGCCAGAAATAAGTGGAGGACGCGCCGTTCACGATGCGCAGCCTGATGCGCTCCCCACCCTTCAGCCGGGGCAGGGAAGCCTGCGGCGTGCCGTTCAGGAGAAAGCGCTCGTAATACACGTCGCTCACGTCCATGGCGCTCATGCGTTTCCACTCACTGGTCAGCTTCGTTCCCAGGTAACCGGCGCGGAACGCCTCCCAGTAGCTCTGCACGCTCCCCTTGCGGATGGAAAACCAGTCCGAGCCCGTGTGAAGCTTCCTGTTGACCTCATGGGGATTCTCGTTGGTCCAGTCGCTCAGGACCAGGGTATACTCCGGCAGGGAATCTTCAGCTCTGCGTGCGGGATCGCCGGGGTGTTTGCGGATGACGAACGCCCCGTACAGTCCGCTCTGCTCCTGGAGGCCGCTGTGGGAATGGTACCAGTACGTGCCGTTCTGAATGATGGGAAAAGTATAGGTATGCGTGGTGTGGGGCTTGACAGGCGCGGAAGTCAGGTACGGCACCCCGTCCTGGTCATTGGGCACCAGCAGGCCGTGCCAGTGGAAGGAAGTCTCCGTATCCATCAGGTTGTGCACCCGTATCACGGCCGTGTCCCCCTCCGTAAAATGCAGGGTGGGGCCGGGGATGTTTCCGTTAATGGTCATGGCCGGGCGCGTCACGCCCGTGAAATTCACCGGAGCGTCCCGTACGTATAAATCGTACTCCACCGTTTTTGCTAGGGACGGAGAGAACTGGGCCATCAGCCAAAAGCACAGGAATGGGAAAAAATGGGATGAGAACTTGAACATGAACAAGAAAAAAGTACTGCCAGAAAAGACCTGTTCCTCCCATCTCCGGTTCAAAATGAACCCCGTGCGCCGTGTCATGTAGTTGCAGCGTATTCTCCTTCAAGATCGCTTGCCATGACCATGCAGCGAAAATAATCTTTCTCTCTTTTAGAGGGTTGGTACGGACAGAACAGGAGTACCGGTATACTTCCTGCTGAACCGGTCTTGATTCAAGCCTTCTTGAGATAAGCCTGTTTGATTAAGGTAAGGATGTAATCCAGCTTGTCGGCGTCTTTGATGGTCAACTCGTAATGGCCATTGCCATGATGGCCGATGTTGGAAACATCCCGGGCGAGCTGATAGGGATCTTCCAATTCGCCATAAGGAAGATTGAGCCAGAGTTTCAATCCCTGTTTCTGCAAGGCTATGTCCGTAAAATTGGAGCCGTTGACCGTAAAGGCGACATAAAGCTTGGTGGCCTTGATTTCCACGTTACCCAAATCAAGGATTTTCTCCCGGAGGTGATGATAGATGTTCTGAACCTCTTCGGAGATAGCATTCAAGCGGTCGTTTTCCGTATAAACGATCACTTCATCGTTGACGGCCTTCACAGCGCTGTTTGTAGAAGAAATTGTTTTAATGCTTTCCGTGGCGTTGAGTTTCCGGACCTCTTCAAAGCTGATCGTTTGATTGCTGTACCGTTTGATTTCCCATAGAGCAATCGGAAGATCCTTGAAATTAATCGCCTCTTTTTGATAGGGAGTAAATCCTTGAGAAATGAAAATAACCCGTGATTGAGACCAATCCACATTTTTCCGTTTTAACGGTTCCTGACGGGATTCGTTATACTCCAGGATGAAATCAGCCTTATTATTGAGCATTACGGAAAGATAGGCGTAGCCTTGATCCACCACGCTGAAGCTTTTGTCCTGCTTGTATTCAATGATGACGAAAGCCCTGTTTTTCCTGTCAAAAGCCAGCGTATCAATGCGCAATTGCTGAACCGAACCGGAAATGGAGAATTCGGACTTGACGACTTCCAGTCCAAGCAGCGTATTCAAATTCGCTTCCACCAGATGCTGAATCTCCCGTTCCAGTTTAAAGGGAGTTTCCTTGATCTGAATGAGTGTTTCCTGTTTCGGATTTGAATTAAAAAGAGGCATGGCGGGAAAACTGATGATGCTTGCGGAACGCTATCACTGTTGATGATGCATAACAAGGAACAAACGAGGCCGGCATTTAATCTTGCCCTTCAGTGCGTGCGGATAAGTCAGCCTGGTGAACCTGTCGCCAGAATCAGCACCGGAACCCGGAAAAGAAGAGAATAGGAGGGCTCTAAGAAAATGTCCACTGAAGGAGCTTCCTCTTTTTAGAGGCTGTCCCCCTATGGATGAGAGCCCTTCTTGGGAAGGACGGGGGTAACCAGAAAGGAGGCCAGGATAAGCACGCTCCCCAGGGTAAGCAGGGGGAGGCTGGTACTTTCTCCGAACAGGAGCAGGGAGGTAAAAGCCGCCAAAGGAATTTTGAGATTGTTCATGATGGCGAGCTTGACGGACGTCACTCTGCGCGCGCCGTAATTCCACAGGAAAAAGCAGATTCCGGAGGCTACCACACCCAGATATGCCAGCAGCCACCACTGCACGGCAGAAATCTCCTGCCAGCATGCCAGACCCGCGGGAAGGCCCGTTGGCAGCGTAACCAGCAGGGCTCCCGCATAGGCATAGGCAAAACAGGAGGCCTCGCCGCCTTTGAACCATGAATCCTTCAGGGAAACATAGGCTATCTGGCCTGCTGCAAAGCAGAGATTGGAAAGCTGCACCAGAAGAATGCCCGTCAGAAGTCCGTTAGCGGCAGTATACCCGTTCCAGAGGATGCCGGCACCCCCGGAGGCGGCGAGCACGGCCGCCACGATGTGAAGGGCTGGCAATTTTCTTTTCATCAGCCCACCGGCCAGCACGACGTAAATGGGAGTTGTAGCCGTGAACAGGGCCACCTGGTGAGAGGGCAGGTAATGAAAGGCGGCAATATAACAGAGATACATTCCCCCAAACTGCACGGCGCCTATGCCCATCATGACCAGGGCATGATGCAGCGGAGTCTTCCGGAGGAAAGGAAGGAAGACGGCCAGTGCTCCGGCCATCCGCGCCATGGCGACAAAATCGGCCGGCAGGCCGGTCAGGAAGTTTCCCAACAACCCGAATGACAACGCCCAAATGAGAGACGTGACCAGCAGAGCACACATGAAGGGCGAAAACAATAAGGGGTACAATCCGGCAAGTCAATGCCCGGTTTTCTCCGCCTTTTTTCCGCTGGCAACGGGAGATGAAGGCTAGGAAAAAATCTTGACCGGGACGATGAATAATGGCCAATTATTCGTTGATAACCAACTTCTTTTCCTAATGCCCCCAACCAAGGAACTCATCCAGTTGAAGCCTGGAAGGCTTCTCATTCTTGCAGCAGTATTCTATGTCGTCCTCCTGGGCGCCCTGACTTGGCATACCATTTTGAAACCTGATAAAGCGATGTTTTCAGCTTTATTTGCCCTTCACATCCTGAGTCTGTTTGGAATGGTGAAACTGAGTACCTACCGCCTGACCTTTTACGATGATCGAATAGTCAAAAAACTCTGGAATCGGATGGAAACCCTGTTTTACGAGGATGTGGAATATCTCTGCCTGGAAAACTCCGGAGATGATGCTGATTATCCGTTATTCAGTGTATGGATTAAGGTTGCGAAAAAGGAGATTCATTTTAGAACGAAATGGTTCGATACACGCGAGCAGGCAAATCAGGTGATGGAGCTGCTGATGGAAAAATGCGATGCCGGCAAGGTCAAAGAAGGAAAACCTCCTATCATGATCCAACTGAAAGAAATGTGGGAAATCATCCAGTGGATGCTCATGTTTGGCGTCTTAATGGCCGTGGGGAGCTTGTTATTCTGATTGCCGCGTTGGGTCTATGGAACAGGCATCCGGCCATCAACATCCTTGAAGAGGATGCTTCTGTGAAAGGAAACTTAAAGAATGAATAGGATCGTGCATTGAGAGTGGTTCTTGGCGTGCTTCCGCTTGAAAATGGATTAGGGGGGAGTGGTGTGCGACATTTTTTCACTTTGACGTGTGGCTACTCCAAAAGTGAGGTGAAAAAAGAATCCCCGCAAGTCGTTAAACTTACGGGGATTAAAGATGGTACGCGGTACTGGTTTCGAACCAGTGACCCCATGCGTGTGAAGCATGTGCTCTACCACTGAGCTAACCGCGCATTTGCAGTGCGGAAAGGAATATATCGTTCATGCCGGGGATTGGCAAGGAGTTTTTTGAAAGCGGGTGAAAAAGTGGCGCCGCTTTTCTTTCGCCAAGGGTTCCGGATTTATTCCGCCTTCATGGAAGTAAAGCTTTTCCGGGGCTCCGTTCCGGAAAGTGGGTAGGTGGCTGATTTCCGGCTTGTACAGCATGGTGCGCCTTCCTACACTCCGGGCATGAGTTGCACAAGCCCTCCCAGAGCCTGGGCCGAGGTTGATACGAACGCACTGCGGCACAATTTGGGTGTCGTCCGCCGCATCATGCCGGACCAGCGGCAGATGGCTATTGTGAAGGCGGAGGCCTACGGCCACGGCCTGGAGGGAGTGGTGAAGGCTTTGGATAACGAGGGGTGCACCTTTTTCGGTGTCGCGACCGTGGCGGAAGCCGCCCGGGTGCGGGATACGGGCGTGAAGACGTGCCCTTTTATTCTGGGACCCTGTTTTGCCGGGGAGCGGGAGGAGATTGTGCAGAACGGCTGGCGCGCCGCCCTTTCCAGCATGGAGGAGGCGGAGCATTTCAATTCCTTGGGCGCTCTGTATAACAAGCCCGTACACGTTCATGTGGGCGTGGATACCGGGATGGGCCGGAGCGGTTTCCTGCCCAGTGAACTGCATGGCCTGACGGAGAAGCTCAGGAAGCTGGACCACCTTCATCTGGAAGGCGTGTTTTCCCATTTGTCCGCGGCTTCCGATGATATTTCCTTCACGCACGGGCAGATCAGCGGTTTTACGGAAGCGGTGAATGAGCTTTCCACCGGGTACCAGTATGAGTTCCGGCATTTGTGCAGCAGCGCGGCGGTGTTTAATTACAAGGTTCCCTGCGCCAACATGGTGAGGCTGGGAAGAATCCTGTATGGGTTTTCCCCCATGCCTTCTCCGTATAACAAGGAACTGAAGCCCACCATGACCCTGTACAGCCGCATCACCCTGATCCGCAGGCTGCCGGGCAACCACGGCGTTTCCTACAACCACTGTTATATTACCAAGGGGAGCACGAAGGTGGCTACCATCGGCATCGGCTATGCGGACGGCTATCTTCAATACCTGTCCAACCAGGGCGCCCGCGTGTACATCAACGGCCAGTACTGCCCGGTGCTGGGCCGTGTGACGATGGACCAGATCATGGTGGACGTGACTTACATGGACCATGTGGAGACCGGGGACCTGGTGGAGATTATGGGCCCCAATGTAAGCTGGGAGGAATTGACGCGCCGGGCCAATACCATCCCCAGCAATGTGCTGACCAGCATCAGTGCCCGCGTGCCGCGGATTTATGTGTGACGGGAAACCGGCAGGCATAGGCTGTAGCCCGCGGGAAGAGGCGGTTTGCTTTTTTCCGGCGGGAAGGGATCTCCAGCAATTCTCCCTCAATTTGGGAGGACTGGAGTGTTTCAGGCGTCCTTGAAAGGAGGCGGAGTTTTCAGATGCCGCAAGGGGGCATGTTCCATGGCGGGGAGTGGAATTTTCCGGTTCTATCGTTGGCGGACCTTGTTCCAGTCTTCCGGTTCCAGGGAGCAGGGGTCCGGCGCCACCCAGTGGCCCGGTTCTATTTCCACGGGGGTCAAGTCCGCTCCCACCGTTTCCGGATAGGAGGGGTGCTGGATGCGGTGACCGAAGGCGGAACCCAGCGGCGGGTTGATGGGGGAGGGGACATCCCCCGGCAGGGGCTGGTGCTTGTTGGCCTTCGCGGGGTCCGGTTCCGGAATGGCGTCCAGCAGCGCCTTGGTGTAGGCGTGCTTGGGAGACTGGTAGATGGTTTCCGCATCTGACATTTCCACGATTTTTCCCAGGTACATCACCGCCACACGGTCGGAGATGTGTTTCACCACCGCCAGGTCATGGGCGATGAAGAGGTAGGAGAGTTTGCGTTCCTCCTGGAGTTCCAGCAGCAGGTTGAGCACCTGGGATTGTACGGAGACGTCCAGCGCGGAGACGGGTTCGTCCAGAATAATGAGACTGGGATTCAGCGTCAGGGCGCGCGCGATGCCGATGCGCTGGCGCTGGCCTCCGGAGAATTCAAAGGGGAAGCGGTCAATGGCGCTGTCCGGCATTCCCACGCGGTCCAGCAGGCCGCGCACCCATTCCCGGCGCGCGGCGGGGGTGCCCATGCGGTGGATGACGAAGGGTTCTGCTACGATCTGGCCGATGGATTGCCGCTGGTTGAGGGATTCCGCCGGGTCCTGGAAGACCATCTGGATGTGCGGCCGCAGGGGGCGCATTTTCCGCTGGGAGAGCCTGGCGATGTTTTTGCCGTTGAACTGGATGGAGCCTCCCGTAGGTTTCAGCAGGCGCACGATGCTTTTCCCGATGGTGGATTTGCCGCAGCCGGATTCCCCCACCAGCCCCAGGGTTTCACCGGGGTAGATGCTGAAGGAGACATCGTCCACCGCCTTCACCCAGCCCGCCTGCCGCAGGAAGATTCCGGAGCGGACGGGGAAGTACATTTTCAGATTGTTGACTTGCAAGATTGGTTCCGGCATGGCGAGAGTAAAGGGAAAATGTTAAAGGCTGGCGCAGCGGGGGCAGGCTTCCACAAAGTGGCCCGGGGATATTTCCACCAGGGGGGGGCGTTCCGTCAGTTCTTCCACAGGCACGCCCTGGCGCTGGCAGAAGCGGCAGCCGGGCACGAAGTCCGCAATGGAGGCCACCTGCCCGGGGATGGTGGGCAGCTTGGTCTTGCGCACGGAGCTCAACTGCGGGATGGAGGCCAGCAGTCCCTTGGTGTAGGCATGGCGCGGATTGGCGAAGAGTTCCCGCACGGGGGCTTTTTCCACCACGCGGCCGGCGTACATGACCACCACGGAGTCACAGCTCTGCGCGATGACGCCCAGGTCATGCGTGATGAGGATGGAGGAGGAGCCCATTTCCGCCTGGAGGTCCTTGAGCAGGGAGAGTATCTGAGCCTGCACGGTGACGTCCAGAGCCGTGGTGGGTTCATCCGCGATGATGAGTTCCGGATGGCAGGCCAGGGCAATGGCGATGACGACACGCTGGCGCATGCCGCCGGAGAGCTGGTGCGGGAATTCGTCCACACGCTGTTCCGGCGCCGGGATGCGGACGCGTTGTAATAGCTGGATGGCGGCGTCACGCGCTTCCCGGGCATTCATTCCGCGGTGGAGCATCAGGGATTCCCCGATCTGCCTCCCGATGCTGTGCACTGGGTTGAGTGCCGTCATCGGTTCCTGGAAGATGACGCCGATGTGGCGCCCGCGGATGCCGTGCATGTCCGTTTCCTTCGCCTGGACCAGGTCCCGGCCCTTGAAGATGATTTGCCCGTCCAGGATTTTCCCCATGGGCTGGGGCAGCAGGCGGACGATGGACATGGCCGTGACGCTTTTGCCGCAGCCGGATTCCCCCACGATGCCCACGCAGGTTCCCTTGGGGACGGTGAAGCTGACGCCGTCCACCGCTTTCAGCAGGCCGGATTCCGTCTCGAATCCGGTGACCAGGTTCTTGATTTCCAACAGGGGTTCGCTCACTTGTTATTTCTCCGTGGTAGAGGTTTCCAGAGGCCCGCCGTTTTCCGGGATGACGGGCACGGACGGCAGTTTGCCGCTGCCTTCCTTGTTGTCCAGGCTGTCGATGGAGTCCATGTAGCGGTACTGGTCGTAGACGGTGTCTACTTCCTCAAAGGTTCTTCCTTCCCGCTTGGCTTCCATCGTCTCCTTCTTGACGTCGTTGTCCACCCAGTACAGGTAACTTTCCATCGGGTCGAACACGACGGGATGGCAGAATTGCGTGGTGGCGCTGTTCGGCCATTTGACCCAGCGCCAGTAGCCCAGCCTGACGAATTCCGTGGTCCAGGCCGGAACCCATAGGGCCTCGTCATGAATTTTCTGCTGTACCTTCCACGTGGCCTTTTGCAGCTCGTCTTCCGTGGCGGCGTTCGTTTCAGCATCCAGTAGCTTGTCCATCTCCTTGTCCGCATAGGCGCAGATGTTGTTGGTGTAGGTGATGAGGCTGCCGCGTTCGTCGTAGGCGTAGCGGGAATGGAAGCCCTGTTCGTTCATCGGATGGGGCGGTGTGAAGCCCCAGGCCATGAAGGAGGCCTGAACGCGCTTTTCCATGATCTTGCGGAAGGCCACCGTGGAGTCCAGCGGGTCCAGCTGGATTTCCAGGCCGCACTTGCGGGCGTCTTCCTTCAGCTTGCCCAGTGTGGAGGCCAGGGAGGGGGAGGAGTTAGGGAAGGTGATGGCGGCGGTGAGCCGCGTGCCGTCCGGCTTGCGGAGGATTCCGTCTGGGCACGGGATGGTGTAGCCGGCCCTGGCGAAGCAGGCGCGGGCCTGTTCCGGAGAGTAGGGCCGGGCCTTGATGTAGGGATTAGTGAATTTGCCGAAGCCGGAGTTGTAGGAGTTGAGCCGCTGGTAGTCTCCGCGGAAGGTGATGTCAATGATGTTCTGGATGTTCAGGGCGTACTGGAAGCCCAGGCGCACGTCCAGGTTATTGAAAGGTGCCTTGGAGGTGTTCAGGAAGAGGCCGTACGGAGGCCGCGGATAAATGGTGTAAAACGTGCTGCGGTTGATGTAGCCATTGTGCACTTCCGGGATTTCCATGCGCTCGTGCCACAGCTCCGGCTTCGTGATATTCATCACGTCCAGCTCACCGATGCGGAAAAGCTCAATGGCCTTGGACGGCTCCGCGATGAAGTTGTACACGATCTGGTCCACGTTGTACATGTACTTGGTGAACTTCTTGTCCCTGGCCCACCAGTCCGGAATGCGCTGCATCGTTACCTGGCGCCCGCGGATGATGCCGTCCGGCTTCACCACGTAAGCGCCCGTGGTGGGGGGCACGCGCCACTGGTAGCGTTCCACGTAGCTGGGGCCGAATTCACAGTAGAAGTGCGGCGGGGACGGGATGAACAGCGTGCAGTAGTACGGGAGCAGCGGCTTGGCGAAGGGAAGGGTGATGGAGAAGCGGCTGTCGTCGTAGATGGTGATGTTGGAGGCGTTCTGGTAAAAGAAGTTGTTGTAGAAGACGTCCCGGCTGTATTCCGAGGTGCGGATGTACATGTTTACCAGCAGGTCAATGGCCTTTACCTTGGCTCCGTCCGTGTAGCGGGCGTCCGGGTCCAGTTCAAAGTAAACGGTGCGCCTGTCCGGGGATTCCGCCCATTTATGGGCAATGCCGGGAATAATTTTTCCGGTGACCGGATGGATGGAGACGAGGCCGATGATGATTTCATCATACAGGGGGCCGCGGAAGCCGCTGTTGCTGTTCGGACCGTTGGGGCGGAACGTGTCCGGGTAGGAGCCCGGGGCCCACTGGCGCAGCACGCCGCCTTTCTTGGCGTTTGGGTCGCCTATTTCCGGATTGTCCAGCCCGTTTTCCCATTTCAGGTCCTGGGGGATGTCCTCCGGACTCTTGAACTTGATGTAGTCTCCCTCCGTCTGCCTGCGGTGGATGACGGACAGGGCCGCTTCATCCGCAATGAGCTTGCTTTGCAGTTTTTCCCTGATCTTGGGGTCTTCCTCCTTGAAGAACTGGTCACGGAGGCTCTTGATTTCCTTCTGTTTGGCAGCTTCCTCCCGTGCCAGGCGTTCACTGATCTGCTTGTTCCACCGTTCCGGGAAGGAGTCGAATCCCGGTGGAAGCGTGCCGAAAGGCACGTTCGGTTGCCAGCCCACCCCCTGGGATTGGGAGGAATCCTTGCAACCGGCGCCCACTGTCAGCAGAAGGGACAGCGTCACGGTGGAAAGGATGGTGCGGAGGATGGAGGACAACTTGAGCATGGGTACGGGACGGAACGGAAGTCTTTTATTTATAGGTGGTGAATTTCTTGGGATCGAAGGCCTCGCGGATGGCCTCCCCGATGAAGGTGACGAGCAGGAGCGTGATCACCAGGGCGGCGAAGGCGGAGGTGACCACCCAGCTTGCGGAAAGGTCCGCCAAGCCGTCATTGAGCAGCCGCCCCCAGCTTGCATAGGTATCCGGAAGGCCGAAGCCCAGGTAGTCCAGGGAGGCCAGCGCCAGAATCAGGGCGGAAACGCTGAACGGAACCAGCGTGACCAGGATGGCTACCAGGTTCGGCAGGATGTGGATAAAGAGGATGCGGCTGGTGGAAGCCCCCAGCACGCGGGCGGCGGCCACGTAGTCCCGCGCCTTTTCCTTCATGGTGGAGGTTCTGAGTTGGTAGGTCATGGACATCCACCCGAACATGATGAGCAGGCTGATGATCAGGAACATGCCTTTCATCTGGAGCGGCACCATGTCTGAAATGATCATGATGATGAACAGGAAGGGGACCTGGGAGAAGATTTCAATGAGGCGCTGCATGCCGAGGTCGAACATGCCGCCGAAGTACCCCATCATCATCCCGAAGGTGATGCCGATGAAGTACACGATGGGGAGATAGAAGATGGCGGCCTTCATGTTTACCTGGAGTCCTCCGTACAAGTACGCCAGAATGTCCGCCCCCTGGGTATTGGTGCCCAGCAGGTGGCCGCCCTTAAGGGGGGGGGCCGGGTGGTAGAAGATGCGGCTGATTTTGTTTTCGTCCGTCTGTTTCAGGAAGTCCTCCTTGGTGCCGGGACCGCTGTAGTGTTCCGCCACGATGGCGTTGTTTTCATACGTGGCGCTGTACACCTCCGTCCGGTCTTCCAGCCAGCCGGTGGCGCGGTCCACTTTTTTCCCCTTGCGGAATTTGTAACTGATGTGGGGGAGCCCTTCCTCATCCTTGTGCAGGCGGGAGGCCAGGCCGGAATACGGCTTGCCGCTGGACTCGCAGACCAGGCCGTTTTCATTCACCGTCAGGGCCTCGGAGCCGGGATTGGTGGAGTCCCCCGTGGGATCATACGGAACCAGGGGCATGATTACCAGGGAAGGCTTTCCGGGTTGGCCGGCCTGTTTTTTCAGTTCGCGGTAATTGGCTTCCGCATCCGCGAAGTCTCCGGTCTGGCCGAAGGTGGAACCCTGGTACACCTTGCGCATGATGGCGGGGAAGTACCAGGAGCCGTCCTGGACCACGAGGAGGGCCCTCTTGCCCACCAGGCACTGGTCCATGCAGGCCAGCAGCGTCAATACCAGCAGGATGATCAGGGAAACATAGCCGCGGGAGATGCTTTTAAAGCGCTGGATGCGCCGTTTGGTAATTGGCGTGGGATTGAACCGGCGCGGGCCTTTCAGCATGATCCAGAAGCCCACCCCCGCCATGACCAGCACGCAGGCCCAGCCGAACCACAGGAATTTTCCCTGGGGCGTTAGAATTCCCCCGTTATTCTGGTCCGTGCAGACGATGTTGAGCATGCTCATTTCCCGGGAGACGGTAAAAGGCCAGCTCAACGTGGGCAGGAGCAGGCCGCACAGCTCTCCCACGGCGGTGAGGACCGCCAGAATGACCAGAAGGTATGCCAGTTTTCTAACCATGTGTGTTATTCAAATTTAATGCGCGGATCTACGGCGGCTACGATGATGTCTGAAAGCAGGTTGCCCAGCACCATCAGGAAGGAGGTAAGGAGCAGCGTGCCCATGATCAGGGCGTAATCCTTGTCCATCAGGGCCTGGTAGCTCAGCATGCCGAAGCCCTGGATGTCAAAGACCTTTTCCACCAGCATGGAGCCGGCCACAATCAGGCTGATGAGACTGCCCAGCGTGGAGGCGATCGGGATGAAGGAGTTGCGGAAGGCGTGCTTGATCACGGCTCCCCGGAAGCTCACGCCCTTGGCCATGGCCGTCCTGATGTAGTCCGCGGAAAGATTGTCCATCAGGTTGTTCTTCATCATCATGGTCGTGATGGCGAAGGAACTGACCACGTAACAGATCAGCGGGAGCACCGTATGGTGCAGCAGGTCCCCGGCCTGTCCCCAGAAGCCCATGTCCGCAAAATCCGGCGACGTCAGGCCGCAGAGCGGAAACCATTCCAGCCGTGCGCCCAGGTACACCACCAGTACCGCGCCCAGGGCGAAGCCGGGAACGGAGTACCCCAGGAAAATCAGGACGGAGGAGATGTTGTCCACCAGGCTCTTGTGCCGGATGGCCTTCACCACTCCCAGCGGAATGCAGACGGAATACGTGATGATGGCGCTCAGGATGCCGAAGTACAGGGAAACGGGGATACGTTCCTTGATCATGTCCCACACGGGTTCATTATACTTGAAGGAATTGCCCATGGTGCCCTGCAGCAGGCCGTCAAAGCTGGTCTTGTACATCACGGCGCGCCACGCATAACTCTTCGCCTTGTCCTGGACGGCTGCCGTATTATCCGTCTGCCTCATGCGCCGCGCCCAGCGTTCCGCCCGGTCCATGGGAGATTCAATGTCTACAGTCCAGCCCTCCGAGGCGGCTTTCCGGGACGGAGTGCCGGAAAAGAAGGCGTCCTTCACGCCGCCGGAATCCTTGTCTGAACGCACCACCACAACCTGTTCCCCGGTTTCATTCAGGTTGATTCTGGTATGCGTATCGGAAATGCCGGAATATTGATCCTCCTTGTCGGACGGCTCCATGCCGCCGATTTCTCCGAATTCCTCACGGGAAATGAAAATCTTTTTCGGAAGCACCCCCAGCCATTGCAGGTAGGCGGTGATGATGGGCTCCTGAAGACTGTATTGTTCTTCCAGCCGCTCCATGTCCGCCTCACTCAGATTATTGTCTCCGCGCTGGGAGCCCGCCTTCTGGCCGGACAGGGCGCTCATGCTCTGCTGCTGCATCATCTGCTCAATGGGACCTCCCGGAACAAAGCGGGTTATGCAAAAGACGAGGAACGTGACCCCCAGAAGCGTCAGGGGCATGAGAAGGAGTCGTCTGATGATGTAGGTCTTCATTCGTCGCGCAGAACTCTACTGGTTTGTGGCATGTGAGGCAAGTAGGAATGCAAATTTGTGAGCCTCTGCTAACATGCGTCCCTCTCCGTTTTTCTCCAGGACGGAGCGGCTTCAGCGGAGGAACAATGAGCAATGCCGCAGGGTTTGAGGGGCTCATCCTGCATTACCGTGAACGGTACGCGGAACATTAAATGCCTTCCCCCAGGCGGCGTGCCAGCATGTCCGGAAGCCCGGCGGCGAGAATGCGGCGTTGTGCCTCCTCCACGTCGTACTCCACGCGGCGCTGGTAGTAAATCATGCTGTCCACGTCCAGCACGCCGTAGGCGGCGCGGGGGTCTCCATCCCGGGGCTGGCCTACGGAACCCACATTGATGAGGTACTTGTTGGTCTTGAGAAGCTGGATATCCCCGGATTCATATTCCTGGATGCTCCCTTCATGGCGGATGAAGGTGCGCGGGACGTGCGTATGGCCGTTGAAGCACAGGAACTGGTTGTCACGCAGCATGTTGATGCTGTGTGTGGCCGTATCCACATTCGTGACGTAGGACCAGGAATTGGGCTTGTCCTGCGTGGCGTGCACCAGAACGATCTCATTGGGCAGGATGCGCTGGAAGGGCGCGCGGCGCAGCCACTTCTTCTGTTCGTCGGAAAGCTGCTGGCGCGTCCACATCAGGGCATTGTACGCCACGGGATTCATGCCTGCGGGATTGTCCTCCCCAATGGCTTCCTCATCATGGTTGCCGCGCACGGTGGGAATCTGGCGTGCGCGGATGAATTCAAGGCATTCGGAAGGATTGGCGTTGTAGCCCACAATATCACCCAGACAGTAAACGGCATCGCATTGCAATTGTTCTATATCCTTCATCACCGCTTCCAGAGCGGGCAGGTTGGCATGGATGTCACTGATCAGGGCTATTCTACTCATGGTATTCGCGGGAACAACAGTATAGCGGTTTTCCGACCTTTTGCCAAGAGCCGCCGGCAAAATAAATATTAAATACGAGGGAGCAGATACTAGTTTTCCCCCATTTAGTATTTGCTCTTTAATCTTTAGTCTTTTCTTCCGGCAAAGATTCCAGGGCCTCTCTCAGGCCGTCCACGGGGTATCTGAGGGAATTGGCCAGGTGGCTGCTCATCAGGTCCCGGGCGATCTCATCCGTCGGGAACAATTCCCGGAAGGGGATGCGGTCCTTTTCCGGCACGTTCAGCCTGTTTTCCAGTACAAAGATATTGTTCACCAGGCTGGGCGTCCGGTTCCGCGGGTCCTTGAACAATTCCTTGCCCAGCTCCAGCGCCTCCCGGGATTTGGAGGGAACGCGGACAAGCGCATAAAATTCCTTGCGGGCCGTCAGGGGCGGCGCGCCCAGTTCCCGGGCCTTATGGTAGGCCTCCGCCGCCTTTTCAAAATCCGGCTGCCGGTAGGTATCACTGTACATGTTGCCCAGCAGGGACTGCAAGTACCAGCTATTGGGATTAACGCTGATGCCTTTTTCCAGGAAACGGCGCCCTTTCTGAATGTATTTGCGGAAACCTTCCCGGCGTTCCATCGTAGAAAGCCGCTTGTTGTCCAGGTAGCTGGAAGAGGCGTTATTGCCCAGATGCCAGGAACCGTTATCCCAGTAAAAATCGGAATGGGGAGCCAGGGAGGTAATCTGGTTGTAACGGCGTTCCAGATTGGTCCAGTCAGAAATCAGGAAGCAGTCAAAGGCCTCCATGCTCAGCACGGCAGCCACCAGGGAGCGCAGGCCACCCAGGGAAACCATGGCAAGCTGCTGTTCCAAATAATCGGAAGAGTCAAGCTCCACCGGATCGTCCAGCAGCCCCGCCGCCTTTTCCTGTTCCAGGATATGGTTCTGCAAAGGCAGCCGAATCATGCCGAATCCCAGCAGGGCAATGATGAAAATGACGGTGGTTTTCAGCATGATAATACAAGGTGGTTCAGCTATTCATTCCAAGAAAAAGACTTCTTGGGATTCTTATAGCTCCTTTATTCCTATTTCTTTTAGATAAGAATAAATACCATCATAAAAGGAGCATTGCCGAGTCAAATCCGCGTCACAGCCTTCTGGTATGAAGATCACAAATCCTTGCCGAGCCCGTGTCAACAAGACGCGGTAGGTATTTTTCAGATAGAGCTGGGCATCTCTTTTACCGACTGTTTTCCAGCTAGAACCTGTAAAGTTATAAGATTTGAAATGTCCGTCTTCTATGCGGTAATCTGCATCCCATGCGACGATGGCCCAGTCAATTTCAAGGCCCTGAATATCAAATTCCGTAGCCGTGTCTTCCAGGAAATAGGAAGAACGAACATCTTCCTTATCATTTAAAAACCAGTTTTCTGCCTGAATATTACTCTGTACCCAAATGCCGAATTGGCGCAAACGTTTGGCCCCAGAACTGGCAATGATACCATACCGTTCCGTTCCTCTGGCTTGAGTCTGTATCCATTGACGGGCTTTTTCCAGGCTGCGGGTAAGCACCATAGGATAGTTCAATGAAAGGGCAGAATAGAGTTGCTGGGTTGTTGGTAGATCTCTATCCAGAAGGGATTTTACAAATGCTGAAACCTGTTCATTCCGGAAAGAACGGATGGAAACGGAAAGATGCAGATCAGTTTTTGGATAGAGAGATAGCCCTCTCAAGAGAGCTTCCTTGGATTGACCTCTTGTATATTCTGTATCAGAAATTTCGGGAGATACATAAACATTCCAATGAGGGAAACGTTCCCTTAATGCATCAAACCACGCAGGTAAACCGGCTTCTCCTGTATGAATTTCTTGCCCTCCACCAACTAAGCAGATAATAACGGCCCAATCTTGGTGGCGGTCCATAACGCTGATTAGAAATTCAGGTTCAGACATGTCCCAAGAAAGGCCCTGGCGTTTCAGCATAAATTTAGCTGTTTGCTCTTTTGTCCAAGCACGTTGGGCCTCGTCAAAGATGGCTACTTTCTCCGCAGGAGCTTGGGTGGCTGGAGGTAATGCTGCATTACGAAAGTGATGAATGTTCTGAATGAAAGCTGATACTTTTCTTTTAGACTCTATTTTTGTGATTTCTCCTTTAGAGCGTGTGACTTCATCCCGTGCCAAGGCTTCCCGCAAGACAGAAACTAACGGGCCATTCCCAGAAAGAAACACGGCATGCTCTTGTTCATCATATTGATGCCGTTCACTAGCAATATTGAGACCTACCAACGTTTTTCCTGCACCGGGTACTCCTGTGACAAAGCAAATAGACTTTTCATGGCTCTGTTTGCTTTGATCGATAATATGATTTAGTGTCTGTGTGGTACGGCTCAGATTGTAAGCTCCTGCATCACTGCGCGAGATTTCTTTAACATCATGCCCACGGTAAAGCGCTTGTGCTGCTTCAATGATAGTGGGAGTAGGCATGTAAGGTGAATCTAACCATTGCTTAAAAGAGAGCTCGTCGTCAAATAACGTATCAGTAAGCTTTCTTAAGGTGGTACCTAAGGTATGATCATTGCAGTAGAGAGGATGGTATACTCCGTCTTGATATGCTTTGAGTTCCAGTTCCTTGGGAGGGGCCTTGGTGCAAATCACTAGAGGAACAAGTTTCCTATGGTGACTTTCTTGATGAAAATACTTGAGGGCTAGCGCATAGTCTACCACCTGGTCACTAGCATATCTGGGGTAACATGTTTCTCCTACTTTAAATTCAAGGATGTAAAGAATACCTGCACAGGCGATGACTACGTCAATCCGTTCTCCAATACGGGGAATGGTATATTCAAAGGCTAGTGAACCAGTAGGAATATCTTGAAGAACATGTTGAAGTAATTTGATCTCATGAATCCATGAATGACGAAGATTTTGTTCTAGATCAAAGGAGTTATTAACAGTAAGCTGCCCTAAAATTTCCTCTAGAGATTGGGTACAAAATGACTGTATATCATTGGAATAATAAGCCCGTTGCATGGTCTCTAAGGTGGGTGAACAGAACCAGGAAGTTCAGTCCATGTTCAGGCGCTTGCGGATGTCCCTGTCCAGGAGTTCCCATTCCGGGAGGGAAGCTCCGGCCTGGTGCGCCTTGGCGAGGGGGTCCCCCCAGATGGCCGTATATTCAATGGGGCGTCCCGAGTTATAGTCCACCGCGCTGGAGGGAATGAAGGAGCCCATGCTTTCCGTGCGGGAGAGGTGGAATTCCACCAGGTCGTCCGGGAGGGTGTAGCCGCGGGCCTTGGCCGCCTGGACCACTTCCTCCATGATGCGGCGCACCCGGGCGACGTTTTCCGGGTTTTGATAGAGTTCCGCAATGCTGATGCCGCCCAGCGCCAGGCACAACCCGTTGAACGGGATGTTCCAGACGAGCTTGTACCACTGGATTTGCTCCGCGGTGTCAAAGGCGCGCGTCTTGATGCCGGCTTTGGCGAACAGTTCGGAGAGTTCCCGGGCCTTTTCAGAGCCTTCCGGAGAGGGAACGAAGGGGGCAAACTGGATGTTGCCGCCCTCCAGATGGTTGACGTGGCCCGGTTCCGAGCGCATGGCGCAGATGAAGCACAGGCCCACATAGATGCGGTCTGCCGGAATGATGGCAGCGATTTCCTCCGCGTTCCCCATGCCGTTCTGGAGGGTCACCACCACTGTGTCCGGTCCCATCAGGGGCGGCAGGGCCTTGGCGAACCCGGCATTTGCCGTGCTTTTCCACGCGACCACGACCAGGTCCACCGGGCCGACTTCCGAAGAGTCCCGGTATACCTTGACCTGGGGCAGGGAGATGTCTCCATGCAGGCTTTTCACCTCCAGGCCGTGTTCTTTCAGGTAGCCGTATTCCGAGCGTACGATGAAGGATACGTCCTGGCCCGATTCCTGGAGTCTGGCTCCGTAGTAGCAGCCGAGGGCTCCGGCTCCCAGAATGGCGATTTTCATGATGTGCAGTGAGGGTGTTTCGGTTTTGCGCTGAGATTGTTCAGAGTCCCTGGACGTTGCCCTTGTTGTCCAGATAGATGTGCATGGCGTTTGGGGAGACGGGCAGGGCCGGCATGCGCATGATTTCCCCACAGAGAGCCACCAGGAAGCCGGCGCCGTTGGCGATTTCAAAGTCGCGCACGGTGACGGTGAAGCCGGTGGGCCGGCCCCGGAGGCGTCCGTTGTCGGAAAGGGAGTTCTGGGTTTTTGCCATGCAGATGGGAAGGTCCGTCAGATGGCTGGCTTCAAACTGGGCCAGTTTCTTTTTGGCCGCGGGCGTCAGTTCCACGCCGTCCGCACCGTAAATGTTGCGGGCGATGATGTTGAGCTTTTCTTCCACCGGCAGGGCGGATTCATACAGGGGCTTGAAGGGTGCGGAAGGTTTTTCCGCCGCTTCCACCACCATTTGCGCGAGGTCTTTTCCTCCTTCTCCACCCTGGGAGAAGATGTCCGCAATGGCACAGGGGATGCCGCGTTCCGTACAGTGCGCCACGATGGCGTCCAGTTCTTCCTGTGAGTCGTCAAAGAATTTGTTGACGGCCACCACCACGGGGCGGTTGTAGTGGGCGGCGGCGTCCAGATGGGCGTCCAGGTTGGCGAGGCCTTTTTTCAGTGCGGCCACATCCGTATTTTTGAGGTCCGCCAGGGCTGTGCCACCGTGCATTTTCAGGGCACGCGCCGTGGCTACGATGACGATGGCAGCCGGGTCCAGGCCGGATTGGCGGCACTTGATGTCCAGGAATTTTTCTGCCCCCAGATCAAAGGCGAAGCCCGCTTCCGTGACGGCATAGTCGCCGAAGTGCAAGGCCATTTTAGTAGCCAGCACGGAGTTACAGCCGTGGGCGATGTTGGCGAATGGACCGCCGTGCAGGAAGCAGGGCACTCCTTCCACCGTCTGCACCAGGTTGGGCATCAGGGCGTCTTTCAGCAGGGCCATGACGGAGCCGGTGATGCCCAGTTCCCGGGCGAAGACGGGCTTGTCGTCCGAGGTAAAGCCGATCACGATGCGGTTGATGCGGTCTTCCATGTCCTTGTAGGAGGTGGCAAGACACAGACAGGCCATGATTTCCGAGGCCGGAGTGATGTCAAAACCCGTTTCACGCGGGAAGCCCTGCTTGTTGAGCCCCACGATGACGGAGCGCAGGGAGCGGTCATTCATGTCCATGACGCGTTTCCAGGTAACCTTGCGTTCATCAATGTTCAGCGTGTGGAAGAACATGGCATTGTCCAGAATGGCGCTGATCAGGTTGTGGGCGGACGTGATGGCATGAAAGTCTCCCGTGAAGTGCATGTTGATTTCATCCGGCGGAGTCAGGGAGCTTTTGCCGCCGCCGGTGGCGCCGCCCTTGCGGCCAAAGACCGGGCCCATGGAGGGCTGGCGGAGCGCCAGACAGGCTTTTTTGCCAATGGCCTGCAAGCCCTGCGCCAAGCCGATGGAGACGGTGGTCTTTCCTTCTCCGGAGGGGGTGGGCGTGATGGCGGAAACCAGAATAAGTTTGCCGGGAGCGGCAGGCTTGTTGAGCACGTCCAGGGAAATCTTGGCCTTGTTGCGGCCAAAGGGGATCACGTCGTTTTCATCGACGCCCAGCTTATTGACACAATCGGAGAATGCAGGTGTGACCATGACTGCATGATGACGGAAGCCTCTTCTTTTTGCAAGAAGGTTCATGGGCATTCCGGTCCGGATGAATGAACCGGGAAGAAGGGTTTTTCACCGTATTCCCTGTCCTGTGCCTCCCCGGATGGGCCATGTAATTGCCAGAGACCTCGGAAACCTGTTATGGCAAGCTGTGCAACGGCAGGGAATCAGGATTGGGCGCTCTGTTTCCCTGTATCCAGCACGGGGCGGTAGTGCCCGGTGATGGTATAAAGGAACAGGCAGTCTTCCTCCTGCGTGCCGCAGCCGATGTTGTGAATGATCAGCGGCGTGCCTTCTTCCGTTTTTTTGTCGGAAACGATGCCGATGTGGGGAACCGCATCCCCCAGGTTCCAGGTGACCAGGTCGCCGGGCTGGTAATCCGCCGCCGTTTTGGTCACGGGGAGGGACCAGCCCTGACGGCTGAAGAAGGTGCGGAGATTGGGCACCCTCCGGTGGTCGATGCTGCGGTCCGTAGATTTCAATCCCCAGTTTTTCGGGTACTTGGAGAAGTGGGCCTTCATGTCCTCATGCACGGCTTTCTGGAGGTCCAGGCCGAAGGCCCTCATGGCGCGGATGACCACGTCCGTACATACTCCGGTTTCTTTGGGAACATCCCCGTTGGGGTAGGGGATGGACTGGTAGCCACCATTGTAGGAAACCGTTACTCCTATCTGTTCGCGCGCCTTGGCGGCCAGCGCGACGTTGTCCGCCATCAGGCACGCGGAACAGGAAAGGAAGAGGAGGGAGAGAAGGGCGGTTATGTTCATGGGGTAGTTGGGCGCGGGGAAGAGTGAACATCTCAGACGAAGCTGGCGAAGCCTATGTCCGGGCGGCGCTGCATGCCGTCAAATTTAACCTTCTTGGTTTCGTTATGGGCGCGCTGGCGCGCTTCAGACAGGGTTTCCCCCTGCGCCACCACGGCCAGCACGCGGCCTCCGTTGGTTTCATAACAGTTGTTGTCCGCGTTCCATCTGGTACCGGCATGGTAAACGGAGGCATTCACGACGTCGTCCAGCCCCCGGATGCAGTCCCCGGAGTGGGAGGTTTCCGGGTAACCTTTGGAGGCCAGCACGCAGCAGACGCTCCAGCCATTGGTGAAGGAGATTTCTTCCGGCGTGAATTCCCCCCTGGCGCCGTGCAGGCAGAAGGAGGCCAAGTCTCCGGAGAGCAGGGGCATGACGGCCTGGCATTCCGGGTCGCCGAAGCGGCAGTTGTATTCAATCACCTTGGGGCCGTTCGGGGTCAGCATCAGGCCGAAGTACAGGAAGCCGCGGTAGGGCAGGCCGTCCTTTTTCAGTCCGGCCACCGTGGGGGCCACGATTTCCCGTTCAATGCGTTCCAGCATTTCCGGCTCCACAAGCTGGCGTGAGGCAACGGCACCCATGCCGCCCGTATTGGGACCCGCATCGCCTTCTTTGAGTCGTTTATAGTCGCGCGCCGGGCACAGGATGAGGTAATGATCGTCCACCAAAGCGCCGAAGATGGAAACTTCCGGCCCCGTCAAAAATTCTTCCACCAGCAGGCGTCCTTCACCAAAGCGCCTGTCCGTAAAGACTTCCTTCAGGAAAGCGTCCGCTTCCTCCCTGGTCATGCAGACGGCTACGCCCTTGCCGGCGGCCAGTCCGTCAAATTTCAGCACGGTGGGATAAACGCCGCCGATGAATTGCTGCGCTTCCTCCAGTGTAGCGGCCACGCGGGCCTGCCCGGTGGGTATCTGGTGGCGAAGCAGGAATTCCTTGGCAAATTCCTTGCTGGCTTCCAATTGGGCGCTTTCCTTCACCGGCCCCCAGCAGGGGATGCCGACGCGGGCGCAGGCGTTCGCCAGGCCTTCGTCCTTCACCAGATAGCTTTCCTCCCCGGCTACGCAGAGGTCCACGTTATTGGAAACCATCCAGTCGATCAGCGTGGGCAGATCCCTGGCAGGGATGGGGGCGGCCAGACGGTTGATGGCATCACTGCCGGGGAAACAGTACATTTCCGGAGCAGAGGGAGATTCCTTGAGAGCCTTGACCAGTGCGTGTTCACGCCCACCTTTTCCAATGACGGCTATTTTCATACGCGGCAAGTATGCCGGGACGGACCTGTTTTGCCAAGCTGAAATGAAGAGGAAAGGGCACGCTGGGAACTGGTTTTTCCGCAGGACCGGGACACGGCGTTCCCGGGCATTCATAATTTCACAGAAGGTTTGCCGTGAATGCGCTCCCGCATAGTGCGTCCCGTCTCTCTTCCGGAATTCAGGCCATGAAAAAGCCGCCTGACACGGAGGAAAGGCGGCTGGAATAAGAAAGGGTGTGTCCGGAGTTTAGAACGGAATTTCGTCGTCCATGTCTCCAAAGTCGTTGGAGGGCTGGTTGTTGGACGGCATAGGGGGAGGATTGTAGTTCTGCGCCGGGCGGGACTGGGATTGTCCGTAGTTGTTGGAGCGGGGAGCTCCCTGGGACTGCTGGCGCGGAGCGCCGCCCATTTCACCTTCACCGCCGCGGGGGAAGAGCTGAATGTTTTCACCGATCACGCGCAGCTTGGTGCGCTTCTGACCGGAGGCCTTGTCTTCCCAGGAGTCCAGTTGCAGACGGCCTTCCACAAAGACGCCGCGGCCCTTGCTGAGGTAGTTGCCGGCCACTTCCGCCTGACGGTTCCAGAGGGTGACGTCCACGAAGGTGGTTTCTTCCTGGCGTTCGCTGTTGTCCCCCGCGTAGTAGCGGTTGATGGCAAGGCGGATGTCCGTGACGGCGGTGCCTTTGGGGGTGTAGCGCAGCTCGGGATCAGCGGTAAGGTTGCCCATTAAGAAGACTTTGTTGAGATTGGCCATATGGGTGGGTGTTAACGAGGTGTATATGGTAATGTATAGGAAGACGCCCTGCCTGTTGGGGCGTGTTGTTGGTCGCTAGCACTATGAGCCTGCGCGGGGTCTTGTGCAATACTAAATTGCGGAATCGTTCTTGATCATGTCTCCTTTCTCGATTGCATTCGTCATGGAACCGTGGAAACTTTACCTCCATGAGTTTCAAGCAACGACGGCGAAACGGACTGTTCCGGGTTTCCTGGGGCATGTGCCTGCTGCTGTCCGTGCTTGTGCACCTGTTTCTGCTGGCGGGGAGCTACCTGGTTCCGGAGGAATGGCTGGTTTCCCCACGCCCGCCGGAAGCGGAGAAGCGGCAGGTGGTGGTGAGCGCGCGCATGGTGAGGAAGGTGGAGCCCCCGCAGGAGGGCCGGAGGCAGACGCCGGAGGAACGTCAGCCTTCCATCGTGAAGACCAGTGAGGAGCAGGAGAGCGCCACCAGACCGGAAATGCCCAAATTCCAGAGCAACAGGAATACGCGTGCGGAAGGCGGCCGCAAGGACCCGGACGACAGCAGGGACATGCCTGCCCAGGACGGCGTGCAGCGTGAAAACGGGGAGATTGTCCTGTTTGACCAGGAGAGGCAGGACGGCGACATGAGCCATGAACGGGACGGCAACGAGAATGCCGCCCCCGGAGCTTCCGTCAATGTTCCTCCCCAGCCCCTGGAACCGTCCATGCCTCCCGCGGGCCATCCGGATTCCATGGACGCTTCTCCCAGCGATACAGGCGTGCCCGGCAAGTCCAGCGAGGAAGGTCTGGCCCGGCAGAACCGCCGCCCCGCGCAGGAGAGGGCCATGCAGCTCCCCCACGCGGTGACGCTGCCGCAGCCCGGCGACCCGGAAAAACCGGATCCCCTTCAGGAACTGGCCAAGAGCATCGCGAAGGGAGCCGAAATTCCTCCTCTGGACCTTCCCAACCTGAACCTGCCTCCCAATACGCGCCCGGTGCAGAAGCAACCCCTGTATGACCCCATGTTCAATGCGGAAAGCCAGCCCGGCTTCAAGACCCATGAGCGGAAAACGAAGCAGACGGGCAAATTCAGTTTCGGACGGCGTCCCACGCTGGATGTGGAAGCCACGCCCATGGGCATGTACCAGGCGATGGTTTACCGGGCCATCGGGGAACAGTGGTACCGCCAATGTGACCTGAACCGTGACCTGATCGTCACCGGAACCGTGCGCATCCGCATTCTGATCGGCAAGAACGGCAAGGTTTCCTCCATGAGGCAGACTTCCCGCATGGGAGCCAGCGAGGTGCAGAAGTCCTTTACCTTCCTGGCCATTAAGCTCGCGCGGCTTCCCGCGATGCCGCCGGAGGTGAAGAACCAGCTCGTCGGGGAATCCCTGGAAATGTATTTCGATTTCAATTTCTAACAACCTACCATCCTACAAACACCATTCACTGATACATCATTATGAACTTTATCAAGGACTGCATCATATTCTTCCAGGCAGGCGGCGTCTTCATGTATCCGCTGGCGGCCTGTTCCGTTCTCCTCATTGCGGCCATCATTTACCGCATGTTCAATATGAAGAGGAGCATCATCTGTCCCCCCAGGCTGATCCGGGTCGTGGAGCAGTACACACGGGGAGACCTGGAGCGGAGTGAACTGGAGAAGATCGCCGCGGATTCCAATTCCGTGGAGGGCCGTCTGGTGCTGGACGCCCTGCATTCCCCCCTGGAGGATGAAGCCTCCCTGAAGGAGATGATTCAGGTGAAGGCCCGTGAAGAGTTCGTGATGCTCCAGGCAGGCCTCCCCCTGCTGGACATGATTGTGATGATCGCGCCCATGTTCGGCATTCTGGGGACCGCCAGCGGCCTGGTTCAGATTTTCAGCGTGTTCGGCATGGATGAGAGCCACGGCATGATTGCGCAGGGGATTGCCCAGGCGCTGAATACGACGATTGCCGGCCTGGCCATCGCCACTCCCGCCGTGATTGCCCACGTTTATTATTCCCGCAAGCTGGAGCGCATTTCCGCCTCCATGGAGGTCCTGCTGACGGAGCTGATTTCCTTCCGCTGCCATCATTCCCAACACTGATACGGCCATGCAGTTTTACCGCAAGAAAGCAAGAAGCATGGGGGTGCCGATTGTCCCCATGATTGACATTTTAACCATTCTGCTCATCTTTTTCATTGTCCATACCCAGTGGAAAAAGCCGCAGTCCCTGCTGAAGATAGACGTGCCCGGCGCGGAGTTTATGGAGGGGGCCCCTTCCTCGGAGCAGCGCGCCGTGCTGGCCGTGACGGAAGGGTCTTCCATTTCCCTGAATGGAAACCTGGTGGAGATGAAGGAACTGGCCGCCGCCCTGGAAGCCCTGAAGAAGGAGAATCCGGACGTCAAGCTGCAGCTTGACGTGGATAAAAAGGCGGAGTTCGGTGTCATTGTCGGCATTTGGGATGCGCTGACATCGGTGGGTATTGACGCCGGAGATGTTCCTGCCAGAATAGAAATCAACAAGTCCGGCGCCCAGTAAACGCCTTAACGCATAACACTTCCCCCTCCCGATGTTGTTGGAAATAGCACAGTATGGAAATCCGGTATTGAAGGAAAAATGCCGGCCCGTGGAACATTTTGACGAAGGCCTGAAGGCCTTGGCGGAAAACATGCTGGAAACCATGTACGCCGCAGAGGGAATCGGCCTGGCGGCTCCGCAGGTGAGTATTCCCGTTCAACTGGTGGTGATTGACATTCCCCAGGAGGAAGAGTCCGTGACGTATTTGAAGGTAAACGGGGAAGACAAGGAATTATCCGACATCATGCCCCTGATGTTTGCCAATCCCGTTCTGGAACCTTACGGCCCCATGCATCCTTTCCATGAAGGCTGTTTGAGCGTGCTCAAGATCCGCGCTTCCGTCGTGCGGCCGGATTTTGTTAAAGCTACGGTGCTTCTGATTGACGGAAGGGAAGTGACGATTGACTGCAACGGGCTGCTGGCAAGGTGCCTGCAGCACGAGTGCGACCATTTGAACGGCATCCTGTTTGTGGAGCGCGTTTCTTCCGCCCAGAAGATTACCCTGCGCAACAAGCTGAAACGCCTGGCGGTGGAATACTAGCCTTTCCGGAGCGCCGCAAGCCTTGGCGGCCATCATGAAACCGGAAGCGTCAGCGGACGGAATTTGATTGATCCCATGTGTTCTTGCAGAACACAGAGAATACAGAAGGGGAGGGTAGCTGTTTTTAATTGCCGCAGGGGGGTGCGGCTCTCCGGAAAGTCAGGAGGCTACCGCCGCGGGAGCGGGTTTCCTGGATTCCCGCTTGACCCGGATTTGCAGGTCCGCCAGGGCGTTCATGTAGTAAATGTATGCATCAAAGGCGGAGGCATACGGAGTGAAGGAGTTTTCCTTTTCCATGTAATGGAAGTGGTCCGAGCTCTGAAGCTTGCGCCAGACGTGGGTGAGGTCCTTGTCATTGGCGGCCTTGACCGGTTTTTCCAGCCGGTAGATTTTGCGGATGGCTTCATCCTGCATGACGTTGCCATTCCAGTGGGACATGGTCCCGAAGGTGGAGCAGGTCATTTCCTGGGTGCATTCACAGACGGAGACGGGCTTGATTTCCTGCACCACTTCGGACGGGGTCATGAACCGGTTGCCCGCGTCCACGCAGGAGAGGATCATGGTGCGCCAGAATTCGAAGACGCCCGTAGCATCGGACTGGCGTTCTCCAAGCGTTTCATAGTCCATGGACAGGGTGGTGACGCTCCCTTGCTGGTGCGTTAGCCAGTCTGCGAAGGTGGTGGGGGAAAGCGGGTATTCCTGCCATTCCGGATCGGTCCGCATGATGGCCAGGTCATTGGAAAGTTCCCGGTTGCGGAAGATGGTGGTGGTGTTGTACACCCAGGGCGCCAGAAATACTTCATTGCTGGTGAATCCCTTGAGCATGGCGGGGTTGCCGTCCGCCATAATGCCCTTGAACCCGAGCGTTTCCGCCTGCGCCGCAATGGCGTTGGAGTACAGCATGCCGGTGTTCATCAGCACGTCGGATTCCTGGTGGAAAAGTTTTTTGAGCAGTTCCCGGTGCTCTTCAATTTGTTCCGCGAATTCCTGGGGGGAATAGACGGAGGCCAGGGAGTTGTAGTACGGCATCACCAGAAAGTCCACGCAGCCGGTCTCCGCCAGTTCCTTGAAGGCGGCGATGAGGTCCGGCCTGTGGTACAGGGCCTGTTCCAGAATGACGCCGCTGAGGGCCAGCCCGAAACGGAATTTGCCCTCCGTCAGCTCAATGAGTTGCTTCATCAGCCGGGTGGCCGGGAAGTAGCAGCGTTCCGCCACCGTGCTGAGCACGCGGGCATTCAGATCGTCATCTTCATAAAAGGCGTGTTCTCCAATTTTGAAGAAATCGTAATGAATCAGCCGGTTGGGCTGGTGCGCCACGAAAGTGAGGGAAATATTGCTCATGGACGGAGGAGAGGGCTGTGAGTTATCGTGTGGGTTGAGGGGGAGTTTTTAGCGGTTCAGCACATGTTCATAAACCCGGATGACCTTGTCCGCGGCGGCGTCCCAGGTGGAGGCCTTGATGTCTTCCGTGCTCTGTTCCACCACTTTCCGGTACAGGTCTTCATCCGTGCAGAGGTGCACGATGTGTTCCGCCATCTTGTTGACGTCCCAGAAGTCCGCCTTCAGGGCGCCCTTCATGACTTCCGCCACGCCGGACTGCTTGGAGATGACGGCGGGGATGTTGAACTGGGCGGCTTCCAGGGCGGAGAGGCCGAAGGGTTCCGAGACGGACGGCATGCAGTAGATGTCCGTGATGGAGAGCAGGTCATTGACCTTGTCCTTGTTCAGGAATCCGGTGAAGTGGAATTTGTCCCCCACACCCTTGAAGGCTCCGGATTCAATGAGCTGCCGGAGTTTCTCCCCGGTGCCGGCCATGACGAAGCGCACGTCGTCCGTCTGTTCCAGCACCTTGGCGGCGATTTGCAGAAAGAAGCCCGGGCCTTTCTGGGCGGTGAGGCGCCCCAGGAAGAGCACGAGCTTTTCCGGGAATTTTTTCTTTCCCTTGAACACCTTGACGGGGTCCGCTCCGTTGTGGATGGGGAAAATCTTGTGGGGGTCAATGGCGTAGTGCCCGCTGGCGATGGTGCCCGTGTATTTGCTGACCGGAATGACGGCGTCCGCCTGTTCCATGCCGAATTTCTCAATGTCGTAAATCCAGCCGCGGGCGTCCGCTCCGGCGCGGTCGAACTGGGAGGCGTGCAGATGCACCACCAGGGGCTTGCCCGTGGCTTTTTTCACTTCCACCCCGGCCAGGTAGGTCATCCAGTCGTGGGCGTGGATGATGTCAAAATCCTGCTGCATGGCCACTTTCACCGCTATCTTGGAGAACTGGATGACTTTCAGGGCCAGGTCTCCGGCATAGAGGTCCTCCTTGGTTTTGAACAGCTGGAGGTCCGCTTCATGCGTCTTGGAGAAGGTGATGCGGCCTTCCTTCGTGAACTGCACCGTGCCGGATTCCCCTTCCACCGTGGTGTAGGGGTCCAGTTCGATCGGGGCGTGCTCCACCAGGGCGAAGCTGTCGTAGGAGTATTTCTGGTCCACCTGCTCCACTTCCCGGTAGGAGACATTGTTGAGACCAGTGAGCTGGAATCCGTCAAAAAGGACGGAGGGGTCGGCCTTGGGAACGATCACCCTTAAATTCACTTTTTTTGCCAGCGCCTTGGAAAGGCCAAGGCAGGCAATGCCCAAACCCCCGTTGACGAGGGGCGGGAATTCCCATCCTAATGTAAGAACTCGGATTGTGCTCATTGGTTGATGTGGGTTGTCGGTGTCGGGAAGGATGCGGCATCATGCCGTGTTGTGCACCAAGGCAATAAAACCAGATTTTTCATGTGCGGTCTAGAGGAATATTAGTAATTCTGTCTTAATGATGAAAAGAAAAACGCTGCTTTAGTTCAATCTTGCGTTCGTCATAAAATTGGTTTAATCTAAATCAAACACCCTTGGTACTTTCTTCTGTTTGGCTTCCATGTGCACCTTTTCTAACATCCCTGAAAAGCGTAAAACGCCTCCTCTCCGGGGGCGTCTTGTTAAATGGGAGTATACGAACGCCGTTTCTAAAATAACTCTCAGCGTGTGCATTGCGGATGCCGGAATCATCCGCGTGACGTATTTCACCGGACCGGTGCCGGAAGACGAGCCCAGTTATGCCGTGAGCCCTGCCTACGAGGCCCCCGGCGCGGAAATCCGGGAGCATGACGAAGCGGGCGTGCATGTCATTGAAACGTCCCTGTTGCGGATACGCATCCGTACGGAGGAGCAAAAGGTGGATTTTTACGATCTTGTCACGGATGAACCCCTGCTGGCGGATGAAGGCGGCTTTGGCCGGGAGTCCAAGGACTGGACCGGGGACGCCCGCGTGTGGATACGGAAAAGGCTTCAGGAAACGGAGCACTTCTTCGGCCTGGGGGACAAGCCCTGTGCCCTGAACCTGCGGGGCAAGTATTTTTCCATGTGGGGGGCGGACCATTATGATTTCCATGAGGAGTCCGACCCCCTGTACAAGAGTATTCCGTTTTTCCTGAGCCTCCGGGATGGGAAGGCGTACGGGCTGCTGTTTGACAATACGTGCCGCTCCTACTTCGACTTCGGCGCCACGGATGAACAGGTGCTGACCTTCGGTTCATTCGGCGGCCTGATGAATTATTACTTCATTTACGACCGCCGCCCGCTGGACATCGTGGCCGCCTACACCCGCCTTACCGGCACGCCGGAATTGCCGCCGCTGTGGGCGCTGGGCTACCACCAGTCCAAGTGGAGCTATTATCCGGACAAGGCCGTGTACAACCTGGTGGAGCGGTTCCGGGACCTGGGCATTCCTTGTGACGCCATCCATCTGGACCACCATTACATGGAGAAGAAGGAGGGGTTTACCTGGGACAAGTATAATTTCCCGGATGCGGCGGGAATGGTCCGCTCCCTGGAGGAGGATGGGGTAAAGACGGTCGTGATCGTGAACCCCGGCGTGAAGGTCAACCCGGCCAACACGGTCTGGGCGGAGGGGTTGGAACGGAATTATTTCTGCCGCCGTTCGGAGGGCAGCCTGTTATCGGAGGAAGTCTGGCCGGGACTCTGCAATTTCCCGGATTTCACGGCCCCTGCCGTCCGGAGCTGGTGGGCGGACCTGTTCAGGCATGACCTTCAGGAGGTGGGCGTGCGCGGACTTTGGAATGACATGAACGAGCCGGTCATTTTTCCGGACCGCACGTTTCCGATGGATACGCGGCATGAATATGACGGCATGCCCTGTTCCCATGAAAAGGCTCACAATATTTACGGGCAGTGCATGGCGGAAGCCTCCTGGCTGGGCATGAAGCGCCATGCGCCGGACAGGCGCCCCTTTCTGCTGTCCCGCTCCGGTTTTGCGGGACTCCAGCGTTTTGCCGCCACCTGGACGGGGGACAACCGATCCAATTGGGAGCATTTGAAGCTGGCCAACTTCCAGTGCCAGCGGCTTGCCGCCTCCGGCATTTCCTTTGCGGGAGCGGACGCCGGGGGCTTTATGGGCCATCCCACGCCGGAGCTGTTCTGCCGCTGGATGCAGATGGCTGCGTTCCACGGCCTTTTCCGCAATCATTCCTCCGGGGAATTCGGCGGGCAGGAGCCCTGGGTGTTCGGCCAGGAGGCCACCGCATACGTGAAAGCCGCCATTGAGGGGCGCTACCGCCTTCTTCCCTATATTTATACCCAGTTCCACCGTTATGTGGAAACAGGCATGCCCGTGCTGCGGTCCCTGGCCCTGCAATGTTTTGAGAACCGGGACACCTACTGGCGCGGAGCGGAATACTTCTTCGGGGACCACCTGTACGTCGTTCCCATCCATGAACCGCAGGAAGGAGGACGCTTCCTGTACATTCCGGAAGGCGTCTGGTATTCCTACCACACGGACAGCCTGATGGAGGACACCGGAAAGGACGTGTGGGTGAAGTGCCCGCTTTCCTTCCTTCCCGTGTACGTCCGCGGCGGCGCGGTGGTGCCCCACTGGCCCGTCCAGCAGCACGTGGGCGAGCTCCCCAAGCCTTCGCTGACGCTGGATGTCTGGTGGACGCCGCAGGAGGAAGTCACCTCCCACCTGTATGAGGATGCGGGAGACGGCTACGGGTACCGGAACGGGGAATGCGCCGTGCATGAGTTCCTTTACCGCGGTGGGAGTTCAAGCTCCTTGGAACTGGACTGGAAGTGCAAGGGCGACCCCTGCGCCTTCCATGAATCCGCTGAGGTGGTCCTGCACGGTCTGCCGTTGGGTATCTCGGTCAGCGCGCTGATGGACGGAGTTCCGTGCAGCGGCGTCATCAGGGACGGCCGGATGTGGAGAATCCCGGCAGCGGCCAAGTTTGACACTCTTTCCGTGAGCTGGACGGAGGAATAATTTCCTTCTCCGCAAGGTGCAAGGCGGAAAGGTCAGGGAAGCTGGAAG
Source organism: Akkermansia sp. (assembly GCA_048388685.1). Lineage (GTDB taxonomy): Bacteria > Verrucomicrobiota > Verrucomicrobiia > Verrucomicrobiales > Akkermansiaceae > Akkermansia. The sequence continues at coordinate 141,385 of DBGCTZ010000024.1, read as the reverse complement.
CTGTGCCTGACGGTGTCCCTCTTTAATTTCAGTTCCCGCCATTCATGCGTCAGAGTGGAGGAGGCCACCACGCCGCCGCCGGTGCAGAGCGCCAGGCGCTGCCCCTGCCAGTACATGGACCGGATGCCCACCAGGCAGAAGAAGTCCCCGTCTTCCAGAAATCCGAAGGGAGCGCCGAAATGGGCTGGACAGCGGAGGCGTGAACGCCAGTCGTCCAACTGGGCGAGCGTCTTCTCCGTGCGGGGCTGGGAGCCCAGGGCGGGGGTGGGATGCAGCAGGCGTATCCAGTAGTCCGGCGGCATGGGGGTGTCCGCTTCCAGCGTAAGGTACGTGACGAAGTGAATCAGGGTACCAAGATTCAGCACGCTGCGGGACGTTCTGGTGACGCTGCCGTAGGGGGACAGGCGGGAGAGGATGCTCCCGGCCACAATTTCGTGTTCCCGGATTTCCTTGTCGTCATTGATGAACACCCCTTCGTCCTCCGGGCGCGCTGTTCCGGCCAGGGCCATCGTCGTCAGGCGGCGGTCCTGCTGGTGGAACAGGGTTTCCGGAGTGGCTCCGCAGAAACCTTCCTGTTCCGTCCACCAGGCATAGGGATAATGGACCTTGGAGCCGTTAATGGCCCGCAGGATAAGTTCCCTGGGGTCATGGGGAGCCTGCATTTCTCCGAACTGCGGCGTGGCGGGAACGCTTTTCACCAGATGTCCGGAAGCGATCTGTCCGATGATTTCCGCAAAAACCTGGGCGTACGCGTCCGGGGACGGTTCCGCCCACCGGATATCCGGCGCGGGCGGCAGGGCTCCTTCCGGTTCCGGGATGGAGTGGAGGGAGGCGGGGATTTTCCAGGGCCGCGGGTCGTCCAGGCGGAACGTGTTGACATAAAAGGCGGGATCGGATTCCGGAGGCGCGGCGGATTCCCGGAACGGCCCGGTCCCGAGGAGCAGTCCGCGGGAAGGGTGTCTGATCAGGGCTCCGGATGTCAGCGTGTTTATGTCCATGCGGAAGGCATCTTAAAATGTTGGGAGTGGGAATTCCAGCTATTTGAATGTTTGTGGAGGTGTGGGGCGCGGCTGTTTTTCCGGATGTTTCATGAATTTCCCCGTGAGGGGTTGAAGGGGGAAAGGAGGGGTTGCTTTTCAAGCGTCATGTCACGTGCCTTCCCCTTTTGAATTGACGGGAAAACGCACTCAAGTAAGCTCTAGCGAGCTTCCGCCCATGCAGATGATGACCAGACCAGCACCAGCCGTTTCTTCCGCCGCCGTTCCGGTGGGGACCATGCTGGCGGAGGTCCGCAAGCCGCTGGGGCCCGTGTGGTGGTGCGTGTTCCTTGCCAGCGCTCTGCTGGCGGCGTGGGGCGTGGGGTGGAGTTCCTGGCGCATTGCCGCAGAGGGCGTGGGCGTGCTGGGGCTGAACAATAATGTGGTGTGGGGGCTGGACATCGTGCATTTCGTCTTCTGGATAGGGCTGGGCCACGCGGGCACCCTGATTTCCGCCGTTCTGCTGCTGACGCGCCAGTCCTGGAGAAGCCCGATCGCCCGCGGAGCGGAACAGATGACCCTGTGCGCGGTCATCTGCGCCGCCGTCTTTCCCGTGGTGCACGTGGGGCGCGTCTGGATGGCGTGGATGGCCTCCCCCCTGCCGGAGGTGAGCGGCATCTGGCCGGACATGGCCTCTCCCCTGATGTGGGACGTGATGGCCGTCAGCACGTATTTCCTGCTTTCCGCGCTGTACTGGTACATCGGGCTGGTGCCGGATTTCGCCCTGCTGCGGGATTGCTGCACGGGGCGCCTGCGGCGGCGGTACGGCTGGCTGGCGCTGGGTTGGCAGGGAACGGGCCGCCAGTGGCGCGCCTATGAGAAGGCCAGCCTGCTTTTTGCGGCCATCCTGACTCCGCTGGTGGTGTCCGTCCATTCCGTCGTGAGCTTTGACTTTTCCGTGACGCAGGTGCCGGGCTGGCACCAGAGCATTTTTCCGCCCTATTTCGTGGGGGGAGCCATCTTGAGCGGCATGGCCATGGTCCAGCTGATTCTGCTGGGAGTGCGCCGCCTGATGTCCGGCAGCGGTGTTCGGCAGGCCATTACCCCGGCCATTCTGGATTTGAGCTCCCGGTTTGTGCTGGCCCTGAGCCTGGTGATGGGCGCCATGTACCTGTGGGAGCACATGGCCGTTCTGCTGAACGGAGATGCGCCGGAGTTGTTTCCGGGCAGGAATCCCGTTAACGCCGGATTCCTGGCCGCCATGATTGCGGGGAACGTGGCGCTTCCCCAGCTGTTCTGGTTCCGTTCCCTGCGTACCAACCGCTGGGTGATTGCCGTGGTGGCCGTGGGCGTACTGGCGGGCATGTGGATGGAACGCTTCTGGATTGTCGTGAATTCCCTGAAGGCGTCCCTGCTGGCCGCCAACATCGGGGATTACTCCCCCAGCCTGACGGATCTGGCGATGATGGCCGGGAGCGCGGGTTTGTTCACGGCCCTGTACATGGTGCTGGTGCGCGTGACTCCGTTTTTTTCCCTGTGTGACGTGCGGGAACAGCAGTCCCTGAACAAGGAGGGCGGCGTATGAAGAAAAAGCGCATCACCTCCGGCTGGGTGCTTTCGTTCGGTTCGGAAGAAGCTCTTCATGAAGCCGTCAGGAAGCTGGTGAAGGAGGACGGCGCGCGCTGGGAGGTCTGCGCGCCCTATCCCTGCGCCGCCGTGCGGCTGGCCAACCGTCATGCCGGGAGGGCCGTGGGCGCAGGCGTGCGGCTGTGGGCCGTGGCGGGCGCCCTGTGCGGGTTCCTGGCCGTGGCCCTGTGGCTTTACTGGACGCAGTTCTGCGCGGACCCGCTGGTGACCCAGGGAAGGGTGCAGGGCTGGGATAACTGGCCCGCCTACGTTCCGCCCGTGTTTGAAGGGACGCTGCTGGGGGCCGGGCTTTTCATCGCCGCCGGGTTCCTGAAAGGGGCCGTTCTCCCCCAATGGAACGACTGGGCGTTTGAGTGTGATTTTTTCAGGACGGACGAGCACGGAGACGGTTACTTCATCCTGCTGGAAGACGGGCGTGATGGGGAGGCTGCCGCCCTGGCCGCGGCTCTGGAGCCGGAGGAGAGCGAATATGTCCCTGCGGAAGGAGGCCGTCCATGAGAGGCGGCGTGGTGGCGATTGCGGCCCTGGCGGTGCTGGGAGCGGCCTGGTTCCTGATGCGGGACGACGGAGGGAGAAATCCCGTTCCCCATTTATTTGACAATATGAACGAGCGTCCGCTGGCGGATGCCCAGCAGGTGCAGGAACCCGTTTTCACCCCCGCAGGCCGCAGCGTGCGCCTGCGGCCGCCCCATGCCGTGGCCCAGTCCCTGGGAGGGGCCGGGATGGAGAGCGGTGGCCGCGGGGATGACCGGGATTCCTTTGCCACGGACGGTTCCTATTTTTCTTCAGGCCGCATGCAGGGGGGGGAAGAGGATTCCATGCCCCTGGAACTGGGAGGCGTTTCCCGCAGCCGTGACGTGCTGGCGGAGGGCCGCACGCTGTACCTGGCGCATTGCGCGGTCTGCCACGGCGCGGACGGCAGCGGACGCGGCAGCATGGCGGCCTATGACACCTACCCGCAAACAGGCTCCTTCCGGGATGAAAAGTATGCCGCCTATTCTCCCGGAAAAATGTTCCGGAGCATCCGTTTGGGGCAGGGGAACATGCCCGCGTTCGGGAATATTCTCACGGCCCGGGAAATCTGGTGCCTGGTGGCGTTCGTCCGCCAGCTTCAGACTCTGCCGGTTCCGCCGCAGGAGGAGCAGACCATGATGAAACAGGAGGAACACCGTCCATGAACAGAAATACATTGCCAACCGGAAGGGAACACCGGGACAGGCCGGGATTCGGCTGGGCCGGGCGTTCCGCAGCCCTTGCCCTGTGGATTATCTCCGTCCTGATCTGGTGCGTGCTGATGCGCCAGTCTTTTATGGCCATGTCGTGGGATGACATGACGGTGGCCGGAGAGCGGCTCCAGGAATTGAGGAAGCCGTTTGCCCTCGCCGGAATGGCTGTGGGCACCCTGGGGACCGGCGTTTGCCTGGGGGCCCTGTTCTGGCTCTGCCTGTCCTCCGTGACGGGCGCGCGCTGGGGCATGGAGCTGAGGCGCGTGCTGGCGGCGTGCTGCTGGAGCTTTCTGCCCGGCGTGCTGGTGCTGGCGGGTACGGCGGGCTGCCTGACCACCGTGATTTTTCCGGAAGCGGCCCGGTACTGGGGCGTGGCGGATATTTCCTCTCCCGGCGTTCAGGCCTTCGGCGTGCTGGATTTGACGGATGCCGCGTGGTGGAACCCGGCGTGGCTGTATGTGCGCATGGGCGTCATTCTGGTGCTGGCCTGGACCATGGCCCAGGTGTGGCAGACGCTGACCGCGGAAAAAGACGTGTGGCTTCCTTCCTTCCACCGGGGGGCGGCGTCTTTCTGCCTGATTGCGGTTGTCATGATGCTGGGCGTGCTGGGTTTTGACCTGCTGGGGGGGACCGGAAAGCCCGTTCTTTCCATGTTTCCCGTGTACATGATTGCGTACGTCCTGCTGGCTTCCCTGGCATTTGCCGTGCTGGCCGCCGCGGGCCTGAGAAAACTGGACGGGGGCAAGGGGCTGCCGTGGCCACGCCTGGGGGGCATGCTGATGGCCATGGTGCTGGTGAAGGCGTATATCACGTATTCCCAGTACATGATTACCTGGTATGCCTCCATTCCTGATGAAATGTCCTTTTATGACGCCGCTTCCTCCGGGTGGACCGGTCTTCTGTCCGCAGCGCTGGGGCTGGAACTTCTTCTCCCCTTCCTGGTCCTGCTGTTTCCCGCGCTGAGACGCCGCCCGTCCGCGCTGGGAGCCGTCTGCATCAGTGTTCTGACAGGTTCCCTGCTGGAAGCGTGCTGGATGTTCGGCCCCGGGCTGGGGCTGGCTCCGGATGCGTGGGGCACATGGATTCCCCTGATTCTGCTCCTTGGGGTGATGGGGGCCATTTGCTGTTTTTCCTTCCTGGGGGCGTTGAGCGTCCGCAGGGTATTTCCCGAATCACGATGAACTTTTCCGCCGCCGTTTCCTCCCTGTTCCGCCGCCGTCCGGACGAGTGGCTGCCCCTGTTCTGGCTGGCGGCGGCCTGCGTGCTGGGCCTGATGTGGTCCCTGGTCCATGCGTCCGGGCTGGTGATGGGAGAACCGCTGTTCTGGCCGGCGGGACGCCTCATGTTCGCCTTTTACGGCGCCCTGGTGTATGGCTGGGCCCTCCCGGTTCTGTTCTCTTTTACGGCGGGAGCCGGGAGACGATGGGTGAAACCCGCGGGGTGGCTCTGGCACGCCTGCGTGGCGCTGGGGCTGGGGACGATCGCCGCCGGAGACGGAAGCGGGCTGCTCCTGATGCCTTTTGACTGGTGGCTTTGTCCCGTTTTTGCCCTCATTTCCGCCGGAATGGCGTGCGCCGCGTGGTTCAGTCCGTTCACGTGGCCGCTGCGCCTGCTGTTCAGTTCTTCCGCGGGATGCATGGCGGTGGCCCTTTTGGCGCTGGGGTATACGCAGGCTTTGTCCATGAACGGATTGCTGGACGTTTCCTCCCTGGAAGGGTGCCTGTCGCGCGGCCTGATGTTTGCCGCCCTGGGCGCGGCGGCGCTCCGCTTGAACGCGGCGCATGGCCGGATGTTCGGCATCCTGGCCGTCTGGATGGCCGCGGTGCTGGCGGCGGCTCCGCTGGCCGGCGGCCTGGCGGGGCTTCAGGGTTTTCCCGTGCCGTGGGTGCTGGTGGAAGCGGGAGTGGTCTGGACCTGGTGCGCCGCGCTTCCCGCGGTGCTGATGGCGGTTTATCTCTGGAGGAAGCCCGTCCCGGAAACGGGAACATGGCTGAAGGCCGGTTGTTCCGTGCTCGCCCTGCTGGCGGTGTGGAACGTCTTTGCCGGCTTCTGGCCGGAAGTGATGCAGTTTTCCCTGTCCGCGTGGCATGAGGCGGAATTATGGGTGCTGCTGGGAGCAGCAGTGCTGATGATGTCCGGGAAAAAGAGCCCCGGGCGGTTTTCCCTGGCGTGGCGGCTGTTCTCCGCGGGCGTTTGCGCCGTGCTGCTGGCTTATGCCGTGGGCGTGGTGGCCGCTCTGGACGTTCAGGCCTTTCCCGCGGCCCGGCGTGGGGAACTGATGAGCGGCTGGGTGGGCATGGCTGCCTGCGTTCATGCTGCCGCCATGGCGCTGTGCCTGGCGGGGGCTCTCTGCCTGTGGCGCCCGGCGCGTGTGGAGACCGCGGCTCCGGAAGCGGGACCCCAGGTTCCCGGGCGTCTTTTGTCCGTCCCCGCCGTTCTGGCGGCGCTCGTGCTGGTGGCGTCTGCCGCCGTTTTGCTGCATGCCCCGGCTCCGGATTCCCTGGAGGTGAGGCGCCCTGTCCAGGATGCGGAAGGGGCCAGGATTTACGCCGCAGAGGGGTGCGCCCTGTGCCATACCCAGATGATCCGGCGTTCCATGTCCGGCAGGGACTGGCAGACGGCGATCGACCGCGGGACGGCCCCGGATTTTCCCTACCGCGTCAGTGAACCGGAAGACATGGATGCCGAATTCAACAGGGAAGGGGCTCCGCAGGCGGGCGTGGCGGCCATAGGCCCGGACCTGAGCAATGCGGCGGAATACGCCGCCGGGAGGCTGGAATATGAAGACGCCGTATCCGGCGGCACGCGCCGCGCCGCGCAGGTGCGCGAATGGCTGGCCCTGCATCTTTACAACCCGCGGGAAGCGCAGCTCAACAAGCCCTGGACCGTGTGCCCGGCCATGCCCGGACTGTTTGAGGAACGCCCGGTGGAAGGGAACGCCCCCTCCACGGCTGCCCTGCCTGTCCGGATGGAACGGGGCCGGGAGCTGGTGCCTTCCCCGCGCGGGGAGCGTCTGTTGAACTACCTGGAGTCCCTGCGGAGGGTGGAACCCTCCCTGAAGCGTGACCAAATCCATTCCTTCCCGGCCCTGTCCCACATTCACCCGGATTATGCCGCGCATACTCCCGCCGTGGACATGGAGCGCCTGAAGAAGGCCCGCGCCGCCGCCGTGATGGAAAAGGGCAGGGGCGTGTACCTCTCCAAATGCGCCATCTGCCACGGCAATGACGGGATGGGGGACAAGGTGACCTATCCGCCTCTGGCCGGGTCCGAGTGGCTGAAGGAAAAGCCTGACGCGGAAATCGTCAAGATCATCCTTCAGGGACTGACCGGACCCATCACGGTGAATGGAAAGGAATGGGATTCCACCATGCTGCCGCCCGGCGTCACGGACTCCCGCGACCTGGCGAATCTGCTCACGTTCCTGCGCCGCCAGTTCGGCGGGGTGGAGAAGGCGGCCTATGCGCCGGAGCAGATGGACGCCATCCGCCGGGAACTGTGACGGGACGGTTCCGTGCACAGCGCTTCATGCTCCTTGCTCCGGGAACGGAAATGGCTCCAAATGCCATTCTATGAATTTAGATGATACGTCCGCCATTGCTGCGGACAGAAACGTTGTGATCGGAACAAATGCCAGTGCCGCCAATGGCACGGATAATGTTGTGATAGGTTACCAGTCTTCCACCAGAGACGACCGGGGTACGGTTGTGGGTTCCATGTCCGTGGGCACCAACTCCGCCGGAGCCGCCCTGGGGGATCATATTAAAGTAGGGAATTCCTGTGTTTCCGTAGGTTCCTGGTCCAATACGGACCACTGTTACATGGGGATAGCCCTGGGTTATCAGAGTAATACGTCCAATGAATCGGAAGAGCTCCATACGGCCACGGCCTATTCCTTCTGCGCGGGCATGGGCTCCCGGATCAAGGGGGCCTTCTGCGTAGGCATCGGCAGGGGGATTTATGTGGAAGACGGCTGCGGGCACAGCATCGTGCTGGGCGGTCATGCCAGGTCGGAGGTGCCCAACGGCATCGTCATTGCCGGAGGCCAGGCGGCGGGACCGGCTCCCGTGACGGCCACAGCCACCCATCCGGTGTGGTTCGTCAGTCCGGGCGTCACCAGCGGGGAGATGATGCTGGCCGGGCAGCCCTTTTATGATTTCTCCACCAGGAAGCTGAATCCGGAGGTGATGCCCGTGGACAGCCTTCTCCATGCCGTCGGGCGCCTGCTGGTGAATCTGGGCCTGGATGAAAAGCGGACCATGGACATGGTGGAGGCCCTGGTGGAAGAACTTGCCGGAGGCTCTCTGGAACCTTCCTCCTGTGCTTCATTCTCCCGCAACTCCTGGAAAGCGGTCCCTGAACGGACCGTTCCTCCGGAACCCTATGAACTGGCGGAATAGGGGAAAGACTGAATGAAAGCTGTTTCCCTGACGGGCTGACACGGTAGTCAGGGAATGTTACGGGCTGCCGCGCCGAATCAAGGCGCGGCAGCCCTTTCATTTAAATGATTCCGGTCACAGCCCTCCGCACGATGTGCTGAAAGGGCAGTCCGGATGGAAAAACGGGAAGAACAGGGGTCAGCTCAGGGCTTCCACCAGCTTGTCTCCATAGGCGGAGCAGGAAAGCTCCTTGGAACCGGGAATCATCTCCGCGAGGTCAAACGTGACGGTTTTGGCGGCAATCACCCGGTCAATGGCCTGGATCAGCAGGTCCGCCGCTTCCGTCCAGCCCATGTAGCGCAGCATCATTTCCGCGGACAGGATGACGGAACTGGGATTGGCCTTGTCCAGTCCGGCCAGTTTGGGGCCCGTGCCGTGGGTGGCTTCAAAGATGGAATGGCCCGTCAGGTAATTGATGTTGCCGCCGGGGGCGATGCCGATGCCGCCCACCTGCGCCGCCAGGGCGTCGGAAATATAGTCCCCGTTCAGGTTCAGCGTGGCAACCACGTCGAAGTTCTCCGGATGGAGCAGGATTTCCTGAAGGAAGGCGTCCGCGATGCAGTCCTTGATCACGATTCCGCTGGGAAGCTTCAGCCAGGGGCCGTCCCCGATGGGCCGGGCGCCGTATTCACGCCGGGCGACGTCGTACCCCCAGTCGCGGAAGCCGCCTTCCGTGAATTTCATGATGTTGCCCTTGTGCACCAGCGTGACGCTCTCCCGCCCGTTTTCCACGGCGTAATCAATGGCGGCGCGCACCAAGCGCTCCGTGCCTTCGCGGGAGACGGGCTTGATGCCGAAGCCGGAACTTTCCGGGAAGCGCACCTTCTTCATGCGGTCCGGGAAGATGCGGCTCATGGTGTCGAAAAACAGGTTGGCGTCCCCGGAGCCTTCCTTGAACTCAATGCCGGCGTAAATGTCCTCCGTGTTTTCACGGAAAACGACCATGTCCACTTTCTCCGGGGCCTTCACGGGCGTTTCAATGCCGTTGAAATAACGCACGGGGCGCAGGCAGACGAACAGGTCCAGGTCCTGCCGCAGCGTGACGTTCAGGCTGCGGATGCCGCCGCCCACCGGGGTGGTGAGGGGGCCCTTGATGCCGACCAGGTACGTGCGGAAGGCTTCCACCGTTTCATCGGGAAGCCAGGTTCCCAGGTTGTCAAAGGATTTCTGCCCGGCAAAAACTTCATACCAGGCGATGGAGCGCGCCCCCTGGTACGCCTTTTTCACGGCCGCGTCAATCACCCGGGAGGCCGCCGCCCAGATTTCAGGCCCGGTTCCGTCACCGATGATGAAGGGAATGATGGGCCTGTCCGGAACGCAAAGCCTGCCGTTCTGCATGGTGACGGCTGCGCCGTCCGCGGGGGGGGTGAATGTTAAATGGGCCATGACGTGCGTTCCTTTATAGGACGCAGACTGTTTTGGCAAGATAAAAGAACGGAATGGGAGCCCGGGGTCAAACGGCGGCTGGGGTGTTATCGGAGCAACCAGCGGTCTTTTCCGGGCTGTTCTTCAGGGGGCCCGGTTTCTTTCCGGAGGCGGCGCATGAAATTTTCTTCCGCCTGGCGTTTCAAACCGCTCTCCATGATGTGCTTCCGGGCGCTCTCGTTCAACTGGTTGACGGCAATGGCGGTGTCTTCCGGGGTCAGCCTGTTCCAGATGCCCGCGTCATCCTTCACGACACGGAGGGAGCCTTCCACCATCTCGCAGGAAATCAGCTTTCCATGAAGCCCCTCCGCGGTAATGGGACCCTTGTTCCCCGCGGGAATAATAATCCGGAGCGGCTCGGGGCCGTCCAGGTCAATGCCGCCATGGGCGCGGTAGGCCGCTTTCAGGACCAGCGTCTTTTTACTCCACCACCAGGTGGTGGAATAGCGGTATTCGTACTCGAACGTCCGTTCCACGGTAACCAGGTTGGCTACTTTTTCATCCTTCTGCACGATCAGGGCTACGCCGCCGTGATCGGAGGAAAAACCCTTGTTGATCAGCGTCAGACCCAGTTCCCTGCCTGTCTCAATCAATTTTCCCGCCACCTCCATCGGCTTTTCCACCGGGGCGGTGATGCAGGAACGGACGCCCCAGAACAACACGGCCAGCGCTCCGATCAGGACGGCTCCTTTCACCAGGACGACGACGGAGGGGGAGTGGAGAAAAGATGGGGAGGAGTTACTCATGGAAAGCTGGACAGGCGGAAAATTCAAGGTTCCGGGTCTTCATGGGAGCCGTCCTTTTTGATGGGGGGCAGGAACATGGCCAGGAACGCGAAGGCAATGACCGTCAGGTCATCTATCTGGCCTACTCCGGGAATGAAATCCGGAATCAGGTCAATGGGGGAAAAGGCATAGAGCGCCGTCAGGATGAGAAGAACCAGCTTTCTTTTGGTGAAAAGGCGCGGTTCTCCTTCCCGGCTGCGGAAGTAATTGATGGCCCTGGCCAGCCATTGCTGTCTGGGGCCCTGGGGTGGAATGGGAAGCTTGTTGCTCATGGAGTGGTCCTTGAAATTATCTCATGCGCCTCCGGCGGCGTCCAGAGCAATTCCCGGATGCCGCAAGGGCTGTGTTTTCCGTTGTTCCAAGGGGGGGCTGGGCTGTTGAAAGCAATTACGTTGCCCATGGAGGGACTCTTTCCAGGATGCCTTCTCATGACATGCAAAACAACCCTTCCATGGAAGAGAAGGGAACGCGGTGCATTAAAATATCCATTATTCCCTTTCTTTACTTGAACAGAGAAACCGTCATCAAATAGGATGCTTCAACAGTACAGGAGGCCCGGCCATGGAAATTGAATTCAGAAAGGTGAGCGAGTTTGATTGCGGGATATTGGCTGAACTATTGTCGGATGCCTATTCTTTTGACGGCAGGTGGCAGGATTGCTGCGGCGCGGACTGGAAGGAGTTTGATGATTTTTTCTTTGATAACCCTCTGATTGCAGATCAGTATGGCTTTATCACTGTTTGCAATGGCCAACCCGTGGGACTGGCATCATGGGACCCCAGAAAGATGCCTGAACATGTGGAAATAGGCCACAATTGCATCATATCATCCCATAAGGGGAATGGTTACGGCGCGGCGCAGCTCCGGGAAGCGCTCCGGCGCATTGCCCGGAGGCCGGCGGGAAAAGTGATTGTCACCACGAATGCCCAAATGGCTCCCGCCCGGCGGATGTATGAAAGCGTGGGGTTCAAGGTTTGCGGAAGGAGAAGGAATGATAGCCATACCGGGTTTTCCGGGGACTACATTGATTATGAAATGATGTTCCGGCAGGATGGACGGTCAGGCGGTCCAAGGACTGAAAGATTCCAGGAAAGGTGAACCAGGGCGGTTTTTCACTTGAGCTGCGGCCATTTCCCGAAACTGCCCGGCCCTGCTCCCGCAAAGACGAAGGCGGCATTGACACGGGGAAAGGCACGGGGTACTCTCCTGCGGCATATAATGATCAGTTTTACGAATATCAGCGGGGCCGAGGAGATAGGGGCCAATTGCTATTTGCTTGAGATGGACGGCACCAGAATCATTCTGGATAGTGGAATGCACCCCAAGAGGGAAGGGATGGCCGCCATGCCGGATTTTGATTCCATGGAACCCAATTCCGTGGAGGCCGTTTTTTTAAGCCATTCTCATCTGGACCATCTGGGAACGCTGCCCGTGCTGCAGGAGAAGCAGCCCACGGCGGAGGTGTTCATGACGCCCGCCGCCGCCGCCCTGTCCGAGGTGATGCTGCATAATTCCGTGAATGTGATGAGCGCCAAGAGGCTGGACCTGGGCATTGTGGAGTATCCCTTTTTCACCCATAACGATCTGGACAGGCTGAGCGACGCCTGGCATGCCAAGTCCTGCAACGAGGTGTTCCGCGTGGGCTTCCGCCAGAACGTGCTGGCTACGTTTTATGATGCCGGGCACATCCTGGGTTCCGCCGGCGTGATGCTGGAGGGCGAGAGCGGCCACACCGTGTTTTACACGGGCGACGTGCAGTTTGAGGACCAGAGCATGATTCCCGGAGCGGATTTTCCGGAGTCCGGCGTGGATACGCTGATCATGGAGTGCACGCGCGGCGGCTTCCAGCGTAGCGCCCATTATTCCCGCCCGGAGGAGATGGTGCGGTTCGGCAAGGCGATTGCGGAGACGCTGGAACGCGGCGGCGCGGTACTGATTCCGGTATTCGCCATCGGCAAAAGCCAGGAGATGCTGTTCAATATCCACCGTTTCAAGCAGCAGGGGGTGATTCCGGCCAATACGCCCGTGTACTTCGGCGGGTTGAGCGCGAAGGTTTCCCTGCTGTATGACCGTTTTGCCGGGCTGACGCGCAGGCACGACCATGATTTCAAGCTGAAGGAGGAGATTCAGACCGTTCCCCTGCCGCGCAAGGGAAAGGCCCCCCTGGTGTGTTCCCCTGGAAATATTTACGTGGTTTCCAGCGGCATGATGACGGAGAACACGCTGTCCAACGTGATGGCGGAACAGGTTCTTCCGCATGAGAAGAACGCCATTCTTTTTGTGGGGTATGCGGATCCGGATTCCCCGGCGGGCCAGTTGAGGGCCGCTCCGGCTGGAGAGCTGGTGAAGATGCGGCCCAAGGGACAGCCGGTGCGCCGCAATTGCACGGTGGATTGCTTTGATTTTTCCGGACACGCCACCCGTGACGCCCTGGTCAATTATGCCGTGAAGCTGAATCCCAAACAGGTGGTTCTGGTGCACGGGGACCCGGACGCCGTGGAGTGGATGCACGACACGCTTTCCGCCAAGATGCCGGATTCCACCATCATCGCTCCCGTGCCGGGAGAGCGCTACACGTTTGAGTCATGAGTTTCACCGGAGAGAGAACGGGCCGTCTGATTGTCTTTGAAGGCATTGACGGCACCGGAAAGTCCACCCACATCGGCCACCTGAGGAAGTATCTGGAAGAGCAGGGGCTGGAAGTGGTGCAGAGCTTTGAGCCCACCCGCGGGCAGTGGGGCCGGATGCTCCGGGATTCCGCCGTGACGGGGCGCCTCTCCGTGGAGGAGGAAGTGGACCTGTTCCTGAAGGACAGGCGGGAGCATGTGGAGACGCTGATCGCCCCCGCGCTGGCGCGCGGCGCCTGGGTGCTGCTGGACCGTTATTATCCTTCCATGATGGCCTACCAGGGAGCGCGGGGAGTGGACCCCGCCGTGATCCGCGTGGCCAATGAAGAGTTTGCCCCCGTGCCGGACGCCGTCGTCTGGCTGGATATTCCCGTTTCCGTGGCGCTGGAGCGCATCGGCGGACGCGGGGAGCGCGACGCTTTTGAGACGGAGGCCGGGCTTGCGGCCTGCCGCACCGTGTTTGCCTCCATTCATGAACCCTGGATGCTCCGCGTGGACGCGGACGCCGGGAAGGAGGAAGTGGCGGCCAGAGTCAGGGAGGCGCTTGAACAGCGCTTTCCGGAAGTGATTGGTGATCGGAAGTGAATGAAGTGGTTCAGCGGCCGGAGGGCGGGAATTGTTCTTTAACCTCTGATTTCCGGTATTTCATCACTGCGCTTCCGGCGCGTAAACCGTCGGGTCCGGGATTCCGGCTTCCCTGAAGGCTTCCCGGCGTTCCATGCAGGTGGAGCAGACGCCGCAGTGAACGGCTCCGCCCTTGTAGCAGGAGTAGGTATGGGAGAAGTCCACGCCCAGTTCATGGCCCATGGCGGCGATGCCGCCCTTGGAGGTGTGGATGAAGGGGCGCAGGATGCCCAGCCCGGCATAGGTTCCCAGGCGGATGGCCTCCGTCATGGCGGCCATGAAGTCTTCCCGGCAGTCCGGATAGATGCTGTGGTCCCCGGAGTGGGCCGCAATGACGAGCTGCTGTGCGCCGCGGCTTTCCGCAATGCCCGCCGCGATGGACAGGAAGATGCCGTTCCGGAAGGGGACCACGGTCTGCTTCATCAGTTCCTCGTCATAGGAGCCGTCCGGGATGTCCTCCGCTCCGGAGAGCAGGGCGGATTTCAGATGCGGGGCAATGGAGGAGATGTCAATCACGCGGTGTTCAATGCCCAGGCTGGCCGCCTGCCACGCGGCGCATTCCAGTTCCCGTTCCGCGTGGTTGGAGGCGTAGTCAAAGCTGAGGGCCACCCGCACGCGGTGGTTCCGGTGAGCCCAGTGCAGGGCCACGCTGGAGTCCAGCCCTCCGCTGAGCAGCACGGCGGTTTCCATTGGTTCCATGGCGGGAATTAAAGGGGACGGTTTTCCGGGTTGTGCTCCGCCATGGCGGTAAGCTGGATGCCGCCGCGGGGGGAGAAGCGGCCTTCCACCTTCAGCCACCGGGGGGAGATGGTGGCCACCAGGTCATCCGTGATGCGGTTGACGATCTGTTCATTGAAGGCCGGGTAGTTCCGGTAGGAGGCCAGGTAGTATTTGAGGGATTTGGTTTCCACGCATTTCTCGTCCGGAACGTAGGTGATCATCAGGTGGCAGGAGTCCGGCTGCCCGGTCACGGGGCAGAGGGAGGAGAATTCATGCGTGTCCAGCGTGATGGTGTAGGGACGGGTGCCGCGGTTGGGGAAGGATTCCAGCCGGGCGTCGTCAGGGCTGGTGAAGAAGGAGCTTTGTGAGCCGAGGAGGGTGAGAGGATCAGTCATGGATGGGTTGATGTTGTGTGGTGATGGATGGTCAGTTTCCCTGCGCGGAGCCGTCTTTTTCCTGAACGGGTTCCCTGCCGGGGAATTCTTTCACGTACAGGTCCTGCTGGGGGAAGGGGATGGAGATGCCGTGTTCGTTGAACGCATTATAGATGTTTTCCCGCACGGTGGAAAGACTGGATGCCTTCGTCATGACGGGAACCCATACCCACACGCCCAGATTGACGGAGCTGTCCCCGAAGCTGTCCAGCACCACGCTGGTTTTCTTTACCTTGGAAAGGAAGGTCAGGGAGGAGAGCGTTTCCAGAATGATGCCGCGCGCCCGCTCCACGTCCGTTCCATAGGAGATGCCCACTTCCACCTTGGAACATTCGAACTTGTGGTTGCGGGTCATGTTGCGGAAGTTCTTGTTGAAGAGCTGGGAATTCTGGAAGGCGATGATGGAGCCGTCCAGCGTCTCGATCATGGTGGAGCGGTAGCCTAGGGAGGAGACGCGGCCCCGGTAGCCGTCGCATTCAATCATATCCCCTTGGCGCAGGCGGCCCAGCATCAGGGAGAGGCCGCTGATGATGTTTTCAATGGTGTCTTTCAGGGCAAAGCCGATGCCCATGCTCAAGCCGCCCATGACCATGAGCAGGCCATTATAGTTGGCGTCCATGATGACCAGGGCCGTGAAGACGAAGAGGCCCCACAGGAACAGGGAGGAGAGCGTGATGAAGGTGGGGATGATGCCCACTTCATAGTCCTCCCCGTAGATTTCAAACAGGGTGTTTTTACCGATGAAGATGAGGTAGTTGAGCACGATGGCGATCAGGATGACCGTGATGATGCTGCTCCAGCTGAAGGTGATCAGGTCCTTGATTTCCGTGGTGGCGAAGATTTTGCTGATGATGAGGTCCCCCATGTCGAAGGTGGCGGCGGGCCAGATGAGGCTGAACAGGATGAGGAAGATGGTCAGGCACGGCAGCACCAGCTTGGAGACGAAGGGACGGAACCACAGGATGGCCTGCTTGTTCCTTTCCTTGCGGTGGTTTTCATAGTGGTGCAGCAGGTCCCACAGCCCCACCAGGAGCAGGATGCTGGTCATCAGCATGATCCACGTCATCAGCACCAGGAAGGCCATGAAGCTGAACCCGGCCCAGCACAGGCCGCTGCCCAGGATGATGAGCACCAGGGAGATGGTGGCGAAGAAGCGGTCCAGCCGGGGCAGCTTGTGCCGCTGCCGCACCCAGGTGAGCAGGGAGAAGAGGGCGACCAGCGTGAACAGGACGGGCATGAAGACGTCCACGATGATGTTGGGGGCCATGAACATGCGCAGCAGCATGAAGAAGCCGCCCAGAAGCAGGTAGGGCATGTAGATGCGTATGCCGGCGTTGATAGTGCCGTATTTGAGGCGCGTGACCAGGGAGAACAGGATGGCGCTGACCAGCAGGAGGAATTCCGCGCCCAGGGAGGCCGCGCTTTTCAACAGGTAGTCCGGCGTGCGCAGGGAGGCGATGACGAGGACCAGCGCCACGATGAGGATGGTGGTGACGTTGGTGAAGGCGTTGCGCTTGTTGAAGTGGCCCGTCTTTTCCAGCGTTTTCCTGAAGCCCATGAAGATGATGAAGCGGGAAAGCCAGTAGGAGGAGAAGATGATGCCCAGCAGAATGAGCCCGTAGTGCTTGAGCGTCTGCGGGTCCGACGGGAGCTGGAGCTTGCTGTCCGCGGAGGTTTCCCACGCCGCCATGCACACTTCATACGTTTTGACCGGTTTCAGGAAGATGTACCTGGCCGCATGGGAGGGGGTGTAGAACACCCGGTTGAACAGGGAGGTGAAGAGCTTGCCGCTTTCATTGTTCAGGATGTCTATCTTGGCGGTCAGGCTGTTGAACAGTTCCTTGAGGTAGATGATCTGCTCCTTTTCCTTTTGAAGGGCTTCCTCCAGGGCGCGGCAGGTGTACAGGGCTTCATCCCTCTGCACCAGGGACGGTTCCGAGAGGCTGTCCGTGTTGACTTCCTCCAGGGAGTCCACCAGTTTCCTGATGCGCTCTATTTCCTTGTCCAGCCGTTCCTCCTGTCCCTGGAAGTCCGGCCTCCGGGAGTAGTACTGCTTCACCAGGCTGGTGGCGGCCTTGCAGTAAAAGGCCAGCGTGAAGATTTTCTGGTCGTCCAGCGCATAAAGCACGGCGGACATTTCGTAAATCCTGGCGTCAAAGTAATTGTAGGTGGCGTCCGCCTCCCTGACCAGCGTCTCCCGCATGGCCATCCTCTTTTCCTCATTCTTCTTCAGGATGGCTATTTCATGGCATAGGGCCATGATGACGGTGTTCATTTCCGCATGGTCCGGCTCAGGCTGGGCTTTCGCCGGAGCCGGTGCCTGCGGCTGTTCCGGAACGGGGACGGGAGCTTCCGCCTGCTGGGCCGCAGCATGGCCCGCGGCCAGGAAACCCGCCAGCAGGAAAGCGGCGCAGCAGCGGAAAAACGTCCGGTAGTCAGGGATGCTCATGAACGGTTCCAGTTCTAGGGGCTGGCGGCTTCACGGTCAAGGTTAATCCATGGAACCGGCAGGAGCGCCGCAGGGACTTGCCGCGGTCCCTATGAAAAACGCTCCAGAGAATTTCCGGAGCGTTTGAAAACAGTCTGTTCCGGCAGGAATCAGTTCAGGGAGAAGGTGCGGATTCTCTTCACGGATTCCTCCCGGCCCAGCAGGGAGAAGACGGAGGAGAGGTCCGGGCCGCCGCTCAGGCCGGTGAGGGCCACGCGGGCCGGGAACATGACGGCGCCCATTTTCACGCCGTTTTCCTTGGCAAAGGCTTTCAGCACGCCGATGAGTTCATGGCCGTCCCATGCCGGTTCCCGTTCCAGCCTGTCCGCCAGTTTGGAAAGCAGTTCCAGGGCTTCCGGCTGGACCTTGGCGACAGCTTCCGGGTCCATGGAGAGGTCAAAGAAGAAGCGGATTTTGTCCGGCACTTCCGCCAGCGTCTGCACCTTGGTCTGCACGGTGGCGATGGCGTCATCCAGAATGGGGAAGTCCGGCAGTCCGGCGTTCAGGCAGAAGGGCCTCGCCTTGGCCGTGAATTCTTCCGCGGGCAGGGCAATGATGTGCTGCTGGTTGACCCAGCGGCACTTGGTGATGTCAAATTTGGCGGCGGAGTGGTTGACGGCTTCCAGGGAGAAGCGTTTAATCAATTCCTGCGGGGAAAAGATTTCCGTGTCGTCCTTGGGGGACCAGCCCAGCAGGCCCAGGAAGTTCATCACGCCTTCCGGCAGGAAGCCTTCCTCCGGGTACGTGCCCAGGGCCGCGCCTACGTCGCGCTTGGACATCTTGGAGCCGTCCTGGTTCAGGATCAGCGGCATGTGGGCGAAGACCGGGGGAGTGACGCCGAAGGCCTCAAACAACTGGATGTGTTTGGGCGTGTTCATGATGTGGTCCTCCCCGCGGATGACATGGGTCATCCTCATTTCAATGTCGTCCACCACGTTGACGAAGTGGAAGATGTAGGAGCCGTCCGCCCGGCGGATGGCCATGTCCGGCGTGTTGGAGGCGTCCCGGTAGTCAATGGTGATGTCTCCGCAGATCAGGTCATGGAAGGTGACGGGCTTGGAGCGGTCAAAGCGGAAGCGCCAGGCGCCGTCGTCCTCGTACACGCGTCCGGCGTCCTGGAGCTTCTTGAAATAGGCGTCGTAAATGTCGTTGCGCTGGCTCTGGAAGTAGGGGCCGCAGTCGCCGCCCTTCATGGGGCCTTCATCCCATTCCATGCCCAGCCATTCCATGCCGGTGAAGATTGCGCGGGTGGCTTCCTCCGTGTTGCGGGCGTTGTCCGTATCCTCAATGCGGAGGATGAAGGTGCCGCCCATTTTACGGGCGAACAGCCAGTTGAACAGGGCGGTGCGGGCGCCGCCGATGTGGAGGTAGCCCGTGGGGGAAGGTGCGAATCTTGTTCTGACGTGACTCATGATGGGTAAGAGAGTAAGGGCCTGCCTGCCCGCGTCAAGCAGATACAGGGGGTGCATGCCAAAAAAGGGAGGCGCGGCGGCGGGGAGGGGGAACGTGCGTTTTTTGCGGTGTTGTCGGCCTTGCGGCTTGCCTGGAAAGGGGTTTTAGGGTTCATTTAACGCCGTGTTCTTTTTAAAGCACATATTCCGTCTGCGGGAGAAGTGGCAGATTGAGAGGAATGACGAGGAAAAGCCCTTTCTGGAGCATCTGGACGACCTGCGTACCATGCTGCTGAGAATGGCCCTGTGCCTGACCGTCAGCACGATTCTGTGCGCCGGGTTTGCGTCCAATCTGATGGACATCCTGCGGCGTCCCGTCAACCAGGTGTGGGACATGTTTGAGGAATCCCACCTGCCCGCGGGAATCGGCCTGGACGCCTGGGGAAAGGCCAAGGAAACGGCCACGGCCATGATGAGCCTGGACGGCGCGCAGCGGAAGCTGCTTCTCCGGCAGATTTCCCCGTCCCTGGCGGACTTGACGGAGGCGGCACTGGTGCTCCGCGGCGCGGAGGCCCTGCCGGACGACAGGAAGGAGATGTTCATCAGGGAGGGAAGCCCCAGATCCGCCGTGCGGGAGCTGGCGGAATCCCTGTATGCCAAGGAGGCCATTCTGACGGACGGCACGGGACGCGGCGCCCTGAAGATGATGAGCGCGTTCCAGCCCGGAGAGGCGTTCATGCTGACCATTAAGCTTTCCCTGTATGCCGGAGTGGTGATCTCCTTCCCCCTGCTGCTGTACTTCCTGCTCCAGTTCATTATCCCGGGACTGCTGGAGCATGAGCGCAAGCTGCTGTACAAGTGCATGGCGGTGGGCTTCGGCCTGTTCCTGGCCGGAACGCTGTTCTGCTACTTCATCGTGCTCCCCAGGGTGCTGACGTTCTTCTACACGTATTCCCTGGAATTCGGCATTTCCAATGAATGGCGCATCGGCTACTACCTGTCCTTCGCCACGCAGATGATCCTGATGTTCGGCCTGGCGTTTGAACTGCCCGTGGTGGTGATGCCTTTCGTCAAGCTCGGCGTGCTGACCTATGACATGATGAAGGCCACGCGCCGCTACGCCATTGTGGCGATCGCCATTCTGGCCGCGGTCATCACCCCCACGCCGGACGTGGCCACCATGATGCTGATGGCCGTTCCCATGTATGCGCTGTATGAAATATGCATTATCCTGGCCTGGATGCATGAGCGCAAGGAAGCGGCCCGCGCCCGGGAGGAAGTCGCCCGGTTTGAAGAAGACTTTGACAACAACAATTCTCCCTACAACCACTAACCGCATCCAACTGACGCCATTATCATGAATCTTCTGGACATCATCATCCTGGGCATTGTGGAAGGCCTGACCGAGTACCTGCCGGTCAGCTCCACAGGGCACCTTCTGCTGACGGAATCCCTGCTGAACATGTCCCAGAGCAAGGAAGCTCTGGACGCCCTGGCCGTCTGCATCCAGGGCGGCGCCATTCTGGCAGTGCTGAGCCTGTACTTTCCGCGGGTGAAGACCATGGCGCAGGGCCTGCGCGGCAGGAACCCCGCCGGTCTGAAACTGCTGGTGAACCTCATTCTGGCTTTTCTCCCCGCCGCCGTGGTGGGCCTGTGCTGCGCCTCCCTGATCAAGGAATACCTGTTCAATACGTACACGGTGGCTTATTCCTGGATCATAGGCGGCGGCGTGATTCTGGCGTACTGCGCCTGGCGCGCCAGGCAGGGACGCTCCAATGAAGGGAACGCGGGAGCCTCCATTGAGAGCCTGACTCCGGCCAAGGCCCTGACGGTGGGCGCGCTCCAGTGCGTCGCCATGGTCCCCGGCACCAGCCGGAGCCTGATGACCATGCTGGGCGGCATGTTCGTGGGCCTGAGCGTGGAGGCCGCCGTGGAGTTCAGCTTTCTGCTGGGCCTGATTACCCTGGGCGCGGCCACGGCGCATGATGCGTACAAGGACGGCGCGCTGATGCTGGAATCCTTCGGCTGGGAGGCCCTGGCCGTGGGAACGGTCGTGAGCTGGCTGTCCGCGTGGCTGGCCGTGAAGTGGATGGTCTCCTACCTCCAGAAGCACAGTTTTGCCGTGTTCGGATGGTACCGCATCGCCATCGGCATCGTGACCCTGGCGCTGCTGGGAGCGGGATTGATGCATTAAATTTGATTTTTCCTCATGGAACAGGAAGAGCCGCCGCCCGTCCGGGAAGGCGGCTCTTTTATTTTTCAGCCATGAAAAAGGGCTTTTGAAAATGTAACCTGATTGTAACACACGGGATTGATTTTTCAGGCATCATGGAGACATGAACATGATGTGGTGCCTGATAGCCGTGTGGGCGGGAATAGCCGTTCCGGCATATTCCCAGGAGGCTGATGACGGGCTGGCTGCCCGGAACATCATCCTGCCGCAGAGGCGCGTGATCCGCCCGGCGGACCGGATGGCCCGGCAGACGGTGGGGATGGAGAAGGTGAACGCCCGCATTCTGGTCAACGGACGCAGCGCCGTGACCACCCTGGAGCTGAATGTGCGCAATGACGGTTCCTCCCCCGCGGAGGCGGAGCTTCTTCTGCCCGTTCCGGAAGGAGTGATGGTGAAGGGATTTTATTACGGGGACGGAAAGACGGCCTGGCAGGCGTCCCTGATGCCTGCGGCGGAAGCGCGCCGCCTGTATGACCGCATTGTGGCGCGCAGAAAAGATCCGGCCCTGCTGGAATTTGCGGGGTACGGCGCCATCCGGACCAGCGTGTTTCCGGTGCCTCCCCGGTCTTCCATGAAGCTGGGGATTGTTTACGAAGAACTGCTGACTCCCACGGAGCACCGTCTGGATTACGTTCTTCCCCGAACGGAGGCCCTGTCCGGCGGCGTGCCGTGGACGGTGCGGGTGGAGCTGGCTCCCGGGAAAGACGGCCCTGGCAACGTCTTCACTCCCTCCCATCAGATGGAGCGCCATGAGCTGGGGGACGGAACCGTGGTTCTGACCCTGGCGGAGGAAAGGATGAGCCCCGGCCCCTTCCGCCTGTCATGGCAGGAAACACGGGGCAGGAAGGGAAAATCCCACGCCGCCCCGGACACCAGCATTTATGCCACCCCTGATGCGGAAGGCGGTAAAAACGGGTATTTCCTGGCGATGGTGGGCAGGGATGGGCGTCCCGGCGCCAATTCCATCCTCCGGGAAGTCACGCTGGTGCTGGACAGGTCCGGCAGCATGCGGGGGGAGAAGCTCGCCAGCATGAAGGAAGCGGCCAGGCAGATCGTTTCCGGCCTGAATCCCGGAGAACGCTTCAACATCATCACTTATAACGAGGGGGTCAACCTGTTTGAGGCGGCTCCGGTGGAAAAGAACGCCGCATCGGAAAAAGCGGCCCATGCGTGGCTGGACGCCGTGGTGGCGCGGGGCGGCACCAACGTTCATGAGGCCCTGTCCTCCGCGCTGGCCCAGCCTTCCCATGAAGGAATGCTGCCCGTGGTCCTTTTCCTGACGGACGGTCTTCCGACGATTGGCCGTACCTCGGAAAAAGATATTGTGGCTCTGGCGGGAGAGGGGAACAAGGCGGAAAGGCGCATTTTCACCATCGGGGTGGGGGAAGACGTGAACGCCCCCCTGCTCAGACGCATGGCTGAAATTTCCGGAGGGCTGCCGTCCTACGTCCTCTCCGGGGAAAATCTGGAGGTGAAACTGGCGCAGGTGTTCCGGCGGTTGTACGGCCCCGTTTTCCGGAAGGTGCGCTATACCGTCTGCTCCCAGGACGGGAGGGAACAGCCGGGAAGGGTGCAGGACGCCATTCCCTCCGGGACCCTGCCGGATATTTATTCCGGAACTCCCGCCGTATTGGCCGGAAGATATATAGGCACGGAACCTTTCCTGATCAAGGGAACCTGCGTGGACCGGAATAATGAGGAAAGGGCCTTTTCCATCGTCGTGGACCCTCGGCGTATTGCCAGCATGAAGGATGATTTTGTGGCCCGGCTGTGGGCCGCGCGCAAGATAGGCAGCCTGGAAACGGCCCTGATGGACATGGGAGATACCTTTTCCGGTACGGGAATGCGGGGGACCAATCCCAAAACGGCGGAATTGGTGGAGGAAATCATGCGGCTTTCCCGGGATTTCGGGATCATGAGTTCCGCCGCCTCCTTCTTTGCGGATGACGGAAGTTCCGGTTCATGGCGCAGGGAACATGTCTTACCGGGGTCTTCCCCGCGGGGCGGGCTGGTGGGCAGAGTGATGCAGGAGTCGCGGGAAGGGCTGGATGCGATTGCCCTTCAGGAAAATGCCGTAGCCAAGAAGAAGGAACTGACCCTCAACAAGTACAACGTCCAGATGGACCGCCGGGGCTGTACCGTTTCCTTCGGCCATACGGCGCAGATTGCGCAGAACGGATATTTCAACAGGAACGGCGTCTGGATGGAAAGCACGGTGCTTTCCTTGCCGGCCGGGGGCCGCGCCGTGAAGACGGTCCAGGTGGGCACGCCGGAATATGCCGCCGTGGCGGACAGGCTGGTCAGCACCAACCGCCAGGGGCTGCTGGCGCTGGACGGCTCCGTGATGCTTCTCCTGGATGGAGAACCCGTGCTGATGCAGAACAGTTTTCCGTAAAAAACAAACAAACAAATAATTAATCATCAACAATCATGAACCATATTATTGCATGTACACTGGGGATGCTGGGCGCTGGAGCATTCTGCGCTCATGGCGAATCCCCCGCCGCTTCTGCGGACGGGCAGACCGTTGCGCCAGAAAAGAACAAGCCCGCCGTTCAGGTATCCGGCGTGAAGTTGGGCAGGGCTGAACTGGAGAAGGTCAAAGGGATTGAGGGGGCCTCCTATTCCATTACGACCAGAAATGGAACCGCCCCCGGAGAAATGAAGATCGGCGTAACTCCGGAGATGGAAGTTTCTTCCGCTGAATATTCAGCTATTCCCCGGCAAAGGGAAATCCTCCTCACCAGAAAGGGGGCTGTTCCCGTGGAGGGGCAGGATATGTTCGGCGTCAGGATAAGCTCGGTTGAAGTGGAGGCGGCAGGGGTAATCAAGGAAGCGGTCTATTCCGTGAAGACCACGGGAGATACGGATTCCGGAGAAATGAAGATCGGCGTAACTCCAGAGATGGAAGTTTCTTCCGCTGAATATTCAGCTATTCCCGGCAAAGGACAGATTATTATTTCACAGACGGCCAAGGAAGGCGGAGAGAGGGCTCCCGTCATGCGTTTCATCGCCGGAAACCCCGCCAATTCCCGTATCGCCATCAGCACGATGGAAGCGGAGAAGGCGGAGGGGGTGAAGGAAGCCGCTTATTCCATCACCACCAGGGAGGACGCCGCTCCGGGAAGCATGGAGATCACCGTGATTCCCGGGAGGGAGGAGACTACTCCGGAAGCTTCCGCCGCACCGGACCAGGCGGCTGCAAAAAAGGATGACCGCGCCGTGGTCCAGATAGCCCTTCTGCTGGATACTTCCGGCAGCATGACCGGGCTGATCAACCAGGCGCGCACGTACCTGTGGAAGATTGTCAATGACATGACGCTGGCGCGCCAGAACGGCAGGTTGCCCGACATCCGGATCGCGCTGTACGAGTATGGCAATGACGGCTTGTCTTCCAAGGATGACTGGATCCGCCAGGTGCTTCCGTTCACGGATGATCTGGACAAGGTGTCCGAGGAGCTGTTCAAGCTGAACACCAACGGCGGCACGGAATGCTGCGGCGCCGTCATTGACCGGGCCGTGAAGGAGCTGAAATGGAACACGGAGGACCCCAATGCGCTGAAACTGGTGTTCATTGCCGGCAATGAACCGTTCAACCAGGGCAGCGTCCCTTATGCGGAATCCATTGCGCGGGGATTGGCGAAGGGCATCACCGTCAATACCATTCATTGCGGCAGCGCAGGAGACCGGGATACGGCCCTGTGGAAGGACGGAGCCAAAAAGGGGGACGGCAGTTTCCTCAATATTGACCATAATGCGACTCCCCCGGACCCGGAAACGCCCTATGACGCAGAGCTTGCCAAGCTGAGTTCCGCCCTGAACGGGACCTATCTGGCCTACGGCTCCTCCGAAGTTCAGGCTGAACGGCTGAGCAAGCAGGAAAGCCAGGATAAGCAGGCCCTGGAGCTGTCTTCCTCAGCTTCCATAGGCCGCGCCATGGCGAAGGCCAACAAGGCGGCGTACCGCAATACGTCATGGGATCTGGTGGACCTTTATGAACGGGACGGACTCCAGGCGCTGGGGAAAGTGAACAGCGCCGGGCAGCTTCCCACGGAACTGGAAGGAAAAACTCCGGAGGAAGTGGCGGCCATCGTGAAGAAGAAGGCGGAGGAACGCGGAACGCTGCAGAAGAAGGTGAGGGAGCTGGACGCCCGGCGCAGCGAATGGCTGGCCAAGTGGAAGGCGCAGCAGAGCGTTTCCAAAAACGCCAGGCCGGACAGCCTGGATGACGCCATTATCTGGGCCGTGCGGAAACAGGCTTCCAAAAAGCGGTTTTCCTTTGTGGAAGAGAACGGAGCGGAAGGGAAAAATTCCCCTGTGAAATGATAGAGTGAAGAAATGAGTGCTCCTGCGGGGCTGTCCGGGAGGACCGGCGGCCCCGCAGGATTTTTCTTTCTGAAAAAACCGGTTTTACCGGAACGTTCCTATTTGATAGATTATCCTGCACATGCACCATTACCGCATACTGGTCGTAGAAGACGACCATGCCATCAGAAACGGCCTGGCGGACGCCCTGGCCGTGTCCGGCTATGACGTGCTGTCCGCCAAGGACGGTTATGAAGCCCTGGAGATGATTCATGCAGAGGAGTATGACCTGGCGCTGCTGGATGTGGTGCTGCCGGGGGCGAACGGATTTGACCTGCTGAAGCGCATCCGGGAGGACCGTGCCACCGTGCCCGTGCTGATGCTTACCGCCAAAGGGGCGGAGGCGGACAAGGTGAAGGGGCTGAAGCTGGGGGCGGATGATTATGTGGTGAAGCCTTTCAGCCTGCTGGAGGTGCTCGCCAGGATAGAGGCCGTGCTGAGGCGGTCCCCGGAAAGGCCCAGCGCCGTCAGCCGCGTCATGCTGCCGGAAGGGCATCTGGATTTTGCTACCCGAGCCCTGGTGCTGGAGGGCGGCCCCGTGGTGCTGACGACCAAGGAATTCGACCTGGCGCGCCATCTGGCGGCCAATGCCGGGAGAATCATCACCCGTGAGGAAATCCTGGCGAGGGTCTGGAAGATGGACCCCCGGCTGGTGGAAACCCGGAGCATTGACACCACCATCGCCCGTCTGCGGGAAAAAATGGGGAAAAGAAACGCTGCCGTAATCCGCACCTTGAGGGGGCACGGATACGTTTGGGAGGATAATGCATGAGCAGCCGCTTTTCCTTCCATTTGCTGTTGTGGTCCTGCCTGCTGATTCTGCTGGGGGTGATGGGGTGGCTCAGCCACTCCATGCTGGATGCGGAGAAGCGCAGGCTGGCGGAAACGCACCAGATCCGCCTGGTGGAGCAGAGCCGCCTGGCCCTGTGGCGCATGGATTCCCTGCTGGCTTCCATGATTGCCGGGGAAAACAACCGTTCTCCCGGAGAATATTTCCGGAGGGACGCGCTGGAGGAATCCCTTAAGAAGGAGAACTCCCTGCCGGATTTATCCGGTTTTGCCAAACTGTATTTCCAGATAGACCCGCAGGGGAACGTTTCCTCCCCTCAGGAAGGGGCGGAACGGCTGGAATATGTCATTCAACTGGGAAAATCCGGGTGGGGCAGCCATGTGGCTGACGCCATGAAGAATCTGCCGCAGCCTCCTTCCATTGCGAAGGAGGTGATGCGGCCTCAACCCGGTACGCTTTCCGCCCGTCCGGAGGCGGAAGAGGTTCAGATTTCTTCCGTGACCATCGTGGACGGAAAGGACCGGCAGAAAGACGGTGCCGTGCCCATGGAGCTTGCGGTGGAAAGCCAGAAAGCCTTCCAGCAGGGGATGGAAGACTACAACATGCGCAAGAACCTTTCCAACAGCCAGCAGGAGTACAATATCAACGTCAAGGTAAAGCAGAAGGCCATGGATTCTCCCCGCAAGGGGAAAAAGGAAGAGGCGGCTGGGGGCCGGGTGACCGTGACAAGAGGGATGAACGGTCTGGCCGTTCATCAGGACAAAGGGCAATGCCAGGGCGAGGCGGATGCGCTGACCATCAGGAAGGAGCTGGAAATCAATTCCGGGAAGGAAATGGATATTCCGGAGGGGGGCATCGGGGAATTGACCGCAGGAGGGAAAATAACACAGTTTGAAGTTCATGAAAAAGAGGCCATCCCGGCGAGTCCGGCGCCGGAAAGTCTGGCGGAGGTAACCCTCTCCCGCCGTGGCGGAATGGCCAAGACGCCGGAAAGCTACAGGGAACTTTCCATCTCCTCACTCCAGCCCAGGTGGCAGGAGGGGAAGGAATGCTTCCTGACGCGCCGCATTTCAGACCACGGCCAGGTATGGGTGCAGGGCATCTGGCTGGACTGGGATAAATTGTCCGCCTGTCTTCTGGATTCCGTAGCGGATATTCTCCCGGACGCCACCCTGGCGCCGGCGGATGGCCGGGAGGAAAGCTATCTGACGCTGGCCGGAATCCCCGCCATGCTGAATCCGGGGAATCTGCCCCCCATGCCGGGCAATTCCCTGCGCACGGTGTGGAATTCCATAGCCATGGCGTGGTTCTGCGGCATCCTGGCCCTGTGCGGGGTCATCGGTTTCATGATCGGCCTGATCCGGCTGAGCGAGCGCCGGGCCGTCTTCGTTTCCGCCGTGACCCATGAACTGAGAACGCCGCTGACCACCTTCAACATGTACACGGAAATGCTCTCCTCCGGCCTGGTGCCCAGGGGTAAAGAAATGGATTATGTGGGCATCCTGAAGAATGAGGCGGGCAGGCTGACGCATCTGGTGGACAATGTGCTGAGCTATGCGCGGGTGGAGAAAAACTCGGTCTCCCTTCATCCGGAGAAGATTCCGGTTTCTGACTTGGCCTTCGCCGTCATTGCCCGCATCTCCCCCCGGCTGGCTGCCGCCGGCATGGACTCCCAGCTTTCCGTGGCGCCGGAATTGCAGACGGAAACCGTGATGGCGGACATGACCGCCGTGGAACAGATCGTGTACAATCTGGCGGACAACGCCGCCAAGTACGCGCGGTTTGATGGAAGCATCCTGAAAGTGGAACTGGAAATGGAGAAGCGTTTTCTGGTCATCCGCGTGGAGGATGAAGGGAAAGGCATTTCCGATTCCCTGAAAGGGAAGCTGTTCCGGCCCTTTTCCCGGTCTGCGGAGGAGGCCGCCGGAAAACAGCCGGGCGTAGGGCTTGGGCTGGCTTTGTCCCGGGAGCTGGCCAGGAGCATGGGCGGGGACCTGTGCCTGGAGGAAAGTTCCGGCCACGGGTGCCGGTTTGCCCTCAGGGTTCCCCTTTCCAGAGGGTAGGGTTACCGTCACGGCAGGAAACAATTTTCTTCAACAAGGAGGCCGGACGGGTTATCATTCCCTTTAATGAATACGCCATTCTGCCAAAGCTGCGGCATGCCTCTGCGAAGCAAAGAGGACTGCGGCACCAATCATGACGGAACCGCCAGTGAGGAATACTGCTGCTATTGCTTCCAAGACGGCGCCTTCACCTCGGAATGCACCATGGAGGAGATGATAGAACATTGCGCCGGATTTGTGGAGGAATTCAACAAGGACAATGGTTCTTCCTTCACCAGGGAAGAGGCCGTCGCTCAAATGACCCTGTATTTTCCCACGCTGAAGCGCTGGAAAAAGCAATAGGGAGGGTTTTCCGCCCCCTTCCATGATTCAGCGGGGAAGCCTGTGCTTCCCCGCTTGTTTTTTACCTGTCCTTCTGCGGTAAAAAAACGGGGCTGTCTTTTCCCGGCTTATCGAACTCTTTCAAGACAACCCCGCGGGGAGAACATTTCAGAGGACGGCTACCTCCTGTGCGGACCGTGAGCGCCGCCGGGGCTGGAAGGCCGGGGCGATGGGGACGGAGCGGCGGAAGGAGGCGAGGACGGCCTGCCGGGAGCACTGGCCGATGGCGGAGGGGAGGAAGGCCTGCCGGGATGACTCACGCCAGGATTGGACGGAGAGGGCCGGGACGACGGCGTGGAAGGCCGGCTGGGACGCCCAAAATCCGGTCTGGACGGGCGGCTGCCCTCCGGACGGCTTATGCCCGGGCGATGCGAACTGCCCGGATTGTTGCCGCCGGGGCGGTGGGGATTGTTTATGGACGGGCGTGAAGGCTGGCCAGGCTTTCCGAAGTCCGGTCTGCCGTGGCTGCCGCCGGGCTGGCTGATTCCGGGACGGTCCGGACGGTTATGGGAACCGCCGGGATGAACCGCGGGGGGACGGGAGGGATGGCCCGGCCTGCCTGGCTGCGGAACCGGCCTGCTGCCACCCGGGCGGTGGTCCGGACGGAAATGATCCGGCCTGTACTGGGGTTTCATGGGCGGACGCGCCATGGGACGGCAGTAGTGGGGCCGGATGTAGTGCCCGCGGTAATAGGGGGCAGGGCCCCACGTGGGAATGTAATAGTTCGGACGGATCAGGCTGATGGAATAAATGGGGCTGCCGAACGTGTCATAGGCGTAAATGGGCCTGCCTCCGTAGTACCCGTAAATGGGATAGCCGGAGTTGTCATACATGTAGGACATGCCGGAGCCGCCGCTGCTGTAGGAGCCGGATACGCTGAAACTGTCATAATAGGGGTCATAGCAACTGGACAGGACGCAGCCCAGGGCCGCCGCCAGCAGTGAATTCTTTAAAATGCCGTATGCTTTCATGATGTTGAAATGGGGTGGGGTGTTTTTTCCCTTTGCCTGGAAAGCGGCGGGGGAAAAGTACATTTGTTTAAAATTATTTTGCTTGGAAACGAGCTTCCTCTTGTCTTAGACTGCAAAAACGTTCTAAGTGATGGGAATTCTCTTTCAAGAAGAAAAAGTTGGTCTGGCCCTGTTGTGCGATAATGCCCCGTATACGCTGGCGATGACGCTGGCCTCCTATGACAGGGCCGGCCTGCTGGAATATTTTGACGAGGCCTGCGTCGTTTTTCCGGAAAGCGCGGCCAAGGTGTGTGAAACGGCCCTCTCCTATGGGCTTGCCGCGGAGGTATCCCCTGCGGACGGCGGCTTTATCGGGGCGCTCCATACGGCGGTCAACGCGCTGGATACGGATTACATCCTGCTGGCGGAGGACGACTGCATGATCTGGGAGCATTTGCGCGGGGAAACCCTGGAAAAACAGTTAAAAAGGGCATTGGAGCTGCTGATGTCCGGTCAGGCGGACATGGTGCGCCTGCGTCATGCATGGCGCGGCAGCACGCGCTACAAGGCCGCCTACACATACTCCTACTTTTATCCCGTGGAACAGCTCGCCACCATGTGGGTGCACGCGGAGGGGCTGTCCGAGGCCCCGGACTGGGTCAAGAGCCTCCGGCGCTTCTTCCATCCTTTCCGCTCCAAGCGTTCCATTGGCCGCTGTGTTTACGTGGAGCAGAATCCCCACCTGCGCTTTCCCAAGTACATCACCAAGATTGACGAAGGCTACATCATTGACAGCGAAGTGTTCCAATGGACCAACCAGCCCACCCTCATCTCCCGTTCCAGGATCAGGCAGATTCTTTCAGGGCTGGCTCAGGCTCCCGGCACCATCGGGAAACTGCCCCAGGACTTTGAAACCGCCGTCAACAACCCGCGGTGGAGGGACGCCCACATGAACATAGGCGTGATCCGGGGAATTTTTACTTAACAGGCGCATGACGGAAAACGGAAAGGCGGTGCGGTATGAATGCACCAGGTGCGGCGCATGCTGCCGCTGGGCCGGAGACGTGTGCGTGGAAGAGGATGAAGTGCGGGAAATCTCCCGTTTCCTGCACATGGAGGAGCAGGCGTTTCTTGAGGAATGCTGCCGTTTGCGGGCCAACAGGCAGGGATTGTCCATCCGGGACGCGGAGGATGGAGCCTGCATGATGCTCACGGAAAGCGGCTGCCGGATCAATTCCGTCAAGCCGCGCCAGTGCCGGGATTTCCCCAACAAATGGAACTTCCCCGGCTGGCGGGAATTGTGCCGCGCCAGGGAAGTGGAGGAAGGGGAATAACCGCCCTAAATGAATTTCCCCAAATCCTGCTCAAAACCCGGATAAGACGTATTGATGCATTCCGCATCCGTCAGCACCGTATCCCCCTGCGCGCTGAACCCGGCCACCAGGAAGCTCATGGCGATGCGGTGGTCCCCGTAGCTGGGAAGTTCCGCCCCCTTCAGGACGCTCCCCCCATGGACGATCATGCCGTCGTCAAATTCCTCCACATCCACCCCCATGAGCCGGAGGTTGGCCGCTGTGGTGGCGATCCGGTCCGTTTCTTTCACGCGCAGTTCATGGGCGTTACGGACGATGAAATCCCCCTGGCCCAAGGCTCCGGCCACGGCCAGGATGGGAATCTCGTCAATCAGGTTGGGAATTTCCTCCGGGAGCAGGCTGGTGCCGTGCAGGGAGTCCGAGCCGTACACGGTGATGTCCCCGTACGGTTCTCCCGCATCCTCTGGAGAGGTAGTCACCATATCCATCCGCACGCCCATCCTTTTCAGGGCGCTGATGACGGCGTTCCGTGTATTGTTCAGGCCTACCTGGCGCAACGTCAGGCGTGAGCCGGGACGGCTGGCGGCGGCAACCATCCAGAAGGCGGCGGAAGAAATGTCTGCGGGAACCGTCAGGTCATGGGCCAGGGGGAGAGCCGGGCCGGTTGTGCCCACGGTCAGGCCGTCCACCGTGCAGGGCACGCTGAAATGGCGGAACAGGCGTTCCGTGTGGTCGCGCGTGACGGCGGGCTGATGCACGGTGGTGGCGCCGTCCGCAAACATGGCAGCCAGCAGGATGGCGCTTTTTACCTGGGCGCTCGCCATCGGGAGCGTGTAGGAAATGGGGTGCACGTGTCCGCCGCGGATCAACAGGGGGGCGCAGCCCGGCCTGGTGCCGCGGGCCTCAATCCGCGCGCCCATCTGTTCCAGCGGCTGCATGATGCGGCCCATGGGGCGGGAACTCAGGGAAGCGTCTCCGAACATCTCGGAATCAAAGGGACAGGCGGCCAGCATGCCCGCCAGCAGCCTCATGCCGGTGCCGGAATTGCCGCAGTCAATGGGGCGTGCAGGGGCCGCGGGTTGCATGGCGACGCCCGTGATGCGGAAACGGACGGGACCGTACCCCTCCCGTTCTTCCAGAACTTCCACCCGCGCGCCCAGCTGCTCCATGGCGCGCAGGGTATTCAGGCAGTCTTCACTGCACAGGAAATTGTCCACTTCCGTCACTCCTTCCGCCAGGCCGCCCAGAATGGCGGCGCGGTGGGAGATGCTCTTGTCTCCGGGTACGGTCAGTACCCCTTGCAGGGAGGGAATGGAATGGGAGTGAAGGTTCATGGACGTGCCGGAAGAACTACCCTGTATTGACCGCTGAATCAAGCCAATTAGAGAGGCCGGAGAGAGCCGGACCGCCGGAAAGGCACGGGGGAGGAGCGGCGGAACGACCTATAATGAGGTTGATTTTCCGGGACGGTGACGTATATTTGGGTCCGTTATCGGCTGCGTCCTCCTGAAAGGAAGGAGAGAGCTTTTCAGGGTCAATGGATCAAGCTGGTTTTCATAGGTAGTAAGTTGGAGCGGCCACGGGAGTGATCCTGTGGCCGCTTTACCTTGTCCGGGAAATGCCACGCTGCGGAGGAACAAAAATGCCCACCGTACCCGCTTTGGGCTTTACCGCGAGCCGATGAAAGCGTATGTAGTCCGTGCCGATCAGGTTCGGGTGGTCGCTGTTCCGGTCTTCGGACCGGGGTAGAGGAAAGTCCGGACATCACAAGGCAGCGTGTCCCGTGAAAGCGGGAGACGGGAACCTCCCAAGGGTTCCCGGACGGAAAGTGCCACAGAAAACAAACCGCCTAGATGGGGTTCATCCCCGTTCAGGCAAGGGTGAAAAGGGGAGGTAAGAGCTCACCGCTCCAAGGGCGACCAAGGAGGCATGGTAAACCCCGCGCGATGCAAGACAAACAGGGGAAGGGTTGCCTGCCCGCCGGATCCCCGGGTATTAGTCGCATCCGTTCCGTAGCACGAACGGGGGCGCGGAATGCTTCACCGCAGTCCGCGTGAGAAAAATGGCCACACAGCCGGCTTGCGCCGGTGGACAAAATCTGGCTTACAGAACCTGATCGGCATCTGTCTTTTCCGCCCCGCGGCTTTCCGCCGCCTTTTTCGGGCGGAACCCTCCGGGAAATTGTCCCGTTCCGGGGTCTCTTTGGGGTTGCATGGACGTCTCAAATGTGTAGAATCCGTCACCTAATTGCCACCCACTATGGAGAAGCTTGTTGTACACGGAGGTTTTACGCTGAGGGGAGCCGTCAATATCAGCGGGTCCAAAAATGCGTCCCTGCCCATTCTGGCCGCGTCCCTGCTGACGGATGAGCCTGTGGTGGTGCGCCGTGTGCCGGATGTCTCCGATACCAATTTCATGGTGCAGATCATGGGCCAGCTGGGAGCTTCCGTGGAGAGGTCCAGCGGCAACGTGCGCGTGGAGGCCCGGAACCTGCATTCCGAAGCCACCTATGAACAGGTGCGGAAGATGCGCGCCTCCATCTGCCTGCTGGGCCCCCTGATGGCCCGCATGCAGCGGTGCGTGATTCCGCTGCCGGGCGGCTGCGTCATCGGCGACCGTCCCGTGGACCTGCACATCCGGGCCATCCAGGCGCTGGGCGCCCGGGTGCAGATTGAACGCGGCAACCTGATTATTGAAGCCCCCCACGGCCTGAAGGGCGCCACGGTGGATTTGAGCGGCGATCACGGCCCCACCGTCCTGGGAACGGACAACCTGATGATGGCCGCCGTGCTGGCGGAAGGCACCACCGTCATTGAATCCGCCGCCTCCGAGCCGGAAGTGGTGGACCTGGCCAACTTCCTGACCAAGCTGGGCGCCAATATCCAGGGCGCCGGAACGCGCCGCATCGTCATTGAAGGGGTTAAAAAACTCCGCGGCTGCAACCACACCGTCATTCCGGACCGCATTGAGGCCGGAACCTTCATGGTGGCCGCCGCCATGATGGGGGACGGCGTGACCCTGAGGCGCGTCTGTGAAGAGCACATGACCGTGGTGACGGACCTCCTCCGGAAATGCGGCCACCATGTGGAATTCAACGAACGCGGGGACACCGTCACCATCATTGCCGGGAATGCCCCCAAATGCGGGGAAATCAAGACGGCCCCCTATCCCGGCTACCCCACGGACATGCAGGCCCAGATGACGGCCCTCTTCGCCACCACGCCGGGCATCTCCGTAGTGAAGGACACCATCTTCCCGCAGCGCTTCATGCACTGCTCCGAGCTCAAGCGCATGGGCGCGAACATCAAGGTGGACAACGGCACCGCCGTCATCTCCGGGGTGGAAACCCTGAGCGGCGCGCCCGTCATGGCGTCCGACCTGCGCGCGTCCGCCGCGCTGGTGCTGGCGGCCCTGAAAGCTGAAGGCACCACGGAAATCCACCGCCTGTACCACATTGACCGCGGCTATGAAATGATTGATGAAAAGCTCCTGGCGATCGGCGCTGCCGTGGAAAGGCAGCCGGATGACGACAATTAACGCCGTTTTAGGCCCGTGTACCGCATTTTTTCTTTACTGTCAGGATTCCGTATGCTATTCACCGAAGTCCTATGAACAAGGCTCAACTGATCGAATTGATTCAAAACAAGCTGGGTGCCGATACCACCAAGAAACACGCTGAAGAAGCTCTGGCCGCTGTGCTGGAATCCATCAAGGAAGGCGTGCAGGAATCCGGCAAGGTGCAGATCATCGGCTTTGGTACGTTTGCTACCAAGACCCGTGAAGCCCGTACCGGCCGCAACCCGAAGACCGGCAAGGCGATCAATATTCCCGCTTCCAAGACGGTTGCTTTCAAGGCTTCCTCCGCTCTGAAAGACTAAGAAGGCAACTGCTTCCCAAAAGAGCACTTTTCTTTCAGCACCCCGTCCTCTGCGGACCGGGGTGTTTTTTATGTCCTGCTGGGGCTGTCCACGGCTTGACCGGATGGGGTCCGCCGTCTAGAATGCCGCCATGTCCAGCAGTTTTGGTCAGGTGTTCAGAATCTCTACCTGGGGTGAATCCCATGGAGCCGGGGTGGGTGTGGTGATTGACGGCTGTCCGTCCCTTGTTCCGGTGACGGAGGAAGCCATTCAGCGGGAACTGGACCGGCGCAGGCCGGGGCAGAGCGACATCGTGACCCCCCGCAAGGAGGAAGACTGCGCGGAAATCCTTTCCGGCGTGCTGGACGGCAAAACCCTGGGAACGCCCATTGCCATCAGCGTGCGCAACAAGGACCACCGTTCCTCCGCGTATGATGAAATGGCCCACACGTACCGCCCCTCCCATGCGGACTACACGTACGACGCCAAATACGGCATCCGCGCCTGGGCGGGCGGCGGCAGGGCCTCCGCGCGGGAAACCATCGGGCGCGTGGCCGCCGGGGCCGTCGCCAAGGCCGTACTGAAGCAGGCCTTTCCGGACATGGAGGTTCTTGCCTGGGTGGACCAGGTGCACCGCGTGAAAGCCTCCGTGGACTGGGAGGCCGTCACGGCCTCCGTCATTGAAGGTAACATCGTCCGCACGGCGGACCCCTCCGTGGCGGAAGCCATGATCGCCGCCATCAAGGAGGCGAGGGATGCCGGCAATTCCCTGGGCGGCGTGGTCAAATGCGTGGTGCGCGGCTGCCCACCCGGACTGGGGGACCCCGTCTTTGACAAGCTGGACGCCACGCTGGCCCACGCCATGATGAGCATTCCCGCCACCAAGGCCTTTGCCATGGGCTCCGGCTTTGAAGCGGCGAACATGACCGGACTGGAACACAACGACCCCTTTTACATGCAGGACGGCCACGTGCACACCCTCACCAACCACTCCGGCGGCATCCAGGGCGGCATCTCCAACGGGGAGGACATCCTGATGCGCATCGGCTTCAAGCCCACCGCCACGCTGATGATCGACCAGCAGACGGTCAACCGGAGCGGGGAGGACGCCCGGCTCAAGGGCAGGGGGCGGCATGACGCCTGCGTACTGCCGCGCGCGGTTCCCATCGTGGAAGCCATGGCGTGGCTCTGCCTGTGTGACCACTACCTGCGCCAGCGCTGCCAGCGGGCTCTGTAAATTGGCATTGCGGCTTTCTTCCCGTTATTCATGGATTCCTCCCTCACATTCTACCTGGTACTGGGCGCGCTGGTGGTCGGCCTCATCGTGCTCTGCATGCTGAAGGGGATGATCAAGATGCTCCTGTTCGGCGCGGCGGTGCTCTCCGCCGTGGCCGCGTACTTCTGGCTGTCCAAATACGGCTACACCTACCTCTCCTTCATCACCAGCGATCCGCGGGAGTGGATGGTCACCGTCCTCTCTATCGGTGGGGCTGCGGCGGTCTTCTTCATCTTCATGCACGGCCTCTTCTGGTTCAGCGACGTCTTCTCCTGGGGGCGCCGCATGGGCTTCGGCGGAGCCAAGGGCATCGTCACCACCATCCTGATGGCGGCGGTGGTCTGCTGGGTGGGCGTCATGTGCATCTTCTACTACGGCTCCATGGCGGAAATGACCCGCGCCCGTGAACTGGCCCTGTACCACATGGACCCCAACCGCACCATCTCCCTGCCCACCATTTACTCCGTCAAGAAGGCCATCACGGACAATCCCCATCTGAACTGGCTGGTGACCATCTCCCCGGAGCATGATCCGGAACGCCTCTCCCTGGCGAAAATGATTGCCTACCTGGTGACGCTCAGTCCGGAACTCTCCGACCAGCGCCGCACCCAGCTGGACTGCTACATGCCCCGCTCCCGCATCACCAGCCGTATCCTGAGCCTGAAAAGCCTGAGTGAAGACCCCGCCATCCGTCTGCTGGTGGAGAAGGGGGACATGCAGGGCCTGTACAACGACGTCAAGCTCACCCGCTTCCTGGAAGACCAGGACGTTCGCTCCGTCCTGTCCCAGCTGGACGTGGACCGCGTGCTGGGCTTCGTCACGGAAACCCGACAGACGGTCCCCGCCGGGAATGAATACATTCCCGACGCAACGCCGATTGGGGAATAAGCGGGCACTTTTGCTTCGCGGAATTGGTTTATTCCCATTATCAGCTTTTCAGGGGTTTTCCTGTTGGATAGTATTGGATATATTCAAGATTGATTTGACATGGACGAAGAAAAATTGAAGGAGGAACTGGAAAAATGGGCAATGGAGATTTCCCGTAATCCTGAAAATTTTGAGGCTTATGTGAAGATAGGAAATGTCCTGGATGATTTGGGACGAAGCGAGGAAGCTTTGACAAGCTATAACAGGGCGCTGGAAATCAATCCTGCTTACGATAAGGCCTATTGCAATAGGGGAATTGTGTTGAAAAAATTGAATAGGAAGGAAGAAGCTTTATCCAGTTACGATAAAGCATTGGAAATCAATCCTGGAAATGATTCAACCCATTATAACAGGAGCCATATTCTGAATGATCTTGGCAGAAAGGAGGAGGCGCTGGAGAGCTATGACAAAGCAATAGAGATTAATCCTGAGGATTATGCGGCCTATTACAATAAAGGAAATATCCTGAACGACCTCCAGCGGAAGAAGGAAGCGCTAGACAGTTATAATAAAGCGCTGGAAATCAATCCTGCTTACGACAAGGCCTATTGTAATAGAGGCATTATCCTGAAAAATTTCGGGCAAAAGGAAGAGGCCCTGTCCAGCTACAACAAGGCGTTGAAAGCCAATCCAGAGTATGATGCCGCCCACTATAACAAGGGAAATATCCTGGATGACCTGGGACGAAAGGAGGAAGCACTTGCCAGCTATAATAAAGCTTTGGAAATCAATCCCCATCACGATGCGGCCTATTACAACAGGGGGAATGTCCTGGATGACCTGGGACGGAAGGAGGAAGCACTTGCCAGCTATAATAAAGCTTTGGAAATCAATCCCCATCACGATGCGGCCCTAAATAATAAAGGGCTTTTACTATCCAGTCTTGGCAAAAAGGAAGAGGCGTTAGCTTGTTATATTCAAGCCATTCAGATTAATGCCAATAATGAAATAGCGAAACGAAACCGAAGATCGTTAATAGGAAGCAAGGAATTCTGGAATAGCTTGTCAGAAAATAGCCAAGTGGATTTATGGAGCGGGGACGAAGATTTCAATGCCTTGGCAAGCAGAGAAAAACTGGGAGGATGTTCCGGAAAAGATTTATCCTGTATTCACCGTCTATGGGTGGAACAATACAGGCTCTTGTATCTCCTTAGCTCTGACCTTGAGCAAGTGGGGCATTACACCTCCTCTATGGTATTTGAAACTTTGCTCCAAAAGCAGGCGGAAACGAACAGCCAGGCAAATCCCCTGTTGCTATGCAGCCTGGCTGCGGCTAATGATCCTACGGAAGGCACCGTTTTTCAGGCATTTTTGAAGCGGAATTGCCTGCCTTCGCAAAGAATCCATAGTCATCTTGCCGTATTGCAGGCCTCCTTTTCTTCTGCGATTGATTCCTTAAACCAGTTTCGCCTTTATGGAAAGAACAAGGGAGAGGAGGGAACAGGCCTGTGCCTGGTATTTGACCAATCCTTTTTTGCCAAGCCGGGAGAAACATCCATGATTGCCATTCAAAAGGAGGATGGCTCCTCCTCCAAAAAAGGGGCTGTCATGTACCGCAAGCTTCCTCTTTACTGGGTATTGTATTATGAATGTTCTTCTGGCCGAATATATTATACCCCTGCATGTTCTGAATATTCGTTAGACAGGGATTTTAATATCTGCAAAGACACTCTGGAAGATTCCGAACGTAAGAAATTTCAGGAGATAGGAAAATCATTGAAAAGAATTCGGGAGCTTTTTGAGCGCATTAGTGAAAAAGCTCAAGATGCTGCCCTGGAAATGCTTATTTATCTAAGGCATCTGGTGAAGGATGCCTCCTTCAAGGATGAAAAGGAATTGAGGATTCTGTCTTTGCATCCTTACAATAATCATGATTCATCCCTCAAGGTATTGCTGGGCAAAAACTGTCTGTCAGTCGACTATTTGCCGGTCATTCATGAGGGGGAGGAATATTTGGAGAAGGTGATTGCCGGACCTAAATTGAGGGATTTTACCAATCTGGTGGATGTGGCCAAGTTCAGGCTTCATCATTTGGGAGGAAAGAAGAAAGTGGAGTTTTGCCAGTCGCAGGCGCCTTTGAGCTGAATTGAAATGGAAAGCCGTCACGGTTTTTCAAGAAAGAATTGATCAGCGCAGAAGGTTCTAATCCCAAGCAGTAAGTCTTCAGACGGTAAAGCGGAAGGATAATATTCCACAGGAAGAACAGGGTTATACATATGAAAATCTCTCCTTGCGGGTTTCAAGCTGCGTTTTCCGCCTACCGGGCACGTCTGAATTCTATGCCTTCATCGGGAATTTTCTTTGGACTGCATTTGAGAATCCTCCTGCCGGATTGACAATGTCCGCGGGTACTGGGGCGCGGTGAAGCACCAGCCGAAGAGGCGCACAAAGCGATAATAGATTCCCTTGTGGGTGGCGTGTTGGGTGGTCATGAGGTCGTAGAAGGCCAGATCGATTTGGCTTCTGGGGATGGGGGCTCCGTTCATTTTGGCATGCAGCATGGCGTCGTGGAAGAGGGAAGGGAGCAGCATGTCCGGCGGGGTGGTTCCTCTGGTAACGCCGTCCCAGCCGTAGCCGGGCGAAATGGTGAAGATGTTTCCCTCCGCCTTCAGATACACGGATGAGTCATAGACGCTGACTGCCGTCCAGTGACCGAAGTCCGCCTTTTTCCTGCCGCTGGTCCAGGTGATGGCGTTTTTAGTGACGTAGAAGGGCTTGTCTTCATAAAGGCCGCTTTTATACCAGCCGGCTACCGGCTCCGGTGGGGTTGGAGTAACCGGAGCGGAGCATGATTCCAGCGCCACGGCTATGCATGCCGCTGTGAATAACAGGTAAATATCATGTGGATAAGAAGGAGAGGGCATAGGTAGAGGCAGGTCGTGTTCCGTAAGGTTGTTTTATTGGACTTCCAGCACGATGATTTCCGGAGGGCAGCAGAAGCGCAAGGGGAGAACGCTGCACCCCAGCCCGCGGGTGATGAGGAAGGGGGTTCCGTTCAGACGGGACCAAGGGTAGGAGAATTTGGCCTTTTCCCGGGAAATGTTCGCCAGCGGTTTGCCGCCGGGCAGGCAGATCTGGCCGCCGTGGGTGTGGGCGCTGATGACGGTGTCCGCCGTGCCGGGAGCCAGCAGGGGAAAAATGTCCGGCACGTGGGAGAGCAGGATGTGGGGAATGTCCGGAGAAAAGCGCAGCGGCAGTTCCTCCGGCCTGATTCTCAGGTGGTAGTCATCCCGCACGGAGGAAAGCTGCAAATCCCTGCCGCCAGGCAGGTGCAGCAGCAGGGAGTCATTCCACATGGGGAGGATGCCCAGGTCTGAAAACATGTTCCGCCACAGGTCCCAGCCGTAATACTGGTCATGGTTGCCCTGAACGGCGAAGATGCCCAGCGGGGCTTTCAGCATGCCGAAGTATTTCCGGGCGTCCTCCGGGCTCATGCTGCTCTCCCGGGTGTGGCCGTTGGCGTAATCCCCCAGCAGGAAGATCATGTCCGGACGCGCTTCCATGATCTTTTCCATGTACCTGTGCGCCTGGTCGCCGCCGTTCGGGCGCAGGTGGAAGTCTCCGGCAATCACGATCCGGAGGGGAGGGGCGCTTTTCTCCTTCCACTGGGGCAGTTCCAGGGTGGTTGTGACGGTTTCCACACGCCTGGGTTCCACCTGCCACGCCCACATGAATAAGGAAAAGCCGATCATCAGTATTAAGACAGAGATGATTGCAAGTTTGTTGAGAAGGGGATGACGCGGACGTGATTTCATGCGGGGAAGGGAGCCGGATTCATCATGAGCCCTTTCGCCCGGTTTTCAATCATTCGTGTTTGCCAAGCGGGAATTTACTGGTATGATCCGTCCCGCTCAAGGTGGGGCTGTCTGATGACTGCGGGCCCATCTTCATATTAACAACCTAATACCATGCAGTTTACACACGAAATCGAACAAATGTGTTGCGTCAAGAAAGGCTGCAACCATGGTCCGGCCCCCATTCCCCAGGAAGGCAACTGGACTCAATCCAAGGAAATCACGGATATTTCCGGCCTGACGCACGGCGTGGGCTGGTGCGCCCCGCAGCAGGGTACCTGCAAGCTGACGCTGAATGTCAAGAACGGCATTGTTGAAGAAGCCCTTGTAGAGACCAGCGGCTGCTCCGGCATGACCCACTCCGCCGCCATGGCCGCGGAAATTCTGCCCGGCAAGACCGTGCTGGAAGCCATGAACACGGACCTCGTGTGCGACGCCATCAACACCGCCATGCGCGAACTGTTCCTGCAGATCGTGTACGGCCGCACCCAGAGCGCTTTTTCCGAAGGCGGCCTGCCCATCGGCGCCGGCCTTGAAGACCTTGGCAAAGGCCTCCGTTCCCAGATCGGCACCCTGTACGGCACCCGCGCCAAGGGTGCCCGCTACCTGGAAATGGCCGAAGGCTACATCACCAAGCTGGCTCTGGATGAAGACGGTGAAATCATCGGCTACGAATTCGTCCGCATGGGCCCGATGATGGAAATGATCAAGAAGGGCATGGACGCCAATGAAGCCCTCGCCAAGTGCACGGGCAACTACGGTCGTTTCGACGAGGCCGCCAAGTACATCGATCCTCGTCACGAATGAGATTGAATTAAGAAGAGAATATCAACTTCAAGCACTATTACCATTATGCCTCTTTTCGAATCCTACGACCGCCGCATCAAGCAGATCAATGAAGCCCTGGCCAAGTACGGCATCGGCTCCATTGAAGAAGCGGAACAGCTCTGCCTTTCCAAGGGCATCAACGTTCGCGAAATCGTGAACGGCATCCAGCCCATCGCGTTTGAAAACGCCGGCTGGGCCTATGTGGTGGGCGCCGCCATCGCCATCAAGAAGGGCTGCACGAAGGCAGCCGACGCCGCTGAAGCCATCGGTGAAGGCCTCCAGTCCTTCTGCATCCCCGGCTCCGTTGCGGACGACCGCAAGGTGGGCCTGGGCCACGGCAACCTGGCCGCCATGCTCCTGCGTGATGAAACGGAATGCTTCTGCTTCCTGGCCGGCCATGAATCCTTTGCCGCCGCTGAAGGCGCCATCGGCATCGCCAAGTCCGCCAACCGCGTCCGCAAGCAGGACCTCCGCGTCTGCCTGAACGGCCTCGGCAAGGACGCCGCATACATCATCTCCCGCATCAACGGCTTTACGTACGTGCAGACCAAGTTCGACTACGCCACGGGCAAGCTGAACATCATCCAGGAGAAGGCTTTCTCCAAGGGCCCGAAGGCCGCGGTGCGCGTGTACGGCTGTGACGATGTGCGCGAAGGCGTGGCCGTCATGTGGAATGAAGGCGTGGACGTTTCCATCACGGGGAACTCCACCAACCCCACCCGCTTCCAGCACCCGGTGGCCGGCACCTACAAGAAGGAATGCAACGAGAAGGGCAAGAAGTACTTCTCCGTGGCTTCCGGCGGCGGTACGGGCCGCACCCTGCACCCGGACAACATGGCCGCCGGTCCCGCCTCCTACGGCATGACCGATACCATGGGCCGCATGCACTCCGACGCCCAGTTCGCCGGTTCCTCCTCCGTGCCCGCCCACGTGGAAATGATGGGCCTCATCGGCATGGGCAACAACCCGATGGTCGGCGCTTCCGTAGCGGTGGCCGTGGCTGTTGAAGAAGCCGCCAAGCAGCCTGCCTGAGAGCGCTTCTGAAAAAATTCACAGAGCCGCTTCCCTGACATGGGGAAGCGGCTCTTTTTATAGCTTGGAGGCAGAAAAGGAGAGGAAAAGAGGGGAAGAAGGTTTTCGGAGATTCCTTTCAAAAATCAGCTCCCGATGCGGAACCTTCCGTCACGGTCCGTACGGGGAGGCAGTCCGCGTGAAGGCGCGCGTCTGGAAACGGTTACCGGTCTGGCGGCTGCCGGCTTCACCACGCGGACTTCCGTCCGTCCGGGGGAAACGGGCACCGCCGTTTTCCCGGGTTCCGCTCCACGGACCGGAGCAGGGGCCGGGGCGGTTCCGGCCACCAGCTTCTGGTGCTGATGGGCCTTGTACGCGCGTTCCAGGGTAAAATCCCTCTGTTCTCCGGGTTTCAGGGAATAGTCCGCTTTTTTGGACTCCCCGGCTTTCCGGGCCAGGGGTTCCACGCGCTGCTGCAATTGCGCGGCGGCGTCCAGTTTGCCGGCCACCCATTCCGGATTCCATTCCGGGGTTGAACTTTTCAGGGATTGAAGCAGCTCCGCGGCTTTTTTGCCGCTTTCCATGGCTGCCTTGTAATCGCCTTCCTTTTCCAGCCGCGCGGCGCGCGTCAGGGAAAGATTGGCTTCGTAAAACGTGTCTCCGGGATCGCCGAAGGCCGTCATGGAGGTCAGGATCATGCAGAGCAGGGAACAGGGCAGAAGGTGTCTTTTCATGATTGTTGGAACTATAGCATGCGGGTTTGTTTTGGAAAGGTCTTTCTTCCATAATGTCCGTATAGAGCAGGGGATGGAGCTTTATTTCATACGAGAAGAAGAGTAACCATGAATGGTGCCTTCCTGATTTTCCGCCCATAAAGAGGAGATGAAGGAGAGATTGCCCGGGTTGTTATCCAGTGCTTTCAATATTTTTTTATTGATTGCTATACGCCATATTATTTGTTTTGGAGTGAGTTTGTTCCTCCACCATGTATCCATGTAGAACGCATATTCACGATCATGGATGATCCCTTTATTTAATGCCTCATGTAAACACGCCGGATTAAGAGGCATCCTTATCTCTCTCCGCACCCGGCATACCGATTCGGTTGTGTTTATTCCTGGAAGTTGCTTTACACAGTGATTCCCCACAATGAGGTTTTTCCCCTTGAGAAGGTGTCGAATCATGCATTGCTCCACCATCACGTGGCCGCAAATGCATGTTCCTGCTTCTTCCGCCAGATATGTTTTCACATGTCTCCATTCCAACAGGCAATCCGGGAAATACCTGGATTCCGAATAAGCCTGCAATTCTGATCTGAATTTTTTGTTCATGATTATATTTGTTGTCCATGAGATGCGCGTGCAATGTGCCCTCACTATTCAGGGGTATTTTCAAAATGCATTTCCCCCTATATATTTCCCTCCCATCTCTTTCAGGGGGGGCGGGTTTCTTCCTTATTCCAAGGGCATATCTTCCATTTCCGTCCCCGGCACAACTTGACGGAAAGCCCGGAGTGCCGTATGCTGGGCAAGACCTGTTATATGATCCGGAACGAGCCATCATCCACTCCCGCACCGCCGATGGAGGAAGACCCCAAATACCTGACGGAACAGATTGTGACCTATCTGGGCAACAAGCGTTCCCTGCTGAATTTCCTGGGTACCGGGCTGGAACATGTGAAGAGCCGCCTGGGCCGGGAAAGGCTGAGGGCAGGGGATTTGTTTTCCGGCAGCGGCGTGGTGGCGCGTTTCCTGAAGAAGCACTCGGAAGTTTTGGTGGTCAATGACCTGGAGGAATACAGCCGCGTGGTCAATACCTGCTACCTGAGCAATCCGGAGGAAGTGGAGAATCTGGAGCTGGACAGGCATTACCGGCGCCTGCTGCGCTATATGGAGGAGCACGAATCCCCGGGTTTCATTACGGATTTATACGCTCCCAGGGACCCGGACAGCATCACGCCGGAGGACCGCGTTTTCTATACGCGCCGCAATGCCATCTATCTGGATACGGCCCGGCAGACCATCAACCTGCTTCCGGAGGAAATCAGGCCTTATTTCATCGCTCCTCTTCTGGCGGAAGCCTCCGTGCATACGAACACGTCCGGCGTGTTCAAGGGATTTTACAAGGACAGGCAGGGCGTCGGCAAATTCGGCGGTACCGGCGGCAACGCCCTCGCGCGCATCCTGGGGGATATTTCTCTGCCTTTTCCCGTGTTTTCCAGATTTGGCTGCCAGTATTCCATCCATTGCCGTGACGCCAATGAACTGGTCGCGGAACTGCCGGAGATGGACGTAGTGTATCTGGACCCTCCCTACAACCAG
The DNA here is from genome assembly GCA_048388685.1 of Akkermansia sp. Taxonomy (GTDB): domain Bacteria; phylum Verrucomicrobiota; class Verrucomicrobiia; order Verrucomicrobiales; family Akkermansiaceae; genus Akkermansia. The sequence continues at coordinate 96,493 of DBGCTZ010000024.1, read as the reverse complement.
CATCCGTACGGCTCCAATTATTTCATGCTGAACCTGCTGTCTTCCTATGAAAAGCCGGAGGAAACGAGCCGCGTTTCCGGCATTCCCACGGATTGGAAGCGCTCCACGTACAATAGCCGCCAGCATGCCCCGTCCGCTCTGTTCCGCCTGCTGGAAGACTGCCCGGCCAAGTTCATTTTGCTTTCCTACAGCTCGGAAGGGTTCATCAGCTATGAGGAGATGACTCATTTCCTGAGGCGTCTGGGCCGCATCGTCACGCTGGAAACGCCGTATGCCACCTTCCGGGGAAGCCGCAACTTGAGGAACCGCCCGCAGAACGTAACGGAGTTTCTGTTCCTGGTGGAACGTTTTTAACGGGAAGAAAGGAGGTAAACGACATGCACGCCCATCTGGAACGTTTCATCCGTTTCCTGGCCGCGGAGAAGGGCCTGAGCGCTGCCTACCAGCTTTCCGTGAGACAGACGCTGGAGGAATTTGCCCGGTTTCTCGGAACAGAGGAGGCTGATCTTTCCCAAGTGGACATTGACAAGCTTACGGAGTTTCTCCGGCATTTGCAGGCCCGCGGCATGGCGCGCAGTTCCATGCGGGTGGAAATGGTTCATCTGCGCATTTTTTTCCGCTGGCTGTCCGGAATGGGGATTCTGGAAAAAGACCCTTCCGCTTTTCTGGAAATGCCCCGGCAGGGGCTGTCGCTTCCCCATGTGCTGGACCAGCAGACCGTTTCAACTCTGCTTGAAAGCATTGACGTACAAGATGTTCCTCTTGGATGCAGAGACCGCGCGCTGCTGGAGATGATATACGCCTGCGGCATGCGGGTGAGTGAAGTAATTAGCTGTAAATTAGAGAGTTTTGATGTTGATGATGCGTTCGTCCGCGTTCTGGGGAAGGGAGACAAGACACGGCTGGTGCCTGTAGGAAGGTCGGCCTTGGAGGCCCTGAAGGCGTATCTGGAGAAAGGAAGGCCCAAACTGGTCAGGCCGGGAACCAAGAGCCATCTTTTCCTGACGGTGCGCGGACGTCCGCTGACCAGGGAGCGGGTACGCCAGATTCTTCAGGAGCGCGCCAAAGCCGCGGGAATAGACCAGCACGTTTTTCCACATATCCTGCGGCATTCCTTCGCCACGCATCTGCTGGAGAACGGCGCGGACCTGCGCATCATTCAGGAGATGCTGGGCCATGCTGATATTTCCACCACGCAGATTTACACGCATCTGGAACAGCAGCGGCTGAACGCCATTCACCACCGGTTTCATCCCCGGGGGTAAACGGCATATGATTCCTGTATGGGGTTATTGAATAGGAGAATACAGGCAGATATGGATGATATGGGGCGTATCTTATTTAAACACAGTATTCAGCGGGACTGTTTCACTAGCTCTATATTTTGCATTACATATATTATGCGAAGTATTAAGAAGGGTGTATTTCAGGCTGTTTTCCTTCCCGTCGTGGGTTTGTGACAACTGCCCCACCCATCAGAAACCAGCAGAAGGAGCGCGCAGGCCCTCCGGGCAACTAAATTATACTCGGGCCAAAGGCCGCACACTTCTACTTTTTCCTTTTAAATCAGTTCGCCCATGCCCAGTCGATTTCAGAGGCCTGAGCCGTTCCCTGAATATTCTTTCTTTGATAATCCGTTCTGTTTGGAAATAGAACCCCTCGGGACCCTCATAGATTGATTTCGTGGGAAGATATATACACGAAGGTGGGAGTCCCTCCGCTTTTCGTGATGGCCGCGTTCCTGGGAACAAAGCCTCCCGGCCCTTGTAGGCTTCGCTTAAATCTCACACGGCAAAAATCCCTGTGCCTCTTATTATTTCATCTTGAATTTCCACCCTGTGGTTCCTTACTCCTGACAGAAAAACCCTCTTGTTCTTTCCGGAATATAAACTTCCACATTTAGATGCCCCTTCCCTGCGCTTCTCTCTTGCCAGATCATCTTTCATCCGTCATAATGAAAAAAGCATGAATACTTTCGTCTCTCTTTGCCTTATCGGAGGCCTCAGCCTGGGGTCCCTCTGCTATGCCCAGCACATGGATAACGATGCCAAGAAGAAGGTGATCAAGGATTTGGATAACCTGCTGGCCCTGAACAGGTCCGCGGAAACCAAAGTGATTAATGCCGCCATCAGCAAGCTTAGCTCCGCCGGCAGAGATCCCAGCGCCGCGTATGACCTGCTGATCCAGTCCAAGAAGTTCCTGATGGAAGCGGAAAAGGAGAAGGACAAGAGCCAGGGAAAGAGCGCGAAGATCGCCTCCAATTCCCTGAAGGACTGGATGGACCGCGAGGCCAAGAAGTATCAGGACAAGAATGCCCGAAAGGGACTGATGCTTCAATATCAATGGGGGGTGCTGGTGCTCAAGGCCCGTCTCAAGGAAAACCTGCTGAACGCTACGTCAAGCGCCACTAATGGAGCGGAAGAGGAGACGCTGGACGTGACGGAGTTCCAGAAGCCCGCCATGGATTTGCTGAACGCCTACCTCTCCGCCTGTGCGGACCCGGATTTCATTGACCCCTCCGCCGCGGCCTCTTCCAAGAGCGGGAATAACGGAGGCGGAGTCGGGAAAGCGGGCGCCCGCATTGCGGAACAGTCCGTCCTGAATACGGAGGTAGGGGAAGCCCTGGGCATCGGCAGCATGTCTTCCAAGGCTTTTCCGGATTCCATGAAGAACCGGGACGAGATTTTTGACAAGCTGTTTTTCACGGGTTACCGCAAGACGCGCAACCTTCCCGCCCTCCGGCAGGCCTGGAGCAGGAGAATTTCCATGGAAGTGGCCCTGGGCAAGGTCAGCCACGCCATTTCCACCGGCAAGAAGTCCGGCATGCAGGGACGCATCGCCAATGCGTCCGAAGACGAGTTTGACGAACAGAATTCTTCTGTTCTGGACCGCCTGCGCTGGCGCTGCGAACTGGATTGCTTTGAACTGGGCGACCAGGCCAACGCCACGCGGAACATGATGACGCTGATCCGGACGACGGTGGACCCCGTGCGCCGGGAACAGGGCATCCGGACACTCCGGGACAAGCTGATCCAGAGCATGAAGAGCATGGTCACTGCTTCCGACGATGAAAGCATGGCGGACAGTTCGTCTTCCTCTTCATCCGCCGCGCCCCGTCCCGCCGTCCGGCCCCCCAGAAGAAAGGCTCCCTCCACCACCATCACGACCAGACAGGAGATGGACGATCCCGGCGCCATCGGCTCGGACGTTCCGAAGCCCCCCAAGCCGGCCCCTTCCCGGAGTGACGATTTTTTTGAAGACGCATAACGTTCTTTTGCCAAAGGCAGTTGCCTGAACGGCGGCTCCGGCGTCCACGGAATGCACAGAGCATTCTTGACGTTGGGAGCCGTCTTTTTATAGAGTAGCAACATGTATCAGCCATTTCAATTTTTCATGCCCGCGCAGATCTTCTTTGGCGCGGGCTGCCTGAAGGAGCTGGGCTCCGCTCCCCTGCCCGGCACCAAGGCCCTGATCGTCATCGGCGGAACGTCCGTCAGGCGTCTCGGTTATCTGGACCGCGTCCAGGAGCTGCTGAAGCAGCAGGGCGTGGACAGCATTGTTTTTGACAAGGTTCAGCCCAACCCCGTGGTGGAACATGTGATGGAAGCGGCCTCCCTGGCCAAGGAAACGGGATGTGATTTCGTTATCGGACTCGGTGGAGGCAGCAGCATGGATTCCGCCAAGAGCATCGCGGTGATGGCGGCCAACCCCGGTACCTACTGGGATTACATTCCGGGCGGTTCCGGCAAGGGCCTGCCCATTCCCAACAAGCCCCTTCCCATCGTGTGCATCACCACCACGGCGGGAACGGGAACGGAAGCGGACCCGTGGACGGTCATCACGAAGGAGGACACGCAGGAAAAGATCGGCTTCGGCTGCAAGGGGACCTTCCCCACCATGTCCATTGTGGACCCGGAACTGATGCTTTCCGTTCCGCCCAGATTGACGGCCTACCAGGGCTTTGACGCCTTTTTCCACGCCGTGGAGGGTTACATGGCGAAGGTGGCCTCTCCCATGAGCGACATGTTCGCCCTCCAGTCCATTGAATACGTCGCCAAGTATCTTCCCCGCGCCGTGCACAACGGGGACGACCTGGAGGCGCGCGCCTACGTGGCCCTGGCCAATACGTATTCCGGCTTTGTGGAGACGATTTCCTGCTGTACCTCGGAGCATTCCATTGAACACGCCCTGAGCGCCTTCCATCCGTCCCTGCCCCACGGCGCCGGACTCATCATGATTTCCTGGGCCTATCATGAAGCTTACGCCCCCTCCTGCCCGGAACGTTACGCCAAGGTGGCGGCGGCCATGGGCCAGGAAGCGTCCGTGGATGGTTTCCTGAACGGCCTAAACAAGCTGAAGGAGGCCTGCGGCGTGGACAAGCTGAAGATGTCCGAGTACGGCATCACTCCGGATTTGTTTGAAGAGTACGCCAAAACGGCCTTTTCCACCATGGGCGGCCTGTTTGAGCTGGACCGCTGCCATTTCACCACGGCGGACGTCGTGAGCATTCTGGAAAAGTCCTACTCCTAGAAGCGGGCACCGCTGATGGAATGAACAGGGACGGGCTGCGTGTGCACCAGGCAGTTGTGCGGCAGCCTGTCCTGGAACGTTTCCATGCATGCGGAGGTGCCGATGATCTCCATGGAGGACGGAACCTTCCCGGCAAGTGCCGAGAATCTGGAGCCCGCCAGGTGCGTGCGCTATCCGGACCCCATCCCCCCTTTGTAAACCGCAGCGCCAGATAGGATACGCTTGACGGAGTCCGTGCTGCTGATGTAGAGGCGCAGCATGAGGGATTCTTCCGGAGTGTTATGTCTCTTATCGGGCAACCAGGTATCCCAAGCCAATGGCAATAAGCCCCCCGGCAAAGCTGAGGAGGGTGTAAAGAAAGAAGGCGGGGAAGTTCCCCTCTTTCAGCAGAAGGAAGGATTCACTCATCAGCGTGGAAAAAGTGGTGAAGCCCCCGCACAGGCCCACCGTAAGGAAGAGCCGCGTTTCCGTATGCAGCAGCAAACCCCGGTGGAACAGCCCGTAGAGAACGCCCAGAACCAGGCATCCCAGCAGGTTGACCGCCGCCGTTCCCCAGGGGAAGGAACTCATGGAACTGATCTGGATAAAACGGGTCAGCAGGAAGCGCAGCACGCCGCCAGCAAAGCTTCCCAGCCCGACCATCAGCAACATTTTCATCATAGGGGCTTTTCTCCGGCTAAATGGGAATAGGGCTCCGGATGTGAGTTCAAGGATGCCACCGCCGGATGCTTCCGGGAAAGACGGACCGGGACGGCGGGAAACGGCTCATTTGCTGGAACGGGATGGCGCCGTCCGGCGTTCCCGGGAATGGGTTGAAAGACACTCATGTTCGTATGGGGATGTTTCCACCGGATAGCAGCGGGTCGTCCCGCCTCCGGTGTGGTACAGAAGCCATCAGCCTGCTGTGCAGGCGGTTCAGGATGTGTTCCCAAGGAAGAGCCTCATTTCCTTTAAGCGCGTGCAGATAAAATAATCCGTTTTTTCCATACCTCCAGCCTTTTATTCTTGATCATGGCGTTTGAATCCGTATTTCCTTTTCTCCATGTCCCTTCCCCTTCTCGTCACCGGAACCATCGGCATTGACACCATCCTGACGCCCCATGGCCGGGCAGAGGGCGTGCTGGGCGGTTCCGTTTCCTTTGCCGCCGTGGCGGCCCTGATGTTTGCGGACCGGGTGGATGCCGTCAGCATCATCGGGGAGGATTTCCCCTCCCATTATGAGGAAGCGCTCACGACCAAGGGATTGCGCATGGACGGCGTGGAACGGAAGAAGGGTCCGTCCTTTGCCTGGACCGGGGAGTATTTTGACAACATGAACAAGCGCAGGACCGTCTGCGCCAATGATTCCGTGATGCTGGAATGGAACGTGCATGTGCCGGAGGCCCTCCGGAACCACCCCGTGCTGGTGTGCTGCTGCATGGTTCCGGCCCAGCAGCTCAAGTGCATGGAGCAGTGCCCGGACGCCGCTCTGGTGCTTTCCGATTCCATGGATAAGTGGCTGCGCCGCCAGCCGGAGCTGCTGGACGCCGTGATCAGCCATTCCCATATCACCATGATGAATGAGGATGAGGCCAAGGAGTACGCCCACGCGTCCACCGTGCTGGAGGCAGGGGAATTCCTTCTTTCCAAAGGCGCCGTTTATGCCGTGGTGAAGCAGGGGGAATACGGGGCCACGCTTTTTGGCCGCGGTCCGGAGGGAAGAACCTGCATTTTCCGCTGTCCGGCCTATCCCCTGAAAACCCTGGTGGACCCCACCGGGGCCGGAGATACGTTCCTGGGCGCCCTGGCGGGCTACCTCGCTACCCTGCCGCCGGGCCTCCCCTCCTTTGAGGAAGTGAAGAGGGGCATTATTTACGGCACCGTGGCCGCCTCCTTCACCTGCGAGTCCTTTTCTGCGGACGCCCTTCTTTCCATGACGGCGGATACGTTCTGCAAACGCCTGGAGGAGTACGTGGATATGTGCCGCATTCCCTCCGGCTGCGTTTCCGTGCGGGAGAATTGACCAAGGAAAAACCCCGGCGAGACATGCCCGCCGGGGTTTTTGTAAAGACAGGTCCGCGTTCAGGCGGTTCAGATGTCCTGAAGACCGAATTTGAGCTCGGCTTCCGAGACCACCTGGCCGTTCACCAGGCAGCGGCCAAGGGCCTGGCCGATGTTGCCGCGCATCTTGGTCAGCTCCGCTTCAATGATGAGCGTATCGCCGGGGACGACGGGACGGCGGAATTTGATCTTGTCCGCGCTCATGAAGTAGCCGAGCTTGGTGGCGTTGCCGGGCTGGCGCAGCATGACGATGGAGGCCACCTGGGCCATGGCTTCCAGTTGCAGGACGCCCGGCATGACCGGATGCCCCGGGAAGTGGCCCTGGAAGAAGAGTTCATTCATCGTCAGGTTCTTCAGGCCGCGGCATTTGGTTTCCCCTTCAAAGCCGATGATGCGGTCCACCATCAGGAAGGGATAGCGGTGCGGAAGGAGGTTCATCACTTCATTGATGTCCAGCACGGCGTCTCCGTACGGCACGTTGACCGGGTTGGGAGCCATCTGCTGGTTGCGGCGGTGTTCCTTCTTCAGCTTGGCGGTCAGCTCCGTGTTCGGGCCATGGCCCGGCTTGATGGCGATCACGTGGCCCAGGATGGGCTTGCCGCACAGGCTCAGGTCACCGATGAGGTCCATGGCCTTGTGGCGGGCGAATTCATTGATGAAGCGCATGGGCTCCTTGCTCATGAGCTCATCCCCGCGGATAACCACGGCGTTTTCCAGGCTGCCGCCCTTGATCAGTCCCTTTTCCAGCAGGGGCTTGATGTCCTCGTAAAAGGTGAAGGTACGGGCCGGAGCCAGTTCCTTTTCATAGGTTTCAGGCGTGATGACCGCGTCAAAGTACTGGGTGATGCGGTTTTCCGGTCCCACGCAGGTCACGGAAACGCGGAATTCCTTGGAGGGGAGGATGGTCAGGATGGAGCCGCCCTTGGTCTCAATGGTGACGGCTTCCCGCACTTCCAGGTAGCGGCGGGGTTCTTCCAGTTCCACAATGCCGGCGCTCTTGATCAGTTCCACGTAGGGAGCGGAGGAGCCGTCCCCGATGGGGGGCTCGTTGGCGTCCATTTCAATCACGGCATTGTCAATGCCCATGCCCGTGAGGGCGGAAAGGATGTGTTCCACCGTATGCACCTTGACGGAGCCTTCCGCCAGGCTGGTGGCTCGTTCCACGGTCTGGACTTTTTCCACGTCCGCGTTGATGAAGGGCTGGTCCGGAAGGTCCACCCGGCGAAATTTAATGCCAAAGTCGGCGGGCGCCGGCTTCAGGGTCAGGGTCACGGCCTGCCCCGTATGCAAAGATGTTCCAGCCAGGGAGGCCGGAGAGCCAACAGTTCTTTGGTTTCCACATGCCATGCGGGAATGCTAGTGAATGAGGTTCCGTTTGGAAAGCACGAAATCACCGATTTTCCAGTAAATTCAGGGAATGGACGGCTTTCCGCCATGTCATCCGGAGAAGGCGCTTGAAAAAACGCCTTTCTCCCGGTAGTCATGTTCCATGCACATCACAGAAGGTCCCGGCATTTCCCGCGCATTCATTCTCGGCGCCGGGCTGGGCACCCGCCTGCGGCCCCTGACGAGCCTGCTTCCCAAGCCCCTGATCCCCTTTTTCCATGAGCCTCTGGTGCTGCATTCCATGCGCCGCTGTCATGACTGCGGCATCCGGGAGTTCATCATCAATACCCATCATCTGGCGGAAGCCTGGGACCAGGTGTTCCCGGACCGTACCTGGAACGGGTGCCCCGTCCATTTCAGCCATGAGGCCGAACTGCTGGATTCCGGCGGCGGCGTCAGAGAGATTGAGCCCTGGGCCTCTGCGGAGGAGCCCCTGCTGGTGATGAACGGGGACATGGCGGCTACCTTTGACCTGCGCAGGCTGATGAAGGATCATCTCCGGCACCGTCCCGCCGTGACGCTGGCCCTCCGCACTGCCGGAGATAAAAGGAACGTAGGTTTTGACCCCTCCTCCGGGCTGGTGACGGACATGAGGCACGCCCTGGGACGCGATCCGGGCACCTGCCAGTTCACCGGGGCCTACTGCATGGAGCCGGAGGTGTTCAGCCAAATTCCTTCCCATGGGGCCGTTTCCATCATTCCCGTCTTTCTGGATTACATCCGGCAGGGCCGTCTGCGCGGCGTGCTGGCAGACGACGGCCAGTGGATGGACATGGGGACGCCGGAGTCCTACCTCCAGGCCCATTTGGACTTTCCCTCTCCTGCTCCGCGCATCCATCCGGACGCGGAAGTATCCCCCGGTGCCTCCGTGGACGCCGCCAGCGTAATCGGCCCCCATGCCGTCGTGGAGGATGGCTGCCGCTTGCGGGAGTGCATCGTCTGGCCCGGCGTCCGCGTGCCTGCCGGCACCTGTGCGGAACGGCGGATTTTTCATCTTTCCCTCTGACCACCACCCCATGCTTTTCCTGCGTTCTCTCCTTCTCCTTTTATTTTTCTGCGGCGCCGTTCAGGCGGAACACCGCGTTTTCACCAGAAAAGACGGTTTCCTGTCCATGCGGGACAAGCTGAACGTCTATTTCTTCCAGTCTGATACGCACCGTCTCCTGGTGCGGGATGAAGGCAGCCTGAAAACTCCGCGCTACCGCTCCCTGGACGGAGCCATGCGCAAAAGTCCCTGCGTGGCCGGGGTCAACGGCGGCTTTTTCGGAGCGGATGCGGAGGGCACCCCCCTCGGACTCGTGGTGCAGGACGGCAAGCGCCTTTTTCCGCTGGCTTCCGGTTCCTTCGCCGTGTCCGGCGTGGTTTATGACAACGGGAAAGGCACCCTGTTCCTCGTGCGCAGTTCCGCCCTGAAGCGCATGAAGAAACTGCCCGCCATGCAGGCGGCCCTCCAGGGAGGTCCTTTTCTGGTGGAGAACGGAACAGCCGTCAAAGGGCTCAATGCACAGAAATCCACTTACCGCACCTTCATCGCCACGGACGGCGGCAAGAGGTGGTGCATTGGCATTTCTTCCTCCGTCACGCTGAAAGAACTGGCGGAGTGGCTGGCCGCTCCCGGAGCGCTGGGGGATTTCCGCGTCAAGACGGCCCTGAACCTGGACGGAGGTTCCTCCTCCGCCTTCTGGTGCCATGAAACAGGCATCTCGTACCCCTCCTTCAAGCAGGTCAGGAATTACCTGGGCGTAGCGCCCGCGCCGCGCCGGTAAACGCCGTCCTTCACGGGTCCGGCATGCCGCCTTCCCGCGCTTATCCTGCGCAGAAGAAGAGCCGTAAACAGCAGGAAGCAGGCCAGAACGGCCCAGTCCCCGAACAGGGCGTACAGGGTCATTTCCGTGCAGCCCACGGGAAGCGTGGCGGTCATCACCCCCCGGGTGAACGGGGAGCCGGAGGAATCCCTCAAATCCGCAATGATCGCGCCGTTGGGCGCCAGGGCCACGCTGACGCCGGTATTGGCGGCACGGACCATGGAGCGGCGCAGTTCAATGCACCGGAACGCCGCATTGCGCCAATGCTGTTCATTGGCGCTGGAACGGTTGAACCAGCCGTCATTGGTGACGTTCACCATGAGCTGGGGCTCCTGCCGCACGAAACGGCGCACCCAGCTCCCCACTACGTCTTCAAAGCACACCAGCGGGATGACGCCCACGGTAACGGAACTTCCCGGACGGATGGGAACGGGAACGGGCTCCGTGGAGGTGCCCGGCGTGTAGTTCATCCCCATGGCCGTTCCGGCGGAGGCCTCAAAGGCCTTTTCCAGAAACGGGAAGGTTTTGCGCATGGGAATGTATTCGCCGAAGGGAACCAGCATGGCCTTGGCATGCGGCCTGGCCGTGGAATAGTCCCCCTCAAACACGGTGAGGCAGTTGTAGGCACGCTCCACCCTGCCTTCATCGGAAAGGTAAATATCGTCCGTGCCCGTAAGCAGGATAAAGTTGCCTACGTTGTTGCGGACGGCCTGGAGATAGTCCTCCTCCGCGCTCAGGAAATTGACGTTGTCCTGCCCCGGAAAGCGTTCCCCCGTGGAATCACGGTAAAACGTGGAGATGGGGAAGGAGCTCTCCGGCCAGATTACCCAGGACGGCAGGTCCAGGGAGGTCTCCGTTCCGTTTTTGGCGGCCTCTTCCAGGGTTCGGTTCTGAAGGTCCAGCAGTCCCTGCTCCGTGGTGTCCAGCAGGGCCTGGTAAATGGCTCCCCGGTTGGCCGCGCTCCACTTTTCCTTCTGGGTCAGGTTCAGCTGCACGGTCATGACGGGAACGGTGAATCTGCCATTCCCGGTGGCTGCGGTGGATTGCGGAGAGTAGCGCGCCGTCCATACCACGCCGACGACGAACATGATCAACAGGATGGAGACCAGGAAGAAGAAGTCCCAGGGCACGGTGCGCCTGCCTTCATGCACGACCATGGTCCCGGCCCGGCGGCAGACGCGCCAGAGCCAGATGGAAAAGACTACCGGAATAAAGGCCAGGGCCGTTACACCCGTGTATTCCGCCCACTGGGCCAGGGGATTGCCGTAAAGGGCCACGCCCAGGTTGTTCCAGCCGAAGCCCGGTATCAGCCAGCCCCGCACCCACTCCAGGCACACCCACAGGGCCGCGCCCGCCAGCGCGGCGGCGGCGCTGGGCAGCATGTCCCCCATGGCCCAGGCCTTCCAGGCGGTCCGGCGGTCCGCACCCTTCTGCCGCGCGTCCGGCAGGGGCTGCGCGTCCGGACGGAAGAATACCCCCATGACCAGCGCCCAGATGCCGGGAAAGAGGCCGCCGTAAAAAATCATCAGCGGAATGTAGCCCAGCGTGCTGACCTCATTCACCCACCAGAAGGAAATGCCGTAATACACCACGCCGAAGAGCCAGCCGTACAGGGCATACGCCAGAACGCCTCTCCTGCCCTTCCGGCGGGAGCCGTACCACAGCGCCGTCAGCAGCGGCAGAAAGCCTATCCAGACGCAGCCGCTCCAGTCCACGGGAATGAAGGAACAGGCCGTCAGTACGCCGGAAAGGGCGGCCAGCAGCAGCCCGGCCCAGACGGGCAGCAGACGGGGGGAGGAAGGGGAGGCGGTATTCATGGCAGGAAGCCTTCCTTTTGGAAAAAGGCACACCGGCATTCTTCCTTATGCTGACTCATTCCTGCAACAAAAAAGATTGCAAAATTCGGTCAAATGCGGAAATAGTGGGAGCAGTTCATACAACCCATCACACATATGGCAGATATCGACGAAAAAACACCTCTTAACGTCCCCGGCAAGTTTTACGTGGACAGCTCCTGCATTGACTGCGACCTTTGCCGTGAAACGGCTCCGGAAAACTTTGGCAGGGATGATGACGAAGGCGTCTCCTACGTCAAGAAGCAGCCTGACAACGAAGAAGAACTGGCTGCCTGCGTGGAAGCCATGGAAGGCTGCCCCGTGGAAGCCATCGGTGACGACGGCGAATAATATAAGTTCCATCTTATTTTTCAAACCGCCCGGGGCTGTTGACATTCAACGCTCCGGGCTTTTAATTAGTATTCATGCCTTTTCCGCAGTCTCCATACGTTCCTGACAGAGACCGTCCGGACCCTTACGCCTCCCCTGCCCGGTATGAATACCTTTCCCGTGATGAACGGGACGTGCGCCAGGCTCTGGCGGATTGGTTCCAGGTTTCCCCCGGAACCAGTGAAACGCGGAACATCCATACGGCGGAGTCCCTGCTGGGGGATATCCTTGCCAAACTTCCCCTGGATGAAGAGGGAATGGACCCGGAACTCCTCCGGAAAGGCTGGCTGGCCGCCGCCGGCCCCTTCCTGGGCCAGCAGGCCAATCTGTTATCCATCGTCAAGGGGGTGGCGACCGTGCAGGTTCTCCAGCCCGCCATGCGCTACCACCTCCAGCAATGGCAGGGCGCCCTGCTGGGGAAACTGAAGGAACAATTCGGACGGAATGCGGTCCATTCCATTAGAATACGAATCGGTTAAGGAACGGGCCCTTTTTTCCGCAACACCGGATTTAAAATCCTGTGTCAACCCATTTTTCTCCTGTCAAAGGAGTAAGAGCCATTTGGAAAACTGAAAACGCGGAAACCCAAAAGGTGCAGAAACGGCGTTTCCCCTTTAAATATATTTGATTGTCAGCGGATTATTATATTTTTCCATCCAAAATAACCTCCACCGGATTTTAAATTTGCAGGATGAAGGACGCATGACCGCCATGATATCAAGGCGATTTTCTGCAAAACCCTCATCCATGTAACAATTAAATGAAGAAAACTCTTATTTTGGCGGTCATCTCCGCTTGGACGGCTACGGCAGAGGCGGCATGGACCGCCATAGAGGGAATCATTCCCTCCCTGACTCAGGACACTGTCATGACCCGCATTCCCTATGCAGCGGGCGGAAGCCTTGTCTCCAACAACGGCCCGGATGCCGCCGCAGTCCAGTCCGCCCTGGGGGCCCGTGATGCCGGGTGGTATTACGGCAACCGCGGCAATAATACCGGAACGGACGTTACTGGGGGGGATGGCTTCACCAAGCTGGTCACGGCAACCGGAAACAACAACGGCGGCGGTTTTACCGCGCTGAAGTGCAACACTCTGCCCGCGGATGCCCTGGCCGGCTTTGGAGAATTGACGTTTTCCTTTGATACGGGAGGGTTGAACAATACGTCCCGGACCGGGCAGCCCCAGTATTTCTCCCTGTGGTACAGCCAGACAATCCATGGAGAGGAGTTTTTCAGCCAGGTGGGCGCCACGCTTGGGGGGACGGCGGGAACGGTGGCCAACCAATCTTTTTCATGGGAGATGGAGAAGTCTGAATACGGCAGTATTTTCAGCGGTGATACCACGTTCTACCTGGTCCTGAATTCCGGGGCCGTGGATAGTACCTACGCTTACCAGGAATTGACTGTCTCCAACTTCACGCTTCAGGCCGGCGTACCGGAGCCGTCAGGCGCCTCCCTGGCTCTGGCGGGTCTGGCCGGGCTGCTGGTCCGGAGGAAGAGGGAGCAGCCGCGCACCGTCTGAACAAAAAACTTGAAAGATTGATGAAAAAATCCTTTTACCTGGTCCGTATTTGTTACATGGCCCTCTATCCTTCTGTCTTACTGATTGCTGCAGGTCTTGCCCTGGGACAGGACTCCGGCTCCAACAACTGGAAATCCCCTCATCCCCTCCGGGTGGAAGAAACCGCCCCGGTCGCCCTCCTGCCCTTTCCGTCCCAGGTGGACTGGAAACCTGGCACGTGCCCTAAAAAAGCCCCCGTTTCCGTCAAGAAGAGCGCGGCCCTTTCCAAGTCTCTGGGAAAGGAAGGCTATGAACTCCAGGTGCGGCCCAACGGAATCGTCATCAGGGCCGCTTCCGACGCGGGCGTTTTTTATGCACGCCGGACGCTGGACCAGTTGGGGGCCAAGGGGGATTATCCGTGCTGCGACATCAAGGACCGCCCCGCATTTCCCATCCGGGCCTTCATGCACGACGTCGGCAGGAATTTCCGCCCCATTGAAACCCTGAAGGCGGACCTGGATGAAATGGCCCGGTTGAAGCTGAATACCTTTCACTGGCACCTGACGGACTACCCCGCCTGGCGCATCCAGTGCAAAAAATACCCCGTGCTGAATGATCCTTCCAAGAGAATCAAGGACCGGGACGTCAATGACACCTATACGTACGACCAGATCAGGGACCTTTTCCGCTATGCGAAAAAGCGCCATATCCAGATCATTCCGGAGATCGACATGCCGGGCCACAGCACCTATTTCAAAAACTGCTTCGGCTTCCCGATGCATGATCCCAGGGGCATCAAGATACTGGATGAACTGCTGGAGGAATTCTGCCGGGAAATTCCCGCGGACATGTCCCCCTACCTGCACATCGGCGCGGATGAAATCCGCATCCCCAACGGCAAGCAGTTTGCAGAGCACATGGCGGCCAAGGCCAAATCCCTGGGACGCCAGCCCATCCAGTGGGCAGGCAACAACGACCTCCCCGTTGCCGGGGACAGCTACGCCCAACTGTGGAATGATGAGAACACCGTAGGACTGCCGGACCCAAAGAAGCAGAAAGTGCCCTACTTTGACTCCACCGCCGGATACATCAATTCCTTTGATCCCGGCATCCTGGTGCGCCGGAATTTCTTCCGCCAACCCTGCGGAACCCCGCGGGGGGACGACCATTCTCTGGGCATCATCCAGTGCCTGTGGCCGGATACCCGCGTGGGGGACAAGAAGAACATCCCCATCCAGAGCCCCCAGTGGCCCGCCATGTTTTCCATGGCGGAACGCAGCTGGAAGGGGCTTCCGCAGGACGGCTCCCGCTTTGCCGGCAATCTCCCGGAAAAGGATACGGAGGCCTTTAAGGCCTTCTCCCTTTTTGAAAAACGCATGGAAGCCCTGGCGGGAGACAGGCCTTTCCCCTACTGGCGGGACTCCTTCATGGAATGGACCGTCTTCGGCCCCGTTCCGCAAGCCCGGCAGGCGGAAGTAAGAAACGACCTGCTGGCCGGAAAATCCCCCGCGGGAATGGAGCCTCTCCGGGCGCGCGGAGGCAACCTGTACTTCCGTACCCGTGCGGGAGCGGAAGGCCTGTTTTCCAACACAAAGCCCGGCAATACCGTCTGGGCGGAAACGACCCTGCATGCCCCCAAGGCCGGCACCATGTATGCCATGGTGGGCTTTGACGCCCCGGCCCGCTCCACGCGCCGCTGTTCCGGCGTTCCCGCCGCCGGGGAGTGGTCCCAGTGCGGCACCCGGATATGGGTGAACGGAAAGGAGGTGAACAATCCCCAGACCTACAAGCTTGCCGGACAGCGGCGGTATGAGAGCCATACGTGGAACAGTCCCGCCAATGAAATCCCCTTTGACAATGAGGAATTCTGGTGGGCGAGACAGCCCGTTCCCTTCCAGCTTGAAGCCGGGGGAAATACCATCCTGATTGAACAGCCCTACACGGGCAGCTTCCAGTCCTGGGGCGTCAGTTTCCTGCCCGTGAAAAAGGCGGGCGACCGATGGATTGCGGATGCCGGCTATACCGCAAAGACCACCACGGAAAAATAGAATTCACTCCAACCGCTGCACCCATGAAAGGCAAACATTTGCTCTTCCTGCTGGCCGTCCTGGCGGCGGTTCCCCTTGCCGCAGCCGCCCCGCGGCCCAACGTCATCCTCATCCTGATGGATGACATGGGCTGGGGGGACCTGCCCTCTTATCAGGACCAGCGCATGAAGCAGGGGCTTCCCGCCATGGATAACCCCGGCCTGCGCTCCCTGGCCAGGGAAGGCATGACGCTGACGCGCCACTACTCCTCCGCCCCTCTCTGCGCCCCGGCCCGCGGCTCCCTGTTCACGGGCGTGCACCAGGGCCATGCCAAGGTCATCCGCGACAGGTCCTTTGACCTGCCCATTGAAGACGCTCCCACGCTGGGCACTGTGATGCAGTCCGCCGGGTACAGGACGGCCCTCATCGGCAAATGGGGCATTGGCGGCGGCGTGGAGCACGCGGGCACGCCCAAGACCTCCACGGCCTACCCCGCCAAAAGGGGATTTGATTACTACTTCGGCTATCTGGACCACGTCAGCGGCCACCACCATTACCCCAAGGAAGACCCCAACCCGATCTCCCCCACCAAAAAAAGCGGCATCTGGGATGGAGACAAGTGCGTCACGGAAAATTGCGACAAGGCCTACTCCGTGGACCTGCTCACGGCCAGGGCCAAGAAGTGGATCATTGACACGCACCGGCAGAATCCCCGGCAGCCCTTTTTCCTGGCGCTGACGCACATAGCCCCCCACTCCCAGCTTCAAATCCCCACAGGCCCCTATCCGGAGGGCCGCGGCGTCAAGGGCGGCGTGCAATGGCTGGGACAGCCCCACAAGCTGGTCAACACGGCCCAGGGAAAGATCAACTCCTATATTTATCCCCGTTATGCGAAGCAACAATGGCCCATGGCGGAAAAGCGGTACGCCACAATGATCGCGCGCCTGAGCGATTCCTTTGAAGACATCATCCAGACGCTCAAGGACCTGAACATAGATAAAAACACCATCGTCATCCTGACCTCGGACAATGGCCCGCATGACGAAGGAGGGCAGAATCCCCAGTTTTTCCGCAATTACGGACCTTTTGACGGCATCAAGCAGGATGCGTGGGAAGGCGGCTTCCGGGTGCCGGCCATTGTCCGCTGGCCGGGACATGTGCCTTCAGGCTCCGTGACGGACCGTCCGTCCCAGTTCCATGACTGGATGGCTACGCTGGCGGACCTTGGGGGAGTACGGGCCCCCTTCCGCAGTGACGGCGTTTCCCTGCTGCCCACCCTGCTGAACAGGGGGCGCCAGCCGGAAGGCCGCCTGTACATGGAATACAGCGCCAAGGAATCCCAGAGCAAGAAAAATACGCCGAACTATCAGGACTTCCTGCCCTCCCGGAGGAATGCCGTCCGCGGGGACCAACAGATGGTTTACATTGGCAAGTACAAGGGAGTGCGCACCAACATCCAGTCCCATGCGGACCCGTTTGAAATTTACGATACGGCTGCGGATGCGGCAGAACGCCACGATCTCCGGAATACACCGGAAGGGAAGAAACTCCAACGCAGCATGCACGACATGGTGCTGAGGATGAGGCGCATTTACGACTACACGCACCCGGAACGCGGCACCTTCGCCCAGCGGCCCTATGACAAAGAGCTGGTGCCGGCCCTCAGGCAGGGAGAAATTCCGGCGGGGCTTCAGCCGCTGACGGCCGCCACCGTGAAAGGAACTCTCTGCCCTGGCGGAACGCTGAAAAGGGTATTCTACCTCCAGGTGCCGGAAGACGGGAATTACACCTTTTACATGAAAACGCCCGCCAAAAAAGGCGCCAAAGCTTTCGTGCGCCTGCACGACATGCACTTGCTGGATGCGGATTTCCACTACCGCCCCGGAACGGAAGTTTCCTCCTCCATGGGGGAAGGCACTACGGAAGGGGACCAGGAAAAAACGGGAATGAAACCCATCCCCCTGCAGCAAGGCCTGCACCCCTTCATTATCCAGACGGAGGGCTTCACGGAGCTTCCCGAATTCTTCTGGCAGAAGGAAAACGGCGCCACACAGGCCATTCCCCACTCCGCATTCCGGGTGGGGAAAGCCTCCTGAATATCAGGAAACGGCAACGCGGACACGGTTAAGGACTGTTATTTTCCACCTGTCAGAACGATGAGTGCCCGCGGGACAAACCGCTTCACCAGCAGGTAAAGCCCGCGAGCCAGCATGTAAACCACGGGCACCAGGCACCACCACACCCATGAAGGCCATGGGGAGGTAAAGAACATTTCCACCCCCGCCAGGGCAATTAGCACGAAAATATGGGAACAGTATACGAAGAAGCTTCCGGAGGACCATTCCGCCAGGCGCCGCGCGGCGCCGGAACTGGCGGCTTTCAGCACCACCCCGAAGCTCAGGAAGGCCAGCACGGCCAGCCCTGAAAAAGCGGCGTCCGGAATCAGGAAGGTATCCGCACAGGCTGCCCACACCAGCGCCGCGCAAGCCAGCAGAATGGAGCCGTGGACGGCCAGGGGCAGTTTTTCCCAGCGGTTCAGGCACCCCGGCACGGAGGACGCCAGTATGATGCCGAGCACAAAATCCCCGAACATGTAGGGGCTGGGCCATGCCATGGAACCATCCCAGCGGTTCAGGAAAAGGCAGAACAGGCCCAGCGCGTAAAGCGCCCAGCGGACTCTGGAAAGAAGGAACGCGGCCAGCGTGAATACCATCAGGTCACGCAGAAACCACATGGGGGTCAGCATGGGGCACGCGCCCAAGCCGAAGATGGAGGACAGAGCGCCGGGAGAAACGGGCATCCCAGCCAGCACCCAGTAAGCCGCGCACCAGAACAGGTACGGACGTAGCAGGGACATCAGACGCCCGGCGGTCCATTTGCCCGCGCCTTCCCCCAGCAGGCGCGATGCGGAAAAATATCCCGCCAGCAGGAAAAACGTCGCCAGCGCGGGCCCGATCAGCCACTGGTTGGGGGGAAATCCCCCGGAAGGAACGTGCTGCATGATGACGCACAGCGTCGCCAGCAGGCGCGCTATCTCCACCCAGGGCAGGCGGCCCTGAAAGACGGGGGTGGCGGAGAGAGCGGTCATGACGGCGCCATTCTGGACGAACCATGCCGCAAAAGCACTATTTTTATGATCAGTCCGGTTTTTATTCCGGGAGATGGGAAACAGGCCCGCCAGCTTTCTTTAGTATCCCGGCGGCCATGGACGTCATTTCCTGAAAGCTTCTGACCGGAGGAGGGTTCTCCGCATGGAGGCCGATATGCTTTTCCATCCAGACCATGTGGTACCAGCGGTTGAATTTATACGCGCACCGGTGGAATTTTCCTACCACCTGAAACCCCAGTTTTTCATGAAATTTCACGCTGTCCCCCGTGAGGTATTCATCCTCTTTCTCCGGAAAGGCAATGCAGGCATACAGGTTGAGGAAGCCCTGCTCCTTCAACAGGATTTCCAGGGCTTCATACAGCCGGGCGCCGATGCCCAGCCTTTTCCTGTCCGGGGCCACATAAACGGAAAGTTCCGCGGCCCAGCCATAGGCGGCCCGTTCATGGAAGGCATCCGCATAGGCATACCCCAGAATTTTCCCGTCCGCTTCCGCCACCAGCCAGGGATATTTTTCCCGCACGTGCCGGATTCGTGCGGAAAACTCTTCCATGGAGGGAATCCGGTATTCAAAGGTAACCGCCGTATGGGCGACATAGGGAGCGTAAATGGACAGGAGCGCCTCCGCATCCCGTTCCGTTGCCGCCCGCAGGATGATGTGCCTGTGTTCAGGGAGAGGGGTTGAAGGCGTGCACGACATATCCATGACCCTTTCTTCATACTCCGTCAGGACCGTTCTGTCACCCCTTCTATGAACGGAAAGCCGTCTGGAGCGCCGCAAGTCCATACGGCAGCAGGAGGGAAGATGAGCGCCGGAGGAGGAATTTAAAAATGGGACGATAGCCCCTACCGCAAAAAACGGCCGGATTCCCGAAGGAAACCGGCCATTGGAAAGGATGCCCTGTTCAGCAGGGACCTCGTGTTCAGGAATAAAAGCCCATGTCCTGTTCCCGTTCCTGCGCCCTGCGCTTGAAGTATGGGTTGCGGTAGCGGTGGATGCATTTTCCGGATGCGCCGGGGGGGTAATGGAGCGGGTCCGCTTCCTTAGAGGCTTCCCGGCTTAATATGTCCACAAAGTCCTTCAGGGACATTTCCAGGTCCGCATCATGGCATGCCAGAGCGGCGGAGACACGCACCATGCCGTTGTCATAGTCTACATACATGGCGAACAGCGTGGTCTGGTACAGATGCCACGGTTCGCCGTCCGTTTCTCCGGACTGGTGTTCGCTGATGGCCTCCAGCAGCCACGTCAGCGCGTGTTCCAGTTCCAGATTGTCCAAAACATCCCGGATGAGGGACGTTTCATGGCCGAAGACGGCCACGCTTTCCTGTTGTCTTGCCCTGTTGATTTTCATGTCTTGGTTCTCCTTTCCGGTTTCCCTTGTGGAGAGCGGGACGGCGCATAGCCCTACCGCTCCAACGTACTTGGACACTTTTATTCAGCAGGTTGTTCAAATTGAAACAGGATTATTTCAATCCATGTCCACTTTTCCGATATAGGGAAGTTCCCGGTAACATTCATCCAGGTCCATTCCGAACCCCACCAGGAAGTCATTTCCCTGGGTAAAAGCGATGTAATCAGCCTCAAAAGGCACCCTGCGGCAGCAGTGCTTGTCCACGGCCACGGCGGTGAGCACCTGCTTTACTCCCCTGTTTTTCAATTCACGGCATACTTCGGAGAGTGTGGCGCCCGTATCCAGCACGTCATCCACCACCACAACGGGTTCCTCCGGCAGGAAGGAGCCGCAGTCGCCTTCCCAGACAATGGAGCCGGAGGCCGTCATTCCCGCATAGCTGGTGACCTTGACGGTTTTCACCGCCGGACGGGATTTCAAATGCGCCATCAGTAGGTTGGCAAACGGAAGAGCGCCGTTCAACAGCAGAAGCAGGACGTAGTCACGTCCCGCCATATCCGCGTCAATGGAAGCGGCCAGTTCCTTGACGCGGTCATTGATGGCCTGCTCCCCAATCAAGGGAGTAATAGTGTAAGTCATGAAAGCAGAGGAATGATAGCGGCCCCGGAAACGGAAATCAACCTTGGAAGAAGAACGGGGCCGGAACCGTCCTATGCCGGGAAAGCACAAGGAGAGGGGCCGGAATATGTAAAACCATGCTGAGCATGCCGGGCCGTTTATGGCAATCAGACGCTCATTTTTCCGGCGGCTCCTTGCAGGCCTTCTGGCAGCCTGTCCTTTTCCTCCCGTGTCAATTCCTGCCTGAGCATGGTAGTTTCCGTTTCTTTCCTATTCCGTTTATATCAGGGAGAAGACGGTTTGCCCATGAATTTTATGCCTTGCCGCGGGTTTCCGGAAAGTGACGGGCGGGAGGCGCATTTAACGGTAGCGTCCCCCTGCACCGCATGGTAAAGTGGGGCAGAAATGACTGATTCCCCTCTTAAACGCCTTTTTATTCTGGATGGCATGGCTCTGGCGTACAGGGCCCATTTCGCCTTTTTCTCCAATCCCATCCGCAATTCCAAGGGAGTCAACACGTCCGCCGTGTACGGCTTTGCCAATACGCTGCTGGGCATTCTGGAACATGAACGGCCCACGCACATCGCGGCCTGCTTTGATACCTCCGCCCCCACGGAGCGCCACCAGCTTTACACGGCCTACAAGGCCAACCGGGAATCCATGCCGGAGGATTTGAGCGCCCAGATGCCGCTGATTTTCCGGCTTCTGGAAGCCATGAATATTCCCATCCTGCGCTATGACGGATATGAGGCGGACGACACGATCGGCACGCTGGCGCGCCTGGCGGATGATACGAAGGAGTTCAAGACCTACATGGTTTCCCAGGACAAGGACCTGGGCCAGCTCATTTCCCCCACCTGCTACCTGTGGCGCCCCGGCAAGCGGGGGAACGACCATGAAGTGATTGACCTGGAGAAACTCAAGGAGCACTGGGGCATTGAACGCGCGGACCAGGTGATCGACATCCTGGCCCTGATGGGGGACAGTTCCGATAATATTCCCGGGATTCCCGGCGTGGGGGAAAAGACGGCCAAGCTCCTGATCGGGGAGTTCGGTTCCGTGGAAAACCTGCTGGCCCATACGGACAAGCTGAAGGGGAAGCGCAGGCAGATGGTGGAGGAGAACGCCGAACTGGCCACCCTTTCCAAACAACTGGCTACCATTGACCGGGAAGTGCCCCTGACGGTAGGACTGTCCGACCTGGTCAAGAAGGACCCGAGCCCGGAAGAACTGCTGGCCCTGCTTCAGGAGCTGGAGTTCCGTTCCATGCAGTCCAAGCTGTTCGGCAAAAAGGCGCCGGAGGCCAGGAAGGCCCCCATTCCCGCGGATGATTTGTTTGCCCCGGCCCAAGCGGAAGAGGTTCCGGCGGAAGCGCCAGCCGCTCCTGCGCCGCCCGCGCAGCAGTCCGGCACGGGCCAGATGGATTTGTTTGAAGAACGCCATCTGAAAACGGCGGACGATTTCAAGCACGAGTACCTTATTGCGGATACGGCGGAAGCCCAGGCCGCCATGGCAGCCGAACTGGAAAAGCATGATTCCTGGTGCTTCAAGACGGAGCTCACGGGCCAGAATCCCCTGACGGACGAATTGCGGGGAATCGCCTTCTGCGCGGAACCGCGCAAGGCATGGTACCTGCCCGTTTCCGGTCCGGAGGATCTGGAAGCGGTGAGGCCTCTGCTGGAAGGTTCCGCAGAAAAGATAGGCCACCACCTGAAGTTTGACCTGGAGGTCCTGCGCGCCAACGGCATCCGGGTGAAGGGCCCGTTTTTCGATACCATGCTGGCCCACGCCCTGATCGCCCCCGGCATGAAGCATGACCTGGACCTTCTGGCGGAGAGCTTCCTGCAATATTCCACCATCAAGCTGAAGGACATCGCCGCGCCGGGAGCCAGGAAGCGCGAACTGGATACCAGCGGCATTTCCGTGGAGGTCATGGGCAAGTATTCCGCGGAGGATGCGGATGTTACCCTCCAGCTTTCCGAAATCCTGAAAAAGCAGGTGAAGGAGAGCGGCATGCAGGAACTTTTCCGCACGGTGGAGCTGCCCCTGATGCCCGTGCTGGCGGACATGGAGTTCACGGGCATACGCGTGCTTCCGGAGTCCCTGGAAAAGGCTTCCGTGAAAGTGGGCGCCATCATTGACGGCCTGAAAGACAGGATTGAAGAAGCCGCGGGCCATCCCCTCAACCTGAATTCCCCCAAGCAGCTCGGGGACTTCCTGTTCGGGGAGCTGGAGCTGGTGAAGAAGCCCAAGAAGACGAGGACGGGCCAGTTCGTGACGGATGAAGAGACCCTGTCCGCCCTGGCCCCCCAGCATCCCATTGTGGCGGACATTCTGGCCTACCGGGAGAACATGAAGCTGAAAAGCACGTACCTGGACACGCTGCCCAAGTACATCTGCCCGCGGGACGGCCGCATCCATACCCAGTTCCACCAGATGCTGACCACCACCGGGCGGCTTGCCTCCCAGGATCCCAATTTGCAGAATATTCCGGTAAGGACGGAACAGGGGCGGCTGATCCGCACGGCCTTTGTCCCCGCCTCTGGCGAGTACACCATGCTTTCCGCGGATTATTCCCAGATTGAGCTGCGCATCATGGCGGCGCTTTCCGGAGACCCCGCCATGTGCGAGGCGTTCCAGGCAGGCCGGGACATTCACACGGAAACGGCAGCCAGGGTGTACGGCATTTCCCGCGAGGAGGTGGAAGTCACCATGCGCCGCGCGGCCAAGACGGTGAACTTCGGCATCATTTACGGCATTTCCGCCTTCGGCCTTTCCCAGCGGCTGGGGTGCTCCCGCAGTGAAGCCTCCACCCTGATTGAGAATTATTTCACCCAGTTCCCCGTGGTCAAATCCTTCATGGAAAACCTGGTGCACCAGGCGGAAAAGACCGGTTACGCGGAAACGCTGCTGGGCCGCAGGAGGATGATTCCGGAGATCAATTCCGCCAATAAGACCATTAAGTCCGCCGCAGAGCGCACCGCCATCAACACGCCCATTCAGGGCACTGCGGCGGACATGATCAAGATCGCCATGATCCATGTGGACAAGCTGCTGGAGGGCACCAGGTCCCGGCTGATCCTCCAGATTCACGACGAATTGCTGGTGGACCTCCACAAGGATGAACTGGACCTCATCCCGAAGATTGAAGAAGCCATGATCAATGCCCTGCCCCTGCCCAACGGCGTTCCCATCCTGGTGGAAGCCAGAACGGGGGACAACTGGCTGGAAGCACACTGACCCGTTTTATGGAGGAACGGGGATGGCTTCAGGTCTTCTTTGTTCCACCGGATTTTTGAATTGACGGATGCTTCCGGATTGCGGACGCTTCCACACCATGCACTCATTATCCATGCCGGTCCTTGCCGTGGCTGCCTGTTCCTGCGTTTGCGTCCAGGCTGCTGTGGCGTCCGTAACGTATCCGGGAACAAGCCCGGGAGTCCCCGCCGCCCATCGTGAGGGGGATGTCTATACCCTGAGCAACAATGTCCTGAGCGCCTCCTGGAAGATAGCCGGCAACAGCCTGGTTCCCCTCGGAATCGTCAACCGGGAACGTCCCGCCCAAGCGGAAAACCCCGCCGGAGAACAAGCTCCGGAGCTGTTCCGCCTTTCCACGGAGAAGGACGCCTACAATCTTCCCTCTTCCCGGTTCGTCATGGAAGGACCCCCTTCCATCAGCGTTCAGAAAGGCCATGCGGGCAGTCCCCGCCTGGGGGACCGGTTTAAAGGAGCGGTCATTTCCGCTGCCTTCAGGGACAAGGAGAGCGGACTGACCGTGCAATGGAAGGCGGAATTGAGGGAGGGCGCCTCTTACGTCAAGGAAACCTATAGGATTGAAGCGTCCAAAGGAGTGGATTTAAAGAAAATCCAGTTGATTGATTTGCAGGACCCCACTCTGGCCGCCAGGGGTTCCGTACCGGGAAGTCCCCTGGTCAGCGAACAGGAAGGCACGTTTGCCGGCATTGAACTTCCCGTTGCCAAGGCGCAAGCCGGCGGTGGAACGGGAACCGTCGGATTTGACTGCAACCTTCCCATGAATCCCGGGAATGTCCAGACCTTCACCACGGTGCTGGGGGTATGGCCGGAAGGCCAGTTGCGCCGCGGATTCCTTTATTACCTGGAACGGGAACGGACCACGCCGTACCATCAGTTTCTGCATTACAACGGCTGGTATGACGACGGGCTGGACCCCACGGAGAAAACGCTCGTCAAGACCGCCGGAGAATACGGGAAGGAACTGGGTTCCCGGCACGTCAAGCTGGACGGCTTTGTACTGGATGACGGCTGGGACGACGTGAATGAAGATCTCTGGCAGCCCTCCACCAAAAAATTTCCGCACGGGTTTGATCCCGTCGTGAAGGCAGTGGAAAAGATTCCCTCCGGATTCGGCATCTGGATTTCCCCGCTGGGCGGGTACTTTGGACCGGAAAAGAGGGTGCAGCAGGCCAAGGACAAGGGAATCCTTCCGGCGAACGCCACGGAGTTCGACCTTTCCTACCCCACGTATTACCAGTGGTTCAAGAAACGCTGTTCCGATCTGATGAAGAAGGACAAGGTGACCTACTTCAAATGGGACAAGGCGGGAGACGGCATCAGCCCCCACTTCATGGCCCTTCTTTCTATCGCCAATGAACTTCGCCTGGAGAATCCCCGCCTGTTCATCAATACGACGGTAGGTACCTGGCCCTCCCCCTTCTGGCTCAACCATGTGGATTCCACCTGGCGCAGCGGCACGGCAGACGTGGGCTGGATCGGCAAGGGAGACGACCGCGAACAGTGGATCACATTCCGGGACGGCGCCTGCTATAACGTCATCGTCAAGCCGGGCCCCCTTTATCCCCTTAACTCCATCATGCACCACGGAATGGTGCTGGGCACCAAGTTCCAGGCGGCGCGCGTCAGCAAGGGGCAGGACGGAAAACAGGATAACAGGGACCTGAAAAACGACGCCCGCATCTACTTCGGTTCCGGAGCCAACCTTCAGGAACTTTACCTCACCCCCTCCATGATGGACGGGAAGGCCTGGGACGACGTAGCGGCCGGGGCACGCTGGGCACAGCGCTTCCAGGACGTTCTGGCGGACGTGCACTGGGTGGGCGGCAATCCGGAGAAGCTGGAACCTTACGGTTATGCGGCCTGGAGCCCGCTCGGCTGCACGCTGGCCCTCCGCAATCCGGACGACCAGCCGCGGTCGATTACCTTGGACGCCAAGACTGTCTTTGAACCCGTCCCGGGGACGCCTGCGGTTTTTCCCATGAAAGCCTCCTATCCGGACCAGCGCGTCAAGACGCTGAACCTGGAACAGGGCAAGCCGGTGAGCGTGGAGCTTCAGCCCTTTGAGGTGCTGGTGTTTGACATGAGAACGGACAAACGCTGACACACGGCCCCCGTAAATGAAACGCCATGCCTTCCCTCTGCGGAAGACATGGTTTTTTTATGGGTTCCGGCACGGGAACGGAAGTCTTGTGAAAAGAATCCTTCCCGGGTGTGAAGGGAGGAAGAAAAAGCCCTCCGGGAGATGTTAAAGAACCAGGGCGTCCCCTTCCTGGAATTCCGGAATAGTCACCAGGAATTTGCCGTCCTTCTGCGCCACCACATGCACCTTGCGCTCCTGCATCCCTTCCGCGGTCTTCACCTGGATGGAGCTTCCATCCCTGACGGCCTGGGACGGAATCCATACGGAGGCGGGAACCTGCACATGAATATCCACCTGGAGGGCCATGTTCACGGGGGCCACCTGCCATTCGGAAACGTGGGAGCCGTTCGGCTCCAGGGAGGCGATCAGGACGGCGGAGTTGCGCTCGGAATCCAGCGCGGCGTCCACCGCTGTCACACGTCCCAGCCATTGCAGTCGTTTTCCGTTGTTCAGCACGCAGGAGGCGGTCAGGGCCGTGTTCACTTTGCCCTGCTCATCCCTGGGCAGGGCGGAAAATTCCTCCAGCGGCACGGGAACGCGTATCATCCGCTCCTGGAGGGGAATCACCTTTCCCACGGGCTGCCCGGCCACCACGCGGGCCCCGGCGCCTACGGAACATTCCACCACCTGGCAGGTGTAGGGAGCTTCCAGCACCGTATCCCGCAGGGCCTGTTCCGCCTCCGCCACGTACGCTTCCGCGGCGTTCAGCCGGGCGTTCACGGCCCGGCGCTGCGGCACCCGGAGCACCAGCTCGGATTCCTTTCCGCTTTTGGAGACGGAGCTGTACGTCTTCTTGATGGCTTTCAGGGCTTCCGCCTGTTCCGTGGAGACGTCCAGGCGCGCCTGCTCCAGTTCCGCCTGGGCATTCGCCAGCCGGGCGCGGTATTCAAATTTTTCCAGTTCCAGCAGGGGGGTCCCCTTCAGGATGATTTCCCCCGCGTTAAAGAGGGGGTGCACCTTGTCCACCTTTCCGGAAACACCGGGGGAAAGCATGGTCAGGTGGGAGGCCTTCACCACGCCTGGCGCGGAAATGGTCAGGGCGTTTTCCTGCAAATGCAGGGGCTCCACCGTTCCGGCGGAGGGCGCCTTCTCCTTTTCTCCGGAATGGGAAGAGGAGAATGAAGGGTCCGTGATGATGGCCGTGCCGATCAAGAGAGCGACGATCCCCAGGCCGATGCCTATGGACCAGGATGTACCCTTTTTGTGAGGGGCCTCGCTCATGAACAGCTCCAGGGGCGGAAACGCGTCCCGTTATTTGGGATATTCCGTCTCCATGATGTGGGAGTAGGCTTCCGCCGTTTCCACAGCCACGGTTTCAATGTTCTTCATCAACTGGGCAAACTGGGCTTCCGTGAGGTCCATGCCTTCCAGTACGAAGGACTGGCGGTAGTAGACATAACCGCTGTTGGGGTCCAGCTGGAAGGCGCCGGCGGTCTGGTCCGCATTCAGTTCACTGAGAATGATGCTGACTTCCACACGGCGGTGTTCAGGCACCTTGGCGGCAAAAAGCACGTCAATGACCAGCGTCTCCGGACGGTCAATCATCGTGTACAGGAGGCTCACGGGTGTGAACGTATCACAGGGGACGAACGCGATTCCCGTTCTGAGATTGTGGTTGTCCGCGGAAGTGATCCATTCCGTTTCTTCCCCTCTCTTTCTGAGAACGGTGTACACACGGTCCAAAAGGCTGAGCTGCTGGTTTTCCATATTGAAAATTGTTTAACAGGAGGGTTGCTTGCGAAAGGCGCATGCAACGTACGCGCCCGTTTACTGGATTCAAGCTTACTGGCAACCTTCTGATTCGTCAAGCTCTCCTGACGCAAAGAAATTGAAAAAACATGGCATCAAAACAGACGCCGCCCGGATGGACGGCGTCTGAAAATACCATACGCGCCGCAGCGCGCGCCTTCTTTCAGCGTTCGTTTACAGGATGTCTCCCGGCATGTAGCAGGCGCCGTTCGGGAACCTGCCCGTCAGCTCCTCCACCATGGCCTGGAACGCTTCCACCTGGGCATCGGCCATGCCCGTGGCGGAAGAGTTGGAGTCAAAGATGTCCTGGAGAACAGCCCTGTCCATAGCCAGGCGGCCATCTTCCGCCAGGCGGTCCAGCAGGTTGTTTTCCGTGATCTTTCCGGCCCGCAGGTCATTGGAGACGGCCACGGCGTGTTCCTTGATCACCTCATGGGCGGTTTCCCGGCCAATGCCGCGCTTGACGGCCTCCATCAGGATGGTGGTGGTCATCAGGAAAGGCAGGTAGCGGCGCAGTTCCGCGGCCACCACGGCCTCATACACGCCCATCTGGTTCAGGACGGTCAGGAAGGTCTCAAACAGGCCGTCCGCGGCGTAAAAGGAATCGGGCATTACCACGCGGCGCACCACGGAGCAGGACACGTCCCCCTCGTTCCACTGTTCCCCGGCCAAGCCGGAGACCATCATCAGGAAGCCCTTCAGGATGACGTGGAAGCCGTTGACGCGTTCGCAGGAGCGGGCGTTCATCTTGTGCGGCATGGCGCTGGAACCGGTCTGCCCCTTGGCAAAGCCTTCCGTAGCCAGTTCATGGCCGGCCATCAGGCGCAGGGTCTTGGCAAAGGAGGAACAGCCGGAGGTCAGTTCCACCAGGCCGGAAACCACGGAGAAATCCAGGGAACGGGGATACACCTGCCCCACGTTCATCCATTTGGCGGGAATGCCCAGGTGGGCGCACACGCGGTCTTCCAGTTCCAGAACGCGGACGGCGTCCTGGCCGAAGAGGGAGAGCTGGTCAAGCTGGGTGCCCACGGCGCCCTTCAGCCCGCGGACGCTGTAACGGTCCATCAGGGAAATCCAGGTTCCCAGGCCGTGCACGATGTCTTCCCCGAACATGGCGACGCGCTTGCCCATGGTGGTGGTCTGCGCGGCCACGTTGTGCGTGCGTCCGGCGATGGTTACGTGCTTCCACTGTTCGGACAGGGCGCTCATGCGGTTAAGCACGGCCACGGCCTTGTCACGGATGATCTGCATGGACTTCCATATCTGGAGCTGTTCCACGTTTTCCGTCAGGTCACGGGAGGTCATGCCCTTGTGGATGTGTTCGCATCCGGCCAGTTCGCAGAATTCTTCAATGCGCGCCTTCACGTCGTGGCGCGTGACGCGTTCGCGGGCGTCAATGGCAGGCAGGTTCACCTGGTCCTTCACCCGTTCATAAGCTTCAATCACGCCGTCCGGAATATCCAGCCCCAGGTCCTTCTGGGCCTTCATCACGGCAATCCAGAACTCGCGTTCCAGAACGATGCGGCCCTCTGCGGACCAGATGGATTTCATGGCGGCGGAGGCGTACCTTTCCGCCAGGACATTGGGAATCACGCTCATATCAAAATGTGTGTATGCAGGGGTTATAAAAACGGTGGACCGCCATGATCATGACGGGGAGGAAAAAAGCAAGCACTTTCCCCTTCCGGGGATGGGCTGCTCTTTCCATCAAATGATCCTCCTTCCCGGCAAAGAACTGGAAACTGTGTCCGGTACCGGGCAGCTTTCCACGGAAAGCTTTTTTACAGGGACCGGGAAACCGTTCGGCGGTTGAACGGCCTTCATATCCAAAACCTTTTCCGGAGCACAGCGGAAGGGAATTCTACAAGGAAAGCCTCTATTCTTCTCCTTCCCCGTTTGGCGGCTCCAGCCCGTAGCGTGCGTATCCGGAAACGATTTCCTGAAGGATGGCGGAGATTTTCTCCAGGGACCGGACCGGAACGTATTCATACCTTCCGTGGAAGTTGTGGCCTCCGGCGCACAGGTTGGGGCACGGCAGCCCCATGAAGGAAAGACGGGCTCCATCCGTGCCGCCGCGCACCGGGATGATTTCCGGCTGCACGCCTACGGCCTTCATCGCCCTGCGGGCATGCTCCACCAGGTGCATGTGGGGGAGAATCTTTTCCTTCATGTTGTAATAGGAATCCTTCACTTCCACCTGAACCGTTCCCTCCCCGTATTTCCGGTTCAGCAGGGCGGCGCATTCCTGCATGAATTCCTTCTTGCGTTCAAATTCCTCCGTGCCGTGGTCCCGGATCAGGTATTCCCCGGCGGCCTGCTCCACATCCCCCCGGAAGGAGTCCAGATGGTAAAAGCCTTCGTAACCCTCCGTCAAGGCGGGATTCTGGAACACGGGGAGCATTCCCTGGAATTCCATGAGCACCAGGCACGCGTTCAGCATCCGTCCCTTGGCGCTGCCAGGGTGGATGCTGGTGCCGCGCACCGTCACCACGGCGGAGGCCGCATTGAAATTCTCATACTCGATTTCCCCCAGGGCTCCCCCGTCCACGGTGTAGGCAAATTCCGCGCCGAAGCGCGCCACGTCAAAGAAGTCCGCACCGCGGCCTATTTCCTCATCCGGCGTGAAGGCGATCCGAATCTCCCCGTGGGGCCGCTCCGGATGCAGCAGGAAGGAGGCGGCCATATCCATGATTTCCGCCACTCCGGCCTTGTCGTCCGCGCCAAGCAGGGTGGTTCCGTCCGTCACTACCAGGTCCTGTCCGGCATACCCGCCCAGTTCCGGAAAAACGGACGGGGAAAGTACGATTCCCTGTTCCCGGTCCAGAATGATGTCTCCGCCGTCATAGGAACGCACGATGCGGGGCTTCACTCCGCTGCCGGAGACGCCCGGAGCCGTGTCCACATGGGCCACCCATCCGATGACGGGAACCTTCCTGTCCACGTTGGACGGAATGGAGGCGTACACGATGCCGGAAGCCTCGTCCAGTTCCGCCTGCGCTCCCAGTTCCTTCAGCTCTGCGGCCAGCATCCGGGACAATTCCGTCTGGCCGGGAGTGGACGGAATGGCGGAGGAATCCGCATCAGACTGGGAACCCACGGAAACATACTTCAAAAAACGGTCTAAAACGGAGATATTCATCAGGAAAATCAAGGATTGGTGAGAGTCTAGCACCCGCCCCCGCGAACACAAGCACAAGACACGGTTTATCCTTGCGATTCAGGATGGTTTACAGTATGTAAACAAAGCTTCTCCCCATGATGACTCCTCTCCCTCTTGGCATTACCCTTGCTTTGTCCCTGACCTGCGGAGCCCTGCCCCTTCTGGCCCAGGGTACTTATGTGCCGGGTCCCATGCCCGTCTCCGCCGGGGCCACGCAGGACCCCGCGGACATGTACCTGGAAGCGCTGAAGCTGGTCACCAAGGCAGCAGACCTGGTGGAAAAACGGGATTATATGGGAGCCATCCGCCTTACCGAGCAGGCGGAAGACAAGTTTGGACGGCTGGTGAAGGCTTATCCGCAATGGAAGCCCAACATGCTCCAGACGCGGCGCCAGCTCAACAGGGAGAATCTGGACCAATGGCAGAAACTGGCCCAGCAGCAGGCCGCAGCCGCTCCCCCGGCCCCCGGTCTGGAGCTGGAACGCCCGGCTGCCGCGCCGCGCCCCAGGACCAGGCCCAAACCCAACATCGCCCTTCCCCCCGGTTATAAAGGAGTTGAATTCCCGCACCATGCCGGTGAACCCCTGATCAACACCATTCCGTCCTATTCCGCCGCCCCCGGCGCGGCCCCGGAAGTGGTGGAAAGCAATTACGAGCGCATCCGCAGGCTGCTGGACAAAACCACCATGGAGAACAAGGCCCTGGCCCAGGCCCTCAAGCGCACCCGGAAGGAACAGGAGGACCTTCTGGCAAAACTGGCCGTGGCGTCCGCCGGGGAGTCCGTCTACCGGGATGAACTGCTCAAGGTCAGGAAGCAGATGGACGACGAGAGGAAAACCAGCAACAAGCTTCTCACCACCCTCACCAAGCGGGTGGATGAACTGGAACAGACCGTCACCACGCTGAGCCGGGAAAAAACCCAGTATCTGGAACAGATCGCCGCCTTGCAGCTCCAGCTCAAGGAGCATCAGGACAAGCTGGCCCAGGTCACGAATGACCGGGACGCCCTCCAGAAGGAACGCGACCAGCTCGCCGCCCTGGTGGAGCTCAACAGCCCGGATAAAACCAAGAACCTGCTGGACCGCAACCTGACGCTGGCGGCCCTGCTCAAGGACGCTCAGGAAAAGATAGCGGCCCTGGAAACCGCCAAGTCGGACTCGGAAGAACAGAGGAAAGCCAACCTGAAAGCCCTGGAGGAGGCGCGCGGAGAATCCGCGGACCTGAAGCAGAAGCTCATTGCCATCCGGGATGAAAACATCGGCTACCGCAAGCGCATCACGGAGCTGAACACCAAGCTGATCAACGCGGACGTGGAGCTTTCCAAGATGGAGGCCAATCCGGAGAAAAGTCCCCTGCTGCTGGAGGAAAACCAGTTGTTGCGCTCCACCATCGCCAAGCAGCTCCGCATCCTTTCCGTGCAGGACCAGAGCCGTTCCCTGCTCATCAGCACGTACAAGCGCCTGCACCAGGAGAACCCGGACACGGCGGAAATCGCCGCCCTGATGGACAATGAGGAAGCCATCAAGCTCACCCCGGCGGAAAAGCAGATTGTCAACGCCATCGCCAGCGACAACAAGATCAACATTCCCCTGACGGACCAGCAGAAGGAGAAGATCAACAAGCTGGCCCTGGCCCTGTCCGCGGAACGCGACAAGGCCGCCCAGCTGGCCAGGGAACTGGAACAGGCCCGCAGCCAGACGAAGACCAAGGCGGCCAAGTCCGCCAAGAATGACAAGGCCCGTGAGGAAACCCTGGCCAGCACCCGGAAGGCCCTGGAACAAAAGAACCTCCAGGTGGAGGAACTGACCCGGCAGATGGATGAGCTGAAAACCCGGTTTGCGGAGCAGGCGCGCCTGGCCGCCATATCCGCCGGAACCATCACGCCGGAACAGGAAAAAACCCTGAACCGGAACATGGAAACCACCGTGCGCCGGAAGCTGGAAGCGGAAGCCCTGGGACAGGGCGCCGCGGAGGCCTTCGCCAAAAAGCGCTACGCCGCCGCAGAACAGCTTTACCGCACCCTGCTGGACTTCCAGCCGGCCCACGTTCCGGCCCTGGTCAATCTGGGCACCATCCTGCTCCAGCGCAACAAGGCGGAGGAAGCCATGGAATACCTGAAAAAGGCCACGGAACTGGACGCCTCCTCCTCTCCCGCGTGGTTCATGATGGGCGTGGCCCAGTACCGCTCCGGACAGGACCAGCACGCCATCGCCTCCCTGACGGAAACGGTCAGGCTGGACCCGGCCAACGCCCCGGCCCTGCTTTACCTGGGCAATCTGGAAACCAGCGCGGGCAATTATGAAAAAGCGGTGGTTCATTTTGAAAACGCCCTGAAAATCCAGCCGGAATCACCGGACGCCCATTTCAACCTGGCGTGGACTTACTCACGCCTGGGGCGCACGGCGCAGGCGCGCAAGAGCTATGACGCCGCCATCCGCTGCGGCGGACTGCCGGATTCCGACCTGGAACTGGCCATCACCGGCACCACCACCCTTCCCCGCAAGAAAACGGCTCCGGCCAGTGCTCCAGCCGCAAATGAACATGACATGCAGCTCGCGGCAGTGAGTGATCCGGCGGCCATCCCCCATGACGGCCATGAGGTGCCGGCCAGCGTGGCGGAGGACCCCAATGCCTGGGAAAAACCGTCTGCGGGGCCCAAGCAGATCGTCGTCAGCCACCGTCCGGAAACCGCTCCCGTTTCCCTGGAATCCCAGGTGAGGGAAACGGCTCCTGCTGCTGCGGCCACACAGCCGCAGGCGCAAGCCGCAACCGCCGCGGCGGAACAGCCCAGAGCGGAAAAGCAGGAAGCTCCGCGCAGGAGAAGCCGCTTCCGCATCGGCTCCTGACGGGCTCTTTTTCCCACCCCTTTTCTACTGAATACCGCCATGTTTCAAGTTTCCATTCTAGGCCTGGGCCTCATCGGCTCACGGATTGCACGCCACATGACCAGCCTGGGCGACCAGGTCACCGTCTGGAACCGCACGCCCCGGGAGGACTTTCCGGAATCAGTCCCCACGCCGGCGGATGCGGTCCGCGCTTCCAGAATCATCCAGCTCTACCTCAAGGACAGGAACGCCTGTCTGGAAGTATTTGAACAGATGAGGGGCGCGCTGACCCCGGAACACATTATCCTGAATCATTCCACCATTGACCTGGCCACCGTCGGAAAACTCTCCCTCATGTGTTCCGCCATCGGCTGCACGTATGTGGACTGCCCGTTCACCGGCTCCCGCATGCCCGCGGAAAAAGGGGAGCTGGTCTATTACGTGGGAACGGATTCCTCCACCCTGGACCGCGTGAGGCCCATTATGGAGCACAGCTCCCGGGACATCCTGCATTTGGGCGGCGTAGGGGCCGGCACCGTCGTCAAGCTGGTCACCAACATGGTCTCCGCCACCATGGTGCAGAGCCTGAGCGAGGCTCTCGCCATTACCCAGGCTTACGGCATTTCCCCGGAACTGCTGGGGCAGGCCATCTCCCGTAACGTCATCGCCTCCCCGCTGGCCTCCTTCAAGCTCCCGCTGATGGCAGAGCGCGACTTCGGCACCCACTTCTCCCTGGACAACATGCGGAAAGACAGCATTTACGCGCAGGAACTGGCCGCTGAAAAGGGCATCCACCCGCCCGCCGCCGCCCTCGTCTCCTCCATCATGGGGAAACTGTGCCGTGAAGGGCATGCGGAAGAAGACTTCGGCTGCCTGGCGGAACAATTTGACTAATTTTTCCTGTTGATGAAATTCAGAGGAACATGCGCCGCCGCCCTGCTGCTCTCCCTTCTCCTGTCGCCCTGCGTCCGGGGCCAGGAAGGGAAGGAAGCCCCCGCTACGGAAAAGCCTTCCGTTCCCGTACCGGACACGTCCCTGATTGACGATGCCTCGGACCGGTCCGTTCCGGAAGGCAGCTCCAACGCCAGCCCCGTTTCTCCCGCTCCGCAGCAGCCGGCGCAAGCTTCCGCCACCGCCGCCAGGGAGGAACCGTCCATCAAACGCCAGCCGTTCACCAGCGTTTCCACGTCCAAGCAGTTCCATGTCATCGGAATGGACGCCCTGCTTGCCGGGGCCATTGCCACGCGTGCGGATTCCATACGCGCCGCCCTGCTGAAAATCCTCAAGCAGCCTGACGAATGGAAGAATAAAATCATCATCCGCCTGGTAGGGGAGCCGGGGAGTCCCGTTCCCGCCAACCCCATCCGCATGCAGACCCTGATTGTGGGAAGCAACTTCTCCTACAACATCTTCATCCACCTGGGCCGCGGCATCAACCAGGACAGGCTGCGCCATGGCATCGTCTCCACCCTGCTTTATGAAATGATGCTGCGCACCGTGGACGCGGAGGGGTTGCCGGATGAAGTGGCGCTCCCGCCCTGGCTCATTGCCGGGCTGGAACAAGCCGTCCTGTGGCACAATAACGAGGCTGACCGGGCCATGTACTCCACCCTGTTCCAGCAGTCCGGCATCATGTCTCCGGAAGAAATTCTGAACTGCAGGGAACCTGAAAAGGAACTGGATGCTACTTCCTACGCTGCCTACCAGACCTCCTGCGGGGCTCTGGTTCTCTGCCTGCTGAACCAGGAAAACGGCCCGGAAGGGATGAAACAGCTTCTGGACCAGGCCATTCTGGGCAATGACGATCCTAAGAACCTGCTCCGGCGCCATTTTCCGCAGCTCAACCTGACTCCCTCCTCCCTTCACAAATGGTGGACGCTCCAGCTCTCCCGCATGGCTACTCCGCCCCTGACGGAAACCCTCACGATCACGGAAACGGAACGGCACCTCCAGGAAGCCCTTACGCTGGTGAAATATGACCCGGACACCCGGACTACCGTCACCTTCTCCCTGGATGACCTGGACCAGGCCAATTCCCTGACGGACCTGAATAGGCAGCTTTCCAACGTCTCCGGCAGCCTGCTCAACCTCAGCCGCCGCTGCTTCCCCGCCTACCGGCCCGTCATTGTGGAATACGCCAAACTCGTGGCCCTGATGCAGACCGGAAAGATCAACAGCCGGGAAGCCGCGCCAAAAATCAGCCAGCTCCGGGAAATCAGGGAACTCTCCATGAAAACCGCCCGGCGCGTCCGGGACTACATGGACTGGTATGAAATCAATACGCGGGCCGGAACCGGCAAGGCATTCGCCTCTTATGCGGCTGCCGTCAAACTGCTCCGGGAACAAAACCAGCCGGCCAATACCTCCATTTCCCGGTACCTGGATGATATTGAAAAATTGTACACCCTTCCGGCCAGGGTCCCCGTTCCGTCTTTGCACGGACAGAACTGACCGCATGGAATCTTCCATTCCTTCCGTATGAAGCCTTAAAAGCCGCCCACGCGGCATGGAGGCATTCCATTAAAAAACGCGGGTATTCGCCATATTTTGATCAATGGCTTCGAGTACCAGCCATTGATTCATTTTTCCTAAGTGAATCAAGCAGAATTGGATAACTTTACGGCGGATTTACAATCCGGAAGTCAACTTATTTTTTTGATCTCAAAAACGTAAGGACAAATATTCCCACATATTAGTCAGGAAAAAAACGCAGTTACTAATACGGAAACCTTATTTATTTACAAGAAGTTCTTTAAATTGAAGCAGTACGCCGGATTGTAAATCCGATACTGGCCCCGTTTAATAACTTTACTCATAAATTGATGAAAACTTCTCTGTATCTTGCCATGTTCCTGCTTTGCTCGGGATTGAGCGCCCAGGCTGCCCAACTGAGATATTTTTATGACTTCAACAAGCTCA
Organism: Akkermansia sp.; assembly: GCA_048388685.1. Lineage (GTDB taxonomy): Bacteria > Verrucomicrobiota > Verrucomicrobiia > Verrucomicrobiales > Akkermansiaceae > Akkermansia. The sequence goes on along the minus strand of DBGCTZ010000024.1, from coordinate 59,831 downwards.
ACGGCTACCTGTCTTCCCTGAACGACAGTAATCTGGCCGGACCGGATGCCGGTTCCGCCACCTTCAGCGGAGGAGGCTGGATCAATTATACGGCAGGATATGAGGGGCTTGGATACGACAGCCGTGCGAACGGCGGACAGCTTACGCTGGGATCTTCCAGCACCGGACTGGGCCTGAATACGACGGACGGCTTCAGCCTTTCCATTGCCGTGAAGGATTTTTCTCCGGGCAACAACCATTCCACGGACATGTGGAAAAGCATGCTTACCTTCACTTCCGGCAACAACCAGACCATGTACCTTCAAAAGGATTCCGGCAGTACCTCCGCTGCCGGAGCATGGGCGGCCTATTGCGGCGGAAACGTGGGCAACTGGGCCAACCTGACGGTTTCCAAGGATTCCTTTTCCAATATCATCATCACCTTCCAGAATGGAGAACTAAACATCTATCTGGATGGCGAGCGGAAAATCACGGCTTCCGGAGTCAACTTCACCGGAGACGTCCAGTCCCTGAAACTGGGGTCCTCCGCGGATACCACCATGGACGACCTCCAACTGTATTCCGGCGTGCTGAACGATGCGGAAATTGCCGCGCTGGCCGCGAATCCCGCCCTTCCCGTTCCAGAACCGGCCACCGCCACGCTGAGCCTGCTGGGGCTGGTTTCCCTGTGCATGCTCCGCCGGAGAAGTTAATTTGAATCAACCATGATTTTTTTAAGAGGAAAGCAAGTTGGTTCTTGTTTTCCCTTTTTTATTCGCTATTACCCTATTTGTTAGGACTACATGAAAATCACCGCATTATTTTTTGGCGTATTCGCCGGTTGCCTCTCTTGCATCCCGGCCCATGGATCCGAGTATCTCTGGAATGGAGGCAATGGGTCCTGGACGGATTCCGGAGCGTGGCGGCTGGACGGCTCCGCCGCCGACTGGAACGGCGGAAATACGGCCCTGTTCCAGACGAATTCCTCCATCACGGTCGGGAACGGAATCACAGCCTCCGGCCTGCTTTATGACGGAGCGTCCGTCACCCTGAACGGAGGCTCCCTTACCCTGACGGGCGGAGCGACGGGCAGCAACGGCGGTTCCGCCACGCTCTCCAATACCGGGCTGATTCTGGACACCCCCAGTGCGGAAGACTCTTACGAAGTTCTGGATACCAGCCTCACAGGCACCTCCACACTCACCAAGACGGGGAACGGGACCGTTACCCTGGGAGGAACGCATACGGCCAGCGGTGACTGGAACATTAACGCGGGCGTCCTGGTTTTCACCGGGGAAAGAAACATTACGGCCGCTGACAACAACCGGATTAACGGAAAAATCAACATTGGCGCGGGAGCCGTGCTGGATGCTACCGACGGGCGCCTGTTCCATGGGGATACTTACACAGCCAACTACGGGTCCCCCACCATCACGCTGAACGGCGGAACGCTCAAACTGAACCAGTTCGGGTATAACTCCGCCTCACTGGGCAAGCTGCACAACAACTTTTACGCCCTCAAATTCGCCTCCGGCACGTCCAGCCGCGTCGTCATTGCCCAAGGGTATGAATCCGGCGGCACGGCCAACCGCGGCATTTACATTGCCGGGTGGGGCACCACGGCGGTTATTGAACTGGGAGCCAACCAGAACTTTACGTGGACATCTTCCAACGCGCAGCATCAGGATGCCATTGTTTGTGAAGCGGGGGGCGGCAGCGCCCTGGAACTCGCCATTGGAGAAAATTCCGTCCTCTACTTCGACCAGGTCTTTGCCAATAAAAATACGTCCAGCGAATACGGTGACCCGACCACCGGCAACTTCTCCGGCCTGAGCCTGATCAAATCCGGCGCCGGGGAACTGGTCATCAAGAGGGCCAATACGATTTCTTCCGGGCGCGTGGTCCGTGTGGACGCGGGCAAGCTCACGCTGGATGTGGACAACGCCTTCGGCACCGGGAGCAACCTGGGCAATGTAAGCATCGCTTCCGGAGCCCTGTTCTTCATGAACGGGCATACCCTTTCCAACATCATCGACGTGCAGAACGGAGCCACGCTGGACATGGGAGGCAGTTCCTATGCCTACATGATCAACTGGCATGAAGGCGGCATTCTCCTGAACACGGAAAACAACAAGGGCACGCTCAACATCATGACCCGCGCAGCCCTGGAGCTGGGTGCCAAGGCATGGGCGGGAAGCGTGCTGACGGACACGGATACCGTTTTTACGCTCACGGCGGACCAGAACCTGGGAGCCCTGGGGGCAAACGTCAACTGCTGGGTAGGCGGACGCGGGTATAACGGCGCCCTTCAGAGCATCACCTTTACGGGGGATTACGGCATCAACATGGACAACTACGGAGCCAAATGGGCCGTCGTTCTCTCGGAAAACGTCACCTTCCAGGACATCGGCAGCCTGGCCTTCTCCAACAATGCCTCCGACATGTCCGACTCGGACGCCATTTACGGCGCGGGAGCTATTGCCGCCAACGACACCGTCACCTTCAGCAACACGGGCGCCCTTACGTTCACCAACAACAGCGTACGCACAAACGAAGATGAATCCGCTTCCGGAGGGGCCATTTACGCTTCCGGCGGCGCCTCCTTCTCCAACACGGGGGCCATCAGCTTCTCCGGAAACTCCGCCATGACGAACGGAGGCGCCATCCATACGGGAGGCACCACGGGCAGCCTGAACTTCTCCGACATTGCGGAAAACATCTCCTTCACTGGAAATACGGCGGGAGAGAACGGCGGAGCCATCAATAACGACTATGAAGCCGTGGAGTGGTCCAATGTGGGCCACGTCACCTTCTCCGGCAACATTGCGGAGGCCGGGGCGGGCGGCGCCATCTGGTCAGGCGGAGACGTCACGGTCAACACCGCCTCCTCCTTCAGCATGACGGGCAACGAAGCCCGCGGCGGCAGCGGAGGAGCCATTTACTCCGACGGGAATGTTACCTTCTCCGGGGCAGGTTCCCTGACCTTCTCAGACAACCATGCCTTCTCCTACGGAGGGGCCATCAGCGCCTATGGAGACATCACCATCTCCGATTCCGGTTCCGCCGCCTTTTCCGGCAATACCGCCTATGAAGGAGGAGCCCTGGACGCCTACAACATTTCCATTTCCGGCAACACGGGAACGGTACTGTTTGAAAACAACAGTGCGGAAAACACCGGGGGAGCCATCAACCTGCAGGCGGGAGGCTCCGTTTCCCTGACGGCGGACCAGGCGGACATCATTTTCCGCGGAAACACGGCCCAGGACGGGAGCGTTTACAACGCCATCCATTTCAACGACGGTTCCACAGGTTCCTTCAATGCGGGGGACAACCGCCAAATTCTGTTTGAAGACGGCCTGAGCTCCCAGGATGAATCCGTGGTGGACATCAGCGTCAATGACGCCGCCGGGTCCGGCGGTATCGTCGCCATGTCCGGCGCCAACAGCCAGTCCGACATCCGGGCCAACACGACCGTCTACGGCGGCACCTTTGCCGTCACCAAGGGCGCGACCTACGGCTACCATTCCGCGGACTGGAGCACGGAAGAAGCGCGCACCTCCTTCACGGTCAGCGGCGGAACGCTCCACATTGGCGAGCAGTCCACGCTGAACTCGGCGGACGTGCGGCTGGAAGACGGCACGCAGCTCTCCGTCATGGGGACCGGCAGCCTGAACGCAGACACGCTGACCCTGGGGAACAACGTCTCCGTCCTCGGCACGGGCGAAGGAAGCTTCTCCGTAACGGCCAATGTCATTGACATCTCCAACGGAATCACGATCGACCTCTCCCGGGGTTCCGTGGTGGGCCTGGAAATGCACGCGGATGCCCTGACGCTGGGCGACACGCTCACCCTGGGCGACGACCTCGTGGACTATACTTCCTCCATCTGGCAGAGTGACCAGTCCTACCTGGTTATGGACGCCTCCGGCGTCACCAACATGGACGGCTCCTTCTCGGAAATCCTCTCCTCCCTCTCCAGCTCCGCCACCATCACGGTGGGGAATCTGGGCCTGGAAGGGTATGACCCCTCCCTGGAGCTGGGCCACTGGGAACTGCGCTGGGATGAAAACAATGCCCTGCATCTGGACTGGATTTCCAACGGCCTGGTAGTCCCGGAACCCGCCACGTCCCTTCTGCTCCTGCTGGCCGCAGGCGGCATGCTTGCCGTCAGGAAGCGCACTCTCTGAAAACAACCCGCTCTTTAATCAACCATGAACCATATTCTTAAAACCGGCATGTGCGCCCTGGCCCTGGGCCTTGTAGGCGCAGCTCCCCTGTACGCGGCTTCCGCCACGGCATCCTGTGAACAGACCCACTCCGTCCTGTACGCGGGCGCGGCCAGCCAGGCCATCATGAAAATCAAGGTGACCGTTACGGAAACCAGCCAGATCCTGAAGGGAATGTCCTTTTCCATGGCAGGAACCACCACGGTTTCCGACATCGCGAAGGCCCGGATTTTCTACTCCGGCTCCACTCCCTATTTTTCCCCGAACGCGGAGCAGATCAACCGCCGGGCCGTTCCCGTTCTCAACGCCATCTCCAAGGGGGCCAAAACCTTCCAGTTTGACGGAAGCCAGGCGCTTTCCCCGGGCGACAATTACTTCTGGCTGTGTGTGGACCTCATTCCCCGGGCGCGCGGTCTGAACAAGGTGGACGCCTCCTGCACGGGCGTGGCCCTGCTGGAAGATTCAAACGTGGCCGTCACCAACCCTTCCCCGGAGGGCTGCGCCCAGGTGTATCCCTACCAGTTCCGCGTGGTGCCCTACTACCGCAGCAGCAACCTGATGCAGTGGAACCCCAACCACCTGAACGCACAGCACTTCAAATCATTTACGGACCTCATTTACTTCAACGTAAGCTGTGACACCGCGGGGAACCTGACGGGACAGAACAACGCCCAGTTCCTCAACGGCCTGGACAAGCTCAAAAAACTGCGCGGCACGGCAGGCAGCAAAATCATCCTGGGCGTGGCCCATTGTGACGCGGGGCTGACGGCATTCACGGGCAACGCGGAAAAGAGGCGCCAATTTGCGGAACAGCTCGTTTCCTTCGCCAGGGAAAAGGGGTTTGACGGAATAGACATCGACTGGGAATACCCGGACAACCCCAATGAGTGGTACAACTTCTGCCAGTTGCTGGGAGAAGTTCGCTCCGCCATGGGAGCCAGCGGCATGTCCCTGAGCGCGGCCATTAATCCTTACTACCTGGCTCCCACCAGCGAAATGATGGACCTGCTGGACTTCGTCAACCTCATGAGCTATGACCGGGCCGGACAGCACTCCACCTATCCGGACATGGTCACGGACATCGAAACCATCCGCAGAAAAAACATTCCGGACTGTAAAATCGTTGTCGGGCTGCCGTTCTACACGAATGAAACGCGTGCCGCCCGCAACTGGGACGCCCAGAAGGGCTACACCAACGTGATTCAACTTTATCCCAACATTGCCCCCGGCACGGACCTGTGCACCATCGGCGGGCAGGAGCACTACTTTAACGGCATCACCACCATTAAGAAAAAATGCACGTACGTGAAAAGCCAGAAGCTGGGCGGCGTGATGATCTGGTGCTATGATGGCGATTTGCTGCTGACGCACGCGAAATCCCTGGCGAAAGCCATGTACACCGTTATCAAGCAACAGGCTGTCCGCTAACGTCTTGAAGAAGTCTTTCCTCCGGCGCGCGTTCCCTTCCGGGGAATGCGCGTTTTTTTATGTGGTCTTTTTTGATTCCGAAGGATTCAGGGGTTGTCTTTCCCGGGGCCCTTTGCCATTATTTCCCCGAATCATTTTCATATCACTTATCATATGAACACCTCATTGAAACTCCACGGCCTGGTGGCCGCCGTACACACCCCGTTCAAGGCGGACGGTTCCCTGAATCCTTCCATCGTTGACGCCCAGGCCAAACTGCTTGCCGCCCAGGGCATCAAGCTCGCTTTCATTACCGGCAGCACCGGAGAATCCTCTTCCATGCAGCTTGCGGAACGCAAGGAAATCTACTCCGCCTGGAAGGAAGCTTCCGCCAAGTATGGCGTGGACGTCATCGCCCATACCGGTTCCAACAGCGTCTGGGACGCCCGCGAACTGGCCGCCTTTGCCCAGGAATGCGGCTTTGTGGCCACCAGCTCCCTTTCCCCTTCCTACTACAAGCCCGCCACCGTCCAGCGCCTGGTGGAATGCTGCGCCGTCGCCGCTTCCGGCGCTCCCGAACTGCCCTACTACTACTATGACATCCCCGTGCTGACGGGCGTGCGCTTCAATCCCGTGGACTTCATCAAGCTGGCCAAGGAACAGATCCCGAACTTTGCGGGCATCAAATTCACCAATCCGGACCTGGCCCTGTACCAGACCACGCTGAACTACGACGCAGACGTGGACATCCCCTGGGGGGTGGACGAATGGTTCACCGGAGCCCTCTCCGTGGGCGCCAAGGGCGCCGTGGGCAGCTCCTTCAACTTTGCTCCGGCCCTGTACCAGAAGCTCATGAAATCCTTTGAAGAAGGCGACGTGGAAACGGCGCGCGACTGTCAGTGGAAGTCCGTGCAGATGATCAACATCCTGGCCTCCAAGGGCTACATGGGCTGCGCCAAGGCCCTGATGGGCTGGCTGGGCGTGGACCTGGGCCCGGCCCGTCTGCCGCAGGGCAATCCCACCGCGGAACAGCTCAAGGAACTGCGCTCCGAGCTGGAAGCCATCGGCTTCTTCCAGTGGTCCATGAACTAAACCGTTCTCCCTCTTATGGCCGCAACACTTGATCTGCCCGCCCTGGGCGCATTCTACCGCCGCCAGCTTCTGGAAAACGTCCTGCCGTTCTGGTTCCCCCGCGCTTATGATGAAAAGAACGGGGGCCTTTACCACTGCTTTGACGCGGACGGCACCCTGGTGGACACGGACAAATCCGTGTGGGCCCAGGGCCGCATGGCCTGGATGCTGCTGACGATGTACAACAGCATTGAAAAGAATCCGGACTGGCTTAAATGGGCGGAAAGCGCCCTGACCTTCCTGACGACCAAATGCGTGGACCCCTCCGACGGCCGCATGTACTTCCATGTGGAGGCGGACGGCACCCCCATCCGCAAGCGCCGTTATGCATACAGCGAATCCTTCGCCGCCATCGCTTTTGCCGCTCATGCAAAAGCCGTGGGAAGCGAAGAATCCGCCAGGGCCGCGCGCCACTGGTTCGACATCTTCACGGACATCTGCTTCACCCCCGGCAAGATGGTTCCCAAATTCACCGGGAACCGTCCCGCCACGGGGCTGGGAACGCGCATGATCACGCTGGCGACCGCCCAGGAACTGCGCAAGTACCTGGGTGATGAAGACGGCTTCTACACCGGATGGATTGACCGCTGCATCAACGACCTGCGCACCCTGTTCATGAAGCCGGAGCTGAAGGCCGTGATGGAAGTGGTGAGCCCTGACGGCGCCATCATCGACCACTTTGACGAACGCACGCTCAACCCCGGCCACACCATTGAAGGCGGCTGGTTCGTGCTGGAAGAGGCCCGCCACCGCGGCAACGATCCCGAGCTCATCAAGGTGGGCTGCGACATGATCGACTGGGCGTTCGCCCGCGGCTGGGACAAGGAAAACGGCGGCCTGCTCTACTTCACGGACGTGTACGGCAAACCCGTCCAGGAATACTGGCACAACATGAAATTCTGGTGGCCGCACGACGAAGCGCTCATTGCCATGACGCTCGCCTACAAGCTCACCGGAGAGGAACGCTACGCCATCTATCACGACATGGTGCACAACTGGGCCTTCTCCCACTTCCAGGACGTGAAGCACGGCGACTGGTTCGGCTACCTGAACAAGGACGGCTCCAGGGCAAACACCCTCAAGGGCAGCCTCTGGAAATCCTTCTTCCACCATCCCCGCGCTATGTGGTGCTGCGCCCATTACTGCGGCGCCATTGAAGGGTAAACATCTTATGATCATTCCAGAAGCCGTCTGTCCCACTAAAGCAGACGGCTTCTGCTTTTTATCCCTTTTCCTAAAGAGAACTCAAAAACCAGTTTTTTATTTCCAAAGGATCAAAACCATTGCAGCCCCGTTTACAGTACTTTATGATGCTGTTAACATGATGTAGAAAAATCTGCATCCTTTTCATGAAATAAATCTGAAAATAACATTCTACGTGCGACTTTATCTTAATATCCAAGGAAAGTATTTTTTATACAAATAATAAACACCGTTTATAAAAAGTATCATGACTGGTGAAAAATTTACGTTGATGCAATATTCTGTCAGTGCCATCTTGGGACTGATTGAAGCGGAAGATTTCGTTATTCCAGAAATTCAGCGTCCCTTTGTCTGGAAACGCAGTCAAGTTCGGGATCTGATTGACTCTCTGTACAATGGATACCCCACGGGTTACATTATCACATGGAAGAATCCTGATGTGAAAACCAAGGACGGAGGAAAGGCCAATGGAAAAAAAGTACTCATCGACGGGCAACAGCGTGTAACTGCGCTAATGGCCTCTATCGCCGGGAAAGAAGTGCTGGATGAAGATTTCAACAAGGATCGAGTCAAAATCGCCTTCAACCCTCTTGTCGATGACCCGAGTAAGCGTTTTGCAGTTCAGGATGCTTCACATTTAAAAGACAAACGATGGATACCGGACATTTCCATGGTATTTGATGCAGATTTTGATGCATTCGAATTTTCTGTTGAATATTGCAATATCAATGAAGGAATCAAACCTAACCATATCAATAAATCCATTGCTGCTCTGAAAGGAATAGCCAACAGGCAAATCGGTGTGATTGAATTGGATGCTTCATTGGACATCGATGAAGTGACGGAAATTTTTATTCGGATCAATTCAAAAGGGACGTCCCTCAGTCAATCCGACTTCGTCATGTCCAAAATGGCCGCTGATATGGAACATGAAGGCAGCATGATGCGCAAAACGGTGGATTATTTCTGTCATCTGGCCGTAAAGCCTGATTTTTACTCTCTATTGGTGCGGGATGAGGAATTTCAAGCTTCAAAGTATGCCGATAAAATCAGGTGGCTTGCCCATGATTATGATGACATTTATGATCCAGATTACGGCGATATGCTGCGCGTATCTTTTATGCATCAATTCCGTAGGGGGAAACTCGCGGATTTAGTCAGTTTATTGTCCGGCAGGGATTTCGAAACCAAGGAATATCGGGATGATATCGTAGCGGAATCTTACCGAAAATTGGATGCCGGTATTCTTCATTTCATCAATCAGTACAACTTTACACAATTTGTGATGGCCATTAAAGGTGCCGGCTTTGTATCCAGCAAGCAGTTGAACTCGCAAATGACACTGGATTTTGCTTATACTCTTTATCTGATGTTATGGAACGATTCAAACATTCCAAAAGAACAAATCAAGCGGCATGTCCAAAAATGGTTCGTACTTTCTACGCTTACTTCCAGATATATCGGTTCACCAGAAACGCAAATGGACCGTGACATGCGTAATATTGAAGGAAAGGGCTTTTTGAATTTCAAAGCAGAAGTGGAAGCCTCTGCTTTGTCGGAAACATTTTGGTCCATTACGCTGCCACAAAACTTGGAAACGTCTTCTGTAAACAGCCCTGCGTTTAATACCTTCCTGGCGGCACAAATTAACCTGAATTGCAATTCATTGCTGATGAAAGGAACTAAAGTTTCCGATCTAATCACCATTTCCGGAGACGTTCACCATATTTTCCCGCGCAGCTATCTGAAAAAACACGGAATTAATAACAAAACTAAATATAATCAGGTAGCCAATTATATTTATCTTGATACCCAGGTAAACAAGGCCATTGGAGATGATCCTCCTTATACTTACTTTAACAAGGTACGAGAACAGTGCAGGACCAAGGTGATCATGCTCGGAAACATTTCTGATGAAGACATGCTTTATTTCAATTTGAAGGAAAACAGCATTCCACAAAATATTGTGGATATGGATATAAGTAGCTACGAAACCTTCCTTCAAGAACGCCGTAAGTTAATGGCCAAGCTTATGCAACGGTATTATCAGGAATTATGATCCTACCACGTTTCCCTTATACCAAGGATTTTACAAAAACTGGTTAAGAGAAAAAACATTCTCCGTCCGCACCATCACGTCGCCCGGGTCCAGCATGGCGTTTACCAGGGAACAGAACCGGAATCTTCTTATATCCTCCGCTCTTACGAGACATTCTTCCATCACTCCCTCCGCCAGCAGAAAGGCGCGCTTGGTGCCCGGAAGCAGGAACGTTTCCGGAGTCACCCAGGAAACACCGTCCCCGAACACCACATTGCTGTACCGCGTATCCGTCACCAGCCCGTTCTGAAGGATGAGAACCTCTTCATCCGCGCCCAGTCCCAGCCCTGTTGCCTGAAGTTCCGCACGGTCCTCCCACTTGCAGGAATAATCCAGCCGGGGAATTTCCACGCATTTCAGCCTTTTAATCATCCTGGGACGGTAAGGTTCAAAAGAGGGTTTCCGCATCCTTCCCCGCGTATCATAGGTAATATGGCATTTGTAAACGCCCGCGTCTTCCGGACCGGGGCACTCCGCCAGCACGGAGGCCAGATCGGGAACGGAGTAACCTTCCTCCCCGTGGAGCTTCATGGTCCTCTCCACCCTCCGCTGGTGCCAGGGCAGCAGGCGGGGGACTCCATCCGTCCATTTGACGGTTTCAAAGATTAAACGGCACATAAACTTTGGCAATGGCTTCCCGGTATTCCTCCTCCATGCGGCTCATGACGGTAATGCCGCCTCCGCTCTTGTACACCATCCCTTCCCTAGCCTCCTCCATGAAGCGGATGGCGACGGCGGAATCCAGCTCCCGCCCGTTGAAAAAGCCGAACACTCCCGTGTAAAATCCCCGTTCCATGTCTTCCGCCTCCGCAATGGCACGGCAGGTGGCTTCCTTGGGCGCTCCGGTCACGCTCCCGGCGGGCAGCAGCTTCATCATGATGTCGCCCAGCCGGGAACGCCAGTCTTCCGGGAGAGTTCCTGAAATTTCAGAACTGCATTGCAGGATGGTTCCGCCGTGCGTTTCCACAGGGCTGATATAGCGGTAGCGTTTCACCTGCACCCCGGCCGCCACCATGGAAAGGTCATTGCGCATCAGGTCCACGATGGTGGCGGACTCCCGGTTTTCCTTTTCATCCGTCTCCAGCCATTGGCGGGCTTCCTGCGTGCAGGCATCCGCCGTGCCCTTCATCGGAAATGTGGAAATGGACCGTCCGCGCACCGTGACAAACGGTTCCGGAGAAAAACAGACGCAACCGCGGCCATGTACGCCGGGCACACGGACGTCCGGTCCCAACAGCATCCGGTAGGGCGCGCAGGCAAACCGGAACAGGTGACGCAGCGTCAGGTTCGTTTTCACGGGAGTGGGCACGCATAAATTCAGCAGGTAGGAATCCCCCCTCAGCAGATGGTTCTTGACGGAAGAGAAAGACGCCGCATACCGGGACATGGAACAAGGGGAAGGAGTAAACTGCATGCGTTCCGGAAGTGGAGGACAATCCTCCGGCAACTCCATCTTCCCCAGGGGAAGAGCGAAAGCCGCCGTACGCCCCTCCCCTGCTCCGGCAGGCTCCAACAGCAGGTTGTGCTCCAGATCATGGGAAATCACGAAAAAGAACGGACGTTCCGCACAGCCCAGGGCATTCATGCGGCGGATGGTCTCTTCCCGTGTGTACATTGGCGGGAATTACTCTATCATGTGCGCGCCATGAGTCAACCGAACGTCTGGATCATTGACCACCGGGATTCCTTCACCTGGAATCTGGCGGAGCTCGTCAGGGTAACGGGAATGGCCGTTCCGCGCGTGGTTCCCAATGATTCCCCGGAACTGGAACAGGCGGTTCAGCTAGGGGAAAAACTCATCCTGTCACCAGGCCCCGGCGTGGTGCAGGATTCATGCCACCGGGCGACCTTCCGTCTTCTGGACAAGCTGTCGTCTTTCACTCCGGTCCTGGGCGTATGCCTGGGGCATCAAATCCTGGGCGTCCACTTCGGAGCGAAGCTGGAACACCTGCCCCGGCCTCTTCATGGGGCGCGGGAATCCATGCGCCGGGAGGAACCATGCCCGGTCCTGAACGGATTGCCGGAAGAATTCCCCGCGGGCCTGTACCATTCCTGGCGCCTTGCCTCCTCCCCGTGGCCGGAGGAACTGGCCGTTACGGCCAGGGACTCCCGCGGGAATGTCCAGGCCATGCGCCACAGATCGCGTCCCCTGTACGGCATCCAGTTCCATCCGGAGTCCATCCTGACGCCGGACGGAGCGCGCCTGCTCCGGAATTTTCTCTCCCTTCCGGGCAGGGGATAGTTCATGATCAAATTCTCCGGCGCCGGAATCAGGGATGAACGGGAAAGCGTCTTAACGTGTCTCATTCCTGTATGATACCGGTCCATTCACGGCCCGGTTCGGATAGAATGCCTTTTTATTCTCATGAACGCACAGGACGAACTTAAAATCAGGGACATGGAAATCCTGTTCCAGCCTTTTCATTCACGCAAGCTCAATACCCCCACCCGTATCGTCCTTCCGGCCATGACGCGGGGATTCTCTCCCAACGGGATTCCCACGGACCAGGTGGCGGAGTATTACAAGAGCCGCGCCAAGCATGAAGTGGGCCTCATCATCACGGAGGGCACCTTCATTGACGAGCCCAGCGCCTCCCCCTCCTCCAACTATCCCAACTTCTTCGGCGGAGCCTCCCTGAGGGGATGGAAAAAGGTGGTGGAAGCCGTCCATACCACGGACTGTAAAATAGTTCCCCAGCTCTGGCACGTGGGCATGGACCGTCCCTTTAAAGGGGACAACCTGCCCAATCCGGAATTGCCGCCCATCGGCCCCTCCGGAATTGACGTGAACACGCTGGAACAGACGGCGGAACCCATGAGCATCGCCAAAATTGAGGAAGTCATTGACGCCTTCGCCCGGGCGGCGGCGGACGCCAAACGCCTGGGCTTTGACGGCGTGGAACTGCACGGAGCTCACGGCTACCTGATTGACCAGTTTTTCTGGAAGGAAACCAACAGGCGGACGGACGAATACGGCGGCGACCTGGTGGGGCGCACCCGTTTTGCCAGCCGCATCATCCACGCCGTACGCAAGGCGGTAGGCAGCCAGTTCCCCATCCTCTTCCGCTTTTCCCAATGGAAAACGGGCCATTACGATGTCAAGCTGGCTGACTCTCCCGTGGAACTGGAAGACTTTCTGAAACCCCTGACGGAAGCGGGCGTGGACATCTTTGACTGCTCCACGCGCCGGTTCTGGGAACCGGAGTTTGCGGGCTCACGCCTCAACCTGGCCGGGTGGACCAAAAAGCTCACCGGAAAGCCCACCATCTCCGTCGGCTCCGTGGGACTCAAGGGTGACTTTACGAATGCCTTTGACGGCGGACCGGAGGCGGAAGCCGCCAGCCTGGAACCGCTGGTGGAACGGCTGCAAGCCGGGGAATTCGATCTTATTGCCGTGGGGCGCGCCCTGCTGGCGGATGCGGAATGGGCGGAAAAAATACGCCATTCCCAGGAAGAGAACATCCATCTGTTCACGAAGGAAGACCTGAAAACGCTGAAGTAGGAACAGCCAGTCAGACTTATTCCCCGGAATATTCCCGCTTTTTCCTGGTCCGGACAGTCAGGTACAGTGCCCGCAGCACGATCAGCGCGGGAATCTGAAGCGTCAGGAAATACCACGGCGCGTGTCCAAAGTATTCCAGAACGGTTCCCGGCGGGGCATACCGGGTGAACCCGTAATTGGTGCCCAGCCAGATATTCACGGGAATGACCAGCAGCAGGTACGCATCACACAGGGCCAGCGTTTTCACGTCGTCCCAGGGGCGTGCGCGCCATTGCAGCACCACGGGAATGTACAGCGCGGAAACCAGCAGCAGCCCGTGTCCCACAAAAAAGGCAAAAAAGGCGCCGGAGGGGAAGCCCTCATACAGCATCGGCGTGATCAGCCCCTGGACGCTGGCGGCCAGCACTCCAAAGTAAGCGACGGCGCACGCCCAGGGCCTGCGGTACCACAGGGCGATGAAACAGACCAGCGTCATCAGGCTGCAAAAATGCAGGGGAAGCCGGTCCTGCCAGGGTTCCCAGTGCTCCCGGACAATGCGCCCGAAGGTCTCAATCAAGAAAGTCAGCAGGAAAAGGGCTCCCAAGACCTTGCCGACCAGCACGCGCTTTTCCATCCGGAGCCTCCGGCAACCCCACAGGAGAACTACCGCAGCCACCGCCACGAAGCCAAGCGCCATCCAGTGCGGCAGGCTCCAGCGGACAAACAGGACTGTGGCGTCTGGGGACATGAAAATCAGGGGGAAGGAGGTTCGGGACAGGCATGGAGCTTGCCGCTGACGGACTCTACCCGGAGGCGCAATACGCACACGGCGCGGACCATGGCGGGGGTGAAAGCCGTTTCCCGCCCCGTCTGGTGCAGCATGATGCGGTCCAGAGCATGCATCTTTTCCCCGTCCTCCTGAAGAAATTCAACCGTCCCCCGGCCCATCACGCAGCCATAGGCATAACTGTACTGGCACGGGGTATTCCCTTCCATCAGCACATGGTCCCCGTCCATCTCAAAGGAAACCTCCGGGCGGGATTTCAGGATATCCAGCTTCCTCCCCTCCCTGGCGCAGTGGAAAAACAGCTCCAGGGAACCGCCCCGCTCTTCATAACCGAAATTCAGGGGCACCACGTAAACCTCCCTGCCGTCCCATAATCCCAGGCGGCACACCTTGAACCGTTCCATCATCTCCAGCAGGTCCTCCCGCCGGGTCACTTCCCTGTCTTTTCTTCTCATAAGCCGGAACCTTCCTCCATTCCTTCATGCAACGCACAAAACCCCGTCCTGCGAAAGAAACAGGAAACGGAACGGCTGCCCATGGCAACGGAGAAACGGACGGCAACAGAAATATAGAAAAAATTGCTCCGTGAAAAGCTTTTTACCCTGTTCCTCCGCTTTTCCGGAACACCGGAATCATCCATGGGCGGCAGTCTCCGTCACATCGGCAAAGGAGGCCTCCGCCGCGCGGCATAAATCCACAGGGTTCAATTCAATCTGGCTCCCAAGCCGTCCCCCGCTCACCACCATCTCCGGCAGGGCCTCCGCGCTGGAATCAATCACCGTGGGGTACTTCCTCTTCATTCCCAGGGCCGTACAGCCGCCGCGGACATACCCTGTCACCGCCGTGATATCCTTCACGGGAAGCATGGCAACGGCCTTGGCGCCCACGGCACGCGCCGCCTTCTTCAGGGAAAGCTCCGATCCGATGGGAATCACAAACACGTAATACTGCCGCGGCGCGCCCTCCGTCACCAGCGTCTTGTACATCTTTTCCGCCGGCAGCCCCAAAGCCTCCGCCGTATGCCTGGCATCCACAAACTCATGGCACTCATACGAATAATGCCTGTAGGGAACCCGCAGGGTATCCAGCAGGCGCATGGCGTTCGTCTTTACCTCCTTCTCCTTTTTCTTGGACATAAGCTTGAACCGGAATCTCCCGGCAAGCATAGGAAAAACGGAGCCCTTTGACAAGACCCGGCCCCTTCCCCGCCTCCGGGAAGAAAAGGAAAAAGCTCTTCCCTCCCCCTGAACCCTTGACTTGACGCTGACACAGGGGCTAACATCCGGTATCATGGCAGACCATCACGTTCGGAGAAGCATTGGGGAACACATCCTGCGGTGCTCCGTCCTGATCGTGGCGCTCTTCATCATGTCCCTGGGCATCGCCCTGTCCGCCAAGGCCAACCTGGGCGTCTCCCCCATCTCCTGCACGCCCTACGTGCTCAGCCTGGCGCTTCCGCTGACCATGGGAACCGTCACCATCCTGATGCACCTGACCTTTGTGGCCGTGCAGGCGGCTTTGCTGAAAAGGAACTTCCGCCCGGTGCATCTGCTCCAGATTCCCGTGGTCTTCCTCTTCGGAGTGCTGACGGACTTCTCCATGTGGCTGATGGCCCCGCTGGAACCGTCCGGGTACCTGTGGTCCGCCGCGCTGTGCCTGCTGAGCTGCCTGGTCATCGGCTTCGGCGTCTTTCTCCAGGTCAAGGCGGACGCCGTTCTGCTGGCGGCGGAAGGCATGAGCCTGGCGTTCGTCAAACTCTTTAAATGGGAATTCGGAGCCGTAAAAACCAGTGTGGACTGCACGCTCGTCTGCATCGGCCTGGTTTGCTCCCTGACGCTCCTCCCCGGACTGACGGGCATCCGGGAAGGAACCATCGTGGCCGCCGTGCTGGTGGGGATGATCGTCCGCTTCTTCAACAGGCACGTCTTCTGGCCGGACAGGCTGCTGGAACGGCTCTCACGGCCCGGCGCAGCGGGAGAACTCCTTCCGCTGGCCCAAACCGCCGCCTACGCCGCGGACGCGCCGCTGGTCATCTCCATTGACCGGGAATACGGCTCCGGCGGCCATGCCATCGGTAAAATGCTGGCGGAAAAACTGGGCATCCGGTTCTATGACTCGGAACTGGTGTACCTCACCGCCGCCCAAAGCGGCCTGACCCCGGACTACATCCGCAAGCATGAACAGCAGCTCACCAGCCGCTTCCTGCACGAACTCTACGCCCAGAACTACGCTTACACGGCGGAGGAACTGCCTCCGGAAGACGCCACCTTCCTGGCCCAGAGCAAAGTCATCCGGGACATCACGGCCACACAGGCCTGCGTCATTGTGGGCCGCTGCGCCAACTTCATCCTGAAAGGAAGGCCCAACCTCTTCAGCGTCTTCCTGCACGCCGACCCGGCTGTGCGCATGCAGCGCGTCATGGAAAACTACGGAGTGGAGCCGGCCCGCGCAGCCAAAACCATGGACCTCATGGACTCCCGGCGCCGAACCCACTGCCTGCACTACACCGGGCATGAACTTGGCAACGCCCGCCTTTACGATCTGTGTGTCAACACGTCCGACTACGGACTGGAACGCACCGTGGAACTGGTTCTGGAAGCCATTCACACCAAGTCGAAAGAATCTCCGGCAGAAGAAACAGCCCCGGTTTCCATCCCGGCGCCTTCGGCTGCGGAAGCTGAAGACATCCAGGGAGAAATCTCTCTAGCCTGACCCGGACGTCCCCTTCCCCCGGATCATTGCCTGGAAGGCCCCCGCTTTCTTGTGACATATTCACCGTCACAGAGAAATAGAAGCGGGGAAAATCAACGCAGCATGCCTTCGGCCAGTCCAAAAACTCATGAGGCTCTGGTCCATTCACTCATCCTACCTGGATACCGTCGGCCTGGTCGCCCTGTGGAGGGAAGGCCTGCTCGCCCGGAAAGTCCTGCTGGGACAAACAAAAGGCTACACCCGCCACCCCCAGCTCATCCGCTTCCGCGAGGCATCCGATCCGGTCCAGACCCTGGATTTCTACCTCAAAGCCGTCTATGACGAAGCCGTTCACCGCGGCTACCGCTTCAACCTTCAGAAAATTGACCCGCCGGACCAAGTCCCCCTGCTCCCTCTCCCGGACAAGCAGCTTGAACATGAATTCCGCCATCTTCTGAACAAGCTCCAAAAAAGAACGCCTCATCGATACGACCTTCTACACCAAACCACCGCCATCCTCCCTCATCCTCTTTTCCAAGTAGCACCTGGAGATATTTCTTTCTGGGAAAAACGGAATTAATCAAAAAAGAAAAAATCATTTAGCCAAATCAATACAAATAATTTCTATATTTTTTTCATATCCCCTAGGTATCAAGTCTCTTACTCTTTCCAAAAAGGAGTCATGATTCCTAAAATTAAATATTAAATAAATCCCATATTGAATATTCGAAGAAAAATATTTGTCAATTAACTGACTTTTAATACCAGTATACAATTCTCTATTATTATCTTTCTTACATTCAATCTGCACTTCAAAATCGTCTGTCTTATAACGTACATTAATATCCACTCTATTATTGGCCTCGTATCTTTCCTTCATCACCTCAAGATCATTTCCATATCTATCATTCAAACGCTGAAGCATAATATCTCTACAGGATTCTTCATTTTTCTGACTACCATTCTGATTATAAAAAGCATTCTTATCGTTATCACGATTATCCTCTATTGTTTTTTTCAACTCATTCAATCTGCAACAAACGTCTATAAAGAAATCCTCTTGTGATAAAATTGTATTTGATATAATAAATTCCTTGAGTTCTTCAATAGGAATTGAATTTTTTAAACTGTCTGCTTCCTGTTGGATCAGCTCGCTAATTCGATGTGTTATTAAATGCGTCCAGACATCATTTTCATTCCTCCGCAAGACTTGCAATTCTCGTAACTCTCCCAAATTTAAAAGATGAAAACTATCTCTATGCAAAAATGTTGTACACCAATCACTTTCTGATTGGATTTCTTTTACATAATCTATGGATTCAGGTGTAGTAAAACAGCTAATCATATAGTCGATCGCTCTAACTTTCATATTCGAAGATAAAGAATGAAAACTATATTTGCTCGGCACACAAAATTCACTTAATATAATTGCATTGCTTTCAATAAATTCTTCCTTTTTACCTTCTAAAAATATAATCAATGTTTGAATTTTATGTGTATTCTCATCAGACAACCCATGTGCATCCAATTGCTGCAAAGTTCTTAAATCTAATCTAAAAGCCATCAAACGCAAAAATGTTTGAACCATATACTCTACACCACTCTTGCACGCCACGACCATCTCTCTCAACTTTTCAATCTCGTTTTCTTTTTCAAAATACGGCAACAATACATTTTTTAGACTTGGGGCTTTCTTGGCAATCGCATATTGCAAAAAATATTTCAGTGACTCTTGGGCTAGTTCAGAATTCTTTATATCAAAACAGACCACAAAATCATTTTTAATGATACCGCATACATTGGAATGTAAAATGCAGTTGACGTAAATGTATTTTTGTATCTCCATGTCTAATTGTGAGAGTTCCTCATTCGTATTCAACGAGCATGAAACATAGTAAACCATGTGAATGGACTCATCTTCTATCAATGAAGATATATCTAAATTATCAAATTTTAATCGATCCGCATGAAATAAATTTTTAATAATATTTTTTAACCGTTTTTGTACATCTTCAGAAGCAGGAATTTTTTCTTTACAAAAAATAAATTGTGAAATCCAAACAAGATTTTTATCTACAATATCATTGTCACTTCTATTTTTAAAATATTCATCACTTTCTATTATTAATTTTTCATTATTTTTTCGTCGCTCTTTTTTTCTCTCTTCATCCTCAATCATCCATTCTTCTTTAGGAGGGTTCACGAGTTTTTCATATAAATCTAAAAATTGAAATTTCCGCGCGATTTTCTTTACATTTTCAGAATCTTGATTTCCCTCTGTCAATCCACAAAATGCAAAATGAAATAACTTTCTATTTATACTATCATTAAGGGTTAAACTCATTTTTTCAAATAATATATCACTCCATTTAGTTACTTCACATATCGTAAATAAATACTTGAATTTATAAATTTCATATTTTTCTCCATTGCTTCTCAGAAAATCGTCTATATACAAGGAAAACAATCTATTAGCTAATTTATATATTTTCTCCGAATTTTTCTCTACTAATTCTTTTGATAGCGAGGAAGACTCCATGGGAAGAGTTTCATACCAACAATAATACTGTTTAAAATGAGTTAAAATACTATAAATTTGAAAAGCTGATAAATCTTCTTCAAACTTTAAGATTGTTTCAAAAAAATATTCTTTTATGAAAAATTCAGTATTTCCAGGAAATTTCATACTAGTTTTATATTTACTGAGCTGATAAATTCGATCTATCAGCTGAAACTTATGTTCATATCGTGTACGGAACAAAAAATCTCCATGCCCTCCCATCCATGATCTTTGGTAGATCATGAGGTATTCAGGGATTCTCTCCACCGATATATGATCAGGATACAGTAATTTCAATAATTTGTCTTTCAAAGTATCATCGTTATCTTCGATCTCTCCATCCCTAATCAATTCAAGTACTTTCATTAAAAATGTCCAGTCCTTGGATACACCTTCAACCATCTTAGTTTTATAGTAAGAAGCAATCTCTCTTTCCAATATTTTCTTTTTGAGAAAATCAATCATTTTGTCACTCAATAACGTATTGAATACAATAATATGAATCATCAAATACACATAATGGTTATCCAATTGTAATGCTTCTTCTAACTCTCCAATGAAAAACTCATCAAACCCAGGGTCATAGATATTTGAAAGCATATCTGTTCCGTTGAAATTCCAGAAATAGGGATTATTTAATGAATATTTTTTAATCTCCAGAAGAATCTCTCTTTTTTGATTACCATTAAAAAGCGATGGATCACCATAAACCAACTGATAATAAGGATCTATTTTAATAAATTCATTATTTTGCGATAGAGAACACAACCATGCATATGTGCCTCTTAATTCTGTCGCCACTTTATCATGATACGCAAACATATTTTTAATACGTAAAAAAGATGACGGACAATTTTCAGAAAACTTATACTTCTGGATAAACATGGCTGCCGCAAATTCTGCAATAGTCCTGTGGATAAAATGATACTCCGCAAATAATGCTGTCCTAAGAGTTGCTTCCAATTTAGTTTTGGGGTAACCACTAGAACTGTCGCATATTTTATCTAAAAACGCAGAATCTAGTTCTCCGACATCAGAAAATATATGAAACAATGCAATATATCCTGTATATTTGAGAATTTCATCAGGCTCAAGTCTATATTCCCTCCGCAGATCATGCGAACTATTATGTTCGCGTGCTGTTATAATAAATTCTCTATAAAGTTCTGATTTACTCTCAAAATTTTTCTCAGGGTTTTCCTTATAGAGCTTCACCAACATGATGAACATTTGTGGGTTGCTCAAAAAACCATGTCTTGAAAATTTCTCCATGAATAATTCAATATTATCAACCTGATGTAATTCAGCCAATTCTTTCTGTTGTGATTCATTCATTGGTTGAATTTTGTAAACATTTACGATGCTTCCCAATACATTTTTTAATGCTTGAACATCATTTTTCCCATACCAATCCATTTCACGGCAGGCTATGACAATTTTGATTGCGTCTGGTAATTCTCGTATCTTATGAGCGAGTTCTTCCATCAGAAATATTTCATCTTTCTCGAAACATCTGCTCTCATCCAAACCATCCAACAATAATATTTCAGTACCATTTTCTATAGTTACTGGAAATTTTAAAAAAGATTTTATCTTTATATATAGGCTTCTTGAAGCATAGTCCCGATCATATTTTTTCAAGAGAGATGTTTTCCCGCTTCCAGGAGCACCGAGAATGACCGTGATTCTGCCTTCTTGAAGCGCTTTATGAAATGAAATAGTTTCCTCTTGTCTATCAGAATGCTTTTTCAAAAATAAATCAATATACATAACAATATTAATTATAATTTTATATTTGTGCTAATTGCACGTCTTTTCCTGGGAATTCCACTCTTGGACTGCGAGGAAACAGAAGTTGAGGGAGTTTTGTTTTCTCGATACTTCCCTCCCTCAACTATAAGACTAATCTACGAATCACAATAAGCCAATCGTCTTTCTTTGAAAAAGGAAAAGGCCTTAAAGCAGTACTGCTTTAAGGCCTTTATTTGGTGGAGCATAGCGGGTTCGAACCGCTGACCTCCTCAATGCCATTGAGGCGCTCTACCAACTGAGCTAATACCCCTTGACTTTCGTCTTGGTGCGTCCTGTTGAGGACGGAGGGAAATTACCATTACCGTGGGCCTCGCGCAAGCTTTTTCTGCAAAAAAGATGCGGATGGATGATTTTTTCCGGGAAATCCCGTGGTGGGAAGATTCAGCAGACCACGCATGCCATGAAATCGGGACAGTCCAAACAAATGTGTTTGAATGGGATTCACGCCTGCTCTACCGTTTCATCAAAGATGAAACGGTCCATTTTCCAGCATCGCATGCTTTCCGCTTCCGCCCTGGCGGCCTTTTTCCTGGCAGGTTCCCTTCACGCGCAGGAACCTCCCGCAACCGCCGGACAGCCGGCTCAAACGGCAGAGAGCGGAATTTCCACGCCCCGGCGGGTAGCCGGATTGGGCGTTCTGGCGTTCCTGATCGGCTGGATGATTTGGAGAAGCGGTTCCCGCCGCCAGAAGGAAGACAGTCAGACTCAAGAGCCTCCCCATGACACCGAACCCCGTGAATGACGCCGTTTTTGAAAGGTTTCCGGCGTCTCTTCCGTAATCGTTGCAGAGAGTATCCCTCTGCCCCATTCATCCATGAACGTTATTTTGCCCATCCTGAGCCTCCTGTGCGGCGCCATGCTGTCGGAAGCCGCTTCCGGCGCTTCTGACGCCGGAGAGCCTTCTCCGGGTGTAGCGCAGGAATTATGGTTCGGCATTCCGGGAGGTTCGGTAAGGGATTTGACGCACGGAAAGGTTTTTGAAACGGCGGCATCAGCCGTCCATAAGATAACCAGCCTGGATGTGAAGAATCTGGGCGACCGGTACGGGGCTCGTTATTCCGCCCTGCTCCGGGTTCCGGCCAGCGGCCAGTACCGCCTTTACCTGTCTTCCGACGATTCCGCCGAGCTGTGGCTTGGCAAGGACGCCACCCAGAAGGATATGGCCTGCATTGCCACCGTCAAGGGGTATTCCGATCTCCATAATTGGAGCAACCAGCCCAATCAGGCTTCCGAACCCATCCAGCTGGAAGCGGGCAGATTTTATTTCCTGCTGGTGATCCACAAGGAGGACGGCGGTCCGGACCATATGTCCGTCGCCTGGTCCGGTCCGGAGATTCCCGCTCCCGTCATTATTCCCGCCACAGCCTTGTTCGTGCCTCCCGGCATTCTTCCAGAAGAGAAGCCCCAGGCTCCTGAAACGGCGGAATAAGCCATTTGCACAGTTCCGGCAGCCGTCAGGACTTTTTTCAGGAGAACCCTCCCGATTTGCTTTTGGAGGAAGAGGCATGCAGTTCAACAACCAACCGGGAAAGGAGATGTTTTTCCTTTTCCCTGATCAAGTACCGGGCCTCCCCATTTCAGGGAAGCCCGGTCTTCTCGTCGTATATCATGTAGTTAATTGGAGCGGCCTGACACCAAAAATGCCAAAACACCCACTGAAATCAGATTAGCGGATTTCTAATCCGTTCGAGAGAGTTTGCATACGCACCATCCAAAGAAGGGGCAATCCCTGAAACGGGAAAGCAATAGTGCATCCCTGCAGATTCCAAGGTACAACAAGTTGGAAACAAGGTTCTTTTGGCCATTGAAAATCAGCATGCCTGAAAAGAGATTTTCCTTCGCTATGCTTCAGATTTTGTGATTAGTATGAAGGTCTGGAGGCATCTGCTCCCAGCAGAATGCTTTGAGAATAACAAGAGTTTTTCCTTCAAATCATTTCCTCTCAAGCTTGGAACTTGACTGCGGATTAGAAATCCGTCTTCATTTCAATAAACCGGATGTATTTTTACGCCGCAGTTTCTTCAAAGAAAGTTACTTGTGCGTAAAAGAGAATCCGCTTTCCCAACCCGAATGATTGTCCCTGCATGGGAATGGAAGTTTTTCAAAGCTTCATTTCAATTTTCATCACATTTTATTCATTTTATGCGTTTATTACTATTTTTTGCAAATATTTTAGTTTAGTTATACACTTATTATTCACATTCTATTTACATAGCGTGTTTTCTTCAGGCAATATCCGAACCTGTTTTTTACGCTGCCAAATCCTGAATGCAGAAAAACCATCCGGGGGCGGAGATAGAAAAATGCTCCCAAGCCCCGGACTCAAATAGGGGACAGGAGAAGAAGAACAGGAAGCTTCTTTTCCCCCCGCCGTTCTCCCTCTCAATCCGTGAAACCGTCTTCAGAGAAGGGTATTAGCGCGCCTGATTCCCGGACAAACCACAAGAGTTATACACATTTTATATACATGTTATTACCATTTGTTCAATGATCGGTTCTGTTTTTTGCAGTTGCTGATGGAGCTTCATGCAGGACAGTATTAAAGAAAATACCGCGGACGCTCCAACCACGGAGAGCCCTCTTCTCCACAGATTTTTCTTCCGCGGGTTGGAAGAGTGAAAAGTACCTCCAACGTTATCCTGGCCATATCATCATGCCATAAACACACCGTTCCCGTGCTTCCATGCGCCAGAAATATGATGCCCCAGGCATTTTACGCACAACATTTACATTTTTCCTGAAGATGGCTTTCCACTCATTTCAGAGGGACAGAAGGATAGTAAACGGAAGGTTTTAAAAACGCATGGCCATGAATGGCAGTTTCCGCAGCAAGCGTGACGCCAATTGTCCTTGTTTGGAGCAGGGACGAACGGTAGATTTTCCGCGCCATATGACCAGAGCATCCAGATTCGAACGCCTTGATTATCTGAAGGACCAATTGAGCAAAAGGATTGTCATCCTGGATGGCGCCATGGGCACCAATATCCAGAAGTTCAGACTGGGAGAAGAGGATTACCGGGGGGAACGTTTTGCGGATACGGCCCAGTACCCCAATGACCTGAAGAATAATAACGATTTGCTGGTCCTGACCAGGCCGGAGGTTATTCTGGACATCCACCGCCGCTTTCTGGATACGGGGCGTGCGGATATTCTGGAAACCTGCACGTTCAGCGCCACCAGCATCGGCCAGCATGATTATTTCTGGCACCGTCCGGAAGAAGGGCACCGCAAGGACCAGGATTATTTTCAGGAGGTAGTGGATTCCCCTGAACTGAAGTCCCTGATCCGGGAAGTGAACATGGCCGCCTGCGCGCTCGCCCGCCAGGCCTGTGACGAAGCGGAAGCGGCGGACGGAAGGCCGCGCCTGGTGGCCGGGTCCATCGGGCCGCTGCCCGTCACCTGCTCCCTGTCTCCGGACGTGAATGATCCGGGGTTCCGGGCCGTGAATTTCCGCCAGCTCAGGCAGGCTTACCGAGACCAGGTTCTGGCCCTGCTGGAAGGCGGCGTGGACCTGCTGCTGGTGGAGACGATTTTTGACACGCTGAATGCCAAGGCGGCGTTGTTCGCCATTCAGGAGATTTTTGAGGAACAGCCGAAGAACGCCGTTCCCGTCATGGTGTCCGTCACGCTGACGGACAAGGCCGGGCGCACGCTGTCCGGACAGACGATTGAGGCGTTCTGGAATTCCATCCGCCACGTGCTCCCCTTTTCCGTGGGCATCAATTGCGCCCTGGGCCCGGACCTGATGCGCTCCTTTGCGGAGGAGCTTTCCGGCCTGGCGGATTGTCCCGTATCCATTTACGCGAATGCCGGGCTCCCCAACCCGCTCAGCCCCACCGGGTACGACCTTCTTCCGGAGGATATGGCCCGGTTCATGAAAGAGTACGCCTCCTTGGGCCTGCTGAATATCGTAGGGGGCTGCTGCGGCACCACGCCGGAGCACATCGGTGCCATCGCGGCAGCCGTGGAAGGGCTGCCTCCCCGCGTTCCGGCCACCCAGGAGCCCGTGCTGCGCCTGTCCGGTTATGAGGCGTACAACCATACGCCGGAGAAGAATACCCTTTTTGTGGGGGAACGCTGCAACGTGGCGGGTTCTCCCAAGTTTGCGCGCCTGATCCGTGAGGGGAAGTATGAGGAGGCCGTGTCCATCGCGCGTCAGCAGGTGGAGAACGGAGCCGTGGTGCTGGATTTCTGCTTTGACGACGGCCTGATTGACGGACCGGAGACCATGGTCCGTTTCCTGAATCTCGTTTCCGCGGAGCCGGATATCGCCCGCGTTCCCTTTATGGTGGATTCCTCCAAGTGGGAAGTGCTGGAAGCGGGCCTGCAATGCATGCAGGGCAAGGGAATCGTGAATTCCATTTCCCTGAAGGAGGGGGAGGAGGAGTTCCTGAAGAAGGCGGCACTGATTAAAAAGTACGGCGCGGCTGCCATTGTGATGGCTTTTGACGAACAGGGGCAGGCTTCCAATTACGACGACCGCGTCCGCATCGCCAAGCGGGCGTATGACCAGCTGGTGAACCGGGTGCAGTTCCCGCCGGAGGATATTATTTTTGACCCCAACGTGCTGACCGTCGGCACCGGGATTGCGGAGCACGCGAATTACGCCCTGGATTTCTTCAAGGCCGCAGGCTGGATTTCCCGCAACCTTCCCTTCACCCACATTTCCGGCGGCATTTCCAATGTTTCCTTCGCCTTCCGCGGAAACAACCCGGTGCGGGAAGCCATGCATTCCGCCTTCCTGTACCACGCCACCCGGCAGGGACTGGATATGTGCATCGTGAATGCCGGGATGCTGGAGGTGTACGACAATATTCCGGAGGATCGGCTGAAGCTGATTGAAGACGTGCTGCTGAACCGTGACCCGGACGCCACGGAGCGCCTGACGGAGTATGCTGAAAAGCTGGCCGCGGAGAAGACGGAGGCCGGAGCGGAGAAGAAGCCCGTGCTGGAATGGCGGGAACAGCCCGTTGCCAAGCGTCTGGAGTATTCCCTGATCAAGGGCATTACGGAGTTTGTGGACGCGGATACGGCGGAGGCGTTCCAGGAGCTTGGCTCCCCGCTGAACGTGATTGAAGGCCCGCTGATGGATGGCATGAAGGTCGTCGGCCAGTTGTTCGGGGACGGGAAGATGTTCCTGCCCCAGGTAGTCAAGAGCGCCCGCGTGATGAAGCAGGCCGTAGCCTGGCTCACCCCGTACATTGAAGCGGACAGCGAGGGCTCCTCCAAGACGGGCAAGGCCGTGATCGCCACCGTGAAGGGAGACGTGCATGACATCGGCAAGAATATCGTGGGCGTGGTGCTGGGCTGCAATGGCTTTAAGATGATTGACCTGGGCGTGATGGTCCATTGCGATACCATCCTGGACCGGGCGGAGGCGGAAGACGCGGACCTGGTGATGCTTTCCGGCCTGATCACCCCTTCCCTGGAGGAGATGTCCCATGTGGCCGCGGAGATGCAGCGCCGGGGGATGACGATTCCGCTGATGGTGGGCGGCGCCACCACGTCCGCCCTGCATACGGCCTTGAAGATCGCCCCCCATTATACGGGAGCCGTGGTGCATACGGTGGACGCCTCCCAGGTGGTGCCCGCAGCCGCCTCCCTGGTGAGTGAGAAGAAGGATTCCTACATCGCCGCCGTGAAGGCCCGGCAGGAGGAATTGCGCAACAGGCATGAAAACAAGCCCGTCCGCGACCTGCTGACCCTGGAGGAAGCCCGCGAACTGCGCTGGAAGGGAGCGGAGGGCGGTTATCTTCCCCCCGTGCCCGCACGCCTGGGCCCGGTTTCCATCGGCAGCCTGCACAGCTCCGTGAGCTGCGGCTGCTGCAGCGACGATCCGCGCTATTACGTGACCGTGGAGGAGCTGATTGAGCGGATTGACTGGACGCCCTTTTTCCACGCCTGGGAACTGCACGGTTCCTGGAACCGCGCCGCGCAGGAGTTCCGCACGAAGGATCCTTCCAAGGCGGAAGCGGCCGCCGCCCTGTACCAGGACGCCCGCGACCTGCTGGACCAGGCCGTCAGGGAGAACCGCTATCAGGCCCGCGGCGTGATCGGTATTTTCCCGGCCAATTCCACGGCCAGCCATGATGACATCACCGTCTGGACGGATGAGTCCAGAAGCGTGGCGCAGGCCACCCTGCTGACCCAGCGCCAGCAGTTGAACAACCAGGGGAAGACCCGGCTCGCTTTGGCGGACTTCGTCGCTCCCGCGGGAGTGAAGGATTATGTGGGGGCCATGGCTGTCAGCATCCACGGTTCCAGGCACTGGGCGAAGGAATGGGAGGCCAGGAATGATTCCTACCGGGCCCTGCTGGTGAGTTCGCTGGCGGACCGCCTGGTGGAGGCCTTCGCCTCCATCTCCCATGACAAGCTGCGCCTCCTGTGGAACATCCCGGAAGAGTCCGGGGTGCGCCCGGCCTGCGGGTATCCCAGCCAGCCGGACCACCAGGAAAAGGAAACCGTGTTCAGCCTGCTCCACGCGCAGGAGGAAGCGGGCATGAGCCTGACGGAGACCTGGATGATGCAGCCTGTTTCCTCCGTCTGCGCACTCGTGTTTTCCCACCCGGAAAGCACGTATTTTTCCGTAGGCATTACCGGAGAAGACCAGCAGAAGGATTACGCCGCCAGAAGGCAGGCCGCCCATTCCTGACCTTCCTACTTTTATTCCCCTTTTTTCATCTATGCAGCATACCGACCAAATACAGGCCCTTTCCGAGTTCCTGCTGGAGTACGCCACTACGCTCATGGGCGCAGGGGTGCACACCAACCGCGCCGTCCGCAACATTTCCCGCATCGCCGCCGCGTACGGGTACAGCGCGGACATGACCATCTTCCAGCGCAACATCACCATGAGCCTGATCTGCAAGGATGACGAGACGCTGCGCCGCACTTCCGTCCGGAAACTGAAACCCCTGGCATTCAACCTGAACCTGATCCAGCAGCTCAGTGAGTTGAGCTGGCTTCCGGTAGACAACAACGTCAGCATTGCGGAGATGGAGCAGGCGTTCCGCTCCATCGTGCGCACCAAAAGGTTTTCCCGCTGGACGGACCTGCTGCTGGTCAGTATTGGGAATGCTGCCTTCTGCCGCCTGTTCAACGGGGACCTGTGGGCCATGCTGACCGTGTTTCTCGCCACCCTGCTGGGCTTCCTGGTAAAGCAGCAGCTTTCCCGGCTGAAGTATAATCCGCTGGGCGTGATCATTCTTTCCGCCTTCGCGGCCTCCATGGCGGCCGCGTGCGCCGTCATTTTCCAGATCGGAACCACGCCGCAGATCGCCCTGGCCACCAGCGTGCTGTTCCTGGTGCCCGGCGTCCAGATGATCAATTCCATCATGGACCTGATGCACGGCCACATCCTGATGGGCATTTCCCGCGGCGTCCATTCCATCATGATGATTACCTGCATCACCATCGGCCTTTCTGCAACCATGCTCATCGTGGGGGTAAACAGCTTATGAACCCGGATTTCCTTTCCTCCATCCTTCTGGACGGCCTGATGGCGGCCATTGCCGCCACGGGGTTCGCCGTCATTTCCAATCCGCCCAAGCGCGCCATTGCCGTCTCCGCCCTGCTGGCGGCCATCGGCCACGCCTTCCGCTTTTACATGCAGCATTCCTGGTCCATTGACATTTCCAGCGCCACCTTCATCGCCGCCTTCACCATCGGCATGCTGGGCGTCATGACGGCCAAGCTGGTGAAGTGCCCGGCGGAGATTTTCGCCTTCCCCTCCCTGCTGCCCATGATTCCGGGGGTGTACGCGTACAAGACCATTCTGGCCCTGATGCAGTTCATGCAGGAAAACCAGGACACGGCCACCATGAACCGGCTGATTGTGGACATCTGCAAGAACGGCATCACCGCCTTCTTCATCATCTTCTCCCTGGTGATCGGAGTAGCCATTCCCATGCTGATGTTCAAACGGTTAAGCTATACCAGGCACATAGCCAAAGAACATTGAAAAACACTTCGCCCATCCTCAATCGGCTTGGCGCGCCCGGGAAAAATATTACCGGGGAAGTGAAAGCCAAAAGCGTTCTTTCAAGGACAAAATCCGGAGGAAGGAGAACAGCCCCGGAATCTTCCTGTCCGGCCCGTCTTCATCCCTCTTCCTTGAACCTTGACGCGTTCCGTCATCCACCCTAAACTGCTTTCTCGTACAACCACAACTGCAATGGCTGAAAAAAATAACGCCAACATTGGCTTTGAAAAACAAATATGGGACGCCGCCTGCGAACTGTGGGGGCACATCCCCGCCGCAGACTATCGTAAAGTTATCGTCGGCCTGATTTTCCTGCGCTACATCTCCTGCGCCTTTGAACGGAAATTCCAGGCGCTCCTGGCGGAAGGGGAAGGCTTTGAAAATGACCGTGACGAATATCTGGCGGAAAGCATCTTTTTTGTCCCGGAAAAAGCGCGCTGGTCCGCCGTGGCCGCAGCGGCGCACACGGAAGAAATCGGCAAGGTTATTGATGAAGCCATGCTTGCCATTGAAACCGAAAACAGGAGCCTGAAAAATGTCCTTCCCAAAAACTACGCCAGCCCGGATCTGGACAAACGGGTGCTGGGCAACGTCGTGGACATCTTCACCAATATGGACATGGGGAATGCTGAGGCGGGGAAAGACCTGCTGGGCAGGACCTATGAATACTGCATCGCCCAGTTCGCCGCCTATGAAGGCGTGAAAGGCGGCGAATTCTACACCCCCGCCAGCATCGTCAAAACCATCGTCGCCATCTTGAAACCCTTTGACAACTGCCGGATTTACGACCCATGCTGCGGCTCCGGAGGCATGTTCGTGCAGAGCGTCAAATTCCTTCAGGCGCACAGCGGGCGGAAAGACGGCATCGCCGTTTACGGTCAGGAAAGCAATGCGGATACCTGGAAAATGGCAAAAATCAACATGGCCATCCGGGGCATTGAAGCCGATTTCGGCCCCCACCAGGCGGACACCTTCTTCAATGACTTGCATCCCTCCCTTAAGGCAGACTTCATCATGGCCAACCCTCCCTTCAACCTCTCCAACTGGGGGCAGGCCCAGCTGCAGGACGACGTCCGCTGGAAATACGGCATCCCCCCCGCGGGCAACGCCAACTACGCCTGGATCCAGCACATGATCCACCACCTTGCCCCGGATGGGAAAATCGGACTGGTGCTGGCCAACGGCTCCCTGTCCACCCAGTCTTCCGGCGAGGGGGAAATCCGCAAAAACATCATTGAGGCGGATTTGGTGGAAGGCATCGTCGCCCTGCCCCCCAACCTCTTCTACAGCGTAACCATTCCCGTAACCCTCTGGTTTATCAGCAAAAACAAGCGGCAGAAAGGCAAAACGCTGTTCATTGACGCCCGGAAAATGGGAACCATGGTCACCCGCAAGCACCGCGACTTTTCAGAGGAAGATATCCGGAAACTGGCCGATGCCTTTGAATCTTTCCAGAAAGGCTCCCTGGCGGAGGTCAGGGGATTCTGCGCCATCGCGGATCTGGAAACTATCAAACGGCAGGACTACATCCTCACCCCCGGCCGCTACGTCGGAATTGAGAAACAGGAAGACGACGGAGAACCTTTTGAAGAAAAAATGGCCCGTTTAACTTCCGAACTGTCCGGACTCTTCGAGAAATCCCACAAACTGGAAACAGAAATTAAGGAACGATTAGGGGCTATCGGGTATAATATATAAATTAATGTAATTTTTTATGAATAATTATGAAAAAGCGTATATCTTTTTCGATACTAATTCTCTTGAATGCAGACATTCTGGAAACTCTCTTTTCCTCTCAAGGATAACTATATCTCCCTTGTATTACGAAATAGAAAGGTTAATTCTTGATTTAAATTTAAAAGAAAAAATTCAAATTTGTATTCCTGAAATTGTTTGGTTAGAAATAAAAGAACATCTCAAATCTCACTTTAAATCCGAAAAGGATTCTATTCATAACAAAATAGAATCTTATAAAAAATCATTTGGCGATCTTATTGAATTTACTTGTGATTTTAAAGAATTTAATGATTTTTCAAATTTCGAAAATCATTTAACAGTCATTACGGATGATTTTATCAATAACTCGAACATAACTAATATTGTACCTTATCCAAGAGATGAAGCGACAATAGTAGCTCTTGTTAATAAAGCAGTTTGCTCAATTAACCCTTTCCGCAAAGCCTCCTCTGGTAGAAAACAATATACTGATGCAGGATTTAAAGACGCTTTACTTTTAGACACCGTCTTTCAACATACAGGAGATCAATTAGGAATTTTAATAACTAACGATCAAGATTTTGATCTCTCATATATCAAAAATTCTAATCATGACATTCGTATATGCAATAAAGCAAAAGAGGTTGAATCCATTTTGGCAGAAGAATTCAATATTATTACTCAAACTCGCATAGAGGGGCACTTAAAAGATAATAAATACCTTATAGAAAGAATACTTACAGAAACAAATATTAGTAGTAATTCTTCATACAAATTTATTAATCTTGTTTCTTATAAAAATACATATGAAGGAGTATCTATTCAATTTACGGCAGTAGTCGAAAATGAACAATGTACGTTTAATATACTATATAATATGGATGCTCAAGAGTTATTAAGTGCCTCATATGATACAGATGAAGAAATGGAGGAAACTGAAAATGAAATCTGAATTATCACACATATGTAACTATGTAAAAGAAAAAACTAATTCTCATTTATGGAAGAATGGAAAATATATAAGATAGGAGATTTATTCTCTCATTTCAAAAGTGGTAAGGGAATAAAGGCTGATGAAATAACTCCAAATGGAGACTATCCAGTTTTTGGGGGAAATGGATTGAGAGGCTATACTTCTCGTTATAATTTTGAAGGAGATTGCGCTATTATTGGTCGTCAAGGTGCGTTTTGTGGTAATGTACGATATTTCAAGGGAAAAGCATATATGACCGAACACGCCATTATTGCCGTTGCGAATGATAATAATAATACTCGTTTCTTAGCTTATTTGCTCGGTGTAATGAAGTTAGGCAGATTTTCCGGGCAATCAGCTCAACCAGGGTTAGCTGTGTCAGAATTGGCAAAACAACTTATATCAGTACCAGCACTATCGTTACAAAATAAAATTGCCTCTACCCTTTCGTCTCTCGATGATAAGATCGAGCTGAACCGCCGGATAAATGATAATTTACTTGCTCAAGCACAAGCCATATACACTGAAATATTCTCAATCAATGCCAAACCTGAATGGAAACAAGGTTACTTATCAGATCTAATTTCTGTTAAATATGGAAAAGACCATAAAAAACTAGTGGATGGGCATTATCCAGTATACGGCTCAGGTGGTATCATGCGTGGTGTAGAACGCCCTCTGTACGAAAAGGAGTCTGTTCTTATTCCACGAAAAGGCTCTCTAAATAATGTCATATATGTCAACGAGCCTTTTTGGTCTGTCGATACAATGTTTTACACTGAAATGAAGAAACCTAATGTGGCTAAATTCGTATATCACTTTGTTAAATCTAAAGACCTTGCATCAATGAACGCTGGTTCTGCTGTTCCGAGTATGACTACAGATATTCTAAATACAATGGAAGTAGTAATACCATCTTCTACCGCTTTGTCACAGTTTGAAAACATCGTTTCTCCTATGTATTTAGCAATGCAAGAAAATAAAAGACAAAACGAAAAACTGTCCAAACTTCGTGATAATTTACTGCCAAAGTTGATGTCCGGCGAAATTGACGTCTCCAATATTCGACTCTAAGCCGCTAAATTATCATTTAGCCGGATCAATGATTGGCCTGTTTAGCCTCTTCTCGTCTCAATTTGTTTAACAACATATCAACATCATAACAACCGATATTTCAAGATCCCTTCCCATCACAAAATGATTGATTTTCAACAGAAAGTTGTATAATTACATTCATCATCAACCTTGAAGCACGCATTCAGATGGCAGGAGCATACACGGAAGACAGCTATGAAAAGTCTGTAGTGGAACTATTCCAGAACATGGGCTACACCCACGTTTACGGTCCCGACATGGAGCGCGACTATCACCTTCCCTTTTATGAAGGTGAATTGAAAAGCGCCATTTTCCACTTAAACCCCGCTTTGCCGGAAGAGGCTGTGACGGAAGCGCTCAACAAATTAAAAAATATTGATAATGGAGAGCTTGTACAGCGGAATGCCGTGTTTATGAACTATCTGCAAAACGGAATTTCCGTACAATACCGCGACAAAGGCGAACTCCGTTCCGACATTGTCTACCTGGCAGATTACAACAATCCGGCCAATAATTCCTTTGTCGTGGCCAATCAATGGACATTCATGGAAAACAGCTGCAAGAGGCCGGACATGATTCTGTTCCTGAACGGCCTGCCTGTCGTGCTTGTTGAGTTGAAATCTCCTTCCCGAGAAGAGACGGACGCTTCCGAAGCCTATCGGCAGCTCCGCAATTACATGAAGGAAATCCCCTCCATGTTCGTTTACAACGCTATTTGCGTGATGAGCGACCAAATGACTTCCAAGGCCGGAACCATCACCTCCGGAGAAGACCGTTTCATGGAATGGAAAACGGTCGACGGCAGTTATGAAAATACCAGGTTCGCCCAGTTCGACACCTTTTTCGAGGGACTGTTCCGGAAACAACGCCTGCTGGATCTTCTGAAAAATTTTATCTGTTTTTCCA
Organism: Akkermansia sp.; assembly: GCA_048388685.1. GTDB lineage: Bacteria > Verrucomicrobiota > Verrucomicrobiia > Verrucomicrobiales > Akkermansiaceae > Akkermansia. Next base: position 25,785 of record DBGCTZ010000024.1, on the reverse strand, counting down.
ATAACGGAAAAGAGACCGTGAAAATACTGGCGGGCTACCACCAGTATTTTGCCGTTAAAAAAGCCATTGAATCTACCCGGAACGCCACTCTTACCGACGGCAAGGGCGGGGTATTCTGGCATACGCAGGGGAGCGGCAAATCACTGTCCATGGTCTTTTACGCCCACCTCCTGCAAGAGGCTCTGGAAAGCCCGACCATCGTTGTTCTTACCGACAGGAACGACCTGGACGACCAGTTATATGGGCAATTCGCCAAATGCAAGGGCTTCCTGAGGCAGGAACCCATCCGGGCAGAAAGCAGGGAACACCTGAAAAAACTTTTACAGGGGAGGAAAGCCAACGGGATTTTCTTTACCACCATGCAGAAGTTTGAGGAATCCCATGAGTCTCTTTCCGAACGCAGAAACATCATCGTCATGGCGGATGAGGCCCACCGTGGGCAATACGGGCTGGCGGAAAAGATCAGGATTTCCACAAATGAAGAAGGCGAAAAAATTGCCAAAAGAGTTGTCGGCACGGCGCGCATCATCCGCAACAGCCTGCCGAATGCCACCTATATCGGCTTTACGGGAACTCCCGTCTCCACCAAAGACAGAAGCACCCGCGAAGTGTTCGGGGACTACATTGACGTCTACGACATGACTCAGGCGGTTGAGGACGGGGCCACCCGCCCCGTTTACTATGAAAGTCGGTTGATCAAGCTGAATCTGGATCAGGAAACCTTGAAGCGGATTGATGACGAATACGACCTCATGGCCGCCAACGCCGACCCGGATGTGATTGAGCGTAGCAAGCGGCAGCTGGGGCAAATGGAAGCCATCCTGGGCAATGACAACACCATTGATTCCCTTGTCCACGACATTCTGGACCACTATGAGCATTACCGGGAAGGCCTGCTGACGGGCAAGGCCATGATTGTGGCTTATTCCCGCCCCATCGCCATGAAAATTTACCGGCGCATGCTGGAATTGCGCCCGGAATGGAAGGAAAAGGCAAAGGTGGTGATGACCTCCGGAAATAATGATCCGGAAGAATGGAGAGAAATCATCGGCAACAAGAGCTACAGGAATGAATTGGCTAGGGAGTTCAAGGATAATGACAGCCCGATGAAAATCGCCATTGTGGTGGATATGTGGCTGACCGGGTTTGACGTGCCCTCCCTGGCGACCATGTATGTTTACAAGCCGATGAGCGGCCATAACCTCATGCAGGCCATTGCCCGCGTCAACCGCGTATTCGGCGACAAAGAAGGGGGGCTGGTGGTGGATTATGTGGGCATCGCTTCCGCCCTGAAGCAGGCGATGAATGATTACACAGGCCGGGATAAAGCCAACTACGGAGATACCGACGTGGCCAAAGCGGCCCATCCCAAGTTTCTGGAAAAACTCAGCATCTGCCGGGATCTGTTCCATGGATTTAACTATTCCGGATTCACGACGGGTACTGATCTTGAACGTGCCAGATGCATCAGCGGAGCGGTTAATTTTATCATTGGCAGGGATAAGGAAAAGAAACAGGAATGTTTCCTCAGGGAAGCGCTGATGCTGCGCCAGGCCCTGTCCCTGTGCGCCTCCATCACCCAGGAAACCGACCGTTTCGAAGCCGCCTTCTTTGAGTCCGTCCGGGTTCTGGTGCAAAGGCTCAGAAGCGCGGGTGCCGGGAAGAAAATTTCCCTGAAGGAGATGAACGACAGAATTAACGCACTGTTAAAACAAAGCATCCGGAGCGAAGGCGTCATCAATTTGTTTTCCGATGTTTCCAGGGAGTTTTCTCTTTTTGATCCAACGTTTCTTGAGGAAATTGCGAGGATGAAGGAAAAGAACCTTGCCCTGGAATTGCTTAAAAAGCTGATTCTGGAACAGGTCTCCATTTACAAGAGGACCAACATCGTCAAGTCGGAAAAATTCAGCGAGAAGATGCAACGGCTGATTAATTCCTACATCAATGGGTTAATTACCAATGAAGAAGTCATTGCGGAGATGCTGAAACTCGCGAAACAGATGGCGGAAGCCCGCAAGGAAGGAAGAAATCATGGCCTTTCCCCCGAAGAAGAAGCTTTTTACGACGCACTGAACAGGCCGCAGGCCGTTAAGGATTTCTATAAGAATGACGAGCTGATCGCCATGAGCAGGGAACTGACGGAGGCTCTGCGCAGAAACAGCACCATCGACTGGCAAAAACGCACCCAGGCGCGGGCAAAAATGCGCACCATGATCAAACGTCTTTTGAAAAAATACAAGTACCCGCCCGATGATGTGCCGGAGGCTCTTCAAATCGTCATGAGCCAGTGTGAGCTGTGGGCAGACAACATCATGGATGTCAGAAAAAAGAGTTATTTGAATGCTCCTTCCGAGAATGGGGAGGCCCTCAGAGCGGCGGAAGAGCCGGAACAGTACGGGGTCAACAGTTGATGATTGCAAGGCATTCAACCAGGGATGGAAAATGGAATCCGCATCCACCTGTTCCGGACATCTCCGAAGTAGCGTATTCCCTCCTTTCGGATTTTTCTCTTGCCAGACTGTGCCCCGTGTGGTTTACTGCGGCCCGCAACGGCGGAAATGCTGAAGCAGACAGCCCCATAGTGTAATTGGTAACACACCTGATTTTGGTTCAGTATTTCTAGGTTCGAGTCCTGGTGGGGCTGCCAATTTTTACCCTCCTTTCAAGGAGGGTTTTTTATTGCCTGGAATCTGGGTGTAGAAACCGCAGGGATGCCTTCGGATGCAACAAGGCTCCATGCAAACAACCGGACATTCCGCCCCCTCCGGCATCTCCCCTGTTGGCCGGGCTATGGTGCGCGCAGGAAGCCCCCCGGCCCTTACAAAACGCCGGAGCATGCACAGAAAAAGTATTCCAGGTTTATTCTCGGCCACCAAAAACGGTATTCATCCTTTTCCAGACTTTCTTTCCAGACCCGCTTCTCTTTTATCCATCCCCTTTTCACCTTCCCTGTTTCCACTTCATCCGGGGTACAGGCATGCTGCTTTCCGGAACGGTAAAAGCTCTTGCGTTACAGGGATTTTTTTGCATAATCCCCCGGCAGGAATGACGGAAAAACCTATACAACTTGGGCTTGCTGGACTGGGAACGGTCGGTTCCGGCGTTTATGAAACGCTGTGCCGCAATCATGCCCTTCTGGAAGCCCGGAGCAAGATACCTTTCAGGATCAAGCGCATTGCCGTGCGCAACCTGGAAAAACCCAGGGAAACCGTCGTTCCCCAAGAGTTGCTGACGGACGACTGGAACGACCTGGTGAACGACCCGGAAATAGACATCGTCATTGAGCTGATCGGTGGGACGCGCCAGGCATATGACCTGGTGACGCTGGCCCTGCGCGCCGGAAAGCCCGTCGTCACGGGAAACAAGGCCCTTCTGGCGGAGTACGGAGCGGAGATTTTCAAGCTTTCCGCGGAGATGGGCACGCCCATTTATTTTGAGGCTTCCGCCGGAGGCGGCATCCCCATCATCCAGAGCCTTCAGAATTCCCTGATCTGCAACCATATCAGTTCCATTGTAGGCATTATCAACGGAACGTCCAATTACATCCTTTCCGCCATGGGGGAACACGGGGCCGATTATGTGGACGCCCTGGTGCAGGCCCAGAAGCTGGGCTTCGCGGAGGAAGACCCTTCCCTGGACGTGAACGGCTGGGACGCCGCCCACAAGGCCCTCATCCTGGCGATGCTGGCGTACGGCACCACCATTTCCCCGGACAAGATTTACGTGAGCGGCATTGAGAACATCACCAGCCGTGATTTCGAGTTCGCCAAGAAGCTTGGCTACACCATCAAGCTTCTCGTCGTCATCCGCTACCATGAAGGGCAGGAAGATGCCCTGGAACTGCGCGTTCAGCCCTGTTTTGTCCATGACTGGCACATTCTGGCCTCCGTCAACGGCGTGTTCAACGCCATTTCCGTCACGGGTGACATTGTGGGGGAAACGCTGTTTTACGGCCGCGGAGCGGGCAAGAATCCCACGGCTTCCGCTGTCATCAGCGACGTGATCACCGCCATGCGCGAAAGCCGTTATCCGGAGTACCATACGGGCTTCAATCCTTATGCCAAGTCCTGCGGGGTCATGCACATCAATGATACGGTCACTCCGTACTACGTGCGCTTCCAGGTGGCGGACCAGCCCGGCGTCATCGCGGAAATTGCCCGCATCCTGGCCACCTTCGGCATCGGCATTTCCGCCACTTCCTCCGCACCCAGCCACATCGCTGAAGACGGGGCTCCCTGGAACGACCTCGTCTTCATCCTGCACACCTGCCCGTGGGGCCAGCTCCAGAAGGCCCTGGAGGAAATCTCCCGGATTTCCTGCGTGGCGTCGGAACCCCGCGTACTCCGCATTGAACACCTTCTTCCTCAATCCTAACCCACATCATCCTGTTACATGGCTCTTATCGTTCAAAAATTCGGAGGCAGCTCCGTCGGCACCATTGACCGCATCCGCAATGTGGCGCACCGCATTCATGATACCGCCAAGGACGGCAACCAGGTGGTCGCCGTCGTTTCCGCCATGAGCGGCGTGACGGACAAGCTGATCGGCCTTGCCAGAGAGTTGTCCGAATCCCCCTGTGAACGCGAACTGGACGTGCTGATGGCCACCGGTGAACAGCAGTCCATCGCCCTGCTCTGCATGGCCCTTCATGAACTGGGAGAAAAAGCCATGTCCTTCACGGGAGCGCAGGCCGGCATCACCACTTTCGGCAGCCATACGCGCGGACGCATCCACAGCATCAACCCCACGCTGATGAACAAGTACCTGCAGGAAGGCAACATCCTCATCTGCGCCGGCTTCCAGGGGGCTACGGAAGAAGGCATGGTCCAGACGCTGGGCCGCGGAGGGTCGGACCTTTCCGCCATCGCCATCGCGGCCGCGCTGAAAGCGGACGTGTGCCAGATTTTTACAGATGTGGACGGCGTGTACACCTGCGACCCCCGCGTGGTGAAGGACGCCAAGAAAATACAAACCCTTTCATACGACGAGATGCTGGAAATGGCGTCCAACGGTTCCAAAGTGATGCAGTCGCGCTCCGTGGAATTCGCCAAAAAATTCGGCGTCGTCTTTGAAGTTCGCAACTCCATGAACAACAACCCCGGTACAATCGTGCAAGAAGAAACTCCCTCCATGGAAGCCGTCGTCATCCGCGGCATCTCCATTGACCGCAACCAGGCCCGCGTCACCATCACCGGCATTCCGGACCAGATCGGCTATACGGCCCAGGTTCTGGGCGCCCTGGCTGAGGCGGAAATCAATCTGGACATGATTCTGGCCAATACCGCGCATGACGGCTACGTTCGCCAGTCCTTCACCATGCCTTCCAATGAACTGGGCCGCGCCCAGGCCGCCCTCAAGCCGGTCATGGCCGCCCTCGGCTCCACCGTGAAGGTGGAAACGGAAGCGGGCCTCGCCAAGCTTTCCCTGGTGGGCATCGGCATGCGCTCCCATTCCGGCGTGGGCGCTACGGCATTCAAGGCCCTGGCGGACGCCAAGATCAAGACCGGCATGATTTCCACCTCGGAAATCAAGATTGCCGTCATGGTGGACGAGTCCGACATTGAGGAAGCGGCCCGCGTGGTGCACAAGGCGTTCAATCTGGGGGTGTAACCTTCCTGCCCTCCCATTCTCCTTTTTTCATGACCGGTTCACGGAAACGTGGACCGGTTTTTTCATGACCATCCCGTTCAGGAACGTCCCGGAGGAAAACGCTCTTTCCGGAGGCCGTGCGCCGCGGCAAAAGGCATCAGAAACAACGCGTCCAGGCAGGAAGACCGGATTGCCTCTCCTGTATCACCCGGAGTCCCGGGAACAACGGTTTTACTTCACCCGTATCGTCTGCTCAATCAGTTCGTTCAGGCGCGCGGCGGAAAGGGCTCCGACCATTTCCCGGAGCTTCATGCCTTCCAGGTACAGGAGCGTCAGGGGAACGGCTTCCAGCCGGTACTTGCGGGCCACGTCCGGATAGGCGTCCGCATCAATCAGCACGGCAAACGCTTTGCCGTCCTGCGCCGCAGCGTAGGATTTGACCGCCTGAACGTAGTCCATGGCCGGACGGCTCCACGGAGCGTAAAAAACAATCAGCACCTTGCGGCCGGAAAGCTCCGTCAGCTGCCGCATGTCCTCTCCCTTGTAATCCATCCACGCGGGGGCCTTTTTCTCCGGAGCGGCGGGAGGAAGAACTTTTTTGGGCGCGTCAAACGTCCTTTCCAGGGGGCGGGGAGCAGGTTTCTTTTCCGCATAACGGGCGCGCCGTTCACTGGAATCGTCGCATCCGGTCAGACCGGCCATCATCAGCAAAGCGCTGATCCCTATGAACAAGCCCTGTTTCATTCCGCCGGCCAGTATGCCCGGAAAAGACAGATTTGCAAGACTGAAACCCGTCCCGCTTTTCACGTTGCCCCGGCCCCCCTTCATCTGTTAGGATAGCCGTTGAATGAACGGCGTCCCTCCACTGGAATTTGCAGGGTTTTCCCACTGGGCGGCTTTGGCCGTTCTCCTGGCGGCGGGAATATGCATTATGGAACTCGGGCAGTCTTATAAGAAAGCCGTCCGGAGCCGCACCACGTTCTGGCTGGGGATCGCCTGCCTGTTCAGCCTGGTTCCGGACCTGGCCGCCCTGCTGGCGGACGAACCGGCAAAGAGCTGGGCGGAAATGCTCCCCCTGCACTTCTGTTCCGTCATGCAGGTGCTCTGCGCCCTGAGCCTGTGGATACCCTCCCGCGTGCTGCGCTCCATCGTGTACTACTGCGTGCTGTGCGCCACCTTTCAGGGTCTCATCACTCCTTCCGTGGCCCATGATTTTCCGTCCTGGACGTATTTTGCCTTTTTCCTGTCCCACGGCGTGACGGTCATCACGGCCCTTTACCTGCCGCTGGCCCTGGGCTGGAAACCGGCGCGGTGGGACTTCCTGTGGGCTTTTTTGTTCGCCAACGCTTACCTGGCAGCCGTCCACCCGGTCAACATGCTTCTGGGAACCAATTACGGCTTCACGGTCGCTACGCCGGCGGGCGGGTCCGTGCTGGACCTCCTCGGCCCGTGGCCCTGGTACCTGCTGTGGATGCAGATTCCGGCGCTCGTCCTGATGTACCTGCTCACGCTCCCCTTCCGCCATTATCCCAGGGGGCGCACGGGCAGTTCCCTGTTCCATCCCTGAAAAGCCGCTCCATCCGCAGCGGACCGTTCATGACGGTTCCGAGACGGCGGGGAAAAAACTTCGTTCTTCCGGTTCAGGAAAAAGAGAGTAACGGGGAGGTCCGGACCGCGCCCTTTTATTGGACAATCGGCTTGAGGATGCCCAGATAGGTGTCCGACGTTCCGGTACCGGGATAACTGGAATCTATCCTGATCTTGATGGTGTGAACGGGATGCCTGTAGTACGGCGGCACGACGATCTGGGGCGTCCAGTCATCCCGCAGCGTGGCGTCAAAGGTGTAATCCCCGTTCAGCGTCACCTGGATGCCCTTGGGACGGCTGAACATGGAATAGGCGATGTTGGGGTGCCGCCGCGCTTCCGAATCCCTTGCCGGATTGGTCACCGGGGAAATGCCTGTTTCCAGCATGATGCCGAGCAGCCGTCCCGGATTCCTGAGCTTGAGCTCCAGGGTTTCCCCCTGGCCGTCTCCGGAAACGCCTTCCGCCCAATATCCCGTGCCGTTCTTCAGATTGTCCGGCGAGCATGGAGCGCCGTAGGGGTCCTTGTCCAGGGTGGAACTGGCCGTCACATCGTACTGGTCCGTAAGCTTCCCTCTTTCGCCGCGGATGGTGACGTGCCCGTCCTTATCCAGAATCCAGGAGGGGCCGGGCGTGAGCACAACGGAGGGAGCGTAGGGACGGCCGTCCGCACCCAGCAGGGACCACGTAAACACGCCCTTGGGCGTAGTCACGATGGATTTGGGATCCGCGGAGGGGTCCAGCTTGACGGACTGGTTGGTCATTTCCGAGCTGTACACATTCACCACCGCCCTGGGCGTGCCCCCGGTCCAGGTCATGACCGGAGAGGTGAGCAGCGTCAGGCGGGGTTCCCCCACCGTGACTTTCGGTTCCGGAGTGATGACGGTATCCTGTATGTAAGGGACGGAAAACTGGAAAGTGAGCACGTGGGTTCCCGCCTTGTTGGGAACCTGGGCCACCAGCCAGTGGGTGATTCCGGCAATGGGGAACATGGTGGGGGCGTCCGCCTGGAGATGCCGCCCTTCCACCAGGGAGAAATCACATTTCAAATCATCCACGGACGTCACGATGTCCTGCACCGCCTTCGTGAACGGAAGGACGCGCAGGGGCTCCGGCGTGGCGGCGTTGGCCTGTTCATCCGGCGGGGCATACTGGAACGGCACGCCTACGGAAATGGTCTTCCCCTTCACTCCCCTGGGAATATCCAGCGCGCAGGTATAAACCAGAAAGGCCTGGTGCTGTTTCAGGGCTACGGTAACGTCCAGGGCGTTCAGGCGGATGCCGTCCGCCTGCGCCAGGTCCATGGGTACCGGGAGGCCGGGCACCGGGGCAATGCTTTGAATAGAGAGGTCATGCGGCTGGCGCTGCGGCGCTTTTTCAGCCGCGGGCTGTTCATGCCGCTCAGGCTCCGCAGCCATGCCCGGCACGCAACATATGGCACTGGTCAGCCAGATCAGGGTAGCTAGTCTCATGACCTTTAAAATAACGTCTCGCATTCCGTTCATCAAGGCTGATTTAAGGCACGGGAAAAAGGCCCCCGAACCGTGCCGGGACCGAGGCGCAGAACGGAAAACCGTTTCAGGCGTTCCATATGGAATCCGGTTTCAATCACGCAGAAGACCATCAGGGGCATCAGGAAGAATTTCATGTTACTTATTGACACAATTTTTTTATTTTCAAAATACTATGGAAATTGCTCCATGCGTCGGAAAATGCCCTGGAACGCCTGTTTATTCCGGCTTCCCAGTTCCGTTAACGCCTTCTTTTTACGGGGAGTTTCCCATGAAAGAGGCGCCGCTGAAAACGGTTCCGGAAGACGTACAGGGATGAGTGCGTCAAGCGAAAAAAATGCAGTGTCAGCCGGACAAAAAAAATTTACGCAAGAGAGGAGCGTAATTTCTCAGAAAGAGGGAAAAAGCACAAGATGTGGCACACATGAAAAAAGACTGTACAATATTTCCTTTTCATCAGGATTATTTTTCAGTAGATAATGCACACGCTACGCGCCGCTCCAACCCTGCGACGGAGCGCTGCCCCACGGGAATCCTCCCAACCGCTTTCTACTCCGCAAGCCATGACTACAGACAACTCGCAAACTACGCTTAAACTGCGCACAGGACAGGAAATCATCCTCCCCCAGAGGAAGGACCTGCTGGGCGGTTTGAAATTCACCAGAAGATTTTCCCACAACGAAGTCCACCCTTATGATGAAGTGGACTGGACGCGCCGCGACGTGCGCATCATGGATTGGAAGACGGGCAAGACCATTTACGAGCGCCTGGGTCTGGAAGCTCCGGCCCACTGGGATGACAACGCCGTCAAGATTACGGCGGACAAGTACCTCTTCGGCAGTGAACCGGGCTCCCTGGAGTATGAAGACAGCTTCCGCAATATTTACGACCGCATTTCCAATACCTACACCGTGTGGGGCTGGGAGGAAGGCTACTTCGCCACGCTGGAGGACGCGGAGATTTTCAATGAGGAAATCAAGGCCATGCTCGTGCAGCAGATCTGGGCCCCCAATTCCCCCGTGTGGTTCAACATCGGCCACTGGGAACAGTGGCGCTGGGGGCGCCCGGACCTGCGGGAAAGCTACACGGGCCACGGCAACAAGGCCTACCATACCAAGGGCACCAAGAATAACCTGAAGACTTTCACGGTACAGTCCACGTATGAATATCCCCAGTGCTCCGCCTGTTTCCTGACGGAAGTGGGGGACAGCATGGAAGACATTCTGGACCACCTGACCACGGAAGGCCGCATCTTCGCATCCGGTTCCGGCGTGGGCATCAACCTGTCCACCCTCCGTTCCTCCAGGGAGCCCATCAGCGGCAAGGGCCGTTCCTCCGGCCCCATCTCTTTTGACCGCGGCTGGGACCGCATGGCCGGAGCCATCAAGTCCGGCGGCAAGACGCGCCGCGCCGCGCGCATGGTGCTGATGTTCAGCGACCACCCGGATATTTTCGAATTCATCAACACGAAGAACCGCCAGGAAGACATCGCCAAAGTAATCCTGCGCGAACACAACGTTCACGTGGAGCTGAAGCAGATTGCGGAAACCAAGCTGGTGGCCGGCACCCCGGCGGAAAAAGCCGCCGCGCGCCTCATTCTTTCCCTGCCCCTGGCCACTCGGAACAGCTTTGACCCGCACATGGACGCCCTGCTGTACGGGGAAACGCTCTCCCACCAGAACGCGAACCATTCCGTCTCCCTGAAAGGGGACTTCTGGCAGGCGCTGGCCAATAACGGCAATACCTACACGCGCTGGGTCACGAATCCGGCCCACATTGAACAGACGTTCCGCGCCCAGGAGCTGCTGGAGGCCATGGCCAAGTCCATCTGGGACAACGGGGAGCCCGGCGTGCACAATAATGACGTGATCAACCTGTGGAACCCCGTCAAGTCCATCGGCTCCATCACCACGTCCAACCCCTGCTCCGAGTACGTTTTCCTGAACAACACGAGCTGCAACCTTTCCTCCTTCAACGCCTACCGCTTCCTGACGAAGGGAGAGGACGGCAAGCCCGTCTTTGACGCGGACGCCCTGACCCACGCCGCACGCCTGGCGATGGTCTGCGCGGACCTGAACGTGGAACGCGGCGGCTTCCCGATTGAAGAGATCGCGGAAGGCACTTACAAGTACCGCACCACGGGCATCGGCTTCGCCAACGTGGGCGGCTCCCTGATGGCCCTGGGCGTGCCGTACGATTCCGACGAAGGCCGCTGGATCGCCTCCCAGCTTTGCAGCGCCCTGACGGCGGCCTGCTGGACGGCTTCCGCGGAAATGGGCGCGGAACTGGGTTCCTACGTGGAATACCCCGCCAGCAAGAAGGACCTGCTGGCCGTGCTGCGCCTGCACAACGCGGCCCAGAAGCTGGCTACCGCGCTGACCGCACAGAAGGATTCCAAGGCCCTGGACGACCTGATTGAAAACATCATCGCCAACGCCGGGGGAGCACTGCCGGAAGCGCAGGGGCTGACCGCCTCCTACGCCCTGCACGCCTACCTCAAGAGCTTCAAGGCGCCCACCATGATGAACAAGGAGCGCATCGCCCCCGCCGCCAAGCTGGCGGAAGCGGCCTCCGGCATGTGGGCGAAGGTTGCCAAGGCCACAGCCCACCGCAACGCCTTCGTTTCCGTGATGGCCCCCACGGGCACCATCTCCGCCCCGCTGGGCTGTTATGATGAAGGCACCACGTCCATTGAACCGGATTACACGCTGGTGAAGTGGAAGCAGCTTGCGGGCGGAGGCTCCCTGAAGATGTTCAACCGCCTGGCTCTGGAAGGCCTCCGTTCCCTGGGCTATCCGGAAGACTTCGTCAATGAAGCCGCTCTGGAAGTGGCGGGCCTGGACGGCCTGATCTCCGCCTTCCAGGGGAATATGGACGCCGTGGTGAACCAGATCATCGTGGACCCGTGCAACGACCAGGCCGGCCCCGTGCGCCTCGCATGGCGGCGCCTGCTCTCCGGCACGGAATCCCGCAGTGAGATTCAGGAAAAGGTGGCCTACATCAGCAATCCCGCGAATATGTCCGTACTGACGGCGGATGAACTGACCGTGGTCAACGGCTCCGCCCACATTGAGTCCATCCCGTGGATGGACAAGAAGGACCTTCCGGTCTTTGACTGCGCCGCCACCAACGGCAACGGCATCCGGGCCATTTCCCCCGCCGGACACGTGCTGATGCTGGGCGCCCTCCAGCCCTTCATCTCCGGCGCGTGCTCCAAGACGGTGAACATGCCCGTCTCCGCCACCGTGCAGGAAGTTTATGATTCCCTCATCATGTCCCATGAGCTGGGCGTGAAGTGCATCGCCATCTTCCGCGCCGGTTCCAAGGCAAACGCCGTGTACGTGGTGGATACGCCGGAAACCCGCATGTTCAAGGCCAACCACGTCTGGGAACAGCTGGTGAACGCCGGAACGGAAGCCATTGACGAGATCATTGCGGAAGCGTCCAAGCCGCGCCAGCGCAAGCTGCCCGGCCGCCGCCTGGGCCAGACCGTGAAGTTCTCCGTGGGCGGCCAGCTGACGGGCTACCTGACGGTAGGCGTTTATGCGGACGGCACCTGCGGGGAAGTCTTCGGACGCCTGGGCCAGGTTGGCTCCTTCGCCTCCGGCATGTTTGAGGCGTACTGCAAGCTGCTTTCCACGGCTCTCCAGTTCGGCGTGCCGCTCAAGGAAGTGGTCAAGGGCTTCCGCAATTACTCCTTTGAGCCCTCCGGCTTCTGCCGCGTGGGGGACGATACGGAGGCGGACACCTGCACGGAAATCCGCTCCTGCGCCTCCGTGGTGGACCTGATCGCCAAGATTCTGGCGTGGCTCTTCCCGGAAAGCAACGGCTACCGCCTGCGGGACGTGTTCTCCATCCCGAGCGTCAGCCTTCCCGGCCAGTCTCCGGATACCACGGTGAGCGTGCTCCCTCCCCGCATCATCACCACCCCGGTTCCCACCCAGACCCCGGCGCTCCCGGAACTCCCCACCGGGAAGGTTCCGGAAGGAACCATGCTTAACGGCGCCTCCCTCTGCCCGCAGTGCCACTCCCTGGCCTATGTCCAGGACGGCAAATGCAAGTCCTGCCGTTCCTGCGGCTACAAGGACGGCGGCTGCGGCGAGTAACCGCTGAACAGGAATCTTCATCAATTAATCAGGCGGAATCCGGAGTTTTCCGGATTCCGCCTTTTTCCTGTCCGGAGGGGACCAGGGGCCTCCCCCGCTGCCATCATGGGCAATCAATGTTTTTCCTTGCGTCTCTTGACTCCCTCCACGAGCTTGGAAAAGGACTTGTCCCTTTGGCGCCTTTCATGTTCGGAAGAGGAGAAATGCAGGGCTTCCCGTTTCAGTTTCAGGTAATTCTCATAGGTTCCGGCATCCAGCGTTCCCTGCCTTACCGCCTCCAGAACGGCACAGCCGGGTTCACTGGTATGGGTGCAGTCCTTGAAACGGCACAACTCCGCATAATCCGGAATATCCAGGGCTTCCGCCAGGGAATCCGGATTGTCCAAAGCCAGTCCGAACTCCCGGACTCCGGGAGTATCGATCAACACGCCCGCCCCATCCATCAGCACCATTTCCCGGCGCGTGGAGGTGTGGCGCCCTTTTCCCGTAACCCGGCTTATGTGGGATGTCTGGAGCACCGGATTTCCGCAGAGCGCATTAACCAGGGAACTTTTCCCCACGCCTGAAGAGCCCACAAACACGACCGTTTCTCCCTCCCGGATGGAGTCCCGCAATTCAGCAACCGTTTCCGGACGGCGGATGCTGGTGAAGAATACCGGCATCCTGCGGGCAAGGTGTTTGACGGCCTCCTCCGTTTCCCGCCGGTCAAAAGGCAGATCGGCTTTATTAAGGAGCAGCACGGGATTTATATCCGCCTCCAGTATCTGAACCATGAAACGTTCCGCCCTGCGAACATTGAAGTTTTCATCAAGACTCTGCACCATAAACGCCTTGTCCACATGGGAGGCGATGGCCTGCCTCCCGGCAGCCGTTCCGCTTTTTTTACGGTACAGGGTCCGTTCCCGGGGCAACATGTCCACGATGATTCCCCTGCCGTCCGCGAATGGCCGGAAGATGACCCAATCACCCGTACAGGGCAATTCATCATCCCGCTTTCCGTACAGCATGGCTCCCGTCAGTTCACACTGGAACAGTCCGTTTCCGGAAACAATCCCGCAGCATGAACGGTGCACGACGGCCACCCGTCCATGAACCAGGTCCGGATGCGCGGATTCCCGTTTCAGCAGGTCCAGCCTGCCGTTCCAGCCGTAACTGGTTAAATCAATCATTGTTCTATCTTCTTTGCGATGTAAAACACGTAACCGTAATATTTCTTGTACCTGGCGTACATTTCCCGGTCATAACGCTGGAACTCCATGAGTTCCGCGGCGGCTTCATTCCCGGCGTGCCTGGCAAGAAAAAGCTCCCGCGCCTTGTCCAGCGGGGCGTAATAATGCTCTGTCCAGCAGCTTTCCGGCAGTATGAAGAAAGCAACGGGCACATAGCCCGCTTTCTGTATCCGGGCCAATTGATTGGGGATGGTATCTATCTCCTGGTAAAGTTCCATCCAGTAATCATGAATTTCCGCCGGACGCTCCGCGGTAAACCACGAGCTTTCCGATACGGCCAGATATCCTCCCGGTTTCAGATAGTGGCGCCATTCCTTCAGGCCGCGTTCAAAGCCGATGTTGTAAATGGCCCCCTCCGACCAGATCAGGTCCAGTTCCTCCTTCCGGAAAGGAAGGTTGTCCATGGAGCCGGTGAGGCCTTTCACCCTGTCCTGGAGCTTCAGTTTACGGGCATTGGCATTGAACCGGTCAATGAAGCCCGGAAAAAGGTCAATTCCCGTAATGGTTCCCGGCGCATGCCGGGCCAATACCATGGTTTGGCCGCCTGTACCGCAGCCAAGATCGGCAATGCGTGACTGGCTGGTAAGGTTGTCTATAAAACTCAACGCTTTCAAGGTTGCTTCCGGACTTCCGGGACCCTGCCGTTCCGTAGTTAAAAAGAAATCACAGATTAAATTAACGTCGAATCCTGCTATTGTTTTATGTTCGTTACTCATGTTCCTTAAGATAAAAATGCACACGGCAGGGCATGACGATGCCTTCACACCGCGTGCGGGTTAACATTCAATCAATACAACCAGCCCGTGTCTTCTCCGGAAGACACGGCTATCAAACAATCAATTCTCGTGAGCCGGCGCCTGGCGCCAAACTCACAGCCATACAAGGGCAATTTTCAGATCCTGCATCATACTGCAACTCCCATTCATGGAAAGTATTTGCCTGTATATACGGGCTTCCGGTTTCCTGCCAATGATTCCTGCGTCATCAAGCGGCAGGGGATATTCCGGAACCTGCCGCCTTTTTACCGGGAGCAGGAAAAGCCATGGTTCCCCCGGCGGGAGAATGATATGCGTTTGCCTTGAAATCCGGGGGCATTCCCGCCATACTCCACCCAGAGCACCAGCTTCCGTTCCACTATCTTTCCATGAAATCCTACTACACCCTGGCCGATCTTCTGGATGAAGACCATCCGTTTGATGCCGGGGAATCCGTTCCCGCCAGACTGGCCGTGATCGGCTTCCCCATTGCCCATTCCAAATCCCCCGCCATGCAGCAGGCCGCGCTGGATGCAGCAGGCATCCGCGCACGGTACATCCGCATCCAGGCCTCTCCGGAAGAATTTGCGGACGTGGTGCGCCTGATCCGGGAGAAGGGATTCATCGGCGCCAACGTGACGGTACCGCACAAGCAGGCGGCCTGTGCGCTGTGCGACGATACGGACGCCCTCTCCCGAGCTACCGGCTCCGTCAATACGCTCGTCTTTCAGAAGGACGGCTCCATTTCCGGCTTCAATACGGACGGCCCCGGCTTTGCACGCGCCATCCGGGAGGAATTCTTCGTGGACCTGCGCGATCTGAAAGTGGTGCTTCTGGGCGCCTGCGGCGGCGCCGGGCTGGCCCTGGCGTATACCTGCGCCATGCAGCACTGCGAGCGGCTGACGCTGGCAGGAAGATCGGAAGAAAAGCTCCAGGCCCTGAAGAACAGGCTCAGTTCCTTCTTCATTGACGAACACAGGCTGGAAGGCCCCTCCGACCGCCTGGCGGCCCACTTGAACAACACGCCGCGCTTTAATGCCGCCGTGGCGGAAGCGGACCTGATTGTGAACGCCACGTCCCTGGGCCTGAAGCCCACGGACCCTTCCCCCGTGCCGTCCGCCCTGCTTTCCGCCCACCACTTGGTGTATGATTTACAGACGCATGACGACACATTCCAGATGGAAGCCCGCTTCCAGGGAGCCAGGGTCGCCAACGGCCTCTCCATGCTGGTTCACCAGGGGGCCCTTTCCTTTGAACGCTGGTTCGGCATCAAGCCGGACATTTCCGCCATGCGCCAAGCCCTGGAACAAAAGCATGCCTGACTCCGCATCCGATTTTGACCTCCGGAAGTTCCGGAACGCGCTGGTGGAATGGTTCCGGCGCGAAGGGAAGGATTATCCGTGGCGCCGGACGACGGACCCGTGGCACATCCTGGTTTCCGAGCTGATGCTCCAGCAGACCACCATCCCAACCGTTCTGGGAAGGTATGAACGGTGGATGCGCCAGTTCCCCACCCCGGGGCATCTGGCCGCCGTGGACGAGCAAACGGCCCTGCGCTCCTGGGAAGGACTGGGGTATTACCGCCGCGTGCGCTCCCTCCAGGCCATCGCCAGGGAAATCGTCCATGAATTCGGCGGACAGTTCCCGGACAATCCGGAAGGGCTGAAGCGCCTGCCGGGCATCGGTCCCTATACGTCCGGCGCCCTCCTTTCCTTCGCCTTCAACAAGGCGGCCCCCATCGTGGACGCCAACGTGGCGCGCGTGCTGGCCCGCATTGACAATTATGCCGTGCCCGTGGATTCCACGGAAGGCCTGAAGTACCTGTGGGACCGCGCGGAAAGCCTGGTGGACCCGGAACATGCCCGGGAATTCAATTCCGCCATCATGGAGCTGGGGCAGACGTATTGCAGGATCAGCGCGCCGGACTGCCTGCTGTGCCCCGTCCGTTCCTTCTGCTCTGCGGAACAGCCGGAAATGCTTCCCGTCAAGAATCCCAAACCGGAAATCACCAAGGTGGAACATCACGACATTCTGTACCTTCGCAGCAGGTCCATCCTGCTGGCAAAATGTCCGGATGGGAAACGCCACGCCGGGATGTACCGCTTCCCCCAGCGGGAGGACGACCACACCCTTTCCCTGCCCCATGTGCTGAAGCAGACCTACAGCGTCACCCGGTACAAGGTAACCCGCTACATCCACCATGTGACGGAGCCTCCGGCCTTCCTGGAAGGAGAGGAGCTGGTTCCCCTGGACAGGGTTCATGAACTGCCCATGGCCTCCCCGGACCGCAAGGCCCTGAATTCCCCTGTTCTAGGCAAACTGCTGGACCAAATCAGATGACCCCTGAACTGACGCCGGAACTGGTTCTCTCCGCCTACTGCCAGGGGTGTTTTCCCATGGCAGACCCGGAGACGGGGGAAATCTCCTTTTATGAACCGGACCCCCGCGCCCTGATTCCGCTGGACGACCGCTTCCACATCCCGCACGGGCTCAGGCGGGTTCTGAAGAAAAAACCTTTTGAAATCCGGATGGACGCCGCCTTTCCGGAAGTGGTCCACGCCTGCGCCCGGACGGAGGAGCCGGAGGAACAGTGGATAGACGGACAGATCGAGGAGGTGTACGGCAAGCTTCACGAGATGGGCTTTGCCCACAGCGTGGAATGCTGGGATAAGGAAGGATTGCAGGGGGGGCTTTATGGGGTTTCCCTGGGAAAGGCGTTCTTCGGGGAGAGCATGTTCCACCGGAAGACGGACGCCAGCAAGATTGCGCTGGTGGCTTTGGTGCAGTACCTGAGAGCGCACCAGTTCCTTTTTCTGGATACGCAGTGGACCACGCCGCATTTGCTGAAGTTCGGAACGTATGAGGTGCCGGCGGGAGAGTACCGGAGGATGCTGAAGCGGGCCTTGGAGGGGCGATAAAATTTGATATTTTATCATTTTAATGGATAAAAATAGGATAAATGGACAGAATGGACTCCATGGACAAAACGGACCATGGATTTATTCCCAGGTATGGTGGATACAGGAATCTGGTGGTTTACCGGATTGCGGAGATTGTTTATGATTTTACGTTCAGATTCTGCAATAAATATGTGAGGAATCAGGGGCGGACGCATGACCAAATGGTTCAGGCAGCCCGTTCCGGCATGCAGAATATTGCGGAAGGAAGTGTAGATTCAGGCGTCAGCAAGGCCTCGGAATTAAAATTGACGGGGATTGCCAGGAGAAGCCTTCAGGAGTTAGAGGAAGATTACCGTTCTTATCTGCGCCAGAGAACAGTGGGAAAATAACAGCCTTGATGCGCAGGAATTGATTAGAGCAAGGTTTTCTTCTGCACAGGAAGTCATCCGCTGGGTGGGCAGGCACAAGGAGGTTCCACCAGACCATTTTGGAGCGAATACGGCCATTATCCTCATTAACGTGGCTCTTGGCCTGCTTGCTAAATTGATTCAGGCCCAGGAACAGGATTTTTTGCAACATGGCGGCATTCGTGAACGCATGATCCGCGCACGACTGAAACAGCGCAAATACCGGGATAAATAACCCTGTTGTTTAATATCAGGTCCATTCAGTCCCCTCCGTCCATTTAGTCCATCCCGTCCACTAGGTCCACAAAAAAGCCCGTGGTTCCAGAGAACCACGGGCTGTTCTATTAACCTTAACAAAGGAGGCTTATGCCTGTTCCAGCGCTGCCTGGGCGGCGGCCAGACGGGCGGTCGGGACGCGGTAGGGGGAGCAGCTCACGTACGTCAGGCCCAGCGTGTTGCAGAACTTGACGGAGGCGGGGTCCCCGCCGTGTTCGCCGCAGATGCCCAGCTTGATGTCCGGACGGGTGGAGCGGCCAAGTTCCACGGCAATCTTCATCAGTTTGCCTACGCCGGCCTGGTCAATGGAGGCGAAGACGTTTTTCTTGATGATTTCCAGTTCCTGGTACTGCGGCAGGAAGGAGCCGGAGTCGTCACGGCTCATGCCCAGACCCGTCTGGGTCAGGTCATTGGTGCCGAAGGAGAAGAACTGGGCGGTTTCCGCGATTTCGTCAGCCGTGACGGCGGCGCGCGGGATTTCAATCATGGTGCCGACGAGGTAGTCCACCTTGGCGCCTTTTTCTTCAAATACCTGCTTGGCAACCTTGTCAATGATGGCTTTCTGGATGTCCAGTTCCTTCTTGAAGGCCACCAGGGGAACCATGATTTCAGGCACCACGGAGAAGCCTTCTTCCTGGGAGACTTCCACAGCGGCTTCAAAGATGGCGCGGGCCTGCATTTCCGTGATTTCCGGATAGGCGATGCCAAGGCGGCAGCCGCGATGGCCGAGCATAGGGTTGAATTCGTGGAGTTCAGCCACGCGGCGCATGATGACTTCCACGGGCATGCCGATTTTCTGGGCCAGGTCAAGCTGCTGTTCCTTCGTCTGGGGAAGGAATTCGTGCAGGGGCGGGTCCAGCAGGCGGATGGTGCCCGGCAGGCCCTTGAGCGCCTTGAAGATGCCTTTGAAGTCGCTCTTCTGGTAGGGGAGGAGCTTGGAGACGGCGGCCACGCGGTCGCTCTTTTTGGTGGAGAGGATCATTTCACGGACGAAGTCGATGCGGTCCCCTTCAAAGAACATGTGCTCCGTGCGGCAGAGGCCGATGCCCGTGGCGCCGAAGGCGATGGCGGTTTCCGTCTGCTTGGGGGAGTCCGCGTTGGTGCGCACCTTCATCTTCGTGCAGTCGTCACACCACTGCATGAGCCTGGCGAAGTTCTGGTACGTGCGGCTGTCTTCCGGCTTCATGGTCTTGGAGATCAGAACCTGGATGATTTCAGAGGGGGAGGTTTCCACCTTGCCGGCGTACACCAGGCCGCTCGTTCCGTCAATGGACATGTAGTCCCCTTCATTGAAGGTCATGCCGCCAACGGTGACGGTGCGGGTGTTGTAGTCCACGATGACTTCATCAGCGCCGCAGACGCAGACCTTGCCCATCTGGCGGGCAACAAGGGCCGCATGGGAGGAGACGCCGCCGCGGGCGGTCAGGATGCCTTCAGCGGCGATCATGCCGCGCAGGTCTTCCGGAGAGGTTTCCAGACGAACCAGAAGCACTTTTTCACCGTTGTCCGCCGCTTCCACGCAGCGTTCCGCGTTCAGGTAGATGCGGCCGGTGGCGGCGCCGGGGCCGGCGGGGAGGCCGCGGGTCAGCACCTTGGAGGTTTTGAGAGCTTCACGGTCAAAGATGGGGGTCAGGAGCTGGTCCACCTGGTCCGCAGGAATGCGGCGCACGGCGGTCTTCCAGTCGATCAGGCCCTGCTCCACCATTTCACAGGCGATGCGGAAGGCGGCCACGCCGGTGCGCTTGCCGTTGCGGGTCTGGAGCATGTACACGGTGCGGTCCTGAATGGTGAATTCAAAGTCCTGCATGTCGTGGAAGTGGTTTTCCAGCACTCCGCGGATGCGCATCAGCTCATTGAAGGCGGCGGGCATCACGTCATGGAGGGCAGCCACGGGAGCAGGCGTACGCACGCCGGCCACCACGTCTTCACCCTGGGCGTTCATCAGGAATTCACCGTAGAATTCGTTTTCCCCGGAGGCGGGGTTGCGGGTGAACGCCACGCCGGAACCGGATTCTTCACCCGTGTTGCCGAAGACCATGGCCTGCACGTTGACGGCGGTGCCCCATTCGGACGGGATGCCGTATTTCTGGCGGTAAACGATGGCGCGGTCATTGTTCCAGGAACCGAACACGGCGCCGATGGCTCCCTGAAGCTGTTCCCAGGGGCATTCCGGGAATTCGTGGCCGGTGCGTTCCAGCACCAGCTTCTTGAAGCGGGAAACGAGTTCCTTCAGGTCGTCGGCGGAGAGCTTGGTGTCTTCCACGTCGGCGCTGCCGTGGCGTTCTTCCTTAATGGCGGCGATGGCGGCTTCAAAGGGTTCGTGGTCTTCATCCGGGTTCTTCTGCACGCCCAGCACCACGTCGCCGTACATCTGGACGAAGCGGCGGTAGCAGTCCCATGCAAAGCGGGGATTGCCGGTGGCCTTCACCATGGCTTCCACGGATTTTTCATTCAGGCCGAGGTTCAGAATCGTGTCCATCATGCCGGGCATGGATTCGCGGGCGCCGGAACGCACGGCCACCAGCATGGGCATGGCTTCCGTATCGCCGAATTTGCGGCCCAGGATTTGCTCCATCTTGGCGATGCCTTCCTTGATCTGCGCGTCAAGCTGCGCAGGATAGGTGCATTCGTGATCGTAGTAATAGGTGCAGACCTCCGTGGTGATGGTGAATCCGGGAGGGACAGGAAGACCGATTCGGGCCATTTCCGCAAGGTTGGCGCCCTTGCCGCCCAGAAGATTTTTCATGCTGCCATTGCCGTCGGCGGACCCTCCGCCGAAAGAATAGACGAATTTGTCAGTAGATGCGCTGCATGCGCAGGAATTGGTGGACATATCGATTGTTGTAGTCGAATTAATGATTCTGCCCAAACGTCAACCACAGGAGCCAACAAAAGACCCGATAGCGAGTTAGGGTCGAGTAAGGATGCCTTCGGCCTATTGCTTTGTCAACTCGAAATTGTACGGAAAACGAAAATGTTTTTCAGTTTTTTTGGAGGAAAATATCTTCCGCATTTTCTTCCCATGATTGTTCCCGCCAATCCATGTTCAGAGCGTTTTCCGAAAGCAGGAATCCGGCTCGTCATAAAGGATATCCACCTGGAATTCAACATACACCGTACCTCCGGTCCAGTATAATACGGAAAAAATGATGCCCGGGATTTCATAGTTCCGCGTGCGGGATACGATCATGTTCCCTTTTATGCGTACATTGGGAGCTTCCGAGTCATTTCCGCCGGCCTTTCCCCTCTTCCCTGCCGGAGTGATGTCCAGATCAGCTTCCGTAAACAGGTATTTTACATCCGTGGAGAAGATCAAGATGTTGGAACTGAAATTGCTGTATCCAGCCTTGCGGCATGCTTTCTTTCCATGACCGTGGAAGAAAGATCACCGCAAAGGCTGGACGGAGCTTTGAGGTTCATGCGGCTTTCCTGCGTGATGGCGCATGATGCGGGAAGGAGGGAAGCTCCTCCAAGCAGAAGAATGGAGTTCAGGTTGATCAGAGAAGAATGGTTCATAGGGGTGATTGTTCTAATCAATAAAAAGCGGGCGCTTATCTGGTTGATAAGCGCCCGCCGGAAAGAATATGTTTTACTCTTTTACGCCTTGCAGAAGGTATCTTCATCCGCGCAGCAGGCCTGCACCCACTTGACGGAGGAGTCACTGGAGGCGATGTGCACTAGGCAGTGGTACACGGCTTCCTGGTCCGCATCCAGCCGGGCGGCCACCTGGGCCGCGGTTTCCGGAGTGGAGCCGAGGGCGCCCCTTACCTTCCCCAGCAGGGACAGGAAGGTGCCCGCCGCCTTTTTGCCGGCTTCCACGCCGGGCTGGTGGTAGGCGTTGATGTTCACCAGGGAGGCATAGAAGGAGACAGCGCGTTCAAACAGGGCGATCAGCATGCCGAGCGTTTTGGCGTTCACTTCCGGGATGGAGATGGTGATGGAGGAACGGCCGGATTCCGCCAGCGCCTGGCGGGTGCCGCGCAGGAAGCCCTGGAGGAAGTCTCCGCAGGTGGCGCCCGCTTCCACTTGTACCGCATCCGCGGCGCATTCCCGCACTTCAATGAAGGTGGCGAAGAAGTTGTTTACGCCGTCGCGGAGCTGCTGCACATAGGCGTGCTGATCCGTGGAGCCTTTGTTGCCGTACACGGAAATGCCCTGGCAGACTTCAATGCCGTCCAGGTCCAGCCTTTTGCCGAGGGATTCCATGATCAACTGCTGAAGGTATTTGGAGAAGAGGACCAGAGCGTCCTTGTAGGGAAGAACCACCATGTCTTTTTCCCCCCTGCCGCTGGTGGCCTTGTACCAGGCCAGCGCCAGTTTCATGGCGGCATTGCACTTCACGCAGTCCTGGCGGGTCTTTTCATCCATCAGGCGGGCGCCTTCCAGCAGTTCGTCCACATCCACGCCCTGAAGCACGGCGGGAACGAGGCCCACTACGGACATGACGGAGGTGCGGCCGCCCACCCAGTCTTCCATCGGGAAGCGCTTGAGCCAGCCTTCCGCTTCAGCCGTCTTGTCCAGTTTGGAGCCCACGCCCGTGACGGCCACCGTCTGGGGTGCGAATTCCAGGCCGTTTTTCTTAAAGAAGTCCTGAGCCACCAGCATGCCGTTGCGGGTTTCCGGCGTGCCGCCGGACTTGGAGATGACCACGACGAGCGTTTCTTCCAAAGGAAGGGTTTCCAGCACCCGGTACATGCCGTCCGGGTCCGTGTTGTCCAGGAAGAACATGTCCAGGCCCGCGGCCGGGATGGCGTCCGCCACCAGTTCCGGACCAAGGGCGGAACCGCCGATGCCGATGACGAGCGCGGCGGAATACTGCTCCGCGCGGGGAGGCGTGATTTTGCCTTCCAGAACGTCCCGGCCAAAGGCCTTGACGTCCGCCAACGGGGCGTCAATGGCGGCTTTCAGTTCAGGCGTGGGAGCCAGGGCGGAGTTGCGCAGCCAGTAATGGCCCACCATGCGGCCTTCATCCGGATTGGCGACGGCGCCGGATTCCAGCGCCTTCATGTCAGCGAATGCCTTGTCTGTCCGGCCTTTCATGGAGGCCAGGAAGGCGTCATCCAGCGGGAGTTTGGAAAAGTCAAGGGAGATGCCCAGTTCAGGGTAGCGAACGAGTTGTTGTGCGTATAGGCTCATGATAGTAATGAATTAGAGAAAAGAGTTACTGAAGTTTTTTCAGGATGCTTTTGGCCTGCACGTCATCCTGGTCCGCCGCCTTCTGGAACCATTCACGGGCCTTGGCAAGATCCTTGGGCACGCCAAAACCGGTCTGGTACATGACGCCCAGGTTGTATTGTTCCGAGGCGTAGCCTTCCGCAGCCGCCCGCTGGCGCAGATGGAGCTGTTCCCTGGCCGCCGCGGAGGAGAGGCCCAGCGCACGCGCAGCATCCGGCCACGTGGCGCCAAATTTGGAGGCGGAGGGGGCATATGCGGCGGAGGCTGCCTTGCGGTTCATTTCATCCGCTTTTTTCTTATCCCGCTTGACGCCGTATTTGCCCAGTTCCGACAGGAACGCCATGCCCCAATAGCCGCGGGGGCTG
This sequence comes from Akkermansia sp., assembly GCA_048388685.1. Lineage (GTDB taxonomy): Bacteria > Verrucomicrobiota > Verrucomicrobiia > Verrucomicrobiales > Akkermansiaceae > Akkermansia. Next base: position 1,888 of record DBGCTZ010000024.1, on the reverse strand, counting down.
CCCAGTTCCGCAGCCTGCTGAAAGCATTCAAAGGCGTCTTCATATTTTTTGGTGCCCATGGCGCGCACGGCATCGGAAATGTGAAGTTCCGCTTCCTTCAATCCGGGGAATTCCGGGATGGCGGCCCATTCCCTTTTGAGTTCCTCCCGGTCCCTTTTGGACTTGGGAGGCATGCCGGACGGTCCGGAAAAGCGGAAGAGGGGGAAATATCCTTCCATGGCCCCCATGTTGCCGAGGCCCGACATCAGGAATACGCCCGGCGCCACCCTCCACATGTGCATGTACTGGATGCGGCCTTCCTGAAGGGATTCCTTCGCCACCCATTCCGGCATGTTCGCCGGTTCCCCGAATTTTTCCGTCAGGCCCACCAGAAGCGCCTTGTAGGCGGATTTTAATTTGGTTTCATATTCGGAACCGCGGCATTTGCTCCGGGAGTAGAAGACAACGGCCCTCAGGCCGCCGGAAGGGTCATAGTCAAAGTTCAGGGAAAAGGTCTGCCCGCCGATGGGCTGCCGGGTTTTAAATACGCCGTTGAGGCCGGTGCGTGAAAGAAGGGCGTCCGTGGGCGGCCCTTCAAGCTGCTTGCTCTGCCTCAGGGTTTTCAGCACCTGGTCCTTGTCCATCCCCACTTCCAGATTTTCATACAGGGCGGCAAGGAGAGGGGCGCACGTAAGTGCCAAGAGGCCCGCAACATAGGCTAGTTTTTTCATGAAAAAAGTAATTGGGCGGTTTCCTATCAGACCGGGATGGTTTTCAAAAGGATAAAATGCGTCAGCGGAAGTGAGGAAAATTTTTCATAAAATATTTATTTCCAATCTATCCACAATCTTTTCAGATAATCTTCCCCGGTGAAGTCAGGAGGCATGGAATCATGGGTCAGCCGGAAGCCGGAAACGGCCTCCGCCACCATCCTGCGGAAGTCCGCGTGGCTCAGCTTGCGGCAGTTGCTGGTGCACAGCATCCAGCCGCCCGGTTCCAGGCATTCGCGCGCCTGGGCCACCAGTTCCCCGTAATGGGATTCCACCCGGAATACTTTCCCCCGGTCATCACGGGAAAACGTGGGGGGGTCCAGAATAATGCCGTGGAAGGTACGGCCCTGCCGGGCAAAGCGTTCCAGCCAGTGGCGCACGTCTCCCTTGCAGAAGTACTGGGCGGAGGGGGCCATTCCGTTCAGGAGGAAGTTTTCCCTGGCCCAGTCCAGGCACGGCTGCGCGAGGTCCAGGGTGGTCGTCTGCGCGCCGCCCAAGGCGGCATATACGGAAAAGGCCCCGGTATAGGCAAAGGTGTTCAGCACCCTCATGCCGGGCCTGCTCCGTTCCCTCACCTGGCGGCGGTGGTCGCGCTGGTCCAGAAAGATGCCCTGGGAATAACCCGTGGACATGTCTATCTTGAAACGTACGCCCTGCTCCGTAACGGTAAATTGCAAGGGGAGTTCCGGTCCGGCAATCTGCACGGGGGCCTCTTTCTGGTTCTGTTCCAGCCTTTTGTGAAACACGGGGACATTCAGTTCCCGGAGTTCGCGCTCCAGGTCCGCCGGAATGGGACAATCGCGCGTGGAGACCAGCACTCGGTCTCCCATCTGGTCCGCAAATACGTCCGGATGCCCGTCCCCTTCCCCGTCAATCACGCGGAAGATGTCCGTATCCGGGGGAATAAGGCTTTTCTTGTAATCCAGGCAATGACGGTAAGTGCGGCTCACGGCTGGACGAGACTAAGGAATTTGGGCGCAAGGGGCAATGCAAAAGGAATAAAAGCAGGATTTAGGAGGAGTGGGCGGTGGATGCCGCCGCAGGAATGGACTTCATGGACTTCATGGACTTCATGGACTTCATGGACTTCATGGACTTCATGGACTTCATGGACTTCATGGACTTCATGGACTTCATGG
>DBGCTZ010000023.1:0-1574 GCA_048388685.1 Akkermansia sp. | reverse complement strand
GAGGTATTGCCCCCGTCGCTCAATACATAGTCACGGTTGAACGTGAGGGACCCGGCTCCCGTATCTATGGAGCCCTGAAGCACGATCGTGCCCCCGGACCCGTCAAAAATCAGGTTGGAGCACACGCTTAATTGATCATTACTGGCCGCTGTCCCCAGCGTGGAAGTATCCCCGCGCAGTCCGGAGGCCAGTCCGGTATAAGCCGTGCCGGCATCCCCCTGGACAAAGGTTCCGGCTCCATCGGCATCCGTCACGTTCCACAGAACGTCCCCGCCGCCTTCCGACACGCTGACGGTGATGTTGAAGCTGTCAATGTAATCGCTGGCCCATTGATTGCCGGAGCGCATCTGGCTAAATTCCCCGTAGCCGCTGCCCGCTGCGGACTGGGCAGCGCCCACCCATTCCCACTTGCCGGAATTCTCATTGTACACGTAGCAGGGGCTTCCGCTGTCACCGGACAATGCGCCGGAAGGGAAGGGATTGGACTCGGACGGTCTTTTGAAGTTGTACCAGAAACGGTAGGCCGGGTAGGTCGCGGCATTTTCCGGGTCGGGTTCTCCGGTTCCCTCCACCTTTCCCTGTCCTTCAAATGTAAGGGTTCCTCCTGTTAAATAACCATAGGACGCATCAATCTTTTCCTGCTTTCCATTCCCCGTCGCCATAGCCTGGACCCCGGAACCAGCCCTCATGACCAGCCTTCCCTCCATATTCTCCAGATACTCCGGATCAGTCAGGTACGGGGCATATTCCGCCTCCGTGACGATCTTGCTCAGCCGCTGCACCCGGTAATCATACGTCAGGCTTTCCCCATCCCCCCAGGCGTTCTTCCTCAACACGCTCCGGTAGGAATCATAAAAGGGAGTCCCGCGTGCAGCCCCAAAACGTGCCGTAAAGGAGACAAATGCATTATAATAATCGTGCGCTGCCGTGGCAATGAAGCCGGGACCGCCCACCAGAGCCGCCTCTCCGATATGGGCGTCCGCCACTCCGTCAAAATTCACCATCCTGGGGAGGGTCCCCACGTAATTGCCCTCCTTGTCATCAATGGCGATGTCTTTGGCATTGACGTCAAATTGGCCCCGGTTTTCCGCAAAATCGCGGTACGTCTGAACGTCAAAGGAATCAGACATCAAACCGCCGTAGCCAGGCGCGAGCATACACGCGGCCCCCAGCAGGCCGGAATAATAAGGTGCGGTCATGATAAATTAAAGTGAAGTATGATTTGAGTAGAAGAACAGGAAAGTCTGCCGCACTTCCATTCTTCCGCTCCGGTCAATATTCCCGGAAGGAAGGGTTCAGGAAATGCGGCTCAGCTCCTTGATCAAAAACGCGGAAGACGACGCCGGAAAAGGCATGTCCCCACCCCCGCCAGTACCAGCAGCGCGGAGGAGGGTTCAGGAACCGGCGCAGGGGCAGGAGCAGACAATAACGCCGCAGAGTCCGCACGGGCCTCCGTGCCCGCCGCATTGGGCGTCCACACCATGTTCACCGTCTTGCTGTCCTCTCCATTCTGGAGACTCCATGAGCCGTAGCCGGAATAATCCCCGGCTCCGGACAGGTCCAGCGTGAACGTT